>CAYWTR010000005.1:0-172852 GCA_964461255.1 uncultured Fibrobacteraceae bacterium | reverse complement strand
GCGGCGCGCCGCAATGCCGATCGATCTATGCCAGGCTCGCGCGGGGCGAGCGGAAAGCTCGAGGAGGGAACGGGCAGCGTTCAGCTCATTCTACGGCGGACGGGGGCGGGCGGTCAAGCGCGGGGGGCGGCGGCTCGTGGCGCTGCAGCCGATAGAGCGCCACGGTCCACGGCTGCGGCTCGCGCAGGCCGACGCCGGCCAGGGTGCAGGTGTCTAGCAGCGTGAAGGCGACGCCGCGCACGACGCGGCCCGTCCAGCGCGGCGGGCCGTCGGTGCGGTCGACAAGGTAGTCGGGGACCGCGACGTCGAGCCACAGACCGCTGGCGACCATGGCGGCGAACCCCTCGCGCCGCCCCAATTCCAGGATCTCGGGGCTGACCAGGCCGGCCAGGTCCACGACCCGCCGTTCGCTCGCGTATCCCAGCGCGCCGATGTCCAGGGCGGCGACGGAGGCGTCGGGCGGCGTGTGGTCGCGCAGACGCTGCCCCAGCGGCAGCAGGCACTCGCGCACCCCGCGCGAGAAACCGCGGGCGTGCGGCGCCACCCGCGCCGCCAGCAGCCAGCCGTTCAGCGCCAGCGTGGCCAGCGCGCCCGCCGCCAGCACGGCGTCGCCCGCGCGCGCGCGCCGCGCCGGCGCGGCGCGCCAGCGCAGCGCCACCGCCGCCATGGCGGCCAGCAGCGCCGGAGCGAGCGGGCTGAGATAGCGCGAGATCACCCACACCTGCTTGACCGCGTAGCCGCCGCACAGCGCCAGGGTCCAGGTCGCGACGATCCCTGCCACGACCAGGCATAACCCGCCGCCGTGCGGGGGGGGCGGGCGGTCCGGCGAGGGCGAGCCGCCGCGGGCGCCCAGCCGCCACAGCAGAATCGCCCCCGCCAGCGCCAGCCACAGCGGCCCCTGCACGGCGGCCAGCTGCTGCAACGACTGAGCCGCCGAGGCGGCCAGCGCGGCCGGCTCCAGGGTCGGGGCGAAGCTCTTGGCCTCCGCCGTGCCGGGGGTCCAGCGGCCGAAGGCGATGCGCGCGTGCAGCAGCCAGGGGCCCAGCACCGCCAGCCATCCGGCCGCGGCGGCCAGGGGCGCCGCCGGGCGCGCCCCGCGGCGCAGGAAGAGCCATGGCCAGGCCAACGGCCCCAGCAGCATGAATTCCGGCCGCGTCAACGCCGCCAGGCCGGCCGCGGCGCCCCAGGCCAGCTGCCGCGCGGCCGTCCAGGCGGGCGCGCCGCCGCTGGCGGCCGGCAGCAGCAGCACCAGCAACAGCGCCGCCGCCAGCGGGGTCTCCATGCCCGAGCAGCCCCAGCGCAGGAACCAGGCGTCCGCCGCGGCCAGCAGCACCACCGCCGCGCGCCAGGGGGCGGCCAGACCAAGGCGCGCCAGCAGCCGGTCCAGCAGCCAGAGGGTCAACGCCGCAGCCGCCAACCCCAGCCCGCGCGCCGCCGCCGCGGGCGGCGCTCCCAGCTTCAGCAGCAGAGCCAGCCCGAAGATCCAGAGCGGCGAGGTGGCGCCGTAGGTCCGCTCGCCGGGATTGAACGAGAACTCGCCCCGCTCGATCAGGTGCCGGGCGTAGCGCAGATGGATGAAGGTGTCGTCCGTGGTGTAGCCGCGCAGCAGCCAGGCACCCGCCGCCAGAACGGCGAGGCCAAGCAAGAGCGGCGGCAGGCGGCGCGGGCTCAAGCGTTCCTCCTCGGAGCGGCGGCGCGGGGATGCACGCGCGGGCCGAGGATACCTCCCCGGCCCGCTTCTGGCACCCGCGAATCGCGCCCGCCGCAGGCGGCTAACGCAGGAACATCGGCACGCCGAGCACGCGGCGGATGTTGGGCCGGTACTCGATGGCGTCGTAGAACTTGTCGACCTCGACCCGCTTGACCCCCTCCACGACCGAGTTCAGCCCCACCGTGGTGTACTTGCCCTCCTGCAGCGCGACCATCAGGCCGGAGGCGCCGTCCAGGAGCATGTTCAGGGCCAGGTTGGCGAAGTTCATGGCGACCATGCGGTCCAGGGCGTCGGGCGCGCCGCAGCGCATCATGTAGCCCAGCGCCTGGTAGGTGACCTCCTCGCCGGTCAGCTTCTTGAGCATGCGGGCCGTCTCCTGGCCGATCCCCCCCAGCTTCTTGTGCCCGTAGGCGTCGGCCTCGCCCGTCTGGATGACCTCGCCGTCCTCCATCTTGGCGCCCTCGCTGATCGTGCACATCACGTAGTTGCTGGGATTCTCGCGCTTGTCCTTCATCAACAGGTCGGCCAGACGATGCACGTTGAACGGCACCTCAGAGATCAGCGCGCGGTCGACCCCCGCCAGATAGCTGGCGATCAGCGCCGTCTCGCCGCTGTTGCGCCCGAACAGTTCGACCAGGCCGATGCGCTCGTGGCTGCCGGTGGGGGTGCGCAGCTGCGTGATGGCGTCGACGGCGCGCGTGATGGCGGTGCCGAAGCCGATGCAGTAATCGGTGCCGTAGACATCGTTGTCCATCGTCTTGGGGATGGCGATCTGGGGGTAGCCGGCGCGGTTGAGCCGCGCCGCATAGCTGAGGGTGTCGTCGCCGCCGATCGGGATCAGCGCGTCGATGCCCAGGTCCTCTAGGTTGGCGACGACCTGGTCGGTGATGTCGGCCGGGTACTTACGGTCCGGCGTCTTGAGGTGCTCGGGCATGTCCTGCTCGCGCATCTTGGCGGGGTTGGTGCGCGAGGTGTGCAGGAAGGTGCCGCCGGTGCGGTCGATGGTGCGCACGTCGTTGCGCGTCAGCAGGCGGTAGCAGCGCCGGTTCCAGGCGTCGTCGCCGATGCGGTATTCGGCCAGGCCGCCCCAGCCGCGCAGGAATCCCACGACCTCGTAGTCGGCCTCCAGCGCCCGCAGCACCACCTGCTTCATGCAGGGGTTCAGGCCGGGCACATCCCCCCCGCCCGTGAGCAGTCCGATCCGCTTCTTCCTGAGGGACATGTCCTGTCGACTCCTTGCGAACAAAGGGTTTGTGGCGGCGGCGAGACGCGCGCGCACCGCCGCGACGACCGCAAAGCTACACGGCGGGCCGTGCGCTGGCAAGGCGGAGCGGCTGGCCCCTAGCGCGCCCCGGCCGCAGCCGCCTCCGGCTGTCGCTGGCCGCCGGACAGGAAGGTGCCGGCCGCCGACATCTCCACCAGACGGCGGATGTCGTCCTCGCTGAAGCCGAAGGCCTCCATCGCCAGCTCGTACTCGCGGCTGATGGTGGTGGCGGAGACGGTGGGGTTGTCGGTGCAGAGGGCGACCTTGACCCCGGCCTCGAGGAAGCGCGCCAGCGGATGGTCGGACAGGCGAGCCACGGCGCCGGTCTGCAGGTTCGAGGAGAGGCAGACCTCGACGTAGACGCCGTCGCGGGCCAGCCGCTTGATCAGGGCCGGGTCGCGGCCGGCGCTGGTGCCGTGGCCGATGCGCTGCGGGCCCAGGTGGTCGAGCGCCTCCCAGATGCGCTCGGGGCCCTCGCTCTCGCCGGCGTGGACGGTCGCGGCCAGCCCCATCTTGCGCGCCAGGGCGTACGCCTCGCGGAAGAGGATGGGGGGGAACGGCGACTCGGGGCCGGCGATGTCGAAACCGATCACGCCGACGCCGGCGTGGAACTCCTGCTTCTCGCCGATCACCTCGCGCAGCAGGATGCGCGCCATGTTGCCGCCGTGGCTGCGCATGGCGATGACGATGATGCCGGCGCGGAAATCCGGCTGCTCGGCGCCGAAGCGGGACAGGCCCTTGCGGGTGGCATGGATGACCTGCCGGGTGGTCAGGCCGGCGCGGCGGTGGATGAGCGGGTTGATGCGCAGCTCGAGCAGGCGCACGCCGTCGGCCCAGGCGTCGGCGGCGATCTCGTAGGCGATGCGCTTGATGTTGTCGTAGAACTGCGTGTACTGCAGCGGCACATGGAACTTGTCCAGGTAGTCGAGCAGCGTGCGGTCCTGCGTCTCGTCCCATTGCAGGTAGTGGCGGAACTGGGCGAAATCCAGGCCGGGCACCGCGGAGTAGTACTTCTCCGACAGCTCCCAGAGCGTGGCCGGGCGGATGGAGCCGTCGAAGTGGCGGTGCAGGTCGGACAGGGGGAGGGTGCGCAGGAACTCGCGTCGTTGGGCGGGAGTCACGGGGCTCTCCTTTTTGCCGGGGCAAGATAAGGCCGAAGCCCCGCGCTGTCGACCCCGCCGCCTCGGCTCCGCGCGCTCCCGGCGCGCGCCCGGGCGTTGATCACGGGGCGCTGCTCAGGGGCAGCCGTCGACCACGTGCAAGCGCGTCAGCTGTTGCAGCAGGCCCAGCGCCTCGTCCTTGGTGGCTCCCGTCGCCTCCTCGTAGACGTCGCCGCGCCGGGCCTTGGCGATCCAGGTCAGGCCCCAGCTCACATCCCACCCCTCGGCGCGCATGCTCTGCAGATGGCTGCCCTGGTCGCAGCCGCACTCGCGCGTGAGCGTGACGATGGTCTGGAAGGTCGTGCGCAGGACTTCCAGATCCTCCGGCGAGGCCGGCATGCCGGCCGGCAGCCGCACCTCGATGATGTTGGCGCCGGACATCGCTGCCTCCTGGCCCGGCCCCGGAGCGGGGCCGGCGGTCACATCCCGAACTTGGCGATGATCTCCTTCTTGCCCAGCCCCAGGATGCCGTGCGCGGCGCCCACCTTCCTGAACGCCGCCAGACCAGCGTCGAGATGGCGCTGGTCGTGTGCGGCGGACAGCTGCGTGCGGATGCGGGCCTGCCCCTTCGGCACCACCGGGAAGAAGAAGCCGACGACGTAGATGCCCTCGGCGAACATGTCGCGCGCGACCTCCTGGGCCAGCTTGGCGTTGTACAGCATCACGGGCACGATGGGGCTGTCCCCCTCCTTGATGTCCAGCCCGATCTCGCGCAGGCCGCGGCGCCAGTACTGCGTGTTCCATTCCAGCTTGTCGCGCCGCTCGGTGGTGCGTGAGATCAGGTCGATCACCTTGAGCGCGCCCGACACGATCACCGGCGCCACCGTGTTCGAGAACAGGTAGGGCCGCGCGCGCTGGCGGCACATCTCCACCAGCTCCCGCCGGCCGCTGACGCAGCCGCCAGAGGCGCCGCCCAGCGCCTTGCCCAGCGTGGTGGTGATGATGTCGATCTTGCCGACCACGCCGCAGTGCTCGTGCGTGCCGCGGCCGGTGCGGCCGATGAAGCCGCTGGCGTGCGAATCGTCGACGAACACCATGGCGTCGTACCTCTCCGCCAGGGCGACGATCTGGTCCAGCTTCGCCAGGTCGCCGTCCATCGAGAAGACGCCGTCGGTGATGATCAGCCGGAAGCGCTTGTCCTGGTGCTCCTGCAGCTTCTCCTCCAGGTGCCCCATGTCCGAGTGCTTGTAGGTGTCGGTCATCGCCTTGCACAGCCGCATGCCGTCGACGATCGAGGCGTGCACCAGCCGGTCGGCGATCATCACGTCCTGCTCCGCCAGGACGGCCTCGAAAACGCCCGCGTTGGCGTCCATGCACGACGGGAAAAGCAGCGTGTCCTCGGTGCCAAGATACTCCGTCAGTTTGGCTTCGAGCTGGCGGTGGATGTCCTGCGTGCCGCAGATGAACCGCACCGACGACATCCCGTAGCCGCGCGCGTCGAGACCCTGGCGCGCGGCCTCCACCACCTCGGGGTGGCTGGACAGCCCGAGGTAGTTGTTCGCGCACAGGTTGATGACCCGCTTGCCGGCGGCGCCCGCCGGGAACTCGACCTCGATGTCGGCTCCCTGGGGGCTGCGGATGTACCGTTCCTCCTTGAACAGACCCGCGGCGCGCAGGCCGGCCAGTTCCTGCTGGTAATGGGCGCGGGCGGCTTCGCCGTATGCCATCGCGGGCCTCCTACTGCTGGAAACGCCGCACCAGCGCGGCGATGCGGGTGACGGTGTCGAACGCCTCGGGGCTGGCGTCGGCGTCGGGGATCTGGAGGCTGTACTTCTTCTCCAGGAAGCGCTTCAGGGACACCATCGAGAACGAGTCGACGATGCCGCCCGAGATCAGGGGCGTCTCGGGCGTGATCTCGCGGTCGTCCCCGTCCTCAAGGTACTCCCGGATCACGTATTCGAGCACGGTCTTCTGCACGTCGTCCATGGCCGTCTCCCGCGTTAATCGTCCATCAGGGTGGAAATGTCGCCGACCGGTTCGCCGAATTCCTGCGCGCGCAGCACCCGCCGCATGATCTTGCCGCTGCGCGTCTTGGGCAGGGTCTTGACGAACTCGATCTCCTGCGGCATGGCCAGCGGCGACAGCCGCTTGCGGATGAAGTTCATGATCTCCAGCTCCAGGTCGGCGTCCGGCTCGATCCCCGGCTTGAGGCAGACGAACGCCTTGACCACCTCCATGTTCACGGGATCCGGCTTGGCCACCGCCGCCGATTCCGCCACCGCCGGATGCTCGATCAGCGCCGACTCGATCTCGAAGGGCCCGACCAGGTGCCCGCCGGTGTTGATGACGTCGTCGTCGCGCCCGACGAACCAGAAGTAGCCGTCCTGGTCGATGCTGGCGCGGTCGCCGCAGATGTACCAGCCGTTGCGGAACTTGGCGCGGTAGCCCGCTTCGTTGCGCCAGTAGCCGCGGATCTGCGACGGCCAGCCCGGGCGCAGCGCGATCAGGCCGACCCGGCCCGGCTCGGCGTACGGTTCGTGGGTGCGCGGGTCGAGCACGGTGGCGGTGATGCCGGGGAACGGCCGCCCCATGGAGCCCGGCTTGACCTTCATGCCGGGGAAGTTGGTGATCACGATGCAACCGGTCTCGGTCTGCCAGTAGGTGTCGTGGAACGGCCGGCCGAAGGCCTCCTGCGACCAGAGCACCGCCTCGGCGTTGAGCGGCTCGCCCACGCTGGCCAGGTGCCGCAGCGACGACAGGTCGTACTTGCGCACCACGTCCGTGCCTTCGCGCATCAGCAGGCGGATGGCCGTCGGCGCCGAGTACCACACCGTCACCCGGTGCTTCTGCATGAAGGCGTACCAGCGCTCGGTGTTGAAGCCGGAATCGAGCACGCACTGCGTCACGCCGTTGGCCCAGGGGCCTATGATGCCGTACGAGGTACCCGTGACCCAGCCGGGGTCCGCGTTGCACCAATAGACGTCGTCGTCGCGCAGATCGAGCACCCACTTCGCGGTCAGGTACTGCGCCAGCAGCGACTGATGCACGTGCTGCGCGCCCTTGGGCTGCCCCGTCGTGCCGGAGGTGTAGTGCAGCACCGACGGCGTCTCGGCGGTGGTGGGATGGACCGCGAACTCCTCCAGGCGCGGCAGCCGGTCCAGCGCCAGCGCCTTCTCGCGCTCCTTCAGCTGAGCGTCGCCCTGGTCCACGATGATCACGTGGCGCAGACTCGGCAGGCGGTCCAGGATCTTGCGCACCTTGGGGGCGTGCTTGCGCTGCGTGACGATGGCGGCGGTCTCGGCGTTCTCCAGCCGCGTCAGCAACGATTCGTCGCCGAAGGCCGAGAACAGCGGCTGCACGATCCCGCCCATCTTGAGCACGGCCAGAAAACCCAGGTACAGCTCGGGCACCCGGTCCATGAAGAGGCAGATGCGCTCGCCAGGCTGCAGGCCGAGATCGCGCAGCCACTGCGCCATCGCGTTGGTGAGCAGCCGCAGGTCGTCGAAGGTGTAGGCGCGTTGCTCGCCGCGGAAGTCCTCCCAGATCAGGGCCGGCTTCCGCGCGCGGCCGAGCAGGCAGATGCGGTCGCTGCAGTGCCAGCCGATGTTGATGACGTCGCCGTCGCGGTAGCCCAGCTCCCGCGCGGCGAGCGACCAGTCGAAGCCTTGCCGCAGCTCCTCGTAGGTCAGGGTGGTGCTCATCCTTCCGACTCCCGGTTTGGCGTTTCGTCCTCCAGGATGACGCTGGCGACCGCCAGCTCGCGCGTGTGCGACAGGGTCAGATGGGCGCGCCGCACGCCGCGCGCCGCGGCCAGCCGGGCCAGCCGGCCGGTCAGCTCCAGGCGCGGCGGGCCGCCCTCGCCGGCCACCGCGGCCTCGCGCCAGGCGACGCCGTCCGCCGCGGTCACGGCCAGCGCCTTGAAGACGGCCTCCTTGGCTGCGAAGCGCGCCGCGTAGTGCTGCGCGGGAAAGTGCTTGCGCTCGCAGTAGGCGATCTCGACGGGGGTGAACACCGCGTCGCGGAAACCCGCCCCGTCGGCGGCGAGCTGCCGCTCGATGCGCGCGACCTCGATCAGGTCGATGCCGATGCCCAGGATCATCCGCCCGCGGCGCCGCCTCGCGAAGGCCGAACTTGCTAGGCGCCGCCTCCATCAACCCCGCGGCGCCCGGCAAACATGCGCTCCACGGGGCGTGATGGCAAGGCGCGCCGGCCGCGCAGGGCGAGCGTGAGCAGGCCGCCCGCGGCCAGCAGACCCGCCGCTGTCAGGAACGCCGAGCGGTAGGACCCGCTGCCGGCGTAGAGCATCTGCGACCAGCGGCTCATCACGAAACCGCCTGCCCCCCAGGCGGTGAACAGCAGTCCGTAATTGACGCCGAAGTGCTTCAGGCCGTAACGATCCTTGGCCAGCGAGGGGAAGAGCGACAGATTGCCGCCGTAATTGAAGCCGATCAGGGTCGCCAGCAGCAGCAGCCCCGCGGCCCCGGCGCGAGCCGATTCGATCAGCGCCGCGCCGGCGAGCATCAGCGCGGCCTGGGCGGCGAAAAGCAGCCCCAGGGCGCGACGCCGCCCCAGCCGATCGGAGGCGGCCCCCACCGCGATCCGGCCGGCGGCGTTGCCGACGGCCATCACGGCCACCGCCACGAAAGCCGCCTCGCCCAGCGCGGCGCGCGCCATCTCGCCGATCGAACCGATGACCATCAGGCCGGCCCCCGCGCCGATGAAGAAGAGCAGCCACAGCAGGTAGAAGCTGCCCGTGCGCAGCAGCCGGGCCGGCGCCACGTCGCCGCCGGGCCCGGCACCCCGGGCCGCGGCGGTCCGCGCCGCGCCGCCGGCCGACGCGCCCGCCGGCGGATTGACCAGCAGCAGCGACAGCGCCGCGATCGCGCCCGCCAGCGACAGGCCCAGGGCCAGCAGCGCGTGCGCCAGACCGTGGCGGTCGATCAGATGGCGCGCCAGCGGGGCGATGTAGACCGCGGCCAGACCGAAACCGGACACCACCACGCCGGCCACCAGGCCGGTGCGAGCGGGCGGGAACCACTTGAGGGCGGGCGGCGTCGCCGCGGCATACGCGCAGCCGATCCCCATGCCGACCAGCACGCCGAACCCAAGCACCCACAGACCGTGGTCGGTGGTGTGCGCGATCAAGAGCATCCCCGCCCCCACCAGCACCGCGCCCAGCAGCGCGGTCAGGCGGGGCCCCCAGCGGTCCTGCAGCCTGCCGGCGCCGATCATGGAGAGAGCGAAAACCAGGCAGGCGGTGGAATAGGGGTCGTTGAGCTGGGCCGGCCCCCAGGCGAAGTCTCCCCCGGACTCCACCGAGAACTTGATCGCCAGCTTGAAGATGCTCCAGGCGTAGAGCACGCCCAGAGCCAGGTTGATTCCCGTGCCGGCTCCGGCGACGAGCCAGCCACGGTGCGGGCCTGCGGTTCCCATCCTCGCCCTCCCCTCCTCCAACCCCAGGGAAGGTGCAGGCCGCCGGGCGGCCGGTCAAGGACCCGCCGCAGCCCTCAGTGTTTGAGGCTCGACGCGGATGCGCCGCCGGCTTACCCTGTGGCTGCGCCGGCGCGGGGCCCGCCTGGCGCACCGGCCGCCGGGTTGTCTTGCCGGAGCCCGTGACGTCGTGACGCCGCGGGGCGGCGTGGAGGGGAGAGCCGTCGCATGTTCGACCGCAGCGTCCTGGAGATCGATCTGGCGCGCGAGGCGGAGGAGATCGCCTCCCGCCTGCGTCAACTCGTCGTGCACTCCCTGCGCCGCCGCGGCGTGGTCGTGGCGGTCAGCGGCGGCATCGACAGCAGCGTCACCCTGGCCCTGGCCGTGCGCGCCTTCGGGCCGCGCAAGGCGTTCGCGCTGCTGCTGCCGGAGCGCGATTCGTCGCCTGCCAGCACCCTGCGCGGGCGCCTGCTGGTCGAGCACCTGGGAGTCGACCACGCCGTCGAGGACATCGCCCCCACTCTGGAAGCGATCGGCTGCTACCGCCGACGGGACGCCGCCTACCGCACGGTTTTCCCCGCCTACGGGCCGGGCTGGAAGGCGAAGATCGTCCTGCCCGCCGACCTGCTCGATTCCGACCGCATGAACGTCTACCGGCTGGTGGCGCAGGATCCGGACGGGGCCACACACGAGGCGCGCCTGCCGCTGCAGGCCTACCTGGAGATCGTGGCCGCCACCAATTTCAAGCAGCGCATCCGCAAGACGCTGGAGTACTACCACGCCGATCGGCTGAACTACGCCGTGGCCGGCACTCCCAACCGCCTGGAGTACGACCAGGGTTTCTTCGTCAAGAACGGAGACGGCGCCGCCGACATCAAGCCGATCGCCCACCTCTACAAGACCCAGGTGTACGCCCTGGCGCGCCACCTCGGCCTGCCCGACGAGATCTGCGCGGCCTCGCCGACCACCGACACCTACAGCCTGCCGCAGGGGCAGGACGAGTTCTACTTCGTCCTGCCGTACCAGCAGATGGACCTGCTGCTGTGGGCGCACAATCACGCCGTGGAGCCGGCCGCGGCCGCGGCGGCGCTGCATCTGCAGCCGGTGCAGATCGAGCGGGTCTATCGCGACATCGAGCGCAAGCGGGCCACGACCTTGCCCCTGCACCTGACGGGCCTGCTGTTGCGACCGGTTCCCGAGATCGACAAGACGGCGGCGCTCTGAGCCGTGGAGGCTGCGCCGCCGCGCCCGCCGGCGCGCCGCCCTTGCGGTCGCCCTTGCGCCGCCGGCCCGGTCTTGCCATGTTCTGCCGTGGAGAGCCGCCGGCCCCGCCGGGCGCGTGCGAGCGCGCCGCCGGCGCGCCGGCAGCGGAAGGGAGCCAGATCCATGCGCGTGACCACCAAGGTCCGCTACGGCCTGCGCGCGATCCTGCAGATCGCCGAAGGCTACGGCGGCCCCCCGGTTCCGATCAGCGCCATCGCCCACTCGCAGGAGGTCAGCGGCAAGTACTTGGAGCAGCTGGTCGGCATGCTGCGCAAGAAACAGCTCATCGTCAGCCGCAAGGGCGTGCGCGGCGGCTATCTGCTGAATCGCCCGCCCGCCGAGATCACCCTGTGGGAGGTGATCAACGCGCTCGACGGCGACAGCGAACTGGTCGACTGCTGCGCCGATCCGAGCGTCTGCGACCGCTCCGACTTCTGCTCCACGCGCGCGATCTGGGGCATGCTGGGCGAGCAGCTGCGCTCATTCTGGGGCGGCTTCACGCTGCAGGACATGCTCGACCGCATACCCGCGTTGGACCTCGCCGCCGGCGAGAGCGCAGCGGCCGAACCGCGCGAACCTCAATAGGCCGCGCTCTTCGGCACCAGGCAGAGGAATTTGAGGGGCCGCTCGCCAGTGTTGCGGAACTGGTGCTCCTCGCCCGCCCGCACGTGGATGACCGTGTGGGGGCCGAGCCCCTGCCGGCCCTCTGGCGTCAATGCCTCGCCCCTCCCCTCCAGGACGTAGATCTCGTGCTCCCAGGGGTGGCCATGGTGCGGCGTGTGCCCACCAGGCGCGACCTCGAACAGCCGCATATAGAAATTGTCCGGATTGTCCTGCCGGCCTATCAGCCAGCGGATGCTGACGCCGGCGACGCCCTCGCTCTGCACGGCTTCGGCCGGAACCTGGGAGGCTTCGCGTATTATCACGTCGGGCCTTTCGCCTGGAGGTGACGCCACCGCCGCGGCAGCGCAACGGTCGCGAGCCGACAAGCTACCACCGCGGCCTGCGGCCGCCAGCACAACCGGCGTTTTCCTTTGACTTGCCTAGGGCAGCGGGCGAAGTTTTTCCAGATCCGAGGCGGCCGCCGCCGGCGGCCGGCCAGTTCAGCGCGAGGGGAGCGTCATGTCGTTTATCGAGGATCTGCGCCGCAAGGCGGCCGCGCTGCAGCAGACCATCGTGCTGCCCGAGACCTGGGACGACCGCACGCTGCGCGCCGCCGCCGCCATCCGCGACGCCGGGTTCGCCCGCGTGCTTCTGCTGGGCGATCCGGACCAGTTGGCGCGGCAGCTGCGGGCGCTGGGTTCGGATCCGGAAGGAATCGCCATGCTCGACCCCGCGGCGGACCCCGAGCGCGCCGGCTACGTCGAGCTCCTCCACCAGAAGCGGCGACACAAGGGGCTGACCGCGGAGCAGGCGGCCAAGATCCTGGCCGATCCGCTGTTCTACGGCGCCATGCTGGTCTCGCGGGGCGTGGCCGACGGCATGGTGGCCGGGGCGGTCAACGCCACCGCGAACGTCCTGCGGGCGGGCTTCCAGATCGTCGGCACCGCGCCGGGTGTTTCGATCGTCTCGAGCTGCTTCGTCATGGTCAAACCGGACTGGGACTACGGGGAGCAAGGCCTGATCGTCTTCGCCGATTGCGCGGTCAACCCCGATCCCACCCCACCGCAGCTGGCCGACATCGCCGTCGCCACCGCCGCCACGACGCGCTCGCTCTGCGGCTTCGCGCCGCGCGTCGCCATGCTCAGCTTCTCCACCCGGGGCAGCGGCAGCGGCCCGCGCGTCGAGAAGGTGGAGGAGGCGACGAGGCTGCTGCGGGAGAAGGCGCCGGAGCTGGAGGTCGACGGGCCCTTGCAGGCCGACGCGGCGCTGGTGCCCAAAGTGGGCGCCAGCAAGGCGCCGGGCAGCCCGGTGGCGGGACGCGCCAACGTGCTGATCTTCCCGGATCTGGACGCGGGCAACATCGGTTACAAGCTGGTGCAGCGGCTGGCCGGGGCCGAAGCGGTCGGCCCGATCCTGCAGGGCATGGCGCGCGGCGTCAATGATCTGTCGCGCGGCTGCAGCGTCGAAGACATCGTCAACGTCGCCGCGATCACGACCTTGCAGAGCGGCGGCGCCTGACGGCGCGGGGGACGGCGGGGATGAAGAACGTCCTGGTGCTGAACTGCGGCAGCAGTTCGGTCAAGTACCAGCTCCTGGAGATGGAGCAGGAGCGCCTGCTCGCCAAGGGACTGGTCGAGCGCATCGGACTGGCCGAAGGGCGCCACACCTGCAGCCGGCCGGGCGGCGATGACGTTGTCGCCGAACTGCCGGTGCCGGACCACGGCACCGCCGTGCAGCTGATGTTGGACGCGCTGACCTCGCCCGCGCACGGCGTCCTGGGCAGTCTCGACGACATCGCCGCGGTGGGCCACCGCGTTGTGCACGCCGGGGAGAAGTACGCCTGTTCCGTCCGCCTCGACGACGACGTGATGGCGGCGCTCGAGGAATGCGTGCCCCTGGCGCCGCTGCACAATCCGGCCAACATCACCGGTATCAAGGCGGCGCGCGCGCACCTGCCGCGGGCGCCCATGGTCGGCGTGTTCGACACCGCCTTCCACCAGACGATGCCGGACCGCGCCTACATCTATCCCATTCCTTACCGTCTCTATCAGGAGAACAAGATTCGTCGCTACGGCTTCCACGGCACGAGCCATCGTTACGTCACGCAGCGCGCGGCCCAGGTGCTCAATCGCGACCTGCGGGAGCTGAATCTGATCACGTGCCACCTGGGCAACGGCGCCTCGGTGGCCGCGGTCGCGGGCGGACGTTCGATCGACACCTCGATGGGATTCACGCCGCTCGAGGGCTTGATGATGGGGACGCGCAGCGGCGACATCGATCCGGCGATCGTGTTCCACCTGCACGCCCAGCTGGGGATGTCGCTGGCCGACGTCGACAAGATGCTGAACAAACAGAGCGGCATGCTCGGCATCTCGGGGATCAGCAGCGATCTGCGCGACGTCGAGAAGGCGTACGCGAACGGCGACGACCGCGCGCGCCTGGCGCTCGAGATCTACGCCTACCACATCCGCAAGTACATCGGGGCCTACGCGGTGGCGCTGGGCCGGGTCGACGCCATCATCTTCACGGCCGGCGTCGGCGAAAACGACTCGCTGATCAGGGAATGGTCCTGCCAGGGGCTGGACATCCTGGGCGCCCAGCTCGACACCTTCAAGAACGCCACCCGGCACGACGAGGCCATCATCAGCCGCATGGGCTCGCGCGTGAAGATCATGATCATCCCGACCAACGAGGAGCTGATGATCGCGCGCGACACCGCCGCCCTGGTCTTCGCCGAGGTGGCGGCGGGCTGAGGCCGGCCGGCGGCGCTCAGGGGACGAGCGCCAGCTTGTCCTTGAGGTCCTCCAGCTTCTCGCGCGTCAGCGGCTTGACGATGTAATGCGCCAGGTCCGCGAACTCGACGGCACGCTCGCGATCGATCGTCAACAGCGACGAGGTCAGGATCACCACCACGGATTGCTCCCGAAAGCGGGCCGGCAGCACGGCGAATTCCTGCAGGAACTCGAATCCCCCCAGCTTGGGCATGCGCAGGTCCAGGAAGACGACGCGCGGAATCTCGCGCGCCGGCAGGTCCGGTTTCGCCGCCAGCTCGCGCAGATACCGCAGCGCGTCGGCTCCGTCCTTGCGGACTTCGACATGCGAGGTGAAACCGGTCTTCCGCAGCAGACGCGTGTTGATGAAATTGTCGTCGATGCTGTCGTCGACGAGCAGCACCCTGTGCGTGTAGGGCATGCCTCGCCCTCCCCGCCGCCCCGCCGGGCGGCCTCCCCGAGTCGATCAGCCCTCGCCGGCGATGCCGCCCCCGCTCAGCGCGGCGCCCCCGCCGCCGCGGCCAAGGGCTGCAATGTCCCCCTCAGCACCACCACGCCCGCCGCCGCGAGCCGGATGCCCGCGCAGCGGCCGCCTTCCATGCGCGCTTCGATGACGGCCCGGTTCGGCCGGCCCAGGGCATGGCCCTGCTCGGTCACCACGCGCGCCTCCCGCCTGGCCGGCAGCACGCCATGTTCCAGGCAGTATGCGGTGATCGCGCCCAGCGAAGTGCCGCTGACGACATCCTCGTCCGTGCCTTCGCTCGGGTAGAAGAATCTGCAGAACAGGTCGACGTCCGCCTTGCGCGTGTCGGGGCAGAAGCAGACGACGCCGCCGACCCCCAGGCGGTCGGCCAGGCGCCGGATCGGCTGCAGATCCGCCATGGCGCCCCAGGCAGCCGCCCGGTCCGCGATCGGCACGACCAGGACGTCGAAACCGCAGGACACCCGCTGCGGGCGGTGCTCGCCCAGCATCAGAGCGGCCGCCGGCACGCCCAGCGCCGCGGCCGCCTCCTCGATCGGCACCGGCTCGCCGAACCGCGGCGCCGGCAGCTCGAAGGTCACGCGCGCCACCCCTCCGTCCGCGGGCGCGACCGTCACCGGCAGCACGCCGCGGCCGGTTTCGACGCGCAGCGCCTGCGGCTCCGCTCCCCCCGCGAACCGGCCGCGCGCCGCCAGCGACGTCATGGCCGCGACGATCACGTGGCCGCTGAGCATCGCCTCGCGCCGCGGCGTGAAGAAACGCAGGCGCAGATCGGCGCCCGCCGCGCGCGCCGGCAGCACGAAACCCGCCTCCATGCGGAGTTCCTCGGTGATCTGCAGCATGACGGCATCGGCGAGCCCGGCGGCTTCGGGCACGATGGCCGCCGGATTGCCGGCGAACGGCCGGTCAGCGAAGGCATCGACGATGTCGATGGGGATGCTGGTCATGGCCGTCTCCTCTCGATACCGGGGACCGGGTCCGCGACGCGGCCCGAAGGCCGGCGCGGGGAGCCGGAGAGCCTGACCTGTCGTTCCCTCATGATACTCGCTGCGCCCGCAGCGGGCCACTTCATTCGCGCGCCTGGTGGCGCACGCGCCCGCCGACCACGGTCAACACCACGCGCAGCGCCGCCAGTTCCGACGGGGGGACCGCCGTGGGGTCGCCGCTCAAGACCGTCAGATCGGCCAGCATGCCCGGCGCGACCCGGCCCAGCCTCTCCTCGGCGAAGGCCGCGTAGGCTCCGCCCGCGGTGTAAAGGCGCAGCGCTGTGCGCCCGTCCAGCCGCTCGGCCGGGAGCCAGCCGCCGGCCGGCGTGCCGTCGGCGTGCGCCCGGGCGCGAGCGGCATACAGGCCGGGCAGAGGGTCGGCCGCCTCGACCGGAAAGTCGGTGCCGAAGCAGATCCGGGCGCCGGCGTCCAGCAGCGACTTCCAGGCATAGGCCAGGCGGCTGCGCCGCTGTCCCAGCCTTGCCGGGACCCAGTCCATGTCGCTGGTGCAGTGCACGGGCTGCATCGAGGCGATCACCCCCAGCCGGGCGAAACGGGGCAGCTCGGCCTGATCCAGGATCTGAGCGTGCTCGACGCGCCAGCGCGCCGCCTCCCCGCCCGCCTCGGGCAGCAGGCGCTCGTAGAGGTCGAGCACCAGCCGGTTGGCGCCGTCGCCGATGGCATGGGTGCACACCTGGAAGCCGGCCCGGCCGGCCCGGCTGGCCACGTCCTCCAAACGCTCGGCGGGTGTCAGCTGCAGCCCGCGGTTGCCGGGATCGTCGGTGTAATCCTCCAGCAGCAAGGCGCCGCGCGAGCCCAACGCGCCATCCGCGTAGAGTTTCACGGCGCGCACGGCCAGCATGCCGTCCGGACTGAGGTAAGGGCCCGTTGGCAGCCAGCGCTCCAGCGTGGCGTCGTCGTCCTCGAGCATGGCGTAGAGCCGCAGGCGGAGTTGGCCGTTCTGTGCCAGCTCGCGGTAGACATCCAGGATATCGTTCGTGGCACCGGCGTCGTGCACGGCGGTCAGGCCGCGCTCCAGGCAGTGCTCGACCGCCAGCAGCACGCGGCGCCGGATCTCGGCGCGTCCGGGCCGCGGGATGGCGTCGCGCACCAGGTCGACCGCGTTGTCGATCAAAACGCCCGAGGGGCGGCCATCTTCGTCGCGCAGGATGCGCCCCCCCTCCGGATCGGGCGTGTCTGGCCCCACCCCCGCCAGCGCCAGCGCGCGCGCGTTGGCCCAGGCGGCGTGTCCGTCGACCCTTCGCAGCAGCACGGGGTGCGCGGGCGCCGCGGCGTCCAGCAGGGCGCGGTGGGGGAACTCCTTGACCGGCCAATCGTTCTGATCCCAGCCGCGTCCTTCGATCCAGGCGGCCGGGGCCGCCGCGGCCGCCGCTGCGCGGACCCGCTCCGCCGCGTCCTCGGGTGAAGCGGTGCCGCGCAGGTCGAGCTGCGCGAGCGCCGTGCCCAGGCCATACAGGTGGGCGTGGGCGTCGCACAGACCGGGCACGACGACGGCGCCGTGCAGGTCGATGACCCGAGTGTCGGGCGCGGCGAGCGCCAGCGCGCCGGCGTCGTCGCCGACGAAGTCGATCCGCCCGCTCCGCAGCGCCACGGCGGTCGGGGGCGGCGACGGCTCTGGATCGATCAGGGTGACGACACGGCCATTGTGGAGCACCAGGTCGGCGCCGCCCTCGCGCTGCTCGGATGCGCCGGGCGCGCCGGCGAGCAGGGCGAAGCCGAGAAAGCAGACGGCGGACATACGCACGATGACCTCCCTGGGATCTGGACCGAGCCGGGGATCGGGATGGGAGCATACCAGAGAGAAAGTGGACAGCAAGGGCTCTTGCCCCCCACCTCTCCAGACGCGACATTGATCGTTGTGCTGCGCACCTGGGTACCGGCGTCAGCATCTCCAAGATCGATCAGCAGTTAGAGAGAAAGGCACCGGACCTCGACAAGGCAACCAATAGCGATCGCTTTCCGCGTCCGGCAACAATTTCGCCGGCACAGGCCTCAGCCGAACCGAGGGTATGATGACGGGCAGGACTCACATCTTCCGCTCCGCGTTGCGCGTTCTCGTCGTTGGCTGCGCGTTCTGGGCGGTAGCCGCGCCGGCGTGCGCGGCGGGCGCCGCCCCCGCGGGGGCAGCCCGGGAGCTCGCGCAGGGGGAATCGCTGGAGGACGAGCGCCTCGAGCTCGGTTCGCGGTTCTCCGCCGCCATGCGCGCCGGCGATCTGGAATCAGCGGCCGCGGTCGCGCAGCGCTTGACGGCGCTGGTCCCGCATGACGCGCTGGCCGCGCATAACCTGGCCTGCGTGCAGGCGCGGCGCGGAGAGCTGGCGGCGGCCTGGCGGGCGCTGGCAGCCTCGCTGGCCGGTCCGCTGGCCGATCCGCGCCTGGCCGAGAACGATCCGGACCTGGCGCCGCTGCGGGGCGAGCCGCGCTTTCAGACGCTGCTGGCCGAGGCCCGCGAGCGGCTGGGACGCGAGGCGGCGGCTCGCCGGCTCGTGCTGCGCGACGGCCATTTCAGCCGGGAAATGCCTCTGCTGTCCAACAACGGCGATCCGCTGCCAGCCGGCGCAGTAGGCCCGCGCGTGCGCGTGCGCGTCAGGAGCGATGCGGGCGGGCTAGAGTTCGCGGCCACGGTCCAGGCGAACAGCTTCGCGGAGAACGCGCAGCCCTGGCGCCTGGGCGACGGTTTCCGCATCACGGTCGCGATTCCGGAGCCGGACGGTGGTTACGAAAGCGACCGGTCCTTCGCGTTTGGTTTCGGCGTCTCCGACGGCGTGCCGGTCGCGGCGCTGATCGAGCGCAACGGGCGGCCGCAGACCGCGCAGGTGCTCGAGCTGGCGCCCAAGGTCCGACTGGACGAGGCGCGCGGAAGCGCCACGTTCGGCATGCGGCTGCCGTGGGCGGCGATCTCCCCCTTCGCGCCGCCCGTCGACACCCTGCTGGGGCTCAACATCGCCTATGTGCACGCCGTCACCGGGCGCGCGCCGCTGATACTCAGCCTGATGCCCGAACCGGCACTGGTCTCGGCGCGGGAGGGGTGGCGGCGCTACCTGCCGGTGGAGATCGATCCCTCCGAACTGTCCCGGCCCGTACTCGGCGGCGCGGTCGCCAACGCCGTCGTGGGCGGGGGCCTGCTGGGAGTGCGTCTGGCGGCCTGGCTGCCGGCGGCCGGCGAGGCCGGTCTGCGAGTCGACATCCTGGACGCGGACGGCCGCTCGGTGGTGGCTTCCGGCAGGATCGACGAGCGCGTGCGGACAAGCGCCGGTCTGAACCGCTGGGCACGGACGGCGGACCTGTCGGATTTGCCGGACGGCCCCTTCCGGCTGGTGGCCGAACTGGAGCCGGACGGTGGCGAGCCGCTGCGCTGGGATGCCAACCTGCTGCGGCTGGATCCCCTATGGCTGGAGGATGCCCACAGCCGCGCCGCTCGCGCCGCGCCGGGGGATCGGCCCTCTCTGGAGTACCGGCTGGAGGCGATCGCCGAGGAGCTGGACCGGCGCGATCCCCGGTCCGATCCCTCGCCGCTGACCGCCACGGTGGTCGAGACCGGCATCCTGCTGCGGCGGCTCGAGCAGACCGGAACCGTGCTGCCCGACAGCGGCCGCTTCGTCGCCGCCTTCCGAGCGGCGGACGGGCGCTTCCAGGCCTGCAGTTTGGTGCTACCGGCCGGGGTCCGCGAGCGGCGCGCGCCCCGCGTGCTGGTCCTGATGCCGAGCGGCGGCGCGGCGAATCGGCGCACCGCCGCCCTCGTCGCCGAGCAGGCGGGGCTGCCGCCCGATGTCATCGCGCTCATCCCCTCGTGGCGTCCGGAGGCGCGCGGCGAGCCGCTGGACGCCGCCGCCGAGGCGATCGCCGCCGCCCGCTGGGCGCGCGGGCGTTTCCGGGCGCGCGAGGTGCTGCTGGCCGGATTCAACGCGGGCGCGGGCGACGCGTTGCGCGCCAGCCTGGACGACCCGCGCGCCTGGGATCGCGTGCTGATCATGGCCGATCGCGCCTGGCATCCCTGGCCGCATCTGGACGACGACCTGCTGGCCGCGCGGCTGGCCGCGCAGCGGAACCAGCTTCCCTACCGGATCATCGTGGCCGTGCCCCCGCCGCTCGATCCGGCGTCCGCCGCGCCGGCGATCCCCGGCCGAGGCCGCGGCGCGCGCACCTTCCCCGACCCGGTGTCCAGGCCGGCGCCGCCGGATCAGGTCGCGCCGGGCGAGGAGCTGCCGGCGGCGATGGCGGCCGCAGGCTTCGACATCGACCGCTGGCGGCATGGCTCCACGGTGATCAGCGGCGCGGTCGCCGCCGCACGCCTGGGTGAATGGACGCGCGCGCGGCCGGCGGTCAAACCCCGAAGAAATTGATCTTGCCGTAGAGATCGGCGTCCTCGCCGTAGGGGATCAGCGTCTCGCCGTCGAGTATGAAGGTGGCGTGCTCGCCGTAGACGCGGCTGAACTGGATCCGCTTGGTCTTGAGCCCCGGCAAGAGCAGCAGCAGCTCCGCCAGCTTCTTCTGGGGCGCCACCAGATCATGACCGCAGATGGGGCAGAAGAAGCTGGCCATCTCGCCCCGGTTCAGGGGAAAGGTGTCGTCGGCGATCGTCGTGTAATTGCCCGGGCGCGGGCTGAGCAGGACGACGCCCTGGCGACGCCCCCGGCGGGCGACCAGGATGATCTTCGTGTGGGGGTTGAGCACACCCTTGCAATGAGGACAACAGTATTTCCATTTCATGCCCGGTCTCCCCTTCGCCTGACAGCAGCCTCAGCGTCGCACGCGCGCGGATTCTAGGCCGCGACGGCCGTGACGTCAACGGGCGGCTGGCGTGCGGCCGCCGACAGCTCGCGGCGGATGCGGCTCGCCGCCGCGCCCGCCGCCGAATGGCAGCTTGTGGCGGCGGCGACCTCCTGGTAGGCTGACGGGTGACCCGCCGGAGAGGGAGTGGATGGGCGCCGGGATCGCGGCGTCCGACAACGTAACCCGACATGCCCCCCACGCGTAGCACCCGCGTGCCCAGATCCAGAGGGGTGCGCCCATGCCGGCGTGCGCGACGCCGTCCAGCCGTCGGGCATGCTCTGCGCTCACGGTCGCATGCGATGCGGGCCCGGTTCCTGTCCACAATGCAAGGAGTCCAAACATGATGCGAGAATGTGCCGGTCGGGACGGACGCCGCCCCGCCTTCTGCGGCGCGCGCCTGGCCGCCGCCGGCGCCGCCGCCATCGCCCTGCTGGCGGGCAGCCTCTGCGCGATCGGCCCGGCGGCGATCGCCGCGCCGTCCCAGGCGACGGCCGACGGGGCCCACCACGTGCGCAACGGCGCCACGCCGACCGCGGGCGTGCAACAGATGCGCCTGCGCGAGCTGTGGCGCGTCGGTGGCGAGGATGGGGACGATGTCTTCGGCATGGTCAGCCAGGTCCTGCTCGACGAGCAGGGCCAGATCTACCTTCTGGATTCCCAGTTGTCGCAGATCGTCGTCTACTCTCAGGCCGGCAAACGCCTGCGGACCCTCGGGCGCGAGGGGGACGGCCCGGGCGAGGTGCGGCGGCCCTCCGACGCGCTGTTGCTGCCCGACGGCAGTGTCGGCTTCGTGCAGACTTTCCCCGGCAAGGTCGTGAAAGTGGATCGTCAAGGCGCCCCCGCGGGCGCCTTGCAGCCGGGAGGGGCGAGTCCGACGCAGGGCGGTTTCGCGGTGCTGATAGACGGACAGTGCCGCGGCGGGCAACTGGTCTTAAGCGGCATCGACATCGGCATGGAGGAGGGCAAGCAGCTGCGCAGGAGCTACCTGGCCAGTTTCGGAGCCGATGGCAAGGAGAAGGCGCGCTATCTCGAGCACAACACAACGCTCGATTTCAGCAAGGCCGCCATCATCGAAAAAGACCAGTACTTCGTCTACCCACGTCGTTGGTCGCTGGCGGCCGACGGCCGCGTGTGCGCCGCGCCGTATCGCAACCGCTACGCTCTCAACGTCTACAACCCCGACGGGCGGCTGGAGATGGTGATCGAGCGGGCCTTCACCAGCCGCAAGCGCACGCAGGTCGAGAGCGCGCGCGTCCAGCGAATTCTGGAGGCGCAGACGCGCCAGTCCCCCATCAAGTTCACGTTGCAGGCCGAGGATACCGAGCCGGACATCAGCCAGGTGCGTTACCACGAGGACGGCACCATCTGGGTGCTGCACAGCCGCAGCGCGATCGATCAGCCGGCAGGCGTCTTCGCCACCTATGACGTCTTCGACGCGCAGGGTAAGTTCGACCGCCAGGTGGCGGTGCAGACCCCCGGAGACGGCGAAAACGACGCCCTGTTCTTGACCGATGACGGGCACGCCGTGCTCGTGACGGGGATGGTCGAGGCCGCCATGTCCATGCAAGGCGCGGGCGAGGCCGACAGCGGCGATGGCGCCGCGCCGATGGAGGTTGTGTATCTGGAGGTGCTGCGGTGAGTACGCAGGCGCAACGCCGCCGCAGCGGCTGTGGATATGGGCGGCCGAGGCGTGAGGGCGCACCGTCACGGCATCGGCTGGCAGCGGCGCTGGCCGCGGCCTTGCTGTCGACAGGCACCGCCGCCGCGACGGGGGCAGCGCAGGCCGCCGTCGCGCCGGCGGAGCCGACCGAAGGTGTGGCGCGCGTGCGCAACGCGACGGTGCCCGCGGGCGGCCGTCAGACTCTGCGCGCGCGCGAACTGTGGCGTGCCGGCGGCGAGGACGGCGACTTCATTTTCGGCAATGTAGGCCAGGTGCTGTCCGGCCCGCGGGGCGAGATCTACGTGCTCGACTCTCAGCAGTCCCAGGTCCAGGTGTTCGCCGCCGACGGCCGGCACCTGCGCACGCTCAGCCGCGAGGGCGAGGGCCCGGGCGAGGTGCGTCGGCCGGGAGACATGCTGCTGCTGCCGGACGGCAGTCTGGGGCTGGTGCAGACCTTTCCCGGCCGGATCGTGCGCATCGGCGCCGACGGCCAGCCAGCGGGCGATTTCACAGTCGGCGCCGGCGATCCCGCCAGCGGAAGGTTCGCCGCGCTGGTGGCCGGCAGAAGCCGCGGCGGCACCACGGCGCTGCTGGGAATCCAGATGACTTTCAGCGCCGACGGGACCAGCGACCAGACCTATTTCCTCGCCGCCTACGACGAGGCCGGCAAGCAGCGCCACACCTATCTGAGCAAGGACAGCACGCTCAACTACGCCGCCTTTGACCTGGACGAGGCAGCCATGGATTTCGTCTATGGGCGCTGGGATATCGGACCCGACGGTCGCGTCTATGTCGCTCCCCGGCGAGATCGATACCTCATCCAGGTCCACGCGCCTGACGGCCGGCTGGAGCGCGTGATCGAGCGCGATTACCAGAGCTGGCCGCGCGACGCGCAGGCGCGCACGGCCGCGCGCCAGGTGATCGAGGCGGTAGGGCGCAACTATCCGGCTCGCCCCCGCCAAGTCACCATCGAGGAGACCGAACCGGACATCGCCGGTTTGTGGGCTGCGCCGGGCGGCGAGCTCTGGGTGCGCACCAGCCGCGGCGACCGGGAGAGGGCCGCGGGCGTGTTGGCGGTGCTCGACGTCTTCGACGCCGCAGGCCGCTTCACCCACCAGGTGGCGCTCGCGGCGCCGGGCGACGCCAGACGGGACGCTATCTACTTGCTGGATGCCGGGCGCATGGTCGTGGTCACCGCAGCGCTCGACGCCTTTCTCAGTATGCAGGGGGTGGCGCCCGAAGCGGAAGCCGCCGAAGCCGCCGCCATGGAAGTGATCTGCTATGAACTGCGCAATTGAAAGACCGCGCGCGGCCGCCAGCTGGCCACTGCTTGTTCTCTTGCTGGTCGCGGCGTCCGGCTGCGCCCGGCGCAGCGGCGAGCCGTCGGGAGGCGCAGCGGCCTCTCCCGATTCCGCCGCCGCCGAACCCGCCGCCGAGAAGAGCGTGCGCATCGAGGCCGCCGCTGTGCGGCGCGGCGAGCTGGTGGTGCCGATCCACGCCGATGGCGCGATCCGCACCCCACGCGCGGTGGATCTCCGCGCCAAGGTGCCCGGGGAATTGCGCGAGGTGCGGGTGCGGGACGGCGACCGCGTCCAGGCCGGACAGCTGCTCGCGCGCATCGATCCCCGCGAGTACGAGCTGGCGCTGGACGAGGCGCAGCAACGTCATCTGCAGGCGCTGGCGCAGATCGCCGCCGAGGACGACAGCCTGGTCGTCGACCCGGAGGCGCTGGCGTCGTTCGAGCGTGAGAGCGCGCGGCTGGACGCCGAGCTGCGCGCCGGCCGGCTGGATCCGGGCGCACACACCGCCCGCCTGCTGCAGGCGGAATTGGCGGCGCTGCGCGGCGGCGCCTTCCGCCGCGAGGCCTTCGAACAGCGGACCGGCCTGGCGGCGGCGCGGGTGGCGCGCGAGCGTGCCCGTCTCAATCTCGAGCACACCGAGCTGCGCGCCCCCTTCGCCGGCGTCGTGCACGGCGTCGCCGCGGTGGCCGGAGAGACCGTCAGCAGCGGCGCGACGCTGTGCTCGCTCTACGACAATGAACGGCTGGAAGCCGTCGTGCACGTGCTCGAGGCGGATCTGGGAGATCTGGAAACCGGCCGGCCGGCGCTGCTGGCGGTGCCCGCCACGGGCGACACCCTGTGGGCCAGGGTGGACGCGCTGAGCCCGCGCCTGGACGAAACCAGCCGCACCTGCGAGGCCGTGCTGCGCTTCCCCAACCCTGCCGGCCGTTTGCGCCCCGGCATGTTCGTGCGCGCGGAGATCGCCGGCTGGATCCATCCTGACCTGCTGCTCGCGCCCAAGGCGGCGCTGCTGGTGCGCGACGAGAGGCCCTTGGTCTTCAAGGTGGACCCTGACGGCCGCGCCCAGTGGCTGTACGTCGACCTAGGCCGCCAGAACGATCGCTGGGTCGAGATCACCGGCGTGCACAGCGGCGGGGAGCTGCTGGCCGGCGACCTGGTCGTTGTCTCCAACCATCTCACGCTGGCCCACCAGGCCAAGCTGGAGATCCAGGAGATCGTGGCCGTGCGCGATCGCTGGGCAGCCGGCGAGCCGCCCGCGGCGGCGCGCACCGCCGCCGACTCGGGGGCGGAGCCGGCGCCATGATACGCGGCGCCGTCGATCGCCCCGTGGCCGTGCTGATGCTCTTCGCCGGCCTGGTGCTGATAGGCCTGTTGGCCTTCGGCAGACTGCCGGTCGACCTGCTGCCCGCCATCAATTACCCCAACCTCACCGTCATCACCAACTACGCGGACGTGCCGGCCGAGGACCTGACCAGGCTGGTGACGCAGCCGCTGGAGGAGGCGATCACCGGTCTGGCCGGAGTGCGGCGCGTGGTGTCGCGCACGCGCGAGGGCGTCTCCACCGTCACCGTGCAGTACGAGTGGGGCACGGAGATGGACTTCGCCAACCTGCACCTGCGAGAAGCGCTGGACCGCGTCACTTACCGCGCAGATTTTCCGGAGCTGGCGGAGCGGCCGCTGATCCTGCGTTGGGACCCCGGGGCGCGACCGATAGCCATCCTGGTGCTCGAGGGAGAGCACCAGCTGGCGGCGATGACCGAATTCGCGCGCGAGGTCGCCAAGCCCGCCCTGGAACAGATCCGCGGCATCAGCCAAGCCGAGGTGATCGGCGGCGCCGACCGCGAGATCCTGGTCGAGCCGGATTTCGGCAAGCTGAGACTCTACGGGCTGACGATGCAGGATCTGCGCGCCGCGCTGCAGACCGCCAACGTCAGTTTCCCGGGCGGTCGCATCCGGCAGGGACCGCTGCGGCTGCCGCTGCGCATTCTGGGAGAATTCACCAGCCTGGAAGATATCCGTCAGACCCGCATCCCTCACGCGCGCCGCCGCTTGACGGTGGCTGACGTGGCGCAGGTGCGCGACACGGTCAAGGAACCGGAGGGCGCCACGCTGCTGGGCAGCCGAGAGGTGGTGTCGCTGCACCTGTACAAGGAAGTCGGTGCCAACACGATCGGCGCCACCAACGACGTGGACCGCGTGCTGGAGGTGATGCGGCAAGGCTATCCCGATTTCCGTTTCCGCTTCGTGCTGCGCGACGCCGACTACGTGCGCGCCTCGTTCCAGGGCCTGCGCGATTCGCTGCTCTTCGGCGCCGCCCTGGCGTTCCTGGTGCTGTTCTTCTTCCTGCGCGATCTGCGCAGCCCGATTGTCGTGGGACTTTCCATCCCGGTTTCTGTCTGCGCCACTTTCGCCTTCCTCTACTTCGCCAAGGTGAACCTCAATCTGATGTCGCTGGGCGGCCTGTCGCTGGCCGCCGGCATGCTCGTCGACAATGCCATCGTCGTGCTCGAGAACATCAGCCGCCATCTGCGCGAGCGCCGCGGCGAGCCGGTGGGAGCGACCGCGGCGCGCGCGACGCGCGAGGTGGCGCTGCCCGTGGTGGCGGCCACCCTGACGACGGTGGCGGTGTTCTTTCCGGTCATCTATGTGCCGGGCATCGCCGGCGAGTTCTTCCGCGACCAGGCCCTGACCGTGACCTGTGCGCTGCTGGTTTCCATCCTGACCGCGCTCCTGCTGCAGCCGACTCTGTCGGCGCGCGTGCTGGCCGCCGCCCCGGGCGCGCCGCGCGGGCCGTACCGCCTGGCCGAGGCCATGTTCGCGCGTCTCTACACCTCCTACCACGCGCTGCTGCTGCGCACGCTGGATCGCAAGCGCTGGCTGCTGCTGGGTCTGGCGGCCGCCCTCTGTGGAGCTGCCCTGGTGGGCCTGGCCCTGCGCCGCACGTTCCTGCCCGATCGCAGCACGGGCGATTTCACCGTGGCGCTGGAGTTGCCGGCCGGCAGCCCGCTGGAGCAAACCACGACAGCCGCCGCCTCGCTGGCGGAGGCTCTGGCCGACCAGCCCGACGTCGCCATCGTGTACAGCCAAGTCGGCCAGACCGAGCGCACCCTGGCCGCGCTGAAGGAATACACCGCCGCCAACACCGCCCGCGTGCGCGTGCTGCTGCACCCTCGGCGCGACGCCGCGGAGCGGGCCGCCGCCGTCAAAGCGGCGCTGGCGGATCGACTGGCGGCTCTCGGCGGGGCGGTCTGGTCGTTCCGCGAAGAAGGCATCGGCCTGCGAGAGGTGCTGGCCAGCGGGGAAGCCGCGTTCACCCTCGGCCTCACCGCCGAGCGATCCGCCGACGCCGTGCACGCCGCCGAGGCGTTGCTGCCGCGGTTGCGGGAGATTCCCGGGCTGGCAGGACTCGAGATGGAGCGCGTCCTGGGAAACCCCACGGTCGAGCTGGCGCTGGACCGCGAGCTGGCGCTGCGCCACGGTCTCGAGCCCGAGGCCATGGCGCGCGAGCTGCGGGCCCGCGTCCAGGGCGTCGTCGCCACCACCTACAACGAGGTGGAGCAACGCGTCGACATCGCGGTGCGCCTGCCGCGCGACGACCGCCAGAATCTGGAGGCCGTGCTCGCATCGCCCGTGACGGTGGCGCCGGGTCGGACGGTCCCGCTGGGCAGCTTCGTCGCGCGCCGCGAGCACCGGCCGGTGCGCGAAGTTGTGCGCCACAATCAGCGCCGTGAAATCACGCTCAGCGCGGACCTGCAGGGTCGCGCCGTCGGCGCGGCTTGGGCCGACGTGAACGCGCTGCTGGCGCGCGCGCCGCTGCCCGAGGGCGTGGGCTTGGTCACCGGTGGCGAGCAGGAGGAAATCGTCCGCTCCTTCCGCGATCTGCTTTGGGCGCTGCTGCTGTCGGCGCTGCTGGTCTACATGATCCTGGCCGCACAGTTCGAGTCTTTTCTGGACCCGCTGATCATCGCCGCCGTGCTGCCGGTCGGTCTGATGGGAGCGCTCTACGCTCTGGCCGCCGGCGGGCAGACACTGAACGTGATCTCGCTGATCGGCGTGATCGCCCTGCTCGGCATCTCGGTCAACGATGCCATCGTCAAGGTCGACACCATCCGGCGACTGCGCCGCGCCGGCCTGCCGGGGCGCGCCGCGGTGCTCGAAGCCAGCCGCCTGCGTTTCCGTCCCATCCTGATGACCAGCCTGACGACGGTGCTGGGCATGGTGCCGATGGCCATCGGGATGGGAAGCGGCGAGCAGATCCAACGGCCGCTGGCGATCGCCATCATGGGCGGCCTGACCATCGCCACCGGCGTGACTCTGCTGTTGACGCCGGCCTTGTTCGAGATGCTGCACCGGCGCCTGGACCGCGACTGGGCGGGTGGCGGCGTCGGCCATGACGCGGAGAGTGGCGGGCCATGATCCGCTTTTGGGTCGACCACCCCGTGGCCACCTGGATGCTGTTCACCGCGTTGGCTATCTGCGGCGCCTACGCGCTGCCCCGCCTCAGTGTCGAGGCGATGCCCGAGACCAGCCTGCCCTCGCTGAGCATCCGCACCGCCTGGACCGGCGCCTCGCCCCGCTCTGTGCAGCGCGCACTGACCATCCCGCTGGAGGAGGCGGTGCGCAACGTGCACGGCGTCGAGGAGATCAAGGCGCGCTCTTCGCCCGGCCAGAGCCTGATCGAGGTCTCCTTCCGCCGCGACGTGAACCTGGATTTCGCGCGCCTGGAGCTCTCCGAGCAGCTGGGCGCGGTGAGGCGACGGCTGCCGCCGACGGCCGGGCAGCCGCAGATCGTGCCGTTCGTGCCCGAGGAATTCCGCACGCAGGAGTTCTTCTCCTTCAGCCTGATTTCGACGCTGCCGACCAACGTCCTGCGCGAGAAGGCCGAGTCCTGGCTGCTGCCGCGCCTGCTCGCGGTGCCGGGAGTCGCGGACGCCGAGCTGCAGGGCGGCGCCCGACCGGTGATCAAGATCCTGCTCGACCTGGACCGACTTGAGCGCCATGGCTTGACCGCGGATCGGGTCTGGGCGCGGCTGGAGGTCCTGGACGACGTGCTGCCCGCTGGCGCGGTGCGGCGCGACGGTCGGGAGCTGGCGGTCACGCTGCAGAGACCGTTGGGGATCGACGACCTGCACAATGCCGTGCTCACGCTGGCCGGCGGGCAGCCGGTGACGCTGGGACAGGTGGCCCAGCTCCGCCACGACTTCGAGGATCCCTCCTACTTCGTGCGCATCAACGGCGAGAACGTCGTGCAGGCGACGATCGCCAAGCGCAGCGGCGAGAACGCCGTCGTGGTCGGCCGGCGCCTGCGCGCGTCGCTGCCCGCCATCGCCGCGGCGATGCCGTTCCCCGTCGCCTGCGAGATCGACCGCGACCAGGGTCGTGAGCTGCAAGAGAAGCTTGACGAACTGATCTACCGCTCGCTCATCATCCTGGCGCTCCTGTTTCTGCTGCTCGCCGCCGCGCTGCGGCGGCTGCGCCTGACGGCCGTGGTGGTGGCCTCGATCCTGCTGGCCATCGTCATCAGCCTCTCGCTGTTCTACTTCTGCGGCGTGACGGTCAATTTCATCACCATCAGCGGATTGACCGTCTGCTTCGGCATGCTGCTGGACAACAGCATCCTTGTGCTCGATGCCATCCATCGCCGGCTGGGCGGCGGTCTGTCTCCCGAGGCGACGCGCGCCGCCCTGATCGACGGGACGCGCGAAGTGGCTTTCCCGATCATGGCCACCACGGTGACCACGGTGGTCGCCTTCCTCTCCTTCATCTTCCTGTCAGGACGGCTATCGCTCTACTACGTCCCGCTGGCGGTCAGCATCGGCATCGCCATGCTGGCCTCGATCCTGGTCGCCTTCGCCTGGATTCCGGTCGCGCTGCGCGGACCGGCGGCGGCCGAGTCCGCCGCGAGCGAGCGCAGCGCGGCCCGCCCTCCCTCGCCGCGCATCGCGTTGCTGCGCTGGGCGGCGGTCACGATGGCGCTGGCTATCGTGGCCGCCGCCGCCGGCGCGCTGACCGCCGGCCCCGCGGCGTTGGCGCGCTACTGGCGCTGGGGCGCCGGCGTCGCGGCCTTGCTGCTGGCGGCCGGCGCCTTCGCCGCCTACGCCGCTCCCATCACCGCCTTCCACCTGCGCCGCTGGTGGTATCCGGCACTCTTGCTGGCCGGCCTGGCGCTGGGGGCATGGTGGGTGTTCCGGCACGAGGTACGGCAGGGCGGGTTCTGGCGCCAGCCGGACGCCGAAAAGCTGGTCTGCTACCTGGAACGGCCCGTCGGCACGGACGTGCTGCTCTCGACCGCGACGATGAGAGATTTCGAGCAGGAGCTGCTGCCGCTGCCGGACGGCGCGCACGTGAAGACCTGGAGCTGGGAGAACCGCGCCTTCATGGAGGTCGAGTTCTCCGCCGCGCTGCTGCGCAGCGCCTGGCCGGAACAGCTGCGCAACCGCCTGATCATCCACGCGGAGGGGCTGGGCGGCATGTTCATCTGGATCAACGGCTTCGGCGATCCATATCTCAAGGGCGGAACGGGCGGCGGTCTGAGCAACTCGCTCCTCAAATTGACCGGCTACAACAGCAAGACCCTGGGCGAGATCAGCGACGGCATCATGCAGCAACTCGCGCGCAACCGCCGTGTGCGCAACGTCCGCCAGGCCAGCGGCGATCGTTTCGACCGCGCCGCGGCCGACGAGACGGTGGTGCTGCTGGATCGTCAGCGGCTGGCCGCCTACGGCCTGACCGTGGCCGAAGTGGTGGCGCACCTGCGGCGGCTGCTGGGCAGCGATCTGCCCTGGCACATGCTGCTCGACGGCGAGGATCGCCGTCTGCAGCTGGCCTTCGCCGACGCCGATGACATCCAGTATGAGCAGGTGCTGGCGAAGATGCTGGTCGCGCCCACCGGAGAACGGGTGCGGCTGGGTGAGCTGGCCGCGCTGGAGCGGCGGCCCGTGCTGGGCAGCATCAACCGCGAGAACCAGCGCTACGCCATGCAGGTCAACTGGGAGTACATCGGCACCGACCGCATGCGCAAACGGTTCTTGGACGAGGTGCTGGCCGGCCTGCGCTTGCCCTACGGCTACACGGCGGAGGATGTCAGCGGCGAAGCGCTCAGCACCGAGGAGCGCGAACAGATGCAGCTGATGCTGTGGCTGACGATCCTCTTCATCTACATGACCCTGGCGGCGCTGTTTGAGAGCCTGGCGTTGCCGCTGCTCGTGTTGCTGGCCGTGCCGATGGCGCTGATCGGGGTCGCGGGGATTTTCTGGGCCACCGGCGCCACCTTCGACTCCTCGGCGCGCATCGGCCTGGTGCTGCTGTTCGGCGTCGTCGTCAACAACGCCGTGCTGCTGATCAACCGCTTCCGGCTCCAAGTGCGCGAGCTGGTGGCGCGAGGCTACCCGGCGGACGTGGCGCCGCGGGGTGCGCGTCTGGGCGGCCGGGACCTGTGGCGCCTGCCCGATCTGGAGCGTCGCGCCCTGCTGGAGGCCGCGATCTGCGGCGGCACGCGCATTCAGCTGCGTTCCATCCTCCTGACCAGCGGCACCACCATTGCCGGCCTGCTGCCGCTGCTGATCCGGCTGTCCGAGGCGCGTCAGGGGCGCGACATCTGGGAGAATCTGGCGCTGTCGTCGATCGGGGGCTTGATCAGCAGCACGCTGCTGATCCTGGCGACGCTGCCCTGCCTCTACTGGGCCTTCACGCGCCTGGGTTGGCGGCTGATGGAAACCCCGGCGCAGCTCCAGGCCTGGTGGCGCGCGGCGCCGGGAGCGGGCCCCGGTCTGGACGGCCTCGACCCCCACTACCCCGAGGGACGCAGTCCCTGGCTGTCGCCGATAGCCTGAGCGCCTCAGGCCGCCGCGCCCGCAGCCCTCCGTCCGATCCCGCTGGCCTCCGCGCGCGCCGCGGATTAACTTGGTCCGGCTCCTGTCCCCGCGAACCCCGAAACCAGGCGAGGTCCGCCATGCCCAAGCCGCTCGATACCATCCTGTTGCTCGCCCTGCCCGCCTCCGGCAAATCCGAGGTGCGCCGCTACCTGGCTCACCAGAGCGCCCGGACCTGCCTCGACGACTTCCATCTGGGCCCGACCGTGCAGCTGGACGATTTCCCGTACGTGCACCTGATGCGACGCCTCAGCCAGGAGCTGCGCGCGCGCGGGCGTGACGGGGTCTACTTCGCCTCCGACGAGCTGCCCTTCAACGACCCCCGCGACTGGGGCACCCTGATCGAGCTGCTCAACGAGGACCATGCCGATCTGGTGGCGAAGCGGCGGCCCGCCCCCACCTCGAGCGCGCTCTGGATCATGGATAGGTTCGACGCGGCCCGCGCGAACGTGGGGGCCGATCCCGCGCTGGGGCGTCTGCCGGGAGCGTTGCGCGAGGAGATCGCCGCGGTCCTGGAGCCGGAAACCTCGGCCCTGCTGCGCGAGCGCAACGATGGCATCCCCGACACGCTCGAGGGCAAGACCCTGGTGATCGAGTTCGCGCGCGGCGGACCCGACGGCGCCGCCATGCCTCTGCCGGCCCCGCTGGGCTACCGCTACTCGCTGGCGCGGTTGCGCCCGGAGATCCTGGCCAAGGCCGCCATCCTCTACATCTGGGTCACACCCGAAGAATCGCGACGCAAGAACCGCGCGCGTGCCAACCCCGACGATCCCGGCTCGATCCTGCACCACGGCGTGCCCGACGCGGTGATGTACGGGGATTACGGCTGCGACGACATCGCCTGGCTGCTGGAGCAGAGCGGCCGCCCTGACTCCGTGCGCGTCGAGGCCCACGGCCGCAGCTACGACCTTCCGCTGGGGCGGTTCGACAACCGCGTCGACAAGACAACGTTCGTGCGCGAAGCGCCCGAGCGCTGGGCCCCCGCGGACGTCAAGGCTCTGCACGAGGGGCTGCGCGCCGCTTTCGCGGCCTTGCGCGGCGCGGCGGGCCGCTAGCGGCGGGCGACGGCGCGGCCGGCCGCAGCGGTCACTCGGCCACGAAGAGATCGAGCTGCAACGGCATGCCCGGGGCCACGGCGTAGCTCTCGAGATCGGTCACGCCCTCTTCCCGCAGCACCTCCTCGTCGAGCAGCAGGCGGCCGGTGCAGGCGCGGGCGTCACGGCACAGCACGGCGTGCGCGGCGTCGGCCATGATCTCCGGCGTGCGGCTGCGACGCACCATCGGCTCGCCGCCCAGCAGGTTGCGCACGGCGGCGGTGGCGATGGTGGTGCGCGGCCACAGCGCGTTGACGGCCACGCCCGCCGGACGCAGCTCCGCAGCCATTCCCAGCACCCAGAAACTCATGGCGTACTTGGAGACCGTGTACGCGGCGTGCGCCCGCAGCCAGCGCGGATCGAGGCTCAGCGGCGGGCTGATGTTCAGGATGTGGGGGTTGCGGCCGACCGCCGCCGACCGCTCCAGCTCGGGCAGGCAGGCCCGGGCGCAGGCAAAAGCGCCCCGCGCGTTGACGCCGAACATCAGATCGAAGCGTTTCAGAGTCGTCTCGCGCGTGCCGGTCAGGCCGATGGCGCCGGCGTTGTTGACCAGGATGTCGAGGCCGCCGAAGAGCTCGACGGCCCGCGCGACGGCGGCTTCGATCTGGGCACCCTCGCGCACGTCCACCGCGACGGCCGCGGCTCGCCCCCCGGCCGCCTCGACCGCGGCCGCGGCTTCCTGGATCGTCCCGGGCAGCTTCGGATGCGCGCGTGTGGTCTTGGCGGCGATGACGACGTTGGCGCCGTCGCGCGCCGCCCGCAGGGCGATCGCCAGCCCGATGCCCCGACTGGCGCCGGTGATCAGCAGCGTCCTGCCCTGGAGTCCCGCCATTGCGCGTCCCTCCGCCGTTCCGCGTCGCGCCGCTCAGCGACCGGCGCGCACCTGCAGCACGACCGGCGCCGGCACCGCGGCGGGCGCCAGGCAGCGCTGGTCGTCACACGCCTGCACCTCGACCGCCAGCGGCAGGCTCAAGCGGCCGGGGCGGCAGGTGTCCGCCAGCACGCCGCGCACGGCGATGCGCTGTCGTCCGTCCAACAGCAGCACCGGCTGGCCGAAGAAAACTCCCTCCCGTCCGGGCGGGTACTCGACCGCGATCTCCCGCAGCGGCGATGCGTCCAGGCCGACCAGGGCAATGCCGTAGTACATGGTGTCGCCGTGGGCGTACAGATGCCAGCCGCGGTCGATCCGGACCTCTAGGGCGAAGGACACCGGGCGGCCTGGCGCGGCCGCCAGCCGCGCCGGCCGCGCCGCCACTTTCACCACCGCGGCCGAGTCTGTCAGCCGCGCTTCGGCGGCCGGCGCGGGTCCGCCGCCCTGGCCGGCGGCTGCGCAGACGGCCGCGCCGGCGGACAGCGCCGCGAGAAACAAGAACGCCGGGCGGATGGTGTGCCAGGGCCCGCCCGCGCGGCGCGCGCTCACGGCCGGCCTCATGCGGGTGGCAAGCCCTCCGACTGCAGAACATCGGCCGCACGCCTGATCACCTGCACCAGGCGCTCGACGTCGCGCCGTTCCATGCGGCGGTTCTCGACGTTCACGCGCAAGGCGACCCGTCCCTTCAGCACCGTGTGGCTGAACCATGCGTCCCCCCCTCGCTCGACCAGTTCCTGCAAATCGCGATTGAGCTGATCCACCGTCTCGGGCGCCAGCGGCCGGCCGTCGCCGCCGCGGGGCGCCCAGCGGAAGGTGCAGATCCCCAGACTGTGGGGGCCTATCAGTTCGAAATCCGGCTCGCGGCGCAGCAGCGCGGCGAGCGTGCGCACCAGTTCGATGTCCTTCTCCACCCAGGCGGCGTACTGCTGGCGCCCCACCATCTTGAAGGCCAGCCAAGCCTTGAAGGCGTTGAAGCGGCGGCTGCCCTGCAAGCCGTACTGGAAGAAGTTGACCTTGGCACCCTTGTGGAACCCGCGCGTGTCCTGCACCAGCAGCGGACCCGGGCCTTGCCGCGCCTCGCTGTCCTCCGCCTTGCGCGGATGGGCCGCCTCCATGTAGTACTCGGGCCGCACCAGGAAGCTGTGCCGCAGGAAATCTCCGTCGCGCGCCAGGAGCGCCCCCGCCTCCAGGGGCACGTAGAACCACTTGTGCGGATCCACGGTGATCGAGTCGGCCCGCTCGATGCCGCGCAGCAATGCCCCGTAGCGCTCCGACAGCAGCACGGCGCCGCCGTAGGCGGCGTCGACGTGGAACCACAGACCGTGACGCGCGGCGACGTCGGCCACGCGCTCAAGCTTGTCGACGCTGCCGCTGTTGGTGGTGCCGGCGATGCCGATCACGCAGCAGGGCCGCAGCCCGGCCTCGGTATCGCGCAGGATCGCCTCTTCCAGGGCCGCCAGTTCGATCCGGAACAAATGATCCTCGGGGATCTTGCGCAGCTGCCGCCGGCTCAATCCCAGCAGATTGACGGCCTTCTCGAAGCTGTAGTGCGCCTGGGTGGAAACGTACATGGTCAGCTCGGCCAGCGCCGGACCGGGATAGGCGCCGTTGGGATCGGCCGGCTCCATCACCCGGCCGAGGGCGCGGTTGACCGCCAGCTTCAGACCCGTCACGTTGGCCAGCGACCCGCCCGCGGTGAAGGTGCCGAACGACTCGTCCCCCAGCCCGCACAGCTGGCACAACCAGCGCACCACGCGCTTCTCGATCGCCGTGGCGGCGGGCGCATGCCTCCACGACGCGACGTTCTGGTTCATCACGCCGGCCAGCGCCTCGGCCAGCGCCGCCACCGGCAGCGGCGCGGGATTCATCATGCCGAAATAGCGGCGGCTGCCGATCGCCATCGAGTTGGGAAAGATCTTGGTCCGGCATTCCTGCACCAGATCGGCGAAGGGCGCCCCCTCCTCCGGCAACGGCTCGTCGAAGAGGTCGTCGAGGCCGGCGGGCGACACCGGACCGTAGACACGCCGCCCCTCCAGCCCCTGCAGGTACTCGACCATCAGATCGACGAAGGCATAGCCCATCTGCCGGAAGGCCTCCTCGTCGCCGAAGAGATCGCCGCCGTAGTACGCGTCCTTCACGCTGCGCCTTCCTCCCCCGCAGCGGGCGGCCAGACTCCCGCCGCGATCTCCTCGAGCACCTGGGCCGCGCCGCCCGCGGTCACCGGCCCGGTCACGCGCCGCGCCGCGGCGCGCACCGGCGCGGGCGCGTTGCCCATCGCCACGGCGTGGCCGGCGACGGCGAACAGATCCAGATCGTTGTAGTTGTCGCCGATCGCCACGATGTCCGCCTGGGCGATGCCGGCCGCCTCGGCCAGGGTCAACACGCCCTGCCCCTTGCCGCAGGCGTGGTGATAGACCTCCGCCCAGCGGTACGCTTCGCGCGACAACAGGGACTCGGTGTTGACCACGCGCACGCGCCCGCCCAGCTCCCTATCTATCTGCGCCGTGAGCGCCGCGATCACCGGTTCGCGGTCGATGGTGCCGACCTCCAGCGCGTCGGGCGGCGCCGCCGCCAGCAGGTCGTCGACGGCGACGATCGCGCCCACGCCCGAGCGCCGTTTCTCCAGGTAGCGGGCCATCACGGAGTTGGCGGCCCGATCCTCATGATAGAGCATGCCGCCGCGGTCGTCGCTGTCATAGACCATCGCCAGCACGCCGTGGACGCGGAACAACCGGATGAGGTGACGCACCGTGTCGCCGGGAAGCAGGCGATGCGCCAGCCGCCGCCGCGGCCGGCCGCCGATGACCACGGCGCCGTTGAGCAGCACCAGCGGCAGGTCGCCGAGCGCTCCGTCGCTGCGGGCCAGCAGCCCCTCCACCGAACGGCTGTTGCGTCCGGTGCAGGGCGCCGGCAGATGCCCTGCGGCGCGCACCGCGTGCAGGGCGGCCACCTCGCGGGGACGCAGCTCGTCGTCGTATTCGGTGTCGAGCAACGTGCCGTCGACGTCGACCGCGACCAGCAGGCGGCGGCGCGGGGCGGGCGAGCCGCGGCGAGCGGGCGGTCGGTCTGGCGATGAACTCATGCGCAGCTCTCCCCGCCGCCGGTTCCGCAGGCGGCGCGTCAGCCCGTGACGGCGAAACCGCCGCCGGCGTCGTCGGCCTCGCTCCAGGAGGTTTCCACATGCACGACTTCCGCGTGCGGCGGCCCCACGCGCGCCCAGGCAGCCAACGCTTCGAGCTGTGGCCGCTCGCCCCGCGCGACGATGCGGACCGCGCCGTCGGGCAGGTTGCGCACGCTGCCGCTCAGACCGAGCGCCTCGGCCTGCCGGCGCGTGTGCCAACGGAACCCGACCCCCTGGACCACTCCGCGCACGACGATGGTCACCTGCTGCGGCATCGGTCCCTCCCGCGCGGCGCTGCGGTCCGGCGCGTCAGCGGAACCCATTCCAGGCCCGGTCGGGCTCCTCGGGCCGCGGCGACGCCCAGGGGCGCGCGTAGCCGCCCACGCCGCGGGCCAGCGCCGAGCCGCTGGGCAGCACCTTGTCGGTGCGGAAATCGAGCTCGCCGACCAGGGCGCGCAGCGAACGGTTGCGCCCCAGCGCCAATCCGCGCCGTTGCTCCTCGTGCCGGCAGACCAACAGCCCGTCGGTCCAGGAATCATCCAGCCGCGAGCCCAGCAAGCGGTCCAACCAGCCGTCCACGTCCAGCACCAGATGTCCGCTCTCGAAGCGGAAGACGATAAGTCGCGTGACGGCGAACTCCTCCGTCTCGCCGCCGCGGCTGATCCTCAGCACCCGATCGCCGTGCCGCCACTCGCTGGCGGTCAGACGCCGCGAGATGTGCAAGGTGCCGGGATGATAGCCCAAGATGCTGTAGGGCATGGGCAGCCGCAGGTCGTCTGTGAAATCCAGCTCCCAGACCGCCGCCGGCGCGAGATCCAGCAACGGCGGCGCCTCTTCGGCCTGGGGGCGACGCCGCGACAGCCGCACGATCTCCGTGACCGGCAGGCGGGACGGACGTCCCGCGGCCTCGATCCAGCTCCGCAGCTCTGCGTTGTCCCAGGCACCGAGAGAATCGTCCTCGGCGATGGCGATCATCAGTTCAAAGAGCGGCTCACGCACGGCCGGCTCGGCGCGCGCTCCGCCAGCCGGCGCCGCCAGCAGCGCCACGGTCACGATCGTTGCCAACCGCCGACTCACAGTCTCTCCGCCAACGCGAGCAGGGCCCGGTGCGGACGCGGGTCGGCGGTCAGCTCCGGGTGGAACGCCAGCGCCAGCATGAGCCCCTGCCGCAACGCCACCGGCTCGTCGCCGCGGCGTCCGATCACCTCAGCGCGCGGGCCGACTTCCAGGATGCGCGGGGCGCGGATGAAGACCCCGGGGTAGGGCGCCTGCGCGCCGTCCAGTCCCGACAGGTCCACCTGGTCCTGAAAGGAATCGACTTGCCGGCCGTACCCGTTGCGCCGCACCAGGCAATCCAGCAGGCCCAGCGGCTCGACGCCGTGCCGCGAGGCCGGGTCGTCGTCCAACCGCTGGGCCAGCATGATCATCCCGGCGCAGGTCGCCAGCACCGGTCGGGCCGCGGCGAAGTCGCGCAACGGAGCGCGCAGTCCATTGCGGTCGATCAGGCGGCTCAGCGTGGTAGATTCGCCGCCGGGCAGCACCAGCGCGGCGCAACCGCGCAGTTCGTCAGCGCGCCGGACCAGGCGCGTGGCGGCGCCCAGCCGCGCCAGCGCCTGCTGATGCCGTTCGAAGTCGCCTTGCAGCGCGAGCAGACCGACGGGCTCCGCCATGGCGCGCCGCCGTCACCAGCCGCGCGCCGCCAGGCGCTGCGCGTCGGGGATCTGGCCCAGCTCCAGGCCCGGCATCGCCTCGCCCAGCTCCAGGCTGATCTCTAGCAGCTTGCGCGGGTCGTCGTGATAGGTCACCGCCTGCACGATCGCCTCCGCTCGCGGCTGTGGATCCTGGCTCTTGAAGATGCCGCTGCCGACGAACACGCTCTCGGCGCCCAGCTGCATCATCAGGGCGGCGTCGGCCGGCGTCGCCACGCCCCCGGCCGCGAAATTGGGCACCGGCAGCCTGCCCAGCCGCGCCGTCTCCAGCAGCACGTGGTAGGGCGCGCCCAGGGTCTTGGCCTCGGCCATCATCTCGTCCGGCCGCAGCAATTGCAGGCGGCGAATCCCGTCCTGCACCAGCCGCATGTGGCGCACCGCCTCGACGATATTGCCGCTGCCCGCCTCGCCCTTGGTGCGGATCATGGCGGCCCCCTCGCCGATCCGGCGCAGCGCTTCGCCGAGATCGCGGCAGCCGCAGACGAACGGCACCCTGAAGGCGTGCTTGTCGATGTGATGCTTCTCGTCCGCCGGCGTCAACACCTCGGATTCGTCGACGAAGTCCACGCCCAGCGCCTCGAGGATCTGCGCTTCGGCGAAGTGGCCGATGCGGCACTTCGCCATCACGGGAATGGAGACCGCGCCCTGGATCTCCTTGATCATGCGCGGCGACGACATGCGCGCCACGCCCCCGTGCGCGCGGATGTCCGCGGGGATGCGCTCCAGCGCCATCACCGCGACCGCGCCCGCCTCCTCGGCGATCTTGGCCTGCCGCGCGTCGGTGACGTCCATGATGACGCCGCCCTTGAGCATCTCGGCCAGGCCGACCTTCAAGCGCAGGCGCTCCTTGACATCGCCATTGCTCCAGGGAGTGTCCATTTCGTCCGACCTCCTTCGGCCTGCCGCCGCCGCCGTCGCCGTCGCCGGCGGCGGCGGGGCGCGGCGCGCGCCGCGAGTGCGCCGGGGCGGAGGCCACGCGCCCGGGCGAAGGCCGACCGCAGCGCACGCAGGCCCCCCGCTCCGGCTCCCGCCCGCGCGGCAGGTTGCGGATGGTCGCCCTGGTCTCCTGCTGGATGGCCTCCTCGCAGGCTCCGTCTTCGCACCAGTGGCACCAGGCGAAACCGCCTTCGCCCCGGTAAAGCGACGTGAAATCGTCCCAGGTGTCCAACCGGTGCGTGTTGGCCTCGCGCCGCGCCAGCGCCGCCGCCCGCAGGTCGGACTGGATCCTCTCCAGCTCGGCGGCGACGGCCGCCTCTATCCCCGCCAGCGGTGCGGTGCTCTTGCGGCGGTCATGCCGCGCCACGAGCATCGCCTGCCCCGCGGCCAGATCGCGCGGACCGATTTCGATCCGCACCGGCACGCCCTTCTGCTCCCACTCCGCGTACTTCCAGCCGGGGCGCATCTTGTCGCGGTCGTCGACGGGCACGAAGCCGACAGCGGGCTTCAGCGCCGACGCCAGCCGCTGCCCCGCTTCCACGACGGCCGACCGCTCCTCGTCGTTCTTCCAGATCGGCACGACCACGACCCGCCGCGGCGCCAGCAACGGCGGCAGCACCAGCCCCTGGTCGTCGCTGTGGGTCATCACCAGCGCGCCGATGGTCCGGGTCGACATGCCCCAGCTGGTGGCCCAGACGAAATCGCGCCGCCCCTCGGCGTCCTGGAAGGTGACGTCGAAGGCGCGGGCGAAGTTCTGTCCCAGATCGTGGCTGGTCGCCGCCTGCAGCGCCCGCCGGTCCTGCATCATGGCCTCGACCGAGAAGGTCTCGACCGCGCCTGCGAAACGTTCGCGCGGCGTCTTGGCGCCCGCCAGCACCGGCATGGCCATGATCTCCTCGGCGAACCAGCGGTAGACATCGAGCATCCGCTCGGCCTCCGCCCGCCCCTCGGCCGCCGTGGCGTGCGCCGTGTGGCCCTCTTGCCACAGGAACTCGCTGGTGCGCAGGAAGAGGCGCGTCCGCATTTCCCAGCGCACGACGTTGGCCCACTGGTTGATCAACAGCGGCAGATCGCGATAGCTCTGGATCCACTTGCGGAACATCTCCCAGATGACCGTCTCGCTGGTCGGCCGGATGATCAGTTCCTCCTCCAACCGCGATTCGGGATCGGGCACCACGGTGATCTTGCCGTCCACCAGCTCGGTGCGCAGACGGCTGTGGGTGACGATGGCGCACTCCTTGGCGAAACCCTCGACGTGCTCGGCCTCGCGCGCCAGGAAGCTCTTGGGGATCAGCAGGGGGAAGTAAGCGTTGACGTGGCCGAGCTCCTTGAAGCGCTCGTCCAGGATGCGCTGGATGTTCTCCCAGATGGCGTAGCCGTTCGGCCGGATCACCATGCAGCCGCGGACCGGGCTGTGATCGGCCAGCTCGGCGGCCTGGATGACGTCGTTGTACCAGCGGCTGTAATCCGTCGCGCGCTTGGTGATCTCGAGCATGCGCGTCCCCTCGTTCTGAACGGCGTTGCCGCGCCCGGCGCCGGCGGCGCCGGGATTAGCCGGCGACAAGATAGCACCCGACGCCGATGCGCGAAAGGGCCCCGGCTGCGCACCGCGCTGCGGCGATGCCGGTTACCGGCGCCGCAGCAGCCAGCAGCGCTCCGCCGGGTCGATCCCCCAGCGCGCGCGCTGCTCCGGATCGCCGAAAACGGCGGCCGGCTGTTCCTCGACGCTCCAGGCGGGGCGGGCGACCAGGGATGCGAAATCGGCGCCGAACTGCCAGGCGTGGGCATGCGCGCGCAGCGGCGCGATCGGGATGCGGCGGCTGCGCGCGAGGCCGGGCTCGAGCGGCACCTGGATCCAGGCGATGCCGCCGGGCCGCAGCAGCCGGGCTATCTCGGCGAGGCAGGCGTCCAATTCGGCGACGTGCTCGAGCACATGGCTGCAGAAGATCCAGTCGGCCGCGCCGTCGGCGGCCCCGACCGCGCGCAGATCGGCGGCGAAATCGGCCGCGAAGGGGCCGTCCGGCGCCAGGTCCGCGCGGAAGCAACGCCCGATTCCCTCGCGTTCCAGGAAGCGGCGCATCGCCGGCGACAGCGAGAAGCCGAGCAGCACGCCCGGTCGTCGCCCGAGCAGGTCCAGTTCGCGCCGCACGGCCAGGCCGAGCAGCCGCTGCCGATCGAAGGAGCCGCACTCCGGGCAGATGCAGCGGGGGATGATCTCGTCCGGCGAGAGGAATGTCAGGTAGCTGCGGCCCCGCCAGCCGCACAGCGGGCACTCCTTGCGGCCGCCCGGCAGGCGCCCCAGCAGGCGCAGCGCCGCGTTGCCCAGCGCGCCGAGCAGTACGCGTGACGCCTGACCCGGCCGCCGCCACAGACAGGCTGGAGAATCCGGGCTCAAGATGGTCGTGCGGATGAATCCCCAGCCGGACATGCGACCTCGCTGCCGATCGCCCCGCCGCGCGAGGCACTAGCTATCGCACAGCAGCGCGGCCGGGGCAAGCGCGAAGCTCGGCATGCCGTGGCAGCGTCGCCCGCGCCTCGGGTGCGAAGGGGGGGAGCCGCCCGGTGGTTCTCACCACCGCCAGGCCAGGCGCGCGCTGGCGAATCCCATCGCCGCATCGTCCGTGGGCTCGACGTGCCGTTCCGGGAGGTAGTTGGCGATGACATCCAGGCTGAGATGGGGCGTCAGGCTCCAGACCGCGAGCAGCCACAGCTCCCAGTAGGTGAAATCGCTATAGCTCAGCAAGAGCGGATCGTCGGCGGCAGTCGCAGGCTGGCTCGTATAGTCGCGCCAGCCGACCTCGAGCGTGCAGAGCCCGGTCAGCGCTCCCTGCAGCAATTCAACCCCCGCGCGCAGTCCGGCTTGCCGGTAGTTCTCCGGCGAATCGCTTCCCGCCGCCAACGTCTCCAGCGCCAGGCCCGCCTGCCACGCCGGACCCAGCACGGCGCCGCCCCGATAGAGCAGAGCCCCCGCCAGGCGCCAGGAATCGAAGTAGACCGAACGCTCGGCGTCGTAACGCCACACTTCGCTGCGCGCCTCCACGGCAATGCGGCCGGGTCCGGCGGGTATGCTCGCGGCGGCCTCGCTGCCATGGCTCCACGCCGACGGGCGCGCCGACTGATCGCGGACGGCGCGGCGCTCGCTGCGATGGCGGAGGCGCAGGCCGTTGCGGTCCGACAGACCCGTGTCCCAGGCCACCTCGGCGGCGGCGGCGGTGCGATCCAGCGCCGCGCTGTCGGGATGCGCCCGTCTCGACAGGCGCAACCCGAACGACCACAGGCGTTCCGCGTCGATCCCGGCGCGCAGATCGGCGCCGACGCCGGCCTCATCGTGATCGATCTGCAGCGGCGTGGGACGCTGGTGTCGCAGCCGGCCGGCGTGCGCGCGCATTTCCCCGCGGACGGCGCCCGCCGGCATGACGAACCAGCGGCCATCCAGCCGCCCCTCGGCATGGTCGCTGCTGAGCGAATAGCGGGTGCCCGACCGAAACTGGCGCCCCAGCCAGGCGCCGCCGACGCGCAGTCGGGTCTGGCCGCCAGAGCGGTATTCGTAATTGCCTTCCAGCTGCTCGCGAATCATCTCGGTGCCGATCGCCACCTGGGATCGCAGCGACCAGCGGTGGTCAGCCGCCGCCGGGGCCCGCCTCTCCGCGCCCAGCACCAGGTCCAGCTCCGAGATCGTCTCGGTGGTGTCGCCGTCGGCCAGCGGATACCGCTGCACATAGGAATCGTAGCCCGACGCGATGAGGAAGGACCACGGTCGACGCGGTGGCGCGCCGGCAGAGGTCTCGCCCGCCACGGCCGGCGCGAGGTCGCTGAAGGCGGCCGCCGCGCCGGCGACCAGCCACAGCAGCACCGCCGGCGGACACCAGCGCGCGGCCGAGCTCACTGGCCGATTTCCTCCGCCCGGCGCAGCTCATCGTGCGCGATCTTGATCTGGCGCAGCGCCTCCTCCAGCCGGCCGGCGTCCAACTGATGGACCGCCTCGTCTCGCCGCCGTGCGGCGCGGTCGAGGGCGGCCAGGACGCGCGGATCGCTCCGCTCGCGCAGGCGCGGCGCCGCGGAGGCGAAGCGCTGGTCCCAGGACTCGATCTGCCTGCGCACGGCCGCCGGATCGGGCTCCGCGCGCGCGCGCTCCTCCGCCTGCACCGCCAACTGGCGCGCCTGGTGCGCGGCGCGCAACGCCGCCATCGGCTCGCCGTGCGCCAGCGCGTCGCGAGCCCGCTCGAGTTGAGCCTCCGCGCGCGCAGCCAGATCGCGCGCCGCGCGGTCGTCCGCGGCCGCTGCGCGTTCGCGCGCCCTGGCCACGAGTTCGGCGGACAGTTCCAGCTCCCTCTGCAGCCGCGGCGCCTCCCCCTGTTCGAAGAGCAGGCGTCCGGCGCGCGCCAGGAGCGTCTCGGCCGACTCGGCCAGGCTGAAGGCGATCTCGAAGTTCTTCTGCACGTACTGCTCCCGCGCCCGCTCCAACTGGCGGTCGCTCTCGTCCACGAACCGCATGGCGGCGCGGTTATCCTGCTCGCGTGCCCGTTCGCGCACGGCGTCGCGAAGCTCCAGCGCCCGCTCCAGCCGCAGCCGCGCCCGCTCCGCGAAGCCCTGCCCGCGCACCGCCAACCGGGTGGCGTTCTCGCCCAGTTCGCGGGCCCGGCGCGAGGCGCCCAGCGCCAGCACCGGCCGGCCGCCATCCAACAGCTGCCGCGAACGCGCGTGCATTCCCAAGGCTTCGGCCAACAGGCGGCGCCCCCGCTCGCTGTCCGATTCGCTCACGGCCCGTTCCGCCCGCTCCAGCAGTTCGGAGGTGCGCTCGATGAACATCCTCACCTCGTCGTGAGTCTGGGCGGCGGCGGGGCCGGCGGCGGGCAGCAGGCAGAGCATCGCCAGCGCCAGCAGAGCCCACCGCACGCCGGCCGGCGCAGGGCGCTCGCCCCAGGGGCGATGATGCGGGATGAACATCGGATCCTCCCTGTTCTGGGGTCCGGCCGCGCTCTCACGCACGCGCCAGGCAACCCCGGCGCCTTCGCCGCAGCAGAAGCCATGCCACACCGTCGCGGCCAGGCGGCGTCTCCGACCATGGCGAGAATTATTATAAGCCATTTATCATCAATGACTTATGATCCGATAGCAACGGCTCGCGCCGGTCGCACTCCCGCATCGCAAGGCCGCGTCCCTCTAGGTACGGCCACCCCGGCTACCAGCGTACCGGCAGGTCCGCAGGGGTCGCGATCCAGCCTGTGGTCCACTACTGCTCCATTCCCAGCAGTTTCAGGCGGGAATAGAGCGTGCGCCGGGTGATGCCCAGCAGCTGCGCCGCCAGCGTCTTGTTGCCGCCCGCCCTCACCAGGGCGGCTCTGATCAGACGCCGTTCGTTCTGCGCCAGGTCGAGGTCCGCAGGCACACTCTCCGCGTCCGCCGGCGCGACGCGGGCGCCGGCGTCGAGCTGCAGGTGAGCGTCGGCCATCGGCTCGTCTCCCGCCAGGATGTGCGCGCGCTCGATCAGGTTGCGCAGCTCGCGCACGTTGCCGGGCCAGGCGTGGCCGCGCAGGCGCTCGAGGGCGGCGGCAGGCAACCGGGCGTCGCGCCGGCCGAGGCCGCGCAGGAAATGCGCCGCCAAAGCCGCAATGTCCTCGCGCCGCTGGCGCAACGGCGGCACGTCGAGCGGGAATACCGCCAGGCGGTAGAACAGATCCTGGCGGAAGTGCCCGGCGGCGATCGCCTGTTCCAGCGGCCGGTTGGTGGCGGCGAGCACGCGCACATCGACCAGACGTTCGCGCGGATCGCCCACGCGGTTGATCTTGCGCTCTTCCAGCACGCGCAGCAGCTTCGCCTGCACGGCGGCGCCCGCCTCCCCGATCTCGTCCAGGAAGAGCGTGCCGCCGTGGGCGGCCTCGAACAGGCCCTCCCGGTCGCGGTCGGCGCCGGTGAAGGCGCCCTGACGGTGGCCGAACAGCTCGCTTTCGAGCAGGCTCTCGGCGATGGCGGCGCAGTTGACCGCCACGAAGGGGCCCGCGGCGCGCCTGCTGGCCGCGTGCACCGCGCGCGCCACCAGCTCCTTGCCGCTGCCGCTCTCGCCGCGGATCAGGACCGTGGCGTCGGTGGGCGCCACCTTGCCCACGAGTTCGAGCAGCCGGCGCATCGCCGGCGAATCGCCGATCAGCGACTGGCCGCCGCCCAGCGTGGAGACGGTGCGGCGCAGGGCGCGGTTCTCGCGCCGCAGATCGGCCAGTCCCAGCGCCCGCTCGACCGCCAGCGCCACCTCGTCCAGGTTGCAGGGCTTGCAGAGGTAATGGGCGGCTCCGCGTCTCATCGCCGCGACCGCCGTGGCGATCTCGCCGTAGGCGGTCAGCACGATCACGGGCGTGTCCGGGCTGTCTGCCGCCACGCCGTCGATCACGCCCAGCCCGTCGATCCCATCCATGCGCAGATCGGTGAGCACGACGTCGAAGTGCGCCTGCGCGATCGCCGCCAGCGCTTCGCTCCCGTTGTGCGCCCCCGTCACCTCGTGCCCCCGCCGCTCGAGATCGGCCTTGAGCAGCGTGACCATGCTCCGTTCGTCATCGACCACCAGAATCTTCGCCACGCCGCCTCCTCAGGCTTCGCCGTGACCGTCGATCGGAGAGCGCGGGCGCGCCGCAGGCTCCGCCAAGGGCAGCCTCAGCTCCGCCACCGCGCCGCGCCCTTCGCCGCGCTCGCGCAGCGCCAGCGCGCCGCCGTGCGCGGCCGCGATCTGCCGCGCCACCGTCAACCCGAGCCCGCTGCCCTTCTCCTTGGTCGTGCGGAAGGGCGCGAACAGTTCGGCTTCGGTTCTGCCGCCCAGGCCCGCTCCCTCGTCCTCCACCTCCAGCCGCGCCTGGCCGCGGTCGCGGCCCACGCGCACGCGGATCAGGCCTCCCGCCGGCGAGGCGTCGCGGGCGTTGAGCAGCAGATTGAGCAGGACCTGCTGCAGCCGGCGCGGATCGGCCGGCACAGGACCGGGACCGTCGGCATCGTCCACTTCGATCCGCACGCCGTCCGCGGCCAGTTCGGGCGCCAGCAGCCTGGCGGTGCGGCGGGCGAGCTCTCCCAAATCCACCGCCTCGCGCGCCAGCGGCGCCTCCACGCCGAAGGCCAGGTAATCCTTGAGGATGCGGTCGAGCCGGTCGACCTCGGCCGGGATGAAGCCGACGATCGCGTCCTCCTCCAGACCGGCCTCGCGCAGGCGCGCAGCCAGGTGCTGGCCTGCGCCGCGGATGATGCCGAGCGGGTTACGGATCTCGTGCGCGATCGCCGCGGTCATCCGCCCCATCGCCGCCAGGTTTTCCTGCCTCCAGACGGCTGCCCGAGACGACTCCAGCGCGCGATGCAGGCGCAGCAGCAGCCAGCCCATCAGGGACAGGAAGAACAGCACCAGCAGACCGGTCGCCAAGGCCGCCCGGCGCAGCGCCGCCAGCGTCGTGAAGAAATCGGCGTCGCCTTCGACGGTCAGAACCGCCGCCACGCCGCCATCGCTGGTCAAGACGGGGGCGTGGGCGCTCTTCTGCTGCACGTCGCCCGTGCGGTAGAGCCGCGAGGCGGCCGGGAAGCCGGACTGCGCCAGGCTCACCGCGGCGCGGTCGAGATGCCAGTAGACATTCGGCTCCCCGCGTTTGATGCGGTCCGCGCTGGAGATCAGGATCCGTCCGGCGGCGTCGCTGAGCGCTATCTCGGCCAGGTCGTTCTCGCGCCGCAGCCGCTCCAACCGCGAACTGAGCCATAGGAATTCCAGCGATTCGGTTGTCTCCAACGACCAGACCGCAATGGAGTCGCCGTCGACCAGATGCGCGGCGGACACCGCGATGCCGATCAGGCGGCCGCCCAGGGCGGCGTCGAGCCGGGCGCGCGCCTCGCGGTGCAGCTGCCACAAGCCTAGAGCCACGGCGGCCAGGATCGCCAGATACACGGCCACGCCGGCGGCGAGCCAGCGCCCCCGGCGGTGCGCGGAGAGCGCGCCGCCGGCCGCGGCCGGATCGCCCGGCCCCGCCGCGCCAGGTCGGTTCATTGCGGACGCCTCCGCGACGCGCCCGGCGTCGTCAACCCGCGCCGTCGGCGCGCGCCGCCTGCAAACCTTCGGCCTGCTCGCGGGCGTGGTAGCTTGACCGCACGAGCGGACCGGCCTCCACCCAGGGAATGCCGAGCGCGCGCCCCGCCCGCGCCAGTTCGCCGAATTCCTGCGGCGCGTAGTAGCGCACGACCGGGTGGTGCCGAGCCGTCGGCCGCAGGTACTGGCCGACGGTCAGAATGTCGACCCCCTCCGCGGCGCAGTCCGACATCACGTCCAGCAACTCGGCCCGCTCTTCACCCAGCCCCACCATCAGACCGGTTTTGATCCGCATCGCCGCCTGCGGTCCCGCCCACTGCCGCGCCCGCCGCAGCAACAGCAAGGAGCGCCGGTAATCGGCCTGAGGACGGGCGGCGCGGTAGAGCCGCGGCACCGTTTCCAGGTTGTGGTCGAGGATGTCGGGGCCCGCGGCCAGCACGGTTTCGAGCGCCGAGGGATCGCCCCTGAAGTCGGGGATGAGCACCTCGACGCCGCAGGAGGGGTTGAGTCGCCGGATGGCGCTGATCGTGGCCGCGAAGTGGGCGGCTCCGCCGTCGGGCAGCTCGTCGCGGTTGACCGAGGTCACGACGGCGAAACGCAGCCCCAGTTCGCGCACCGCCTCCGCCACCCGCTGCGGCTCCTCGGGGTCGAGCGGCGCAGGACGGCCGGCGGGCACTTTGCAGAAGGTGCAATTGCGCGTGCAACGGTCGCCCATGATCATGAAGGTGGCCGTGCGGGCGTTCCAGCACTCGCCCCTGTTCGGGCATGCGCCGCTCTCGCAGATGGTGTGCAGACGCGAACGCCGCAGCAGGCGGCGCAAGTCGAGGTAGTCAGCGCCCCCGGCGCGGCGCGACTTGAGCCACAACGGCTTGCGCGCTGGCGCGGTCGCGTCCGGCGGAGACGCTCCAGCGTCCCCCGTCGGCGCGATCCGATGCTGGCCTGGCTCTTCCATGCCGGTGCCCCAGGCCGCGGCGCGCCGCGGCCTCTCGCGGGCCTATCGCTCCTCGAGGCGGAAGGGTTCGACCGCCTCGAACTTGTCATCCACGAAGCGCACGCCACAGGCCTCGATCACGGGATCGTGCTCGAACACCAGGGTGTAGTTCTCCTCGGCGGCGCGGCTGAGGAACTGGCGTTTCTCGGCGATGGTCAAGAGCGGATTGAGATCGAAACCCATCACCCAAGGCACCGCCAGATGGCTGGCGAACGGCAGCAGGTCGCCGCAGAAGACGATCGCGCCCCCGGCAACGTGGAACTCGACCATCTGCTGGCCGGGCGTGTGCCCGCTGATGGGCGTCACCCGCACGTCCGGCAGGATCTCGGTTCCGCCGGCGACGAGTTCCAGCAGGCCGGCATCGCTCAGCGGCGCGAAATCGGCGGCGCGGAAGCTGGCGCGGTCGCGCTCGGAGGGGCGCTGCGCCCAGTCCCACTGCTGCTTCTGCACCCAGTGCCGGGCGCGCGGAAACGCCGGCACGGAGGCATCGCCCTCGCGCCGCAACGCGCCGCCGCAATGATCGAAATGCAGATGGGTCAAGACGACGTCGGTGATCGACTCCGCGGACACGCCCGCGGCCGCCAGCTCTGCCAGGAGCTGCCCGGGGCGGCGCGCGAAGCCGTAGATGCTCCGCTGCTTTTCCTCCCAGCGGTCGCCGATGCCGGTGTCGACCAGAATGCGGCGGGGGCCGTTCTCCGCCAGCAGACAGCGCAGAACCAGCTCGATGCGGTTCTGGTCGTCGGGCGGATGCTGCCTCTCCCACATGACGCGCGGCACCACGCCGAACATCGCGCCGCCGTCGAGCCGGAAGACGCCATCGGTGAAGACCCGGAACGACCAGTTGCCGCGCTTCATGTCCACTCCCGCCTCTCGACCCCCTGCCGCCGCCCGCGCCTAGTCGGTTGTCGCCTGCTCCGGCCAGGGAATCTGCATCACCCGCTGGCCGTCCTCGGCGAGAATGCGGCGGTACCAATCGTCGGGGTAGCGCGGATGCCTCGCCTTGCCGGTCTCGTCCTTGACGTTGCCGTCCATGTACTTCCACAGCAGATGCTCGCCCAATTTCATCCAGCGGCGCGTGACTCGGTCCCCCTGCTCGACCGAGTAGGCGGTCAGATACTCTCGCGCGCGCTCGGGGGCCTGCGCGTGCAGAGCCAGCGCCGCCGCCTCGACCTCGGGCTGCATGGCCAGGAACTCGCCCTCCAGCCCTCGCTGCACCAGCTGGACATCCTGGATCATGTCACGCCAGCGCGAATACGCGAAATTGGCGACGAAATTGAAGACATAGAACGCCGAGTCCCAGGTGAAGTTCAACCAGTCGCCGGTGCCGACCGCGAAACTCCGCGGCACGGCTCGGATGCCGCAGTACATCGGCGTGTACACCGTGCAGTATGTGTCGTCGAGCCCGAACCAGAGCACGCCGCCGATCGGGTCCGGCAGTCCGCGCCGCGATTGCGTCACGAAGGAGAAGCCTGTCTGCTGGGTCGAGACCGCGCGCTCGTGCAGCCCCTTGACGCCGTCCACCTCCCAGGTCATCGGCCGCCAGCGATAGGGCAGACCGAACGGCCCCGCGCCCGGCCCGACGCTGAGATCGAACTCCGTGCCGGCGAAGTGGTCGCGCATCAGCTCCATCACGTCATGCACCGACAGTTTCCGTTCGGGCTTGACCCAGAGCGGCAGTGGCGCCGCGTCGGGTGCGCCCCGCACCAGATCGGCCGGCAGATCCAGCGACGGCGCGATGCGGGTGAACATGCGCCAGACGCGCGCCTCGCAGAAACGCAGGGCGCCGAAATCCAGCGGCGCGTAGACATCGGCGAAGCTGAAGTCCTCGTCCCGGCCGTCATACCACCCCTGCTCGCGCGCGAAGGAGATGACATCGGGCGCGTAGAGGCAATTCTCCGGATCACGCAGCGGAAACTGCCGGATGCGCGCCTGGTTGGCGTGGCCGCTGACATAGCCGTCCGGCACGCGCCGCGCGACCCAGACCGTTCCTTTGCGCCCGGGGCCCTTGCCGATCATCTCCAGCAGCCACACCTCGTCCGGATCCGCGATCGAGAACGACTCGCCCGAACTGTAGTAGCCGTAGCGATCGGTCAGATCCGCCATCACGCGGATCGCCTCGCGGGCGGTGCGGGCGCGCTGCAGCGCGATGTACATCAGGCTGCCGTAGTCGAGCACGGCGGTCGAATCGCGCAGGGCCGGCCGGCCGCCGAAAGTCGTCTCGCCGATGGCCACCTGATGCTCGTTCATATTGCCGACCACGCTGAACGTGCTGGCGACCTGCTCGATCGTGCCCAGATACTTGCCCGTGTCCCACTCGTGGATCGGCAGCGGCGAGCCGGGCACATGCACGCCGGCGGGCCAGTGGTACAATTCGCCATAGAGCGCGTGGGAGTCGGCGGAATAGGTGATCATCGTGGAGCCGTCGGCCGACGCCCCCTTGCTGATCAGGTAGTTCGTGCAGGCGGCGGCCGGCGCGGACAGGGCCAGGGCGGCTGCCAGGACGGCGGTCGCGGTGGTGAGCGGACGGCTCTTCATCCGGTCGTCTCCTTGAAAAAGAGCAGGGATGCCGACTGCTCCCCATCCGGCGGCGCCGGAGGGAGCGCACGGAGCCGGCCGGCGGGGGACGCGTCCCGCCGGCGTCCGGCCGGCCTGAAGAGGCCAAGATAATCGTCGGAGGCGTTTTCGTCACGCGCCGTCGCACGCGGCGTTGCGAATCCGGCCGTTCTGCATTCTCATGTGGGAACGTCGCCGTCCGGCACCGGCGGCGACGGTGGTATCCCAATCAGGCCCTCGAGAAGCGACGCTGGCTTCAGCGTGAAGGAGACCCTGCATGCGTTTCATCCCAGCCGCCGCCAGTCTGGGACTGGCGTGCCTGCTCATGCTGCCGATCGCCCAGGCCCAGGTTCCGCCGCCGGCCAAGCCGGCGACAGCCGAACAATCGCCGGCGAGTTCCCCGGCGATGCCGGCCGCCTCCGCGGCGGCGCCGGCTTTCACCCTGCCCGACCAGGACGGCAGGCCGGTCAGCCTGGCCGACCACGCCGGCAAGCTGGTCGTGCTGGAGTGGATCAACTGGGATTGCCCCTACGTGCGCCATCACTACGAGGCGGGCACGATGAAGAAGCTGGCGGACAAGTTCGGGGAGCTGGGCGTCGTCTGGCTGGCGATCAACAGCACCCACTACGCCACCGCCGACAAGGACCGGGAATGGATCGCGCGCTACGCCCTGCCCTATCCCATCCTGCGGGACCCCGACGGCAAGGTGGGAAAGGCGTTCGGCGCCCGCACCACCCCCCACATGTACGTGCTCGATCACCAGGGACGGATCGTCTATCAAGGCGCCATCGACGACGACCCCCGCCTGAAGGGCCAGGCCAAGGTCAACCACGTCGAGCGGGCGATCACGGCGCTGCTGCTCGGCCAGCAGCTGGCCGTCGCGAACACCACGCCCTACGGCTGCAGCGTGAAATACAAGGACTGAGGGAACGAGCGCGGCGGGCGGCTCGTGGCGGGCGAAGGCCGGCCTCAGCGCGCCGCCCGGCGCCGCCCTCAACCGCCGCCCGCGGTCTCGCTCAGCTCCGCAGCGATTTCCTCGAGCCAGGGCAAGGGGCCCGGGGCAGACCCGCTCGCCCGCAGCGCGCGCAGACCGCAGCGCAGCTGTCGCAGGCCGGCCGGCACGTGCGCCGCAAAACCGGTCTTGCCCTTGATCCGCGACAGAAAGGCGTAGGCTCCCAGCGCCTGCATGCTGCGCTGCAGGCCGGCGGCGGCAGCCAGGCCCGGCATCTCCGGCGCCGACGCGGCGGGTCCTCCGCGCGCGACCAGCCGATCGCGGTAGTATGCCAGCAGCTCGGCGATCATCGCTTCCGGCAGATCGACGTAAGGATCGCGCAGCAGCGACATCACATCGTAGGCCAACGGTCCCCGGCGCATGCCCTGGAAGTCGACCAGACGCGGCGCGCCGCTCTTGAACATGATGTTCTCGGACTGGAAGTCCCGATGCATCAGCACGACCGGTTGCGCCAGAACGGCCTGGGCCAACCGCTCGAACTCGCCGGTGAGCGGGGCGAGCCTCACCGCCGGCAGCCCGCAGGCCTCGTGCAGAAAACGGCGGCGGAAGTAGTCGGTCTCCCAGCGCAGCGTCTGGTGATCGAAGCGCCGCTCGCCCGCGGCCGGACAGCGGGCGAGCGCGGCGGTGCCTCGCACCTGCAGCTCCACCAGCAGATCGAGCGCCTGCCGGTAGAGCGCCGCGGGTGGCGGCGGCGGCGCGGCCGCCGGCCACTCATCGCCCGCCGGCCGCGCGCCGCCGCCCGCCCTCGCCTCGCTCACCAGGCGCCGCAGGGAGCGATCGCCCAGATCCTCCACCAGCACCGCCCGCCGCGCCGCGTCCACGGCGAGGATCTCCGGCCCTCCCAGCCCCTCGGCGTGGAGGAAGCGGCCGATGGCCACGTAGCGGTCGAATTCCTCATCGTCGGGCGGCGAGCGCATCAGCACCGCGCTGCGGCCGCCGTCGTCCAGGCGCACGAACAGCCGGTCGGATCCGTGCCCCGTGATCTCCTCGCAGGCGACCGGGGAACCGAAGCCGGCCGCGCGCACACACGGCAGCTCCGCGGCCCGTTCGGCGGCCTCGGTGGCCGTCCAGCCGTCCCCCGCGACGGCCCGGCGCAGCGCTCTGCCGGCGGGCACGGACACCCCGTCGAGCACGACGCAATCCTCCAGCCTCGCGCCCGCGCCGATGTCGCAATCCCGGCCCAGGCAGACGAAGCCGTCCAGCACCGCGTCGCCGGCGATCCGCGCCCCCTCGCCCCGCATCACCGGTCCCGGCGGCGTCGGCAGACACGGCAGCGCCAGCCGACGCTCCGCCAGCAGATGCCGGTGGGCCTCCAGGTAGCGCCCGATCGTTCCCAGATCGTTCCAGTAGGCGCCCGTCGGAGCCCAGCCGCGCACGGCGCCGCGCCGGCTGGAAAGCGCCTTGAGCAGCGCGTCGACGAGCGATGAGGGCCCGGCCGGCAGCAGACCCAGAAGCTCCCGCGAGATGACCGCGACCCCGCTGTAGGTCAACCGGCGCGCCCCGGGCGTGGGCGTCGTCTCCAGACGACCATCGACGTCGATCACCTCGCCCCCGACCGTCCCCCTCGCGCTTGGAAGCAGCAGCACGGTGTTGGCCGGCGCCCAGTCGACCAGCGCCAGGGTCGCCACCGCGCCCGTCCGCAGATGCTCCCCCACCAGGCTGCCCAGATCCAGATCGGTCAGCACGTCCCCGTTGTGCAGCAGGAAGAAATCGTCCTGATCCAGGAAGTCCCGTGCGCCCGCCAGCGCCCCGCCGGTGCCCAGGATGTCGGGTTCGTGGAAAAGCTCGATGTCTGCGCCCGGCGCGCCGGCCGCCACGTGCGCCGCCAGCTTCGCCGCCAGGTGATGCGCGTTGACGGCCAGGCGTTCGACGCCGGCGGCGAGCAGATTCAGCATGATCGTGTCCAGCAGCGGCCGCCCCAGCACCGGCACCAGCGGTTTGGGCAGATGATCGGTCAGCGGTCGCAGCCGCGTGCCATAGCCCGCCGCCAGGATCATCGCCCGCCGGGGGCCCGCAACCCGCGGCGCGTCATTCATAGCGCAGAAACCCGCCGATCTCCGCCGCGAAGGCGGCCAGTCCCGGCTCCCAGCCGGCGGCGATGTCCGCCGGCGGATCGCCCGCCTCGATGCGACGCCGCAGCTCCGGCCCCCCGGCCAGGATGTCGATGGGCGGCTTGACGGTCTCGTACTCGTAAGGCGGCAAGCGCCAGCGGAATCGCTCCGGCCACAGCTCGCGCGCGGCGCACAGCAGCGCCACTCCCGTCAAGACCGGCCGGAAGGCGTTGCGGTCGACCACGTGCAGCTGCACTCCCCCGCACAGCCGGCCCGCGTGCTTCTGGAAAGTCGGCTGGAAGTAGAGCGGCCGGAAGACGACGCCCGGCAACCGCCACGCCGCCAGCCGCGCCGCCAGCCGCTCGGGGTCGATGTGCGGCGCCCCGCAGATCTCGAACGGGCGCGTCGTGCCTCGGCCCTCCGACAATTCCGTGCCCTCGAGCAGACAGCCGCCGGGATAGACGACCGCCGTGTCCACCGTCGGCAAGTTGGGAGACGGCATCACCCACGGCAGGCCGGTCTGTTCGAACCACATCGCCCGCCGCCAGCCTTCCATCCAGACGATCTCCACCTCGACCGCGAGCCGCAAACGCGCTCGCAGCCAGAGCGCCACCTCGCCGATCGTCAGGCCGTGCCGTATCGGCAGCGGGGCCATGCCGACGAACGAGTGGTAGGCGGAGTCAAGCAGCGCACCTTCACGGGCGGCGCCGCCGATGGGATTGGGACGGTCCAGCACCACCACGCGCTTGCCGGCGACGGCGCAGGCGCGCAGACAGAGCAACAGCGTCCAGATGAACGTGTAATAACGCGCCCCGACATCCTGCAGATCGACCACCAACGTGTCGATCCCTCCGAGCATGGCAGCCGAAGGCTCGCGCGCCGCGCCGTAGAGCGAATACACCGGCAGTCCGGTCGCGGGATCGACGAAGCCCTCCCACTCCACCATGTTGTCCTGCGTCTCCCCCCGGATGCCGTGCTGCGGCCCCAGCAGACAGCGCAGATCGGCGGCCGCAGCCTCATGGAGGATGCGCGCGGCGTGGACCAGACCGCGGTCGACCGAAGCGGGATGGCAGAGCAGGCCGAGCCGCTGCCCCCGCAGCGGAGCGAATCCGCCCGCCTGCAGCCGGTCCAGCCCGGTGCGGACCGGGACATCGGGCATGCTCATGGAAGGCCGGACCTCCGGGGCGAGCAGGGGCGCCGAGGCGCGGGCGACACCGGCTGACTCTAGACACCGGCGCCGTCGTGGTCAACGCGCCCGCTCGGTTGCGTTCGGCACCGCGTTGTGCCGCCGAAATTGTGCCTGGCGGATGCAAGCCCAAGCCGGGACGCCGGTTGTTCCAAACGGCCGAACGACAAATCATCTTGTTTTATAACAAAGGTTTATAAAATCCAGCAACAATTTCGACGGCACGACGTTGATTTTCGCTTAATTTTCGCCTACCCTGTGGCACACCGGCTCGCCGCCACCGAGGCCGCACCCACACACGCAAGGCGGTCGTCGATGATTCACCTGCATTGCCACAGCCACTACTCCCTGCTCTGCGGGGCGTCGTCGCCGGAGGACCTGGCGCGGCGCGCCGCCGCGCTCGACCTGCCGGCCCTCGCCCTGACCGACCTCAACGCCCTGCACGGCACGGTCGACTTCCAGCAGGCGTGCGCAGCGGTCGGGATCCGCGCCATCCATGGCGTCGAGATCACCGCCGACCGGCCGCGGGGCACGCGCTGCGCCCGCGGCGCCCGCGGCGCCGCCGGGCCGGCCGCGGGCGCCGACGCCAACGACGGCGCCCGCGATGACAGCGGCGGCGCGTGCCCCGGCGACGGCGGCGCCCGCGACGCGAGCGGCGGAACAGACGACGAGGACGCCGCCGCCGCGCCCCCCCGGCTCGTTCCCGGCGCGCTCACCCCGGGCCGGCCGCGGGCCGTCCTGCTCGCGGCCGACGAGGACGGGTACGCCGCCATCTGCCGTTTCACCACGCTGCGGCAGACGCGGCCCGATTTCGATCTGCTGCGTGAACTGCCGGCGCTGCTGGCCGCCGAGACGGCGCGCGGGCGATGCGGCAACGGTCGCGGCGCGCCGCCTTCGTTCTTCTGTCTGACAGACTCCGAGGCGGTGCTGGCCGCGCTCGCCGCGGCGCCCGGCGGCCTAGCGGCGGCGGGTCGCGCGCTGCGGGTCTTGTTGACCACGGCGGGCGGCGAGGCGGGGCCGGTCTACCGCCGGCTGCGGCGGCTGGCCGACTGGGCGGCGGCGCACGGCACGCCGGCCGTCGCGGGGGGCGATGTCTACGCCGCGGCACCCGCCGGGCTCGCCTTGCAACGGCTGCTGGCGACCATCCGGACCGGGCGCACCCTGGCCACCGTCGACCCGGCGGCGTGCGCGCCGCACGGCGCCTACCTGCGGCCGGCCCGCGAGGTCGCGCAGCTGCTCGACGAGTTTCCCGGCGCCTGCGCCGAGAGCGAGGCGATCGCCGCCGCCTGCCGTTTCCAGCACCGTCTCGGCACGTGGCGCTATCCCGAATTCCCGCTGCCGCCGGGCGAAACCGCGCCGTCCTACCTCTGGAAGCTGTGCTGCGACGGATTGGTGCGGCGCTACGGGCGGGTCGACTCGGCGGCGATGAACCGCCTGCTCGACGAGATGCGCGTCGTCGAGAAGCTGGCTTTCGCGGGCTATTTCCTGATCGTCTGGGACATCGTCCGCTACGCCGCCGAGCGCGGTCTGCCGTCCGTGGGACGGGGGTCGGCGGCGAATTCGCTCATCGCGTACGCGCTCGGGATCACGCACGTCGACCCCCTGGCCCACGATCTCTACTTCCAGCGTTTTCTCAATCCCGAGCGCGTCTCGCCGCCCGACATCGACCTGGATTTCGGTTGGAAGGACCGCGACGCCGTGCTCGCCTACATCTACGGCCGCTACGGGCGCGGCTGCACGGCGATGATCTGCAACCTGAATCGTTTCAACGCCCGCGCGGCCTACCGCGAGGTCGCCCGCGCCCACGGCTACGGCGACCGCGAGATCGCCGCCTTCACGCGGCGGCTGCCGCGCCACGCGCTCGAGGATCCGGCGGCGGCCCTGGCGCGGGTGCCCGAAGCGTCGGCCTTGCCATACGCGCGCGAGCCGCATCGTTCGCTGCTGGCCGGCGCGCGCGACCTGGACGGGTTTCCCCGCCACCTGGGCATCCATGCGGGCGGGCTGGTGATCGGCCGCGAACCGTTGACGCGGCTCTTCCCCTTGCAGTGGGCGCGCAAGGGGATCCTGGTCAGCCAGCTGGACATGTACGCCATCGAGGCGCTCGGGCTGGTCAAGATCGACATCCTGGCGCAGCGCGGGTTGTCCGTCATCGCCGACGCGGCGCGGGCCGCCGCGGCGCACGGCGGACCGGCATTCGACCTCGGCCGTCTGCCCGACGACGATCCCGGTGCCCGGCGGCTGCTGCGCGAGGGCGAGACTCTGGGTTGTTTCTACGTCGAATCGCCGGGGATGCGCGCGTTGCTGCGCAAGCTCCGGGCCGATACCTTCGCGGCTGTCGTCGCCGCCAGCAGCGTCATCCGCCCCGGTCCCGCCGACAGCGGCATGGCGCGCAGTTTCGTGCTGCGCCACCTCGGCCAGGAGGAAGCGACGCTGCCCCATCCGGATCTCGGATTCCTGCGCGAGACCTACGGCGTGATGATCTACCAGGAGGACGTCATGCGCACTCTCAGCACGGTCGCCGGCTTCTCGCTGGCCGAGGCCGATCTGATGCGGCGCGCCATGAGCTTCAAGGGCGACCCCGCCGATTTCCTGTCGCTCAAGGAGCGCTTCTTCGCCGGAGCGCGCCGCACCGGCGCCGCCGCCGCGGTGGGCGAGGCGGGCGTCGCCGAGATCTGGCGCCAGGTCAGCACTTTCGCCGGCTACGCCTTCTGCAAGGCGCATTCCGCCAGTTACGCCGTGCTTTCGTTCCAGGCGGCCTATCTCAAGGCGCACCATCCCGCCGAGTTCATGGCCGCCGTGCTGTCCAACGGCGGCGGCTATTACTCCGCCTCGGTCTACCTGGAGGAGGCGCGACGGCTCGGCCTGCGCATCCTGCTGCCCGACGTCAACCGCAGCGAGGCGGAGTACACGGGCCGGGACGGCGCCCTGCGCATCGGCCTGCAGCAGGTGCACGGATTGTCGCGGCGCGGTCTCTCCTCGCTGCTCGCCGAACGGCGACGCGACGGCTTTTTCGTCTCGCTCGAGGATCTGCTGGCGCGGGTGCCGGCGCTGTCGCGGACGGAGGCGGACAACCTGATCCGCTGCGGCGCCTGCGACGGCTTCGCCCAGAGCCGGCCCACCCTGCTGTGGAAACACGCGCTGCTGCGCAAGCAGGGACGCTCCGTCGGCGGCACCCGGCGGCCGGCCGCGGCGCGCGAGGGCGCCGCCGCGGCGCTCGCCCTCTTCCCCGCTCCCGGCCCGGGCGGGGCCACGGCCCTGGTCCCCGCCATCCCCGACTTCACGGCGGCCGAGAAGCTGCGGCAGGAGGCGGCGTTGCTGCACTTGACCGCCAGCGAGCACCCCCTGGCGTCGCTGCGATCCTTCCTGAGCCGGCGCGGCGCCGTGCCGGCCGCCGCGCTGCCGGAGCTGGCGGGGCGCCGCGTGCGCGTGGCGGGGCTGCTGGTGGCGGCCAAGACCGCCTCCGTGCGCAAGACCGGCGCCGCCATGAAGTTCCTCAGCCTCGAGGACGAGACCGCCCTGTTCGAGGTGACGCTGTTCCCGCGAGTGTACAGCCGCTACGGGCCGCTGCTGCTGACGCGCGGCCCGTATCTGGTCACGGGCCGCGTCGAGGACGACCACGGCGCCGTCGCGGTCACGGCCGAAAGGTTGGAGGTCGTGTGAGGGCGCGGGGGCGGGGCGGCATGGTCCCGCCCCCGCGGAGCTCGGGGCTCCTAGCGCCCGGCCTGGTAGCAGGAGAGCGCGGTCATGTTGACGATCTCGCGCACGTCCGAGTTGATCGAAACCACGTTGATGGGGTACTTCAGGCCGACCATCAGCGGTCCGATGACCTCGCGCTGCCCGATGTAGCCGACCAGCTTGTACGCGATGTTGCCGCTGTTGAGATCGGGGAACACCAGCACATTGGCCTGCCCGCCCACTTTGCAGTGCGGGAAGTTCTCGGCCGCGAAATCCGGCAGCACCGCGACGTCGCCGTGCATCTCCCCGTCGACCAGCAGTTCGGGATGCTCGCGCTGCAAAAGGGCGACCGCCTCGCGCACCTTGCGCACGCGCGGATGGTCGTTGTCGCCGAAGTTGGAGAACGCCAGCAAGGCGACGCGCGGCTCCAGATTGAAATGACGCGCCACCTCGGCCGCCAGCACGGCGATCTCCGCCAGCTGACGCGCGTCCGGATCGACCGTGACCGTGGTGTCGGCAAAAATGAACACGCGCCCTTCGACCAGCAGGACGTGCATGCCTACCATGCGCCGCACGCCGGGTTTGAGTTCGACCAGCGGCAGGATGGTGCGGATGGTGTTGACATAGCTGCTCTCGATGCCCGCCACCATGCCGTCGGCCTGGCCGGACCGCAGCATCATCACGGCATGGTGCAACGGGTGCGTCACCAGCACCCGCGCCGTCTTGGGCGTCAGGCCGCGCCGCGCGCGCAGGCGATACAGCTCGCCCGCGAAGGCGTCGTTGTCGGGCGAATTCTGGGGGTCGATGATGCTGACCGCGGCGGGATCGAGCCCGGCGTGCAGAGCGCGGGCGCGGATGGCGTCGCGGTTGCCCAGCAGCACCGGCCGCGCCATGCCCTCCTCGACCACGACGCGGCACGCTTCGAGGATGCGCTGGTTCTCCCCCTCGGGGAAGACCACCCGCCGCGGCGAGCGCTGCGCCGCCGTGCGGATGGTGCGCATCACCTGCTGGCTGCGGTTGACCATGCCCTCCAGCCGCTCGCGGTAGGCCTCCCAGTCGGTGACCGGCTGGCGGGCGACGCCGGTGTCGCAGGCCGCCTTCGCCACCGCGGAAGCCTCCCACACCAGCACGCGCGAATCGAAGGGCTTGGGGATGATGTACTCGGGACCGAACTCGAACACCTGCCCCCCGTACGCCGCCGACACGAAACCGGGCACGGGCTGCCGCGCCAGCTCCGCCAGCGCGTGCGCGGCGGCCATCTTCATCTCCTCGTTGATGGCGCTGGCGCGCACGTCCAGGGCGCCGCGGAAGATGAAGGGGAAGCCGAGCACGTTGTTGACCTGGTTGGGGTAGTCGGAACGGCCGGTCGCCATGATGACGTCCGGGCGCGCCGCCCGCGCCTCCTCGTACCCGATCTCCGGATCGGGGTTCGCCATGGCGAAGACGATGGGGCGATCGGCCATCGACCGTACCATGTCGGGGGTCACGAGCCCCTTGACCGAGCAGCCCAGAAAGACGTCGGCACCCTTCATGGCCTGGGCCAGCGTGCGCAGCTTGGTCGGCTGCGCGAAATGCTCCTTGTAGGGGTTCATCCCCTCCTGCCGCCCCTGGTAGACCACGCCCTTGGTGTCGACGAGCAGGAAATTGGCGCGCGGCACGCCCAGCTGCTCGTAGAAGCGTGCGCAGGCGATGGCCGAGGCGCCCGCCCCCGAAACGACCACGCGCACGTCGCTCAGCTTCTTGCCCACCAGTTCGCAGGCGTTCAGCAGCGCCGCGCCCGAGATGATGGCCGTGCCGTGCTGGTCGTCATGGAAAACGGGGATGCCCATGGTGCGGCGCAGCGTTTCCTCGATCTGGAAGCACTCCGGAGCCTTGATGTCCTCCAGGTTGATGCCGCCGAAGGTCGGTTCGAGAAGCTGGCAGACCCGGATCACCTCCTCCGGGTCATGCGTGTCGATCTCGATGTCGAACACGTCGATGTGCGCGAACCGCTTGAACAGGACTCCCTTGCCCTCCATCACCGGCTTGCCGGCCAGGGCGCCGATGTCGCCCAGGCCGAGCACCGCGGTGCCGTTGGAGACGACGGCCACCAGGTTGCCGCGGTTGGTGTAGCGGTAGGCGTCGCCGGCCTCCCGGTGGATCTCCAGGCAGGGGGCCGCCACGCCGGGCGAGTAGGCCAGCGACAGGTCGCGCGCGGTCAGGCACGGCTTGGTGGGAACGACCTCCGTCTTTCCCGGCCGCCCTCGCGCGTGATAATCAAGAGCATCCTGATCCCTGATAGCCATGAGAGCACCTCCCTGCCGCCACGCGGCGCCGTGACTGCGACCGGACGGCCGCACCGCGGGTAATATTGCATCCGCACCGGCCGTGGACAAATTATTGCTCCGGCTCCGGCGCGGCCGGACGCGGGAGCGCGCTGTGCCGAGGCCCCTGTTCGCGCTTGCCACGCCGCCCGGCGCGCGCCACCATTGCCGCGCGCCGGCGCGGCGCGGAGCGCTGACCATGGACATCTACGGCTTCAGCCTGTTCGCCCTCTCTTCCCTGTTCGCGGTCATCGACCCGCTGGGCTGCATCCCGTTCTTCAGCGGTCTGACCGCCGCGATGCCGTTGCGCCGGCGGCGGCGAGTCCTGCTGCGCGCGCTCGGCGTGTCGCTGGTCATCCTGGCGCTCTTCGCCTGGCTGGGCAACGCCTTGCTCCATCTGTTCGGCATCACCATCCACGCCTTCCGCATCGCGGGCGGGGTCATCTTCTTCGGCATCGGCCTGGACATGCTGCAAAGCCGGCAGCGGCGCTGGCGCACCGGCATCGAGAGCGCGCACTCCATCGACCACGCCGACGACGAGAGCGACGAAGACCCTTCGATCACGCCCTTGGCGATCCCCCTAATCGCCGGTCCCGGCTCCATCACCACCGTCATGGTGCTGATGGCGGAAGCGCCCGGCTTGGCTGGTCGGATCGCCGTGGGCGGCAGCATCGTGCTGATCCTGCTGGTCACGGGGCTGATCCTGGTGGGCGGCGACGCGGTCATGCGCCGCCTCGGCCACACCGGGCTGCGCATCACGGAAAAGCTGATGGGTCTGCTGGTCACGGTGATCGCGGTGCAGCTGGTGATCAACGGCCTGGTGCCGATCCTGAGCGAGCTGCTGGCCGGCGCGCCGGCGGGTTAGCGGGGCGCGGCGCCGCGCATCAGGGCAGGCCGCCGCCCGCCACCCGCGCGTAGAGCGCCTCCACCCGATCGAGCATCCGCGCCTCGTCGAACTCCCGCCGGACGCGGCGGCGAGCATTGTTGCCGAGCCAGGACCGCAGGCGCGGATCGTCAAGCAGGCGCGCCAGCGCGGCGGCCAGCGCCGCCGGATCGTCGGGCGGCACCAGCAAGCCGTCCACGCCATCGCGCACGATCTCTGGGCTACCCCCGGCGCGGGTGGCGACCACGGCGCGCGCCGACGCCATCGCCTCCAGCGTCACCAGCCCGAAGGGCTCGGCGCGCGAGGGCACGACATGGATGTCGAAATCCGCCGCCGCGGCCGCGGCATCCTCCACGTAACCCAGGAAATGGACCCTCGGGCCCATCCCGCTCGCCTCGGCCAGGCGCCGCAGGCGCGCCGCATAGCCGCCGCGCGGAGAGGGGTCGCCGCCCACGATCAGCCAGTGCGCCTGCGCCCCGCCGGCGGGGCACAGCCGGCGTGCCGCGTCCAGCAGCACCTCGAGCCCCTTTTCGGGGCTGAGACGCCCGACGTAGCCTATCACCGGCGTCGTCGCGTCCAGACCGCGCGCCCTGCGCCAACCCGCGGGCGCCGCAGGGCGCCGACCGGCGTCGATGCCGTTGGGGATGGTCACGATCCGCGCCGGCGGCACCGCCCGCGCACGCAGCAGCGTGTCGCGCACCGCCGCGGACACCGCGATCATGGCGGCGAGGCGGCGCAGGAACGGGCGCTTGAGCCAGACGGCGCCGAACGGTCGCAGCTGGTGCCGCGTGCCGACGTTGACGGCGGCCCCGCCGGCCGTCGCCACGGCCGCCAGGTAATGATCGCGCGGCGTGTGCGTGTGCACGATGTCCGGGGCGCGGCGGCGCAGCAGCCGGCCCAACCTGGCCGCGCCCACGGGCTCGTACCAATCGAGCAGGGGAAGGGTGATGACATCGAGGCCCGCTTCCCGCAGCCGCGCCGCCAGGGCGCTGCGAGGGCGCACAACGCAGAAGACATCGTGCCCGCGATTGGCCAGCCCGGCGGCCAACTGCCGCACGTGAACCTCGCCCCCGTAGAATCCGACCTGCGTGCTCAGATAGGCGATGCGCATCGGCCGCCCCACTCGCCGCGAACGCCGCCGCGGCACGAGCCCCATTGACAGCGCCAGAACGTTAATCTACCTTCGCCGCGCTCCACAACGCCATTCGGCCCTGCCCCCCACCAGCGACGGAGCGCAAGCGGCCCCGCCGTCCCCGACGTGCTCCCGCCGCTACGCCGCGGAGGTGCGATGCGTTTCGAATTCAGCATGGCGCGCGGCCGTCCCGCCGCCGGCGGCCTTCTGCTTGCCGCCTGTCTGGCCCTGGCGGCCGGCTTGCCCGCCGTGGCCGCCGCCGCCGGCGGCGACGCCCACGGCGACACCCACGGCGACGCCCGCGCCGGCGGCCCGGCGGCGCAGCACGGTCACGACCTGGGCCGGGTGCTGCCCCTCTGGAGCGCGTTGCCGTTTGCGGGCATCCTGCTGTCGATCGCCATCTTCCCGCTGGTGGCCCCCCGTTTCTGGCACCACCACTTTCCCAAGATCTCGGCCTTCTGGGCGCTCGTCTTCGCAGTGCCGTTCGTGGTCGCCTACGGCTGGGAGGGGTTCGACGAGATCCTGCACATCTACCTGATCGACTACATTCCCTTCATCGTGCTGCTGTGGGCGCTGTTCACGGTGGCCGGCGGCATCTACGTCGGCGGCGCGCTGAGCGGTTCGCCCGGCGTCAACACGGCGCTGTTGCTGGTCGGAACGTTGCTCGCCTCCTGGATCGGCACCACCGGCGCCGCCATGGTGATGATCAGGCCGGTGCTGCGCGCCAACTCCTGGCGCCGCCACAAAGTCCACACGGTCGTCTTCTTCATCTTCCTGGTCGCCAACATCGGGGGCTCATTGACGCCGCTCGGCGATCCGCCGCTGTTCCTGGGCTTCCTGCACGGCGTGCCGTTCTTCTGGGTCACCAAGGGGCTGCTGCGGGAGATGCTGACGATGGTCGCGCTGCTCCTTGTTCTCTATTACTTCCTCGACCGCAGAGCCTACCGGCGCGAGACCGGACGGCCGCCCGAGTTCACGGCGGCGGAGCGCAAGCTCCGCATCGAGGGGTGGCACAATTTCATCTTCCTGCTCGGCATCATGGCCGCCGTGCTCTTCTCCGGCAGCGTGCGCCTGACCCGGTTCGAGGTGCACGGCCACGTTTTCGTGGAACTGCAGAACGAGATCCGCGACGGCGTCTTGCTGCTGATGGGCGCCCTCTCCCTGCTGACGACGGCCCGCGCCGTGCGCCGCCGGAACGAGTTCTCCTGGTTCCCCATCAAGGAGGTGGCATACCTGTTCGCCGGGATCTTCATGACGATCATCCCCGCCCTCAAGATTCTGCAGGCCGGCGAGCACGGGGCGCTGGCGGGCTTGATCAGGGCCGTGAACGACCCCGCGCATTTCTTCTGGGTGACCGGAGCGCTTTCCAGCTTCCTGGACAACGCTCCCACCTATCTGACCTTTTTCAACACCGCGCTCGGCAGCCTGGGAGTTCCGGAAAGCGCGGTGCCGGGCCTGCTCGGCTACCTGGGGCCGGAGCTGCGCAACCCGCAGTTCATCCTGAACCTGACCGCGATCAGCGCCGGCGCGGTGTTCATGGGCGCCAACACCTACATCGGCAACGCGCCCAACTTCATGGTCAAATCGATCGCCGAGGAATCCGGCATCCCCATGCCGAGCTTCTTCGGCTACCTGCTGCGCTACAGCGTGCCGTTCCTGATGCCGTGCTTCGTGCTGGTGACCCTGCTCTTTTTCCGTTGAGGAGCGTGGCGTGATGAGCAAGCCCGAGGGTGCAGGCGCCGGCCCGACGCCGAGCTTCGACGAGATCCTGCTCGAAGGCGCGCCGGAAACGGCGCGTGGGCTGCTGGCGGGCCTGTGCCTGGCCGGCGGCGGACAGGAGCGCTACTACTACGGTCCCGACCACGGCCTCGCCCGTCCCGCCGCCGGCGGACGGCTGCGGGAACTCATCGGCCGCCACGCGGGCGCTTGCCACATCATCGCGACGGCCAGCCTGGGCGAGCAGCTGGAACGCCACGCGGCGCGGATCGAAGCGCAGACCGGCCTGCGATTGGAGTCACGCCGCCGCATCGTCTCGGCGCGCTTCGGTTTCTCCTACCAGGCCTTCGCTCGCCGGTATGCGACGGAAATCCGCGCTCTGCTCGCTGAGCTGCCGGCGGGAGCCGCCCTGGCGGAACATGACGAGCGGGAGAACATCGATCAGCGCGCCGCGGGCGTCGAGGCGTATTCGCCGGTGCACGATTTCGAGGCCACGGGCAAGGGAGTGGTCAGCGGCCGCATCGACGCGGTGATCGCGGCCCGCGCGAATCTGGCAGAGCATCCCTTGATCAAGGTCGCGCGCATCGAATTGGAAACCGCCTGAAAAACGGGGAGGCGGCGCCCGGCGCCGCCTCCGCCGCCACGAGTCGTCCCGCACGGCCTATCGCGACGGGGGCGAATCGCCGCAGGTCATCACCCATCGTCCGGCGAAGAAGCCGCCGGGGCGATCGTCGCGCAAGCGGACGATCTCGCCGCCCAGCACGCCCTCCGGCGCGCCCGCGGCATCGACCCAGTGCCCTTGGAAATGACCCGGCAGGCCCGGCCCGGGCGAATCCCACGTGCCTCGCACGAATCCGCGGAAGCGCCCCTCGCGGCTCAGATACTTGCCGCGGAAGACCCCTTCGCCCGCGGCGTTGCGACCGAAGCCTCCGCGCACGAAACCGTCCAGCCTTCCGTGCAGGCTGCACCACTGCCCGATCAGCAGCCCGTTCGAATCGCTCTCCGCCCGCCAGAGGCCGGCGAGGAACCCGCGCGGGCAAGGGGGCGGGGACGTCAGCTGGTGGCCGCAGAACCGCACCGCGTTGCCCGCCCCGTCAACCGGCACGGTCAACTCCAGCCCCGCCAGCTCGGCAAGGTCGAAGGTGCGGCTGAGCGGTCCGGTGCGGAAATGCAGCCGGTTGGGGGGCGGAGGCGGGCCCAGGCTGTCCGGCGCCGCGGGCGGCTCGAGTATCTGCACCAGCAGGCCGTCGTGATCGGGGCCGGTGTGCGACACCCACGCCACCGTGTGCCGATCGATGCGCGGGCGCACCAGGTGATCGCCGGGCCGCTCGAAGTCGATCAAACGCCGCACGATCAGCAGACCGCGCTCGACCCGCATCAGCCCCGACCAGTCCAGCGGCTGGGGATCGTCGCCAGCGCGCTGGGCATCGGGCGCCGCGTCCAGCATCCCCCAGGTCACCCGCAGAAACGTGATGCGGGGCCGCGGGCCGCCCGGCGGCGGGTCGGCCTGCGCCAGCCTTTCCAGCCTGGCGACCTCCGGATCGGCGGCCAGAGGATCGTCGGCCGCCGCGGCGGCGTCCGCCGCCAGCGCCGCCTTGACATAGGGATCGGCGGCCAGCGCCGGTTCGTCGGTCGGCGTCAACCCGCCGTCGGGATGATCCAGGTCGATCGCGCTGTAGTCGTCGGCGACCTCCCCCGCGCCGGTCGGCCCGTCGCGGTCCTGCCCGCAGCCCCACAGCAGCAGCAGCGCCGCGAGCGCCGGCAGCAATGGACATGGGCGCGCATGCTTGTTCATCTCGCATCCTCCCCTGGTCGTTGAGCGGGGTTGGGCGGCCTGCCTCGCGCGGCCGCCATCGTGATGCTGGTCGACCGCGGCGGGTCTAGCAGAGGCGATGCCAATCGGGATAGCACGAGACTAATCTGTTGCCATGGAATGATATAAGATCGAAGCGAGGCCTTGGGAGATGTCGCCATGGGTGTACCTGCAGCGGCAGAGGCCCCGCGGCGGGTACAGCGCGGTCAGCCGGGAATCCTGCCGCCGTCGGCGTCTCCCTTGACCTTCAGCTTCAGCCCGATCAGCTCGCGATGTTTCAGGCCGAGCATTCCCGCCAGCTTGTGGACCAGCGCGTCCTCGTGCGCCTCCAGCCGGCCGTCGCTGTAGATGACGCGCCAGAGCAGCTCCAGGACCTCCAGCTTGCGGGCCCGGTCGTAGCTCTCCGCCAGCAGGCGGGTGAATTGGAACAGGTCGGTGCTCCGCCGCCGCTGCTCTTCGGCCAGAGCCAGCAACCGCGCCACCTCGTCCTCGTCCAGGTCGAAACGCGCCCGCACCAGCTCCTCCAGGGCCGCCCTTTCCTCCGCGGCGAAATCGGCGTCGGCATGTGCCGCTTCCAGCAGCAGCACGCACACCGCGACGCGCAGGCGGCGGGCATCGTCGGCGGGGTCGGCTCCGCCCGGCGCCAGGCGCTGGTTGAAGAAGCGGCGGATTGATTCGATCATCGCGCCTCGCAAGGGGGGTCGCCGGCCGGCGCGCGCCGCCATCCAGGGCCGGGCAGGGTCAGCACCTCGTAGTTGATCGTGCCGAGCCACTCGGCCAGCAGTTCGGCCGCGATGACCTCGTCGCCCTGCCTTCCCAGCAGCACCGCCTCGTCCCCGGCGACGACCCCGGGGATGTGCGTGACATCGGCCATGCATAGGTTCATGCAGACCCGTCCCCGCAGCGGCGCGCGACGACCGCGGATCAACACGTGCGCGCGGGTGGAGAGAGCGCGCGGATAGCCGTCCGCGTAGCCCACCGGCAGCACGGCGATGCGGCTGTCGACCGGCGCCCGCCAGGTGCGGCCGTAGCCCACCGTTTCCCCGGCGGGCACGTTCTTGACCTGGGCGATGCCGCAAATCCAGGTCAGCGCCGGCTGCAGCGGCAGCTCGCCGCGGCCGGCGGCGCGCGCCGAGATGCGGCTCTCGCGCGACGGCCAGAGTCCGTAGGCGGAAATGCCGACGCGCGCCAGCAGGCGATGCGATTCGGGCCAGAGCAGGGCGGCGGCGCTGCACGACATGTGGTGGAGCAGGTTCTCGCGGCCGGCCGCCGCGAAGCGAGTCCGGTAGCGCTCGAAACGCTCCATCTGCGCCCGGGCGAAGGCATGGTCCAGGGTGTCCTCGATGTCCGCGAAGTGGCTGGACAGGCCTACCAGCCGCAGAGCGGGGGTCGCGTCGAGGCGTTCGATTGCGGCGTCGATCTCCTCCTCGCGCAGCCCCTGGCGGTTGACGCCGGTCTCGACCTTCAGATGCACCCGCAGCGCTCCCGCTTCCAGGCCGGCGGCTGACACGCCCGCGGCCGCCGCCTCCAGCCCCGGCAACGAACCGATCGTCGCCTCGGCGCCAAGCGCACCGGCCAGAGCCGCCGCGGAAGCGGTCAGCGGCCCCAGGATCAACACCGGCGCCCCGATGCCGGCCGCGCGCAGCGCGCGCGCCTCGCTGGCGGCGTGCACGCCCAGCACGTCCGCGCCCCCCGCCAGGAACGAGCGCGCGGCGATGACCAGGCCGTGGCCGTAGCCGTCCGCCTTGACCACGGCCAGCAGGCGGGCCGGCGGCCGCACCAGGTCGCGCAGCAGAGACAGATTGCGCCGCAGGGCCTCGGTGTCGACCTCGATCCGCAGCCATTCCAGGGATTCTGCGCCGGCCGGGACGGCCGCCGGCGGCGGATCAGCCGAGCCCGATGGCGTAGATCTCATCGGCGATCTCCTTCTCGACTGCCACCTCGGTGCCGCCGATGCGGATCACGAAGCTCGGTTGCTTTTGGTGCAGCTGGATGACGGCTCCTGGCAGAACGCCGAACGAATGCAGGCGGTCCAGCCGCTGGTGGAAACGGGGCGTAAGAAAGACGATGCGCATGCGCCCGCCGGGTGCGAACTCGCTCAGGCGGCGGACCAGCGGCGCCACCTCGCGCACCGCCCGCCGGCAGCATGGTCCGGGAGGAATCCGCCGCCCGTGAGGGCAGGTGGGCGGATGGCCCAACAGGGTGCAGACGGCGTCGGTGACCTCGCCATTGAGGATGTGCTCGAAGCGGCAGGCGAACGATTGCTGGCCCGACTCCTCAGCCCGGAAGAGATCGGTGTACAGCCGTTCAGCCAGTCGGTGGCGCCGCACCACGTGCGCCGCGGCGTCCTCCCCGGCCTCGGTCAGCGTCAGCATGCCCTGGTCCAGCGACAACAGACCGCTGCCGCGCAGCGCCGCCACCAATTCGTCGACGGTCACCACGCTGGTGTGCGGTCGATGGCGGGCGGGGTCGAACACCCGTCCGTTCTCGCGCGCGAGCCAGAGCGCCTCGAGCAGATCCTCTAGGGCCTCTTGGCGTCCCTTCTCCACGGCAACCTCCAGGCCGGGCGCCGCCCGCTCGGCCGCCGCGGCGCCGGGTCCAGAAAGCTGAACCGGCAGTGCGGGCAGCAAATGACCTTGCAGCCGCGGCGCAAAGGGCAACCGGCATGGCAATCCAGCGCCTGTGGGTCGAAGCGGTGCCCGCAGAGCGGGCACTGCAGTTTGGACGTCGCATCCGAGCCTGTCAAGGCGACACCCCCAGGCCTCGCAGCGCGAGATTCAGACCGCCGCCGACCATCAAGGCGATCACCAGCACCACGGCGCCGATGGCCAAGGCCGTGCGCAGGCCCCGCTCCTTGATCATGACGAAGAAATTGGCGATGCAGGGCACGAACAGCGTGATGATGACCAGGCTGACGACGATCTGAACGCCATCCATCTGGCCGCTGCGCTGGATGTCGAACAGGCCGGCCGCGCCGTAATCGCGCCGCAGGAATCCGATCAGAAACGCATCGGTGGCCTGGCGCGGCAGACCCAGGAAGCTGCCGACCACCGGCGCCGCCGCGTCGCGGATCCGCTCCAGCAAATGCAGGCGGTCCAGCGCGAACAGGAGCACGGTCCCCAGCACGAACAGCGGCACTGCCTCCTTCAGGTACCATTCGATGCGGGCGCCGGTCTTGATCAGGATGTTGCGCAGGCCGGGCAGACGCATCGGCGGCAGTTCGAGGATGAAATCGCTGCTCGCGCCGGGCAGCAGCCGAGCCGCGACCGCTCCCGTCGTCAAGAGGGCCAGCGTCACCACGCCGAACCACAGCGCCGCCCCCAGGAAGGAAACGCTGCCCAGCATGCCCAGGATGACCCCCAGCTGCGCCGAGCACGGCACGCCCAGCGCCAGCAGGAGGGTGACCAGGATGCGCTCCTTGCGCGTCTCCATGATGCGGGCTGTCAGCGTGGCCATGGTGTCGCAGCCCAGGCCCAGAATCATCGGCAGCACCGCTTTGCCGTGCAGCCCCATGCGCCGGAAGAACCGATTGGCCATGACGGCCAGCCGCGGCATGTAGCCCGAGTCCTCCAGGAAGCCGAAGGCGATGAAGAAAGTGCCGACCACGGGCAGGATGATGGCGAAGCTGTAGGTCAGCGCCATCGTGATCAGGCCGTAATCGCCCACCAGAAAATCGCGCAAGGGCGCCCAGGGAACCAGACGATCGGCCAACGCGGTGGCGGCCGGGTTGATGACCCCCTCGAACAGCCCCCCCTCGAGCAGGTCGACCAGCGTGCCGGCGCCGAAAACCCCCACGAACTGATAGAGCGCGGCCAGCGCGCCGGCCGCCATCGCCACGCCCCAGACCGGATGCAAGGCCAGCCGGCCGAGCCGCGACGCGAAACCGCCGGCCTCCCTCTGCCGGTGGCGCACGGCGAGATCCAGCAACTGCTCGACGCCACGCAGGCGGTCTCGTCCCAGGGCCACGGCCAGCGGCACCTGCAGCGAGCGTCGCAAGCGGCCCGTGACGCGATCGAGGGCTTCCAGGCGGTCATGGCCCAGCTCCGCCCGCAGCCCGGCCGGCAGCGAGCGCACGTCGTGCAGGGCGGTCAGGGCCAGGAAGCGGCTCCCGGACCGCGCGCCGGCCCCGTCCAGCAGCGCGGCGGCTTCGGCCAAAGCGGCCTCGAGCTCCGGGGCGAAGGACACCGCCAGGCGTCCGGCGCGCGCCTCGTCGATCGCCTGCTGCAACTCCGCCACGCCGCGGCCCGATGTCGCCACGGTGGCGACCACGGGCACGCCGATCGCCCCGGCCAGAGCCGCCTCGTCGATGCGGGCGCCGAGGCTGGCGGCCTCGTCCATCATGTTCAGGGCGATGCAGAAGGGCATCCCCAGCTCGCAGAACTGCTGGGCCAGGAGCAGCCCGCGCGGCAGGTTCTTGGCGTCGAGCACCAGCGCGACCCTGGCCCCGGGATGGGCCAGCAGGATGTCGCGCGTGACGATCTCGTCCTCGGACTGAGGCTGCAGCGAATAGATGCCCGGCGTGTCGATCACCTGCATGACGCGCCCGGCGCGCCGGTACCGCCCACGCGTGATGTCGACCGTGGTGCCCGGATAGTTGGAAACCGTGACGTACTTGCCGGTGAGGTGGCCGAAGAGGGCGCTCTTGCCGACGTTCGGATTCCCCACCAGGAGCAGAACGTCCTGCGCCACTTCCTGGGCGATGGCATCCATCGCTGTCTCTCGTTTCTAGCCGCGGCGAGGGATGCCGCGGCGCCACAGCTCAGCTCGCTCCCACCTTGGCCAGCTGTCGCCGTTGGCAAGCGCTGGTGTCCTCGCAGGCGCCGTAAAGCTCGAGACGGTGCCGGTAAATGCGGAACTTGTGATCCTGCGCCAGCTTCTGCTGCAGTGCTTCCAGATGAGGGTTGAAGAACTCGGAGATCTGGCCGCATTCCAGACAGATCATGTGATCGTGATGCTCCACCTCCGAGCGCCCCTCATAGCGCGCCAGCCCATCGCCGAACCGACGCTCCTCCACCAGCCCGCTCTCGACCAACAGGTGCAGCGTGCGGTACACCGTGGCATAGCCGATCTTCGGATTGACCTGCTTGACCTGCCGGAGCAGTTCCTCCACGGAGATATGGCCACGCATACCGAAGAACACGCTGACGATGGTGTTCCGCTGTCGCGTGGTCTTAAGGCCGCGCGCCTGGATGAAATCCTGAAACGCCTTTTCCTTCTGCCGGATCGCTTCCTCATCGGCCTGCTTTGTCTTGTCGCTCGCCATTCCTGACCTCCCGAAAAATCGAAGGCCCCTGTGGGGCCTGCCCCGAGTCCGATTGTGATGACCTTCATTGATATTGAAAAGAAATGACATTGTCAAGGGAGAAACACGGCAGTTCGACTCCGCAATAGGGGGGCGCGTTCGGGCGTTCGCAGGCCGGCGCCTCGCATCGGCAGAAGACTGTATGCCCTTATCCATGAAAGAGATACTACTCGAACTCAGCGGGGGACAGCGGGCTCACCCCTGGCCGGCGGCCGGCCCTCCCGGATCGCTCTTCCTCGCGGCGGCGAGAGCTCCGGCGGCGGAGACCAGCTCGCGGATGCGATCGATATCGAGCGGCTTGACGGCGGATAGATCGACGATCCCGTCCATCTGCGCAGCGTCCAGCCGTTCATTGCCCCAGCCGGAGATCAGAACGATGGCGAGCCGAGGATCCAGCGCGCGAACCGCGCGCGCGACCTCGAGCCCGGAAAGGCCGGGCATGGAAATGTCACAGAACATGATGTCGAACGCGCCCTCCTGGAACTTGCTCATCGCCTCCTCGCCGCTGTGCGCGAGCGCCGGCAGATGACCGTCGGCGGCAAGGATGTCTTGCATCAGGCCGGCGATGCGCGGTTCGTTGTCCACCACCAGGATGCGCAGGCCTGCGGCCTCGCCGACCGGCGTTGTCGCCGGCGGCGGCGCCACGGCGTCCCCCGCGCGCAGCGGCAGACTCACCTCGAAGGTGGTGCCGACATCCAGCTCGCTCTCGACCTGGATGCTGCCGCCCAGTTCTTCCACGATCGCCCGGCACGTGGCCAGCCCGATCCCGCGGCCGGAGGGCTTGCCCGCGGTGTGGAAGGGCTCGAAGAGCTGTGCCATCGTCTCGCGCGTCATGCCGGTGCCGGTGTCCTGAACGTACAGATGCGCCAGCCGCTGATCCGCCATGGCGCGCAGGAGCAGGGTGCCGCCCTCCGGCATCGCTTCCAAAGAGTTGATGATCAGATTGGTGACGACTTCACGCAGCGCTGCCGGTGGGACATCGATCGCCAGCTCGCCCGGCACCTCGTTATGAATCTGATAGGAAACGCCGCGGCGCCGCGCCTCGCTCTCCCAGCGGCTGCGGGTGAACTCGAGGCAGGCCGACACGGCCTCCGCCAGGCGAACCGATTCGCGCTGCGCCCGCGCCTTGCCGCCGGCGAATTCCAGGATGCGGCCGACGATCGCTGCGGCATCGCTGGCGGCCCGGGCGATCACCTCCGCCTGCGAGCGCTGGTCGGCGTCCGCCAGCCGCTCGCCCAGCAGCTGGGCCCGCCCCAGGATCGTCGCCAGCAATTCGTTGACGTCATGCGCGACCCCGAGCGCCAGAGCGCCAAGCACGTTGATCTGCGAGACGCGTTCCGCCTGGCTTTCGAGCGCGCGCTTGCTCGCCAGCAGAGACTTGCGTTCCAGCGCGCGCGCGATGACCAGCGGCACCACGGCGAAGCTGCCCGTCGACTTGATGATGTAGTCGCTGGCGCCGGCCTTCATCGCCTGCACCGCCACATCCTCGCTGCCCATCCCCGTGATCATGACCGGCATCGACTCGGGATGGCGTGTGCTGATCTCGCGCAGCAGATCAAGCCCGTTCATGTCGCGCAGCAGATAATCGATCACCACGACGTCATGGTGGCTGCGTGCCAGCTCCTCCAGGCACACCTGGGCCGTGGTGACCGTGGTCACGCGGAAATCCGACGAGAAGCGTTCGAGCTCCCGCTTCATCAACATCAAATGGTCGATGTTGTCATCGCAGATCATGATCGAGCGGCTGGCGGGGCTCATGTCTGGCCTCCGGCGTCGACGGCGTATTGGCGCGGGTGGGAAACGGCAGGAGCTGCGGCAAGGCTAGCAGCGGCGCGCGCGCGCGTCCAGCCCAACCGGGGGCCGACCACGCCCGCTGCACAACGGCCAGGCGCGACCGCAAGATTTGGCGGGCCGGCTCTCTCGTGGACCGGCCCGCCGAGGTGTCCCATCTGGCCATGGGGGGAAGCCGCTGCGTCGCTCACCGCCGTGCAGAAGCGGGGGTCCCCTCGTGAAACCACCCCCCGCTTCCGCCGGCAGAATGGTGCTAAAGGCCGAGTCAGACCCATGCAAAGAATATTCCAAATCAACGGTGTTGTTGGCGCTCGACCAAGAAATTAGGTTGTTTATATATAATGGCTTACAACCAACATGGAGCGGCGTTGAAGAACAGGAGACAATACCAAACAAGACGGTCATTAGAATATTTTACGGTTATTAATAATCTTTACGGTCAAAAATCTTCTATCGATGTGCCTGTTCTGAGATCAGACGATCATGAAATGATGGGCCGGCGGCAGCAGCGTCATTTCTCCGAATGGCCGATATCCACCGCGGCCTGAAAATCAGGCGGGATGATGTAGCGAATTGTGTGACTGGTGTGCACTGTCCCGGCGAAGATGCTCAGATCGGTCTCGCGCCAGACGATTTCCACCTGCGCCGATCCACCGCCGGGGACGTTGATGGCGCCCTCGATCACGGCATCGCCCGAGAAGCCCAGCGAAACACTGATGGGGACGTTGCTGGAGACCAGAAAACTGCCCCCGTCGGTGTAGACCACGCTGTCGCCGGCGGGCAGGTTGTGAACAACCGGAGGACGGGCGTCACCGACGGCGGCGAAGCCGAAGAAGAGCGCCAGGGCAAGGGCTATCGCGATTCTCATGGCGAACCTCGCAGGCGGATTGGCTGACCCATGTGCATGGTACATGGCGCGCTCGCCCCGCGCAAGGGATCTTGTGCGCCGCCGTGTCCGGCTGGACGCCCCCGGCTCCGCCGCCTCAACCCGACGCCCTCCGCTCCCATGGAGGCGGGGGCGCGCCGTCGCGCTCGCGCCGCAGCCACTCGTAGAGCGTGGGCGTGGTGATCCCCAGCAGTTTCGCCGCGCGAGTCTTGTTGCCCAGAGAACTCAGAAGATGCTGCGCGATCATGACCTGCAATCTCGGCAGAAGCGGTTCCGCCATCGAGTAGTCGCGCGAGCGGACGATGCGAGCGGCCAGATCGTCCAGGCTGTCCCGCTCGGCGCTTCCCTGGGCGGCTTGCGGAAGCGCGGCGGGCAGATCCTCCCGTCGTATCACGCTGCCTTCATGAAAAATGAGCAGCCGTTTGGCCAGGTTCTCCAGTTCCCGCACGTTCCCGGGCCATGACGCGGAGACCAGCGCCTCGATCGCACCGGGCGCCAGTTGACACGCCGGCACGCCAAACTCCGCCGCGTAGCGGTCCAGGAAATGGCGCAACAGCACGGGGATGTCCGCGGGACGCTCGCGCAGCGGCGGCACCACCAGGGGAATGACCGCCAGGCGGTAGTAGAGATCGGCACGGAAGCCGCCAGCCACGACGGCCTTTTCGATTTCCCTGTTGGTGGCCGCCAGCACCCTCGCCCGCAACCGAATAGTCTCTCCCCCGCCGACGCGCCGGAACTCTCTCTCCTGCAGGACCCGCAGCAGCTTCCCCTGCAGCTCGAGCGGCATGTCGCCGATCTCGTCCAGTAGGATCGTGCCCTCGCCAGCCAGCTCGAATTCACCTGTCCGGCGCGCCACGGCGTCGGTGAACGCCCCCTTTTCATGGCCGAACAAGGTGCTTTCCAACAATGCGGAAGGGATGCTGGCGCAATTGACCGCGATGTAGGGAGCCGCGCGGCGCGGCCCGCACGCGTGGATGAGCCGGGCGACCACGTCCTTGCCGGAACCGTTCTCCCCCAGAATCAGCACATGAGTATCGAGTTCGGCGACCTTGGCGATCATGCGCCGCAGTTCGGACGCCGCTTCGCTCACGCCGATCAGCGGCGTGACCGCGGCGCTGGACGATGAGCCGCCTGCGCCGGCGGGCGTGGGAGCCGTCGCCGTCGGCCCTGGCGCGGCCGTCAGGCGGTCGGGACGCGCCGCCAGCACAGCGAGCGCGAGCGCGAGCACCCGGCGCACGATCTCCTGGCGCCGCCGTTCGATCGCCTGATCCAACTCCTGGCTGCCAGGCCGCTCTCTCAGACCGACGCGCAGACTCCAGGCGCGCCCATCCGCCAATTCCCTGCGCGCGCGCAAGGCCGGACCGGCGGCACCCACCTCCGCTCCGGCGGAGAACAGAGCCGGCGGCGCCTGGCTTGCTCTCGGCATCGCCTCGGCGCCGGCTCGCCGCGGCCAACGTCCCAGTTCTTCGCCGGTCGGCGACAGCAAGGTCAACGTCACCCCGGCGATCGGGTCGGTGCGCTGCAGCAGGTCCACGATGGCGCCGGCCAGATCGGAGATATCCGCCGCGCGCGCCTCAAGCGCCGGCAGCGCCAGCAGGCAACGCAGCAGCACGGGATCGCCGGGCGGCGTGGCCAGGTCATCTCCATGCTCCCCGCCGAGCAGCCGGGCCAGTTCGCCGAATTCCGGCGGCGGCTCGCCCAGATGAGGATCGGCGCTGCGCGCGCGCAATTGCTCGTACAGCGCCTCCGCCTCCAGGCGCCGACCGTCGCGCGCCAGGGCCAGCGCGGCCCGCGCGTGCGCACGGGCCGCCCTATCAAACTGCCGCAGCTCCACCAGCGCGGCGGCCGCCTCTTCGTAGGCTGCGGCCGCGGCCTCGTGCTCGTCTTGACGCGAATGCAGGTCGCCCGCCAGTTCGCGCAGCAGCGCCCGTTGCAGCCGGGAGGGGATCCGCGGCAGGATGGCTTCGGCGCCTGCGAAGAAACCGCGGGCCGCCTCCAGATCCCCCTGGCGCAGGGACAGCGCCGCCAGATGCCGCAGAGCGATGAGCAGTTGATCATCGTCGCCAATGCGGGCGGCGAGCTCGCGCGCCTCGACATACAACCCTGAGGCGTCCTGCGGCCTGGCCTGCGCCTCGGCGACCTCGCCGAGCAACTGCAGGCTCTCGGCGCACAGCTGCTGGAACCCGTGCTCGCGCCCACTGGCCAGCGCCTGGTGACCTCGCTCCTGCGCCATCTGGATCTGGCCTTGCGCCAAGGCGATGTACGCCAGGTTCAGCAGACAACCGGCGACGCCGTAGCGGTCCTCCGCCGCATTCTTGATGGCCAGGCTGCGGGTCAGGAACGCCTCCGCGCGCCCCAGATCGCCAAGGCTCAGATGCACCATGCCCAGATTGTTGCAGCTGCGAGCGATGGCGGCCTGGTCTCCGATCCGTTCTCTCAGCACCAGGCCTTTCTGGATGTTCAGCCGCGCTTCCTCGTAGCGGCTGCTCTCGAAGGCGATCAAGCCGATCAGATTGTGAACGTCCGCGGTTTCCGCGGGATAGGCGTCGGCGTCGACCTGCTTGAGGAGCGCACGGCAGATCTCGAGGGCGGCTTCATGGCGCCCCAGACGATGATGGGCCCAGGCGAGTTCGAATTGCAGTTTGGCACGGGCGCCCAGGGGCACGAGCGGCGCGTAGACGGTCACCGTGCGCTGGAGCAGGGCGAACAGCGCCGGAAAATCCCCGCGCTTCTCCAGCACGTCGGCCATCGCGATGACTATGGCGACCACCTCGGCCGCCTCCGTCGCCGAGGCCACGCGTTCATGGGCCGGCGGCATCAATTCAAGCGCGCGCGCGAAGATCGGCAGTGATTCCTCGATCAACCCGCGCGCCAGGCAATCGCGCCCCAGGCGGTGGCTGGCGCTGATCAGCGTCGCCGTGCTGGAGGACGAGCGGGTGCCGCCGCGCAGCGCCTCCAGTGTGGCGCTGGCCGTCAGATAGTCGCTCTCGGGGCCTGCGGAACATCCCAGCAGGCGGTCGAGCTCTTCGATTCCCCGTACCGGTTCACCTGCCGCCAGCCACAAGCGGCAGCGAAGCCACGGCAATTCGGGCTTGCGACTGCGACGGTCAGCAGCCACCTGATGCAGCAGGAGGCGCGCGTAGGCGCGTTTGCGAGGCGGATCCAGAGAGACCCTGTCAGCAGCCTCGGGTGCCAGGCAGGCTACGCAGTTCCAGCCGGCGGCCGGGCCGCTCGCCCGCGAGAGGGTCAGCCGGAGCCATCGGCGCGCTTCCAGATCTGCGATGATCGCGCCGAATTCTCGCGCCGTCGTCCCCATCGCCGCCCGCAGCCAGCTCAACGGCAGGACTCCTCCGCTCACGGCGAGCAAACCGAGCGGAAGGCGCGCCGCCGGCTGAAGGTCTGCACCGCTGACGACTTCCGGTTCGATGCCGTCCGACGGGCCGGGCGCCGCCGCGCCGGCCGCCACCTCCTCGCCGGCCGCCGCCGGCCTGCGCAGCGGGTCTGACAGAGGTCGCAATCCCCAGCGCTGCTCCAGATCGCTCCGGAAGAGCCGATCCGCCAGACCCTCGTCTGCCCGTGTGACCAGGATCACGCGGCGCGGCGCATTCTCCGGCTCGGTGATCAACCAGCGCACCGCGCCGACGGCCGGTGCCGATACCGATTCCTCGACCAACAACCAGCCCGGCCGGGGCCGGCGTCCCGGCTTCCTTGGAGGCGGCCGCAACGGTTCGCACAGCAAACCGCAGGCGTGAACAACATCCTCGTCGGCCGGCGCCGCGCTGGCCAAGCGCGCGCGCAGCTCGCCTGCCCGCATCGCGCCGCCCGGCACCAGCAGCAGGCCGCCCTGCCTGCTCGTCGCCAGCCGGCCCAGCGCCGCGGTCAAATCGTCCTTTGGAGCCGAGCGTTCCGGCCGCGCGCGGGCGGCCGGGAGCGCCGCTGCGCCCTCGGCCGCGGCCTTGGCGAGGGCGGTCAAGACCGCCGCCGCGCCTCCGCTCCCGGCCGCGAGCGGCACGGCGGCCAGACAGGCCGCCAGCTCCCGCAGGCGCGGCGCCGCCTCCTTCGCCGCCGCTTCATCACCGGCGGCTGCGAGCCTCGATTCCAGAAAACCAGCGAGGTCGTGCGCGAGCAGCCAGGCGTCCAGATCAGGCTCGGCAGCGGCGCCGAGCGGCAGGAACGGCTGCCCGAGGGCAGGGAAGAGGCCGCGGCCGGCCAACCATAGCGGTGGCAGCGCGTAGGCGGCGGGCGACACCAGCAGGCCGTCCGGCCCGTCATGCACGGTGGAGAGCCTCAGATTGCCGCAGCCAGGAGCCGCGGCCCGCGACGCTAACCACCAGCTCAGCAGTTCGCCGACGGCCTGCGCCAGCCGCGCTGAAGGCCAGTCCCGGCGCTGAGCCGCCCAGCTCCCGCGTGGCAGCGCCGGGTGCACGATGAGCATCTCGTCGCCGTGCTGTTCCACCGCCAGCGGAAAGGCCGCCGCCAGCGCCGGCGTGACGCCGCAACGATGGGCGCGCGTCCACGCCTGTTCGACCAGTCCGTCCCACGCGCGCGCACCAGCGACGAGAATACCCTGCGCCGGCTGATCCAGCGCCACCCCCTCAAGCGCCACACGCGGCAATTCCCCCGCCGCGGGCAGCTGCTCGCGCAGACGATAACGTCCCTGGAAAGACTCGGGCATGGAGCCACTCCTGTCTTCCAGCATAGGGAAACGACGGCGTGGCTTCAAGCGCCGGAGGGAGCTCCCGGGCGAACCGCGGCCAGGCAGGGGGGGTGGGGCATCGCCTGCGGCGGGAGGCCGGGCAGGACCAGCGTGAGCGAGGGCCCCTCCGCCGCTGCGGCGGCGGGCAGAGCAACGCGAGCGCCTAGCAGCGCCAGCAGCTCGCGCGAGACCGTGAATTCGAGCAGCCGGAGCAGTTCCCCCTCTGGCGCGTCCCCGAGTTCGACCAGACCCGTGCGCGCCACGCGCGCCGGTCCGCGCCCCGCCTCGGACCCGCGGATCCAGGCCGCGATCAGGATCTCCTGGTCCGCAGCTCCGCCTGCCAAGGGCGCCGGCGCCGTTGATTCGCGCTGGCGCCGGCTGACGCGCAGAACCAGCCGCGCGCCCGGGGCGTGATAGCGCAGCGTGTGCACAAGCTGACGCAGCAGTGTCCGCAACAGGCGCTCATCGCTCACCAGCGCCAGGGACTCGACGCCGGCCTCGAACACCAAGGCCAGATCCTGGCAGGGGCGCTCGATTTCCAGAACGTTCGCCAGCAGTTCTCCGATCCTGTGCTCCTGCCATCGCGGCGCCAGGATCAGAGTGCGCGCCTCCAGGTACTCCTCGGTCCAGGCCACGGTTTCGCAGAGCCGGCGCACATTGCGCAGCGCAACCTGCACGAAACCGGCGCGGCGGTCACGGTCTTGTCCGGCTGCAGCGCCTTCGCGCTCAAGGATCTCGAGCGCGGCCTGAGCCGCCGCCAGAGGCGTTCGCGTCTCGTGGCCGAGGAACTGGATGTACTCGTGATAAACACGGACCTCGGCGGCGTGCGCCCGCATCTGCGCCACGCGTTGCAGGCAGAGGCGAAGCGCGCGCGCCAGCCGCCGGCCGCCGCGCCCAGGGTCGGGCACCCGCTCGCAATAGAGATCCAGCCGGCGGCAGACCTGCCCCGCCCGGCCCACCTGCAGCAGCGGCGGCACCTCAAGCCCCAGTGGCAGCGAGAGCGGGCACACGCCGTCGAGGCCGCGGCCGTCGCACACGATGACGACGACATCGCTGCGCGCGATGGTCGCCGCGGCCTTCAGGGCCGGCACCGTCCGGGATCGTTCCACGGCGTGACCCCAGCGCAGCAGCCAGCCCTCCACCTGGGAGGCCAGATCCGAGCTGCCTGTCAAGTGAATGCGCGCCAAGACGGCCCGTTCGGTTGATGTGGATCCATGGGTTGCTTGCGCCCTGAGAGGGCGGGAAGGGCAAGGCACGTGCCAGCAGCCTGTTGTCCCTCTCGGCCGCGAACGCTGGGGCAACGACGGCCGCCGTGAGGGACGGCGAGGAACGCCTGGAAACGGGCAGAAAGCTGTTCTGGCTCCGGGGCTGGGACCGAGGTCGCCGCCCCGCCCCGCGCGACGCGGCGCGCAGGGGCCCGGGCAGGTCAATTTGCGAGCCGGCCGCCGGCGGCCGCGGGCGCATCGCCCCACGCGGTCAAGGTCACGGCGACTTGAGAGTCGCAGGCGCGCTCGTCCGCGCCGGCGAACTCGCGCTCGGCGCGCAGTTCCAGGCTCGACTGCGGCCCCGCCGGGAAGCGCCAGCACAGGCTCAAACGCGAGGACACGGCATGGGAGCTCTGCTCGCCGCGCCAGTCGAGGGCTCCGCCCCGACGCGCACCATGGTTCAGCTCCAAGCCGGCGCCGACGATCAGGGTGGACGGGTAGGCCGCGGCATCGAATCGATCGCGCGCCGAATCGATGCTCATGGTCCGGCCGGTCAACAGCGCCGCCCGCCAGGCCGCTCCGAGGGCGACCTGCTTGCGCAGCTGCAACCTCACCGGCATGCTGGTTGAGGAGAAAGGGTACAGCGCGTCGCGTCCGATCGGCAAGCCGCCGGTGACCGCCGCCTGCATCGCGCCGATCAGGGGCAACGAGAGCGCGCTCGCATAGCCGATTTCCGGCGCGCCGAAGCCGGCGTTGATCGATTCGCCCGGCCAGCCCTCGGGCAACGCTTCGCCGGCAAGCTCGGGCCAGCGCGCGAAGTGCCGGGCAGCGCCGGTGTCGAGCCCTAGGTATGGCAGCCGCAGAAACACGGCGCCCCGCCCACCGGCTGCCAGGACGCCGCACACGCTCAGCCCACGCCCGCGCCATCCGGTGCGCGCGTCGTCAAAACGGAAGAGCGTGACGCGCAACTGGCGTCCGCCGGCGGACGGTTCGAGCGCGAGCCAAGGGGGCGGCTCGTGGACCAGTAGGCGGCCCGGCGCCTCGGCCGCCGTCAGGCAGAGGGCGGAGAGAGCGGCCAGATGCGCCAGGACGCGTCCGCCCCGCCCAGGGCGGCGTTTCACGGTCCCTCGCTGCTTTCTTCGATCAGGCGCACGATTCCAGCCTTCGTGAAGTGCACCTTGACCGTGCGCCGATTGCCCGGCAGCACCTCTTTGGCCAGCACCAGGCCGTAATCGTCCCAGGCCAGGTGGTGAACGACGGAGCCCACCGGGTAGCTGCCCCAAGGGCGATAAGGAACCGCGCTCTCGTAATCCAGATCGTCCAACGGCGCCGGAATGCTCGCCGCCTCGTTCGCGCTCGAAGGGCTCAACGCATCAGCCGGCTCGTCAGCGCCCTCCAGCGGTGCGGACGCCGGCGCCTCAGGCGCCTCGCCTGGCGAGGCATCCTCGCTGCTGGTGCGGAACTTGGGAAGATAACCCTGGCAGCGAGGACAGCGCAGCCAGAGGACGCCGTCGTCCTCACCATCTTCGGTGGGGACGGCCTCCATGGCGAGCACCGCTTTGCACACGGAACAATACTGCTCGATCATCACAGCCGGCACCGCCGCTGGAGCAGGGGCCGCGGCACTGTGCGCGCCGCAGGTTTCTAGGGAGCGATCTTGCAGCAGTTGTCGGCTTCCTCCTTGGCGAGGTAGCGCATGCCGCAGGTCAGGCACTTGTGGGGGCCGTCGATGCGCCCCTCGGCTTCGGCTCGCGCCAGCAACCGCTCGAACTTCACGAAATTCTTATCACGCACCAGAACATCCTGTTCCTGATGGGTGACCTCCATGGCTCCTCCTTGGTTTGCGTCCCCTCGCGCCTGCAGGCGCAGCCGGCGTTGGCCGCCGGCCGCGCGCGCCCCTGAACCCTCCGTGGGGGAGACAGACCGGCGGATAGTAGGGCAAGGCGCGAGAAGCGTCAAGCGGGGGACCGTGCTCAGCCGGCGGCCTCGACGGCGAGGGGCGCCGAATCCGGCAGGCACGCGGCGGGACGATCTTGGCTCAGCTCGAGCAGATCGCCCAGGGTGGCGAGCCCTCGCTCGCGCGCGCTGCGCAGCACCTGCTGCAAGACATCGGCGGCGGCGGCGGCGTCCTCGGCCGCGCGATGAGGGTGGTCATGCCGGCAGCCGAAGTGCGTGGCGAGCGCGCGCAGCCTCCAGCTCGCCAACTCCGGCCAGAGCTGCTGAGCGAGCCGCAGGGTGCACAGACCTAGCGTCTCGGGCATCTGCTCTCGGCGCCGGGCGAATTCCCAGCGCAGAAACGGCAGGTCGAAGCGCAGGTCGTGAGCGACAAAGATGGCCTCGGCCAACAGCGGCCGCAGCGAGGGCAGCAACGTCTCGAAGGTGGGCGCCACGCGGAGGTCGCGGTTGCGGATGCCGGTCAGGTTGCGCACCCAGAAAGGCAGGCGCCGCTCCGAGTACACCAGCGAATCGAAGCTGTTGGCGATCTGTCCGCCCCGCAGGACAACCACGCCGATCTCGATGACCTCGTCGACCCCCAGCACGCTGCCGGTGGTCTCCAGGTCGACGACGGCGAAGGTCTGGTCCGTGAATGGACGCGCCAGGCACGGCGCCGCGGCGGCGAGCCAGCGTCCGGCCGGTGTGGCCAGAAACCGCGGATCGCCGGCCAGCAGCCGGCGCAGCACGAGCTCCGCGACAGGATCTTCGTGCCGCCCCTCCCCGAAGACATGCCGCGCCAACTGCGGCGGCGAGAGCGGCCCATCGGCGGCAAGCAGGCAGGCATGGGCTCGGTGGCGCAGCAGGCCCAAATCGTTGTCAGGCATGAGCGATTCTACCACGGCAGGCGTCCCGCGTCAACGCGCTGGGCCGAGAGCCGCGCGCGCCCCGTTGCCGAAGCCGACGAGCTCCATGATCTGGATCTGAACGGATGGAGGCGGCAGTCGGCGGCGCGGATCGGGCGGATCGATGTGCGCGGCGGCGGTGTTGCGTTCGCTGGCGTAGGCCAGGCCCAGGAACGGGATCTCAGCGCTGACCGCGGCGCTGATCTCGCGGCTGGCCACCTGCAGAAGTCGCCCCCGCGGCAGGTCCACAAGCACCGTGTCGGCGGCGCTGAACTCGAACTGGTCGCACAGCAGCTCCCGCCGCCCGATCACGCGCACCGTGCTGCCGGCGACCTCGCTGCGCCGCGGCTGGAAATCAGCGCGCAGGGAAGAAGCGACCAGGGGATCGTCACGCCACTCCGCCGGCGCCAGCTCGGTGGGGATGCCGCCGCGCCAGCGCACGACTCTCTCCACGTGATCGCCCAGTTGGCCTTCGCGGCGCAGCAGGCGTTGCGACAGACGCAACGACCACCCCTCGCCCGCCAGCGGAGTCAGTTCGCCCTTTGTCTCCCGCAAGGGGAGCATCTCGACCAACCAGGCCCCAGCCGTCGCGCCGACGCATTGGATGCGGATCAGTTCCTCGTCGTTGCGCCCGGCTTCCTGCGTCACGCTGCGGTAGTCTGCCCAGGCGCCTACCGTCATGTGCAGGGGAATCATCGGCTGGCGCCACAGCGTGAAGATGTCGAGCGCGCGGGCGGGCGCCGCAGCCGCCAAGAGCGCAGCGGCGGCCATGGCGGCGACGACCAAAGGCCGGCCCGGCCGCTCAGTGCCTGATCTTCGCCCAGTAGGTCGCAAAATCGAACTGCGGGCTGTTTTTCTGATCATGGCAGGTGGTGCAAACCGCTCGGGCCTGCGCCGCCCAATCCGCGCCTCGCCGATGCTCTGTGCCATAACCGTGGCAGGCTTCGCACTGCACGTTCGCGAAAACGTTGCGGGGCGGCTCGAGGTCGAAACCGTTGTGGTAGAGATAACCGGTCGTATGGCAGACCAGGCATTCGGGCTCTTCGCCCATGCCCTGGCGCTGCAGCGTGGCGAGCGCGCGCATGTGGCCCGATCTCTCGACCGCTCGCCACGCCTCGGCATGGCACTTCTTGCATTCCGATTGCCCGAGGAATCGCTCCGCGGGCGAACCTAGAGTGGGCTGATGCGCGCCGCGCTGCGACATCCGCTTCTGTTCCTGCTCTTCCTTGAAGCGCAACAATCGCTCGCTGATCACCTGATCGTCGGCCACCGTTTCGTCCATCTGTTTCAATCCCACCTTGAAGGCCTTGACCTGACCGTCGCGCGGATCAACGTGGGCGTCGAGGCGGCCGATGGCGCGTCCCTCGAAGCCAGCGGTCAGGACGACGGTCCGACCGATGACCTTCTCGCCGGGCAAGGCGCGCTGCGTCCGACCCACGACGGCGATGTCGATGTCCGCGATTTCACGCAGCAGATCGTCCGTCTTCTGGTCGCCGAGATGGCTGAGCAGGATGACGGACTGCGCCTCGCGGCGCAAGCGCGGCAGAAGCGAACGCAGGGTGGCAACGGGATCGTCGACCAGATACTCCTCGCTCGTGGAACCCATCGTCACGATCGTCTGCGCCGGATCGAGCACGGAACAGACCGCGAAGCGCATTCCGCCCCGCTCGACGATCAGGTAAGGCGGCAGCAGAAGCTCGCGCGTGGCGGGATCGCGCACGTTGGCGTTGGTGAAAGGCAGTCGATGCCCCGCGATCATCTCGCGCAGAAAGGCCAGCCCATAGTTGAGATCGTTGTGGCCCAGGCCGATCGCGTCGTAGCCGAACTCGCCCGTGATGCGGCAGAGAAAGGCGGTCTGGTCGCGGTCCTTGCGGTTGCGCTGGCCGAACAGCCCGCCGCCGTCGAGCATCAGCACCGGCCGTCCCTCGTTCATGACCTCGTCGATGTAGGTGGCCCTCCGGGCCAACCCGCCGCGCTGGCTGCCCTTTCAGCCGCAGGGCTCGACCTTGCCCACCACGTCGCTGTGGTAGAGGATCGTCACCTGCTTCCAGGCAGAATCCTCGTCCTTGCCCCCAGCGGGCACAGCGGCGCGGGCCGCAGCGATCAACGCCACGCACGACGCCAGAAGAAGCGGCGCTGCCAGAGCGCGCGCTCGCCTGGACCTGGTCCTGATTGTTGTCACGACTCACCTGCGCTTCTGCCGAAGAAACCAGGCCGGCTTGCTTGCCGGCAACACGACGGCGCCCAGCCCCCCATGCAACCCCGGAGGCCGGCGGCGGTTCCCGCCCAATGGGGTCCTATTATATGGGATGGCGCCGGAACGCACAACGCCCCCACCTGCGCCCCCTGGCCGGCGCCGCTAGGAAACACCACGGGGGCGGCCTGGCCGCCCCCGCGGGACGCCGGCGGGCGGCTACTTCTTCTTGACCCGCTCCTTCAGGCTCTTGCCGGCGGCGAAGGCTGGCAAGGTCGTCGCCGGGATCTGGATCGTCGCCCCGGTGCGCGGGTTCCGGCCTTCCCGCTTCTTGCGCTTGCGGGTCTCGAAGGTCCCGAAACCGGTGATCTGCACCTTGGCGCCCTTGGCGATCTCGTTGGCGATGATCCCCTCCCGCGGGGCGGTCGAGAACAGGGCATTGATTGCGGCGTGGGCGTCCTTCATGGTCATGCCGGTCGCCTTGGCCAGCTTCTCGGTCAACTCGCTCTTGTTCATGGCTCACCTCCTTTCATCCTCGCCGGCGACTGTCGTGGAAGCTGGTCTCGCTGTCAATGGGAAAAGCGCACTTTGGCCAGTGCTGGAGCGGGAAATCGCCGCCTAGAAGAAACCGCCTCCCCCCAGACCGGAAAGCGTTCCGGTCAGATCGCGCTTGCCCCGAGTGACCTCCACCGAGGGTATGGACTTCAGATAGAGCCGAAAGCCGAACTGCTGGTCGACCGCGCTGACCACGCGCGAGAACTCCAGCGCCCAGCAATGCAGATCGCGCTGCAAGTCCCAACTCTGCCTCGTGATCGTGCCCGCCTCCAGGTCGAAGGCGGCCTGGTACCTCATCTTCCAGTTGCGCGTCAGGGTCGCCGCCACCGCCAGGCTGGCGCGGGCGGAGGCCAGCCCCGTCTGGTTGTTCTTGCTGAAGGAGATCGAGCTGCTCAACGACCAGGGCAGGTATCGGCCTCCCGCCGTGGGATCCTTGCTATCGTCCCCGGGTGGCGGGCGCAGCGCGCCCGCGAAACCAAAATCGAGATCCGCCTCCGGCGCCACCGCGGCGGCCAGAGTGTCGGTCGCCGCGGTTGTGTCGGCGCCCGCAGCCAAACGCTCCAGCCGCGGATCACGGTGGGCGATCGGCGCCGCCACTTCCCCCCCGGTGTCGATGCGTCCGTCCAGGTTCAGGCCGTAGGTCAACCGGGTGCTCACGATCTTCAGCGCATAGGGATCGATCGTGTTGCCGACCTTGAAGTTGAGATTGCGGCTGCGACCGGGTTTGATGGCGACGTCGCTCGTGATTTCCGACCACCGCCGGTCGGCCGGGGCGGCGGGCGTGTAGCTGCCGGACAGTCGCCAATCGAGCAGCCCGTCCAGTTTCTCCACCTTGGCCGCGCTGTCGCCCGGAGCGGCCTGCAGATATTTGACATCGAACCGGTTGCCGACGGAAAAGCCATAGCTTTCGCTGCGTCGCTGCTTGGCGCCGAGAGAGGGGGTCAGCGAGTAGCCGGCGGAGGCGGTGAAGGTGTGTCGCAGCGCGGACAGCCTGCCCAGGTGCAAGGGGAAGATGCCATAGAGGGTCGTGACCGCCGAGGCGTTGAACGACAGCGCGGGCGAGGTGGATTCGTCGACGTGGCGGAAGGAGGTGAAGACGCCGAAGGTGTCGGGCGGCGCGCTGGTGGTGTCGATCAACGTTCCGTACAGCTCGCCCTCACGCGTGATCCGCTGCCAGGACTGCCGGCCCCGCGCACCCGCGCTCAGGTTCAGGAATCCCAGACGCGGCGGCCGCACCTCAAGCGATGCCTCGCCCCTCGCCACGTCCGTCCGCTGGCGGGTCAGCTCCCGTTGCTGCCGGGTCTGACCCGCGGCGTAGGAGTGATTGAAGTAGGTGTTGCGCAGCAGGTCGCCCAGAAACGACCCGCGCTGCCCGCGGCCCGGCGCTCCCCGCAGCGCCAGGCGCCTGAAGCTCAGGCTCAGCTGGGGAAAGGACTGCGTCCAGATAAGGTTGTCGGTGGCGGGATCGTCGTCCTCGGCGTTCACCTGCTCGTCGCGCGAGAAGTTCAGCGTCGCGCTCACCGCGTTCCAATTCCGGCTCAGGAGCATGGTGGAGCGGAGCTGGCCGCTGACCACATCCCGGCCCACATCGGCGTTCAGATCGTTGCTGCTCAGGGTGCGGCTGGCCATCTGCACGCTGGTGCGGAACGTGTACTCGTCCAGCAGGCGGTCGTGGTTGTGGCTCCAGCGCAGCTGCCATTCCCGGACTTCAGGGCCGGACAGCGACATGCGCCGTGAGTAGTCGGCGTTGCCGTTGAAACCGTAGCGCTTGACGTAGCGGTTGCCGATCCGGAAGGTCAGTTCGCGCCGTTCGTTGTAGTCCCCTTGGAAGGTGAGATCCGTATAGTCGTTGGTGGCCCAATAGTAGCCGAAATCGCGGATGTAGCGCCCTTCGCGCTGCGACCAGCCGAAGTTGAAACTCGGAAAGAGTATGCCGGAGCGCCGGCCCGATTCCAGCGACTTGAAATAGAACGGGATGGCGAAGACCGGCACCTCGCCGATCTTCATCACCACCGGTTTGGCGACCACCCGTTTTTCGAGCTGGATCTTCATCTTGTCGGCCCAGAAGTGGTAATGCGGCCGGTCTATATCACACGAGGTCATCCGGCCCGAGCGGATCCTCAGCTCGCCGTCGGCGTATCGGCGGACGTGACGGCCGGCGTAATAATACTGGTCGAACTCGGTCGTGCCGTCGCTGACGGCTCCGGTGCGGTGGGCGAAGTTGTAGCCCATGCGGTCGCCCACCATCTTCTGGCCCTTGTCGTCCAGCAGGGGATCGCCCTCGGCGATCAGTTCCTTGGACACCACATCGAGCCTGACCTGGCGCGCTTCCAGGGTCATGGTGCCGTATGTCAACTCGGCGTCGCCGTCGATCTGGATGCGCCGGGCCGGCACCTGGAAGACGACCGCCCGACCGCGGTAGGCCACCTGCTCCCGGCGCGCCGCGAACCCGCCGTCCGGCCGCAACGTATCGTCCGCGGCCGCCGCTGCGGTGTCGGCCGCCGCGGCCGCGTCCGCAGCCAGCTTCGCCAGATCGGCGAACCACCAGTCGCCGCTCATGTTGCCGCGCACCTCGACGCGGTCGACGCGCCCGTGGAGGAAATCGATGACGATGGTGTCGCCTCGCACGTCGTTATAGGCGATCTCGTCGACCGGATCGGTCGGGACATAGAGGCTGCGAGCGCCGCCATGCACGGTGCTTCGCCGCGCCTCGCCATCGGCGAACTCCACCACGATCGTGTCGCCCTCGAGCACGTCCAGCGGCGGCAGCCCCGGATAGAGCGCCGCCAGACTGTCCGGGGCGCTGTCCTCGACGAGCGCCGCGCCGTGCAGCCGCACGCGCTGCAGCTGCCCCTGCAGGTAGTGCAGTTCGATCTCCTGCGCCGTCATTTCCGACCGGTCGCCGTCGCGCACCCGGGGGCGGCCGCGCAACACCAGCAGCTCCCGGCCGAACGCCTCGGCCGAATCGGCCCGCGCCAGGGAGCGCCCCTGGGTGATCCGCACGCTGTCCTGCATGACCACGCGCTGCGGATCGCGGTAGAAGCGCATCAGGCGCGCCCGAGCGATCAGGGGCTCTTCGCCCGCGTCGCTGGCGGTCAACACGGGGTCTTGATCCACCACGGCCGCCACACCTTCGGCGGGGAAGAGCGCGTGCCGGCCGGTGACCAAGGTTTGCGACGAGGCGTCGACGATGCGCACGGCGCCCCACGCCTCCCCCGCGTCGAGCGCGGCGAAGCGGGCGATGGTGTCGGCCCACACGGTGTACTCGGGAGCGATCAGACGGGCGCTGCCGATCAAGCGCATCAGATCGCCGTCCTGCCGCGCCTCGGCACGCACGGCGGTGCCCAGCAGCGCCCCTTCCTCCACGCGCACGCCGCCGAGGAAATCGGTCGCGCCTTCCGCGCGCCAGTGCAGCGCGCGGCGGCTGGTGACGACGGCGCCGCGCTGCCGCACCTCGACCTCGCCGCGCAGATCGAAGAAATCGCGCTGGCGATAGCAGTAGGCGGTGTCGCAATGCACAACCAGCGTGTCGCGGTCGATCACCACCTGGCCGGTGAGGATGGACACCGGCTCGCCGTCCAGCAGTTGATCCTTCCAATTGAGCGCCCGCAGCCGAGAACGGGCAGGGCCCGCGTCGGCTGCCGCGGGCGCCGGGGCGGCAGGCGGAGTCATGGGGTTTTGCGCCGCGGAGGAGACAACATCCGCGGTGGCGGACGGCAGGCTGTCGCCCGGCGCGGACGGCGGCTCCGACGCCGCGGGCCGGCCGACCTCGTTCCAAGTCGACAGTGCGACAGCGGTGAGCAGGCACAGCAGCGGCGGCAGGAGCCGCGGCCGCCGCGGCGGTTTCAAGTCTGCTCCCTCCAACGCGCCCGCGCCATCTCCACGGCGCCAATGGCCGCGGCCAGCGGGCCCAACTGCGCGACCACCACGGGCAAGCCGCGGCTCTGTTCGGCCAGCACTCGGCGGCGCACCTCCTGGCGGCAGCTCTCCAGTATGAGCTCGCCGGCCTGCGCGATGCCGCCCCCGATGATCACCAGCCCGGGATCGAGCAGGTTGACGCAATTGGCGGCCGCCAGCCCCAGCCATCGCCCCGCGGCGGCGAAAAAGGCGCGGGCGGTGGCATCGCCGCCACGGGCCAGGGCGGCCGCAGCCTCCAGGTCGAGCGCCTCCTCGCCGGCGGCGGCCAGCGCGCGGAAGGCGGCGCTCCCCCCGGCGGCGGCGATCTCGCCTGCGCGGCGGCGCAGGCCGATGGCGCCGGCATAGGCCTCCAGGCAGCCGCGGTTCCCGCATCGGCAGGGCGGCCCTGCGGGGTCGAGCGTCATGTGGCCGATCTCGGCCGCCGCGCCGCGAGCGCCGAGCAGCAAGCGGCCGCCGGCGATGATCCCCCCCCCTACCCCGGTTCCCAGGGCGATCATCACCAGGTCGTCATGTCCCCGCCCGGCGCCCTGGCGCCACTCCCCGTAAACCGCGGCGTTGACGTCGTTGGCGGCCGTCACGGGCACGGTGCCAAAGGCGGCGCGCGCCAGCGACACCAGTTCGCAGCGCTCCCAGCCGGGCAGATTGGGCGAACGACCGAGCCGCCCGTCGGCGGGCGAGACGATGCCGGCGCACGCCAGGCCGACCGCGCTCAAGGAGCGCGCCGGCGCCGCCAGCCGCCCGCGCACCGTCGCGGCCAGCCTGGCCAGGGTGGCGGCGGGATCGTGCGGATCGGTCGGCACCTCGCCGGTCAGATCGCTCCCGGCGCCGCAGACGATGAACTTCACCGAGGTCCCGCCGATGTCGGCGCCCAGCACCAGTTCCATCGATCCTCCTCAGGCGGCGGCGCCCGCTGCGCCGGCCGGGCGGGGCGGGCGGGTCTCGCGCAGGTCGCGGAAGCCAAGCCGGTGCAGGACCTCGGCCACCAGGAAGCAGGATCCCGTGACCAGAACCGCGTCGGCCGCCCGCGCGCCGCAGTGCAGTTCGGCCAGCGCCTGGTCCACCCCGGCGCAGAGTCGGACGCGCGACGGATCCAGCTCCAGCTCCGCGGTCAACGCCGCCAGTTCTTCGCGGTTCCGGGCTCGCGGCAGGGCGATCGGCGCCATCACGACCTGATCGCAGCGCCGCAGCAAGGCGCCCACCTCGGGACCAGCTTCCTTCTCCCGCAGCAGGCTGAACAGCGCCCACCGCCGGCCGGCGCAGGGACGCGCCAGGAAAGCCTCCAGCGCCCGTTCCAGGGCCTCGGGGTTGTGCGCGGTGTCGATGATCCAATCCGGACCGGTCAGGATGGTCTGGAACCGCCCGGGCAGGGACACGGCCGCGAGCGCGGCGCCCGGATCGGCCGGCCGTCGCAGCCGTCCGGCGGCCGCCAGCTCGTCCAGGCAGAGCAGGGCGAGCGCGGCGTTGCGCTCCAGGAACGGCGCGCCCAGACGCGGCAGCCCGGACCAATGGCTGCGGCGCGTTGTCAGGGACCAGCTTTCGCCTGCCTCCGCCACCACGCACTGCTCGTCGGCGAACCAGGCGGGGCTGCCGGCGGCCACGGCCGCCGCGAAGACCTGAGCCCGCAGTGCCGGCGGCACGGAGCAGAACAGCGGCGCCCCGGCCTTGAGCAGACCCAGTTTCTCGGCGGCGATCTGTGCCAGCGTATCGCCCAGGATGTGCTGGTGGTCCAGCGCCACGCTGGTCAGGACGGTCGCCACCGCCGGCAAGGCGTTGGTGGCGTCCAGCCTTCCCCCCAGCCCCGCTTCGCAGCAGAGCACCTCGACCCCCTCGTCGCGGCAGAGCGACAACGCCAGCGCCGTGAGCGATTCGAACCAGCTCGCGCCGCAGTCCTCGATCGCCGGCCGCAGCCGCCGCACCTCGCCGGCGAAGCGCGACGGCGCCACCGGTTGACCGTCGATCTCCAAGCGCTCGTAGACGCGCAGCAGGTGGGGGCTCGTGAAGCAGGCCGTGCGATGACCGGCCGCCCGCAGCAGCTGCGCCAGGATCCGTGTCGTGCTGCCCTTGCCGTTGGTGCCGGCGATCACGATCGTGCGCAGGGCGCGTTCGGGCCGGCCCAGGCTGTCCAGCAGCCCTTCGATGCGCTCCAGACCGGGCCGCATGCCGAACCGGTTGAGCGAGAAGAGCCACCGGCTCTCCTCGTCCTCGCCGACGAAGGGCGCCGCGCCGGCGCTTTCCACGCCCGGTTCGCCGGGCGGGGGCGATGAACCGGAGAGACGCGCCGAGGGGTCGCTCATGGCGCGCTCAGGCCCTGATCGGCTCGCGCAGGGAGACGTCGCGACCGTCCACCAGCCAGTGCAGCACCTCGGCCAGGCGCGCCTTCAGGTCCTTGCGGTCGACGATGAGATCCAGCATGCCGTGCTCCAGCAGAAATTCGGAAGACTGGAAGCCGGCGGGCAGCTCGCTGTTGATGGTCTGCTGGATGACGCGCGGTCCGGCAAAGCCGATCAGCGCACCGGGTTCGGCGATGATCACGTCGCCGAGCATGGCGAAGCTGGCGGTCACGCCGCCGGTGGTCGGGTTGGTCAGGATCGACACGTACGGCACGCGCGCCTCGCGCAGGCGGGCGAGCACGGCGCTCGTCTTGGCCATCTGCATCAGCGACAGCAACGACTCCTGCATCCTCGCGCCACCCGAACGCGACAGCACCACGGCCGCCTGCCGCCGCTCGTAGGCGTCGCGGAACAGCCGTGCCAGCTTCTCTCCCACCACCGATCCCATGCTCCCGCCCATGAAATCGAAATCGAGCAGGCCCAGGACGATCGGCAGCTGATCGACCCGCGCGAAACCGGTATAGATGGCCTCTTCGCGTCCGGTCTTCTTCATCGTGCCCCGCAGTCGATCGCGGTAGCGCTGGGAATCCTTGAAATCGAGAGGATCGCGCGAGGTGACTCCCCGATGGGTCTCGACCCACGAGCCCTCGTCGACCAGCAGCCTGATGTACTGTTCGCAGCTGATCCGCAGATGGTGGTTGCAGGAGCCGCACACCCAGTGGTTGCGTTCGATCTCACGGTGGTAGAGCACATCGCCGCAGCCGGGGCACTTGCGCCACAGGTTGTCGGGGATGTCCTTCTTCTCGGTCAGGGCCTTGACGCCCTTCTTGGCCTGACTCAGCCAGGACATCGCGGGCCTCCTCGTTGACGTTCAGGGACGCGGCCTGCCGGCCGCGGCACTAACGGTACCCTTTCCCGCGGCCGCCGACAACCGGCAGCTTCGCCGCCCGCGCCGGCGGGGCCGGACGCCGGTGGGGCGCGCCGAGCCCTGTCATCCGCCGGCGCCGGGCCCCGGTGCCGTCTCCGGCTCCAGGATCAAGCTCAGAATGAGCGCGTCCTCGCCAGTGTCGCGGTAGTAGCGGGCACGCCGTCCCGTTTCGCGAAAGCCGTGCCGCCGATAGAAGGCTCGGGCCGCGGCGTTGCTCGGCCGCACCTCCAGTGTCACGACCGTCTGGCCGCGCTCGCGCGCCTCGTCGCAGGCGGCGCGCAGCAGGCGCGTCGCGATGCCGCGGCGGCGGGCCTGCCCCGCCACAGCCAGATTGAGCACATGCAGCTCCTCGGCGACGCGCCAGGCCAAGAGATAGCCGACCACCTCGCCCTCCATCTCGGCGATCAGCGGCAGTCGCAGCGCGTCGGGACGCAGCTCCGCCCGCAGCGAGTCTGGCGGCCAAGGATCGCCGAAGCTGCCGCGTTCGATGCGGACGACGGCCGCCAGATCGCCCTTCCTCGGCGCGCGCACGCACAGGCCGGCGTCTCGGCCGCCGCCGCCGGCGTCGGGCAGCGTCGCGCTATCCGCGCTCATAGCGCCGCTCCGTCGGCGGGCTCGGCGCTCCCGGCGCCGGGCCAGCGTGGAGTCAGATCCAGTTCGCGCTTGACTTCGGCTTCGGAGGCCCGCAGATAGAGCGGCTCCGCCGTGAACGGGTGCACGGCGGGCAACGCCGCCTCGGGGTCGGCCATGGCCAGGGCGAGCGCCCGCGCCGTGGCCGGATGCCCCGAAGACCAGTCGCGCAGCACCGGCTGCCCGCAGGCCGCCAGCTCCGGCCGCAGCCGCGGCCCCTGCCCCACCAGCAAGCCCAGCCCGGCGCCGCCCCAGACCGGGGCCGTCAGGTCTGGCACGGCCGCGCGGATGCGGCTCCACCAGGCCTCCGGGGGCAGCGCCGCCGGGTCGGCGACCGCCGCCACCCAGACTCCCTGCCGGCGATAGACGGCCGCGAACAGCTCTCCGCGCCGGGCGTCGAGCACCGGCACGGCCAATTCGCGCTCGGGAGCCGTGGCCAGCAGCGCGGCGGCCATCGCCGCCAGCGTCGGTACCGCCACCAGCTTGGCCTCCAGGCCCCACGCCAGAGCCTTCGCCGTCGCCAGTCCTAGGCGAACGCCCGTGAAGCCGCCGGGCCCGCAGGTAACGCCGACGGCGCCCACCTCCTCGATCCCGTGCCCCGAGCCGCGGAGCATTCCATCGATGGTCCACAACAGATCGTGAGCGTGCGTGCCGGCGGCGTTGACCGGCTGCTCGGCCAGCAGCCGCCCCTCCTGCGCGAGCGCGAACCGCCCCCAGGGTGTGGCGGTATCAAGCGTCAGGATCAGCACACGGCACCCCCCTGCTCCTCCAACCAGCGACGCCAGGCGGGCGGCAGCGCCGGCGCGCCGCGCAAGCCCCAGAGGCGCTGCTCGGCGCCATCCCCGGGCAACATCAGCAACTCCAGCCGCCGGGGAACGAGTGGCAGCAGCAATCGCGGCCACTCGACGGCGGCCACCGCCCCGCCGCCTTCCACCTCGTCGAGCACGGCTTCGACGCCGACATCGGTCAGCTCGGCCGCGGTGCGCAGGCGATAGAAATCGAGATGATGCAGCACCAGGCGCCCCTCGTAGCGGGCGGCCAGCGTGAAGGTCGGCGATGTCACCTCTTCCGGGATGCCCAGACCCTGACAGAGCCCCTGGATAAAGAGCGTCTTGCCGGCGCCCAGCGGCCCCCACAGCAACAACACTTCGCCCCCCGCGAGCAGGTCGGCAGCCCGGCGCGCCAGACGCAGGGTCTGGCCCGGAGAATCGACCGCGCGCCGCGCGGGGAACGCCGCGAGTTCGGGCAGGGCATTCATGCCGTCCGCAGCCTCCGTCGTACGGCCACGAGGCGGAACGCTACCGCGGCCGCAGAACGGCGAAGGGACAGATCAGTTCCTCGAGACTGATGCCGCCGTGCTGGAAGCTGTTGCGGTAGAGCCGCTCGTACTCATGGAAGTTGGTGGGGTACACGAGATAGAAATTCTCGGTCGTGACCGCGTAGTTCTCGATGGGCGACTGGCTGGGCAGCATGTAGCGCTCGGGCTTCTTGAGCAGGAAGACCTGCCTGTCGTCCACCGCCAGATTGTCGCCGTACTTGTAGCGCACATTGGTGCTGGTGTCGCGGTTGCCCTTCACCAGCGTGGCGCGCTTGCAGAACATCGAGCCGTGGTCGGTGGTCAGGTAGACGGTGACGTCGCGGCGGGCGAGCAGCTTCAGCACCTCGAAAAGGGTGGAATGCTCGAACCAGCTGCGCATCAGGCTGCGGAAAGCCGCCTCGTCCGGGGCCAGCTCCTTGAGGATGACCGACTGCGACCGCCCATGAGCCATGATGTCGAGGAAGTTGTAGACCGCCGCCACCAGCCGCACGCCGCCCAGCGAGCCGATCTGTTTGCGCAGATGGTCGGTGTCGCGGTGGTCGAACATCTTGTAGTACTTGAAGCTGCCCGCCGCGGGAGACTTCAGCCGCCGCAGCTGCTCGCCCAGCAGCTCCTCTTCGTGCGCGTTCTTGGAGTGCTCCTGCTGGCTCGAGCCCTTCCACCGGTTGGGATGCCGCTCGGCGATCTCCCGCGGGTACAGACCGCTGAAGAGCGCGTTGCGCGCGAACGGGGTCGCCGAGGGCAGGATGGACCAGTACGCGCGCCGCTCGAGATGGAAATAGGGATCCAGCAACGGTTCGACGATCCGCCACTGGTCCTGGCGCATGCAGTCGATGACGATCCAGAAGACCTGCCGCCCCGCCTCCAGCTCCGGCGCGATCCAGGTTTCGAAGAGCCGCGGGCTGAGCAGCGGAGGATCGTCGCCGTTGACCCAGCCTTCGTACCGCTCGCGCACGTAGCGCGCCAGGGCCTGGTTGCAGGCCCCCATCTGCTCGCCGTACGTCTCGAGCAGCCCCAGGTCGCTGTAATCGAACAGCTCCAACCCCCATCCCACCATGTCGGTGTACAGTTCGACCCAGTCCGCGGGGCGCGCGGCGGCCGCGAGGCGTCGCGGCACGGCGGCGAAATGCGCCAGGTAGTCGCGCGTGACCTGTTCGCCGCGTATGCGCCGCGATTCGAGGTTGCGCTTGAGCGCCGACAGGATCTGCAGCGGAGAGACGGGTTTGACCAGGTAGTCGTCGATGCGCTTGCCGATGGCGCGCGTCACCAGATCCTCGGCCTCGCTCTTGGTGATCATGATCACGGGCACGTTCTCGCGCAGGCGTTTGATTTCCTCAAGCGTCTCCAATCCGCCCATGCCGGGCATCATCTCGTCGAGCAGGACGGCGTCATAAGGCTGCGCTGCCAGCAACGCCAGCGCGTCGCGGCCGTTGGCGGCTCCTTCGACGTCGTAGCCCTTGTCCGCCAGGTAGAGGACATGCGAACGCAGCTCGTCGATCTGATCGTCGACCCAGAGTATCTTAAACGCCACGTCGGTTCTCCTCTCCCGGCAGCGTGATGAGGAAGGTTGTGCCCTGCGGTCCGGTAGCGGCGACCTGGATGCGGCCGCCGTGGTACTGTGTGACGATGCGGCGGACAAGCGCCAGTCCCATGCCCCAGCCCCGCTGCTTGGTCGTGAACCCCGGCTCGAAGATCTTGTTCCTCTGCCCGGCGGGGATGCCGGTCCCGGTGTCGCTGACGCGCAGAGCCACGCCGCCCCCCGGCGCATCCTCGATCCTGATCGAAATCGTGCCCTTGCCGTCCTTCAAGGCGTCGATGCCGTTCTTGATAAGGTTCTCCAGCACCCACTCCATGAGCTCGCGGTTGAAGCGGACCCGGTGGCGCGCGGCGCCTTCCTGGCGCAGGTCCACCCTGCCCCCCAGATGCGGCAGGCGCCGCTGGAAATAGGCGATGGTGCCCGCGACCAAGCCTGCCAGCTCGGTGTCCTCCAGACGCGGCCGCGAGCCGATCTGGCTGAAGCGCTCCGACACCTTGTTGAGCCTGCCGATATCCTGCGCCAGCTCCCGCACCACCTCGTCCTCGTCGCCGTGCCGCTCGCGCAGCAGGGCCAGCCAGCCCAGCAGCGCCGTCAGCGGGGTGCCGAGCTGGTGCGCCGTCTCCTTGGCCATGCCCGCCAGCAGGCGCTGCTGATCGCTCTCCTGCTTCATGCGCAGGGCCCAGACGATCAGCATGAAGAAGGCGGCCAGCACCAGCAGCTCCAGGTGAGGCATCCAGCGCAGCTGCCGGCTCAGGCGCGAAGGGCCGTAGTGCAAGGTGCCGAGACGGCGCCCGCTGTGCGGGTCGACGATGGCGAACGGCTCGTTGTCCGCATCGAAACGGCGCACCAGCTCCAGGATGCGCTGGATCTCGGGCGCCGCGGGCGCGGCGGGATCGATCTGCTGCAGGTCTGACAGGCTCGCGGGCATCGGCACGCCGATGACCGCTTCGTTCCACTGCAGCGGCCGGCCCGAGTTGTCGGTCAGGATGAACGGCACTTCCAGCTGATTGACGGCGTGCATGACATCGGCCAGACCGCCATGCTCGCCCTGCCCGAGCGCTCGGCTGACGATGCTGGACAGCAGCCACGAGGCCACACGCGTCTGCGATTCGACGCGCCGCGCGATCTGCATCGTGAAGATGCTGACCGCCAGGACGATGCCCAGGCCGCCGCCCAGCACGTAGAGCGCGAAGAGCTGGCGACGACGCAGCCCCAACAGGCGTGCGGGCAGCGGTGCCATGCGGTGCAGCCTCCTGCGCTCCGGGGCAGCCCGGCCTAGCCCAGCTCCTGCCGGTTTTCGAGATAGGGCCGCAGCGCCACCGGCACGCGCAGGCGGCCGTCCGGCGTCTGGCCGTTCTCCAGCAGGGCGACCAGAAGGCGCGGCAGCGCCAGACCCGATCCGTTGAGCGTGTGCACGTAGCCACCTCCGCCGGGCCCCTTCCAGCGGATCCCGGCCCGGCGCGACTGGAAGTCGGTGAAGTTGCTGCAGGAAGAAACCTCCAGCCACTTGTCGACACCGGCGGCCCAGACCTCCAGGTCGTAGCATTTCGCGGCTGCGAAGCTGAGATCTCCCGCCGCCAGCATCACCACGCGGTAGGGCAATTCCAGGCGGCGCAGGACCTCCTCGGCGTCGTCGCTGAGCGACTCCAGCTCCTCCCAGGAGCGGTCCGGATGCGTCAGCTTCACCATCTCCACCTTGAGGAACTGATGCACGCGCAGCAGCCCGCGCGTGTCCTTGCCTGCCGCTCCGGCTTCCCGCCGGAAGCAGGGGGACCAGGCGACGTAGCGCAGCGGCAGCTCCTCCTCGCGCACGGTCTCCTCGCGGTGCAGGTTGGTCACGGGCACCTCGGCGGTCGGGATCAGGAACAGGTCGTCCGGTTCAACCCGGTACATGTCGTCCTCGAGCTTGGGCAGCTGGCCGGTGCCGGTCATGGCGGCGCGGTGCACCAGGAACGGCACCGACACCTCCCGGTAGCCTTGCGCCAGGTGCAGATCGATCATGAAGTTGACCAACGCCCGCTCCAGCCGCGCCCCGTCGCCGGCGAGGACGGGGAAGCCCGAGCCGCTCATGCGCGCTCCGGCCTCCAGCCGCAGCCACCCCTTTTCGGCGCCGAAGTCCCAGTGCGGCGCCACCGGCCGCGCGGGACGTAACGGCGCGCCCCAGCTGCGCACGACCTGATTCTGCTCCTCGCCGCCCGGCGGCACCGAGTCGTGCGGCACGTTGGGGATGCGCATGTAGAGCGCCTCCACCGCGCTTTCCAGCTCGGCGGCCACGGCCCGCAGCTCCTTGAGACGGTCGGCGATCTCCTTCATGCGCGCGATCGCCTCCGCCGTATCGTCGCCGGCCCGCTTGCGCGCGGCGATCTCGCGGTTGGCGGCGTTGGCCGCTGCCTGCAACTCCTCGCATTCCCGCAGGGCCGCGCGGCGGCGGGCGTCGAGGTTGTAATAAGCCTCGATGTCGACGGCTTCGCGCTTGAGGCGGACGGCCCGCACCACCGCTTCGCGGCTTTCGCGCAGGAACTTGCGATCAAGCAAGGGGATGCCTCCTGCCGGACGGCGGGGAGATACAAATTGCAAACGCCGCGGTTGGCTGCTAGAAGGGTATAAGCAAGGACCGATGCGCGGGCAAGGCAAATCCCCGCGCCCGCTCCCCCGAACCCGGACTCCCGCGTCTATGGAGCGTAGCGATCTGCTGGCCCAGCTGCGCGCCCGCCCGCCGGGGCAGCGCGTCATCGTGGCGCTCGACCTGCCCGGGGCGACGCCGGCGCTGGCGCTGGCGCGCAGCCTCGGCTCCGCCGCCAGCATGGTCAAGGTCGGTCTGGAGCTGTTCACCGCCGCCGGACCCGAGATCGTCTACGGGCTGCGCGCCCTCGGCCGGGACGTCTTCCTGGATCTGAAGCTGCTGGACATTCCGCAGACCATCACCGGGGCGGCGCGCGCTGCAGCCGGCCTGGGAGCCCGCATGCTGACCGTCCACGCTTCCGCCGGCAGGCGCGGTCTGACCGCCGCCGCCGAGGCGGTGGCGGCGGCGGCGCCGGCGGGCGGTCCGAGGCCGGCCGTGCTCGCCGTGACCGTGCTGACCAGCTTCACGGCCGCGGAACTGGAGGAGGTCGCCCCCTCCCCGGAGACTCTGCCCGAGCGCGTTCTCCGGCTCGCGAGTCTGGCCTGGGAATGCGGGGCCGACGGCCTGGTGTGCGCCCCCACGGATCTGCCCCGCCTGCGCGCCGCTCTGGGTCCGGAGCCCCTGGCCGTCGTGCCGGGCATCCGCCCCGCACCGGTTCCGGGCGGCCAGCCGGCGGGTGACGACCAACGACGCACGGCCTCGGCCGCCGCGGCGCTGGCCGCCGGCGCCGACTACCTGGTGATCGGACGCCCGATCACCGGCGCGCCCGATCCCGCCGCGGCGCTGAGCGCCCTCAGCAAGGAGCTGACCGACCGATGAACGAGAAGGAACTGCTGGACCTGATGGAGGAACTGGGAGCCCTGCTCCGGGGCCATTTCCTGCTCAGCAGCGGCTGGCACAGCGACACGTATTTCCAGTGCGCGCGCGTGCTGCAGTTCCCCGAACTGGCGCGCGAGCTGGGTCGCCTGCTCGCCGGCCGTTTCGATCCGCTGGCCTGCGACGTCGTGGTCTCGCCCGCCCTGGGCGGGGTGCTGCTGGGCCATGAGGTCGCGCGCGCCCTGGGCCGGCGCTTCGTCTTCACCGAACGCGTCGCGGGAGAGATGACCCTGCGCCGCGGCTTCGCCTTGGAAAAGGGGGAAAACGCGCTCATCGTCGAGGATGTCGTCACGCGCGGCACATCCACCAACGAGGTCGCCCGCATCGTCGTCGACGCCGGCGCTGTGGTCGCCGGCGTTGCCGCTCTGGTCGACCGCACGGGTGGCGATGCGACCCTGCCCGCGTCGTTGCAGGCTCTGGCTCGCGTCTCGGTGGCGACCTATCCGCCCGACGCCTGCCCGCTCTGCGCCGCCGGCGGCACGCCCGTCAAGCCCGGCAGCCGGGGCAACTGAGCGCGCGATGGGACGCCGGCGGGCGGCACTGGCACTGCTGGCCGCTGTGATGGGCGCGAGCGCCTGCGCACTTGTCCATCCGCCCGCGCCCGCCCCCCCCGGCAGCGATCTGTACACGCATCTGACCATCGCCCGCCATCTGGCGCGCGGCCACGGGTTTCTCAACGATGTCGTCTATCCTTTTTCCCTGGCCTTTCCGTTCGGCGCCAGCGTCCCCCAACCCGTCCTGCACCGCCCGCCGGGAGCGCCGCTGCTGTTGATCCCGGCGTACTGGGCCGGCGCCGGCCAACCGGAAGCGGTCCTGACCGCCGTGCGGTGGCTATGGCTGCTGCTGCTGGCGGCCGTCGCCGGCCTGGGCGCCTGGGCGGCGTTGCGGCGCGGCCTCGGCGAGGCGGTGGCGCCATGGCTGCTGACGCTGCTGGCATCTCCCCTGGTGGCCATGACGGTCGGGTGGGGCCAGATCGAGGTGCCGGCGGCGCTGGCCTTCGGGTGGCTCTGGTGGCAGGCTCCGCGGGCGGGGGGGGCGGACACGTGGCGCGGCGCGCTGGTCGCCGGCATCGTCGCCGGAGCGCTGACCCTGCTGCGCACGGAGCTTGCCTGGCTGCCGTGGCTCTGCTGGCTGCGGCGGCGGCCATCCTCCCGCTGGCTGCTGATCGCGGGTGCGGCGCAAGCCGCCGTCTTCGCGCCCTGGGCGATGCGCAACTGGCTGCTCACCGGCCAGCCCTTCTTCAACCTCCAGTTCTACGGGTTCGACTGGGCCACCTATCGTGCGCTGGAGCCTGAAGCGTTCACCGCTCTGCTGCGGCGGGACCCCGGCGCGGTCTGGGACAAGTTCGCCTCCGGCGTGGTCTATTTCCTTGTCCGCCTGCCGCGCTGGCTGCCCTGGCCGTTGTGGGCAGCGGCGGCGGTGCTGGCCGCGCTGCGGATCCGGCACGCGCTGCGCGCGACGGGCGGGCGCCCCGCGCCCATCGCCGTCGCGGCCGACGCAACGACGCCGGCGCTGGCCGTGGTGGCCCTGCTGACGCTCCTCTACGCGCCTCTTTCGCACACGGTCCGTTTCATGATGGTCGTGTTGCCGGTGCTGGCATGGGAAATCTGGGCGAGCCTGGCGGAGCGGCTGCGGCGCCGGCGCCCTGCCTGGGGCGCCCCGCTGCGCCATGCGGCGCTGGCAGCCGCGGCCAGCGTGGTCCTGGCCGTCGCGCAACCGCGCATGCCGGGCTGGGAAACGGCGCGCGCCGAAGCAGCGGCCGCGGCCCCGGCCGTCAGGCGAGCCGCCGCCGCCGCCGCGCAACTGCCGCCCGGGCCGATATTCACCGACACCGCCGCGGTGCCGTGGCTGGCAGACCGCGCCGCCGTCTGGTCGCCTCGCGACGCCGAGGTCGAAGCGGAAATCCGCCGCCGCCTGCCGGCGATGCGCGACGCCCCGTTCATACGCGCCCTGGCGCCGACGGGCGAGCAGCCCGCGGGCGACAGGATCGCCGTGCCCGACGCGGGTTAGCCGGTTCAGATTCTCCAGCCGATCCCGCCCGCGACCCAGCGCGCTCCGCCGGCGGGCGCGGCCTCGCCGGCGTGCGGCCGCACGGATTCGTCCACGTATTGCACGGAGCACCACCAGCCGCTCCGGCCGTCGGCGGGCCGCGCGCGCAGCTCGACCTGCCACCGCTCGGCCGCCGCGGGCGTCTGCGCCGGCCGTCCCCAGATCGCGCGCGACAGCGAGGCGACGATTTCGCGGCCCGCCGCCGGCGTCCGGGCCGGGGGCCGCCAGCGGATCAGGACGCCGAGCGCGGCCCCGCTCCCGCCCAGCGCATGCCCAAGCACCCAGCCGTCGTGGGCGAAGCCGCCGCCTATCTCGCTGTGGGCGTACCAGAGGACGGTCGGGTGGCGCAGCGATGAGTATTCCACCGCCAGGTCCCAGCGCGGACCGACCAGCTCCACGCCAGCCACCGAGGCGGGAGCGCTCAGCTGCGGCACCAGCGCCAGGTGCCGCCAGGGCAGGAAATCCTCGCCGCCGTATTCCCAGTAGACCCTTCCTGCCCGCGGCAGCAACGGCCACGGAGCGGCCCGGAAGCGTCCTTCCAGATGCAGGGCGAAGATGCGGTCCGTCACCGGTCCCCGCTCCGTCTCCGCTGTCGTCGCCGACAGCAGCGGGAAGTTGATCTGCAGGAGATCGGGCCACAAGGTGCCGCTTCGTGGCGTCGACAGCGCAGCCAGCGAGGCGCCGGCGTCCAGCCAGGGCGCCGGCGCCCAGGTCGAGCGCCAGTGTGTCACCCAGGGCGAGGCGCGCCAGACGCGCGGACTCCAGCCGTCCCGCGTGCTGATCGTCTGCGCGGAGACGCGCCCGACGCGCAGCAGCAACTCCACGGGCGCGATCGCCCGCAGCACGCCGCGCCAGGCGAAGGGGGCGGTGCGGCGCGCCGTCAACACGGGATGGCTGGCGCCGCTCTGGCCGCACAGCAGGACGCCTTCCAGGCCCGGCCCTGCGCGCGCAGGCGCTCGGCCGGCGGCCAGCGCCCAACGGCCCGCCTGCACCCCCGCCACGGCGCGCGGCCAGTCGGCGCGCCACGGATCGCCGCCGCGCCGGGCGTCACCCCAACGCGGCAATGCCGTGGCGTCGCGCCAGCCCCCATAGAGAAGCGCCGCCGGCGGCTCTGCGCCGCCGCCCCCCGCTCCGCCCTGCCAGCGCCATGTCGCCGCGCCCCACAGCCGCCCGCATCCGACCTGGAGTTCGGGTTCGGCGACCGCGTGCAAGCCCGCCGGCGCGCTCAGCCCGGCCTCGTCCGGCACCACCCTGCCCAGCTCGCCCGGCAGCAGCTGCAGGTGCGCCCCCGCCAAAGCCGGCGCGGCCGCGTACGCGCGCCGCAAGACCGCCGCCGCCTGCTGCTCGGCGGGATCCTCCAGCCGCGCCGCGGCGCTGTCGAGCAGGGCCAGGATCTCGCCGCGGGAAATCGGCCGCGCCGCCGGCGCGCGCAGCCCGGCCTGCAGCGCCAACCGCCGCAGGGCGTCCCACGGCACGGCGCGGGCGTCCGGCTCGATCGCCGACCGCCATCCGGCCGCGTCGCCGGCCTGCGTGCCCGAGGGGAAAATCGCGCCGCCAAACAGAGCGCAGATGACGCCGGCGAGCAAGACGCCGGCTGTGCCGCGGCGGCGGGCGGGCGGCGGCGTCAATGCACGACGGCCCAGACCAGCCCGCCGACCAGAGCGATCGGCAGCACCACCAGTGCCAGCAGAAGAGGCAGGCCGGCCACCAGCAGCACGCCGGCCAGCAGAAGCAGCGGCAGTCCGACCGCCAGGGCCAGCAGAAGGTGCGTCAGCGCCAGGAACAGCTTGAGGGGCAGCAGGGCCACGGCGAAAACGAACTTCAGCAGCAGCAAACCGACGGACAGCGTCAACATCAGGGCTGCCAGGCCAACAATGAACTCCAGCATCGGCGTGCCCCCAGTGGGCCAGGTGTGCAAGAGGCAGGAACCGTCCCATCCCTACGCGCCTGCACCGCAACAGGTTGCAAACCTGGGGCATGCGCACGGTCCGCACCGAGATTCCACAGACAATATAGATACCATCAAATCAAAATTAGTCCGCCGATATTGCTTTATTATGATATAATAACACAAAGCTGCTCCACTGGTGACGACCCCTCGCGAATGCAAGGCCAGCGCAACCTCGTCGGCTTGGGGTGACCGTGGAGCGGCTCTATCTAAGGCCCATCGCCTTGTCCTCAAGGCTACCACCGCGACACCGCGCGGTCAACGCGGCGAAGAATCGACCGGTCGAGCGCAGAAAGGGGGCGACGCCCACGGCGCCGCCCCCCCCTCCTGCCCTGCAGACTGCAGCCGCCGGCCTCAGTCCCGCTTGAAGAGGCTTTCGTCCAGCTTGGGATTGAGTTCGAAGGCATCCAGCTTGCCGCTGGCGAAGGGCTGACCGTCGTGCAGTATGGTCAGCCGCCGCGCCAGCTTCAGGGCGCCGAAGCCATCGTAATCGTGATAGAGAGTGCGCTGGGTCACCGGACCGCCGGTCACGGGCGAGCGGCCCGGACTCTCCTCGGCCAAGGGAAGCCCGCTCTGTGGATCGAGGAACAGAAGCACGTGCTTGTCCCCCGCGCCGGTCACGTAGACCCGCTCGCAGGGGGCGCCCTCCAGCTGATCCGGCGAGAGCGCCTGGCAGGTGAGCTGTTTGTGGTCGCGCAGGATCCTCAACAGGTCGGCCTGCATTCCCTTGCGCGCCTCGGCCAGCTCGGCCGCGTCCATGTCCTTCTTGCCCATCGGGCTGATCGCCCAGCCGCGCTCGCCGTCGAGCACCTGCGTCATCTCGCCAAAGGGCGTGCGCTGCACCATGCGCATGCGGTCGGGGTAGAAGGAGGTCTCCTCGATGCCGAAGCTGAGAGCCATACCCTGTATCTCCAGCTCCAGCGTCAGCGACCGCCGTTGTCCCTTCAGCCCCGCCAGAGCCTTGCCGCCGACGGCGGCGGAGGCCTTGGCCATCAGTTCCTGGCCGCGCGCGAGCGCCTCGGGCGTCGCGGCGGGGATCTCCAGGCGCGGCGTCGGTTCGGGGATGGTGATGTCAACGAGGTTGACCGGCCCGAAGATGCTCAGATCGCCATCCCAGTCGGCGGGATTGCCGACCGCCAGAATCGACATCCTCTCCGGCCGCCACACGGCGCGGGTTGCCACCAGCACCTGGTCGGCGGTCATGCCACGGACCGCCTCGCGGTAGCGCTGCAGGAAATCGGGCGGATACCCGTACATCTCGTACATGACCTGGCGGTCGAGCACCTTGCGCTTCGTGTCGAAGTTGAAGACGTCGGCGTTGAGGATCGCGTCCTTGGCCAGGCGCAGCTCGGCGGCGCTGACCGGCTGGGTCGTCATCAACTCGATCTGATCCAGAATGACGCGGGTGGCATCCTCGGTCGTGCTGGACTTGGTGCCGACGAAGGCGGTGAAAACGCCGGGGAAACGGAAACCGGTGCCGGGAGCGCTGCCGGTGGCGTACGCGTAGCCGCGCTTGCTGCGCACCTCGTTGAACAGACGCGAGCTGAAGCCCGCTCCCAGGATGCGGTTGGCCACGATCAGGCCGGGATAATGCGGATCATCGGCGCGGATTCCCAGATGGCCCAGAATCACCGTCGATTGGGTCAAGTCGCCCTTGTCGACCACGTTGACGGTGCGGGGAAAGTCCGGCATCTCGGGATCGGCCGGCAACTTCCGCGTCGCCCGCGGCCAGTCCCCGAACGCCTGCTCCAGCTTCTCGAGCAGGCCGGCCGACTCGAAGTCGCCGATCGCCACCAGGTACACGCGGTCGGGATGGAAGAACTCGGCGTGGAAGGCGACCAGGTCGTCGCGCGTGATGGCGTTGATGCCGTCGTACTCCGGAACGCGGCCCAAGGGGTGGTCGGCGCCGTAGATGATGCGGGCGAATTCCCGGCGCGCGATTTCCATCGGCTCATCGTTGCGCCGGGCGATGCCCGCGGTCTGCTCCTTCTTCGCCAGATCGACCTTGTCGGGGTCGAAACGCGGGCGCCGCAGCACTTCGGCCAGGACCGCCAGGCCGGTGTCGAGGTCCTGGGTCAGCGCCGACAGGTAGGCGCCGCCCTCGGACTGACCGATGTAGGTCTCGACCACGGCGCCGATCGCTTCCAGGCGCTCGTCGATCTCGTCGCCGCTCCAGGTGGCCGTGCCGCCGGTGCGCATCACGGCGCCGGTGATCTCGGCCAGCCCCACCTTGTCGGCCGGCTCGTAAATGCCGCCGACGCGGATCGTCGCCGAAAGCTCGATCAGCGGGAATTCATGATCCTCGCACAGATAGACCACCATGCCGTTGGCCAGCTCGGTGCGGGTGTAGGCGGGGATCTTGATCTCGCCCAGGTCGGCGAGCTTGAACGATTCCCACGGCCGCTTGGCCGCGTCGGCCGGCGCGACGGCCGCCACGGCGAGGCACAGCAGCAAGGCCAGCGCCGCGGTTCGCTTGCAGGTGCTCATGTCGCTTCCTTTCCCGGCCGGCGCTGGCGCCGGCCCGGCGGGGGCCATCACTTGCTCGCCTCGACCGTCTTGATGTAGGCGACGGTCCGGTTCTTCGCCCGCAGGACCTCGCCGGCTACGCGTCGCACGTCCGCCGTGGTCACGGCGTCGATCTTCTCCACCTGGCGGAAGAGATTCCGCCAGTCGCCGGTCTGGGCCTGGTAGTAGGTCAACTGGCCGGCCAGCCCCTGATTGCTGCGCAGGCCCCGCACGAAGTCGGCGCGGGTGCGGCTCTTGACGCCGGCCAGCTCGGCCTCGGTCACGCCCTCGGCGAGCAGTCTTTCGATCTCCGCCAGAAGCGTCGCCTCCAGCTGCTCGGGCTCCACTCCCTTGACCGGCACGGCGTAGAAGAGCATCAGGTTCGGGTACTTGGTGCCCGGGTAGCCGCTGAAGGCCCCGGCCGCGACCGCCAGCTTCTCCTCCTTGACCATGCGCTTGTAGATCCGGCTGGTGCGGCCCTGCCCGAGGATACTGGCCAGCGCATCGTAAACGGCGTCGTCGGGATCGTTGATGCCCCCCTTGTGGTAGCCCATGAACAGGAACGGCTGCGACGTGTGCTCGATGACCAGCCGCTTTTCGCCCTGCTGCGCCGGCTCGACCGTCTTGAGGGGCGGCCGGCGGCCGGGGCCGGGCACCTGGCCCAGATGCTTGCGGGTCAGCCGCTCCACGTCGCCCGCGCGCACCGCCCCCACGACCGCCACCGTCATGTTGTCGCCGGTGTAGTGCGCGTCGTAGAAGGCCTGGCAATCGGCCCGGGTGATGTTCTTGAGATCGGACATGTAGCCGATCGTGCTGTGGCGGTAGGGGTGCGCCATGAAGGCCAGGTTCTGGAACTGCTCCATCAGCAAACCGATGGGGCTATTGTCGACCCGCATCCGCCGCTCCTCGATGACCGGGCCGTCCTTCTCGGTGTAGAACTCGCGCAGCACGGGCCGGGCCATGCGCGCGCCTTCCAGGTAGGCCCACAGCTCCAGCCGGTTGGCGGGCAGGCTGTAGAAGTAGCGGGTGGCGTCGGCGCCCGTGGTGGCGTTCAGACCGGCTCCGCCGTTGTTCTCGATGATCTGCCCGAACTCGTTGCTGACCACGAAGGCGCGCGCGGCGTCCTTGGCGGCGGCGAAGGCGGCTTCGAGGTCGGCCAGGCGCTGCGGATCGGCGGCGGTGTCCTTGAGGCGCTCGGCGCGCAGGGCGGCGAAAGCCCGGTCCTCCGCGGCCATCGCCCGCTGCTCCGCCTTGAAATCGGTGGTGCCGATCTCGGGCGTTCCCTTGAAGGCCATGTGCTCGAGGATGTGCGCGATGCCGGTGATCCCTTGCACCTCGTTGACGCTGCCGACGTCGACGTAGGTGTTGAAGGAGAAGACGGGGACATCGTGCCGCTCCAGCACCAGGACGCGCATGCCGTTGCCGAGCGTGAACTCCCGGACCTGATGCTCCAGGTCGAGATAGCTCCCGGCCACGGCAGGCAGCGCGCCCAGCAGCAACAGCAGTCCGGCCGTCGCCGCGCTCAGCGGACGCATCGATCTCGTCATGCCAGCCTCCATGTCGCCGGCCCGCGGGCGCGGGCCGCGCCGTTGCGCCCGCGCGCGGCGGGCCGCCAGTTCCGCGCCGGCAGCGGCCGGAGCGCGGGGGAATGAGGTGCGGGGAAGGGCAAACATAATGCGTGCGGCGCCCCGGCGCACGTCTCAGATGCGGCGCGCCGCGGTCGGCGTGCCGCGCGGCAACGGTACGCTCAAACTCGGACTGTCCCGGTCCACGAAACGGTAGCGGCTCGCGGCCGCCGCGCGCACCCCGATGCGCGTCGTCGCCGCCAGCCGCGGCGGCGGGCCCGATCCGGCCAGCAGCCGCAGGCGCGGGCCGCGCAACGGCGCGCCGTTCCAGCTCAAATCGATGCCCAGGGACCGGCACACGACGCCTGGGCCCGCGCAGAGCCGCTTCACCGGCGGCAGACGTCCTCGCGCGCCTGCGCGGCGCCGCGCCATCAGATCCAGGCCCGCCAGCGGCTCGAGCGCCCTGATCAGCACCGCGCCGGCCCTGCCGGCCGGTTCCGTGACCACATTGAGACAATGATGCATGCCGTAGATGAAGTAGACGTAGGCGATCCCGGGCGGGCCGAACATGATCGCGCTGCGCCGGGTCGGCCCGCGTGCGGCGTGCGAGGCGGCGTCGCCGGGCCCCAGGTACGCCTCGACCTCGACGATGCGGCCGGCGGTCTCGCCCGCGGGGCCGGCCGCCACGAGCACGGTCCCCACGAGCTCGGGCGCCACCACGAGCGTGGGCCGCGCGAAGAAGGCCTCGCTCAGCAGACGGCCCTTCAGCGGAAGATCTCCTTGCGCCGCAACACCAAGATCCCGAGGGCCGCGGCCGCGGCCAGCACCCCCGCCAGCGCCAGAGCCGAGCGCCATTCCGGCAGCGGCTCCTGCCGGAAGAGCTGGCGCTGCAGCTCCTGCAACCAGCCCGGCGCGCCTCCGGCGGCTGCTTCGGCCCCCCTCATGAGATTGCGCAGATGGTAGACGATCGTCAGCTGCTGGATGCGCGCCGGGATGTTCCCGGTCATCGTTTCCCAACCGAAAGCGAACAGCAGGCAGACCAGCAGCGGCCGGCGCAGAAGCACGCCCATCGTCGTGAAGACCGCGGTGTACACCCAGGCACCCGCGGTCACGGCGGCGACAGTGGCCAGATACAGCTTCAGGAAGGGCCCCGCCAGCAGGCTCGGATCGCGGGTCAGGATGACGGCGCAGCACAACGCCAGCGAGCCGACCAGCAGAGCCGATGCCACGGTCTGGGCCGCCGCCAGCCGTCCCATGAAGATCGCCCCGCGCCCGATCGGTCGCGTCCAGTAGTAGAGGATGGTCCCCTCCTCGACCTCCTCACCCACCGCCGAGACGCCGAGCACCAGCGATACCAGCGCGGTCAGGAACGGCACGTAGACGACGCCGCCGAGGTTGGCGAGCAGCAGCGGGGCGGGGACGGACCCCTGGCGGTCGAGCAGCCGCCAGGCCACCGCCAGCAGCACCGGCATCAAGGCCACCGCGCCCACAGCGAGCAACCGTCGCCGCCGAGCCAGCTCACGGCACGAGAACCAGCCGATCCAGAAGGCCGCCTGCGGCAAGGGCAGAGGGCGATCGGCCTCCGCCGCCGGTCGCTTCACGCTCGGTGTCTGCGCCTCCATCGCCCTTCCCTCTCGCCGCCGCCGGCGCTCACTCGCCCACCAGGTAGTCGAACACCGCCTGCAGACTGTCGTCCAGCGTCTCGATCTCTTCGACCGCCACGTCGTGTTCGAGCAACCAACCCGGCAGCTCGCGGTAGAAGCGCACGGCGTGATCCGTGCGCGCGATCACCCGCCCGTGCGGATCCAGCTCGACCCCGACCACCAGCTCCTGTCCCGCCAGCAGCGATGCCAGGCGCCGCGGCTCGGGCGCCGTCAGCGCGACGATCGTCGGATGGTCGCGGATCAGATCGCGGATCTCCGTCAGGTCCCCTTCCGCCAGCAGCTTGCCGTGATGGATCAGCGCGATCGAGCGCGTCATGGTCTCGATCTCCGGCAGGATGTGGCTGGAAACCAGGATCGTCTTGCCCGCCTCCCCCAGTTCGCGCACCAGGACGATGATCTCGCGGCGGGAGACGGGATCCATGCCGTTGAGCGGTTCGTCCAGGAAGATGACGTCGGGATCGTGCGCCAGCGCCTGGCAAAGCTTGAGCTTCTGCCGCATGCCCTTGGAGTAGGAGCCGATGCGCCGGTCGGCGGCTTCTGCCAGGTGCAGCCGGGACAGCGTCTCCTCGGTCCGCGATCCGATCTCGGCGGCCGGCATCCCCATCAGGCGCAGCATCAGCCCCAGGAACTCGCGCCCGGTCAGCCACTCGTGGATCGACTCGCTTTCGGGGCAGAACCCGAGCCGGCGGAACAGCCCCACCTCGCGCCGCAGGCGCCGGCCCTGCAGCAGCACCTCGCCCTGGCTTGGCTCGATCAGCCCGGCGAGCAGCTTGAACAGAGTCGTCTTGCCGGCGCCGTTGAGGCCGAGCAACCCGGTCACGCCCGGGCCGACGGCCAGGCTGCAGTCGTTGACGGCGATGACCTCGCCGAACCACTTGCTCACGCGGCGCGCCGCCAGCATGGGGACCGGGACGTTCAAGCCACGACCTCCACGGGCCGGATGCGCCGGCGCAGCAGCAGCACGGCGGCCGCGGTCAGGAGCAGCACGGCCCCCGCACTGACCGCGGGCGGATAGGCGAGCGGCGGCTTGGCGTCGAAGAGAACCGAACCGGCGTGCTGGTATTGCGCCGGCACGTCGCACAGCCGCAGCCAGGGGCCGCCGAAGAGCGCCAGCAGCCGGGACAACGGGGGCGAACCGACCAGCAGCAGCAACCAGCCCATCACCACGAACACCGTCCGCGTGGCCAGGGTCGACAGGGCCAGCAGGACCAGGCTGAGGCTGGCTCCCGCCGCCAGGCAGTAGATCGTGGCTCGCAGGGGAGTCAGCAACAGCATCTCCAGGCCGGCTGCCCCCGCCGTCACGAGGTAGCCGTAGAGGGAAAGCGCGCACACCGGCGCCAGCGTCACGAACGCGTAGTAGAAGAGGATGATCAGCCCCTTGCCGGCCACGTAATCGACCAGCCGCAGCGGCCGGGCGAAGTAGAGCGCGAGACCGTGCTCGCGCCGGTCGCGCGCGATCAGGCCGCTGCCGACGATGGCAAGCAGGATCACCACGAAGGGCTGCTGCTTTTCCAGGAAATTGAAGAAGCCAGGCGCTTCGATGGAGGTCCAGGCGCCGCCCAGCAGCTTGACCAGGTCGCCGGCCTTGTAGACGAAGTACAGGATTCCCCCCTTGACCACCGCCGGCACCCAGGCCAGCAGCAGCAGCAGCAAGAAGCGGCGGCTGCGCAGCGGCGCCGCGATGCCGCGGCGGGCGATCACCAGCCAGGGTGGCTGCGCGCGCCGGCCGGAAGGCTCCCAGTGGCGGTAGCCGCGCTCGTAGACGGGCATCAGCGCTCCTCGATCAGCTGGCGGAACATGTCGTCGAGGGTCATGACCCTCCGGCGCAATCGCCGCAGCGCATAGCCGGTCGCCCCGGCCGCCGACAGCACGGCCGTCGCGCCCCTGCCGTCGCGCAGGGTCACCAGGGAATAGCGCCCCTCGCGCGCCACCTCAGCGCCCGCGGCGCGCAACTGGCCGTGGAACGCCGCCTCGTCGCCGAATCCTTCGATTTCGAAGACCGCCACCGTGACGTCGGGAGCGGCCTGCAAGCGTTCGTGCGCCAGCAGGTGCCCCTGCCGCAGCACCACGATCTCGTTGCACGTGGCCTGCACGTCCGCCAGCAGGTGCGTGGAGAGGATGATGCCCAGCCCCTTCTTCTGCGCCAGGTCGCGCACCAGAGCGAGCATGGCGACCCGTCCCTTGGGATCCAGACCGCTGGTGGGTTCGTCGAGCAGAATCCAGGCGGGGTCGTGAACCAACGCCTGGGCCAGTTTCAGCCGCTGGCGCATGCCCTGGCTGTACTGTGCGGCGGGCCGATAGCGCTCTTCGGCCAGGCCGACGTAATCGATCACCTCGTGGGCGCGCTGCAGGGCGTCGCGCGCCGGCATCCCGCTCAGCTCGCCAAGGTAGGCGACCATCGCCACGCCGCTCATGCCCGCCAGCACGCCCCCCTGCTCCGGCATCCAGCCCAGGCGCCGGCGGGCGGCCAGCGGCTGCCGGGCCATGTCGTGCCCGAGCACCGTCACCGTCCCCGGCGGCACGGGCAGATGGCCGAGGAGGGCGCGCAGCAGCGTGGTCTTGCCGGAGCCGTTTGGTCCGAGCAGGCCGACCGCGCCCCGGTGCAGGCTGAAGGAGACGTCCTGCAGCGCCGGCGCGGCGCCATAGGCGAAGGTCAGCCCGGACACCGCGATCGGCGTGGACGCCGCCGCCGGCGCCGCGAGCGGCGTCCGGTTGACAGGCGGGAGAGGGACAGCCATTATCAAAAATCCGCCCTTCCCTCTTGAGTGCGGCCGCGGGCGCTGGGGCGCCGCCTCATGACGCAACGGCGGGCCGATTGTTTCAGAGCCGGCGGCATTTACAAGCCCAATTCAAGGCTGTCGACGCCGTGCGGCGGCCGGAGGAAGCCATGAGTTCGTACCGACTCCAGACCGCGGAGGCCGTGACCGCCGGCCACGCGGACAAGCTGTGCGACCAGATCGCGGACAACATCCTCGACGCCATCCTGGTCGAAGATCGCTATGCGCGCGTGGCGTGCGAGGTCATGGTCACGACCGGCCTGGTGGTCGTCACCGGCCAGATCACCACCAAGTGCTACATCGACATCACCGCCGTGGTGCGCGAGACCATCCGCCGCGCCGGTTACACCAATCCGGCGACCGGTTTCGACCATCAGAGCTGCGCCGTGCTGGTCATGCTCGAGGAGCAGGCGAGCGAGGTGGCCCTGGGCGTCGACCGCAAGGGCGCGGGGGATCAGGGCATCGTCGTGGGCTACGCCACCAGCGAGGGACGCCAGCTCCCGATCGACACCCACCTGATGCCGACCGCCCCCTACCTGGCCAACCGCCTGGCCGCTCGGCTGGCGACCGTGCGCGAGACCGGCAAACTGCCGTATCTGCACCCGGACGGCAAGACCCAGATCACGGTCCAGCTCGGCGAGCAGGGCTTGCCGCGCCGCCTGGCGCAGGTCGTGGTGTCGGCCCATCACACGCCCGAGGTGACGACGGCGCGCTTGCGGCGCGACCTGGTGCGCCTGGTGGTCAAACCGGTCCTCGAGCCGACGGGGCTGCTGCACGACGACACCGAGATCCTGATCAACCCGACCGGCGCCTTCGTCGAGGGCGGCCCGCGGGCCGACAGCGGCCTGACTGGCCGCAAGATCACGGTCGACTGCTATGGCGCCGCCTGCCCTCACGGCGGCAGCGCCCTTTCCGGCAAGGACCCGACGAAGCCCGACCGCAGCGGAGCCTACGGCGCCCGCTGGGCGGCCAAGAATCTGGTCGCCGCCGGCCTGGCCCGCCGCTGCACCGTCGAGGTGGCCTACGTCATCGGGCTGCCCGCACCGGTGGTCGTGCAGGTCGACAGCTTCGGCACCGGGGGCCTCGCGGATGAGCGCCTGACGCAGATCGTGCGCGACCATTTCGATCTGTCGCCGGCCGGCATCATCGAGGCGCTCGACCTGCGCCGGCCCATCTACGGCGCGACCGCCGTCTACGGCCACTTCGGCCGCTGCGGCCCTGATTTCCCCTGGGAGGCCCTGAGCCATCTGGACCGCCTCAAGGCGCTCGCACCCGCCCGCCGCGGGCAGGGAGGAGCCCGATGAAAGCGCCTCGCGCCTACGGCTTCGCCACCCTGTGCGTCCACGGCAAGAAGCATCTGGACAAGCACGTCGCCGACCGGCCTATTCGGGCGGTCTCGACGCCGATCTTCCAGAGTTCGACCTTCGCTTTCGAGAGCGCCGACCACGGCGCCGGCATCTTCGCCGGCACCGAGACCGGCTATTTCTACACGCGGCTGGGCAATCCCACCCAGCACGCTCTCGAGGTGGAGATGGCCTACCTCGAGCAGGGCGAGGCGGCGCTGGCGCTGGGCAGCGGCATGGCGGCCGCGGCCACGGCCGTGCTGACCTGCTGCGCCGCCGGGGACCACATCGTCGCCGGCGACACCCTCTACGGCGGCACACACCAGCTCTTCACCCAGAGCCTGCCGCGGCTGGGTATCAAGGTGACCGAGGTCGACGCGCGCGATCCGCAGAATTTCGCGCGCGCGCTGACCAGGCGCACGCGGCTGATCTATCTGGAGACACCGGCCAATCCGACCCTGGTGTTGACCGACATTGCCGCTGTCTGCGCCATCGCACGCCGGGCCGGCATTCCGGTCCTGGTCGACAACACCTTCTGCACCCCCTACTACCAGAGTCCGCTCGCCCTGGGCGCGGACGTCGTTCTGCACAGCGCCACCAAGTACATCGGCGGGCACGGCGACACCGTGGCCGGCATCCTGGTCGGCCGCGCCGACTGGATCAAGAAGGCGCGGTTCGAGGTCCTGCGGGATCTGGGCGGCATCATCTCGCCCTTCAACGCCTGGCTGCTGCTGCGGGGGCTCAAGACCCTGCCGGTGCGCATGGACCGCCACAGCGACAATGCCATGGAGGTGGCCAACTTCCTCAGCTACCACCCCAAGGTCGCCCAGGTCATCTATCCCGGCTTGCGCACCCACCCGCAGCACGAGCTGGCGCGCCGCCAGCAGCGCGGCTTCGGCGGCATGATCAGCTTCCTGGTCGATGGCGGCCGCGCGGCAGGCAAGATCGTGATGGACAGCGTCGAGCTGTGCACGCTGGCCGTCAGCCTGGGCGACGTCGACACCCTGATCGAGCATCCCGCCACCATGACCCACTCCACCTACAGCGAGGCCGAACTCAAGAAGGTGGGCATCGATCCGGCCATGATCCGACTGTCGGTCGGGCTGGAGAACGTGGACGACATCGTGGCCGATCTGCGGCAGGCGCTGGCCAGGATCTAGCCCGGACCGGCGCGCCGCGATTCGGCTGCAACCCGCCGCCGGATTCAGCCGTCTAACAGGGGCCGCGGCGCCCGCGCTCCCCCCGCGCGCGCCGCTCCTCAGCCCCTGGAGCCTGCGATGCGCCGATCGCGATCCTTCAGCGCCGCTTCCGCCGGCCGGCATCTCCTTCGCCTCATCCCCTTGCTGCTGGCTTGCGGCGGCCTCGGGCAAGCAGGCACGGCCGCCGCGCAGCCGTCCCGCGCGCAAACCGTCCACGCCGATTGTCTGGACAGCGCCCGCGCTCCCGTCGCGCGCGAGGTGCGGGCGCATCGGGCCCTGGGCGCCATCAAGATCGACGGGCGCCTGGACGAGCCGGATTGGGCCCGTCCAAGCGGGCCGCCGTTGGTCCAGAACGAGCCTGACAACGGCTGCCTTCCCAGCCAGCGCACGGATTGGTGGATCGTCTTCGACGACGAGGCGCTCTATGTGGGGGCCCGCCTGTGGGACAGTGCCCCCGAGTCGATCGGCGCCCGGCTGGGACGTCGGGACACCTGGCCCGCGTCCGACTGGCTGGTGATCTGCTTCGACACCTTCAACGACGACCGCAACGGCTACCTGTTCGGCATCAACCCGGCCGGCGTCCGCGGCGACGCCATCGTCTACAACGACGGCTGGGACGATCCGTCCTGGGACGGAGTCTGGGAAGCGGAGGCGCGGATCGACGGCGAGGGCTGGACCGCCGAGATGCGCGTCCCCTTCGCCCAGCTCAGCTTCCCCGATCGCCCGGAGCAGGTCTGGGGCGTCAACGTCAGCCGGCGCATCCTGCGGCGCCAGGAGCGGCAGGATCTCTACCATCGGCCTCGCAACGAGAGCGGGGTGGTGCGCCGCTATCCCGACCTGACCGGCATCGCCGGGATCGCGCCCAGCGACCGCCGCGAGCTGCTGGCTTACCTGGCCGGGCGGGGAGAGTACCTGCGCGCCGCCGAGGAAAACCCGTTCCGCGACGGCGCCTGCTACGCGGGAGACGCGGGAGCGGATCTGCGCTGGGGGCTTTCGCCCCAGTTGACCCTCAACGCCACCGTCAATCCCGATTTCGGCCAGGTCGAGGTCGACCCGGCGGTGGTCAATCTTTCGGATTACGAGACCTTCTTCGAGGAACGGCGTCCCTTCTTCGTGGAAGACGCCAACGTGCTGCGCTTCGGGCGCGAAGGCACGAGCAACAACTGGAATTTCAACTGGATGGACCCGATCCCGTTCTACAGCCGCCGCATAGGACGGGCGCCCCAGCTGCCCCTGCCCGAGCACGACCACGCGGAGGCGCCGGGCGCGACCACCATCATGGGCGCGGCCAAACTGACCGGCAAGTAGGCCGAACGCACATCGGGGCGTTGACCGCGTTGACCGCCGGCGAGCGGGCGGAGGTGGCGCTGGGCGACGGGCGTGCCCGCCCGCTGATCGAACCGCTCGCCAGCTACTCGGTCGTCCGCCTCAAGCGCCCCAGCGCCGACGGCCGGCGCGGAGCGGGCATCATGGCCACCGGCGCCTGGCGCGAAACGGCTGATCCGCGCGCCGCCGGACGCCTGGCCCACCTGGCCCTGACCGCGGGCGCGGATGGATGGCTGACCCTGGACGACGCGGCCGTCTGGGCGCTGAAAGGCTACATCAGCGCCAGCCACGTGGCAGGCGCGCCGGCGGCCATCGACGGTTTGCAGCGCTCCTCGCGCCGCTACTACCAGCGCCCCGACGCCGGCCATCTCGGCTATGATCCCGCCCGCCAGAGCCTCGAGGGCTGGGCCGGGCGCCTGATGCTGAACAAGGAGGCGGGCTCGCTGACCCTCAACACCGCCTTCGGCGCCATCTCTCCCGGCTACGAGATCAATGACCTGGGCTTCCAGTACCGCGCCGATCAGCTGAACCATCACCTGGCGCTGGGGCACCGCTGGACGACGCCCAACCGCACTTTCCGGCACCGCCAACTGACCGCCGCCGCCTACCGCACGTGGGACTACAACGGCACGCCTGACAATCTGGGTTACGGGGTTTTCGCCAACGCCCAGCTCGGCAACTACTGGTGGCTGGAGGGACGCTGGTTCCACGCTCCGCAGCGCAACAGCAACCGCGCCACCCGCGGCGGCCCGCGCATGCGCGTCCCCGAGGCCGACGAGATGATGCTCTTTCTGTCCACCGACGGCCGGCGCGCGGTGCAGGTGTCCGCCAGCGGCTCCGCCTCGCGCGAGGGAGACGGCAGCCGGGCCGCCGGCGGCAGCCTGGAAGTGACGGTGCGACCCTCCGCCGCTCTGAGGCTGTCGCTGGGCCCCAGCGCTCTCTGGCAGCGGAACAACACCCAGTGGGTGGCCAACGTGGAGGACCCCGCCATGACCGCCACCGCGGGAGTGCGGCATGTCTTCGCGGCGTTGGAATACCGCGAGCTGAGCCTGCCGGCCCGCGTCGACTGGACCTTCACGCCGCGCCTGACCCTGCAGTCATACCTGCAGCCGCTGCTGGCGGCCGGCCGCTACGCCGGTTTGCGCGAGTTCGCGCGCGCGGGCGGTTTCGCCTTCGCGCACTACGGCCGGGACCACGGGTCCACGCTGGCGCACGACGGCGGTGTCTACACGATCGATCCCGACGGCGACGGTCCGGCGGCGCCGTTCAGGCTCGGCGACCCCGACTTCAACTTCAAGTCGTTGCGGATCAACCTGGTGCTGCGGTGGGAATACCGTCCCGGCTCCACCTTCTACCTCGTGTGGACGCAGGACCGGGTCGATCTGGCCGATCCGGGACGGATCTCGCTGCGCCGCGATCTGGATAGCCTGCTCTCCGCCCCCGGCGACAACATTGTGATGGTCAAGATCTCCAACTGGCTCAGGATCTGAAGGGATCCGGGTGTGAAAGCGAGGGGCGGGAAGGCGCCGGGTCCGCCTTCCCGCCCGGTGGTATCCGCGCTCGCGTGCGCGCCTTAGTGCGCTGCCGCCGGCTTGGCGGCGGGCGACAGCTCCGCCTGGCGCAGCTGCTCCTCGTTCCATTTCGCGGCCAGCTTGAGCAGATCCTGCAGGCTGCGCGCCTGACGGAACAGGGCCACGGCCTCGTTGAGCTGCTGATCTTCCTCGATCGCCGCCTGATAAGCGGCCTGCGGGCCGTGCGCGCGCCGCAGAACCTCACGGCGGATTCCCAGCTCGATGTAGCCGCGGTTGGCGGCGAAAAGCGAGTCGCTCATGACCAGGCCGTACTCCTGCAGGTACTCGGGCAGCTTTTCCCGGCTGCCGAGATAGGCCCGGAAGTCGCCCACGATCGCGGCGTCCGGCCGGAAATCGCGCGGCACCTGGTGGCTGACCCCGTAATGGGTGGCGTAGGCGAAGAAGGCGCCGTCGCGCTCGAGCGCCACCTGGAAATCGTTGAGCAGGGCCTGCTCCATCTCGATGTCGGGCGTGATGCCGCCGCCGCCGAACACGGTGCGGCCGCCATCGGTGCGGAAGCGCTCCTTCTCGTGCCGCGGCACCTCCACCTCGGCCGGCGCCTGCAGCGCGGGCGCCGGCTGGTCGAACTCGCTCTCCTCGCTGAGATCGCCCTGGCCGGAGGCCTCCGCGCGCCTCCTGTCCTTGTGGATCGAGCGTCCGGAAGGCGTGTAGTACTTGGCCGTGGTCAGCTTGAGGGCCGCTTCCTCGTCCAGCCGGAACACGGTCTGCACGGATCCCTTGCCGAAGGTCGTCTTGCCGACCACCAGACCGGCGTCGTGATCCTGCAGCGCGGCGGCCACGATCTCGCTGGCCGACGCCGACGAGCCGTTGACGAGCATGACGATCGGCAGGCGGTCGTGCACGGCGCCCCGCGGCTCGCTGTAATAGGAGACGTTCTGCGATTGCAGGCGCCCCTTGGTGAACACCAGGAGCGTGCCCCGCTGCAGGAAGAGTTCGCTGACCTCCTTGGCGGCGGAGAGCAGGCCTCCCGGATTCCAGCGCAGATCGAGAATCAGCCCCCGCGCGCCCCCTTTCTCGAGGTCGCCCAGCTTCCTGGTCAGCTCCTGCGCCGTGGTGCGGGAGAAATTGGCGATGCGCACGTAGCCGATATCCCCGATCATGAAGGCGTACGGCACGCTCTCGACCTTGATCACGTCGCGGGTGATGGTGAAGGGAATCGGTTCCGCCTCACCCTCGCGGCGGATCTTCAAGTTGACCTGCGTGCCCGGCTCGCCGCGCAGCAGCTTGACGGCCTGATCGCTCTTCCAGTCGTACGTGGCCTGACCCTCGATCTCGACGATCTGATCGCCGCCCTGGATGCCCATGAAGAAGGCCGGAGTGCCCTCGATCGGCGAAACCACGGTCGGGTAGTGATCGCGGATCACGATCGTGATGCCGAGTCCGCCGAATTCGCCCTCGGTGGACATCACCAGGTCCTCATAGTTCTGCGGCGGCAGGTACTGCGAGTGCTCGTCGAGCTCGGACATCATGCCGCGGATGGCCGCTTCGGCCAGCTTGTCCGGCGCGATGTCATCGACGTAGTTGTAAATGATCTTCTCGTACACCGCGCCGAGGGTGCGCAGGCTTTCGAGGAACTTCTCGTGGCGCGTCGCCCGCTCGTCGTCCCGGCCGCGTGCCTTGTCCCCGGGCAGCAGCGGCAGCAGCACCAGCAGCAGCAGGGTGGCGGCGGGCGTGACGTGGCGGAAGAAACGCCGCAAGAACAGATGGGGCCTGGCGTTGTGCATGGCGGCTGACCTTTGCCGGGGAGGTGAGGCATCGGGCTCTTGTCCGCCCGCGCTGCTCAATAGATAACAAAACTATACGTACTTAAGCAAACCGTGTTCCAGCCGCCGCAGCCTCGCCAGCGCCTGCGCGAGCATCTCCGCCGGCGGCGCCGCGGCGTCGATGACCTGGAAGCGAGGCGCGTTTGAGGCCGCCATCGCCTGGTAGGCCCGATAGACCCGCCGGTGGAACGCCGGCGTTTCGCGATCCAGGCGGTCGGCAGCGGCCGCGTCCTGGCGTGCGCGCCCCAGCTCCGGAGGCAGCAGGCAAAGAAAGGTCAGGTCGGGCGTCATGCCCGCCAGCGCGAAGTCGTTCAGACGGCTCACGGCCTCCTGCCCGAGCTCGCGGCCGGCGCCCTGGTACGCCACCGAGGCGTCGGCGAAGCGGTCGCACATCACGATCAAGCCAGCCGCCAGCGCCGGCCGGATCTTCTCGCGCACCAGCTGCGCCCGGCTGGCCACCATGAGCAGCAGCTCGGTCTCTGCGCTCATGCCGCCGGCGCCGGGGTCGAGAAGAATCTGCCGTATCTGCTCGCCGATCTCGGTGCCGCCGGGTTCCCTCAGCACGACCGGCTCCACCCCCCGCTGCAGGAGATGCTCGGCCAGGCCGCGCACCAGGGTGGTCTTGCCGCTGCCCTCCGGCCCCTCGAAGGTGACCAGCAGACCGCGGGCCTCCGCGGCGCGTCCCGTGCGCGCCCTCATGCTCCATCTCCCGGACGCCGCGGCGGCGTCCCTCCCAGTTTGGCGCTGACGTACACGATGCGCTGGATCGTGGTCGCCAGGGTCAGCGCCGCCAGCAGCGCCAGAACCAGCTCCAGGACGCGCCAGCCGAGCAGCATGCCCGCGATCAGCAGCACCATGCGCTCGGGCCGCTGCAGCAAACCCACCGGACAGCTCTGCCCCACCCCTTCCGCCCGCGCGCGGGCATAGCTGGTGGTGAGCGAGCCGACGACCGTGGCCAGGATCAGCAGGACCGCGACCGGCCGCGGCTCGTCCAGGCGCACCAGGTAGAACCAGGTCAACCCGGCGAACAAGAACGATTCGCCCAGCCGGTCGAGGTTGCTGTCCAGGAACGCGCCCTGGGCCGAAACCCGCCCTTGCAGCCGAGCCAGGTCGCCATCGAGCATGTCGCAAGCGGCGCCGAGAATCAGCAGCAACGCCGCCCCCAGCAGGCTGCCGGCGGCCGCCGCCCAGCCAGCGGCGGCGCTCAGCGCCAATCCCAGCAGCGACACGGCCAGGGGGGAGAATCCGGCTCGATCCAGCCCCAGCACCAGCGGCCGCAATCGGGCCCGGAAGGCCCGCTTCAAGGCTTCCTTGTCCATCGCCGCATCGCTCCATCCCGGCGCGCCCGCGCCTCGTTCACTCCCCCGTGCGCTCGGTTGTCCGTCCGCCGCCCGCCGCTCCCCGCACCACGAGCACCAGTTCACCCTTCAGCCGCGGCCCGGTCAGGGCCGCCAGGACCTCGCCGGCGGTGCCGCGCAGGACCTCCTCGTGCACCTTGGTGATCTCGCGCGCCACCGCCAGCTCGCGCTCCGGCGCCAGCTGGTGAAGCTGGGCCAGCGTCGCGGCGATGCGGTGCACCGCTTCCAGCACGACCACCGTGCCTCGCTCGGCGAGCAGCCGCGCGCAGAAGTCGCGCAGCTTTCCTGGTTTGCGCGGCGGGTAACCCACGAACAGGAACCGATCCAGGGGGAATCCCGCCAGCAGCAGCGCCGCCATCACGCTGGACGGCCCCGGCACCACGGACCACGGCAAACCCGCGTCGCGCAGCGCGCGCACCAGCGTGTAGCCAGGGTCCGCGATGCCGGGCGTGCCGGCGTCGCTGACCACCGCGACGCGCTCCCCCGCCCGCAACCGTTCCACGATGCGCGCCACCACGCGCTGGTCGCTGTGATCATGGTAGCTGGCCAGCCGCGCCGGCAGCCCGTAGCGCGCCATCAGCCGCCGGGTGCGGCGGGTGTCCTCGGCGTAGACGACGTCCGCCGCCGCCAGCGCGGCCAACCCGCGCAAGGTAATATCGTCCAGGTTGCCGATCGGCGTGGCCACCAGCAGGCAGGTGCCAGGCGACCAGGCGATGGACGGCAAGGCCAGCGCCGTCACGGACGCCCAACCTCCTCGGGCGCCGGCCGCCCCGGAAACTGCGCGATCGGGGGCAGACGTCGTTTGAAGGCCATCGCGCGAACGCGGGCTCGCAGCCGCGCCGCCAGCTCAAGATCCATCCCCAGAGCCGCCAGCTGGCGGTCCCCCAGCCCCTCGTCGATCATCAGGTGCAGCAGCTCGTCCGCCGCCGCGTAGCTGAAACCCAGCTCGTCCTCGTCCGCCTGCCCCACCCACAGGTCAGCGCTGGGCGGTTTCTGGCGGACCGCTTCCGGCAGGTCGAGATACGCCGCCAGCAGCCGCACCTCGGTCTTGTAGAGATTGCCGAGGGGATTCAGGCCGCAGGCGGCGTCGCCGTGCAGCGTCGTGTAGCCCAGCAGCGCCTCGCTGCGGTTGCCGGTGCCGAGCACGAGCCGGCCGTCCCGAGCCGAGCGGTCGTACAGCCCGATCATGCGCACGCGGGCCATGACATTGCCGCGCCGCACCCGGTCGGCCTCGGGCGCCGTCGCCAGAAACGTGTCGACGGTGGCGGTGATCTCGACCTGCTCGGTGGCCAGACCGAGCTGCTCGGCGACCGCGCGGCCGTCAGTCAGCGAGGTCGATGCGCTGCTGGCATGGGGCAGCATCAATCCGAGCACGCGGTCGGCGCCAAGGCCACGCACGGCCAGCGCCGCGGCGACGGCGGAATCGATGCCGCCCGATAGACCGACCACGACGCCGGCCGCGCCCGCTTCGGCGACCGTGCGGGCGATGAAGTCCGCGGCGACCGCGGCAGCCTGCGCCGGCGGGATGGTCCAGTCGGTGCCGCGGGACGGCTGGGCCGGTCCGGCCACGGTCTCTCACCCCCCGAACCCGTTGAGCGCGTCGAGCGCGCGGCCGACCGCCGCCGCATCCGTGTCCAGATTGGGCACCAGACGGATGCGGCCCGGGCCGAAACCCACCGCGAGCACGCCCAGCGCGGCCAGGTTGTGCAACAGCCCTTCGGCGGTCGCCGGCGGCCGCACCTCCAGGATCACGATGTTCGTATCCACCGGATGGCACGTGCGCAGCCACGGATTGGCCAGACCGGCGGCCAACCCTCTGGCGTGCTCATGGTCTTCGCGCAGCCGCAGGAGGTGGTGATCGAGGGCGTACAGGCAAGCCGCCGCCAGGATGCCCGCTTGCCGCATGCCCCCGCCGAGCTGCTTGCGCAGGCGGCGCGCGCGCTCGATCACCGCCCTCTCGCCGGCCAGGACCGAGCCGACCGGCGCGCCCAGCGCCTTGGAGAAGCAAACGCTCACGGTGTCCGCGGGCGCCGCCAAACTGTCCAGCGACAGGCCGGTGGCCACGTGCACGTGCCACAGGCGCGCGCCATCGAGATGCACGCGCAGCCCGCGTCCATGAGCCTGACCGGCCGTTTCCTCGATGATGTCCTGAGGGATGATCCTTCCGCCCGCGCGGTTGTGCGTGTTCTCAAGGCAGACCAGAGACGGCGGCGCGCAGTGCAGATCGGGCGTGTTGAGCTCCGCCGCCACCATCGGCCAGCGGAGCGCCCCGTCGGCGGTGGCGACGCAGGTGACGAGCAGCCCGGATAGCGCCGCGGGCGCGCCGCCCTCGTAACGGTAGATGTGGCAGCCGGCCTCGCACACGATCTGGTCGCCGTGACGGGTCTGGGCGCGCAGCGCAAGCTGATTGCCCATCGTGCCGCTGGGAACCAGCAGCGCCGCCTCCTTGCCCAGCAGCTCCGCGACCCGTTCCTGCAGCCGGTTGACGGTGGGGTCGTCGCCGAAGACGTCGTCACCGACCTCGGCCTCGGCCATGGCGCGCCGCATGCCGGGCGTGGGCCTGGTCACCGTGTCGCTGCGCAGGTCGACGATCTCCATGGCGCACACCCATCAAGGAGGACAGGCGGACAGGCGCTGCCGGCGGGCCGGTGCAGACGCGCGGGCGAAGGGGCGCGGTGGGGTGCTAGGCGGCCCGCGTTCTCAGGAGAGGGCCACCTTGTCCTTGAGCATCTTCGACACCTTGAAGACCGGTACCTTGCGCGACGGCACCGGTACGGCGTCGCCGGTGCGGGGGTTGCGCGCCATGCGCTCCTTGCGCTCCTTGACCTTGAAGGTGCCGAAGCCGCGGATCTCCAGATGGCGCCCCTGAGCCAGCAAGTCGCTGATCTTCTCCAGGAACAGATCCACGGTCTCGCTGACTTCCTTCTTGGTCAACCCCGTGCGCTGGGCGATATCTTCCACGATATCGGCCTTGGTCATGGCGTTCCCTCCTTCAGGCGACAGCTCCCCTCGACCCCGCCCGCTTGTCGGACCTTCCCGACATCATTGGAGATAAGCCAGGATGCGTCAAGGGCTTTGTCGCGCGCCGGTCGGGCAAGATGCAAGGGTGCGGGGCGCATTTCGTGGCAGGACGAGAGGGACGCGCGGAATCGCAGGGAACGACAGGAAATCGGGGCATGCCCCTTCATCCCGCATGATTCCGGGCACGCCCTTATAGGTCTTGGAGTTGCCCGTTCGCGCCCCGCCCGTGGCACCTGCCTTGCAGTGCGGCCGCCCGGAAGGCCGGGAGGGGCCGGAACCGACACCCGCTATCACACCAGTCGTCCCTCCCGGCGCCTCACGACCAAGCAGGTGCAGACATCACCTCAAGGAGGGCAGACGTGATCACCAAGACTCGAGTTACGCTCCTGGTCGCCATGGCGGCCACCGCCCTGCTCGCCGGTTGCGGCAGCGACAGCACCACCACCCTGACGGCCATCGACGCCGCGCCGCCGGCCGCGCCGGCCAACCTGCGCGCCCAAGACGTCGACGGTTACGTCTCCCTGGTCTGGGAACCCAACTATCTGGACGCCGACCTCGCCGGCTACCTGGTGTGGCGCGTCGCCAGGGGGCAAAGCCGCCACCTGGTGCCCCGCCCGCAGCCGCAAACCAACTATACGGATCGCGCGCCGATGCTCGGCTGCCTGAACACCTACCTGGTGTGCGCGGTGGATGCCAACGGCAACCAGAGCGCGCTGGCGAGCGTCCGGGTCCAGGTCGGCAGCGGCGGCTACACGCCGATGGTCATCGACACCGAGGACGGCGCATTCGACGGCCAGGTGCCGCCGCAGATCTCTGGCGCTCACGACTGGCGGACCCATCATCGGTAGGGACGGCCGGCGCCGCCGCCAGGCGGACACGAGCCCTCCACCGCACAGCGACGGAGCAACGGCCGGGAGCCCCCTGCACGCGGGGGGCTCCTTTCGCTGCGCCAGGCCTCGGCCCGTTCAGCTCAGCAGACCCATCACCAGGTTCGCCAGCTTGGTGTAATGGCCGACGACCAGCATCAGCAGGCGGTCGAACCATCCTCCCAGACCGCTGTTGAGCAGCAGGATTACCACCAGGAAACCGAAGGGCCGCAGGCGCAGGTAGTTATCAGCCGCCGCGCCGCGCAACCAGCGCAGCACCACCCAGCTGCCGTCCAGCGGCGGGATCGGGATCAGGTTGAAGAGCGCCAGCAGGCAGTTCAGAAGGATGCCATAGCGCAGCAGCTGCGCGAGGAAGAAGCGCGCATCGCCCGCCAGGCCGCCTCCGTGCGCGGCCAGCGGCCCGGACGATCCGACGAGCAGCCCGAGTCCGATCGCGCACAGCGCGGCGAGCATCAGATTGCTGGCTGGGCCGGCGGCGGCCACCAGTGCGGCGTCGCGCCGCGGCTGGCCGAGACGGCGATGATCGACCGGCACCGGCTTGGCCCAACCGAAGATCAGGCCGCCGGGCAGCAAGGCCAGAACCAGGGGCACCACGATGGTGCCGAGCGGATCGATGTGGCGCAGCGGATTGAGCGTCAGCCGGCCCAGGTCCCGCGCCGTGGGATCGCCCAGGCGGAGGGCCGCCCACCCGTGCGCGCATTCGTGCACCACCACGGAGAAAAGCAGCACCAGCAGCAGCAAGGGCACGTTCACGGTCCAGCTCCCAACGCGCGCGCCCGCCATGCGCGGCCGTCGTCCCCCCACCAATAGCTCTTTTCCCAGGCGCGGCCAACCGGATTCGGGCCTCGCTTCCGGCTCAAGGTGCGGCGCACGCAACCGATCTTTCAGGGGAAATCGACTCGCCCAGAGGGAGCGTCCGCTGTGCAGGACAGGAATCTGGAGCGGAACCTGGCCAGACTCGAGGGGCTGCGCGCGCGCGGCGGCCTGGCCAAGGTCCGCAGGAAACTGGAAGAGCTGGTGCGCGAGCAACCCGGCACGCCGGACTACCGGCGCGAACTGGCGCGCGCCTGTCTGGATCTGGGCGACATGCCCGCGGGTTTGACCGAAATCCGCCACCTGATGCGCCAGCAACCCGCCCAGCGCGGCGAATGGCGCGAACTCGTGAGCCAGGACCTGCTGGCCCATGGCAATCCGATGGCCGCGCAGTTCCTGCTCGAAGACAGCCTGGGACGCGGCGAGCACGATGAGGCGCAGGCATTCCTGGAGCAGCTGGCGGAAGAGCAGCTGGATCAGCTGGCACAGCGCTACCTGGTGAAGATAGACAATCTGGAGCGGCATCAGGCCGTCGAGAGCGCCGGCGCCTCCGCCGCGGACGCACCGCCGCTGCGCCTGGCGCGCTGGTGCATCTTCCACTGCGCCCTGGCCCGCAAGCGCTGCGACGCGGCCGCGCAGCAAGGAGCGCGGCTGCTGACCGCCGGCGACGAGGAACGCCAGCGGCTGCTGCAGCTGCTGGAGCGGCGCCAGCGCCAGGCGGCGGCGGCGCCGCCGCTGCTGGCCCTGCTGGGCGAGGCGCGCCTGCTGTCGGGCCGGCATGTCGATGGTCTGGTGGCGCTCTTCGGCGCGGCTGAGCGCGATCCGGCGCTGGTGCCCGCGATCGAGAAGGTCTGCGAGCGTCTGGCGCCGATGCTGGGCGAACTGCCGGCGCTGGCGCGAACCCGCGGGCATCTCGCGCGGCTGACCGGACGCAGCGAGGAAGCCATTGTCTGGTACCGGCGCGCCATCGCCGCGGACCCCGAAGGCGCTGCTTCGCTGCTCGACCTGCTGCCGGCCGCGGGCGAGGCCGCCGCGCCCTACGTGCCGCTGCGGCTGGAGCTGTTGGCCCTCGCCGGCAATCCCGAGGCCCTGGCAGCCGCCCTGCAGCAGATGCGCGCGGCCGGACAGCCGGCGGCGAGCCTGCGGGCGGCGCTCAACCCGCACCTGGAAGCGCAACAGCCCAACGCCGCCGTCGTCGTCTGCGCCCTGCAGCTTGCCCTGGACGCCGGCGCAGCCGATGACCTGGAACGCATGGCCCCGGTCTGCGCCCGCCTGAGCGGGGCGCAGCTGCGGAAGGCGATCCGCGCCGTGGAGCAGGGACTTTGCCTGGAGCCGGTCGAGACGGCGATGGTTCCCGACCCGATCACCGGCGAGATGGTGCCGGCGGCCGCGCCGATCCCGGCGGCGCGCACGGCGCCGGCCGCAGGGCAGCGGCGCGCCGGGCTGCGCTTCCTCGCCCGCCTGCACGCCGCGGCGGGGGACGCGGCGGGAGCGGCGAAGCGGTTGCATCAGATGTGGCGGGAGCAAGACGGCGAGCCGGAGCGTCTGGCCGAGCTGTTCGCGCTCACCCACGAGCTGGCGGGAGCCATCGCGCCGACGGCCTCGCTGGTGGCCTCCATGGTCGACCCAGCCGTGCAACAGGGACACGTCGACCTGCTGGCGTCGCTCTGCGCCGGGATCGCCGACGACGACGCTGACGAAATGCGGCAGCTCGAACGGCAGTTGATCGCCGCGGCCAGGTCGGCGCCCGCCGTCGCGGCGGCGTTGCGGAGGGGATTGGAGGGGGGCGCGGCCGGTTCGCAGGCGCGGCTCGATATTGCGCGCGCGGCCGCCGGCCTGTTCGGCGGCGCGGAGGCACGCGCGGTGGCGGAACTGGAGGCCCTGGCGGGCCTCGATCCGCAGCGCGAGATGGCGGCGCTGGACTTGCTGCTCGCCCGTTGCGCCGCCTCGCCGCCGGACGCCAGCGCAACGCTGGCGGCGGCGCGTCTGCTGCGGCTGGACGACCGGCTGGACGAGGCCGCCGAACTGCTGCGCCCGCTGCTGGCGGGCGGGCCGGCCGATGCCGAACGGGCCAGTCTGTTCTGCGAGAGCGTGCTGGCGGATCAGCCGCAGCACGTCCCGGTCTGGCGCTGCTACCTGGAGTCGTTGCTGCGGGGGGGCGCCCACCGGCGCCTCCGGCAGGTCCTGCCCGAAGCGGAGCAGCGGCTGCCGGCGACCGAGATCGGACGCCTGCGCGTGTACCGTGCCCGTCTGCTGTTCGAGGACGGCGATCTGGCCGGAGCCGTGGCCGAGGGAGAGTTGGTGCTGCAGCTGGCGGATCCGCCGCTCGATCTGCTGGCTGCGCTGGCGGCCGACGTGACGGCGGCCGACGACAGCCTTGGCCGCGCGCACCGTCTGGCCGGCAGCGTGGCGCTGGCCCGCGGCGACACGCAGGCCGGTCTGGCCGCGCTGGCGCGCGCGCTGTCCCGCGAGCCGAGGCTGCGCGCGGAGATCATCCACCAGGTCGGCCGCCTGGAGCAGGACGGCCGCTTGCCGGCCGGGGCCTGGATCGAGCTGGGACGCTTCTACCTCCAGGTGGAGCGACCGGAGGAGGCCTCGCACGCGCTGTTGGAAGCGCTGCGCCGCGAACCGGCGAGCGCGGCCGCCGTGTGCGATCTGTTGCAACCGGCCGTGGAGCGCGCCGCGCAGCCCGCGCCGCTGCTGCCCCCGCTGGCGCGCGCGCTCTGGCACGCCGGCCGCCATGACGAGGCTGCGGCGGCCCACCTGCGGCTGCTGGCGACGGATCCATCTCGCCTGGACTGGATCCTGAAGGAGCTGGCGCTGGTCGAGGCGGCCGCGCCGGACGACCCGGACGCGGCACGCTGCCGGGTGCGCGTGCTGCTGCAGGCCGGACGTTACGAGCAAGCGGGGGCGCTGTTGGCGGCGCAGCCGCAGCGCGCCGCTCAGCTTCTGCCGCCGCCGCGGCTGGTGGACCAGGCCGAAGCTGGGGTGGTGCTCGACGCCTGGGCGGCGTTGCCGGCCGAGCTGACCGCCTTGCCGCACATGCAGGAGCTGAACAGCCTCTACTGGAGAGCCCTGGCCGGCGAGCAGGCCACAGGAGGGGCGGCCGCGCCGGACGCCGCGCTTGCGGAGGCAGCCGAAACGTCCGAAAGCGACGAGGCCGCCCGGCAGGCATGTCTGTTGCGGCGCGCCGAACAACTGGCGGCCGAGGACCGGTTGCTCGAGGCAGCGGACCTGCTGCGGCCAGCGCCGCTGTCGGGTCCGGATTGCCGGCTGGACGAAGAGGAGCAGGCGCGCGCCCTCTGGCTGCTCGCGCACGGCGAGGAAGCCCGCGGCAATTTCCCGGCCGCCCTGGCGTGCTACCGGCGGCTGGCGGTCCTGCCCGGAGAGCATGAGGCCGTGCGCCGCTGGCGCAACTGGAGTTACGGGCAGTTCCTGCGGCGGGCTCAGGAAGAGGCGCCGCTGATCATCGAGAAGACGACGCTCCTGGTCTGAGGCACCAGGGCGGTGGGCGGCCGGCGACGGCCAGTGATGGAGGCACGATGATGAAGACCTGTCCCTTGCTCTGGCGCCAGTCGGAGGGCTGGGGTTCGAGCCTGCTCGAGAAGAGCGTCGAGCTGGATGATCACGGCGCGGACCTGGACGGATCGGAGAGCGGCGCGGGCAGCGAGTGCCTGGGCGCCGCCTGCCGCTTCTGCCTGGAAGGCGGCGACTGCCTGCTGGAGCGCGTGGGCAGGCTGATGACCGGCGAGCAGATCGCCGAGGGCTTGCAGCTCGCCACCGCCACCCTGACGGATGAGATACGCGCCGCCCTCGATTGCACGGCCGGACCATTGCGCGCCATCCAGGAGCGCCTGGCCGCGCAGGAGCAGACCGCGACCGCGGCGCTGGAGCGGCTGGAGCGCCGCTGGGAGGAGCTTGCCGCGCGGCTGGCGGCTGAATCCTCCCGCGCATCGGACGGCGAATGCTGGGATAGGCTGGGCGCCCAGCACGAGGCGCGCCAGCTGGAAATCGCGGCGCAGCTCGGCGATCTGGCCGGCCGGCTGGCCCAGGCGACCGGCAACCTGGGCAACGAGCTGCATCAGCTGCGCGACGAGGTCGCCGCCGAGCGGGTCGCGCGGCTGGACGAATCGCGCGAGCACGACCTCTGGCGGCAGCAGCTGCAGAGCCGGCTCCAGGAGAGCGACGAGAAGTGGGAGAACATGTTCCTGTCGCTGACCGAGCTGACCGACCGGCTGGAGACGTCGCTCTCGGCGGTGCAGGAGCACATCGCGCAGGAATCACGCCACCGCGAGCGCAGCGAAAAGGAAGCGCAGCTGGCGGCGGCCAAGCGGGAAAACAACGCCGGCGTCGTCCATTACCATTCCGGCGACATGGAGCGCGCGCGCGCCCGGTTCGTCCGCGCCATCGCGCTGGCGCCGGACTTCGTCGAGGCCTACAACAACCTGGGGCTGGTCGAGACGGAGCTGGGCAATGCCGAGGAGGCCACCCGGCACTTCCAGAAGGCGATCGAGCTCGATCCGGCGCTCTCGGCCAGCTACAACAACCTGGGCTACGTCTTCTTCCTGCAGCAGAACTACGAGGAAGCGATCGCCATGTACGAAGAGGCGATCGAGCGAGCCGAGAACGGCAGCGCCGCCTGGACCAACCTGGGCAACGCGCACTATCGCCTCGGCCATCACGACCATGCGCGCGAGGCGTGGCAGAAGGCCGTGGAGTTGGATCCCGGTAATCGCAAGGCCGCGGATAACCTGGCCAGGCTGCTTCAGGCCGAACCGGTCTGAGGCGGCGGCAGGCTGAGCAGAGCGATCCAGACAGGCTCGACCGCCAGCCGGTCGAGCCTGCCCGCTTCGGCCCGCAGCGCACGCACGCGCGGCGACAGCGGCTTCCAGTGCGCGGGATCGGTCGGACCGAACAGGGCCAGCGACGGCGTGCCCACCGCGCCGGCGACGTGCATCAGGCCGGTGTCGTTGCACAGGAAGCGATCGGCGCGCCGCAAGAGCGCGGCGCAGGCGCCGACCGGCAGGCGGGGCAGGACGGCGACGCGCGCGGCGGCGTCCGGGGAAGCGGTGCGCGCGAGCGCGTCGGCGAACGCCGCCAGCACATCCCCGTCCGCGGGGCCTTGCAGGATCAGCACGCGGTGGCCGGCGGCGGCGGCGAGCGCCGCCACGGCGGCGAAACGTTCGGCGGGCCACAGATTCTCGCGCTTGCCGGCGCCGGGATGCATCACCAGCAGCGGACCGTCGCCCTGCGCCCGGGTCAGCTGTGCGGCTGCCAGCTCCTCCTCGTCCGGCGCAGGCACGACCACGGTGGTGGAGTCCGTGACGTCGAAACCTGCCGCCGCCAGGGGCGCCAGGCTGTGCAGCACGGCGTGCCGGTCCAGATCCGGACGGGCGGGAAGCTCGAGCGAGTAGGCGTGCCGGCTCAGGTCCCAGCCGTAGGGCCGGCTGTCGCCTCCCATCACCAGCGGCGCGCCCGACAGCAGCGCGAGCGCGGCGCTGGTGACGGAGAAGGAAACGCTGTTGAGCACCACGGCCAACTGCGGCCGGAAGCGGCGCAGGCAGCGCAGGAAACTGATCAGGCGCAGCGGGTTGAGGCAGGCGCTCTTGTCGAACACGAAGAGACGGTCGATATGGGGATTGTGCCGGACGACCTCGTGGTTGACCGGCGCGCACACCAACGCCAGCTCCGCGCCGGGGAAGGCTTGGCGCAGCGCCCGGAAGGCGGGCGTGGCGCAGACCATGTCGCCCATCTGGTTGTGCTGCCTGACGATGAGAATGCGCTGCGGCGCCCGCGCGCGGATCTGCGCGGCCGTCAGGCGGGGCCGTCGGCAGAGCCGCGCCAGAGCGGCCACCCCCAGCGCCTTGAGGCGCCTGCCGGGAGGGGGCCGCCACGGCGCCTTCGCTGGCACGCCCGTTGCGTCCGCGGCGGCGAGGGAGGATCGTTGATGCGCCGGCTGCTGCACGCCCACCTGCTCCTGGCCCTCATGGGGCTGGCCGGGTTGGTCCACTACGAGGTCGTGGCCAAATCCCACCGCTTGCCTGGCGGCCCTCTGCCAGGCTGGGAAACGGCTAGGCGCGCCGACCGCGCGGCTCCGTTCGTGCGCTGGACCGGCCAGCGCGCCGTGGACCGCCTGCTGCACGAAAGCAGCGAGGCGGTCATCTTCTATCGCCTGCTGCTCGGCGCGTCAACCGCCGGGGCGCCGCTGGCGGCTCTCCACGTCCGCCAGCACCCCTAGATAGGCCTCGTAGCGCCAGTCGGCGATCTCGCCCCTCTCCACTCCCGCCTTGACCCCGCAGGCAGGCTCTTCGCGGTGCAGGCAGGTGCGATAGCGGCAGGGATCCCGCGCCGCACGCAGGTCGGGGAACAGCGCGGCCAGGTCCGCCGGGGCGATGTCCCAGGGATCGAAGCCGCGCAGCCCGGGTGAATCGGCGATGAAGCCGCCACAATCGAGCGGGAAGAGCTCGGTGTGCGTGGTGGTGTGGCGGCCCAGGCCGCTCTTGGCCGTGACCTCGCCCACGCGCAGCCGCAGTCCCGGCTGCATCGCGTTGAGCAGCGAACTCTTGCCGGTGCCCGAGGCCCCCATTAGCAGCGAAACGCGACCGCGCAGCCGCTCGCGCAGCGCGTCGATGCCTTCGCCGGTCACGGCCGAAGTCCGCAGCACATCGTACCCCAGGTCGCGGTAGACATCCCAGCGAGGATGCGCCGCGGCGGCGGGGTCGAGGTCGCACTTGTTCAGGCAGAGGATGCCGGCGACGCCGTAGCTCTCGGCCGCCAGCAGCAGCCGGTCGATGAAACCGGGGGCGGGCGTCGGCTGCACCACCGATTGCACCGCGGCGACCTGATCCAGGTTGGCCATGAGCACCTGCTCGACGCGGCCGCCGGCGCGCCTGGCGGCCAGACGGGAGATGCGGTTGCGGCGCGGCAGCACCTCTTCCACCACGCCGGCGGGCGACCCGCCCGCGGCCGGCAGACTGATGCCGCGCACCCGGTCGCCGGCCACCACCACCGTTTGCGCCGTCTTCTCGCCCTGGCGCAACCGCCCGCGCACGCGACAGCGGTAGACCGCTCCGTCCGCGGCCACCAGGCAGTGGCCGCTCTGCGCCCTCAGGACGATGCCCTCGAATTCCCGCGCCAAGACCCCTCCGACCGCCGTGACGCGCCGCACCCTCGCCGGCGCCCCGAGTTGCAGCTTGTGGATCGCCACGCCATAGTTTAGCTTTGCGGCGAATGAGGTGGTAACATATAAACCCAGCCTTCTCAAGGTGGTCGTCCCCATGGACATGTCGGACGTTCTCAAACACGCCTCGCCCCGACTCTTCCTCTCCGACCTCAAAGCCACCGACAAGACGTCCGCCCTCCAGGAAATGGTCGGGGGTCTGATCGCCGGCACGCCGATCACCAACCGCGAGACCATCCTGAAGATGCTGCAGAGCCGCGAACAGCTGGGCAGCACGGCGGTCGGGCCGGGCGTCGCCTTCCCGCACGGGCGCACGCTGGCCGTGCAGCAGCTGACCATCCTGATCGCCCGCTCGCGTGCGGGCGTGCCGTTCGATTCCATCGACGGCGCGCCGACGCACCTCTTCTTCGTGCTGATCGCGCCGCCCCATGATTCCGGCAACCAGTACATCAAGAGTCTGGCGGTGCTGACCGAGAAGCTGCAACAGGCCGAATTGCGCGACGCCGCCCTGGCGGCGCCGGACTACGAGGCGTTCTGCCAGGTGCTCAGAGAGGGATGAGCCGATGAACCAACAGCTACAAATGCTCGTGGCGCTCCAGGATCTGGAGCAGATGATCAAGGACGCCGAGGACGAATCACGCGGCCGCGAGTTCACCGAAATGGGATTTCCGCTGGCCGGCCTGGAAGATCTGAAGAAGGCCCAGGCGGACCTGGAGGCGCAGATCGAGCCGCGCCACCGCAACTACTACCGCAAGCTCACGCTGAAGTACGGCCACGCGGTGGTGCCCGTGGTCAACAACCTGTGCATGGGATGCTTCGCCAACATCCCCAGTTCCTTCGTCTCGGTGACGCACGAGAACCGCGTGCTCAACTGCGAGAACTGCGGGCGCATCCTCTACTGGCCCTAGCCCGCGCCGGTCAGGCGGCGGGCGCCGCCCGTCCGGTCAGGGGTGTTCCGCGCCGGTGGCGGCGTGCGCCACCACCGCGGCGGAGCGCTCGACGATTTCCTTCTTCTCGCCGCCGTCGTCCTTCACCCCCAGGTCCGCCCGCGCCCATTTGGCGGCCGGGAACGGGCCCAGGTTCTCCAGCTCCTCCCAGCTCGACACCCCGCTCTCCTTGAGGAACACGAAAGCGCCGTCGCGCAGATCGACCGTGACGAGGTCCCCCTTGCGGACCTGATCGCTGCAGATGTAGTGGGAGATCGGCGTGACCAGACTGCGCTCGACCACGCGCCGCAGCGGGCGGGCGCCGTACTGGACGTCGGTGCCCTCCTCCACCAGGCGCCGCTTGGCGGCCGGAGTCACCTCGAGCAGGAACGGCTCGGCGCAACGCAGCGAGCGGTGGTGGATCTGGGCGATCAGGTTGTCGAGTATCTGGTAGAGATGCTCCTCCCGCAACGTCTGGAAGGTGACGATGTCATCGAAACGGTTCATGAATTCCGAGGGGAAGATCTTGCGCGCGGCGCGGCGGGCGGCCTCCTCGATGTCGCGGTCCAGGCGGGCGGCGTCCAGGCCCGCGGCGAAACCGATGCGGTTCTGGGTCAGGTGGTCGCTGATGGCTTCGCTGCCGACGTTGGTGGTCAGGATGATGATGCTGCGAGTAAAGCCGACCTCGTCGTTGTTGCCCAGGATCAGGTGGCCGTCCTCCAGGATCCCCAGCAGCAGGTTCCACATCTTGGGATGCGCCTTCTCGATCTCGTCGAACAGCACCAGCGAGAGATTCTGGTCGCTGTCCGGCGGGAACAGCCGGGAGAGCTTGCCGCCGGCCTCGCTGATCATGCCGGACTGGTTCTCGATCGCCTTCTTGTGATGCCGCTCCAGGTTCTCCTGCGCCAGCAGGGGCCGGATCTCGCCGCCGACGTAGCCGGGCGGCGAGCCGAGCAGCTTGGAGATGTTGTAGTGCGCGGAGTATTCCTGGCAGTTGATGCGCGTGAAGGCGCGCCGGTTGCCGAAGATCGTCTCGGCCAGCGCCCTGACGGTCTCGGTCTTGCCGACGCCGGTCGGCCCCATGAAGAGCATGGTCAACAGCGGCCGTTCGGGATCGTGGATGCCGGCGATCAGGCGGCTGAGGCTGTCGCTGACGCGGTCGATGGCACGCGGCTGCCCCACCACCAGCTTGTTCATGCGGGCGGCGAAGCGCTGCAGCTGTTCGTTGGCCTTGTCCTGGCGCAGTTGCATCACGATGCCGCGGGACCTCCAGGATGGGACGCGGCTCGCCCGCCCGCGGCGGGAGACCGATCCGCGCTTTGCGCTGACAAATCCATGACTGACAGGAAGATCGGACGCCGGCGGGGCGGCTTGAGCACGAAGGCGCCCGCCGCCGCAAACCGCGGCGGCGGGCGGGGATGGGCAAGGACCGGCGGCGGGCGCGGGCGGCGGCCGCGACGGCTCAGCTGGCGCCGGCGGGGCGCGCCAGGTAGGGAGCCTGCGGCTTGCCCCTGACCTGGGACCAGCGGCCGTCGTTCTGGGGGCGCACGACGCCGCGGCGCCGCAGGTAGCGCTCGAGCACCTCGGCGTCGCTGATCTGCGTCAGCTCCACGTCCTCGGGCGCGACGGTCGTCAGCAACTGCATGCCGCTGTTGCCCTCCATCAGGTAGGAGCTGACGACCACGCGGTAGACGCGCTCGAGGTCCAGCGGCGCGCCGCCGATCTCGAACCGCACCAGGCGGTCGCCGTCGGGCCGTCCTGGATCGTAGGCGACGATGCCGCCCCCAATCACCAGCCCGCCGCCGCTGCCGGCCAGCTTGCCCTCGATGACCTGCCGCAGCAGGTCGCCGCTCAGCTTGGCGACCACCAGCTCGTTCCCGAACGGCAGACAGCCGAAGACGTCGCGCGCGGTGACATCTCCCGCCGTGAGGTCCTGCCGCAGGCCGCCCAGGTTCTGGATCGCGAAGTCGGCGTCGAAGTAGTCGAGCATGGCGTCGGTCACCAGGAAGCCGACCAGATTGCTGCCGGCGTCGCCGCGGGTGGCGCTGGCGGCCAGGCGTCCGACCACCTGATCCATCTCCGCGTCGGTCTGCTCGAGCCATGGCCGCAGCACCTCGACCGTCGCGGGATCGGGCGGGAACTGATCCTCGAAAAGGGTCACGATCACGCCCCGGTCCTGAGGCGCGTCGTAGCCGACCAGCGCGCGCGTGCGGCGGTCGATCTTCAGGATGGCGTGGCCCAGGCTGGAGCCGTTGCCGTAGGTCTCGAAGCAGAGCGTGTGGTTGACGGGGTCGATCCAGGGCCGGTTGTAGCCCTGGTGCGTGTGCCCGCCCACGGCGATGTGGATGCCTGGCACTTCGGCCACGAGCTGCGACAGGCTCATGCCGCCGTAGCCGTAGGTGCCGTAGGTGCGCTCGCTGCGCAGCTCGTCCTCGGTGGTGCCGAGGCGGCGGTCGCGCCATTCGGCCAGGGCGTCCCGCGGCAGCCCCTCGTGGATCGCCAGCAGGATCAGCTCGGCGCCCTGCTCCCGCAGGACGTCCCGCCAGCGGGCCACGGTCTCGGGCATGGGCAGGAACTCCAGGCCGGCGATGTTGTCGGGGAAGGACATGTGCGCGGTGCCGGGGGTGATGATCCCGATCACGCCGATCTTCAGGCCGCCCCGCTCCAGCATCAGGGTCGGCCGGCACCAGGAAACCACCTCGCCCGTGGCCTGCTCGACCAGATTGGCGCAGAGCCAGGGGAAGCGCGACAGGTTGGCCAGCCGCTCGGTGTTCTCGCGGCCGAGGTCGAAATCGTGGTTGCCGGGCACCGCCAGGTCGTAGCCGATGTGGTTGAAGTAGTCGATGACCGCCTCGCCGCGCGTCTTGGTGCCGACGGGCGTGCCCTGGAACATGTCCCCCACGTCGATCAGCAGCACCTCTTCGCCCCGGCGGGCGGCCTCGGCCCGCACCGAACGGATATACGTGGCGGCCGACGCGGCGCCGCCCAGCGGCGGCGGGAAGTTGGGATTCATGAACCGGGCCCCCTCGGGGGCGATGTGGCCGTGCAGATCGTTGGTCCACAGCAGATGAAGCCGCAGCAGATCGTCGCCGCGGGCGGAGGCCGCCGCGCCGGCGGCCGGCGCCGCCGCCGCGCAGGCCAGCACCGCCAGCAGCGCGCCCAGGCGGCAGAGGCGGCGGCGGGACCGCGCCCGCGCGCTCGGATCGGGCGATCGTGTGGTCGACATCTCCAGCTCTCTTCCTGCCTCGCCGCGGCGACGGCCTGGGGGCGGACGCGCCGCGCGGGCGCTGTCAGGGGCCCCACAGCGAGGGCGCGATGCGCACCTCGTAGCTGGAGCCGTCGGTGACCATGGTCGTATGCCAGAAGGTAACGTTGTCCTGCGCGCGGTCAAGCGGCGCCGCGGCGTCGAAACGGAAGACGTCGACGCGCAGCGCGGCCAGCCGTCCCAGCGTCTGCTCGGAGTCGCGGGCGCCCTGCTGCGGCCCTTCGTTGTAGGCCACGAAGGCCACCGGGATCAGGGCGGCGCGCGGCGACATCGCCTGCAGGTAGGCCACGGAGTTGGCGTCGTACCGGCCGTGATGGCTGGCCTTGAAATACTCCACGCCGGCCAGCGCCGGGGCGAAGTGCGCCAGGATGCGGGTCTCGCCGGGCACCTCGCAATCGCCGCCGGTGACGATGTCGACGTCGCCGTAGGTGATCTTCAGCACGACCGAGTCGTTGTTCAGGGCGTCGCCGTCGTAGACGTCGGGCGCCGACCATTCCGGCTGGCTGCCGGCGTTGAGGACGGCGACCTCGACCAGGGGATCCCAGGCCAGCGCGGCCGGATCGCTCTTGTCGGTCATGCCCGGGGCGATGACCAGGCGCGGCACCTCGGCGGCCGCCAGCAGGCCGAGCAGCTGCGTGTAGTAGTTGCGCGGCCGCGAGACCGCGGGCACGTCGAGGTAGGCGCCGATGGTGAAGGCCCCCACCAGGCCGGGGCCGCCGTCCCCGCCGGTGACGAAGCCGCCGATGTGGTCGGCGTGCACGTGCGTGGCCAGCGCGAAATCCAGATGCGCGACGCCGCGGTCCTGCAGCCAGCGGCGCACGTGGGCCGGCGCCGTCTCGCCCCGGCGGCCGGCGCCGGGGTCGCCGGCGTCGATGACGACCACGCCGCCGCTCGACGGCAGCTGCAGCACATGGGCGTCTCCGAACTGCACGTCGATGGAGGTGAAGCGCAGCCGCGCCGCCGCCGCTTCGGCGGCGCCGGCCGGGGCGCGCAGGGTCTCCTCGGGCGCCACGTGGAGGCGGCCGTCGGCGGTCAGGTCTGCGCGGCGAATGTAGATGTCCACGCCCGGAGGCAGCTCGAGCAGCGGCACGGCGTGGGCGGCGGTGTACTCCTTGTCGCCGCCGCCGGCCGCCGCGGGGTACGCCAGCCGATCCTGAGCGCCGCTGACGAAGCCGTAGCGTACCGAACCGCGCGTCGGCTGATCAGTCGTCCAGACGACCTTGCCGTCTTCCAGGCGCGCCGGCGTGGAGACGAGGGGCGCGGGCGCCGGGGTGGTTGTCGACGAGCCGCAGCCGCCCAGCAGGCAGGCCAGCAGGGCGGTCAGGACGGCCCCGGCCGCCGCGGCGGCGGCCCGGCGGCGGCTCAAGCGCGAACGCATACGTCAGCTCCCCGGGCGCGGCGCGCGTTCAGAAGGAGCGCGTGAAGCCGGCGCCGAGCCGAAAGACGGTGTTCTCGACGCGGGTCCGGCCAGGCGCCGCGTAGCCCGCGGGGTAGGCGAACCAGTTGTCCTGCTCGCTCGACACCTTCCCCAGTTCGGCAGCGACGGCGATCGCGCCGCCGGCGGCGGGAAAGCCGGTGCCGGCGGTGAAGAACAGCGCGCCCGCCTCACGGTCGGCGTAGCTGTCGAGGCGGCGCCAGCCGAACCTGACCGGCACGCCGTTGCGGAAAAGATGTTCCAGGCCGATCCTCACGTCCCAGGTGTCGTGCAGCCCCAGGGGATTGTCGTCGCCGGGGACCCAACTGTCCTCAAGATCGCTCCAGGGGGTCAGGACCGCATCCACCGTGAAGGTGGTGCGGGGGTCGGTGCGCGGCCGGTAGACCAGACCGGCGCGGTAGCGGCCGGGGTAGTCGACGGTCCGGTCGCGCCGGCTCCGGCGCACCGTGGGGACCGGGTCGGAGGCGTACAACGTGTCCAGGGTCGCGGTGCCCGAGGCCGAAAGCGGGGTTTCGTAGGCGAAACCGACGTCCAGCCGCGCGTCGATCCGCAGCAGCGCCCCCAGGGTGGCGTTGACGCCGTCCTGCTCGAAATCCTCCGCCAGACGGTAGCTGTTCTGGGGCGCCCGGTAGTCGCGCACGCGGCGCGTTTCGGCGCGCGTGCCGAAATTGTAGTGCAGGGCGGCTCCCAGCGACCAGCCGGGGCGCAGCTCGACCGCCGCGCCGCCCGAGAGCGCGCGCAGCGCGCCGTCGACCTCCACGGCGCGCTGGTAGAGCAGGGCGTCGCGCGGCGAGGCGAACGGGTTGGGGTCGAGCAGGTCCTCCGCGAAATCGTAGGCGAAACCGTAGCGGTCCGTCAGCGACAGGGCCGCCGTGATCGGCCGCGCGCCCCGGCCCAGCCGGCGCACGGCGGCCAGTCCGGTCCCGAAGTAATGGTGGCGGTTGCTGGCGATCGCGGTGTCGGTGACGTAGCTGCCGAAGGAATCGAACAGCGGCGCCAGTCGATCCTCGTGCTCCTGCGCCAGGGAGATGGCGGCGTCCAGGCGCGCGCCGGTCTCGGCGCTGAGGCAGGCGGGATTGAGCACGGTGGAAAAGCCGCCGCGGTACAGCGCCGCGCCGGCGCCGGCCATGGCGTCCGTCTCCGGCGACAGCGAGGCGGCCGGATTGCCGTAGCGGGTGTCGAGCGCCGGATTGGCGATCGCCGGCGCCGCGGCGAACGCGAGCAGCGCAGCGGCCAGCAGCGCCGCGGGCAGCGCCGGCGCGTACGCCGCGGCCGCCGGCCGGCGGCCGCTCCGCGGGGCATGCGCAGTTCTGGTGATCACGGCAGGCTCCTCGTCAGAACGTGTAGTCCAATTGCATGCGGAAGATGGTCCAGTCGCGCGGCGTGTAGGTCGCCTCCGGCTCGGTCCCGTACGGGGCGCCGAAGCGCCGGATGTCGATCCAGGTCCGCGGCAGGTTGTGGTCGCGCGTCACCTTGACCTGCCAGAGCAGGCGATTGCTGACCCGGCTCTCCAGCTGCACCCAGTTGCGGAAACCGCGGCCGTCGATCACGACGAATTCGTTGCCTTCGAAATTCCACAGGAAGCCGTCGTACACCTCGCTGCTGAGCAGCAGGCGCGCGCGGGGGGTCAGGTTGTGCTCGTACAGCGCCTGGAAGGCGTGCGCGGGGATGCCCGCAGTGCCCACGCCGCTGTAGATCGCGCCGGCGTCGGGCGGATAGCTCAGGCGCGGCCGCGGCGGAAACTGCACGTTGCTGGTCATGTACATGAACTTAAGGCTGTTGTAGTGCGACAGCAGGGTCAGCAGCTCCCAGCGAGATTCCCAGGAGTTGAAGCGCCGGACGTCGCCCGGCAGCTGCTCGGCGCGGCTGCTGTAGCGGTGCCGCACCCGCAGCCGCAGGTTGAAGAGCGGCTGGTACTCGGCCTTCAAGGTGTAGCGGGCCATGTCCATGCCGTCGGCCTTGCGCTCCCATTGGTCGAGCTCCAGGCCGGTGATGGTCAGCGTGCGGCTGACCCGGTAGCGGGACTGCAGGAACAGGCCGCGCTCGGGCTTGGGCTGGGCGGTGTTGAGCGAAAGCCAGGCGTAGAACGGATCCTCCAGCCGGAAATACGAGTCCAGCAGCGTCTGCTCGTAGCGCGTGTCGTTGCTGAAGGCGCGGTTGTAGGGGTTGTCGTAGCCCAGGTCGTAGTCGCGGTAGATGGCGAGCAGGTGCAGGTCGTCCCACTGGGCATAGGCGTTGAGCACCAGGGCGTCGCGGTTGGCGCCGTGGAAGAGCGAGGCGCCCGGGTCCTGCAGCACGCCGTACTCGCCCTGCAGGGCCACATTGTCGACCACCGCCTGGAACTCCGCCCCGTAGACGCGGCGGAACTTGTGATCGGTGCGCTGGCCGGTCGCGGGATCGACGCGCACGCTGGTGTAGCCGGTCCAGAGCTCGCTGTCGCGCGCCTCCAGGCGGCCGAGCTCCGTGACCAGGGTGGCGGGATCCGCGCGGAAGGCGCGATCGTGGCGCGCCTCGTAGCCGGTCACGCCGACATAGGTGGCGTCGCCCAGCATGAGCTTCAGGTTGCCGCCCACGATCTCCTCGCGGAAGGCGTTGCGCCGCAGCCCGGTGGCGCCGGAAGCGGGGACGTAATCCGCCAGATAGTCCTCCGACAGGCGGGGGTTCATCACCACGTACTGGTTGATGGTGGCCGAGTTCGTGGCGGTGGCGTCGTCGTTCAGGATGCCGTCCTTGCGCCCGTGCGAGGCGAAGAAGGTGCCGTGCAGGCGGCCGACGCTTCCCTCGAGCGCGGCGCCGGTCAGCGCGAACTCGCGGCTGCGGCTCAGATCGCCCCGCACCCCGACCGGCCGCACGTTCCAGCCGTACCCGGTCTTGCGGTACAGCACGAAGTCGGTGTTGTCCATGATCAGGCCCAGGCCCAGCGCGACCCGGTAGTTGCCCAGCACGAAACGCTTGAGGTGGAAACGGCCGAAATCGCGGTCGGACAGGCCGTAGTAGCCCTTGACGGTCTCGCGCCACGACTCCTCGTAGAGATTGCGATGGGTCAACAGGCCGCCCTTGAAGCCATCGCCGAAATCGAACCGCAGCTTGTGGGTCATGGCGGGATCGCCGATGTAGAGCGGCGCCAGTCCGCCGCCGCGCACCTCGTCGTCGTCCGCGGAATACGGGGTGTCGTAGTAGCGCACCTGGTAATCGCCGCGGATGCGGCGCGCGCCCGCCGCGCCGTCCGGCGGGCCGTAGATCACGAAGTCGCGCAGGTTGCGGAAGGCGAAGTAGCGCAGCCCCTCGGCCTGACGCAGCTGGCGGGGATCGGTGAAACCGCCGAGGCGCCGGCGCGCCTTCAGGATGGCGGCCGCGTCGACCGGCGAGACATTCTGGTAGGACATCAGGTCGAACAGGTCGAGCCGGTTGACATCGACCGGGTCGCGCAGCTGGTCCAGGTACTCGTCGGTCAAGCCCTCGTTCGTGCCTTCGTCACCGAGAAACTGCCGTACCTGCCGGTAGCTGGCGTCCAGGCGCGCCATGGCGGCGTCCGCCTCCGGCGGCGGCAGCGTGGCGACCAGCGGCTTGAGCGCCTCGAGCAGGGCCGGGGTCATGCCCTCGATCTCCATCAGCTCGTAGACGTCGCCGAAGTAGCGCACGTGATCACGGTGGTCGATGATGCGGCGCGCCACCTCGGGGGGGATCGGCAGCGCCAGCACCTCTTCGAGCCCGGCGGTGTTCAGGTCGAGTGGGGCGCGATCCGCGGGCGGCGCCTGCGCTCCGGCCGCGGCGGCGCCGAAAGCGGCCGCCGCGACGGCGGCCAGCAGCCAGGCGGGCGCGCGGCTCACGGCTCCTCACCGCCCCAGGCGAAGGTCAGCCCGAACTGATGGCTGCTGTCGAGCACTCCGCCTCCCGTGGAGAAGGCGTACGCGACCGCCAGCCCGCGCCGGGCGTAGCCGAAGCCTCCGGTCAGCTTGCCGGGATTGGTGACCGCGCCCGCCCGCAGAGTCAGGCCGCCGGGGCCCGCCAGTTCCACGCCGCCGCGGTAGATCACATCCTGTTCGAGCCTGTTCTCGAACTCGAAAGTGGTCCAGACCCCCTCGTAGGGCGCGTAGGCAATGCCGCCGTTGAGGCGCTGCCCGATCTCCTCGCGATCGACGCCGATCTGCGGGTGGTTCAGGTTGCGCACGGCGACGCCCAGACGCGTCCGCCCCCGCAGCGTCGCCATCAGCCCCGCGTCCAGCCCGGCGGCGGTGTCGCTGCCGGGGTCCAGCTCGTTGACCGTGGCGCCGAAGCTCAGATGGTAGATGTTGACGCCGACCCCGGCGCGCACCGAGGAGTGCAGGTCCTCGTAGAGGCGGATGCCGTGCGCCAGGGTCACGGTGGTCTCGGTGGTCAGGTCGACCCCCTCGTGCTCGACGCCGAAGCGGCGCAGCCCCACCCCGACCGCGCCGAGGCGGTCTCCCAGCGGCACGACGCCGCCGGCGTAGATCAGCGTGGAGAAGGCGTAGCCGAAGGGCCGCACGTAGCTGGCGCCGACGGCCGGCGCGGGGAGCAGCGCCAGGCCGGCCGGATTCAGACCCGCGGCGAAGGCGTCGTCGGCGATCGCGGCTCCGGCGCCGCCCATGGCGCGGGCGCGGGGGCTGACGTCAACGTTCCAGAAGCTGGCGGCGGCGGGCGGCGGAGCCGCGGCGGCGGCCAGGGCCAGCAGCAGCGCCATCGTGAGGCGTCGCATCGCGTCCCCTCCCTATCGCTCGAGCCGGGTCGCCACGACCACCGGCGCGGTGCGGTTCTCCTGGCGGCCGTCGCTGCCCGTGACCACCGACAGGTGGACCACGTACAGGCCGGCCGGCACCAACTCGAACTGGCCGTCCCGCCCATTCCAATCGCGCCGGGTCAGCTGACCGGGCGCGGTGGCGACGGCGCCGTCGCTGCGGCTGTCGAAGACGGTCATCACCAGGCGGCCGTCCAGATCGAAGATGCGCACCAGCGTCTGCGCGCCGGGCAGCGTGCGGAAACGGATCGGGAAGGTCTCGCCCAGCAGCGGCAGGAAGGTGCGCGGCGGCACCTCCAGCGCCACGCCGCCGCCGCCATCCCCGGGGGGCGGCGCGTCCCCGGGGCGCGGCGGCGCGGCCGGGGCTATCTGCCAGGTCTGATCAAGGTTCTCGCTGGTCTCGTCGTGCCCGTCGACGCCGTTGCCGCCCGTCTTGATCTCCAATCCCTCCTCGGCGTCGGCGCGGTGATAGGCCTCGCCGAACGCGTGCTCGCTGGGGAAGGGACGCTGCGAAGCCACCGGGGTGTCGGGCCGGTAGGCGGTGGGCGTGGTGTCGGCGTCGGGGCCGTCGATGCTGACGCCGGTCTTGCTGAAGCGGTGGCTGGTGCCGCTGCCCCAGAAGAAGACGTCGACGTCGGTGACCAGGTCGCTCTGACCATCCCAGTGATAGAGCACGACGATCTCGCTGGTGTTGGTCAGCGAGGGCACGGTTGTGCCGTTGATGCTGCCCGGGAAGACCGGGCGCATGTCCGGCACGTCGTCGGGCCCCGTGCCGTCCTCGAACAGCTCGAAATGCGGCAGGAAGCCGTAGCTGGCGAAGAAGGCGTCGCTGCCGGCGATGCTCACCGCGATGGTGTCGCCGGCCGCGATGACCGCCCCGGCCGGGAAGCGGGCGTGGAAGTCGGTGAAAGCGCCGCCGCCGATTGTGGTCTGGGTGGGGTTCGGCTCCACGACGCGCCAGTAGTACTGGCTGCCCGGCGCATGGATGGCGTCGGTCAGGTAGTAGTCCTCCAGCTCGACGTCCTCGTCGTTCGGGTTCCAGACGGCGATGAACTCCTGCGGGGAGCCCAGCACGCAGACCTGCGTCAACAGGAGCTTGGCCGGTCCGTCGCCGGGCGGCGGCGGAGCGTCCTGCACGACGTAGGCGTTGCGATAGACCGGCGCCTCCACCGGGCGCAGCGCGCGTCCGCCGCCCGTCCCCATGGCCTGCAGATACCAGAGCACCTCGACGCCGGCCGCTTGCCCGGGGATCTGGCCGTTCCAGTCGTTGCCGCCCGCCGGCGTGCAGGCGACCTCGTTGTAGCTCTGGCCGTCGGCGGACCAGTGCAGCGTCACCGACGCCACGCCGTCGTGCGCCAGAACGGTCGCAGTCACGGTCGCGGCCTGTCCCGCCGCCGGCGCGGCCGGCGCCACGGCGGCGGCGGTCAAGATCGGCGCCGGCGGATGCCAGGCCGCGGGGGCCGCGGGCGGGCGCTGGTCGGTGGCCACCTGCCAGGTCGAGGCCAGCCGTTCGCTGGTCTCGTCGTGCCCGGTGATGCCGTTGCCGCCGCTCTGCGCCTCCAGCCCCTCATCGGTCGAAAGGCGCCGGAAGGCCCCGCCGAAGGCGTGCGCGCTGCCGGCGATCGGCTGCTGGCTGCCCACCGGCGTGTCGGGCAGGTACGTGCTGGGCAGATCGTCGGGATCAGGACCGTCGATGCTGACGCCGGTCTTGTCGGCGCGTACGGAGGTTATCGTCCCCCAGATGACGTAATCCAGGTCCTGCACCAAATCGCTGTTGCCGCCCTGCAGGTGGGCCTCGGGATCCCAGCGGTACAGCACCAGCGTCTCGCCGGTGGCGCTCAGGTCGGGGTCGTTGCTCCCGCCGCTGCCGAGCCCGCGGCCGATGGCGCCCGGGAAGGCCGGCACCAGCTCGGGCACGGCGTCGGGAGCGAGGCCGTCCTCGTACAGCTCGAAATCCGGCAGTCGCTGGAAGGCGGCGAAGTACTCCGTGCTGCCGCGCAGCGCCACGGCGATCGTGTCGCCGGGGGCGATCACGGCGCCATCGGGAAAGCGGGCGTGGAAATCGCCCGCGGCGCCGCCCCCGCCCAGACCGCCGCGCCGGACCACGTCGTAGTAGTACGTCGGCGGTGAGTTGAAGGTGGCGTCCGTGAGGTAGACCTTGGACAGATCGATCGGCGCGGCGGTCGGGTTGACGATCGCCACGTACTTGCTGCCGATCTGCTGCCCCCCCGCGAAGCGCGTCTGCACCACGATCTCGGTCATGATGAGATGGTCGGCCGGGGCGGTCGGCTCGGCCGCCGCGGCGACCGGGACCAGGGCGAGCAGCGGCGCCGCTAGCAGCGCCACCGGCGGGAAACGGCGCAAGACGGACGGCATCGGGCCGGGCTCCCTTCCGAGGGCGGGAGTGGACTGAAGCGGGGAAAAAGTTGAGGCGCCCGCGCTGGAGAGCTTACAATAGCCCCGTTGACCGCCCGAATCAAGATCGCGCAGGAGAGCCGGCGCCGGATCGGCCCGGCCCTCCCCGCTCTCGCAACCGCCCACTGCCGGGAGGTGGATGATGTCGACCCATCGCCACGCCTCCGCGCCGCGGCGGCGCCGCACCGCCGCGATCGCGGCTGCCGTTCTGCCGGCCGCGGCCGCGCTCCTGCTGCTGGTCCCCCCTCCCGCCGCGGCCCAGACCGGCGCCGCGCGCAAGCCGGTCCCGGGAAAGGAGGGTGGCGTGCCCACGGTGTCGGACCGCCCCGATCCCGGACTGCCGCGCGAGATCGGCGAGATTCTCGACACGACCGAGGAGGCACGCCGCAGCGGTCCCAGCTCGGTGCGCCAGGTCAGCCGGATCGCCGACTCCATCCACGACTGGCTGCGCCACCTGCAGATCGCGATCGTGGAGAACGACCGCCCGACCATCGCCTACGACCGCCAGAACCTCCTGCTGCTCTTCGAGCTGATCCAGGAGGTCAACCCCAGCGCCGTCCTCGGCGGCGATCTGCGGCGCGTCCGCCAGGAGGTCGGCAACCGCTTCAGCGGCGATCCGCTGCCGTCGCTGCTGCAGCTGCAGTTGAACGCCGAGCGTTTCCGCCTGCTGTATCCGCTGGCGGACATGCGCGCGATGACCGCGGTCATCCTGTCCCGTTACAGCGAAGCCGACACGGCCGCCTGCCTGGATGCCGTCGAGACGATGCTGGGGATGACGCGCCTGCCGAATCTGGACCAGCCGATCGGTCTGGCGCAGCGCGATTTCCTGGAAGCGATGCAGAAGCTCGACGCCGGCAAGCGCACCGAGGCACGGCGGCTGCTGCGCCGGTCGGACAAGACCATCCAGCTGCTGAACGTGGGCGCGTTGCTGGTGGAAGCTCAATGGCACGTGGCGCGCGCCGAGGACGCCCTGCGCAACGGCATGCCGGCGATCGCCCTGGCTTCGGTGCGCAACGCCGACACGCTGCTGCGCAACGCGGCCGAGCGCGCCTGGCCGGAATTCCGGACCTCCATCCGCAGCGTGCGCGGGGAAACCGCCAAGGTCATGGAGGGAATGCGCGACCGCAACAAGAAGGTGACCCTGACCTCGTCGGAGCTGCGGGCCCTGGCGCGCCGGATCGACAGCGAGCTGCGCATCGAGGTCTGACCGCCGTGCGCCCTCGCCAGGCCCGGAGATCAGACGTGCCGGTCGTCGTGGTCGGCCAACGCCTGCCGCATCTGCTGCGGCGTGGCGGCGCCGCGCAGGGCCGCCAGGAAGGTGTCGTGCTTGACCATGCGCGCCAGACGAGCCAGCACGCGCAGCAGCGCCACCGATTGGCCGTCGGCGCCCACGAGCAGGAACAGGACGTCGATCGGCTGGCCGTCGTCGCCCGCGACGGGCAGGGGTTTCGCCAGCGTGGCCGCGGCGAGACAGAGGCGAACGACCTGCGACGAACGGGCATGCGGAATGGCGATGCCATGGCCGACCGCGGTGCTGGCATCCTGCTCGCGGGCGATCAGCTCCCGCAGCAGTTGTTCGGGATCGCGCACCATGCCGCTGGCGGCCAGCGCAGCCACCATCTCCCGCACGGCTGCGGTCTGGTCGCGGCATGACAGGCGCGGCAGCAGCCATGCGGTCGTGGTGTGTTCGAGCAGCTTCATGCGCATACACTAAGCGGCGGCCGGGACCAAGTCCAGACGGCAACCCTTGGCGCGGGAGGAATTAGTGGGCGCCGATCCATTCGCCGCCATCAGCCTGCGCCGCCGCTGGCTGGCGCGCCTGCGCCGCTGGGCTCTGACCGCCGGGCGGCCGTTGTCGCCGGCGCCCGCGCCGCGCCGCTCGGGACCGCCCAACCTGTGCCTCGCGGCGGTCGACACGCTGCGGTACGACCACCTGGGCCTGGCGGGCTACGGGCGCCGCGTCTCACCGGCGCTGGACCGTCTGGCGGCCGCCGGCGTCAGTTTCGCGGATGTCACCGCCGCCGCCCCCTGGACGCTGCCATCGTTCGCCAGCGCGCTGACGGGCGTCATGCCGAGCGTCCATGGCGCCGGCGGCGCCGGCCCGCTGCGCAACCTCGATCGTTCCCCGCCGCGCGTCTATCGCGGCCGGCCGCCGACTCTGGCCCAGCATCTGGCTGCGCACGGCTATCGGACCGCCGCCTTCTACGCCAATCCCTTCGTCGGCTTCGGCCTGGCCGAAACCTTCCAGAGCCGCCGCTACGCAAACCTGCCCGCGGCGGAGCTGGCGTTCCTGGCGCTGGAGTGGATGCGCCGCGCGGCGGACCGGCCGTTCTTCTGCTTCATCCTGTTCAACGACCCGCACGAACCGACCTGCCCGCCGCGCGCCCTGCTGCGGCCGCTGCTGGCGGATCTGGCCCGCCGCGGCCTGCATCCCGAGCCGCGGCGCCTCGGGGCGCTGGCGCGTTGGGGCGATGCCCGCGCCGGCGTCACCGAGCTGGGCCGGGTGACGCCGCCGGCGGCGGCCGCGGCCCTGGCCGATCTGGAGATCAAGCTGGCCCTCTACGACGCCGCCATCGCGGCGGCCGACACGGCCGTCGGCACAGTGGCGGCGACCCTGGCGCGCTGGGGCCTGGCCGAGACCACCCTGCTGGCGGTCGTTTCCGACCACGGCGAGGAATTCCACGACCATCTGGAGGACGGCTGCCGACGCCGGCACGATCCGCGCGGCATCGCCGGCATCGGGCACGGGCACTCTCTGTTCCAGGAGCTGCTGCGCGTGCCGTGGGTGGCAGCGGGACCTGGAGTGCCCCGTGGCGGTTCTGACGGCGTCGTCGTCACCGAGCCGGTGTCGTTGTGCGATCTCGCCCCCACGCTGTGCGACTGGCTGGGCGTGCCGCCGCCGCCTCTGCCCGCCGGGCTGCCCGACGGCCTGACCGGCCGCTCGGCGGCGGCTCTGGCGCGGGACAGCGCAGCCGGTGGGCTGCCCGCGCCCCGCGCGCCCGACCTTGCCGACCAGCGGGTCCTGCTGGCCGAGGACATCGCATACGGGCCCGATATGGCGGCGGCGCGGCGCGGCCGCTGGAAGCTCATCGCGCGGCGCGACGGCGAACCGCTGGCGCTGTTCGACCTGCAGGATGACCCCGCTGAGCGGCGAGATCTGCGCGGGGCGCGGCCGGACATCGTGGCGGCGCTGGCGGGCGATCTGGCCGCCTGGCGCGCCGCCTTGACGGACGGTGAGGGCGGCGCGCCGGCGAGCGATGGCGGCGGACCGGGCGGCGCCGAGCCGCCGCCCGGCTGGGAATCGATCTCCGACCGCGTGCGCCGCCAGCTCAAGGAGCTTGGCTACTCGGATTGAGGCGATCGCGCGCCGGGGGCCGGCCGGCAGCGCGCCGCCCTCGCGCGGCCAGCGCCTCAGCGCCTGCCGTTGTGAAGCGCCTTGACCGCGCCCCAGGTGGACGGCTCGCTGCTGACGGCCGGATCGGTGCCGTAGATCTCCACCCAGAGATCGCCGTCGGCGATCTCGTCGAAGTCCTCCGTGAAACCGTCCTGGTTGCTTCGCCACCAGAAGTGGACCACGTAGGGAATTCCCGCCTCCAGACCCTCGACGGTGACTCTGGTCGAGGCCATGCCCGGCGGATCGCTCTGCTGGCCCAGGCCCAGCGAACCGCCGCCCGGTTGCGTGTCGGGATCGTGGGTGAAGAGATCGTTGGGGCCCGAGTCGGCGGCGGCGAAGTACGCCCCGGCGCTCTGGTCCCACAGCAGGCTGACGCCGTCGTGGAATTCGTCCTTGAACACGATCTGCGCCTCGGGCACGGCATGCCAGACGAAGAGCAGCTCATCCGAGAACAGGCAGTAGAAATCCTCGGCGCTGAACAGCTGCAGGTGGGCGTCGTGGACGTCGCGGCGGACGACGACCACGTTGTCGATCCGCTGGCGCATCCACTGGCCCGGGTTGTAGAAATCGTTGCCGTGCGTCTGGGCGGTGAAGACGAGCGTCGCCTGCGGGCCGTCCGCCGTGAACTCCAGCGTCTGGTAGAGGGAGTAGGGGCACCAGAAGCCCGTGTGGGCCACAGGCCGTACTATGGGGCCGCTGCTTTCCAGCAGCGGTCCGCCCGCCACGACGGGACCGGCCGCCGCCAGCAGGAGCGGAATCGTGAGCCATCGCCATCCACGCATATCGAGATACCTCCTGTTCGTCGTCGCCTTCCAGGCAGGTGAAGCCGCCGGCGGCCGGCTGCCAGCCGTGCCGCCGCGGCGGTAACGCGCGCGGCGTCCGGCCGCGCGCACGCCCCTCAGGGAGCGCCGCTGAGCACGAACGGCGCCCAGTGCAGGGGCGAGGACCAGCGGGGCTGCTCGCGCAGCTGGCGTTTGGCGTCGCGCAGCAGCACCGCGAAATCGGGGGCGGAACCGGCCTGCTCAGCCTCGGCCACGCGGCGGAAGAAGACCTCCATCAACGCCGCGGCCGAGGCGTCGTCGACCGCCCACAGCGTGGCCACCGCGCGGCGTGCGCCCGCGCTCAGGAAACCGCTCGCCAACGCGAACACCCCTTCGCCATCGAGCGCCCGTCCCAGGCTCGTTTCGCAGGCCGACAGCACAACCAGGTCGCACGCCAGGCGAAGGTCGCCGATCTCGAACAGATGCAGCAGCCCATCGTCGTCGCTGGCGGCGCCCTCGTCGACAGGGGTCAAAGCCAGCGCCGCCAGCAGCTCGTCCTGCTGCGGATCGACCAGACCGTGCGTCGCCAGGTGCAGATAGCGCGCTGCCGATGCCGCCCGGCGCAGGCCGCCTTCCGTCGCTTCGCTGCCGGCCAGCACCGTGACCGCGCCGGGCGGGAAGGCGCGTCGGATCGCCTCGCTCTCGCGTCTGGTGCCCGGCAGGCGCGCCAGGGCGGCGGTGGCACCGCGCAAGCGCGAGGCCGGCGCGCCGGCGCCGGCATCCCGATCCCACGCGTCCTCACCAACGGACGCGGGCGGCGATCGCTGCCCGGCATCCACCCCGGCGAAGACGGGATCACAGATCGAGACGACCCTGCCGTCCCCATCCGCTGCCTCCCGACGGCGATGGGATCGCTCGGCCAGCTCCAGCAAGGTGGCCGCGGCGGGTCCGTAGCGGATGGCCGGTCCGTCATCGAGCCAGAAGCGCGCCGGCCGGCCGGGTTCGCCCAGGCTCGTGACCAGCGCCTCGAAAGGCAGCAGATGCAGCGCGCCGTCCGGAATGATGATGACGGCGCGCACCTGCGCCAGATCGCGCCAGAGGGGCGGAGGCGCCAGCACGCGGAACAGGCGCTCTGAACCTTCCTGCGCCGGCTCCACGCCTGGCGGTGCGCCTCCAGGGCGGAGGGGCGCGACCCCCGCTACCCCCCGCAAGGCGGCCAGCAATCCCTGCGCGGTGGCGGCGGGCGCACCGGCGGCGCTTCCCGTCAACAAGGACTCCAGATCGCCGGCGCTCAACGGCCCGGGAGCCACACCCAACGCGGCGGCGTCCTCTAGCTGCAGGCGGAGCGGGTGGCAGGCCAGCCGGCCGGGCGCGTCGGGCAGATAGAACAGGTGCGATGCTTCCGGACCGATGTGATAGAGCAGCAGCGCCTCGCCGGAGCGCAGCAGCCCTTCCTGCAGGCGCGCGACGGTCAGGCCTGCGGCCGGATCGCCCAGCGCCCGGCGCCAGGTCGGGCTGAGCAGCTTGAGGTCGGCGTCGACCTCGCGCAGTTCGCCCAGCGCGTCCTCGCGCTCGCGCTCCAGCCGCGCCAGACGACGGACGCCGCCCGTGTCGTCCGCGGTCACGGCCATGCGCAGCGCGGCGATCTCGCGCTGCAAGCCCGCAATCCGCGCCCGCGCCCGCCGTTCGCGTCGTTCCAGCGGCGAGCGCTGTTGCGGATCCAGCCCGCGCCAGAGCTCGTGCCTGGTCACGCCCAGCTGGTCGCGCAACAGCCGCCCGCGGATGCGCTCGGCGTAGCGCAGCGCCTCCTCGGTCTCTCCCGCCGCGACCAGCCAGGAGATCATCGTATGGTGCTGGACCAGGAACCTCTGCAGGAAGCGCAGGCGGGCCTGATCGCCGCCGCCCCTCTGGGCGCGCAGCTCCTCGACCACCGCCAGCGCCTGCGCCAGGTCGGCGCGGGCCGCGGTGGCACGGCCGCCGGCCATCTCCAGCCGCGCTCGCAACGCCAGCGCCTCGGCCCTTGCCTCCGGCGCCGCGCGGCTGGCCGCCAGCAGCGCCAGAGCCCGGTCCACTGTCCGCCGCGCCGCCGGACTCCGTTCCCCCTCTCGCCGCGCCAGGCACTCCGCCAGGGCGGCCAGCGCGACGCCGACCTCGGGATGCTCTGCCCCCAGCGCGCGCTCGCGCAGCGCCAGCGCCTCGCGCAGCAGCCGCTGGGCCGGCTCGGTTTCGCCGCGCGCCAGCCTCGCGCGCGCCGTGTCCAGCAGGATCTGCGCCCGGTAGATCTCCTGCGGCGCCGGTTGTCGCGCCAGCACCGCCAGCGCCTCCTCCCAGGCCAGGATGGCCTCTCGCCAGCGGTCCGTGATTTCGTGGAGCTTGCCCAGCTCGCTGAGGAAGTAGGCCAGCCTGGCGTCTCCGGGCACCGCCCTCCGCGCCTGCTCGAGCGCGCCGCGCAGCAGCGGCTCGGCCGCCGCCAGCCGTCCCTGGTCGCGCAGCAGCACGCCCAGGTTCAGCCGCGCCGTGGCCGTGACGATCGGTTCGGCCCCGGCATCGCCCTCGCACATCGCGAGCGCCTGGCGGTAGAGCCGCTCGGTCTCGTCGAAGCGGCTCAGGTCCCAGCAGAGCGCGCCCAGGTTGATCAGGAAGGTGGCCTGGAAGGCGTCGCGGGGCAGATGCGCGGCGGCGCGCTCGCAGGCGCGGCGCAGCAGGTTCTCGGCGGCGTCGATGTCCCCTGCGAGCCGCCGCATTTCGGCCAGGTCCGACTCCACCCACGCCAGGCGGCGATGATCCGGAGGCGCGTGAAGGGCGAGCAGAGCGGCGGTCCGCTCCCAGGCTGCTGCGGCGGCGCGATGGTCCCCCAGCCTGTAGCAGAGCGTGCCCAGATCCTGCAGCAGATCGGCCAGGGCGGCGTCGCGCGCCTGGCCCGCCGGAAAGGTTTCCTCGCAGCGCCGGACAGCCTCCGCCGCGGCCGCCCGCGCCGCAGCCAGGTCGCCACGCTGCAGCGACTCGACCAGAGGCGCGCGCAGCGCCGCCAGCGCGCTGTCCGCGGGCGCGGCCGCCGCCGGCGCGACGGCAGCCGCCACCGCCAGCACGGCACAGGCACCCAGCGCCGCGATCGCCCAGACTCGTCTCATGCTGCTCGCGCCCCCCATCGCTCCCCGCGCCGCGGCCCGCGCTGCGCGGGCTCCAGCCGGCCGCGCAGCATCACGGACCGGCGTTGACCAGGCGCATCTCGTGCATCCAGATGTCCGCGGCGCCGCCTTCGCCTGCCGCCAGACGGCGGGGCAGGCCGAACAGGTAATCGGCCGAGACGGCCTGCGCCGCCCCCGGCGCCTCCAGCCGCGCCAGCCCCGCGACCCCCCGCGTGAGCGCCCCCACCGCGGCGCCCGCGACCGGCTTGACCGTCAACCCGCCGCCCGCGTCGACGGCGGGGAAGCGCTCCAGTTCGCGTTCGAACTCCTCCAGGCGCCGCGTGCTGGCCACCAGCAGGAATTGCTCGATCCCGCGCTGCGCGGTGAATGTCCAACCCAGCGCCGCGTCGCTGCTCCGGCCGGGCAGGCGATGGCGCCTCCCTCCCGCCAACCGCGCCCCCGCCGCGTTCCCCGCCAGCGGATACATGACGGTCAGAGCGCCCGTGTCGTCGCGGTTGAGGATGTAGACGTAGCCGTCCCGGGACAGCTCAAGGTCGATGACCAGACGATCGGCCGCCGCGATCAGGTCGCCTGCCGACAGGTCGCGGGCGACGCCGCCGCGGACGGCGCGGAATTCGGCGCCGGCGGCCAGCGGGCCGCTGGCGCGCCACGGCCCGAACTGCAGCGCCAGGGCGGCGCCGGCCAGCACGACCGCCATGGCCGCGACGGCTAGGTTGCGGATGCGCCGGCGGCGCGCCCCGACCGCCTCGCCCGCCGCCAACGCCTCCTGCCCCCCGGGCACGCTGGCGATGCCCAGCGCCCCGGCCAGCGCGGCCTCCATCTCCCCGGCGCTGCGGTAGCGACCGGATGGATCGGGCGCCAGCGCCCGCTCGACCGCCTGCACGAACGCCGCCGGCAGATCCGGCCGCGCGTCGCGCAGCAGCAGCCGCGGCCCCTGCCGGTGCGCCGCCGCGATCTGGCTCAAATCGGCGCCGGCGACCGGATACCGGCCGGTCACCAGATGGAAGAGCAGCACCCCCAGGCTGTAGAGGTCCGAGCCCGGCGTCGCCTCGCCGCCGCGCAACAGCTCGGGAGCCATGAAGAGCGGCGTCCCCGCCAGCCTCTCGCCGCCCGTCCCGGCGCCCGCGGCGCCGGCGCCGAAGTCCATCAGGACAATCCGTCCCGACGCCTCGCGGATCACGTTCTGCGCCTTGACGTCCCGGTGCACGACATCGGCGGCGTGCACGGCCGCCAGCGCGCTGCACAGGTCGATGCCGATCAGCGCCGCCTCGCGCGCGCCCAGGGGGCCTTGCCGGGCGACGAGCGTCTGCAGGTCACGGCCGGCCACGAATTCCATCCAGATGCCGAGACGCCCGCCTTCCTCGTCCACGCCGTAGATGCGCACGACATGCGGATGCTCGACCCGCGCCAGCATCCGTCCCTCGCGCAGAACCCGCGCGCGCGCCGCCTCCCTGTCCTCGCCGAGCGGGCGCAGCAGCTTCAGCGCGACCTGCCGGTGCAGCTGCTGGTCCCAGGCGCGGTGCACCTCGCCGAACGCACCGCCGCCGACGCGCTCCAGCAGCTTCAGGTGCCGCCAGGTTCGCGGCGCCGCCGCGCCGCTCGCGGCCGTCGCGACCAAGGTGGCATCGGCCTCGCCCTTCCACGCGCTCGGCGCTTGATCGGCCGCGGCCGGCCTCGGCGCCAGGGTCCCATCGCCGAGCGCCCCGCGCAGCGACGGCTCGGCGGCCAGCAACGCGTCGAGCGCGGCGTGGGCACCGCGTTCCTCGCTCAGCAGCCGCAAGCGGCGCAGCCGGTGCTGCACGGCCAGCGAACCGGCGCGCCGGTCGAGGTCCTCCCAGTCGACCGGCCGACCCGTGGCCAGCAGTGACGCCAGCTCGCTGTACGGGGCGGGGACGATCATCATCTCGCCTCTCTTGAGCGGGGAACCGGGCGTGCGCGGCCGAGCGATCGCGGCACGAAATCAAACCTTTTCTATCGCATAAAATGAGGGCGATCGCAACCACCCTCGAGCCTGGCCAGCCGGCATTGTGAACACGGAAAGATATTGTCAATAAATGACTAATGGCCGTCGCCGGTCTTCGCGTCCTGCGATAGCAGATCCGCCGCCGCCGCCAGCAGCTCGTCCGGCGAGATCGAGCGCCGGCATTCCAGGCGGCATAGATGCTTCAGGCGCGTGTCGCAAGGCTGATGCGGGCAGACGACGCGGTAGAGGTAGCGGTGGCCGGGGCGCTCGGCGGCGTGCAGCGCCGGATCGGTCGCCTGGTAGAAGGTCAGCACGCGCGGCGCGCAGCCCAACGCCACGTGCAGCGGTCCGGTGTCGGGCACGATCACCAGCGCCGCCCGCGCGAACAACGCCCCCAGCTGCGCCAGATCCAGCGGCGGCAGCGGCGTGACGCCCGGCAGGGCCGCCAGCTCCACCAGCGACGCCGGCGCGCGCTGATCCGCCACCAGCAGGACGCGGCGATCCGGCCCCAGCCCGCCCGCGGCGATGCGCGCCAGCGCCTGTCTCAGGAGGTCGTCGTCCCAGCGCTTGGAGATGTCCCCCGCACCGGCCGCCACGACGATGTCGCGCCCGGCGGGGACATCGCCCAGACCCGCCGCCGCCAGAGCTGCCCGCAGCGACCGGTTCGCGGCGGCCGGCAGCGGGAATTCCCAGCTCCGCTGGAGCGCGGTCACGCCGAGCGGCCGGACGATTTCCAGGTGGCGGTCGACCATGTGGATCGGCGGCAGGGGAAACGGCACCGGATCGCTGAGCAGCAGCCGGGCCCAGCGGCTCTTGGCGGGTCCGATGCGGCGGCGCGCGCCGCTGAGCCAGGCGAGCAGCGGCGTGCGGCCGCCGTAGTAGAAGTCGAGCGCGACGTCGTAGCGCCCTCGCCGCAGCTCGCGCACCAGCCGCCAGAACGCCAGCGGCCCGGCGCCGTGGCGCTCGCTGGCGATCACCCGGTCGAACAGCGGGTCCGCGCGCAGGGCGGGCGCCAGCAGCGGTTCGCACAGCGCCGTCAGGTGCAGGCCGGGATGGCGCGTGCGCAGGGCGCGCAGGGCGGGCAGGCGCATCAGCGTGTCGCCCACCAGACCGTAGAGGATCGCCAGCACACGGGGCCGGCCGCCGGCGTTCACGCCGGGCCTCGCGGCGCGGGCGCCGGCTCGGCGGCGCCGTCCGACCCGTCCCACGGCAGCGCGCGGTCGGCGGCCACCAGCAGGCCCAGCAGCAGCAGCAGCAGGTTCATCTTCAGGTAGATGACGTAGTTGTCGTGCAGCACGCCGCAGACGGTGAAAAGGTGCAGCCCCAGCGCCGCGCCCGCGAAGCCGCCCTTCGCCCAGGAGCCGGGCAGGGCTGCGAAGCGCCGCAGGCGCCGCCACGCCGCGACGTAGCAGGCCGCCAGCAGGGCGATCCAGACCAGCGCGGCCGGCACGCCGTGCAGCAGGGCGATCTCCAGCAGATCGTTGTGCACGTGGAGCCAGCGCTGGGGGTCGGGCACGAGCACGCCGGTCTTGTAACGGTCGTACGCCGCGTCCATGCCGCCTGGCCCCAGGCCGGTCCAGGGGTGGTCCGCGATCACCGCGCGGGCCATGCGCCACAGGTCGTAGCGGCGCGTGAACTCGGGATCCTGGATGTCGCCCATCTCGAGGGCGCGGTCGCGCACGTCGGGCAGCAGGGCCACCGGCACCGCGACGAGCATCAGCAGGGCCGGCACCAGCATCCGCCAGCGCAGGCGCGTCAGCAGCAGCAGGATGGCGCCCGTGAGCCAGCCGATCCAGGCCGCGCGGCTGAGCGTCAGCAGCAGCGCCAGGGTGGCGGCGGCGGCGCCAACGGCCAGGAAGATGCGCTCGCGCCGTCGCGCCGCCGGGCCATAGAGCGCCGCCGCCAACAGCAGCAGCGAGATCAGCCCCGCCACCTGCGCCAGCGTGTTGTAGTGCAGGTTCGGCGTCTGGGCGCGATCCCACCCCTGCAGCCTTGAGATGACAGCCTGCACGGCGATCACCAGCCCGACGCCCGCCTGGGCCCGCAGCAGCCAGCGCCAGAAGACGTCGCCGTAGGCGCTCGAGACCGCGACCAGGAAGACCGCGTAGCGGAACAGGGTCGGCAGCTTGCGCGCGGCGGCAGCGCGATCCTCCCCCGCCGCGGCCGAGACCAGATACAGGCCGACGAAGAGCAGCAGCAGCGGCGGCACCCAGCGCGTCGTGGGACCTGCGCGCCAGAAGGGGACGGGGCGATCGCCGGCCGCCAGCGCCAGCACGCGCAGCAGCGCCGCGGCGCCCAGCAGCAGCTCCGCGCCGGCGGTCGTGAACGTGATGGCGGCCGACCAGAGCACCAGGGCTCCGGCGGCGGCGGCCGCCAGGCGGCGGCCGGGTTCGGTCTGACGGCTCAAGGCAGGGCGGCTCCCACCTTTTCGGCCAGGGCCTTGAACGCGGCGCGGGCGGGACCGTCGGGGGCGGCGGCCGCCGGCAGGCCGGCGTCGCCGCCGCGGCGGATCGCCGGCTCGAGCGGGATCTCGCCCAGCAGCGGCACGCCGTGGCGCGCCGCTTCCGCGCGCCCTCCCCCGGCGCCGAAGATGTCGTGCTCCCGCCCGCACGGGCAGACGAAGCGGCTCATGTTCTCGACGATGCCCAGCACCTTCACCCCCGCGCGCGCGAACATCTGCAGGCCGCGCCGTACGTCGGCCAGCGCCACCTCCTGCGGCGTCGTGACGATGATGGCGCCGGCGAGCGGCACGGCCTGCAGCAGCGTCAGCTGGGCGTCGCCGGTGCCGGGCGGCAGGTCCACGATCAGGATCTCCAGATCGCGCCACCGCACCTCGCGCAGCAGCTGCCGGACGGCGGAGTGGACCATCGGTCCGCGCCAGACGATCGCCTGCGCCGGATCGACCATCAGCCCCATCGAGATCACCTGCAGGCCGTGCGCTTCGACCGGGACGATGCCGTCCTGGTCGTCGACGTCGGGCGTCTCGCCGACGCCGAGCATGGTCGGCAGCGACGGACCGTAGACGTCGGCGTCGAGCAGCCCCACCCGGCGGCCCGCCTGGCGCAGGGCGATCGCCAGGTTGACCGCCACGGACGACTTGCCGACGCCCCCCTTCGCGCTGGCGACCGCCAGCACGTGGCGCACGCCGGCCAGCGGCGCCGGCCCCGGCTCCGGCTGCGGCGCCGCCGCGGCGCCGTGCTCGGCGCCGTGCGCGCCGGCGGCGGCCCGCGCTCCCGGGCCGGCCACGTCCACCCGCACCCCCGCCACGCCCGGCAGCCCCATCAGCTTCATCTCGACGCGGCGCTTGACCTCGGCGATCAGCTCGGCCTTCTCCGTCGTGTGGACGATCTCGACCTCGACCCGGCCGTCCTCGACCGCCACCCGGCCGACCAGATCGATCGACACGATGTCGCGCGAGATGCCGGGGCAGGGGATCTCGCGCAGCGCCGCCATGACGGCGCCGGTCGTGACCGGCGGGACGGTTGGCACGCGGGACTCCTCTCGCGGGCGGCCGGCGGGCGGGGAAACCGGGTGGAACCTAGCGATTCCATCCGCCGGGCGCAACGGCGATTCCAGGCCTCCGCCGATCCGTGCTACCCTGCGGCCTTGCGTTCTCGCCGCGACGCTTCAGGCCTGGAGGTCAGGATGCCGCGCCCCGTGCCCCTGCGCCCCGCGCTCGCTCTGGTCTGCTTCCTGCTGTCCGGCTTCGCGGGCCTGGTCTACGAGGTGTGCTGGATACGGCGAGCGGCGCTGATCTTCGGCTCCACCACCTTCGCGCTCAGCTCCGTCCTGGCGGTCTTCTTCGGTGGGCTGGCCCTGGGCAGCTGGTGGTTCGGCCGGCTGGCGCCGCGGCTGGACCGGCCGTTGCGATGGTACGCCGGCCTTGAGCTGGGGCTGGCCGCCCTGGCGGCGCTGACGCCCTTGCTGTTCCTGCTGGCCGAGGCGGCCTACGGCCCTCTGTATCGAGCCCTCCCTGGACAGAGCGCCTGGCTGTTCGCCGCCCGCTTCGCGATCGTCGCCGCGGTGCTGCTGCCCCCCACGTTCCTGATGGGCGGGACCCTGCCGCTTTTCTGCCGCCAGTTCATCGGCGGCGAGGCGCGGCTGGCCGGCACCGTCGGGCTGCTCTACGGCCTGAACACGCTGGGCGCGGCGCTGGGAGCGGCGGCGGCCGGCTTCGCGCTGTTGCCGCGGCTGGGGACGCAGGCGTCGCTGCTGCTGGCAGCGGCGCTCAACGTGACGGCCGGCCTGGTCGCCTGGCGCCTGGGGCTGCGCGCGCCGCTGCCGGCGGCGGCCGCCGCGCCGCGGCGTCGGGCCGAGGCGCCGGCGCCCGCGGCCGAGGCGGGCGAGCACCGCCTGCGGCGCCGCCGCGCCGCTGTCGGGGCCGTCTACTTCGCCACCGGTCTGGTCGCCCTCGCCAGCCAGGTGCTCTGGACCCGCTTCCTGAGCCTGGTCGTGCGCAACACGGTCCACACCTACACCATCACGCTGACGGTGGTCCTGGGGGGAATCGTCCTGGGCAGCCTGCTGGCGGGGGGATTGATCGATCGCGCCCGCGCCCGCGCCGCCTGGTTCGGGGCGCTGCAGGCGGCCGCGGCGCTGGCCACGCTGGCCGTGATGCTGCTGCCGGTCGGCTTCTGGCGCGGTCTGGGCGAGGGACCCGCGCCCTATCTGATCCTGATGCTGCCGCCGGCCGCGCTCTCGGGCGCCCTGTTCCCCCTGGCAAACCGCCTGGCTGCCGTCGACCCGGCGCTGGCCGCCGCCGGCGCCGGCCGCCTGGCCGCACTCAACACCGCCGGCGGCATCGCCGGCGCCCTGGCCTTCGGTTTCGCCTTCCTGCCGCGCTGGGGGCTGGACGCCAGCCTGCGCCTGGCGACCGGCCTGGGGGTGGCGACCGCCGGCGCCGCCTGGCTGCTTCTGGCGCGGCCCGACAGCGGCCCGCGCCGCCTGGCGCCGCTGGCCGCCACGGCCGTCGCCGCCGCCTGCTGGCTGGCCGCGCCGCGCCTGCTGCCGACCCGCCTGCCGGCCGACCATCTGGCGCCGCGCGCCCACCTGGTCGATTTCCGCGAAGGCCAGGCGTCCCACCTGGCCGCCGTCCGCGGCCGGGGCGGCCTGAATCTGGAAATCGACCGCCTCTGGCAGGGGCGCGACGGCAAGACGCACCAGATCATGGCGGCGCACGTGCCGATGCTGCTGCATCCGCAGCCCCGGCGCGTCCTGGTGGTCGGCATCGGGACCGGCAACACCGCCGCCCGCTTCCTGATGTACGGCATCGAGGCGCTGGACTGCGTGGACATCGAGCCGGCCATCTTCCCGTTCGTGCGCAAGAATTTCGACGCCGCCTGGATGGACGACGCCCGCGTCGTCCTGATCGCCGACGACGGCCGCACCTGGTTGACCCATTCGGCCGCCCGCTACGACGTCATCTCCCTGGAGGTCGGCCAGGTTTTCCGCCCCGGCGTCGAGGCGTTCTACACCGTCGACTTCTACCGCCGCGCCGCCGCCCGGCTGGCGCCCGGCGGCGTGATCAGCCAGTTCGTGCCGCTGCCGTTCTTCTCGCCCGAGCAGATGCGCGCGGTCGTGCGCACCTTCCTGGAGGTCTTCCCCGAGGCGATGCTTTGGTACAACACCTCGGAGCTGCTGCTGCTGGGCCGGACGGGAGGGCGCCTGGAGATGCCGGCAGCGCGCCTGGCGCTGCTGGCGAGCGACGAACGCCTGCGCGACGACCTGGCCTACAGCCACTGGGGCGGGTACGAACGCCGGCTGGCGCGGCCGGAGGTGCTGTGGGGCGGCTTCCTGTGCGGCCCGGACGAGCTGGCCGCCCTGGCGGCCGGCGCCCCCGTCTATCGCGACGACCGCCCGGTGCTGTCCTACGCCACCGCCCGGGTGCGGCCGACCGAGCGGCGCGAGGTCGAGCACGTGGCGCTGCTGCGCCGCCACCTGGCCCCGCCGGCGGCGCTGCTGCCCGCCGGCGCGCCCCCCGCCCTGGCGGCGGCGGCGGCCGGCGCCGCGGAGATCCGCGACCGCAACCTGCGCGACCTGCTGGCGGCCAGCCATCTGCGCGCGGTCGAGGGGCTGCAGGGCAGCGTCGCACCGGCGGTCCTGCTGGCGCGCCTGGAGGAGGCGCTGCGCCTGAGCCCCGAGAATCCGATCGCGCAGCGCATGATGGGCGAGGCGCAGGCCATGGCGGGCCGCGCCGCCGAGGCGGTCGCGCACTACGAGGAGGCGCTGCGGCTGCGGCCCGACGACGCGCTGGCGCGCCGCGGCCTGGCCGGAGTCTTGATCCAGACCGGCCGCCCCGCCGCCGCCGTGCCCCTGCTGCAGGAAGTGCTGCGCGTCTCGCCCGTCGACGCCGCCGCCCACAACGCCCTCGGCGCCGCCCTGGCCCAATTGGGCCGCCTGCCCGAGGCGATCGCCCAGTTCGAGACCGCCGCCCGCCTCGACCCGGACGACCCCGACGCGCGGCGCAACCTGGCCCGCGCGCGGGCGCAGCTCGCGGGGCCGTAATCCTCGAGTCCGGGTTCGCTGGCAGCGCGCCGGGAGCGCGCCGAAGGGCAGCCCGCCGATCAGCGTCCCGCCGCGCGCGTCTTGACCGTTCGCACCAGCTGCTGGTACTCGGGATCGCCATGCAGCGAGCCGAGGTCGGGATCTTCATCCAGGTAGGGATCGGCGAAACCGCCCTCGACCGCCCGGCGCAAACACGCCAGCGCGCCCGGCCGATTGCCAAGCAGGGCGGTCACGCAGGCCAGATTGTAATAATTGTTGACCAGCGCGGGGTTGTCGCCCGGCAGGCGCCGATCCTGGATGGCGACGGCGCGCTGGAAGAGCGCGCGCGCCTGTTCCAGTTCCCCTTTGTAATAGCACAGCAGGCCCAGGTCGCTCAGGCTGACGGCGACCTCGATATTGTCGGGTCCGAAGGCCGCCTCGCGGATGGCCAGGGCCCGCTCCAGCACAGGCCGGGCCGCCGCGAAATCGTTCTGCGCGGTGAGCAGCTGGCCGAGAGCCTGCAGTCCGACGGCGACATCGCGATGCTCGGGGCCGTAGACCCTCTCCCACATGGCGACGCTGTCCTGGAAGTAGGCGCGGGCTGTGGCGACGTCGCCGGCCATGTTGGAGGCGTCGCCCAGGTTCTTGAGCGTCAGCGCGATGTCGGGATGATCGGGGCCGAAGTTGCCCTGCTGGATCTCCAGGGTCCTGGTCAGGAGCTCGCGCGCGCCGGAGAAGTCCCCAAGGTCGAGCAAGGCCACGGCCAGGTTCGACTGGCAGGTGGCAGTCAGGTTGTGGTCCGGGCCCACTGCCTTGGCATAGATCGATAACGCGCGCTCGAACAGGTCCCGCGCCCGGCTGGTGTCGCCTCGTTTCCGCAGCAGCACGGCGTGATTGCTCAAGGTGCTGGCCAGATCGAGATGGTCTGCGGGCAAGGCGGCCCGTTGGATGACCGCTGCCCGGACGTAAGCGGCCTCCGCCTCCGCGAAGTCCCCCAGATCGCCCAGCGGGCCGGCCAGGTTGTTCAGGGTCGTGGCGACCAGAGGATGCGCAGGACCCAGCACTTTCTCGCGGATGGCCAGCGCTCCCTGGTAATGATCGCGAGCTTGGACCAGATCGCCCAACTGGTCGAACAGCGAGCCCAGGCTCATAAGGGAATTGGCGACGTCGGGATGATCGGCGCCCAGAGCGGTCTGCCGGATCTGCAGCGCGCGCTCCAGATAGGAGCGGGCGGCGGCGAAATCGCCAGACTTCATGCTCAGTCCGCCGAGGTTGTTCAGCGTGATGGCGGTTTCGGGATCGTTGGGCCCCAGGGAGCGTTCGCGGATGTTCAGGGCCCGCCCGTAAACCGTGCGCGCGCGCTGAAGCTCGCCGTTGATCCAGTACAGGTTCCCCAGGCTGTTGAGGCTCTGGGCCACATCGGGGTGGTCGGGGCCCAGCTCTCTCTCCCGCACCGCCAACGATGCCTCGAGCTGCACTTGCGCGGCGGCGTAGTCGCCCGTCTTCCAGAGCAAAGTTCCCAGGTCGTTCCGCACGGCCGCGGCATCCAGCGCTTCTCTGGCTTGCGCGGCGTGCAGGAGGTTCAGAGCGTTCTCTAGGAGCGGCCGCGCTGGTTCGTACAGTCCCAGCTCCTTGTAGACGCGCCCCATGGCGTTCATCAGGCGGGCGCGGGTCAGCGGCTGGGTCGCCAGGCCGCTCTCGATGCGCTGCACGCCCTGGTCCAGGATTTCTCTGGCCGTGACCGAATTACCGCGCGCTTCGCCCGGGTCGGAAACGTTGAACAATCCGACCAGAAAGTCGGCCACTTGCTTCGCCGCTTCGGCCTCGGCGGTCGCGACCCGCGCGGACCTCCTGGCCTGAACCATGCCGGCCGTCGTGCCGAAGATCCCCAGCACGATGGCAGCCAGAACCGCCGCCGCCGACATGACCGCCGTGCGGTTGCGGCGTACGAACTTCCGGAGGCGATACGCGCGGCTGGGCGGGCAGGCCTGGACCGGTCTGTCCTGCAGGTGATTCTGCAGGTCCTGCACCAAGGCCGCCGCAGTCTGGTAACGCCGTGCGCGCTCCTTCTCCATGGCGGACATGACGATCCAGTCCAGCTCACCCTGAAGCTGGTTCACCAGCCGCGCCGTCGCGACGCCGCGCGCAGCAGCGACGGCAGTGGCTTCCGCTGCGTCCAGCCCCACGACACGCAGGCTCGGCCGCGGCGGATCCACCTCGCGGATCAGGCGGAGCAGCTCCGGCAGACCCGCCGCTCGCCAGCGGTCCTGGTCGAACGGCAGCACGCCGGTCAGCAGCTCGTACAGCAGAACGCCCAGCTGATAGATGTCGGTTTGGGTGTCGATATTGTAGCCCGTGAGCTCGGCCTGTTCCGGGCTCATGTAGACCGGCGAGCCCACCAGCTGTCCCAGTTCGGTGTGGACGGTTTGATCGACCAGCTTCTGGCCCAGCGTCTTGGCCACGCCGAAGTCTATGATCTTGGGCCAGGCGACCCCTTCCTGCACCGCCACCAGAACGTTGGACGGCTTGAGATCGCGGTGGATGATCGCCTTCTGGTGCGCGTGCTGCACCCCCTCGCAGACCTTGATGAAAAGATCAACCCGCTGACGCACCCCCAATCCGGAACTGTCGCAGTGTTGCAGGAGGGGAACGCCCGCCACGAGTTCCATGACGAAGAAAGGTCTGCCGCTGTCCGTGGCGCCCGCGTCGAAGACCCGGGCGATGCAGGGGTGATCCATCAAGGCCAGCGCCTGCCGCTCCGACTCGAAGCGGGCGATGAAATCCCGGGTGTCCATGCCCGGCTTGAGGATCTTGAGCGCCACCCGGCGCTGGAGAGGGCTGACCTGCTCGGCGGCGTAGACGTCGCCCATACCGCCTTCGCCTATCTTCTCGAGCAGGCGATAGTTGCCTACTCTCGTCGAGGCGGCGGCGACGACATTCGGCGACAGGTCGGAAGCGGGCGTGGCCGGTCGGTAGGCGAAGGTGTCCTCTGGCTGGTGCCCGCCGCTTCCTCCCTTTCCCAGCGTTTCATCGGTCATGGTCGCTCATCTGACCAGCAGCAGCTTGCGCGTGGCGCGGAAGTCGTCCGCCTCGAGGCGGTAGAGATACAACCCGGACGCCACCGGCGCGCCCCTCCCATTCGTGCCGTCCCAGAGCACGGAGTACGATCCGGGCGCGCGCGGTTCATCCACCAGGGTGACGACATGCCGCCCGGAAACATCGTAGATCCCCAGCCTGACCCGCGCCTCGCGCGGCAGGTCGAACGCGATCCGGGTGACGGGATTGAATGGGTTGGGCCGGGCGCCGTGCAGGGCGAAGGCCGCAGGGATGGCGCCGACGCCCATCTGCTCGCAGACGATCGCCAGGGGTTCGTTGGTGCCCGAGCGGGCCTTGACCTCGCCCAGCGCGAAGCCGGGATCGCCGGCGGCCAACACGCGGAAGCGCAGGCGTGCTAGCTCGCCCTCGCCGCTCAGGCCGCCCTCGCGCACGCCCGCGAGCGCCGCGTCGACCACGCCGGGAGCCGGCGAAAGCAGGAGGAAGGGAACGCCTTGCCGATCCAGCAGGGCGCCGCCCGTGAAGCCGGCCGGTTCGACCTTGTCCGCGTCCCAGGTCACGGGGATGCTCAGGCCCTGGATCCGCCCGTCGCCGGCCAGCTGCAAGCTCAGGTCCACGATTTCTCCGGGGATCCCCGGCGCGGGGATCCGCAGCGCAAGCCGGTTGCCGGCCGCCGCCGCCGGCGGCGGCGCCGTCCTGGCGGCGATGCCGTAGTTCATGGCGAAGACCATCATGTCCTCGAAGTCTATGATGTTATCGGTGAGCGGCAGGCCGGCGGGACCGAAATCATGCGTGGGCCCCACATCCAGCCAGGGACGGTAGGCGTCGTTCCCCTCCGCCGCTCCATAGCAGGCGCCGAGCAGGGACACATCGGCGACATCGACGCGATTGTCGCCCAGGCCCGGGACATCGCCGTCGCTCACATCGCCCAACACGTAATTCAGCGTGCCGCTGCTCAGCGGCGAGGCCGTCGAGAATCGACCGAAGGCGTCGCGCGCGAAGGCGACATAATACCAGTAATCCCGGTGGGGCGGCTGGTCGATGTGGCTGCCGCCGGCGGTTTCCGTCGCCAGGATCCAACCGTCGGCGACCGCGGCGTCGGGATCGGCGGGAGTCTCCGGCGCGGCGCCCGGGTTAGGTTCGTCGTCGTACTCCGGATAATTGCCGAAACCCCGGCGATAGAGCAGGCAGACGAGTTCACCGGGCGGCGGCGTCCAGGTGACCGCGATGCCGATGGTCTCGCCGGGCGGATTGCCCTGCAATTGCCTGGCGGCGGCGAGAGTTTCGATGGGCGCCGGCAGGGCGGTCGGCGGCGAGATCTGGAAGAGGGCGCCCTCGCCCGCGCACGGCACGAAGAAGCGGCCAGAACCGGTCGGATCGAAAACGACATCCTGCGGGTTGGCGCCGGCGGTCACGATGGCGACCACTTCCAGCTCGGTCGGCTGCGTGGCGGCGTCGGGCCCGATCACCCCCACCGAGGTGTCGATGACCAGGGCCAGCACAAGGATCTGATCGCTGCCTTCCTGCACCACGAAGAGCAGGGTGCCATCGGGGCTGACAGTCGCCGTCCTCACCGCGGTGCCGCTGCTCGGGCGGGCCACGACTTGATCCTCCCGGCCGCTGCCTGGAACGATGTCGTACAGCCTCAAGAGCCCCTGCGTGTCCACCAGGGCCAGCAGGGTGCCGTCCGGCGTGACCTCGACCGTCCGGGTCGCGGTGCCGGTCGAGACGTTGCGCACGACACCGAAGTCGACGGCGCTGAGGATCAGGTACCCGCCCTCGGTGCCGACGTAGACCCGCGTGCCGTCCGGCGTGACCGCCACGGTCCGCGACGCCGTGCCTGTCTCCACGCGCGAGATCACCTGATTGAAGTTCTCGCTGCTGGGATCGCTGTCGATCACGCTCAGATCGGCCGAGCCGGGATTGACGACGATCACGCGTTCGCCGTCGGGCGTCACCGCCAGGTCAAAAGGTCCGACGCCCACGCGGATGTTGGCGATCACGGCGTTGAAGGTGGCCGAGCCCGCGGAGATGTCGATGACCGACACATCGCCGCTGGCCTCGTTGGCCACGTAAATGAAGGCGCCTGAGGGATGCACCGTCAGCGCCCGCGGCGCATCGCCCACCGGGATGCCCGCCAGGGGGGTGAGGGTCGTCAGATCGATGGGTTTGACCAGGTCCGCCTCGGACGCGAGCGCATAGAGCAGCGTGCCATCGGGCGAGACCACGGCGGTCCGCGTCGCGGTGCCCGTTTCCGCGCGCGCGATGACGTTGTTGGTCGGATGTCTCATGGGTGCGAGCACGGAGAACGGCAGCGCGTTCGAAGGCTGCCCGCCGACCTCCACGTCGAGCGGGCCGCTGGTCGAACTCAGCGGCACCCGCGTGCGGATGCGGTCGGGCAGACATTCGATGATCTGGGCGGGCACGCCGTTGAAGCGGACGCGGCTCTGGCCGGGATTCGGGTCGAAGCCGCCGCCGGCCAGGACGACCTCCACGGTCGGCTGGGCGCCCGGCTTGCTGACCGATCGCAGCAGCGGGCTGGGCGGGGCCGGCGCCGTGGCGAAAGTCGTCTGCTGCGGGTTGGCGAGCAGGCTGCCGTCGCCGGCGCTGCGAACAGCCGCGTCGACGTGGAGCGTGTAGGTCGTGCCATGGGACAGCGCTCGCACGGGTGTCAGGGAGGCCTTGCGGTCGCCGTCGGCCAAGCCGATGATCGTCGCCACCGCCACGGTATCGCCGGCCGCGGTCAGGAAGAAGGTCGCGTCGGTGATCGATTCCAGATCGACCGGCCGATTGAAGGTCGCCAGGATGGAGGTGTTGACGCTGACGCTGTCCGCGCCGGCGATCGGCGCCAGCAGATGCTCCAGCAGCGCCAGCGGCTGCGCGGACGGGTCGTCCACGCCGGTCGCCGAGTAGAGCAGCGGCGTGCCGGACGCGCCGGCGCAGGCGACCTGCACCTGCTGCGCGCCCGTGACCGGCCCCAGCGTCCAGCTCGCCTGCGCATAGCCGAATTGGTCGGTTCCCACGGTCAAGGCGGCGGCGCCCGCGCCATGCCCGGCGGCCGCCAGCAGACCTTCGCCGGAGAGAACGGTGAAGACGACCGGAATGCCTGATGATCCCTCGCCGCTTTCCAGATCGATCACACGGACACGCAGCGGCGAGGCCAAGGCATCTCCGATCACGCCCGTCTGCCCATCGCCCCACACCTTCACGATCCGTTGCTCGGCCAGGAAGTCGCAGACACGGACCGTGTGGTCCTGCGTGCTCACCACGTACACTCGCGAGCCGTCCGCCGTGTAGCCGAAATCCAGCGGCGCGGCCGCAGGCACCAGACCCGGCTGCGGCGAGACCGTCAGCGTGGCCAGATCCACGAAGCGCAGGCCGTCGTCCCGAATGTTCACGAGCAACCGATTTCCCTGCGGCGCTACCTGCAACACCTCGTCCATGGGCGCGGCGTCGGTCGCCAGCGGCGTCGACGCCGTGACGACCGGCGCGGCGGGATCGGATGTGTCCAGCACCACCAGGGTGCGATGGGGAGCGCCGGTCAGCTGGCTGGTCAGCACGAAGCCGCTGGCCCCGTCCGGGGCGAACCCGAGAGCGATCGGCGTCTCCGCGGGTGAGCCGGATGGCAGTGCCACCGAGCCGATGATCTGGGCGAAGGTGCCGCTTGCCGGGTCCAGGTCGAGCACCAGCACCGCCGCAGGGTCGTCGTCGCCGATCGCCAGGTAGGCGCGCGTACCGACTGGATGCACTGCCAGATCGCTCGCCTGCCCGTTGAGATCCGGCAGGGTGCCTTGCAGCCCGATCGAGATCACGGCGTCGCTGGTCAAATCGACCAGATGCGCCGCCGCTGCGCCCGGGTCGGCGACCAGCAGCCGAGCGCCGCTCGGAGTGAGGGCGATGCGGCCGGGCGCAACGCCACCGAGGTCGATGGCTCGCGCCGCTTCACCGAATTGCGGGCTGCGGCGATCGACGTTGAGCACCTGCACCTGCGCGGAACCAGAGGCCGCGACGTAAGCCAGGCCGCCGTCCGGAGCGATGGCGATATCCCCGACCGCCGAAGCGAACAGCGCGGCCTCGCGCACGAATTCGTTGAACGTCGCGCTGCCGGCGTCGATGTCCAGCAGATGGACGCGGCCGTCCTGGCCGCCCACGGCGAGCACGTCGCCGGCGGGCGAGACCGCCAGCGCGGGAGCGAACTGGGGCGTGCCCGGCGGCTGCACGCTCGTGACCGGTCGCAGATCGGCCGGTGGCGCGGCGGCGAGCACCTCGAAGGTGAGGGAGTTGGACACCGTGCCGCTGGCGGCGCCCAGCACCGTGACCGGGCCCGTGGCGGCGCCTGTGGGGACCGTCACCGTCAAGGCGCTGTCGGTGGCATGGAGAATCGGCGCAGTCACGCCGCGGAAAGTGACCCCGGCGCCGTCGAAGCCGCTTCCCGACAGCACCACCTGCGCGCCCACGGGGCCGGCGCGCGGCGAGAGGCTGGCCAGCAGCGGTCCCTCGCCGGTCGCGCTGACCACCAGAACCTGGTCGGTGGCGGATAGCGAGTAGGCGTACAGTCCGTCCGGCGCGAACGCCACATCGATCGGATTGGGGCGGTGGGGCACGCGGCTGACAAGCGAGCGGTAGGACCGGGAATCCGGCCGCAAATCGATCACATCCAGCACATCGAGCTGGTTGTTGGCCGTGTAGAGGAAGGTACCCGTCGGCTTGACGTCGGCGCCGAGCAACGAGCCTCCGGTCGGCATCTCGGCGACACGCGCCAGACCGCTCAGAGAGATCTCGGTGACGCCGCCGCCCAGATCCGTCACGTAGGCCAGCGCGCCCACGGGGTCGACGATGACATCGCGCGGCGCGGTACCCACCGCGATGGTGGCGAGCAACGAGTCCGAGGCGGTTGCGAACACCAGCAGCCGGCCGTTGCCGGCCAGCGCCAGCAGCCGCTCGCCAGCGGGGTCGATCGCCATCTTGCCCAGCAGGTTGCCGCCCGGCACGGCGATCGCACCGATCTGCTCCTGGAAGCTGAGGCTGCCGAGCTGAACATCCCATATCTGGATCACGCCCTGCCGCGTCGGCACATATGCCTTGCGACCTCCCGGCTCGATCAGGATGCCCAGGGGTTCGGCGTTCATGCCGATCTCGCTCAGCAGCGACACCGGTTCGCGCTGGAACCGATACAGGCGGCGGCTGACCGTGCTCACGGCGAAGATGCTCTGGCCGCCCGGCGTCAACGCCACCGCGTCGAGGCCCCCAGCAACCGGCAGCGAGGTCACAACCGGCGCGTCGGGCGTCGTCACGTCGACGGCGCTCAGCCCCGCCGCCGTCGCGACGCAGGCGAGGGCGCCGTCGGGCGACACCTCGACGGCCCGACCGAGGGCCGGCAGCTCGGCAGCGGCCATCTCGAAGCCGCGTGCCACGACTTCGGACTCCAGCACGGTGAAGTTCAGCGGGTTGCTGGTCTCGCCGTTGGTGGTCACCGTGAGCGGTCGCACGCCGGACGGCAACCCGGCCGGGATTTCGATCACCAGCTGGGTGGCCGAGGCGTGGCGGACCGGCAGGGCGTCTGCGCCCAGCTGCACCGAATTCAGCGGCGGGTGGTATGAGAAACCCCGGCCATTGACCACCACCACCGCGCCGGCTCCTCCCTCGCGCGGGATGAGGCTGTCCAGGGAGACCGCCGGCCGGGGCTGCGTCGTGAAATGGAAGTTCAGCGATTCCGGCGGAGTCGCCATCAGGTTTCCGTACCGGTCGGTGATGCCGCCGCCCAGGCGCAGGTAATAGGTCGTGTCGAACTCGAAGTTGCGGCGCGGGATGTAAGCCAGCGTGCTGTCGTCCCGCACCAGGCCCGGCGTTCCGGGGATCAGTGCCCCGTCCGGGGTCAGCGACAGATTGAACTGGCCGCGGAAGCTGTCGGGATGCACGCGCTCCGAGAATTTCACCAGCACGGCCGCGTCCACGGGGATGTCGCCGCCTCCCGGTTGGGGCGAGACCGCCACGACCCGCGGACCCTGGTTGTCGATGTTGGTGATCAGATTGGCGTGGGTGACGGAGCCGGCCGCGACCGACAGCGGCGTGCGGGCATTGCCGTCGTCCGTCGCCGACTCCGCGGCGTCCCAGTACTCCGGCGTGAACAGGATCTCCGCACGGTCGCGGATCAGTTCGTTGATGTTGGCGGGCCCGATGTGGCCGATCGCGGAGGAGCCGTCCAGCGGATGCAGCGCCACGTAGTAATCGCCGTCGGGCAAGCCGACGAACTGGTAGCTGCCGTCGTCCGGCAACGTGAAATCGCACCCCACGGTGTCATGGGTGGCGGCGTTGATCGCGAAGATGATCGCGCCGCCCACCGGGTGACCGTCCCAACCGCTGGTCACGACTCCCCGCAGCTGGCTGGCCCCGGTCAGCACCTCCGCCCGGGGATAGCCCTTGAACATGGCTTGACGGTCCTCGGCCGTGAGCTCAGCGGCATGGGTCAGCGGCGGCAGGACATAGAACATTGTCGAGGTCACCACGGCCGAATGCGACAGCCCCAACATGTGGCCGGCCTCATGGGTGGCGATGCTCTGGATGTCCGCCCCTTGCCCCATCGTGGGCGTCTGGAAGCGCAACGCCGGATTGAAGATCATGTCGGCATCGATGATCTGCCCCGGACGGTATACCACCCCGCTATCCCATACCGGGATCGTGAAGGAAGTTGACAGCCCCACCGCCAAGACACTGGCCCCGAAAGGCCAGTCGGGATCGGCGAAGGTCACCAGATTGACGAAGTCCATGGCCTGCGAATCGGATTGCGGGGTCGTGCCCTGATAGTCGATGGCAATGGCGGCGCCCGGCACGGCCGCCCAGGCATCAAATCCCGCCTGGATGGCCGTGAAGTCGCTGCCGTCGGTGATTCCCGGCGCGCCCCCTTCGTGGATGCGGTAAGCGAGCGGCATGTCCACTTGCGGCCAGTACTCGATGTGCCGGCCGCTCGTAACTTCGTCGACGCAGCCGTCGCCGTCGCGGTCGAAGCAGGCCGCGCCCACGCCGATGCAGGCGTCGGCGACATCGAGGACGCCATCGGCGTCGGTGTCTTCCGCCGTCCAACCGTGCCGCCCCACGTAGAGGTCGAACTCGCGGACCTCGCGGTTGTAGGGCGGCGCATAGAAGGAGTAGTGCAGATCGGGGAAGAGATTGATGGTCTGACCCGTCGTGCGATCCCGCAAGGTCAAGCCCATGCCATCGGCGGCGGTGAACGAGGGCGCGAACGCCAGCTCGACCAGTTCGCTGGCCGCGGAACTGTTCTGATAATCGACCACGAACAGCCACGATTTCATGGCCGTTGCCGGATCGTACAGTTGCCGCACGTCGCGTTTGAATCGCGATCCCGCCGCGCCGCCCCATTCGGGATGGGAGAACCAGGCCAGCGCACCCGAATCACCTTGCGCCAGATCCATTCCCGCGTCGTACCCGTCCGTCGCCGCCGGATCGGCCGCGGCGCGGATCGTGGTCCTGCCTTCCACGCCGATATCCACGAAATAGTCGAAGACAACCAGCAAGGCGTCGGTGGCCGTGTAGGCAACGCCGAACGAGCCGTCCGGAAACGTGAAATCGCGGAACTCGCCGGACAGCATGGAGCTGTGCGCAACGGCGATCTGGTCCGAGGTGGTTGGCGTGTAACTCGCCCCCGCCCGCGCCTCGATCCCGCCGGCCAGGGCCAGCGCTCCGCCCACGTTGAGCTGATCCCGCACGCTCGTGGAGTTGACGTCGCAGACATACCTGCCCGTCGGACCGAACGCCAGGTTTCCCGAAACCGTGATGGTGCCGATCGCCCCCGGAGGCGTCAACGCCCCCGGCTCGATGCTTCCGCCGTTGACCAGCGATCCGCTCACCGTGCCCGTTCCAGCCAGCCTGTTGTTCGAGAAATTGACCGTACCGCTCGAATACAGCGTCCCCGACTGCAGCAGTATCGTCCCCCCCGTGAACGTGAATCCCGCCGCCGCCTCCAACGTACCCGTGCTGGCTATCCTGATATCGAATTCCGGCTCGATGGCGGTGCGCAGCGGCGTGCGATGGGGTGACACTCGCGTGCCATTGTCAATAGCCAGCAAACCATTCCCCAACTGCCGCGGTGCCCAATAAATCGTTCCCGCCGAACCTACATTGGTGCTCGATGTGGTGCCAACAGCATACCCACCCCGCGCCGCATAAGTCCCCAGATAACCCGCCATATCGTCCACATGAACGGCAATCCGACCACCACCACCACCACCACCCTGACAGGGCGCGTTGCCACCATTGGCTGAAATCACACCCTGAACACCGCCCTGCAAC
>CAYWTR010000004.1:124582-180294 GCA_964461255.1 uncultured Fibrobacteraceae bacterium | reverse complement strand
GCCGACCCAGACGCAGGTCCAGGGCCGGAAACATTCTTCGTGGAAGAACTGAAGGATTGAAGCGGAAGCGGCCGGCGGCGGCGTCAGGCGAACCCGGACTGGCGTCGCTTCTCCTGCGCCGCCACCGCCGCCAGGGCCCGCTCCAGCAGCAGGCGATGGTGCCGGCGATGCCGCAGCGGCACCAGGAAATCGGTGCGCTCCTTCTCGGAAAGGTCCGGCCAGCGCCGGTTGAGGAAGGCGGTGATGGCAGCGGTGGCGGCCTGGTAGCGCGCCAGCACCTTCTCGTAGGGCAGGGCTGCCAGGCGGTGCATTTCCTGCTGGTTGCGCTGCTCGAAATCGAGCGCGCCGGCATCATCCTCTTCCTCGGCGCCCGCGACCAGCTTCCTCTGGAAGAACTCGACGGCGAACGCGTCCCAGAAGGCCAGGTGGCCCAGCGTTTCCTTCAAACTGAGGGTACCGCCGGGGCCGCGGCGTTCCCGCCATGCCGGCGGGCAGCTCGCGGCCAGCTCGAGCAGGCGCCGATCCTCGTCGGCGAAGGCGGCGATCAGGTTGACCGGCGTATCCATGCCACATCCCCCTGGCGGCATGAACATACTCCGGGGCGGCGCGGCCCGGCAACAGGCTTGTTGGAACGCGCCGCCGCCCGGCCGTGGCGGGAACTGGCCATTGCCGGGCGGGAGAGTTCGGCGTAGGATGGGCATGGCGCCGGCCTGCCGCCGCCGGTCCCCGAGGCTCGGCCGGCGATGCGGCGATCGAGGAGGTCCAGCATGCGACGACCCCCGAACTGGTTCTTCGTGGCCGCCGTGATTCTGGCGGCCGGATCCGTCCAGGCCGCCGAGACAGCCGGCCGCACCGCCATCGGTCTGCAGACCGGTTTGATGAAGCTGGGCGGCGGCGACCGCGACTACAGCAACATCGACCAGCACCTGACGTTCGACCTGCGGCGGGGCCTGTCCCCCGGCTGGTCGCTGGAGCTGGCGCTGAAGTACGGCTGGGTTCGGCCGGGCAGCACGGCGCCTGGCGAGGACGCGGGCTGGACCTTCGATTCCACCGCCAGCCTCTACACCGTCATCTGGCAGCCGCGCCTGGGCGTGCTCTACCATCTGGCGCCGGGCCGGCGCGTCTCGCCCTATCTCGGGCTGGCGGCGGGTTTGACGAGCTGGCGCGTCAAGGATCTGCGCGGCGAGGACGGCGCCGGCATCAATCCCGCCGGCACCACGGTCCTGGGCTACGACGAGGACGGCGTCAGGGACCAGCTGAAGGGCAACGACCTGACCGGCACGGTCACGGCCGGCCTGCAGTTGTTCGCTTCGCGCTCTCTGGCCTTCGACTTGGGGGCGCGCTACCACCTGTTCCCCGGCAATCAGCGGGACAACATCGGCCTGAGCGATGACTGGTACTTCTGGGGGCCGCAGCATGTCGATGCCAACAAGAGCATGGTCGAGGGCTTCGCGGGCCTGACGTTCTTCTTCGGCGGCCGCGACCGCGACGGCGACGGCATCCCCAACAGGCTCGATCTCTGCCCGGACGAGCCCGAAGACTACGACGGTTTCGAGGACGGCGACGGCTGCCCCGACCCGGACAACGACGGCGACGGCATCTGCGACCCCTGGGTCGCCGACAGCGGCCAGAGCGCGAAGTACGCGCACGTCTGCCGCGGACGAGACCTCTGCCCCGACGCTCCCGAGGATTTCGACGGCTTCGAGGACGAGGACGGCTGCCCCGACCCCGACAACGACGGCGACGGCATCTGCGACCCCTGGGTCGCCGACAGCGGCCAGAGCGCGAAGTACGCGCACGTCTGCCGCGGACGAGACCTCTGCCCCGACGCTCCCGAGGATTTCGACGGCTTCGAGGACGAGGACGGCTGCCCCGACCCCGACAACGACGGCGACGGCGTGCTCGACGCCGATGACGAGTGTCCCGGCACGCCGCCCGGCGCCGTGGTGGACGAGCGCGGCTGCGAGGTGCGGACCGAGCAGGCCGCGGCGCCCGCGCCCCCGGTCGACGACATCCTGGCCGGGCGCGATGAGGTGGTGCTGGAAGGGGTCACCTTCGTCAGCGGCAGCGCTCAGCTGGCCGGCGCCTCGCTGGAGGTGCTGCGCCGGGTAGCCGCCTCGCTGATCGCCCATCCAGAGGTCATCATCGAGGTCCGCGGACACACCGACGACGCCGGCACTGCCGAAAGCAACCGCGACCTGTCGCAGCGCCGCGCCATCGCGGTGCGCGACCAGCTCATCCAGCTCGGCGTCTCGCCGCTGCGCATGACGGCCGTCGGCTACGGCGAGGACTATCCCATCGCCTCGAACGACACGGCCGCGGGCAGGGCGGCGAACCGGCGCGTGGAAATCCACCGGGTGGAGCGGTAGGAGCGCCGCGAGCGGCCGGCGGACCTTTCAGGGCGCCACCACGACGTGGTGGTGCCCTTTCTTGCCCACCTGCAGCGCGATGCGGCCGTCCTGCACATCGGCCGGCCCGAGCCGGCGCAGTTCGTCGCCGACCACCTCGCCGTTGACGCGCACCCCGTGCTGGCGCACCAGCCGCCGCGCTTCCCCCTTGCTGGCCGCCAGCTGCGCCGCCACCAGCAGATCCAGCAACGGCAGTCCCGCCGACAGCTCGGCCGCCGTGCGACGGCTGGAGGGGATCGCCGCCTCGACCGCGTCGGGATCGCCGCCCGCGGCGGGCGCCGCGCTCCCGCCGAACAGCGCCGCCGCCGCGCGCTCGGCCGCGGCCGCCTCCTGCGCACCGTGCACCAGCGTGGTGACCTCGCGCGCCAGTGCGCGCTTGGCCTCGCGCAGCTCCGCTCCCCGCAGCGCCTCCAGCCGCGCGATTTCATCGCGCCCCAGCAGCGTGTACAGGCGCAGGAACCGCGCCACGTCGCGGTCGTCGGCATTCACCCAGTACTGGTAGAAGTCGTAGGGGCTCGTGCGGCCGGCGTCCAGCCACACCGCCCCCGCGGCCGTCTTGCCCATCTTGGCGCCGCCGGCGGTGGTCAGCAGCGGGAAGGTCAGCCCGTAGACTTCCCGGCGGTTCAGGCGACGCACCAGGTCGATGCCGGCGCAGATGTTGCCCCACTGGTCGCTGCCCCCCATCTGCAGGCGGCAGCCGAAGCGCTCGTGCAGCACCTTGAAATCGTAGGCCTGCAGCAGCATGTAGTTGAACTCCAGGAACGACAGGCCGGTCTCCAGCCGCAGGCGCACCGACTCGGCGGTCAGCATCTGGTTGACGCTGAAGTGGCGCCCCACGTCGCGCAGAAAATCGACGTACCGGTAGTCGGCCAGCCACTCCGCGTTGTCGAGCATCACGCCGTCGGTGGGGCCGTCGCCCAGCGTGATGAAGCGCGCCAGCTGCGCGCGCAGCCCCTCCAGATTGGCGGCGATGTCGTCGCGCGTCAGCATCTGGCGCAGCTCGGTCTTGCCGCTGGGATCGCCCACCAGGGCGGTGCCGCCGCCGACGATGGCGATGGGCCGGTGGCCGTGCCGCTGCAGGTGCAGCAGCCCCATGATCGGCAGCAGGCTGCCGACGTGCAGGGAATCGGCCGTGGGATCGAAGCCGATGTAACCGGTCACGATCTCCCGGGCCAGCAGCTCCGCCAGCGCCGCCTCGTCGGTGCACTGGTGCACGAAGCCGCGCCACCGCATCTCCTCCAGGAAGCCCTCGCGGGGCCTGCGGTCGCTCGCCGTCATTCTCGCTCCCTTCGCGCCCCGGCGGCCGGGCCGGCGGCGCCCCTCGCCGCGCGGGGCGGCAGCCAGGCGTCCCAGCGCCGGCGCATCTCGTTCACCTCGGCGCCGCCCATCTCCTCGACCAGCAGGCAGGCCAGGCGCCAGGCCATCACCGCCTCGCCGACCACGCCCGCGGCCGGCACGACGCAGACGTCCGAGCGCACGTACGGCGCGCGCGCCGGCGCGCCGCTGCGCAGATCGACGCTGCGCAGGCCGCGGCGCAGCGTCGAGATCGGCTTGGCGTGGCCGCGCGCCACCAGCGGCTGCCCGTCGGTCACCCCGCCTTCCAGGCCGCCGGCGCGGTTGGTCGTGCGCGCCGTGGCCGGCAGGCCGCGCCGCGCGAGGCTGCGGCGCGCCGGCGCTTCGGCCGCCGGCACGATCTCGTCGTGCGCCTGCTCGCCGGGGCCGCGGGCCACGGCGACGCCGGCGCCGATCTCCACCGCCTTGACGCTCGGGATCGCCATCAGATCGGCCGCCAGCAGGGCGTCCAGCCGTCGATCCGGATGCGCGTAGCTGCCCAGCCCCGCGGGCAGGCCGAAGGCGACGACCTCGAAGACGCCCCCCAGCGTCGAGCCGGCCGCGCGGGCGGCATCGATGGCGTCGACCATGGCCGCCGCGGCGTGGCGGTCGAGGCAGCGCACAGGCGTGCCGCTCTGGATGCGCCGCAGCCGCGGCAGCGTCGCCTCGCCCGGCCTGGCTGCGACCGGGCCGATGGCCGTGACATGGCTGAGCACCTGGACGCCGAAGCGCCGCAGCAGCGCCTTGGCGCACGCCCCCACGGCGGTCAGGCCGGCCGTGCTGCGCGCGCTGGCCCGCTCGGCGGCCGGGGCGCAGCTGTCGAACCCGTACCTGGCCATGCCGGCGAAGTCCGCGTGCCCGGGGCGCGGCGCCGTCCAGTCGCGCGCCGGCCGTCCGCGCCGCAGGGCATGATCACGGTTCTCGATCACGAAAGCCAGCGGCGAGCCGAGCGTCCTGCCCTCCCATAGCCCCGCCAGCAGCCGCACCCGGTCGACCTCGATCTCGCGCGCGCGCACGCCCCGCCCGTGCCCCTCGCGGCGGCGCGCCAGCTCGCGGTCGATGTCCGCCTCGGCCAGCGGCAGGCCCGCCGGCATCCCCTCGATGACGCCGACCAGCGCCGGGCCGTGGCTCTCTCCAGCCAAGAGGTATCTCAAGCCGCGCTCCCCCCGGCTTGCAGCCGCTGCAGCAGTTCGAAAAAGCCGGGAAAGGATATGGCCACGCAGGCGTCGTCGTCCAGGGCGGTCTGCCCGCCCGGCGCGGCCGCCAACGCCGCCACCGCCGCGGTCATGGCCAGGCGATGGTCGCCGGCGGTCGGCGCCGCCGCCGCCGGCGCGCGCAACGCCTGCGGCCCGGCTATCCGCCAGCCGTCCGGCAGCTCGGTCACCGCGGCCCCGAACGCGCGCAGCAACGCCACCGACGCGGCGATGCGGTCGGACTCCTTGACCCGCAGCTCCGCGGCGCCGCGGATCTCGCTCACTCCCTCTGCGCGCGCTGCGAGCAGCGCCAGCAGCGGCAATTCGTCGATCAGGCCGGCCGCCTCCGGGGCCGCGATGCCGATCGCGCGCAGCGGCGCGTGGCGAACCGCCACCTCGCCGCGCGGCTCCCACCCTCCCCGTCGCTGATCCTCGCTGACCTCGATCCGCGCTCCCATCCTCTCCAGCGCGCGCAGCAGCCCCGTCCGGCCGGGGTTGAGCGAAACCCCCTCCACGGTCACCGCCGAGCCCGGCACCAGCAGCGCCGCGGCGATGATGAACGCCGCCGACGAGAAATCACCCGGCACTTCCACGTCGAAGGGCGCCAGCGGCCCCCCCGGGGAGATGACCAGCGCCTCGCCTTCTTCTTCATCTCCTTCGCCCGCCCTCTGGGCGCGCAGCCGCGCCCCCATCAGCCGCAGCAGGCGTTCGGTGTGGTCCCGCGTCGAGCCGCCGCCGGTCAGCCGCAGCGGCGCCGACGCCGTCAGACCGGCCAGCAGCAGCGCCGACTTGACCTGCGCCGACGCCACCGGCAAAGCGCACGCCCCCCCGCGCAGCGGCCGTCCGCGCACCCGCACCGGCAGGCGGTCGGGCTCGCTCAGCCAGGAGATGTCCGCGCCCAGCGCGCGCAAAGGCTCGACGACCCGCGCGAAGGGCCTCGCCCGCAGCGACTCGTCGCCGTCGATGACCGCATCCGCGCGGCGGCCCGCCAGCAACCCCAGCAGCAGGCGCGCCGTCGTGCCGCTGTTGCCGCAATCGAGCAGCAGCGGCGGCGCGTCGCCGGGCGCGGCTCCGCCGGCGCCGCCGCATGCAGGCGGGAAGCGCCCGGGCTCGATCGTCAGCGTGCCGTCCTCCAGCCGCGCCTCGGCGCCCAGGGCGCGCACGGCGTCCAGGGTGCGTCGGGTGTCGCCGGCGTCGAGCCAGCCGCGGGCGCGGCTGGCGAGGCCGCCGGGCCGGCCGCGCTGGCTCGCCGGAGCGGCAGCGGCACGCTCCGGCGTTGCCAGCGGGGCTAGCATCGCCACGCGATGTGAGATCGACTTGTCGCCCGGGACGGCGACGCGGCCGCTCAGGGGCGCCGGGGCCGGCCGCAGGATGCGGTTCATGGCGATTCCTCCGACGCGCGACGCGCCGTGGCGGTGCGATCATGAGCATGCCGGAGCGATCCGGCGCTTGGCATCACAAATTGTGATACCAAGACCGACATCGCCCGCGCATGCATCACCAAGAGCGCCGGCGTGGAACAGGCACGCCCGAGAAGCTCCGGCGCGGCGGCCGGCACCGACACGCCGGCGGCCGCCGGGCGCCGGCGTCACTCCAACATCACGAGCTTGGCCGTGGCGCTGCGGCCGCCCGTCTCGAGCCGGCACAGATACGCGCCCGAGGCCACCCGCACGCCGCGCTGGTCCCGCCCGCGCCAGACCACCTGATGCCGTCCGGCGGCCAGCGTCTCGTCCACCAGCGTGCAGACGCGCCGCCCGCGCGCGTCGTGGATGGTCAACCGCACCCGACCGCCGCCCACCGGCACCGTGAAGGAGATCGTCGCCCCAGGATTGAACGGATTGGGCGCCGCCAGCAGCGGCCGCTCCGCCGCCTCGTCCGCCCCGTCCGCCACGGCCGTGACCTGCAACGGCGCCACCGCCTCGCTGGCGTTGCCGGCATGGTCCACCGCCGCCAGCAGGAATCGCCAGCCGGGACTGCCCGGGCGCATCCAACTGGTTCCCCCCACGACCAGCACCGTGTCGGCCTCGGACGGCGCAAAACCATCCCTGCCCCCGCGGTAGAGGCGGTAATGATGAAGATCGCTCTCCTGGTTCGGCGCCCACTGCAGATGCCAGACCCCGGCCGCCCAGTGCGCCACCAGCCCGCTCGGAGGCAGCGGCGCCAGGTTGTCGACCGAGTAGCCCGAGTCGGGCGCCGAGACGAAGAACTGCTGCGGCTGAGGCGTGTGCGCGGAGATGAAGAACACGCTCCAGTGGATCCCGGCCGCCGTGCTGTCGGCCAGCGTCGGCGCCGTCAGCGCGTAGCGCTCCCACATCATCGCCGGCACCCGCGGCCCGACCGGCTCCCACAGCGCCCCGTCCTGCCGCACCACCAGCGTCAGCGCGGCCGCGTCGCCGCCGTCGCGCAGGCGCTGCACCGCCTCCGCCATCGTCACCTCGTCCCGTCCCGCCGCGCCGCCCGCGTCGTCCACACGCCGCCACGCCACGTACTCCACGATCGGCGTCGGCGATCCCAGCGTGTCGCACAGGTCGCGCTGGAACACCAGCCGCACCTGCCGCCCCTGGTCGTTGGGAACGTCGGTCACGGCCTCGATGATGGCCCGCGGCGTGATCTCCACCGCCAGCGCCGCCGTCGGCTGCGCGCTCTCCGGGTCGTGCGCCAGCACCGTCTCGATCCCCGCCTCGACCAGCGGCGTGAAACGGCCGCGCCAGATCCAGCTGTCGGCCGACTCCAGCAGCAGCGGCGAGAGCGCGCCCAGGCCCTGGCTCAGGCTCGCAACCGGCGGCGCGCCCATGTCCGGCACGACGTTGTCGTCGCCGTCGCGCAGCGACACCGCCAGCGCCAGCGTCTGGTCAGGATGCATCCGGACCGCTCCCGCCGGCGCGATCGCCACGCGCGCCGAGGCGTGGGCCATCTCCCCGCAACCGGCCGGCATCGCCCCGATCAGCCCACAATCGCCTCCCCCCGGATGCTGCCCGGGCAGGCAGGGCGAGTTCGCCGCCAGCAGCCACCCGGCCTCGGGCTCGACGCAGAACAGCGGGTTGGCGGAGAAGTTGTGCTCGAGCGCGCCGAAAGGCGCCATCTCCTCCACCCAATCCCCACCGCCGTTGCCGTAGATGTTGCTGCAGCTGACGGTCAAGGTGTCGGTCGACGCGGCCGTCATGCCGCGACCGCTGTTGAAGGCGATGAGGGTCCTCTCGATCTGGCAGCCGACGCCCAGCCAGGGATACTCGATGCCCGTGCCGCCATTGCCCGCGATCGTGCAACCGAACAGGCCGTAGCGCGGGGAGGCCCAGGAGTTGTAGGCGCCCAAACGCACTCCCCCAGCTGCGTTCGCCACCACCTCGGTATTGCTGATCCCCAGGCGAGAGTACGCCAAGCCACCTTCTATCCTGATCCCCAAGCCCCTGTTGCGCTCTATGAAGCAGTCCCTTATCAGCCACGACCACCAATCTTGCTGCCGAGCAGGCTGCTGCAAGCTCCCGGCCCGGAAGCGAACGCCGTCGCCTTCGTTGTCGATGAGGTAACAGCCGTGGATCTGAGTGAAAAACGTGTAGCCCCCGATGTCGGCGCCCGGCCCCTGATTGGCAACGAGTTTGCAATTCAATAAATAAAGCGCGCCGTCGTTAAGAGCGTTTTCCATGATGACCCCACCGGCACCGTTCCTCGAAATCAAGCACGACGTCGCCCAGACAAAGAAGATCTGCGGCCCATTGCCGCGCAGCCCATATTCCTGGTTATCGAGGATGTCGCAATCAGCGACGCGGACTGCGGCAAAAGCGCCGTAGGCACGCACACCGTCGCCGCCGTTGCTCGCGATGCGGCAGTGGCTGATCAGCAATGGGTTGTCGGTGTCCTGATTGTACGCCCCCGACGACGTGATCCCACTCTGCCCGTTGTCAAGGATATCGCAGCGCAGGACTTGGGTCGGCCCCACGCGATCGAGGATCACTCCACTCTGTTGGTTACCGCTAATGGTGCAGTCCTCGATGCGCAGCGCTGCCCCAATATCCCAGTCAAGGTAATCGGCACTCTGCCGCAATCCCGCCCCGGGGTTGTCGGCCAGGATGCAGGCCCGAATCGTGGGCTCGGTCCGCACGCCCACCTCAGGCGAGACGCAAAGGATCCCCGCCGGGTAACCCCCTCTCACGGTGACGGCCTCGAGCACCGCCGCGTTGGATTCGCCGCTGTGGAAGTGGAAGGCGCTGTGCGGGTCGGCGGCGCTGCCCTGCGCGTCGATCACGCAGTGCTGGGCCTTGCCGCTGGCGCTGCGGACCGTGATGGCCTTGCCGGCGTAGTCCAGATCGCGGTTGCCGGGCCCCTTGTACAGGCCGTCGGCCAGCAGGACCGTGTCCCCGGGCGCCGCCGCGTCGAGCGCTTCCTGGATGGTCGCGTACGGCGCCGGCACGTGCAGGGTGGCGGCTCCGGCCCCGCCCGCGGCCAACAGCCAACATAGGCCAATGATGATGGCACGAGACATGACTGCACCTCGTCTCATGGAATCACACCAGCGGCTTGCGGAAGTCAACAGCGGCGAGCGGCTCCGACCCCCAACTGTCCCAGCGACGCCATTATACCACCATTGCCGCGGACGTCGAAGCGATAGCTGCCGGCGATAGCTGCCGGCGGCCGGCGCTTGTGCCGCCGCCCCCGATCGCCTATCGTGCCCGCCTGTGATGCAACCGATCACTCCGGCAGCCCCACCTCCCCTGCCGCCGCCCGCGGCGCGCCCCGCCGTTGCGGCGGCCGACCTGCTGCGCGTGCGCCACGCGGGCGAGATCCTGCGCCTGGCGCTGCCCACGGTGCTGACGATGCTGTCGCAGACGCTGATGTGGACAGTCGACACGGCGCTGTTGGGCCACGTGTCGAGCGTCGCGCTGGCGGCGGCCGGGCTGGGCGGCATGATCACCTGGGCGGGATACAGCCTGTTCAACAACCTGAGCCGCATCAACGGGACCTTCGTCTCGCAGGCGCACGGCAAAGGCGACGACGCGGCCGTCGGCGACTACACCTGGCAAGGCATCTATCTCGCGCTCGGCACGGGCCTGCTGCTGCAGCTGGCCGGGTACCACAGCCAGGCGGTGCTGCCGTGGACCCGCAATCCGCTCGAGGTGCAGGAACTCACCTACGTGTACATCAAGTGGCGCACGCTCAGCGCCGTCGCGACCCAGCTGACCTTCTGCCTGATGGGCTTCTTCCAGGGCCGCCGCGACGTGCGCACGCCCATGTGGGCGGGCGTGGCGGCGAACGTCGTCAATCTCGTGCTCGACATCTGGCTGATCTTCGGCTGGGCCGGTTTCGAGCTCGCCGGCCGGCGCTGGCTCGCCATGGCCCCGCAAGGCGTCGCCGGCGCCGCCATCGCCACCTCGGCGGGCACTTTCGTCAACCTGGCGATCCTGGCCGTCTGTCTGCTGCTGCCCCGCGTCAACCGCCGCCGCTACCGCACGCACCGCCCGCGCCGCCCCGCCCCGCGTCAGATCGCCGACATCGTCCGCGTCGGCGCCCCCGCCGCCTGGGAGGGGTTCATCGACATGACCTCGTTCGTGTTCTTCAGCGTTCTGATCGGCCAGATCGGCACCGCCTCCCTGGCCGCCAGCCAGATCACGATCCAGCTGCTCGCCTTCTCGTTCATGCCGCTCTGGGGCGTGACCATCGCCGGCTCGGTGCTGACCGGCAACTGGATGGGCGCGGGCCAACCCGAGCAGGCCGAGCGCTACGCGCGCCAGGTCTACAAGGTGGGCATCTACTACGCGCTGGTGGTGGCGGCGGTGTTCGTCGCGCTGGGCGGGCGGCTGTTCCTGATCTTCACCCCCGACCCCGAAATCCTGGCGATGGCGGGCGGCCTGGCCCTGGTCGCGGCCTGCTTCCAGTTCGGCGACGGCCTGCGCATGATCGGCAGCGGCATCCTCGCCGGCGCCGGCGACACCCGCTTCCCCATGCTGATCGGCCTGGCCTTCCTCTGGGGCGGGTTCATCCCGCTGACCTGGTGGATCGTCAAGGTCCAGGGCGGCGGCGTCGAGCACGCCTGGCTGGGCGGCGCGGCCTGCTACGCGCTGCTCGGAGTTCTCATCTGGCTGCGCTTCCGCTCCGGCCGCTGGAAGCGCGTGCGCATCTTCTCCGCGGCGTGAGCCTGGGCGCGTGGCACCGCGCGCCGTCTTCACGCCGCACCCCGCCCCGCCCTTGCGCCAGGCGCTGACCCCTCGCCAGGGCAGCCGGCCGCGCCCCGGCCAGTCGCGTTCCCGCAGAAGTTCGCATTTCGGTCCCAACGGGAGATGCGCTACGCTGCCAGCGAGGCCATGTCATTCTTGATGGTTGATACGTTTTACCCGGGTAAAACGGCCGCGCGATCGCGCTGCCCGCCGCCCGGGGACCGAAAGGCCAAGCAGATGATGCGCGGCGTCGCTGCCGGCTCGATCACAAGGCACGCACTTGCCTTGCTGGCTGCATTCGCCGCAATTGCCGCGATCACCGCAGTGGCTGCCTTCACGCCACAGCCATGCCTGGGCGCCATGCCGCCGGCCGCTGATGGCATCGACGGCGAGACGGCGTCGTCGCGGCCGGTCGAAGCGCCCCCGCCGGCCGCGGCCGCCTTCCCGGCGTCCTCCTCGCGGCCCAATCACCTGCCGGCGATTTTGCTTGCCGGAGGCGGCGTCGCCCTGCTGGCGGGTCTGGCCGGCGATCCGCACGCATCGCCTGCCGGCGGGGGCACGCTGCGCGATCTCGCTCCCGCCGGCAGCGTGTACGGCGACGGCAATGTCATGGCGTTCGGCGCCGCCTCGGTGCTGGCCGCCGGCCTAGCCGTCGGCGATCGGCGCCTGGTCGACCTGGGCGGCGACCTGGCGCGCGCCGCGCTGGGCGCCGGCCTCGCTTCCTGGGGCCTGAAGTCGACGGTCGACCGACGCCGCCCCAGCGGTGGCCGCTATTCCTTCCCCTCGGGCCACACCGCCATGGCCTTCAGCGCGGCGCCCGTCCTGAGCGCGCACCTGGGCTCGCAGGCCGTCCTGCCCGCCTACGGCCTGGCCCTCCTGACCGGCACCGCGCGCCTGGCCGAAGGCCGCCACTACCTGTCGGATGTCATCGCCGGCGCCACCGTGGGCCTGGCGGCGGGCGAGCTGGTGTGCCACCGCCGCTGGCCGCCGGGCGCAAGGCCGCAGGTCGATCTCGGTCCAGGCCGGCTGGTCGTCCGGATGCGTTTCTGAATCGCGGCGGCGGCGCCCCGACATCGCACCCGTCCGCGGGCGAATCCGATCTTGGCATCACAATTTGTGATACCAAGCGCGAAATCCGCCCGCGCATGCTCCGATACCGCACCCCGCACCGGCTGTCGCCGGCGGCCGGCGGCGGCCGCGGCGGCGGGCGGCGGCCCGTCCTAGCGGCCCAGCACCTCGGCCAGGAACAGCTTCATGGCGGCCCACGAGCGCGCCGCGGCGCGTGCGTCGTAGGCGGCGCCGCGGGACGGATCGTCGCCGGCGGCGGGATTGGTGAAGCTGTGCACCGCCCCGCCGAAGGCGATCAGCTGCCAGTCGGCGCCGGCGGCGTCGAATTCCCGCTGGAAATCGGCGACGTGATCGGCCGGCACCCAGGGGTCGGCCGCGCCGTGCAGGATCAGGATCTTGGCCTTGACCGCGCCGGCCGGCGCCGGCTGCGGCGTGTCCAGGCCGCCGTGGAAGCTGACCACGCCGCCCAGTTCAGCGCCGCTGCGCGCCAGCTCGAGCACGGTCGTCCCGCCGAAGCAGAAGCCGATGGCGGCCACGCGCTCGGCATCGCACCGCTCATGGCGCCGCACGGCGTCGAGGGCCGCGCGGATGCGGGCTCGCATCAGGTCGCGATCGCTCTTGAAGGCGCCCGCCAGCCGCGCTGCCTCCTGATCGCTGCTCGCGCGCACACCCTTGCCGTAGATGTCGGCGGCGAACGCCAGGTAGCCCATCTCGGCCAGCAACCGGGCCCGCTCCCGGGCGAAGTCGTTCAGGCCGTACCACTCGTGGACCACCAGCACCGCCGGCAGGGGGCCCTTCCGCGCCTCGTCATAGGCGACGAACCCCTCCATCACCAGGTCGCCGTCGCGATAATCGACGGTCGCGGTCCTGACGGCGGCGAGGCCGGAGGCGGGGAGGATGAGCACTGCCAGCGCCGCAGCCAGGAGCGCCGTCTGCGTGAATCTGCTCGAACAGAATGGCAACATGAAACGCCCTCCTTAGGCGGATGCCTGATCGCTCTCTGCGGCGACGGCCGAACAGGTCGGCGCCGCCGGCGGCTCGGACGCGAAGATCGCGCCGGCAGCGGGTCGGACGCGCGGATCGCGCCGTCGCGCCCGACACGAAGGTCATGAAATAGAGGATTGAACAAGTCCGCCAGAATCAGGCTGGGCATGAACGGGGATCCGAGTGCATTCAGCGCGCGAAAACCGCCTTGACCGCGCCCCAGTTGCGTCTATGGACCGGGATCGCGTCCTGGCAGAGTTCGATCCAGAGAATCTGATCAGGTGCCGCCAGCGGCACCATGATCTGGCCAGGAATGCCGATGCTCGCCTCCTGCCCGTCCTGGCTCAACAGTCGCAGCCGCAACCCGCCCGGATCGCCGTCTGGCATGGTGAAGGTCAGCGTGCAGTCCGCGCCCAGTTGGTCGCTTTCCAGGTGCAGTGCCCACAGCTCGACGCCATCGGCGAAATCGGCCGGCGAGCGGATGTCATCCCGCCAGCGGTTGGGAAGCGCGGCCTGATCGCCGGGCATACGGAAGAACAACGCCAGGAAATCGGCAGGGGGCGAAGGCGGTTCCGGCTGATCATGGCCGTCGATGCCGATGCCGGCACCTTCAGCGAAGCCGAAGCGATGCGGTCCCGCCTCCAGATTCACGGCGGAAGCATCCACGACCAGCACAGGCGCGGCGTAGACCGCCGCGCCGAGCGCGGACGGCGGCGGCGCCAACGCCGCGCCGGCCATCAGCACGGCGAAGATGCCGGTCGCTCCTCGTGCAATCATGGCGTGCTTCCCCTGAGCGGTCACCTGACGACATCTCCGGCGGCGCGCGCCAGACGCCGCCGGAGATCCACCCCGTGCTAGATACGGCCGCGCCCGGCTGCGGGCAGCGGCCGCTAACGCACCAGACTCATCTTGCCCGCGCCGCCGACGCGGACGCCGTCAAGATGCAGTCGGCAGACATACAGACCGCTGGCCGCCTCGGCCCCGGCGGCGTCGCGTCCGTCCCAAACCGCCATGTGAGAGCCGGCGGCGACGTCGCCGGCATCCAAACGCCGCACCTCGCGCCCGCGCGCGTCGTGGATGACGATCGCCGCGCGGCCGGCGCGCGGTGCGGTGAACTCGATGCGCGTGGTCGGATTGAAGGGATTGGGCACGCACCGCAGCGCCGTCTCGACGCCGGGCGCCGGCACTCCCGTCAGATGGTCCGGGGTGCGCAGCTGCACCACCAGCGGTTCGGCCCCAACCGCCAGGACCAGGTTCGGCTGCGCGCGCAGCGAAGGCACCACCACGCGGTTCTGGCTCGGCAGGTAGAGCTGCAGGTCCATCTTGGGCGGCAAGGCGCTCAGGTCCCAGGCCAGCGTGACGGGGCCGGCTTGCGGCGCGGAGATGACGGCCGTCCAGATCTGGCTGCGGGTCTCGGGATCCCGCATGTCGCTGGCGAAGTAAGGACCGGTCACCACTCCCCATTCCGGATGGTTGAACGCCAGCCGGGCGGCCGGGCCTTGAGGCGAGGCCGGCGGGCTGGGCAGGTCGAAGACGGCGTCGAAGCCGTCGCGCGCCTCCGGCGCGACGCCCAGCACCGCGCGCGAGGACCTGCCGGCGCCATCGGTCAGCCGCAGCGCCACCGCCCAGTTGTCTGCGGCCGGCGCCAGCGGCTGCCCCACCTTCGCCAGGGGCCGCTTCGCGCCGTACAGGTAGCGATAGTTCAGCCGCAGCGTCAGCCCTGGCTCGTAGGCGGCAAGCCAGTATCCACGCCACGCCGTCAGCTCGACCGTCATCTCGTAATCGCGCGCGTCGTTGTTCCAATCGAACAGGTTGCCCGCCACCAGCCCCAGGGCCACGGCCTCCGCGTACGGATAGGCCACGCCGGCGCGCACGACCTTGACATCTCCCAGCGGGAGCGGGAACCAGAGCGGATGGCCGATCAGGTTCCAACCCGCCGCCAGCGGCACATCGATATCGTTGAGGTCGCGCACGCCTTCCATCGTCCAGGTGAAGGCGTCGAGGTTGGCCAGCCAGTAACCCTGGCCCCTCGACAGCGGCTCGGCGGGCGCGTGCGGCGCGTAGCCGGCGGCGCCGGCGTGCCGGAACAGCCAGGCCGGGCCCTGCACGTCGTCCAGGATGACCGAAGCCGCGGTGCCGGGCGCCGCGGGCGCCAGCGGCATGCCGATCAGCGACCAGCCGGCCGGCACGTCGCGCTGCGGCGGCTGCAGATCGGGCACCTCGTAGAAGCGGCCCACGTGCAGCGAGAAGGCGCGCGGCGACGGGCCGGTGCTCTGGTAGGTGTAGGACAGCTCGGGCAGCAGGAAGATCGTGACGCCCGCGGCGTGATCCTCGAGCACCAGATCATAGTCCGCGCTCGGGATGTTGGGCAGGAAGCTCAGAGTCACCGGGCCGATCTGGTCGGTCTGGACCACCAGCGGCCATACCTTGCGGCTGTAGTAGAGGTCATAGGGTTCGCGGATATCGCGCGAGAAGGCGTCGCCGATCGGCAGCCCCCATTCGGGATGGTGGAAGTAGGCGGTCAGGTAGTTCGAGGGCGCGTGCGGAGGTTCGGGCGTGTCCTCGTAGAAATCGAAACCGTCGGACGCGGTGGCGACCGCGCCAAGCAAGTTGCCCAGATCGGTCAGCCCGCCGGCGACGGCATCGACCGTCACAGTCCAATCGTACGGCAAGGGCGGCACCAGGCCGATGTCAGCGGCGAAGCGCGGCCAAAGCTGCAGCTCGCCGGCGGCGTTGCGCAGCACGCCGGCGACCGCGTGCACCGCCCCGATCGCCAGCGACTCGGGGGAGATGCCAACGCCGGGCGCCAGCACGATCGGCAGCGAGCGCCCGCCGCCGTACAGCGTGACTCGATCGTCGCTGCGCCCGATCACGACGCCTTCGACGCGCAGCAGCCGTCCGATCATGCCATAGTTGAGCGCCGCCATGGCCATGTATTCGGGATCTATGGCCTGTGTGCCGCCAAATTCGAAGATCGCGCTGGCGTCGATGACGATCTCGCCCCCCTCGCTGCCCACCAGACCGGCGATCTCGAGCCGCTGGTGCAGCGTCGCCTGCGCGGAAAAGCCGCGCACCGCGATTCCCCCGGTCTCGTCCTGCAGATAGAAGAGACCCGGCGCGAACAGATCCTGCGGCGATGTGACGGCTCCCCGCACCGTGACTGCCTGCCCCGCCAGCGGCGAATCGGGCTCGCCCGCCGGCGTGTACACTTGCAGCGTGTCGATGGCGACCGCCGGCGGTCCGCCGCAGGTTCGCAGGGTGAAGGTATCGAGAAACGTGGGATCGTTGATCGCGGCGCAGACATACGGGTATCCCTCGGTGTCCGTGCCGCCCGAACTGTAGAGCGGGCGTATATCGAACGCATTGTTGCCAACGGCATAGATAGCGCCGTTGTGTCCCGGGATGCTCGGCGTCGGAATCGCGACCACCCGGAAAGAGACCTGGTCCGTCGGCGCCAAGATGAAGCCGGTCAGCGTGGCCAGCACGATCGACGGCGTGTAGGGCGCCGGAGCGACGGTGCCGATGCCGACCGCGAAGTTCGGCGCGGTCAGGAAGTTGGTGCCGCCATGGCCGACCGCCCAGGAGGCAGCCGTGACGGGCCCCACCGTTTCCACCGTGCACTCCCAGCCGGAGATGCCGCTGTCGGCGGTGATGTTGGTGGCGCACAGGTAAGCCGCGAACTGCGTGAACGGGGCAGCCGTCGTGATGTGATTGCCCATTGCGGCCATGTCGAAATACAGCCCGATGCCGTCTGGACAAGGATCCATCTGCGCCGTGGCGCTGCCCGATGGCAGCAGGCAGGCCAGGACGGCGATGGCGGCGAACGCGACGCTCTGCTTGTGCATTTTCCCCTCCTGTCGACGGTGCAGCGGCGGCCAATGGTCTGGCACGGCCGGGCCCCGGCCGGCGCGGCGTGGCGGGCGGGCCCGGCGGTGGCGTGAAGATTCGGAAGTCCTGCTTGGGCGAGAGGCGGATTGTACAGATCGCCATAATTGCTGTCAATCAAATAGGTTATGAAGATGATTCGACTCCGGATATCTGGCGCTCGCTGTCGGCGCGGCCGGATGCTCGCCTCATTGACCCCGGCTCGCCGGCTGAATTAGCATCGCGCCTCACGAGCACGAGCGCAGAGGCAGCACACAAACAGGGAGATGCCACGCATGCCAGATCCATCAATCCAGCCAGCACGTCATCGCCGGCCGGTGCGCCGCCTTGCAGCCAGGCATCACCTCTGCCTGCCGGTTTTCTGGGCGCTCGTCGCGGCTGGACTGTCAATCCTGCCCTGCCATCTCGCCATGGCCACCCCCGCCGCCCCGGACTCTCCCGCCTTTCACGCCGACCTGCCCGCCCATCATCCCGACGCCACGGTCGCGCGGGATCAGGTGCCTGACGTCTACAAGTGGAATCTGGGGCAGCTCTTCGCCGATGACGCGGCCTGGGAGGCGGGCTGCCGGGAGCTGGCGGCGCGGTTGCCCGAGCTGGCGCGGTTTCGCGGGCGGCTGGCCGATGCGCGGGCGCTGCGGGAGTGCCTCGATCTGTACTTCGCGCTGCACAACCAGGCGAACATCATCACGCTGCACGCGAACCTGCGCCTGACGACGGCGCAGACCGACGACGCCTGCCAGGCGATGCAGAGCCGCGGGCTGGCCCTGATGGACGATCTGATGCGCGAGGCCGGCTTCATCCGCGCCGAGGTGCTGGCGATGCCGGCGGCGAAGCTGGACAGGGTGCTGCGGCGCGAGGCGGGGTTGGTCCCCTACCGCGCCTACCTGGAGAACCTGCGGCGGCGGGCATCGCGGACGCTCGGGCCGGAGGCGGAGAGAGTGCTGGGGCTGCTCGGCGACAACCTGTGGGCCGAGATCGATCTCAACGAGATCCCGTCGGGCTACGAGCAGGTGTTCGACAATCTGCTGGGATCGATCCCGTGGCCGCTGATCCGCGACGAGCAGGGGGCCGAGGTGCAGCTGACCCTGGCCAACTATCCGCGCTACCGCGCCTCGCCCGTGCGCGAGGTGCGGCGCGAGGCGGTGCAGGCGCTGCTGTCGACGCTGGCGCAGTACCAGGGCGCGCTGGCGGCGGCCCTGGCGGGTCAGCTGCAGCTCGACGTGGCATACGCGCGCGCCCGGGGCTACGACACGGCGCTGGCTGCCTACCTGGACAAGGACGACATCGCCGTCGCCGTGCACGACAACCTCATCGCCACCGTCAACGCGCACCTGGAGCCGCTGCACCGCTACGTCGAGCTGCGGCAACGTGCGCTGGGGCTGCCCGACGTGCACCTGTACGATCTCTACGTGCCGCTGGCGGCGGACGTGGACGTCGCGGTGCCGTTCCCCGTGGCCAGCCGTCTGATCCAGGAGGCCTTGGCGCCGCTGGGCCAGGACTACGGGCGCGCGCTGGCCCACGGGCTGGACCCGCGCCAGGGCTGGCTCGATCTCTATCCGCACCGCGGCAAGGACAGCGGCGCCTTCTCGGCCAGCGCCTACGGGCGGCATCCCTACGTCATGATGAACTACCAGGACAGCCTGGACGACATGTCGACCCTGGCGCACGAATACGGACACGCGCTGCACAGCCATCTGGCGATGGCGGCGCAGTCGTACCCCGACTTCCGCTACGCGCCGTTCCTGGCCGAGATCGCCTCGACCTGCAACGAGGTGCTGCTCAGCGACCATCTGCTGGCGCGGGCGACCGACCGCGCCGAGAGGATCTACCTGCTGGTCGAGCGGCTGGAGACGCTGCGCACCACGATCTACCGGCAGACGATGTTTTCGGAGTTCGAGCGCCTGGCCCACGGCTTCGTCGAGTCGGGCCAGCCGGTCACCGCGTCGCTGCTAAACCAGACCTACGCCGAGCTACTGCGGCGCTACTACGGCCCGGATTATATCATCGACGAGCACGATCCGGTGGAATGGGCCTACATCCCGCACTTCTACTACAAGTACTACGTCTACGCCTACGCGACCGGGCTGTGCAGCGGGATCGCCATCGCCGAGCGGGTGCGGATCGAGGGCGAGCCGGCGGCGCGGGCGTTCCTCGACATGCTCGCCGGCGGCTGCTCGCGGCCGCCGCTGGAGCTGCTGCGCGGCGCCGGCGTCGACCTGACGCAGCCGGCGCCCATCGAGGCCGCGCTGCGGCTGTTCGCGCGCACGCTGGCGGAGCTGGAGCAGCTGCTGGCGCCCTGAGGGCGCCCGCGGTCAGTGGCCGCCGCCCCCCTTGCCCCGCTTGGGGATGGCGTGCCGGATGCGCCAGGCCAGCAGCGCGCCCAAGAGGGCGAACGGCACCAGGAAGGGCGGCCACAGGCGCCACGACAGCTCGGTGCGCTCGACCAGGAAGCCCAGCACCAAGAACTGCGTGCCGGTGCCGAGGTAGACCAGGCCGTCGATCAGCCCGACCGCGGTGCCGGCGTTCTTGCGCCCGCCGAAGTCCATGGTCGCCGTGCCCGAGAGCATGCCGTGCGTGCCGATCACGCAGAACGAGATCAGGATCACGCAGATGCCGAGCACCCACATGTTCTGCAGCGAGAACGCCATCACCACGACGCAGCCGAACATCAGGGCGTAGAGCAGCCCCGCCACCGGGCCGCGGCGCGACCCGAACACCTTGTCCGACATCCAGCCGGCGACCATGCCGCCCGTCGCGCCCGCGATGAACAGCATCAGACCCCAGTTGCGGGTGATGACGAAGTCGGCGTAGTAGCCCATCTCCTTGCCGTAGATGCTGTACCAGTGCATCACGCCGTTGCGCAGCACGCCGGTGCAGAACTCGATGGCGCCGATGGTCAGCACGATGGGGTTGGTGACCACCTTCTTGAGGATGACCCGCAGCGGGTCGGGCTTGTCGTCCTCGCCGCTGGAGGCGTCGCCGGTGTCGAAGTCGGCCAGTCCGACCTGGCTGGGCCGGTCGAAGACCAGGAAGGTGTCGATCAGGGCGAAGACGAGCAGGATCAGGGCGGGGATGGCGAACACCCAGTGCGGAGGGCTGACCAGCTTGGCGCCGTCGGGACCGACCGTGGTGTGCAGCTTCTCGACGATCAGGTAGCCCCAGTCGAAGGCGAAGTAGATGCCGGCCGAGATCAGGATGCCGAAGATGCCGCCGAAGACGCCGCGCTCCCGCACGTGGAACCAGGAGCTGTTGACCTTGACGATGCTGACGGCGCCGAAGCTCTGGAAGTACATGTTGGCGGCGTACAGGATCGAGAAGGCGGTCACCATGTCGAGGGCCGGGCGGTAGTAGGTGAAGGCCGCCATCAGCAGGTTCATGATCGCCGCGCCGACCGCCGCGATCAGGATCGTGCGCCGGCCGCCGATCTTGTCCGTCAGCGGGCCGTTGATCAGGAAGGCGATGGCGTAGGTGATCGTGCCCGCGGCGGAGATGATGCCGAAGGCGTCCTTGGGCATCATGTCGCCGAAGGCGTTCTTGGCCACGGTCATGTTGTAGCGGCCCATGTACAGGAAGGCGTAGGTCAAACCCAGAGGCAGCCAGTTCATGAAGCGCCGGCGGCGGAAGGCCGCGGAATGCTGGGCGGCGTCGAAGTCCATGGGATCCTCCGGTTCGGGGCGCCGCCCGGCCGCGCGCGGCGCGCGCGGGCATCGCGCCGGTGACTACTGGCAGCGGAAGTCGAAAAAGCCCGGCAAGAAGGGATTGGCGCGCGCGTCGAGCACGCGCAGGACATAGGGCACGGTGATCACGCCCTGCGGGTCGCTGAAATCCACGGCCACCTGGCAATCCAGCGGATTGCTGGCGCGCGGCTGGATCTTGACGGCCGGGTCTCTCAGCAGGCGGAACACGGCCCAGCGCCCCTCGCTGCGCAGCGCCGGCGGCAGCTTGGCGCCCTCGCTGACGGGCAGCAGCGAGACCTGCGCCCGCGGCGCGTCGCTCTGCTGCGGCCAGCTGAACTGCAGCGACCGCGCGCTGGACTGCAGGTGCTCCAGCTTCCGGCCGTCGATTTCCAAGATCGACCCCTTGATGTCGCCCATCCTGGCGCCGCGCGTGGGGTTGGCCACGAACTCGAAGCGCAGCTGCGGCCCCGAGCCGCCGCCCGCGAAGAACACTTTCTGGATCTCGGCGGCCTTCCTCACCGCCGCGCGCACGCCGGGATCGATCTTGAGCGTCGCGCCCAGCGCTTCCCGCGGGGATTCCCCGTCTTCGCGCAGATAGGGCGACAGCTCGTCCTTCTGGAAGCGGGCGACGATCCCGTCGGGGCTGAAGAAATCGCCGAAATCGGAGAGCGTGGCGTCGCGGCCGTCGGCGCTGAAGGGAAACTTGTCGCCCAGGGAGGCCGCGAAGGCGCGGCAGACGCGGTCGCGCCAGGCGCGGTCGAGGTGCTCGGCCGTCGCGCCCAGGCTCGCGCGCAGGGCCGCCTGGGCCGGACGCAGCAGCAGCGCCTTGAGCGCCTCGTTGCTGGCCGGCTCCCCCCGTCCCTCGAAGCCGCCGCAGTGGCGCGTCACGTACCCCTGGTAGTCCTGGAAGGGACCGCCCTCCGCGCCGCCCGACATCACGCCGCGCGTGAACTCGGCGGCCAGGCGCGGCATGCGCTCGCCCGACTCGGCCAGCCCGCGCAGCCAGTCGGCCAGCGCGCCGAGCTTGCCGCGCAGCTCCTGGTCGCCCGACCGGGCGCAGAGAGCGTGCAGCGAGGCGAACGCCTTCTCGATCCGCCCGGCCGGCTCCAGCAGCGCGCGGTTGCGCTCCACATCGCGGCCGTGGATCAGGTGTTCCTGCGACGCCCGCAGCAGACCCAGCAGCGGCGACTGCTCCGTGGCCGCCAGACCGTGCAGGCTGCGCGCCGCCTCCGGCACGCCCGTCGGGTCGCGCAGGCTGACGCTGTGGAAGAACTCGTTCCATTCCCTGATGCAGATGTCGGCGTACTGCTCGACCAGCGCGCGCAGCAGCTCGGGCGACAGGTCGCTCAGGGTGCTGAGCACCGGATCCTGCGCCGGCTGCTCCAGCCGCTGCCGGAAATTCCGCCATCCTTCCTGCGTGTAGGCTCCGGGCACGGCACCGGCCCGGCCGCCGGAGGCCGCGCTGCGATCGATGATCAGCGCGCTGCCGGCGCCGGCGCTGTCCAGGGTGAAGGGCCGGGTCTGCCGGTTGACATCCTCCACCAGGCGCGGGAACAGGTTGTAGGGGTCCTTCAGGCTGTGCTGGAAGCGCAAGGCCAGCTCCTCGAGCTGCCGGTCGGGGGGCCCGGTCAGGTTCAGCATCTTCAGCCGCCACGGCTCGCGATGCCGCCAGGCCAGATCCAGATGCCGTCCCACCAGATCCGCCGGCAGGCTCGCCTCGCCCGCGCCCTGCCAGAGCGCGTCCAGCCGCTGCTTGAGCGCGGTCGGATCGTCGGCGGTGATGGTGCTGGGATCGCGCAGCTCGAGATAGAGCTGATAGTCCCTCAGCCAGGCGCTTCCCGCGCCGAGGGCCGGCTGCCGGCGCAGCAGCTGCTCGCCCAGCCGCTCGTAGCTCGGCGCCAGGAGCAGCTCCGCCAGCCGCGCGGCGTGGATCTCGGCGGCACGCCGGTCCAGCCGCCCGAGGCCGCCGCAATACAGGCGGCTGCCGCGGCCGGTCTCGGCCAGCTCCCGGCGCAGCTCGTCGAGCTGGTACAGGCCCACGCCGACCTCGCGCGCGCCGGCGGTCTTAGGTGTGACCTGCGGCGGCAGCCGTATCTCCCCCGCCGCCAGCGCCAGGTCGCGCGTGCGCGTGATCAGGGCGCGGTGCGAGAAGAAGCCCGCCACGATGAGCCAGGCCGCGATCCCCAGCGCGGCCAGCGCCCCCACCCGCAACGCGAGGTGCAGCAGGCGATGCTTCCGCGCCGCTCCCGCCGTCGGCCGCGCCAGGGCAAAATCCGGTATCAACACCTGGAAGAAGAAACCCTTGAGGAAGAGCGGCCAGACGGACCGGCGTCCGTCCGCCGCCGCGCCCGGCGCCGGACCGCCGCGTCCGGACGGCACGGGCCGGCCTCCCGGTCCGACGCCGATGACCCGGCTGACCTCGGTCAGCACGACCTCCATCGGCGTGCCCTCGCCGCCGCCGCCGCTGGTCAGGTAGAAGCCTCGCAGCAGAGGCGTGTAGCCATAGGCGTCCGTCTCCGCCAGGATCTTGACCACCCGCTGCAGGCGGTCGCGCAGCGTGTGGAATTCCAGGGGGAAAAGGTAGATGCCGGCCTTGGCCGCCTGTTGCTGCTCGCGCACCAGGCGCGGCAGCCGACGTTTGAGCAGGGCGCGGTAGAGCTGGTGGAATTCCTGCTCGAAGACCTTGTCGGCGGGCGCCTGCGCCGCCTGCTCCGCGCTGAAGGTGGCGCCCCAGATCTGGTTGCGCGCCGGACCTTCGAGATCCTGGAAGAACTCGCCGAACCCGTGCAGCAGGTCGGCCTTGGTCACGACCAGATAGATGGGGCAGACCAGCCTGAGCCGGTGGATCAGCTCGTCCAGACGCTTGCGCAGCAGACGCGCCTGCTCGTCCAGGCGTTCGGAGCCGTGGTGGATCAAGTCCTCGGCGGAAATCGTCACGATCACGCCGTTGAGCGCGCGCCGGGGGCGATGCTTGCCGAGCAGGTCGAGGAAGGTGGCCCAGTCCCGTTCGCTGGTCTGCGCCCGTTCGATGTCGGCGAAGCGGTGGTGCGTTTCCAGGATGACCGCCTGGTTGGTGAACCACCACTCGCAATTGCGCGAGCTGCCGATGCCCTTGATCTCGCCCGGCCCGCGCCCGGGCAGCTGCAGCCCGCTGTTGCGGATCAGGGTGCTCTTGCCCGCGTCCGCGCGCCCCAGCACCAGGTACCATGGCAGGACGTAGAGCGCGGCGCCCCCGCTGCGGCCGCCGGCCAGGCGGGATTGCTTCAGCGCGTTGATCGCGGCCAGCAGCTCCGCGCGCGCGGCCGCGCGCGCCTGCTTCTGCTCCGCCTCGGCGGAATCGACGGCGGAGTCCGCCTCCATGATCAACGAATGCTCGATCTGCTCCGCGCCCTTGCGCTCGCGCTTGCCCACCAGCAGCATCAGCAGCAGGGTGATGATCACCAGCCCGATCACCACCAGCAGCAGCGTCTGGTCGACGATGCCGTACCTGGCGCCGAAGCGGAAGACGGCGCCCACCGCCGTGGCGCCGAGCACGCCGATGATCAGGCGGGGGTTGGCGAAGAAGCGGAAGATTTTCGCGATCAGGTTCATGGCCGCCTACCGCCGCATTGGCATGATGGACGCGGCCGGCGCCGGCGGGCCGCCGCGCGGGCGGCCGGCCGCCGCCGGCCGCTCAGGGCATGGGCAGCGCGCGGAGGGCTCGCGCGGCGGCCCCCTCGAGCAGCAGCTTGCCTATGACGAACAGCACCAGCAGCGCGCCCGCGCCGATGGCGACGATCCGCCAGCGCGGCAGGCGGTCGCCCTGCCCGCCGATCGGATCGTCGCGCTTCTTGCCGTGGGGCGACAGCCGGATCTCGCGGCTGTAGCGCGTGCTGTAGCCCAGCTCGCGGCGGATCTCGTCGATCAGGGGCTGCAGCTTCTCCCGGCCGGAAATGCGGTACTTGCCCTCGAAGCCCAGCGTGAGGCAGAGGTGGTAGACCTCGAGCAGATCGCGCTTGGCCTCGCCGCCGCGCCGCACCTGATCCAGCTGGTCGAAGAAGCGGATGCCCGCGCGCAGCTCGCCGAAGAGGTCGAGCTGCAAGGGGCGGTCGCGCCATCGCTCCCGATGCTCCCAGCTGGAGTGCAGGATGGTCTCGTCGATGAAGGCGACCAGGGGGAACTTCAGGGCTTCGACGTCGTCGCGGGGCAAGCCCTGCTCCAGGCCCTCCCGCTCGACGCTGTCGAGATAGGCCGTGATCCTGCGCCGCAGCTCCTCCTCGCCGCCGTAGTCGCTGCTGGTGCGCAGCGACAGGATCAGCGAGAAGACGCCGGCGGCGAGATCCTGCAGCCCACGCTCCTCGATCCGCTGCGCTCGTTCAGGGTTCATGTCGTCCATGCCTTCGCTGCGGCGCGCTGGCCGGGCCGGCCCGCCCGGCGCCAGGTTGCGCGGTATGGATTCATGACATGACGATCATTTCGTAGGATTGCTGGCGCAGCTCGCGGCCGCCCAGGTAGATGGCGATGGCGCGCGCCTCCCCGATCGTCTCCCAGATCTCGCCCCGCGTCTCCAGCTTGAAATAACTGTGGCCGGCCTTGAGCGGAAAATCGCGGGGCGGCACGGCCACGTGCGTCCGCTCCACCCCGGGATGCGCCGTGCGCACCAGGTGGTCGATGTTGTGCGGCGCGCCGATGATGAGCTGGGCCGGCACCTCGTCGCGCACGCGATGCTCCGGCAGGTCGCCGTGCACGCCCAGGTAGAAATGCCGGTTGGGCTCGAGCAGCCGCTCGTCGGCCAGGCTGCCGAGCAGCAGGGAATCCTCGCGCCGCGTCAGGGGCACCATCTGGTAGCGCTTGGGGATGATGGTGTCGAGCAGCTCCCGCAGCATGCGCTCCAGCCCCACGAAGACCGTGCCCAGCCCCTCGTGGTCGTAGGGCGGAATGTCTCGCGGGTGCAGGCCGGTGCTGAAAGTGCAGAGCGCGCCCACCAGCTGGCTGAGGGTCAGGTAGAGAGCCAGCGGGTGGGTCTGGGGGTGGCGCTGGTAATGCGCGAGCACGGGCAGATAGGTGTTGGCCGTGTGCATCAGCCAGAAACGCGCCGTGTCGGCGCTGGCCCACTCGAAGACGCCGCCCGCGAGCTGCCGCGATTCATTGGCCAGGGCGCTGGCCTGCGCGGCCAGACGCTCCAGCGTGACCCGCGCCAGACCCAACGCCGGACCGGCGGCGGTCAGGGTCAGGCTGGCAGGGGCGTAGTCGCGATTGAGCTCCAGCTTGCCCTCCGCCGAACGCAAGACCTCGGCCAGCTTGAGCAGCGTGTATCCGCTCTGGCTCTCGTGGCCGAGCAGCAGGCGCAGGTTCTGGCGCGCGACCAGGACCTCGACCTCCTTGCCGGGGTCGTTCTCGTCCTGGATGCGCACCATCTCGCCCACGTGCCGGCTGTCGACGGCGGCCTGGCGGTCGGGCAGCCGGCAGACGGGCACGCCGGCCCTCACCTCCGGCAGCGCCAGGAAGACCTCGAGCTGCTGCTGGTCGGCGCCGAAATGCTCGTCCAGACGGCGGCCGGCGGGCAGCGGCGTCGCGGCGGGCGCGCGCACAACGCACCCGTCGGGCAGGATCGCCTCCAGCTCCAGCAGGGAAAAACGGCCGTTGGCCAGGCCGTCGCGATCGATTTCGAGCCTGCGCACCCCCCAGCCGAACGGCGACATCGCCGTCCGCCGGAATCCCAGCTCGCTCTGCAGGCTGCGGTCCCACTGCTGGAAGTGGTGGGGCGTCAGAAACATCCCCTCGTTCCAGACAATGCGGTCGAAGCGGTTCATCGCGGGATTGCCCTTTCCCGGCGGCGTCTCAAGGCGCGACCGTGACCGTCATGCAGGTGCGCTCGAGCAGGATGTCGATGTTGGTGTTTCCCTTGGCCAGCGGGATGATCTTCTTCCAGCAGCCGGGCGCGATCTCGCAGAAGTTCGCCACCACGCCCACGGCGACGGCGCCTTGCTCCCGCGGCAGCGGCAGGAGCGCGGGCTGCGCCGCGCCCGCGACCACCGTCATTTCCTTGACCGCGCCGATCAGGTCCTGGCCCAGCGGCGGCGGTTCGCCGTACCAGAGGCTCTCGAGGTCGAGATCCTTGAACTTCTCCTCCGCCGCCAGCACGTAAACGCGCAGGACCACCGGGCGGCTGCCGCTGCCGTCGCAATCGTTGAGGACCGTGCCGCTGGCGATCCGCAAGCGGTCGGTCGGCGGGCCGCCCTTGAGACCGACCTTCGCGCAGCCGGACACTCCGGCCCCCAGCGCCGCCAGCGCCGCCAGCGCCGCCAGCCAGATCCAGCGGCAACCTGCTCCGCCCCTGCCATGCATCGCGTCCGCTCCCTTCCCGCGCCGGCTCACTTGCCCGTCGGCGGATCCGGAAAATCGGGCAGCGGCTGGGGCGCCGTGCCCCCGTCCCCGCCGCCACCGCCGGCCAGACCCAGCACGCCGCCGATCAGCAGCACGCCGCCTGCGATGAGCGCGAACGGCTGCGTGTACCACGGCTTGCTCTCCTTGGCGACCGGCGCCTTCGTCGGCGGGATTTGCCCCGCCGGCGGCGCGACCGCGGCGGGCGGCGTCACGGCCGCCGGCTCCGGCGCGAGCGGACAATCGGCCAGGGCCCGCTCGAAAGCATCGCGCTCGACCTTGGGAAAGATGTCCTCGTCCGGCCGCCATTGCCGGTCGATGCGCAGGGCGCTGCAATAGGCCGTCTGCGCCTCCGCATCCCGGCCCAGACCGACCAGGCACCGAGCCCGCAGAACCTGCGCATCGCGCAGCCCGTCGCCGGCGAGCCGGCCGGCGGCGATCATGCCGTCCAGGATGCCGAGCGCTTGCTCGAACTCGGCGAAATCGTAATGCTCCTGGGCCCGCGCCAGTTCATCGCCGGGCGCGGCCTCCGCCGCGGGCGTCAGCGGCAGCGGCCCGAGCGCGGACAGCAGCGCCGTCAGCGCGATGGCGGCCAGCCCCCGACGCTCGCGCAAGTGCTTTTCGCAGAAAAACATACAGATCCTCCCTCCTGGACGATATCTCCACTTTGAGCCGGGCACAGGATGGCGGAAAAACGCCCGCCGCTCAAGCGGAAAGATGCGGGGCCGTCGCCGGCCGCGGAGACCGGACCGCCGTCAATCCGCCTTTTCCAGCTGGAAACGCAGCCTTGTTTCCTGCCCCTCGCTCACCGTCACCGTGAATCGAGGCGGGCTCTCGCCCGCGCGCCGCGGGCGCAGCTCACGCTCGCCGCCGCCGCTGACGTCCCAGGCGCCGCGCACCGTGTACCCCGGCAGCCAGACGCTGATGACGTGTTCGCCCGCGCCCACCTTGGCCAGCGCCAGCGGGGTTTGCCGATCGGCCTGCTCACCGTCGATGCTCACGTGCGCCGCCACGTTCGCCGCCATCCGCAGCGAACCCAGCGGGAAGGTCAGCGGAGGCAGGGTGACGGTCTGCCCCGCTTGCACCGTCACCTCGCGGCGGATGCTGGCGTACGTCCGCGGGTGCCGCAACTCGATCACGCGGCGCCCCGCGGCGGCCGTGATGACCGCGACGTTGGTCTCCTCCTTGACCCGTTTGCCGTCCAGGTAGATGTCCGCATAGGGCGAGACGACAACCTTGATGCTGCCCTCGCCGCGCACGGGCGCGTCCGCCGCGGGTCGTCCCGCGCCGGCGCTGCCGGTGGCGCCGGCGGCGCCGGCGGTCGCGCCGGCGGTCGCGCCGCCGGTCGCCGTCGCCGCGAGCGTCAGGGGCAAGCGCTTGACCTGCCCCGCCGCGACCTGCACCGCCGCCGTCCGCGCGTCGTGGCCCTCCAGCTCAAGCCGCACTTCCCAGGGGCCGGGAGCGAGCGGCGCCGAAACCCAGGGGGTGGCGCCCGCGGGCTGGAATTCGCCGCCGCGTTGGCGCAGGAGCACCCGCGCTCCGCTAGGCGTGGAGCTGACATCGATCCGCCCCAGGGCGGGATCGACTCGCAGGGCGACCGCCTGGCGCGCGGTGTCCCCGGCGGCGACCGCCACCTGCCAGGTCTCCGGTAGATGGCCCGGCAGCTCGGCCTGCACCTCCCAAGCGCCCGGCGCCAAGCCCGCGGTCACCAGGGGCGACGATCCGGGCAGAGTCGTGAAGGCATCCTCGCTGCCCTGGGGACGCAGCCGCAGCGTGGCCCCCGCCGGTTCGGTGGCCAGCGCCAGCCAGCCCTCGCGGGCCGCCTCCGCGGCCGGGGGCGGAGGGACCTCCGCCGGCTCCGGCCCGCGCGGGCGGCCCAGCACCACGGCGAGAATGATCGCCACGGCCGCCACGCCGATGCCTCCCGCCAGCCAGACGCGCCTGCCGCCCGCCGCGCCCGCCGCACCCGCCGCGCCCGTCGCTCGGGGGCCGCGGGGCCCTTCTCGCGGCGCCGGCGCCCGCGGCGGGGGCGCCTTCGCCGCCGCCCCCTTCGCCGGCGTCTCTGCCGCCGCCGGCATCACCATCGTCTCGCCGGTCCGGTCCGTGGCGGCGGAGGGTTGCGCAGCGGAGGCGTGCGCGCCGGATTCCTCGAGCCTGCGCTCGAGTTCGCGGATCGCCTCGGCGGCCTTGGGATTCTCGGGGTCGACCATGAGCACGCGGCGGAACTCGCGCATGGCGTCGCCGATGTTCTCCAGGCCCATGTTCTTGAAATGATAGCCGCGTTTGAGATGGTCGGTGATGTTGCGGTGCCGCAGCTCGTCGGCGCAGCGGCGCGGATCGGTGGCGAAGCTCTGCAGATAGTCGCGCCGGTACTTGGCCGCCCCTCCCGCGCCGTCGATGCTCTCCAGGCATTCCTTGAGCGCGCGCAGCACCTGCTCGAGCGACTGGTAGCGCTTGGCCGGATCCTTGGCCAGCATCTTGTCGATCAGCATCTCGATCTGCGGCGTCAGCAGCGGGCAGCGTTCGGACGACAGCGGCGGCGGCGCCTCGTTGATGATGCGTTCCTGCACCTCGGTCGGGGTCTCGCCCTTGAAGGGTTTCTCGCCGGTCAGCAGCTGGTACGCCATCACGCCCAGCGAGAAGATGTCGGTGCGGGCGTCCAGGTTGTCGCGGCCGGCCGCCTGCTCGGGGGACATGTAGGAGGGCGTGCCCACGACGGTGCCGGGCCGCGTCAGGTCCTGCGACGATATCCGCGCCATGTCGCGCGTGTCGCGCGCCAGGCCGAAGTCGGCGATCTTGACCTCGCCGCGCCGGTTCAACAGGATGTTGCTGGGTTTGATGTCGCGGTGGATGATGCCGAGATCGTGCGCCTCCTTCAGGCCGTAGCCGACCTCCTCGAGCAGGATCAGCGCCACCTCGACGGGAAAGCCCCTCGGCTTGCGGCCGGGATCCTGCAGCTCTTCGAAGAGCTGGCCCAGGTCCTTGCCGTCGATGAACTCCATGACGATGAAATAGACGTCGTCCTCGCTGCCGAAGTCGATGACCGAGGCGATGTTGTTGCTGCGCAGCGCCGAGGCCGCCTTGGCCTCGCGTTCGAAGCGGGCGATGAAGCTCTTGTCCCCCGCCAGACCCGGATGCAGGATCTTGATGGCCACGGGATAGCCCAGCGTGGCGTGCAGGCCCCGGTAAACCGTGGACATGCCGCCAGCGCCGATCTTTTCCTTCACCTCGTAGCCGTGAAACGAACGGTACAAGCGTCCCCTCCTTGCCGGCTGCCCCCTGCGTCGCGCGCGGCGGCGGACCGCGCTCTAGGCGCGGGTCAGCTTCGCTGCCTGGACGGTGATGTTGTCGGGCCCCCCCCGCTCCCGCGCCAGATCCACCAGGCGGCGGCAGGCGCGGCCCGGCAGATGCATCGACACAGCGTGCAGGATCTCATCGTCCTTGACCGTCTTGGTCAGCCCGTCGCTGCAGAGCACCAGGGTGCTGCCCTCGTGAAACGGGATGGGCTCGCTGATGTCGACATCCACATCGGACGCCGTGCCCAGCCAGCGGGTCAGCACGTTCGCCAGCGACCGCTTGTCCGGCGGCAGCGACTCGCCGCGGCGTTCGTACTCCGCCGCCAGGGAATGGTCTTCGGTCAGCAGCTCCAGCCTGCCGGCGCGCGCCAGGTAGGCGCGGCAATCGCCGATGTGTCCGATCACCAGCTCCTCGCCGCGGATGGCCGCCACCGTGCACGTGGTCGCCATGCTGGCGTGCAGCAGATTGCGCTCCGCGTCGGCCAGGATGGCCCGGCTGGCGGCCACGATGGCGTCGCGCAGTGCGGGCCCCAGCTCGCGCGGCGTGCCCTGCCGGAAGAAGGTCTCGCCGATGGTCTTGACGGCCAGGTTGCTGGCGACCTCGCCCGCCACGTTCCCGCCGACGCCGTCCGCCACCACCAGCAGATAGGTGCCGTCCCCCTCGGCCCCCGGGAAGAAGCCGGCAGCGTCCTCGTTCTTCTCGCGGCGGCAGCCGACATCGCTGAGCGTGGCGCAGACGAGGCTGAGGCCCTCCACCGTTGTCGGGTAGGTGTTTTCCAAGGCGTCGATCCTCTCGCTCAGGGCCGTTTCCGCGCGCGCGGCGGCGACCGCCGGTAAACCAGTTCCACCGCTCCGCCCAGGACGATGACATCGCCGTCGCGCAGGGTCGCCGTCCGCACGGGCTGGCCGTTCACGCACGTCCCGTTCGTCGTGCGCAGGTCCGTCAGGATGATCTTGCCGCCCCGCAGGGCGATGACCGCGTGCTCGCGCGAGACGCGCCGGTCCGCGACCGTGACGGTGTTGCGCGGCGCGCTGCCGATCGAAACCTCGCCGCCGCGCAGACGCACGACCGCGAAGCCGTCGTCCCGCCTCACGACCAGCTCGCCGAACGAGCGCCGCCGCCAGCGCAGCACCACGCCGCCGGCGGTCCCGGCGGCCAGCAGCGCCAGCCCCAAGGCCGGCCAGAAGCCCAGGCCGCGCCGGCGGACCAGGGCGCGCTCGCGCAAGGACCCCTGGGCCGCGATCTCGGGTTCGCCCTCCAGGCGCACGCTCAGGGCGGCGGGCAGCTGCAGGTCGCGGGCCGCGAACGCCACGCCCTGGACCGATTCAACCAGAGAGAGCAGGCGATGCCAAGCTTGCAGTTCCGCGGCGGGCGTCCGGCCCCCGTCCGGCTCGCCGGCGCCCACCAGCCGGCCGCCGCTGCCCTCGGCCAGCAGGCGCAGCCGGGCCGGGCCGGCCCCGCCGCCCGCGGCGGCGGCGTCCGCGTCGGGCAGGGACAGGCAGTACACCGCCACCCTGGCCGCGGCCGCCGCGTCCAGGCAGGTCCGCACCGGGTGCAGGCTGGCGACCTGCTCCTCGCCGGTAGCCACGACCAGCAGCGCGCGGCGCGCCGGCGCCGCGCTCGCGCTCGCCGCGGACAGCAGATCCAGCGCGTCCAGAACCCGGTCCCAGAGAGGCGCCGGCGCCGCCGTCGCCAGCGCGTCCGCCACAACCTGACGCACCGGCGGCGCGGCTCCCAACGGCATCGGCGCGTGCAGCCGCTGGCCGGCCACCAGCACGGCGCGCGGCGCCCCCGGCGCGCTCCCGCGCGCGAAGTCCAGAGCCGCCTCGCGCCAGCCGTCGACCCGCGCGGCGTCCTGCGGCGGCAGGTGCAGCAGCAAGGCCAGCGCCGACCCCTCGCCGGCCGGCGGCGGCGACAGTGAGACGATCGCGGCGCCGGTGATTTCCCTGCCGGCCGACTCGAGCCGCAGAGCGGCGATCGTCACCAGCGGCGACGGCGCGCCCGCGCTGTCGGTCAGACAGACCGGCAGCAGCGCGCGCCCGGAGCCGTCCCGCAGGCCCGGCTCCAGCGTGAGCAGGCTCGCCGCGCGCGCGTTCGGCCCGCCGCCGCCCAGCGCTGCTCCGCCGGCCAGCAGGACGGCGGCCGCCAGCCGCAGACGCGCGGCGACCGGGCGGCCGCGCCGTCCGCCGGCGTCCTTGCCGCTACCTCGCGAAGCCATACGCCTCGGGATTCTCCATGATCACCGCCGCGGCCAGAAAGCGCGGCACGTACTCGACCGTTTCGGGCTTGAAGCAGCCCCTGTCCTGCATGACGACGTCCCAGAACTTCCATTTGGACCACGGGTCGACCTGCAGCAGGCAGTTGACCATGCCGTAGTGGCCCTTGTTGTAGGCGGCGATGGCGCAGAGGAAGTTGTCCGGCCCGAAAGTCGCAAGCAGCCCGCGCAGGTACTGGCAGGCGGCGCTGGTGGCTTTTTCCGGATCAGTGCGCTCGTCCACGTGGTCGTCGACGCGCAGGCCGTACTGCCGCGCGGTGCCGGGCATGAACTGCCACATCCCGCGCGCCCTGGCGGGACTCTCGACCTGGTTCTGGTACCCGCTTTCTATAAACGGCAGGTAGCTCAGGACCACCGGCAGCTTTTCCCTGATCAGCTCCCGCTTGATCATGGGCAGGTAGCTCTGCGCGCGCGAGAGCGAGCGCTGGGTGTAGTCGCGCTGAGGTCCGGTCCAGTGCGCCAGCGCGCGCTCGATCTGCGCCTGCAGATCCGCCGGCACCGGAGACGCGTAGGTGTCGATCCCCAGGTAGGAGAACACCAGGCCCAGCTCCACCTGCAGATTGGGCGCCGCCGCCGGCCTCGCGATCGCAACCTCGTCCGCGGGCGGGCCGGCGTCGACCGGCTCGGTCCCCGCCGTGCTTTCGGCCGGCGGCGGCGGCGGCGCATCCTGCGAGGGCGCCGGCGGCTGCTCGCGCTCGGCCAGCTCGGCCAGCCGGCGCAGCGCCTCGACGCGGGCCGCCTGCGCGGCCGCGGCCAGGTTCTCCTCCAGCCCAGCGTAGAGGGCGTACACGTCGCGACCGCCCAGCCGGTCCTCAATGTCGCCGGCGATCTCGCGCAGCGCGGCGGCGATGTCCGCTTCGGTCGCGGCCTCGACAGGCAGGCGGTCGGCCGCCACCAGCGCCCGGATGGCGGTGTCGAACTCGCTGCGCGCGATCTGGAGCTGGCGCGGGCCGCCTTCGTCGTGCGCCTTGACCGCCGCCGCCAGGCTGCGTCGCGCCTGCTCCACGTACATGTCGCGGGTCCAGAGCTGGCCGGCGTGCTGGGCGCGCGTGGTGAGCGACGGCGCGAGCAGCCACCCCGTCGCGATCAGCGCGGCCAGGCCCAGGGCGATCATGCCCGCTAGGGACGGCACCGGCGCCACGCGCACGTCGAACTCGCAGTCGGCGAAGCTCAGGCGATCGCCCGGCCCGAGCGCCGCCTCCTTGATCGGCTGGCCATTGAGGAAGCTGCCGTTGAGACTGCCCAGATCGCAGACGAACAGACGTCCGCCGCGGCGGTCGATGCGCGCGTGGATCGCCGACACCTGGCCTGACGGCAGCACGATGTCGGCCGTGTCGGACCGGCCGATGACCGTCAATCGCCGATGCAGCAGATGGCGTTTTTTGCCGCCTTGCGGGCCGCGTGCGACCAGCTGCAGCCCCAGGGGCGAAGGCACGCGCAGCCGCAGGCCGCCGGTGCGCCGCTGGACGAAGCTGTACTGCGCTTCAGGCCCGAAGGCGACGAGATCCCCCGGCTGCAGCGCCTGCCGCGTCACGCGGTTGCCGTTGACGAAGGTGCCGTTGGCGCTGCCCTGGTCGATGACGGACCAGACGCCGTCCTCCCGCACCAGCGTGGCGTGATGGCGGCTGACCGACGCCGCGTCGATCCACAGCTCGCAATCCGCGTCGCGACCGACGCGCGCCTCCCCGCGGCGGGGCAGCGCCAGGCTCCGCGCGACCGCGCGCCCGCCCCCGCGACCGCGCGGCCGCAGCCAGGCGGCCGCCTCGGCCGCCGCGCCGCCGCCCGCCAGCCGGAGGGCCAGCGACTGCAAGCCGCGCGCCCGGCCCGTTTCTGCGCTCACTCGACGCTTCCGCCCCGGTCAAAGGTTGAAGCACTTGAACACAAACTGCGTCTGGCCCAGCCGCACCCGGTCGCCGTCGCGCAGCGTGTGCTCATCGACACGGTGGTCGTTGACGAAGCTGCCGTTGCGCGACTGCAGGTCGCGCAGCACGTAATGGGACGCCGCGAAGGTCAATTCGGCGTGCCGCCCCGAGACGTAGGGATCGTCGGTCAGGCAGACCTCGCAGGCCGGGCTCGAACCGATCCGCAGCGTTCCTCCCGGCAGGCGGAAATCGCGCCCGCGCAACGGTCCGCTGCTGGCGACCAGCCAGGCGACCAGCGAGCGCTCGCCGACCGGAGCGCTCATGATCTGCGTGACGTCGCCGCGCGGAGGGGGCGGGGGAACCAGGCCGCTGGCCCCGGCGCCGGGCGGCGCCGGCCGCGGCTCGGCGGGCGGCGGCGGCGCAGCCGGGCGCGCCGCGGGCGGGGGCACGTTGATCACGGTGAGATCATCGACCGCGCCTGTGCCGGCGCCCGGCTCCGGGACGGGGGCCGATGGCCGTGGGCCGGCGGCAGTTCGGGCAGGCGGGGCCGCCGGCGGCGGCGGCGCCGGAGGGGGCGACGGCGCGAACGGCTGCACATCCTCGGGCGCGGCTCGGCGGCGCACTGGGTCAGTCCCACGCTCGCCGCGGCCGCCGCGCGGACGCGGGGACGGCGCGGGGCCCGGCTCGGATTCCGGTTCCAGGAAGGCATCCTCGTCCGTGCGGAACTCGGCGCTCGTGTCGAGCAACTCCTCGCAGTACGGGCAGTGATCCCAGCCCGGCTCGAGGATGTGGCCGTTGGGGCAACGAGGCACCTTGTCGCGGCGCTTCTTGAAGAGCATGCCCATCCCCCATGCGCAGAGCGTCGGGCACGTCGCCGTCCAGCGGCGCCGCACCCCTTGCCGCCGGTCAGGATCTTCCCCGCCGCCTCAGCTCGAAATCGAGCCGCATTTCCTCGCCTGCGACGACCTGCACGCGGTACTGGGTCTGGCGCACCCCGGAGCCCGCCGGTTCGAGTCGAACCCGGGGCCGGCCGGGGGCGGTCAGGTACACGGCGCGGACCACGTAGTCTTCGTGACGCACCTCGACCAGGCGCGATCCTGCCTCCACGTCGAGGCGGCAAGGGGTCGTGCGCGATTGCTGCCGGCCGTCGATGAAGACGACGCAGGGAGGATCGGCCAGGACGTGCAGCGTGCCGGTCGGCGGCGCCTCCGGCTCGACGGGCGGCGCGGCGGCCGGCAACGGCGCCGCGCCGGCAGGCCGGCGCAGGGTCAGCGCCAGCTTGGAAGTCCTGCCCGCGGCGATATCGACCTTGCCCGTGGCGGCCTCGTAGCCGTCCAGCTCAGCCTTGATCTCCCATGACCCCGGCACCAGCGACAGCGGGCCGGGCCGCGGCGGCACCGCGCTCCAGGCGTCGCTGCCCTGGCGCGCCGACAGGCGCGCGCCTGCCGGCGTGGTCGTCACCTCGAGCTTGCCCAGCCGGTCGGGCGCCGCGGCGGGGCGCTGCGCGGGAGGCGCGGTCGGGACGGCTGCGTCCGGCCGTCCCGCCGCCGCGTCCGGTCCGGTGTCTCGCGCGGCTTCGGCCACGATGGGAGCGCCGAAGCCTTCGTCCGGGATTTCCACCTCAGGCAGCGGCCGCAGCACGCCGTGCACCCGCGCCGTGTCGCGCGCGGCGGCGCTGACCGCCAGGGTGGTGTCGACGTAGCCGGCGAGCACCAGGCGGACCTCCCACTCCCCTGCCTGCAGTCCGGCGACCACGCAATCCGTGCGCTGGCCCGTGCTCTGGAACTCGCCCGCGCCGGGACGCCGCACCCAGACCTGGGCGGCGGCGGGCTCGCTGCTGACCGCCATGGCCGCGGTGCGCGGGGCGCTCTCGCGCCCCCCGATCAGGCTCCAGAGAACGGCGCCGACCACCACCACCAGTGCGGCGCCCGCCAACAGGCGCCAGCGACTGGCCAGCGCCAAGAGCGCCGGCGGCAGCTGCGGGCGCGCTCCGGCCTCGGCCTTGCGCGGCGGGCGCTCGGGCCGCTTGGACGCAGGCCGGGCGGGCGCGGCGGGCGCAGGCGCCGCCTCGGCCTGCGGGTGCTCGGCGGCGGCCGGAGCCGGCATCACGACCGTGTGCCCCTCGCTCCGGCGGGCCGGCGGCGGCGGCGCCTGGATCTGGATGCCCGATTCCTCGGCCTTGGTCTTGAGCTCGTTGAAGGCGCGGCTGGCCTTCTGGTTGTTGGGATCGAGGCGCAGCACATGGCGGAACTCGGTCATCGCGTCGTCGATGCTGTTGAAGCCCAGGTTCTGATAGTGGAAGCCCAGCTTCAGGTGGGCGTTGATCGCCTGGTGGCGCAGCTCGTCCGCCGTGGCGGCGGGATCCTTGGCGAAGCGCGCCAGGTAGTCGCGGCGCAGCTTGACCAGGCCGCCGGAGGCGTCGATGCTCTCCATGCAGTCCCGCAGCCCACGCAGCACCTGGTCCATCGACTGGTACCGTTTGCCGGGATCCTTCGCCAGCATGCGCTCGACCAGCTCGTTCATCTCCGGCACCAGCAGCGGGCAGGGCGTCTCCGCCAGGGCCCGTGGCTGCTGGCTGATGATCCGTTCCTGCACCTCGGTCGAGGTGGTGCCCTGGAACGGCTTCTCGCCCGAGAACAGCTGGTACGCCATCACGCCCAGCGAGAAGATGTCGCTGCGGTGGTCGACATCCTCCCTTCCCGCCGCCTGCTCGGGCGACATGTAGGAGGGCGTGCCGATGATCATGCCCGGCCGCGTCAGATCCTGCCCGGCCAGGTGCGTCGCGTCGCGCGGCCCGCGCGCCAGGCCGAAGTCGGCGATCTTGACCTCTCCCCGCGTGTTGAGCAGGATGTTGCTGGGCTTGATGTCGCGGTGGATGATGCCCTGGGCGTGCGCGTCGCGCAGCCCGTAGGCCACCTCCTCCAGCAGCAGCAGCGCGATCTCGGCCGGGAACGGCTGCGACCTCCCCTGCTCGTCCTGCAGCAGCTCGCACACCCGCGCCAGATCGAGCCCGTCGATGTATTCCATGATGATGAAGTAGGTCTCGTTCTCGCGCCCGAAATCGATCACCGAGGCGATGTTGATGCTGCGCAGGGCCGAGGCGGAGCGCGCCTCGCGCTCGAAGCGCGAGATGAACTGCGTGTCCCCCGCCAGCCCCGGGTGCAGCACCTTGATGGCGACCGGATAGCCCAGGGTCGCGTGCTCGCCCTTGTAGACGGTCGACATCCCGCCCGAGCCGATGGTGCCCCGGATCTCGAAGCCATGGAACGAAGTAGGCACCTTGCCCCTCCTCGGTGGCGAAACACTCCCCCGGCCAGCGCAGAACGCCCTGATTTCGCGCCAATTGCGCCGGGCCCGGCGTCCCGCCGGGCGGTGACAGTATAGAACCTGCCACCCGGCGTGGCTACGCGATCTTCACCCCGCGCGCGGCATGCTCCTGTCCCGCGCACGGTGGCGACCATGGACTCCAGGCGCCCCTTGAATCGCCGGACTCCATGTCATAGACTGCGTCGGCCGGCGCATTGCGGCTCCGGCGCAGCCTGCCGTCGGCAAGGAGTTTTCGTGCCGCCCCAGGGTCGTCTCGGCGACAAGTCACAGGCTCCCGTGGACGCCCACGGCTGCCCGGCCTGCCCGCACCCGGTGATCGGGCCGGCGGTGCAGGGATCGCCCGACGTCATGGTCAACGGCCGGCCGGCGCTGCGGGTCGGCGACAAGGGGATCCATGCCGTCTGCTGCGGCCCGAACATGTGGACGGCCGTCTCGGGCAGCGCGACCGTGATGATCAACAACCTGCCGGCGCATCGCATGGGAGATCAGGATATGCACTGCGGAGGGCCCGGCGTCCTGATCGAAGGCAGCCCCGACGTGATCGTGGGCGGCTAGCACGAGCGCCGGTCGGGAGGCGCCGGCCGCGCGCCCCGCGGCGCCGCGTCCGCGACAGGACCAGACCGCGCGACCACGGGGGTTTCGCGCCGAGATGCCGGCACCCAACGCCAAACAGCTCGCCGAGCTGACCAAGGCCAACTTCCGGGCCTTCCAGATCAAGATCCCCGTCGACTGGTCTCAGCCCGGCGATCAATATCCCGATGCGTTCAAGCCGAACGAGAAGGCCGTCCCGCCCCCGCCGCCCGACGCCATCTTCTTCCCCGCCACCGGCAACAAGTACCACGTCGACGCCGCCAAGACGATGAGCGACAAGCTCACGGCCTACATCGACGGCATCTCGGGCGCGATCTGCTCGGCGATCGACAACTGGATGAAGATGGTGATGCTCACCGGCGCGATCATCAACGGGCCGGTCGCCGTGCTGATCCCCGGCGGCTTCGTCAGCGCGCCGCTGTTGCCCTTGATCCTGGCGCAGGCGCCCAAGACGACCCCCATGGAGGCGAAGTATTCGGCGGCGATCGCCAACGCCTTCAGCACGGCGTGGCAGACCTGGCAGATGGGACTGAGCGGCGTCCTGATGTACCCGCCCTTCGCGGCCTTTCCCGGACCGCTGGCGCCGCCGACCCCCAACGTGCCGGTGCCGCTGGTCACGCTGGCCTCGCCGGGCGAGGCTTTGCTCGCCCCGGCCGCCCTCAAGGGGGCGATGGTCGGCATCCTCGGCGATCCCCAGGCCGCGCACGCGGAGAAGCTGTTCGACGCGCTGTGCAAGGCGTTCGCCACGGTGTTCCCCATCTTCAAGTCGTCGACCCTGGTCAGCAACGTGCTGGGCATGGGGCCGATCCCCACCTTCGCGCCGCCGTTCGTGCCGGTAGGGCCGGTCCTCGCCGGCACCGTCATACCGAAGCCGGGGATCCTGACATGAGGATCGACAACGAAACGCCGTTCCAGGTCGAAGCGCTGCCGATGCTGGGGCCGGGAGACCGGCCCGCGCTCACGGTCATCGTCAAGGGGACGTTCAAGATCGTCCCCGGCGAGGCGGCTGTGGCGGCCGAGGAGCAGCTGCCGCTCTTCTTCGCCGACGTGCCGCACGACGAGAAGGCGGGAGGAGGCAGCCTCAGGTTCGAATCCGACATCGTGCCTTTCAAACCGCGGGCCGACATCGTGCTGATCGGCCGCGCGCACGTGCCGCCCGGCAAGGTGGCCAGGGCGATGGACACCTCGTTGCGGGTGGGCAAGGTGCGCAAGGTCGTGCGCGTGTTCGGCGATAGGCACTGGACCTGCGGGGGGCGCTTCCTGCCCGTGGGGCACTCGCAGCCCAAGCCGTACAAGACGATGGACCTGGTGTACGAGCGGGCGTTCGGCGGCATCGACAAGGCGGGCGGCGGCTGCAGCCGCTACAACCTGGTCGGCCGCGGCTACTTCGCCAAGAAGAACAAGAAGATCGTCGACGGCGCGCCGCTGCCCAATCTCGAGGATCCGCGCCACCTGATCAAGTCGTGGAACAGCCGCCCCAAGCCGGCCGGCTACGGCTGGTGGGGCCGCGGCTGGCTGCCGCGCATGCGCTACCTGGGCACGTACGACGAGAAATGGCAGAAGACGCGCGCGCCGCTGCCGCCCGAGGATTTCCGCTGGGAGTTCCACAACGGGGCGCACCCCGATCTGCAAATGAAGGGATATCTGCAGGGCGACGAGGCCGTCGAGCTGGTGCACCTGACGCCCGAGCCGCGGCTGCGCTTTCGGCTGAGCGGCATGGTGCCGGTGTGCCGGATCGTGCGGGCCAAGCCGGCGGAACCTGCGACCCGGGCGGCGCCCACCTCGCCCCCGGTGGACATCGAACCCGAAGAACCGCCGCTGCCCGTGGTGCCCGACGACGAGGAGCAGGCCGTCGACGACGAGCCTTCTCCCGGCGGTCCCGATGGAGAAGAGATCACGCTGCGCCTGGACACGATCTGCTTCCTGCCGCAGGAGCAGCGCTTCTACCAGGTGTGGCGAGGAGCGGTACCGATCGAGGATCTGACGGCGCGCGAGGTGGCCGCAGTGGCGGTCTGGTGCGCCTGAGCGGCGCTCCCGCCCCCGGGCGGGGAGCGCGGGATGGACGAGCGCGGCAATGCCCAACGAAGTCCACATCACCGGGCAGAACGTGCTGCAACCGCCGCCGAAGGACCGGTGGTTCGTCGATTATCTGCCGATCAGCGGGGGCGATCAGGTCACGACCTACATCGACGGCGCGAAGTACGCGGAGGATCTGCACGCGGCGCTGCAAGGGGCGAAACAGGAGGTCTGCCTGACCGGCCTGCACTTCACCGGGCACTTCCATCTCAAACGGGGGGCCAACTGCGACCCGCTCAAGGGCGACGACCCCGAGGCCTTGCAGGAGATGCTGGCCGCCCGCAGCAAGGCCGGCGCGCAGGTCTACCTGGTCGTCAACCAGTTCTGGCCCAACGAGGCGAAGATCGCCCGCGGCTACTGGCGGGCGTACCGCGATCTGGACAAGCTGCTCTGGAAGATGCCCAACCCGATCCGCGGCACGATCATGGCGTCAGGCGGCCTGCCGGACTACCTGACGCGCACGCACGAGTTCTTCGAGCACCTGAAGCGCAAGGGCAACCCGGCGAATCTCCACGTCTACTGCGACATCCACCAGGGGTACATCTTCCACAGCAATCACCAGAAGACGATCATCGTCGACCGCAAGATCGCGTTCTTGGGCGGGATCGACCTGACCGACATCGACGGCGACCGGTGGGATACGACCGAGCACAAGCCGGGCGACAAGCGGCGCAATTACGACAAGCCCGAGCGCAGCTGGCACGACATCGCCATGCGGGTGCAGAAGCCGGACGGCGCCAAGGTGAGCGCGGTCGACTACGTCTTCGCCAACTTCCAGGGGCGCTACAACCACGGCTACCTCTACACGCCGATCAAGAACGCGGACGGCCTGCTGGAGTCGAAGCGGCAGCGCGACGTCCCCAAGCTGGAGCCCGGCGGCAAGACCACGCGCAACTACGTGCCGAAAAAATACTGGTTCTATCCGCGCGAACGGGAACGGTTGCAGAAGTCGGGCAAGCTGCAGTGGCCGCTCGTGCAGATCGTGCGCTCGATGCCGGCGGGCGCCGCCAGCAACTACGCGCGCAACCAGCATCCCGACTGGAACGAGCTGAAGGTCGAGATGTCGGACGACGCGGGCAACGTCTATCACGTCAACCCCGATTTCGAGCACTCCGCGCGCGACGCCTACCTGAAAGGCATCGCCGCCGCCCGCCAGTTCATCTATCTGGAGAACCAGTGGGTCGCCGACAAGAAGATCTGGGCGGCGCTCGAGGCGGCGGCCGAGGCGCGCGCGGGCAACGCCGATTTTCGCATGCTGATCGTCCTGCCCAAGAAGTTCCTCGAGGCGGCCGGCTACGGCGCCGAGCAGGCGCTGAACCTCTATCCCTTCGTCGAGAAGCTCGCCAAGATCTTCAAGGACAAGGGGCAGCCGGCGCATTTCGGCCTGTTCAGTCCCCTGCAGCCCGCCGCCCACCAGAGCCCCGCGCGCAAGCACTGCGAGGTGCCCGAGTGCGTCTGGGACTACGTCTACGTGCATTCGAAGGTGCTGCTGGTCGACGACTGCTGGGTGCTGATCGGCTCGGCCAACGCGGGCGGCATCTCGCTGACCGGCCTGGGCACGACCAGCGAGCCCGACACCGAGCTGTCGGCCATCACGCTGGACGAGCGCGGCGCCGGTTCGCTCGTCAAGACCTTCCGCAAGGAGCTGTGGGCCGAGCATCTCGGCCTGGCCAGCGCGGCCGATGTCGACGACTACAAGAAGGGGGCCGACCTGTTCCACGAGCAGGCCAGGGCGCAGAAGTACGACACGACCGGCGCCAAACGCGTGCATTACAACGTCCTCTACTACCCCTCCTCGTCCAAGGCGACCACATCCCCGAATCGCGGCGCCTGGAAACACCTGAAATGGGAGGCGCTCGCGCCGCAGATCAAGCTGCGCGTCAACAACCCGGACGGCATCCATCAGACCTATTACAACCTGAGCGGCCCGCTGACGGCGATCCACATGCTGCTGCGGCGCGACCCGTCTCGTTACGAGAGCCTGGTCCAGAATCTCTATTACAGCGCCCGTGACGCCGCCTGCAAGGTGAGCGTGCGCAAAGAGGATCTCCTGAAGGTCGCAATCGCCGCCGAGCATCCGATCCTGGAGGTCGACTGGATGCTCGGCGGCGCGCTCACCGACAGCGCCAACTGGGTGCTCGACTACCAGGGTTCCGTGACCGAGACGACGGCGACGGTCTGCTCCAACGGCGACATGGTCAAGCATCTCAAGAACACGCTGCCGTGCCAGGGCGGCGTCGACCACATGCGCTGCGAGAGCTACGGCGAACTCAAGGAGGCGACCAAGGCCAGCCTGCGCCTCGGCACGACCAGGCCTGGCGCCCCCCCCACGGTCTTCGTGGCGGCCAAGCTGGGCACGGCGCTCCTGCTCCAGGAAGACGAGGACAAGGTCAAGCAGGACAAGGGAAAACCCGGTTTCGACCGCGGCGACCCCAAGTACTGGATCAGCCGCGTCAAGGACAACCCGTGGCTGCAGCTCAAACGTGACCGGTCGTACCCCCTGTACCCGGGGGTCCTGACCACCTATGACGTCAAGCACATCCTGGGCGACCGCATGTTCGTCGAGCTGCTCGAGCCGCTCGAGTTCAAGTACAAAGGCGACGAGATCACCGACGTGCGGATGATTTTCTGGACCTGGGGCAAGGTCTCGACCCTGGAGGTGCCGGCTAACCTGTTCGCGCAGAACGTCTACGGCTTCTTCGTCGGCTACTACACCAACGCGGCGCGGGCGCGCGCCGAAGAGAAGAACACCAGCCGCGTCGACCGGCGCCGGCTCAAGGCCGGCTGGCAGCGGCAGTACCAGCACGACGACATCGACGGCAGCGACGTCACCGTGCAGTGCCACGGCGGCGCGCTGCGGGTGGAGATCGTGCGCCGCGTCTGGTCGACCTGGGAGGCGGTGCACGCCCAGGACCTGAGCGCCGGCCAGACGCTCAAGCACACGATCCCCGAGGCCTCGCGCGTCAACGATCAGGACGATCGCGTGCGGCTCACCGCGAAGAGCGATGCGGAGTACTCGCTGGAGATGAAGAGCCGGGACTGAACGACCGGGGAGGCCGTCGTCACCGGACCAGGAACGCGCCGCCCCCGCCCTCGCTCAAGTCGAGCAGCAAATACGGCGGCAGACCGCCGCCGCGCAGCCCCACCAGCAGCCGCCCGCCAGCGGGCGAGACCGTCGCGGAGTGGACGCTCACCGGCTCGTATTCCGGGCCCGATTCGCCGAGGATGGGCGCGAGCGCGCAATCCAGTTCCCAGCGCCGCAGCAGCGGCGGCCCCTCGTTCCCGGCCAGCTGCAGCTCGACCACCAGCAGATCGGGACCGCCGGCATCGGGCTGCTCCGCCACCGCGAGCTGCGAGCCGTCCTCGCGAATCTCGCCCTCCTTGACCAGCGCTCGCCCCGGCTGCAACCCCTGCGGATCGGCCGGTAGATTCGGCGTGTCCCCCGCCGCAGCGGGCGGCCCGGCGATCGGCGTGCACGTCCCATCCGCCCCGGCCGCCAGGTAGCTCACCAGAAGGGTCCCGCCCGGCAGCAGGGTCTCTTCGCGCAAGATCGGCTCCTCGCCGCGCCAGCCGCGGAACGAGAGTGTGCTTTCCAGCGCCAGGGAATCGGACGCCGCCAGACCCGCGTCGAGCGCGGCGGCGCCGTCCAGTGTCGCCCCGTCGCCGGCGGTGCCACTCGCACCCCGGTCGCCGCCGCCCGGCCGGCAGGCCGGCGCGCCCAGCGCCAGCAACAGCACGGACAGCCACAGCGCCGCCGCGCCGACGCGATCATTCCTCGAGCTTGGGCCAGGCAAAGTCCCTCTCCTTCTCCGCCTCGGCTTCCTCGCGCGAGGCATACACGCCGATCACGCCGCCGTCATGCAGCTTGACCCGCAGCGCGCGGCTCGGTCGCCTGAGCCAGACCTCCAGACCCGCGGCGTCGATCGCCGCCGTGCCCGGCGCTCTCTCCGCCGTTGCGTCCGCGCTCGCGGCGTACACGCCGGCGATGCCGCCGTCCCGCACGCGTACCGCCGTGGCCCGGGTCCGCCGGCGCAGCCAGCACTCCCAGCGCACGACGATCTCTCCCGCGATCATCTCGAGGTGCAACCGGAAGGCGGCGGCCTCGGCCGCGGTCAGCGCCTGGTTCGCCTCGAGCTTCGCCTGGATCGCCGGCGTGGTCGACATCTCGACCCGCGCGAAGCCCGCCGGCAGGTCGCCGCGGGACGGCTCGCCGGCATTCTCGTCGAACGTGGGGTTGTAGCGGTTGACGACCGCCCCGGCGGCGCGCCAGAGCGCGCGGCACCTGGCGGCGTTCGGATTCGCCGGGCCTATGTCCACGGCGTGGCCCGCGGCATGCGCGCCCAGCGTCGCGACGGTGCCCATCACGCAGGCGTTCGCGTTGGCCGCGACGTTGTGCGTCGCGCAAACTTGGGCCAGATGCACGCGCACGGTGTCGTTGTACACCATGCGAACGCCCTCGAGCACATCGAGCAACGCGAGATTGAAACGGGTCTGGTTCGGCGGCGCCGCGTCGCTGCGGCAGGCCAGATCCAGGCGCGTGAAATGATAGCGGAAGGCGTCATGAGCCGTGTCGGAGATGTCGAACGGTCGGATGATCTGGTTGTCGGCTGCCGCAGGTTGCAGCGCACCGCCCGCGTGCGCCACGAAGCGGGTGAGATACCCATTCTCCATCGTGACGTTGGTGTTCTGGAGGTCGGGTTCGTTGACCTGACGGTTCTCCTCCAGGATCATCTGGTTGACCAGCCCCATGAAGGTCAGCGGATGGTAGTGCCACATCATGCCGTCGGCGTCGCAGAGCTGGTTGCGCAGATCCGGACAGGCCGCCACCGCATCGGCCACCCACATGAACGGCTGCACAAGCGGCCAGAGGCTCGCCCGCCGCCGGGGATCGGGGATCGCCGGCGCCAGGGCATCGGCATTGGCGAGCGCCCATTCGCTCTTGTGGTAGCTCTTGACGTCCCGCAGCCGTCTGGCGCCGCGCAGGATGTCCAGCGTGTCGATGCCATCGCCCAGACGATCGGTCACGAAACGGCTGAGCGCGGCGGTGTCGCACACGGCATTGCTGTCGGGATCGTGGATGCGAAGCCGCGCGTCGTGCCAGGGTGACATCGACAATTCCTCGCGGCTGACGACCTCGAAGTGCAGCAGCCGCTGGCTCCTGAAGGTGCCGCACTCCCCCAGCCAGTCGCCCACCGCGACCTCGACATCGGGGCAGAACACGGCGTTGGGATCGTCGCCGTCGCGCCGTTTGTGGCGCAGCCAGTAATTGAACCACGGCGGGTTGGCGTTGTCCGCGTTGGCCAGGTCGGCGATCGCCGCCAGGTGCATGCAGAGGGTGAACACGTACTTCGGCGCCGCCGTGTAGTTGAGGCGGCGTCCGCCGCCCGGGTCCGCCTCCGTCTCCAGGTGGACACAGTGGCGGATGAGCACGAAGCGCTGGCTGCCGAGCGACGGGTGGGCCTCGCTGGCGGCGTTGCCGCCCAGCCGGGCCGCCACGATCGTGCCGGAAGCCGCGGCATAGACCTTGCGATTCCCCGCCGGCGCCGCGAAATGGATGCCGCCATGCCAGATCCTGTTCCGGCCGATCGGGTAGTGTCCGCCGGGCACGGCGGTCTCGACGCACGCGTAGTAGTAGGGCAGTTGCTCCAGGTCGAAATAGGACCGCGTCTCCTGCAGAGCGTCCAGATTGGCATCATGAAAAAGATGCGCCTGCAGGGCGCCGCCGTCCCAGCGGAAGAAGCTCGGCGCGTTCGGCTGCGGATCGAAGGGACCCATGTAATACGTGCGCTCGCGGCCGTCGAGCTGCACCGGCAGCCACCATTCGTCGCTGATCCCCCTGAACAGACGGTTGCGGTGCAGGGCCGGTCCGCCGCAGGCCTTGTCTTCATGGCAATTCATGTGGGAGAGGATGCCGCGGAAGCGCAGCAAACGGCTGCGGGTCAGCCGTTCTTCCGCCGCCGGCAGGTTGTGCCACCAGCGCGCCATCTTCTCGTCCGTGGTGCCGCCCAGGAACTGCCGCGGGATGCGATGCCTGATGCACAGGTGGCGCAGCAGGAGGATGAGGGCCAGGTACTGCTCCTCCTGGTAGGCCTCGAAATCGCGTTGCCCCCGCACGGCGGCGGCCAGATGGAGCCAGCGGTTCTGATCGGTAGGTCGTTGAGCGGCGCCTGCCCCGGTGGTGGGGTCGCCGGTCGCGACGGCGAAATTCCAGCCGACGTTCGAGATCTCGATCCCGACCGAGTTGCGGTTGACGACGCCGCCGTGGAACGTGACGTAGTCCGACGGCGTGACCTCCACGACGTCGGCGTACGGGTGGTTTCCGGGGTTCTCGCGATGCTGCGCCCTTTCCAGCACGTAGTGAGCGCTGGCGTACTTCTGCCCCTTGACGAGCGCCCCGTGTCCGGCCGGGCAGGCGCCCGCCGCGGCCGCCCCATAGTGATGGGGCGGGTTCTTGAAGTAGCGCGGGCAGATCCAGAGAGGCAGGTTGGCCAGCGTGTTCCACCAGCTGACGGCCGCCCGCGCCCGTCCCGCTCCGGCCGTGTAGTGCAGCACGATCTGGTTCTTCTGGCGCCGCGTCGGCGCGCCGGCCAGCCCGCCCTGATACTGGAATCCGTCGAGGGCGAGGTCCGTCTGGTAGACATCGAAATCGTAGCGCCGGCCGAACATCCAGATCCGCTCGGTGCGCAATACGGCGTCGGGCATCGTCGTCTCCCCGTCTTGGCCGCGGCACCGAGGGCCGGACTAGTAGGAGAAGGGAAAATCCTCGGGGCCCGTCAAGGTGTTCGTGTGATCGCCATCCAGCGGCGCCGTGGTCACGCCGCGCGGAGCGGCGGCGGTGCCCGCCGCCGGGGAGGCGGCGCCGGCCCCGCTCTGGCCGGCGTGACCCGCCGCGCCGTTCGCTGTCGAGGCGGCGTCGTCTGACGGAACGCTGGCGTTCTGATTCATGTCGGGCCGACTCCTCGCGGACGGAAATCAGGACATCGTCCGCTCGAAGCGGCGTGCCCGATTTGCATGCCCGCATGCACAATAGCAGACAGGCTGGCGCGTTTCACCAGCAGACCCTCCCGGGGGCCGGGGCGTCCAGGCGCGGCCCGGCGCGCCGGCGGCGGGCGCGGCCCGCCCCGCGCTCTCTGCCTCAATCCACCTTCCCGCTGTCCGCCTCGCTGTACCCCGACACGTTGTTGATCACCCAGCTCTTCGAGACCGGCAGGTAGTGGTGCGCGGCTCCGAACTTGTCGCCCGCACCGTCCAGGGCCAGGCGGACGCGGAGCTGGTAGTCGACGCGTCCGGAGAAGCCGCGGGGCCGCGCCTCGACCTTGATCACGGCGACTTTCTCGCCTCTCGTGTTGGGCGTCATGCTCACGTATGAGTCATCTTGCGGCTCCTGCCCCACCCACATCCAGTCGCGGGCCGTGGGCCAGACCACCGCGCGGTAGGTCTCCTTCTTGCCCGCCGCGCCCTTCTCCGCGGGCGAGACATCGATCTCGATCTCGAAGGCGGTGCTGCCGGCCAGATACCCCGGGTAGATCTGTCCGCCGCAGTAGCTGCCGGCGTGGCAGATCGTCTTGAAGCCGCTGATCATGCGCAGGAGCGCCAGGCGCTGCCGCTGCCAGCGGTCGGGCGCTTCCTTGGCCGAACCGGCGCCGGTGTAGCGCAGCCACGGCCACGGCTTGTTGGCCATCCACGGCTTGCCGGTCTCGTCGTCCCAGTCGCCGTCGCCGTAGTCGGAGCCGAGCCAGCAGTGCTGCGCGAACTTCTCCAGATCGTTCTTGGCGCAGAGCGCCATGACCAGGGCGCCGATCAACAGCAGCCCGGCGGCGATCCAGCCGACGGGGCCGACCCAGGCGGCCGTGGCGGCGCCGCTGACCAGCGCGGTGGTCTCGGCGGCGGCGACGGCGATGGTGCAGATCGCGGCGCCCGCCATCAGGGCGTGACCGACCGCGGCGCCGGGGTCGCCCGCCTGCCACTCGGTGATCGTCTTGCCGCTCTCGGCGATCAGGTCGGCCCCGCCCAGCACGATCGCCACCGGACCCGCCAGGATGCGCGCCCCGGTGGCGAGCGTCCGGTAGGCGCGCACCGAGCGATTGGCGAGCAGGATCTCGTACTCCTGCGCCGACAGCTTGCCTATGACCGCCGTCCCCTCCGCCTCCACCTTGGCGATCACCGACGCGGCCTCGCCCGACAGGCGCGCCTTGATCAACCGGCGCGACTGCTTCGACAGGTAGTCGGCCACCTTGAGGGGGTACTCGATCTTCGCCTTGGTCTTGCCGTACTTGTCGTACGGGGTGTCGTAGGCGCCCGCCTCCTCCGTGTAGGCCTTCAGCCCCAGCAGCAAGCCCACGCCGTCCTCGAACGCCGCCGCGTTGTCGAGCGCGCTCAGGCGCGCCTTCCAGCTTCTGGCGCCGTACTCCTTGGCCAGGACGACTTCCTCGCCCAGCTCCTGCAGCCGCTTGGGCAGCTTTTGCAGGTACTTCTCGAGCACGGCATCGCCGATGGACACGACCGTGTCCTTGGCCAGCTTCACCTCGCTCGTGCCCGGGGTCGCGGCGCGGACGTCGATCTTCTCCAGATGCTTGACGATCTCGTCCGCCGGCTTGGCCGCGCTCCTGATCACGGCCGGATCGAGCAGCGCCAGCAGCTGCAACGCCAGACCCGGCGATTCCTTCTGCAGGCGGCTGCCCTTGCCGGCGGACTCTCCGCCGAGCACGTTGCGCACCGGGATGTGGTCGGCGGCCTCCTTGTTCTCCACCAGCCAGGCCAGGAACGCCTCGCCCGGGCGGCAGAGCAGCAGGTCCTTCAGCGCGTGCAGCCAGTGCAGCATGCCGATGGCGAGGCAGCCCGGCTCGGCGGCCCGCTCCTGGCACGCCTGCTCGACGATGCGATGGCCGGCGCCGAACCTCAGGGCGAAGACGACGCGCGTGCCCGCCGCCAGCACCTGCTCGGTCAGATAGGTGAGCGCCCGCTCGTACCGGTCCAGCCACGCCTTGGCGATGTTCCCGCTCGACTTGAACTGCGCCGGAGGTGCGACCGTGTCGTCCTTGACGTCCCAGGCGTCCTCCTCCCACCTGGGAGGATCCTTCGACACCTGCCGGCGGGCGATCGCGGAGTGCAGGACCGCGGCGACGAACGCCTTGGCCTGCTCGTCCGCGTTGCGGATCAGCTCCTGCTGCGCGCCCAGGATCGGCACCAGATCCAGGTCCACGACGGCGGCCACCCACGCGAACGGGTCGGCGAGCGGGATCCGCTCGCCGCTGCGCGTCTTGACCTGCTCGGCGCTGAACTTGCGCCTGACGGTGGCGGCCCAGGGCTGCAGCGCCGGCACGACCGGCACCGCCTTGCCGGCCGTTCCGTACCTGTCGCGTTGCGCGGCGAGCTCGGCCTCGCGCTCCGGCGCCTGGATCAGCAGGCCCATCGCCTTGGGCCCCAGCCGCACCGGCGACATGAAGAAATGCCAGACGTGCTTGGCCTGATCGGGCGGCAGGGTCAGATAGCCCGGGAAGGCGGTCCTGCCCTTATCCTGGAACCTCTTGCCGCTCTTGTCATAACTGCCGTATATGAAACCACTTCCGCCATCGTCGATTTCGATCTCGCAGAACGGCGCCAGGCTCTTGCCCTGCTCCTTGAGCACGTAGACCCACTTGCGCCGCGGCGACCAGCACTGCAGCGGCAGCAGCTTCTGGCCGCAGGCGGGGCAGGTCGCGCCGAGCTTGTCGGGCTTGCCGCGCGCCAACTGCACCATGTCGGTGCGCAGCTTGTCGTCGGCCTTGCCGTCACGTCCCCACTCCGCCTGCGGCCGCAGCGACTGCTGGCGGTCGGGGCAGTCGGGCTTGACGCAGGTGAGCAAGACGTCGAAGGCATCGAACAGCGGCTTGTGCGCGTGGCGGATCTTGTCCCGCACGCTCTGTTCACGGTCGAGGTGGTCGATCTTGATCACATGCTTGAAGTAATCGGCGCTCAGCCAGCGCGGCGCGCCGTCGTAGACTCGCTCGACGAAACGGATCTGGAAGCCGGTCCCGAGGACGTTGTCGCCCGCCTTCTTGACGCCGCTCATGTCGAGAGCCGTGCCCCTTTCACGAGCCGTGCTCCTTGACCAGCCGGTCGCGGGTCTTGTCGTCGGCCTCGCCCGTAGCCTCGAGGTCGAAGGCGCGCTGGAAATCGGCGAGCGCCGCCTTCGTCCGTTCGTCGAGCGCGCCGGTGACCGGGCAGGCGAAGCCCAGGTTGTCGAGCCGCTGCTGCACCCCGCTCAGCGCGTCGATCGGATCCAGACCGCTCAGGCGCAGCTCGAACACCTGGCGGTCGCCCTCGTCCTTGCCCACCGTCAGGCGGCCGCGCTTGGCCTGCGGCGGCACCGTCACCTCGACGCCCCCGTCCCCGTCGGTCGTGCCGTCGCTCAGGACGCCGTCGATGTCCAGGATGTACGGAGTGTCCTTGCGGGGTTCGCCGTTCTGCAGCACCCGGATGCGGAGCTTGGCCGGGAATCCCTTGCGGCGGAAGCGGTGCTTCTGGCCGTCGCTGCTCGATTCCTGCTTGACGCGGGGATCCGGGATATGGAGGCGATCTCCAGGCAGCAGCACCGACGGATCCTTGCGCTTGTCCTTGACCTCGCGGTTCTCCGGCAGATCCCAGAGCGTCTCCGGCAGAAAGCCGTGCTCCAGGGCGATGCTCAGCAGGCATTCGCCCTGCTGCACCACGTAATCGCCGCTGCCGACAGGCTGCGCCGTCGGGGCAGGGGCGCCGGCGGCGGCGGCGCCGCCGCCGCCGGCGCTGTCGCCGCTCTGTGCGGAGGCGTCTTGCCCGCCCGTTCCGCCCTGCTGCGTCACGTCCGCCGCCCAGCGCCGGCTCGCTCGCGTTGCCATCACGCCTTCTCCCATGCGTCCTGGTCCAGATCCGGGAAGGTGACCTTGCAGCCGCCGGGGTCGAAACCCTCCACGCGCGCAAAGCCCTTTTCGTCCAGGGTGCCCGCGGCGGTCGTGCCGTCGGGAAGCTCGACGGCGTAGCGCGCGCCGGGCACCGGGTTGTCGTCTTCATCGACAAGCTCGATCTCGATCCAGCTTGTCTTGCGCTCCTTCTCCTCCGGGGTCTGCGGCGGTTTGTGCGGCTTGACGGTCGTCATGGCGCCGGCCACGGCCGTGCCGGCCTCCACGGCGGCGGCCGGCGCCGCCGGCGCCACCGCGGCGATGGCCTTGACCGCCGCCGCCGGCGAGCCCGGCCCCGAGTTGATCTTGGTCGTCCCGCCGTCGATGGTGACCATGGAGCCCTTCAACGTCACGCCGGACGGATCGATGACGACCGCGTTGCCGCCGCACTTGATCGTCAGACCCTGCATCGCCTCGATGACGACCTCCATCGCCTTCAGGTGCGCCCCCTGGGCCACTTCCTGGAAAAAGCCGGCCTTGAGCGCTTCGCTGACGTTGCCCTTGACCGTCAGCGAGCGGCTGCCGCCGATCTCGATCGCCTCCTTGCCCGCGACCTTCAGGTGCCGGTCCTTGCCGATCTCCTCGTAATGATCGGCATCGACCTTCTCCTGACGATTGTTCTGCACGTGCTCGATCTGATCCTTCTTGACGATCAGATGCCGATCGTTGCCGACGAATTCGTGGCAGTCCGCTCCCACCCTCGTGTCGAGTTGCCGCTGGGCGTTGATGAAGATCTCCTCACTGTCCTTCTTGTCCTCGAAGCGAATCTCGTTGAAGCCGCCGCCGCCCTTGCTGGAATAGCTCTTGATGGTCGAGACGGTGGCGTTGGCCGGCAGCTCGTAGGGCGGCACGGCCGCGCCGTTGTAGACGCGTCCGGTGATCAGAGGCCGATCCGGATCGCCCTCGAGAAAATCGACCACGACCTCCTGCCCGATGCGCGGGATGAACATGCCGCCCCACTGCTTGCCGGCCCAGACCTGCGCGACGCGGATCCAGCACGAGCTGGTCTCATCGGCCTGGCTCAGGCGATCCCAGGGGAACTGCACCATCACGCGGCCGTGCTTGTCGACGTGGATCTCCTCGCCCTTGGGCCCGACCACCAGCGCCGTCTGCGGCCCGGGCACGCGCGGCTTGGGCGTCGCGCGCGGCGGCCGGTAGGGCACGGCGTGGGGAATGCAGACGAAGCTGTTCTCGTAGCGGGAGGTCCAGCCGCTGATCCCCTGGCCGGCGGATTCGTACGTCGCCTCCTGCGTCAGATCGTGCCGCACCTCGGTCAGCACGTAGCTCGTGTCGTTGAAATCGGAGCGGTAGTGGCCCAGCAGATCGAACCGAAAACCCGGCTGGAAGGCGCGGCAGTCGCTCTCCCCCCGCACCGTGAGGGCGCGGCAATCCCCTTCCTGCCGGCGCAGCTTCAGGCGCGCCTCGCCCTTTTCCAGCTTGGCGTCCTCCTCGGCGCCCAAAAGCACGAAGTCGCCGGGGTAGTCGTAGACCTCGAGGCGGCTGTCCGCCCCGGCGGTCACCGCGCTGGCGCCGGAAACGAGCAGATTCGCCGCGGGATCCAGGAAGTTGAAATCGGTCAGGGCGTAGGCGCCGGGCTGCAGCTGGTGCTCCACCAGCCAGTTCTGGATGGCGTCGCCGGCCTCGTGGCGGTCGGGCCCCGGATCGTACGTGGCGCTGGGCTGTCCCGGGCAGGGCACGTGGTGGCTCGGCGTGTCCGCCATGACCAGCGTGTGGGTCTTGTCGGTGTGCTCGAAGAAGTAGAAGATCCCCTCCTCCTCGAGCAGCCGCGACACGAAGTCGAAATCGGACTCGCGGTACTGGACGCAGTACACCCGCGGATCGTAGGTGCCGGAGAGGCGCAGCTCATAGTCGTTGAACTTCAGCTCGGCGAAGACCTTCTTGACGATGTCCGGAACCGTCTCGTTCTGGAAGATGCGGCAGTCGGTCCGGCGCGTCAGCAGCCAGAACCACGGCATCATCTCGGCCTGATAGACAGTCAAGCGCCGGTCGGCGCTCGCCTGGGCGAAACGCGTGATGATCCCGTTGAGGTGGCGTTTGCCTCCGCCGGCGAGCGCCAGAGTCAGGGTGGCGCTCTGCCCGAGCACGGCGGCCGGATCGACCGCGCCGCTGGTCCCCAGCAGCTCGAGCATGAAATGGAACGGGCACGACAGCCCCTCTCGCCCCGACACGCGGCGCACCAGCAGCGCGTCCGGACCGAGCTTGGTCGTGATCGTGCAGAGCCTGCCTTCTTGCTGGAACATGGTCGCCGCTCCTGCTGCTGGGACCCGGGGCCGGGTCTGCCTGCCTCTCAATCAAGCTGGTAACGGAAGGTCCCCGCCTCCGCCGTCACCGCGACGCGCGCGAAGGCTTCCCCCCTGGCCATGCGCGCCAGGAATTCGGTCGAGATCTGCGGCAGCAGCGATTGGGTCAGGATGTGGTCGATCGCCCGCGCGCCGCTCTCGGTCTCGGTGCAGCGCGCGGCGATGGCCGCCACGACATCGTCTCCGCAAACGAACTCGGCGCGGTGATTGGCGCGCAGGCGCTTGCGGATGCGCTCGAGCTGCAGCCGGATGATGCGCTCGAGCGCGTCGCCCAGGATCGGATAGTACGGCACCGTGACCATCCGACCCAGCAGGGCGGCGGGGAAACGCTGCAACAGCTCGGGCCGGATCGCATCAGCGAGGGCGCCCGGTTCGGGACAGGTGTCGGGGTCGGCGGACAGCTTCATGATCGTCTCGGAGCCGACGTTCGAGGTAAGCAGGATCACGGTGTTCTTGAAGTCCACCTCGCGCCCCTGCCCATCCTCGAGCACGCCCTTGTCGAACACCTGGTAGAACAATTCCATCACGTCGGGATGGGCCTTCTCCACCTCGTCGAGCAGAACCACGGCGTAGGGACGCCGCCGCACCGCCTCGGTCAGGACGCCGCCCTCGCCGTACCCGACATAGCCCGGGGGCGCGCCCTTCAAGCTGGAGACGGTGTGCGCCTCCTGGTATTCGGACATGTTGATGGTGATGAGATTGCGCTCGCCGCCGTAGAGCGCCTCGGCCAGCGCCAGCGCCGTCTCGGTCTTGCCGACGCCGCTCGGACCCACGAGCAGGAAGACCCCCACCGGCCGGGCCGGGTTGTCCAGGCTCGCCCGCGAGGTGCGGATGCGCTGCGCGATCGCCGCCAGGCCGTGATCCTGGCCTATCACCCTCTCCCGCAGGCGCTCGTCCAGGTGGAGGATGGTCTGGATCTCGTCGGCGACCATGCGACCGGCCGGGATGCCGGTCCAGGCCGAGATGATCTCGGCGACGGTCTGCCCCTCGACCTCGCAGCCGACGAGGGGCTGCTCGCCCTGCAGCTCCTGCAGCTGGCGGCGCAGCGCGCTCAGCTCGGCCCGCAGCCGCTCAGCCTCTGCGGCCGACAGCGGGGCCGCCTGCGGCGTCGCGTCGCCGGCCTCCGTCGCGCCGGGAACCAGCGCTGCCTCCAGCTGCGCGCGCACTTCCAGGATCCGGTCCGAAAGCGCCAGTTCCTGCCGCCAGCGTTCGTCGAGCTCCTGCAGGCGCGCGGCGGCCTGCTCCCGCTGGCGGCCCGCCTCGGACAGCCGCTCCGCGTGATCGACGCCCAGCGCGCTCTCCCGCTCCAGGATGCGGATCTCGGTGGCCAGGGCGTCGAGGCGGCGCCGCAGATCCTCGACCGCCGCCGGCGTGGCCGTGCGGCCGATGGCCACGCGCGCGCAGGCCGTGTCGAGCACGCTCACGCACTTGTCGGGCAGCTGTCGCGCCGGGATGTAGCGGTGCGACAGGCGCACGGAATCCCGCACCGCCTCGCTGGTGATCCGCACCCCATGATGCTTCTCCAGCTTGGTCGTCAGCCCGCGCATCATCTCGACCGCCTGCTCCTCGGTCGGCTCTTCGACCTTCACCACCTGGAACCGCCGCGACAGGGCAGGGTCCTTCTCGAAATAGCGCTTGTATTCCGCCCAGGTGGTGGCGGCGATCGTGCGCAGCTCGCCGCGGGCCAACGCCGGCTTGAGCAGGTTGGCGGCGTCGTTCTGGCCCTCCTGGCCGCCAGCCCCGATCATCGTGTGCGCCTCGTCGATGAAAAGGATGATCGGGGACGGCGAGCGCCGGACTTCCTCGATCACCTGCTTGAGCCGGTTCTCGAACTCGCCCTTGACACCCGCGCCCGCCTGCAGCAGCCCCAGGCCGGCGGTGGGTGCGGGGCCGGGGTGGGCGCTCCGATGGCCTTGCTGTGCCTTTGCTGGATGCTGATCGGCGTGGGTCGCCTCCGGCGGCGAACCGCCTGAGACGCCTCGCGTGGC
>CAYWTR010000004.1:0-124572 GCA_964461255.1 uncultured Fibrobacteraceae bacterium | reverse complement strand
CCAGGTCAAGCGTGCGCAGCGACACCTGCGACAGCGCCGGCGGCACGTCGCCGGCGGCGATGCGCAGCGCGAACCCCTCGACCACCGCCGTCTTGCCGACGCCCGCCTCGCCCGTCAGGATGGGGTTGTTCTGGCGCCGGCGCATCAGGATGTCGATGATCTGCCGGATTTCGGGATCGCGCCCCAGCACCGGATCGATGCGTTCCGCGCGCGCCTCGCCGGTCAGGTCGATCGTGAACTGATCGAGGGCGGGCGTCGACCCCGCCGGGCCTCCGGGCGCGGCCTCGCCCGGCGCCGCGCCGGCGCCCAGGGCGCGCGCGGCCGGCTCCGCCGCGAACACCTCGCGATCCTCGGGCGAGCCCGACACGATGGCTGCCAGCTCGCGTTCCAGCGTCTCGATCTTGACGCGCCGCAAATCGGGCGCGACTTCGAGCAGCCGCCGTGACAGGCCCCGGTCGCTCAAGCAGGCCAGCAGGAGCATGCCCGCGCGCACGCGCGAGGCGCCGTGATTGACCGAGGCCAGGACCCATCCTTCCCGCATCATGTCCTCGATGCTCGGCGCCAGCTGCGGGCGTCCGCCGTTGCCGGTCTTGTACTGGTCGAGCCCCCGCTCCAGATCGCGCAGGAACCGCTCCGGGCCGACCTCGAAGTGCCGCAGGATGCGCGCGATGTCGCCCGCCGGCGGTTCGGCCAGCTTCAGCAGCCAATGCTCCATCTCGATCTCGTAGTGGGTGCGCGACAGGCTGAGGCCCGCGGCCCCTTCCAGGCCGCGCCGCGAGGAATCGGTCAGCTTGCCGACCAGCGATTTGAGGTTCAGCCCCACGATCTCCCTCCTGATTCTTGCCGCCCGCGGCCCGCCGCTCAGGCCGCCGCGGTCGCGTCGATGATCACATCCTCGGCATCGCGCGCGGGCGTCGCCGTGGTGAGCCAGGTGGACCAGCCGAGCCAGGCCGCCCCGCGCTCATCGGCCCTGCCCAGGCGGATTCCCGCCACGCTCTCGGCGCGCAGCACAGGCTGCACGTCGAAATCGAGCTCGAGCCCCACCGCCAGTTTCACCAGGCTGACCAGCTCCGCGTAGGCCTGCCCCGACGGCAGGTAGCGCCGGAACTCCTCCCATCCCAACGGCCCCAGACGCAGGCGGAATCGCGCCTGGGCGATGCGCACGCGGGCGCCCAGCGTCACGTTGACGCCCAGTTCGCAGGCGAACCTTCCCAGGCGGCTGCGTTCGTCTTCCTCGATGGCGCACCAGGAGGGCACGAACTGTCTCACCGCGACCGGGACGCCGAAGTAGCTTTCCAGCAGCTCGGTCAGGGCCAGCGCCGAAGCGCGCGGCCGCTGCAGCAGCCCCGCGCGCGCCAGCAGCGCCCTGCCGTCCAGCGGCAGGCGGGCGCGCATGCCGGGCGTGCCCAGGCCGAGCAGGGCGTAGAGGGCGCGACCGTGGACGCCCGTCTCGTGGCCGCCGAGGCGTTCGTAGATGACGGCGGGGCGGTACTTCTCCCACGCGCGGTAGAAGAGCGACAGCGTGCGGTGGTTGAGGATGTCCAGGAAGTCCGCCAGGGCGGCGTCCTTTTCGCGCAGGCGCGACAGCACGAGCTCGGCGTATGGCAGAGGCAGCGAGCCGAAGCTGGCCGGCGTGGCGACGCCCCAGAAGGCCACGCTCAGGCGCGCGGGGCCGCCCTCGCCGGCCGGCGGGTAGACCGCGCGCACGTCGCTGGGCGGAAAGGCGAAGGAGACGTGGCTGGCGAAGCGGACGGCTTCCCGGCGCGGATCGTCGGTCTCGCCCACCGGCGCGCCCGCTCCGGGCGCCGCCTGCAGCAGGCGCACCGCCTGGCAGAATTCGAAGCGATAACCCTCGTCCGCCAGCAATTCGGCTAGAGCAGGGAAACCTCGCCCGCCCGAGGAGGCCATCGCTTCAACACCCCCTCTTGCTGGCGGCCCAACGCCACGGTCTGCGTGAACGAGTTGATGGTCGCGTAGGATCCCAGCAGACGCTCCAGCACCATGGCGAAGAGCAGGACGCTGCTGCCGGCGTACTTGCTCTCGTCCAGCTCCAGGGTCACTTCGAGGCCGCGCGCGAAGACCCGCGCGCCCCTGGCGGCCGCCGGCGCGCCGGCCTGCGCCGCGGGCGCCGCCGGCGCGCCGGCCATTCCCTGGGCGTCGCCGGCGGCGTCGATCAGCCGCAGCACGTGCCGCACCTGCACACCCACCAGGCCGGAAATGCGCTGCCGCGTCGCCGCCGTGTCGGCGCGGTCGAGCTGCGACAGCAGCTCGCGCAAGGCGACCGCGTCCTGCATGCCGGGCTTCCCGTCCGGGGCCTGCGTCTCGCCCGCCAGCGACAGGTAGTTCAGCTGCAGCAGCGAAACCAGTCGCCACAATCCCTCCCGCTTGGCCGCCAGGCGCAGAGCGGGCGTCGGCTTGTTGCGCAGCGAGCGGATCCGCGCCACTCCCGGCTGCCCTTCCACCTGGAAGTCGCCGCGCTCCTCGCCCAGCGGCAGGCGCGACGGCAGATCGCGGTTGCTGCAGAGTGCGTGGACGATCAGCGTCTCCCCCGGCGGCCGCCCCAGGGGCTGGCGGTCGCGGTCGACCAGCGTCAGGAAGATCTCGCTGCCGTCATCGTCCTTGCGCGTCGAGGCGCGGCGGCCGGCCAGCCAGAAGGCCGGCTCGGCCGCGGCCGGATCGCCGTGGCGCAGAGCGTGGAAGGCGCGATAGACGCGCGCGGCGCCGCTGCCCGGCGCGACCGTCTCCACCCTCTGCACCGTGTGCACCTCGTAGGCCAGCGGCTGATGCGCATCGGCGACGACCTGGTGTTCCGCCGTGGTGTGGGTCAGGGCGATCGGCTCGGCCTGCTGCGGGAAGAGGTTCACGGCCGGCGTGCAGCCGAGCTTGAAATTGTCCGGTCCGACGCTCGCGGCCAGGTCCAGTGGGTGATGGTCCAGCAGGACCAGCAGCTCCAGAGCGCGCCCGCAGCCGGCCAGGGCGTCCGGGGTCAGCCCCGCGAGGTCCACGAACAGGAATTTCTCGGGGAAGCAGAAATACTCCTGGACGATGCGGCAGCCCAGGCGCGCGGGTCCGGCGTCCACCAGCCCCTCGTCGCGGCCGAAGCCCACGGGCCGCACGTTGTCCGGCCCCAGCACGACGCCCGTCCGGCGCCGGCCGCCGGCGCCGCCGGCGGCGTCGACCGGACGCACCATCAGGCCCAGCGGATCGCGCAGCAGCAGATCGTGGAGTTCGTAGGGCAGGGAACCTTCCCCGGTCAGATGCAGACGCAGGCTGCCTGGAGACAGCGCCTGGAAGGTCTGCGCGCCCAGGGTGCGCAGCTCCAGCCGCAGCGCCCCGCGCGCCGCCGGCGGACATCCCGGCAGGTTGCGGTCCAGCGGCACGATCGCCGCCGCCGTCAGCTCCAGCGGCCAGAGATCGACCGGATAGCAGGTGCGAAAACGGCAGCGCACTCCCGCCACCGGGCGGGCGTGCATCAGCGTGTGCCGGGGAATGCGCAAGGCGGTGGTCGCCTCCGCGCGCCCCGCGTCGGCGGTCAGCTGCACGAGCGTGATGGAGGGAACAGGCGCCAGGAGCTGGGGGAAGAGCGTTTCCAGCAGGGCGGTCGTGATCTCGGACAGCTCGTCGTCGAGCTTCAGCTGCACCCGCGCGGTCAGCAGCGCGCAGGCCTCGATCAGCCGCTCGACGTGCGGGTCCTCGCACTTGTCGGGCTCGAGCAGCAGCTGCCCGGCGACGCCCGGGTACCGCTGGGCGAACTCCCCCGCCAGGCGGCGGATGTAGCGCAGCTCCCTCTCGTAGTACTGCAGCAGTTCGTCGCGCATCACTCCGCCGCCATGATCGTGATGGCGCCGCTGGCCATCTCGATGGATGTGTCGAAGGTGATCGGTTCGAGGATGGGCTCCACGTGCAGGATGCCGCGGATGACGAAGTGCAGGCGCAGTTGGTCGTTCTCGCCGCGCGGCAGCGGTTCGACGCTGAGACTGTCGGGCATCAGGCGCGGCTCGAACTTGCGCAGGATGTCCGCGATGATGTCGCTGAGCCGTTGGCGATCGGCGGCGCTGCGCGCGGCGAACTGGGTGAGATCCGGAAGCCCGTAGGCCAGGTGGGACGCGTTGGCCTCGGGCAGGTCCTCCAGGCCGGGCAGCAGGGTCCGCCGCGTGTTCAGCAGCCACTCGATGTCGCGGCGCACGGCGTGCCGCAGCTCGGCCACGCTGATCCGCAGATCGCCGCGGCGACCACCGCCCGCGGTCAGGCGATCGATCACCGAGTGACGCAACACCTCACGCGGCAGGGGCCCGGCCATCGCCGCCTCCTCCAATGCCGCCGTCGGCCTCAGGCCCGCGGCTCGATTTCCAGGGAGCGCACGGCGAGGATCCCCTGCTCCTGCACCTCGCCGCCCGCGTCGAGATAGGCGAGCACGCGCTGCCCCGCTCCGCGCAGCAAATCCGGCCCGCCCCACCATTCGGTCCGCCGTCCCAGCCTCACCTCTTCGGCGTCATGGCCAGCCGAGCCCGGGTAGAGCACGGGCAGATGGACGGTGGCCTTGCCCTCCGCATCATCGATGATCTGCGCGGGCAGCCACAGCAGATCCAGCAGATGGGCGGGCGGCGCCGTCTCCAACCGCCGCAGCCGCTCGAGCGGCAGCCACAGGTAGCGACCGCCCGCGAATACCTCGAGCACCGAACCGAGCAGGTCGTCGAGATCGCGCAGGCCGCCGAAGGCCTGTTCGTTGAGACGGCCGGCCAGCGCCGGCGCGGCGTCGGCGGCGACCTCCAGCTGCCGCGAGGCCGCGACCTGGTCGCCGGCCCGCCAGGCCTCCAGGGCCGCCAGCCGGGCCGCGACGTGCGCCGGCGCGTCCGGCGGCACCAGCGGCTGCCCCTCCCCGCGGAAGACCGCCTGGCGCTGCTGTTCGGCCGCCAGCAGACCGCCGCAGACACGGGCCGCGGCCGCGAGCTTCGGGTCCTGATGTCCCAGGGCCTCGAGCTGGCGGCCCGCCCGCTCCCATTCGCCGGCGAAGCCGAGCAGAGCCAGCAGCAGGTAGCGGGCCTCGGGCTCCGCCGGACTGGCCTTGACCGCCGCCGTCTGCGCGGCGATCGCCTCGCCGAGGCGACCCGCGCGCAACAGCTCCTCGACACCCGCCCCTGGCATGGCGATCCTCCGCCGCCGCAGCGGTTACTTGGGCGTGTTGGTCTGCAGGTTCCACGAACCGGTCGTCTTGCCTCCGCCGGTGCCGTCGGCCCTCTTCGTCCCGGTGTAGGTCCAATCGATCTTGCCGTAGTTGAAGCTGACGGTCTCGATCGGCAGCCCCTCCTTGCTGCCGCCCGGCTGCACGCTCGAGACGATGCAGTGGGTCAGCTTGTATTCCATGAAGGGCACGGGCGCGGTGCCGCCCGCCCGGCACAGCGTCAGCACGATCTCCTTGATGTGAGAACCGTCGCTGCACTTCTGGGCCAGGATCGGCGAGGCCTTGTCCAGTTCCTTGACGATGGTGAAGTCCGTGTGCTCGCAGCGGCCCGTCGTGGCGCTGCCCGTCGTGCTCGCGGCGGCCGCGCTGGGCTGGGTCACGCCGTGCGAGTAGGAAAGGATCTCGAATTGGCCTTCGAATCCCTTGGCCGTGCTCTCGCCCGGAATGTCGGCGATCTTGAGGTAGGCATCGAACATGACCGTCATCCTTTCTCGGTTTTTCTGGCCGCCTGCGCGGCCCACCCCCCAGGGCGGGTCCCCGACGGGGACGGGGCCGTCCCTGATCCTCTGCGCCTACTTCGCGGCGGCCGGCAGATCGGCGACCAGCCGCAGCGAAACGTTCAGCTCCTCCAGCTGGAAATGCGGCCGCAGGTACGCGACGGCCCGGTACGATCCCGGCCGCGCCTTGTCTTCGGTCACCTCGATGCGCGCCTCGCGCAGCGGGTATTTCGCCTTCTGCTCCTGCGTCGCGACGTCCTGATCGAGCACGTAGTTGTTGATCCAGCTGTTCAGGAAGTTCTGCACCTCCAGCCGCGAGGCGAACGACCCCACCTTGTCGCGGCAGATCGCCTTCAGGTAATGGGCGATGCGCGAGGTGGCCATCAGGTACGGCAGCCGCCGCGACAGGTCGGCGTTGGCGTTGGCCGCCGGATCCTGGTACTTCTTCGGCCGCTGCGCGGTGTTGCCGCTGAAGAAAGCCGCGTAGTCGGTGTTCTTGCAGTTCACGAGCGGGATGAAACCCATCTCGGCCAGCTCGTTGTCCCGCGTGTCCGGGATCAGCACCTCGGTCGGGCACTTGCTGCCGACATCTCCCTCGCGCGTCTTGAAGACGTGCACGGGCAGACCCCCGACCAGGCCGCCCCCTTCGGGCCCGCGGATCGCCACGCACCAGTGGTAGCGGGAGAAGGCCTCGGTCAACCGGCCGGCCAGGTCGTAGGCCGCGTTGCCCCACAGGTACTTGCCGTGGTCGGCGCCGTCGACATCCTCCTCGAAGTCGAAACCGTCGACCGGCTGGGTGCTGCGTCCGTAGGGCAGCCGCGCCAGCACGTGCGGCAGCGTCAGGGCGACGAAGCGTGCGTCCTCCGAGTCGCGGAACGACAGCCACTTGGTGTTCTCGGGGTTGCTCTTGTCGAACACCTTGGCCAGGTCGCGCGGATTCGGCAGGTCGGTGAAGCTGTCCAGGCCGAACATGCCGGAGCCCGCAGCCGAGATGAACGGCGCGTGCGCGGCCGCCGCCACGTGCGAGACGTGCTCGAGCAGCTCGATGTCCTGAGGCCCGCGCGAGAACTCGTAATCGCCGACCAGGATGCCGAAAGGATCCCCGCCGTAGAGCCCGAACTCGTACTCGTAGACCTTCTTCCAGAGCGCGCTCTCGGTGAACTCCGGCGCCGCCTGGAAGTCGCGCAGCAGGTCCTTCTTGGAGATGTTAAGCACCCGGATCTTCATCGACTCGCCGGTCTCGCTGCTGTGCACGAGCTTGTGCAGGCCGCGCCACGACGCTTCCAGCTTCTGGAACTCCTCGTGGTGCATGATGGCGCTGAGCTGCCGCGATATCGTGGCATCGATGGCGGCGATGCGCTGGTTGATGGTCTTGGTGACCCCCTTCGCCGTCACCAGGCTGGGATCGAGCAGCTGCTGCACAAGGTTCTTGATCAGTTCTTCGCCGTAGGCGCGGGCCGATTCGTCGCGCGGCTTGATCCCCGTGCTGAGGATGTCGTCGAGAATCGCCGAACCCTCCCGGGTCGCCAATTCGTTCACCGGCGTCGGCTTCGACTTCTTGGCTTCCGCCATCTCACTTGCCCTCCTCGCCGGCGCCGCCGGCACCGCCCTCGCCCTCGAGCTGGAGCGTGCTCGCCAGCTTCTGGCGCATCTCGGGATTGTCCAGGATGGCCTCGAGCAGTTCCTCGAGACGGTCGTTGCCCTCGGTCTTGCTCAGCAGAGCCTTGAGCCGCGTGCGCACTTCCAGCAGATCGGCCAACGGCTTGACCTGTTGGGCGACGTTCTCGGGCGCGAAATCCGCCATCTTCTGGAACTCGAGCTCCACCGACAGCTCGCTGCCGTCGCCCTGCAGCGTGTTGTCGACCCTGTAGGCCAGACGGGGGCTCATGCTCTTGAGCACGTCGTCGAAGTTGTCGCGGTCGATTTCCGCGAACTTGCGGTCCTTGGGCCTGGGCAGCGGCGTGCGCGGTTGCCCGGAAAGGTCTGCCATCACGCCCACGACGAAGGGCAGCTCCTTCATGACCTGCGCGCCGTTGAGCTCAACCTCGTAGGAGATGTGCACGCGCGGCGGTCTTACCCGTTCCTTCTTCTTGTAAATGCTCTCGTTCGCCATGCCTTTCCTCCCTCGAGGCTGAATCCCGCCGGCGGGCCGGCGTCCCGTCCAACTCCATGGATCTCACTCGTCGTCGCGCCGCAGACCCAGCAGCTCCTGGACCTGGCGGCGCGCTTCGTCGCTCTGGACCACGTCCTGGAACAGGGCGTCGAAACCCAGATCGCCCCACTTGACCGCCCGGTCGATGAGCAGCGGCACCGGGCTGTGCGGCTCCAGGCGGCGCAGAAAGGCGGCGATGTCGCGCAGCGCGCGGTAGGCCTGTTCCCGCGTCTGGAGCTGGCCCACCGCGGCGCCGAGCCCCGCCGTCGCGCCCGCGACCGCCGGGGCAATGATCGTCACCACCGCCGGCGCTGGACCTGTCGCCGCGCCCGCCGCACCGGCGCCTCCGGCGACCGCGGCGGCGCCGGAGGGAGCGCGCAGGTGATCGCGGCATTCGCCCAGCAACTGCTCGAGCGGCTCGAGCCAGGGCGCGTCCTCGATGAAGCGCTCGGCGCAAACCGCGCGCAAAGCCGCCAGCTCCTCCAGGCAGTCGGTCAACCCCTGCAGCGTCGACGCCAGCCGGTCGGTCGGCGTGGCAGCGACGGCGTCCTGCCACTGCTGGCCGGAGATCAGGCCGGCGGCGATCAGCTCGTTGTAGTCGCTGCGGTCGGATTTCATGGCCGCCTGCTCGACGCGCCGCGATTCCTGGAAGTCATGCCAGCCGTAGGCCGGACCGCCGATCGCGCCCACGAGCGGCATCTGCTTGACGGCGCGCAGGAATTCGCCGGACGAACCGACCCAGCTCAACCAGCGGGCGCGGATGCCGTGCTGGACCTGCTCATCGCCCTCCTCGGGGGCGCCGGGATGGAGCCGGTCCCAGAACCGCATGGTCAGCTCGCGCAGCACCTGCAGCCCGGCCCGCAAACCGGCGAGGCCCTCGGTACGCACCAGGGCAAGCGACAACCGCGCGGCCAATTCGAGGTCCTTGCTGCGCTCGGAAAGCGCAACTTCACATCTGCGCACGACCTCCGGCCAATCGGCCCGCCGTCCCATGCCGTCGGGATCCGCCAGCGGATCGACCTCCTGGCAGAGAGCGGCGATCTGCTGCAGCGTCAGATCGCCGGCCAGCAGACGCAGGTTCGGCCCCGTCGGATCGGCGGGAGCGATCGGCTGCCAAAGCCTTTCCAGATCAATCATGTTCGCCATCCCAGTGCCTGACTGACGCGAAGAGCGCTGCCTGCGTGAACCCGCGCAACCCCCAGGCGAGCCTAGCCAAGCCGGCCGTTCAAGTCAACTGATCGGATTGGGCATAACCACTAAAAATCACGGGGTCTGGCCCGCCGGGACGGACGGTCGTCGGACCGATGAAGCAGTCGGCGCGCGCGATGTGAGCAGCCCGTGCGACGGGGGCAGCGAAGGCGATGCCGGAGCACGGGGAGATGCGGCGTGGACCGAAATGCGCGGGCGGCTCGGCTGCGGTCCGAGCGCGCACGGCATTATCGAGGTCCGCGCGCCAAACCGGGCCTGGCTCAACTCTTTCTGCTCACCCGGTGAACACATGTAAAACATTGCAATATAATCACTTATAGGCATATGCCAAATATTTTGCCAGCGCCAAATCGGCGAATAGCGGCCCTACGTTGTCCATCGCGGCCGCCGGCGCCTCATGACCGGCCGGCGCCCCATGACCGGCCGGCGCCCCATGGTCGGCCGGCGCCCCATGGTCGGCCGGCGCCCCATGGTCGGCCGGCGCCCCATGACCGGCCGGCGCCCCATGGCCGGCCCCGGTTGGCCGCAGAGCAAGGCTCCGCAGCACCCGGCGACCGGCTTGCCAGCATGCCCGACATGAAGGCTCCGGCGGCCTGGCGCCGCCGGAGCCCATCGCGCCGGCCGGAGCGACTCCGGCCCTTCCGCGCAGCAACATCTACTTCAAGAGCACCATCTTCTTCATCTGTCGCGCCTCGCCGGCCGCCAGGCGCGCCATGTAGACGCCGCTGGCCACCTGCCGGCCGGCGTCGTCGCGGCCGTCCCAGGTCGCGGCATGGCGCCCCGCTCCCAGCGTCTCGCTGACCAGTGTCCGCACGCGCGTTCCTTGCAGGTCGTAGACCTCCAGGACCGCGTGCCCGGCGCGGGCCAGGTCGAACTCGATCCGCGTCTGCGGATTGAACGGGTTGGGGTGGATGCCGGCCAGCGCGGTGACGGCCGGCGTGGCGCCGCCGCCCGGAACGTCCGTGGCCGAAGCCGGCCCGATGATCAGGTTGTAGTCGCCCGCGAGCGGCAGATCGGCCGCCGCGCGCTTCCAGACCGCCAGGCAGTACCAGCCGTCGGCCGGGACGGTGACGCTCATGATTTCGTCCTGTCCCGGGCCGGCGGCCCAGTAGACCTGACCGCCGGCGAGCGCGGTGGACTTGCCTTGATACGCCTGATCGGCCGGGTGCAGGGTCAGGCCCCAGTCGACCGTGCCGCTGAGATTGGCCAGACGCACCGCCAGCTGGCCTGCCGGCAGGTAGAGCTCGTGCAGGTTGAGAATGCGTCCGGCCGGCAGGGCGTACGGCCCGTAGACGCCGTTGGGGTAGCTGATCCAGCCGGCGGCGGCAGTCGCCTCGGTTGTGTACGGCTCGTCGCCGGCATACCTGACGGCGCCGGCATCGTACGGCGCGAAGCCGGTCAGGTTGAAGTTCACCAGCACATAGTCCGAGTCGCCGGTCCACCAGTACGATCCGGCCAGATTGGCGCCGAAGCCGTCCTTGGCGCCCGTGCTGGCGGCGTGCAGCCTCAGGTCGACGTCGCTGGCCGCGCCCGGCATGACCGCCACCGCGCGCCAGTAGCCGCCGGCGTTGGGCATCCGCAGGCCGTCGCTGTTGGGCCACAGCGGCTCGCCCGTGCCGACGTCCACCCATCCGCCGTACTGCAGGGGCAGGGCGCCGCGCCAGACCGGCGTGTCGAGAGCCAGCTCCAGCGGGCTCCATACCCACTGCTCGCCGTAGACGTTGTTGTCCTCGTGGATCTCCTCGTACTCCTGGTTCTCATCCAGGCGCCAGGCCAGCGTGTGACGGCCGCCGCGGATGTTCCAGGCGTAATTCCAGTTGAACAGGCCGTTGGCGTAGCCGGGGAAGTAGCCCCAGGTGACCCAGGCGGAATAGATCCCGTCGATGTGGATGTGCCCCGGCAGGGTGGCCGAAGCGGTCGGGCTGTCGTTGCGCGCCGCCACGTTGAAGTACGTCGAGGCGGCGTTGCCGGTCAGGCTGGCCGGCGCCGGCACCGAACCGGGCGTGCCGTCGTTGGCCGGCCGCGGCACGATCGGCGCGTGCCAGCCGGCCGCCAGGTACGGCATGAAGTCCGGCGGCGTGCGCTGGATCTCGATCGTGACGTCGATCGGCCCGGTCCCCTTGCTCCAGTCGGGATCGCGGTAGACCACCAGGCCGTTGTAGCCGGAATCGGCGATGTTAATGTCCAGACGCGCGCGGCCGGCCGTGTTGGTGGCCGCGAAGGCGCTGTAGTTGTAGAGACCGCCGGTCTGGTAGTTCTCGTCCAGCCACAGCGCGTAGAGCGGCCCGTTGGCCGGATCGGCGTCGACCGTGATGCTGACGGCGCCGGCGTTCTCGGTCGAGACGTAAAACTCCCAGATCCGCAGCATCTCGTTCTGCGCGAACGGCACCGTCACCGAGTCGCCGAAGGCCAGGAAGCTGTTGGTCGTGTGCACCAGCTCGTAGTTGGCGCCGTTGCCGTTCCAGTTGATCACGCCGACATCGTACGGCGTGCCGTACAGCACGGTGTTGTGGTTGACGACGACCGCGTCGATCAGCCCCGACAGCCGTCCCGAGCTGGCCACCGCGCCTGCGAAACCGTTGCTGGCGCCGGCGGTCGGGGTGTGCAGGCGCAGGTCGTAGTCGGCCGTCGAGCTGAGGGGCCGCAAGACCGACACGCCCCACCAGCTGGCGCCGTTCTGGCGCAGGCCGTCGCTGTTGTAATAAAGCGTCGAGCCGTCGACCACGGCCTCCCAACCGGCGGTGCGCAGCGGCGGCGCGGTGCGTGTGACGGGGGTGTTGGCGACCAGCGGGTACGGGGTCCAGATCCACTGATGCGCCCAGCGGTTGTCGCCCTCGTTGGTCTCGGCCACCTGCTCGGTGGCGTCCAGGCGCGCCTCGAGGGTGTGGCGCCCGCCGCGGATGTTCAGCGGACCGGCGTTGATGCCGTAGAACCAGCCGCCGGAACCGATCGCGCCCCACGACAGCCACCAGTGCCAGACGCCGTCGACGTAGGCGCGCGTCTCGAAGCCGACGCCGGTGCTCGATTCGCCGCTGTTGCGGCCGGCGACGTTCCACCAGGTGCCGGCGCTGTTGCCCGGCAGAGTGACCGGCGCAGGGACGCTGCCGGAGGTCGAGTTGTTCGCCTCGCGCGGCACCAGCACGCCGCTCCAGCCGGCCGGCTGGTAGAACACCAGGTTGGCCGGCACCGCGGCGCGGATCGTCACCGGGCCGTACCAGGCGTAGCTGTTGCTCCAGCGGCCGGCGCGGTCGAGGGTGCGGATGCTGAAATAGTACGTCCCCGGCGACAACGCCGGCGTCGTGTAGCTGGTAACGTCGCCGATGTCCTGCACCGCCGACGGCATGCCGTGGGAGGCCGCGATCCAGATGCCGTAGCCGCGCACGCCCGAGGCGTCGTCGTAGGCGCGCGTCCAGGTGAAATCGATCGTGGGATCGGGAGAATCGCCGACGGTCGAGTGGCTGGGCGAGGTCAGGTTGGTGACCGCCAGCGGCGCCAGCAGGTCGATCTCGTAGCCACAGTTTTTGGCCGTCGCCCACAGCCCCTCGCGGTGCTGCGGGTAGCGGTTCTTGAACGCGTTGAGGAACAGCATCGGAGTGGTCGGATGATCCAGGTCGACGCAGGCCAGGATCTCGTCCCAGCCCAGGCTCAGTTCGTCGGTTTCCGGGAAGGCGGCGTGGTCGTCATTGGTGAAGTCGCCGATGTCGCGGATCACGGCGGCCAGGAAGCCTTCGGTCAGCAGCGGGTCGTCCCAGCTGCCGCCGCAGGTGGCAAGGTTCTCCATGTCGTAGATGAACCGGGCCGCCCGCCCGTATTGGGCGGCGAAGCTGCCGGGGATGACATCGCCCATCCAGTCGGGGAATCCCTCGTTGAAGGCGTCGTGGTCGGTCTCCCGGCACCACAGGCAGTGCCCGCAGTCGGTGGGGCTGGCGTCGCAGATACCGTTGCAGTAGTCGGGCGTGGTGTTGACGGCGAAGTTCTGGATCCAGTGGTGGCCGTACTCGTGGCTCTGCACGTGCTCGTGCCACTGGGTGCCGCTGCTTATATGGATCTCGCCGTTGTACCAGGCGCCGGTGGCGCCGTTGGGCCAGTTGGCGCGCACGAACGGCGTGTCGTAGCCGTAGCCTTGCATCCAGCGCCAGGTGCGCACCAGGTTGGTCAGGATGTGCAGCGAGGGGTGCTGGTTGGCGTCCGATGGCTGCAGCGTGCCGTAGTTCAGATCGCTGCCCAGATAGTCGCTGGTCACGCCGGTCTGCCAGGAATAGGTGCTGCTGATGAACGAGGCGTCCTCGACCAGCACGCGGGCGTTGGACGCCTCGAACCGCACGTAGATGTCGGGCTCGGAGTCGCAGAAGACCGCGCACGGATTCCAGTAGAAGGTGACGTCGTACCAGCCCTGGGCGTCGGTGATCGTGGTGGCGAGCAGCTCCGAGCCGAAAGGCGAGTCGTCGTCGTAGACGCGCACGGTCACGCCGTCGGCGCCTATGGTGAAGCCGTCGCTGCGCACGTAGACGAAGCGGCCGCGCACGCGGATGTTGCGCGCCTTCTCGCCGTCGCCGGGCTGCGGCGGCGTGGCCTCCAAATCCGGCGCCGGCGCGGGCGAGGCCCGCGTCGCGTCGTCGAGCGGGAAGGGATTGTCCTCGTCGCGGACCTTCTGCACCGCGCCCGGCTGCAGCAGGCCCTCGACGTGCGCGGGCGACAGGTTGAGCTGCCGCGTGATCGCGTGGCCGTCCATCTCGAACGAGAACTCCAACCACTGTTCCGGATCGGCCGCCATGACGGTGAAGTCGATGATCAGCGGGCGGCTCTTGTCGATGCTCACGCTGGGCGCGGCGTCGATGGCCAGCTGGCTCCAGCCGGGCCCGCCGAAGGCGAACTTGCCCAGCTGCGCCGGCACGTCGGAGATGATCTGCAGGCGGCCCTGGTAGGGAACGCCCGGCTGGGCGGCGCGGGGTTCGCCCAGCAGACCGACCTGGATGGGCGGGCCGATGGTGGCTCGCGCGGCGCCGGCGCCCAGCAGAGCGGCCAGCGCCAGCAGGAGGCATGTCAGCTTGCGCATCACGATTCCTCCTGCGGGCTAGCGCTGCGGCGCGGCGGGAACGGGACGATCGACCGGCGGCAGAACCGGCCGCGGCGCGTCGAGCTCGGCGATGGCCGCCTCGATCAGCGCGGCCAGATCCGCGCGGCCCTCGCCCCGGGCGATCCCGGCCTGCAGCTCGAGCAGGCGCCGCTCGGTCTGCATCTTCTCCCGCTCGATCTCGCGCTGCAGATCCAGCGCCGCGGGCGTCCCGCCGGCGGCCTCGAGGCGAACGCGCAGCGCCTCGATCTTGGCGTCCTGCTCGGCCAGCACCTGGTCGTAGGCGGCGCGGCGGGCCGCCGCGACCTCGGCGGTGATCGTCCGACCGCTGGCGCGCTGGTCTGCCGGCTGCGCCGACTTCAGCTCGCCCTTGCGCAGGGCCTCGATCTCGGCCTGGTTCTCGGGCAGATCGGGCACGCCGGCGGCGGGATCGGCCGCCTGGCCGACCTCGCCGGCGGCGGCGCCGTCGCGCGCCGGGGCCGCTTCGCCGCGAGCGGACGCGGCGTCGCGCCCCTGCCGGGCATCCACGGTCTCCTGCGCGAAGGCGGCCGCGGCCGTCGCGCAGCAGAGCAGAAGGACCATCGCAATGAGATTCTTCGGGCGCATGAGAGATCTCCTCCATACGAGTTCGTGGTCAGGGACGAGGAGGACCGTCGTGCAAGCCCTCGACGGTGCGGCGCCGCCCCTGGGCGGCGGCGCCTGCATCTCGAGCTGCCGCGCCTGCGGCCTCCGGACGAATGCTCCTGATGCGATCGGTTGAAAGGTCCGGCCGCCGCTGCGGCCCTTCCTGGTTCCGCTGGCTGCTCATCGCCGCTGGGTCGATGCGGAAACCCCGCCCGCACCGCATGCGCCACCGGCGATGACCGGTCTGATAATCGACACTAAAATTGTCCCTCATTGCCAGAATAAAGACAAGTGATTTTATAGGGTTTATTCGGTCCGGTTATCGATATTGCAAGTTGTTGTAATATAATTTCTTATATAATTAATCGTTGGATCCTGCCGGCGCGGGCCACCCTTGCCCTGTCGCGCTTCCGGTCCGCTGTTCTCCTGTTTCAGGAGGAAAGCGCCCCGGGATCGACCGCGGGGGGGGGCTGCCCTGCGGCGGGATCGGCGGCGAGATGGTCCTGCGGCACGGCGGCCGGCAGCGCCCTCGCTTGCGTGGTCTGCGCGGACGAAAGCCGCTTGATCACGACCAGCGTGATGTCGTCCGACTGGGGAATGCCCGCGGTGTGCCTGGCCACCGCCTGCAGGACGGCGGCCTGGATCTCGACCGCGCTCAGGCCTCCGCATGCCTGCACCGTCGCCAGCAGGCGCTGCTCGCCGAAAAAATTGGCGCCGGCGCCTTCGTCCTCATCCTCTTCGTCTTCGTCGTCTTCCTCGTCCGGCTCGACCTGGTTCCCGACGGCGGCGCCGGCGGCCCGCCCGGCTCCCGCGGCTGCCGGCCCGGCGGCAAGGGGATCCGCCGCCGCCGCGCCCTCGGCCGCCCCCTCGCCTTGCACCTCCGGCCCGATCGCCTCGGTGATGCCGTCGGTGTAGAGCACGATGACATCTCCCGGCCCCAGCGACACGGTTTCCTGCGCGTAGACCTGCCCCGGCAGAAGCCCCAGCAGCAGACCGCCCGCTTCCAGCCGATGCGCGCCGCCGCTGGCGCGCAGCAGGACGGGAGGGTTGTGGCCGGCGTTCGTGAAGGTGAACGTGCCGGTGCCGCGGTCGAGCACGCCATAGAAGAAGGAGGCGAACCGGCTGGCGTCGGTCGAGCGGACCAGCAGATCGTTGATGCGCGCCACGATCTCGGCCACGCCGCTGGGGTGGATCACCTGCCCCTGCAGACAGGCCTGCAGGTTGGCCATCAGCAGCGCGGCCGGGATGCCCTTGCCCGAAACGTCGCCGATGGCGATGCCCAGCCGCTCCTGTCCCAGGTCCAGGAAGTCGAAATAGTCGCCGCCGACCTGCAGGCTGGGCACGCTGGTGCCGCTGATCTCGAAGCCTGGCATCTCGGGCATGCGGTGCGGCAGCAGCGCTTCCTGGATTTCCCGCGCCGTGCGCAGTTCGCGCTCGAGCTGTTCGCGGGCGATGGCCTCGTCGCGGCCGCGCTTGACCGCCTCGGTCATCTCGTTGAACGAGTCGGCCAGGTCGCCGAACTCGTCCTCGTTGGGCACCTCGATGCGGGTGTCGAGATCTCCCCGCGCCAGCCGCGTGGTTCCCAGGTGCAGGGTCTTGACCGCCGAGGTGATGCCCCCGACGATGCGCACGCCCAGGAAGACGGCGAACGCCTCGATCACCAGCAGAAGTCCTGCCAGCACCGCCAGGGCGATGACCAGGCCGCGGTTGAATTCGTTCTCCCGGCCGCGGAACTCGCGTGTCAGCCCCTCGGGGCTGACCAGCAGATGCAGCAGGGCCTGGTCGCGCGTCAAACCCTGCGGCGTCAGGGCAATCACATTCAGGAGCGCGGCGCCGAAGCCAAGCTGCCGCGACCAGAAGCTCTCAGAAGAAGCGCCCTGTTCGCCCGCCTGCGGCGGCGGCGTGCTGCGCAGGCGCAGAGCCGGGCGATCGGAGCGGCCGCTCTCGGCGCCGCCCGCGGGGGAGGAACCCCCTATCGTGAATGTCACGACGCCTTCGCGTCTGGCGCGAGGGACGCCTGCGCCGGCGCCGCCGGCGGTATCGGCGCGCGCGGCGCCGGCGGTGTTGGCGCTCGCGCCGCCGGCGTCGCCGCCGTCCGGCCGGTTATCGCTTTCGAGATCGTTGTAGATGCGCACCTGGGCCCGCACGATGCCGGCCAGATGGTCGAGCGCGCGCTGGTCCACCCGGAATCCCGAGACCGACCAGGCCGGCGTGCCGATCCCCCGCAGCGCGAGCACCCAAAGTTGATCGGCGGCGGCGAAAAAGCCGACCGTGTCGACGGGGGCCCAGAGGGAGCGGGCGGCCGACGCGGCGCGGGCGCTCGGTGTGTCGGCGGCGGCGGCGCCCGCCGCGGCGGCGATGGCGTCATCCGCGGGACGGGGAGGATCGCCGGACCCAGGGGCAGCTCCACCGCCGGCCGCAGGGGCAGCTCCGCCGCCGGCTGCCTCGAGAGCGGCGGCCAAGCGCGGCCACCACTGTGGGACCTCCGCCTCGGTGGCCCCGGCGGTCATGCCCGTCGCCGCGGCGCCGGCGGCTGTCGCGCGGAAGCCGGCGGCGAAGATCACGCGAGCCGCGGTCTCGTCCCGCGCCGCCAGCTCGGCCCAGTCCGACAGGATCACGCGCGCGCTGTTGGCGCGGCTGGCGCCCAGGGCGCTGAACAGGACCACGATCCACAGCAGCACGATCAGCAACAGGGGCAGGAGCGCCAGGAACACGGCGCTCGTGGCCAGCTTCGGCTTGAGGCGCATGAAGTGCAGCCGCATGCCGAAGATCAGATGCCAGGCGGATACGACCCAGAACAGCTGGAGGGAAAGCAGGAGATAGCGCAGCAGACCGGAGGCCAACCTCGGCGCGGCCCCGGGGGCGCCCGCCGCGGCGATCTCCCAGCCGATGCCGAGGCAGGCGAGCGCGACCAGACCGAGCGCGAACAGTTTGGCGCGGCGCGCCGACGTCAGATGCCGGTAAGGCTTGTAGCGTCGCAGCAGCAAGAAGACCACGGAGAAGGCCGCCGCCCCGCCCCAGCCGCCGTCGCTGCCGCCGGTGGCGGGGATCAAGGCCAGGCCCGCCATGAGCCAGATGATCCAGAAACGGCGCCAGCGCGTGTCGAGCAGAAGCAGGCGGATCGCGGAGACCCAGGCGAACGCGGCCGGCGCCAGGGCAAACCAGACAGCCGTCGCGCGTCCGGGCCCCGCGATCTGGTGGAGCAGGCAGGCCAGCGCGCAGCCGGCGGCGACGGCGAGGCCGAGGCGCCATGCCGGCTGATTCAGCGGCGATGTCTGACGCTGCCGGCGCGGGGCCTGACGCGTCTGCGCCGACGCGGCCTGCACGGGCCCGCCGAGGCCGCGCCGGGAAGAGACCGCCGGCACGCTGCGGTCCTCCGGCGCGGTGTCCTCGCGCCGCGAGGTGCGGCCAACCGGCGCTGTTCGACCCTCCGGCGCGAGCGGCCTGGACGGAGCCGGCGGGCCGGGCTTGCTCTGCCTGCGGCGGAAGATCACCGGATGCCATGCTCCTTCTTGTACTGCGCCCAGTTGTCCTTGAGGGCGCAGAAGGACTCGAAATCGGGGCTGAGCAGAAACGGGTTGTGCTCGCGCTCCCAGCCGATGGTCGAGTGCGGTCGGCTCCCCTCTCCACCGTAGTAGTCGTGTCCAGGGAAGACCAGCGTTTCGCCGGGCAGCGTCATGAGGCGGCGCAGGGAATCCCACTGCTGCCGCGCCGAGGAACCGGGAAAGTGCATGCCGGTGCCGCCGACCTTCCCGCAGAAAAGGAGATCGCCCGTCAGCAGCTTGCCCTCGAACAGGAAACAAACATGCCCGGGGGCGTGCCCAGGCGTGATGAAGCAAAGCACGCGGCGGTCGCCGAGAAAGAAGACATGCCCTTCCTCGATCGGCATGGCGCCCGGCACGCGCGCCGCCTGGCCGGCATGCATCACGGCGCCGGTCAGCCGCGCCAGCTCGGACGCGCCGCCGGAATGATCCGGATGGCCGTGCGTCAGCAGGATGTGCCGCAACGTCAGACCGTGCTCGACCGCCAGGCCGGCCAGCCGCTGCGGCGCGAAACCGGGATCGACCGCCGCCCCCTCCCCCGAGCTCCTGTCACCGAGCAGATAGCTGAAATTGCGATCGCCGCCCAGGTGCGCCTGCAGGAAAACGACCTCGCCGTCGGAGCGATCGTCAAGGGGCATCGGCATGCGGGCACACCCCTCACGGAAAGGGCGAACGACGCCGGGCCACGGCATCCGCGGACCCCGTGCGCCGCATCATAGGCCGGAGAGCAAGGTTATAGAAAGGGCGATCCAGCGATCGCGCCCCGAGGCGTAGAACATCCTCTCCTGATCGAAATACAGCTCGTTGTCGCCATAAACCTCGTATCTGAGCTGGATGTCGACCAGCCGCGGCTTGCCCCCGTCCGTGCGCAGCTGGCGCTGCCAGCCGAGCTTGGCCGCCCAACCCCAATTCTTCAGTTCGTACACGATGGTGCCGTATCCCGGGTAATCGTAATAGATAGGGATGGCCTCGCCGCCCCAGCGCAAGGAGCGCATGTAGTATCCCCCCGCCAGGCCGCCGTACAGCGCGCTGCGCATCCCCGACGGCGCCCTCAGGAGCACTCCCGATTCGAGCGCGTAGACAGCGCTGTGACCGTCCGCGGTGACCGCCTCGAAGTCGTTGGCGATGTCACCGAAGCCGATTTGGAAGGCGAAATAGGGCGTCAGGCGCGTCGAGACCGGCCGCTGGACGCTCAACTCGAACATGCCCATGTCCGTGAAGAAGTCGCCGTACTCGGTCAGCACGTGCCGGTAGCCCGCCCCCAGGCCGAAGAGCCATCGCCCCGGCAGAGGCGGATACGGCACGGCAGCAGCCGTGCGATGCGCACCGGCCGATGTGTCGCCCTCCGCCCCGGCCGGCGCGGGTTGCCTCGCCAGCCGGGGCGGCAGGGGCGCTTCCGGCCAGACCAACGGGCGGCCGGCGGGCCGGGTGGAGACCGCCGGCGGCGGATCGGCGGGCGTCGGTTCGGCGGGTGGCGTTTCGACGGGCGGCGCTTCGACGGGTGGCTGATCGAGCGGTGGCGGCTCGAGCGGCGGCTCGGCGGGTGGCGCTTCGACGGGCGGCGGATCGACGGGCGGCGCTTCGACGGGTGGCTGATCGAGCGGCGGCTCGAGCGGCGGCCGGGCGCTGTCCGATGAGGCGACACGCGCTGCTGTCTGCGCCAGAATGTCCAGAGGCGCCCCGGCCGGCGGAGGCGGTGGCGTTGCCATCATGGGCGCGGGGGCCGGACCGGGCGCGGGCGGTGGCATCTTCCCTTCGAGGATCGCTTCGACGCGCTGCCGCCAGGCATGCCAGTCCGCGGAGGGGACATTGCGCTCGCGCCACCCGTCCAGCATGTCGTCCGCCCAGATGCGAGCCAGGAAGCCTCCCCACGGAGCGGGCGCGAACACGGCGCGCTGGAATCCGGCGACATCGAGGAAGAGGCCGAACCGTGCTGCTTCGCGGGCATCGAGCGTGTCGCCGACCGCGGCGTGCAGCGCGACCGGTGGTGCCGCGTGCGCGCAGGGCAACGGCGCCAGGAGCAGGAGGCCGATGGCGGCGATGAGGGAGCGCAGGGCGGTGAGGACGGGGCGATCAGGGAGGACGCGGCGGACGGGGCGGACGGAGCGGATGCGAACGGCGGGGCGGACGCGGCGAAGGTACCGGACTGGACGGACAGTACCGCCAGGGCGGTCGGCGATGACGTCGCCTGTTGTGCTCGCGCCGGGGGACATGCGCGCGGACGCCGCCGGCCGCACCTTGTGGGAAGCCTCGCGCACGGGCGATCTGCGGCGACGCGAGCGGAAGATCAGGGCACAGGATTCGCGCATGCCGACAATATATGCCGCCCGCACGCCAAAGTCCCGCGTGGCCTGGGCCGCCACGAGCGCAGGCCAGGGCGGCGGCTACGGCGGCGGCTACGACGGCGGCCATGGCTTGCCGCCGCTCGGGGCGTGGCGTAAGCTGCCGCGACGGCATAGGACGCCGGCGTGGTGGGCCATCGGGCGCTGTGGGCGGTCGTCAGGGATTGAGGGCGACCGATCGGGGCTGCGATTGGCGGATGGGGACTGCGGGCGACCGTTGCTGCGGCCCGCTATGCTGCGGGCCGCATGCTGCGGACCGCATGCTGCAGCCCAGGGCAGGGGTTCGGCTGGAGATGGTTGAGGGCATGTCGCAATCCTTCGAAGATGTTTCCACGCCGGGCGGGTGGCCGGAAGGGCCGCTGCTGGCGGCGATCCTGCAAGAGGTCATCGATCGCTGGCATCGGCACGAGGCGGCCTGCGGCGATTGGGAAGCGGCGGAACGGCTCTTGACCCCGCGCCATGCCGGATGGGCCGGCCTGGTGGAGCGCATCCAGCTCATCAACACGTTCCAGTGGCACGAAGAGGACCGCAGCCGCGATCCGGGCGCCGACGACGCCACGCTGGCAGCCACGAAGCGCTCGATCGACGCCTCCAACGCGCGGCGGGTCGCCGCTGTGGAGACGTTCGACACGCTGATCCGCGATTCGCTCGCTTCCTCCGGGATGATGGACGAGACAGCGCCGCTGCACTCGGAATCGCCCGGCAGCATCGTCGACCGCCTGACAGTTCTGGCGCTCAAGGCCCACCATGCCAGAGAGGCGCTGGCGTCGCATGACGGCGGCGTGGCAGACGGTGACGCAATCCAGGCGGCGAGGTCGCGGCTGGCCATGATCGAGGAACAGATGTCGGATCTGCTCGGCTGCCTTGCGCGCCTGCAGACCGACATCAGGGGCGGCCGCCTGCGGATCAAGCTCTACAGGCAGGTGAAGATCTACCGCGCTCCGGCTGAAGGAGGATAGGCGGCCTTCGGGCCGTCCCGAGGGCGGCCGGCCGGCCCATGGGCGCCGGGGGGGGCGGCAGGCGGCGGGCGGCGGGCTAGGCGACGGGCCGGGCGACGGGCGGCGGGCGCGGCGAGGGCAAGGTGGGGATCGGCTCTGTGGAACGTTCCGGGAAGGGCGGAATGGTGCGGAGTTGTCTCGTGGGCGCGACGACCGGCTGACCAGCCATGGCTGGCGTGTTGCTAGAAACATTTAAATACTTAATAATAAACGACTTATAGTTTTACCCGGGTAAAAATGCAGGGAAGAACAGATTTCCACTTGCGCCGGCCTTTAATTTTCGCTATATTTTCGTCTTTCTCCGCTACGCAATGAAACGCTGGCTCCAAACTTCGGCCGGCCACCGTGCGTGGCCCATGGAGGTGTTCACCTCAATGCCAGCCAAGACCGCAGCCGCCCGGGCCCGGGAAATCGGTCCTGCCGACGGGGGGAACCGGAACAGCACGCCGCCGGCGTTCAGGAAGGGATGCTCCGCTCAGGAGGCTCACCGCGCGCTGATGTGCGCTCTCGGCGCCATGCGCCAGGCCGAACGCTGTTCCGTCTTGTGGTTCGACGAGATCAGCCGCCGCCGGCTCTACCGCGAGCTGGGTCACGCCACCATCCACCAGTACGCGGCCTCAGCGCTCGGCTTCTCGCCTGCGCGGACCTCGCAGTATCTCAGGTTGGCCGCCGCACTGGCCCGTCTGCCGCGTCTGCGGCACGCCGTCGCCGCAGGAGGCTTGTCCTGGACCAAGGCGCGCGAGCTGGTCAAGGTCGCCACACCGGACACGCAAGAGAGCTGGCTGCATGCGGCCCAAAACACCAGCCGCGCCGAGCTGGAGCGGCGAATCGCGGCAATTCGCGGCCCGGCGCGGCGCCGCAGCGGCAAGCTGACCCGTGCGGCAGAGCTGGCCGCGCCGCAGCTTCCCCTGCCGGCAAGCGATGCCGCCATGGCCGCACCGCCCGCCGGCGAGACCGTGTGCGGCGTCCACTTGCAGTTTTCGCCGTTGCAGCGCGCGCGCTACGAGGCCCTGGTCGAGCAGGTGCGACGCGCCAGACTGGTGCCGCCCGGACATGGCCGCGAAGAACTGATCCTGGCGGCGCTCGAGGCTCTATCGGCTGCCGCGCCGCCACGCGACAGCCGGGCGGATGACGACGACGACGGCGTGCTCGGCGGCGGAGAGCGGCGCGCGGGCGGCGACGACGACGATGACGGCGTGCTCGGCGGCGGAGAGCGGCGCGCGGGCGGCGACGATGATACCGGCCGCGCCCGCCGTCATGCCGGCCGGGCACCCTACCAGATCGTCGTGCAGAGGTGCGACCGCTGCGGCGGCTCTGCCGTCGCGACCACGTTGGGACCGCGTGCGCTGGCCGGCGCGACGGCGGCGGCGGTCGAGTGCGACGCGGTGCGGGAGAATCGCGCCGGACAACGACGCCAGGTCATCCCTCCGGCAGTGCGACGGCGCGTCCTGGCGAGAGATGGCTACCGCTGCCGGGCTCCGGGCTGTGCGCACACGCGGTTTCTCGAGGTGCATCATCTGCGGCCGCGCGCACTGGGAGGCGGTAACGATCTGGACAACCTGATCACGCTCTGCTCTTCCTGCCATCGATTCCGCCACGAGAACGAGCATGCCTGGCCCGCAGCCACCGCCCGGCCGGAGCACCATGCCGGCGTGAGCGCCGGGGACGTTCGCCGCACGCCGGGCCAGCCGAGGTCAGCGCAGAAAGAGCACGGCGCCCCCCGCCACCGCGACCAGGGCGCCCAGCAGGCTCGCGGAGGAGGGACGGTCGCGATAGACGATCCATGAAGGAAGCAGGACCGTGATCGGCACGGTGCCGATCAGGGCCATGGCGACGCCGGTGTCGGCGTGCCGGAAGGCGGCGAGCGACATCCAGACGCCCAGGTAAGGGCCAAGCACGACGGCGCCGAGCAGTGCCGCCAGCGCGCGGCGGTCTGCCTGGAACCGGCGGACCAGGCCGGCGGCGCGCGCGCTCAGCAGCGCGGCGGCCGTCATGGCCGCCGCCGCCCAGGTCATCCTCACCAACGTGGCCGGCAGCGGCGCCATGGCGACCATGCCCAGCTTGGCGAAGGTGGCCCCCACGCCCTGACAGGCGCCGCCGAGCAGACCAGCGACCATGCCGCGACGGTACAGCGCGCGCGGCAGGTCGCGGAAGGGCCCGCCGCCCGGGTCGCGGCGCGCGTTGGCCAACCCGACACCGGCCAGGATCAGCCCCATGCCGGCCAGGGCGGCCGGCCCCAGATGCTCGCCCAGCAGAAACCAGGCCGTCACCGCGGTGAAGAGCGGCGCGGTCGAGTACATCAGCATCGCGCGGCGGGGGCCGACGGTTGCGAAGGCGTGGAACAGGAACGAGTCGCCCACCGTCAGGCCGACGACCCCGCTGGCGATCAACCAGAGATGCGGAGCGCCGTGCGCCTCGGCGGGCCAGAGGCGTCCGTGCAGCGCCAGGTGCGTCAGGCCCAGCAGCAGAACCGCGAGCGGCAGGCGGGCGAAGTTCACGGCCGCCGCGCCGGCGCGGCGGCCGGCGGCCGTGAACAGCATCGATCCCCAGGCCCAGGTCAAGGAGGTGGCGACCGCGAAGACCTCGCCCAGGTGCGAACTGATCATCGCCGTCAGAGCGGGCGCGTGGCGGCGGCCAGCCAGGCGCGGTGCGCGGCGTCCAGGTGCGGCGCCAGCGTGCGCAGAACGCGCAGATGATAGGCGTTGAGCCAGTCGCGCTCATCCTGCGACAGCAGCCGGCGGTCGATCAGCCGCCGCTCGATCGGGCACATCGTGATGATGAGCCAGCGGTACCAGTCGCCGTCGGGGCCGCTGAGCTTGTCGTCGCGGATCACGAAACCGAGGTTCTCGATGCGGATGCCGTAAGCGCCCGCCCTGTAGTAGCCCGGTTCGATCGACAGCAGGTTGCCCGGCTGCAGCGGAACGTTGCGCACGTCCTTGGGCGTCAGGCCCATCGGTCCTTCGTGAACGCTGAGGTAGTGACCCACGCCGTGGCCGGTGCCGTGGCCGTAGTTCATGCCCGCCAGGAACAGGGGCTGGCGCGCGAACATCTCCAGCCTTTGGCCTGACGTGCCGGCGGGGAACGGGGTGCGGCTGAGGTTGATGTTGCCCTGCAGCACCCTCGTGAATGCCTCCTTCTGCCTGGCGGTCGGCGGTCCGAGGGCGACGGTGCGGGTGATGTCCGTGGTGCCGTCCAGGTAGAGACCGCCCGAGTCGATCAGATAGAGGCCACGCGGGCGCAGCTTGGCGTTGCTGCGCGCGTCTGCGGCATAGTGCACGATGGCCCCGTGGGCGCCGTAAGCGCTGATGGTGTTGAAGCTGGGGCCTTGATAGTGGGCGCCCTCGGCGCGCAGCTCCGCCAGGCGCTCGGCGGCGGACAGCTCGGTCACGCCTCCCTTGGGCACGGCCGCCTGCAGCCATTTCAGGAACTTCACCATCGCGACGCCGTCGCGGACGTGGCAATCGACGAAGCCCTTCATCTGCACGCGGTTCTTGGCCGCCTTGAACGCCGCCACCGGCGAGGCGGCGCGCACGATCGGCGCGCGGCCCAGGCGGTCCGCCACCCAGCGATTGGTGGTCTGGGGGTCGAGCAGCACCGGCAACTTGCGCCGGCCGAGCTCGCGCAGCGCCGCCCCGAAGGCGTCGTAGTCGAAGACCTTGACCTCGCCGGCCAGCGCCTTCAAGGCCGCCGCGCCGACTTTGCGGGGATCGACGTACAGCGCCGCGTCGCGCTCGGTGACGATGGCGTAGGCGATCACAACCGGATTGAAGTCTACGTCGCGCCCGCGGATGTTCAGCAGCCAGGCGATGGCGTCCAGGGCCGCCAGCACGTGCGCACGGGCGCCCAGCTCCTTCATCGCCAGCCGCAGCCGCTGCAGCTTGTGCGCCGTCGTCTCGCCGGCGAACAGCCTGCTGTGCGGCCGGATCGGATCGGTGCGCGGCGCGGGCCGGTCGCGCCAGATGGCGTCGACCAGGTTGCGGTCGAGGTAGCGAACCTCGACGCCGGCCTCGCCCAGGGCCCCGGCCAGGGCGTCCGCCTCGGCCAGCGACAGCAGCCGGGCGTCCACGCCGAAGACGCCGCCCGCGCCCAGCTGCCGCGCCACCCACGAGGTCAACGCCGGAGTGCCTGGCACGCCCAGCTTCATCAACTCGATGCCCGAGCCAGCCAGCTGCGCCTCGGCCTGCAGGAAGTAGCGCGAGTCGGTCCAGAGCCCCGCCTTGCGCCGTGTCACAACCAGGTCGCCGGCCGAACCGGTGAAACCGCTCAGCCAGGCGCGGCGCTGCCACAGGGGCGGCACGTACTCGCTCTGATGCGGGTCGGTGCTCGGCACGTAGCAGGCGTCCAGTCCATCCTTCTTCATCAGCGCCCTCAGCGCCGAGAGCTTCGCGCGTGTTTCCATGATCGTCCTTTCGGGCTTCAGGCGTGCGGATGTCATCGCCGGGCGAACCGTCTCGGGCGGCTAGCGCCAGCCCTGCGCCGGCGCGTGATCCGGCGCGGCGGGCACCAAGAGAATCGCGGCGGCGTCGCGCTCGAGCGTCGCAGCGGGGCTTTCGATGATGCGTCCGAGTTCGGATCCATCGCCGGTCTCGCTGAAGATGAAGGTCGGCACATACTCGACCCCATACTGGCCGCGGATGTCGGCGTCGAATCCCAGCTGGACCAGACGCGCCTGGGCCGCATCGTCGTCGCGACGGCCAACGGCGAGCATGCGCAGGCTCAGCCGGGGATTGGCCGCCAGATCGAGCACCTTCCAGAAGCGCGGCACCTCGCGGCGCGAATCAGAGCACCAGGTGCCGAGCACGCAGGTGACCGTGACGTCGCGGTCGACGGCCGCCAACACCGCCACGGCCTCCAGATCGGGAACATAGGCGGACGCGGTGTCGGCCCAGCCCGGGAAATGCCTGATGAGGTCGGCGCGCACAACCTCGCCGAGCAGCACGGGGCCTCGCTCGGATTCGTGCACGGCGTACAGCGCCCCGTCCGGCGGAGCCGGCGAGGCGGGCGCGGCCGCAGGCGACGCGTCCGGAGGAGCCGGCGAGGCGGGCGCGGCTGGCGCGGCCGGCGCTGCCGGCGAGGCAGGCGCGGCCGACGGCGGCGCGACAGCCGCGGCCGTTGGGGCCGCGGGCGGGGCCGCGGGCGGGTCAGCGGCGGTCGCCGCGAGCAGTTGCGTGGGGCTCTCGAGCACGGGCTCTCCCGGAGTTCCGGGCGTTGTGGTCACCGCCGCGGCGGCCGCCCCCATCACGGTAAGAGCCAGCATCGACATGGACATTCCGATCTTGATCCCGCGCATCCGTTTCATGCGGACCCTCCCGGCACCGATTCCGCCGACCGGCCGATGGCCCGGCCCAGGTGAAGAAAGCCGGCATCGCACCGATATTAGGCCTTAGAATTAATAGCAGACCAGGCCTGGCGGCGCACCCCGCAATCCGGAGCGCGTCGGCCGCAGCGAGCCGGCCGCAGCGAGCCGGTCTCCGGTCGCCGGCCCCCGATCGCTGGCCGCCAGGACATTGGCGGGCACGCGGCCGGGTCGTGAAGGATGGCATGATCAATGCCGTGATGAATGCAAGGAGCCGCTGAATGACCACCCTAGCCTCCCCCGCACGTTCACACGATCCGCGCCCGTCGGGGGCGCGCTGCAAGCTGGCGGTGCCCGGCGCGCGGCCGCGCCGCCGTGGGCCTGGGCACTTCGTCCTCATGTCGCCTTGGCGCCGGCGGGGCGCCGGCCTGGCCACGCTCTTGCTGACCCTTCTGGTTGTGGTCGTTGCCGCCGCCGGGCAGGCGCGGGCGGCCGCAGCGGGAGGCGCAGCGCTTCCGCCCAGCGTGCTGCTGGAGATGCAGACGCCGGCGCCGACGGGGCGCATCGTCGTCAAGTTCGTCGAGGCCGCCGGGGTGATCATCGGCGACGATGGGGTCAGGTCGCGCTCGCCCGGGAAGGGAGAGCCGGCGCGGATCCAGCTGCTGCTGGCCCAGGCCGCGCCCGGCGCGGTCATCGCCCGCCGTTTCTCTCGCGACGCCGGCGCGCTGGACGCTGCGCGCCGCGCGGCGGAGGCGCGCACTGGCGGCCGCCTGCCCGACCTGAACACCTGGGCGCAGCTGACGCCGTCGCCGTCGGTCCGCGGCGACCGCGCGTCGCTGCTGGCGATCGTCAAGAGGCTGCTCGCCGATCCGCTGGTCGAATACGCTTTCCTGGAACCGGTGGCCGTGCCGGCGATGCTGGGCTTCGACGCCTTCACCGGCGACGTTCCGGGCGAAGCTGTCCGCGGCGAAGCTGTCCGCGGCGGCGCCGCCCGCGGCGCGGCTGCCCCCGGAGGCGACGCCGCCCCCGCTTCCTCCACTCCCGACTACAGCTCGCTGCAAGGCTATCTCGAGCCGGCGCCGACCGGCGTCGGGGCGCTGGCCATGGCCGCCCAGCCCGGCGCGCTGGGGGCGGGCGTCAACGTGATCGATGTCGAGGGAGCCTGGCTCTGGAGCCATGAAGACTTGGCTCTGCCGTACGTGGAGTTGGGAGCGCCGATCAACAACCTGGGCTGGCGCAACCATGGCACCGCGGTCATGGGCGTGGTGCGCGGCGAGGCGGGCAACGCGCTGGGCGTGCGCGGCATCGCGCCGCAGGTCGGATTCGGAGGCTCGTCGATAGGCGACCAGTCGGTGGCCGATGCCATCAGCAACGCGGCCGCGGCGCTGGCGCCGGGCGACATCATCCTGATCGAGCTGCACGCGCCGGGCCCCAACGCCAACGGCAGCGGGCAGTACGGGTACGTGCCGATGGAATTCTGGCAGGACAACTTCGACGCCATGGTGCACGCGACGGCGGCGGGCGTGATCGTCTGCGAGGCCGCCGGCAACGGCCAGCAGAACCTCGACGATCCCATCTACCAGGGCCTGTTCGACCGCCAGGTGCGCGATTCGGGGGCCATCATGTGCGGCGCCAGCAATGGTGCGTCGCTGGGCGCCGCCTGGTTCACCAACAACGGCACGCGCGTCGACCTGCACGGCTGGGGGTTCAACGTCACCACCACCGGCTACGGCGCGCTGCAAGGCGACCCGCTGCCGGAGACCGAGTGGTACACCAACGCCTTCAACGGCACCTCCAGCGCCTCGCCGATCGTCGTCGGCGCCGTGGCGGCCTTGCAGGGGATGGTCAAGACGGCGTACGGCTTCCCGCTCGACGCGCGGCTGGCGCGCGACATCCTGCTCCAGACGGGCACCCCCCACACCGGCACGGTGCTGATCGGACCGCGCCCTGATCTGGTGGCCGCCTGGGACCTGGCCGCCGGGGGCATCGGGCAGGTGGCCGGGGTCGTGCGCGATGCCGGCACGCTGCAGCCGCTGAGCGACGTGCGCGTCGAGGTGTCGGAAACCGGCGCGTTCGACCTGACCGGCGATGCCGGCGGCTACGGCTTCGCGCTGCTGCCCGGCGCCTACCAGCTGGCGTTCTCGTCCTTCTTCTATGGCTCGGTGACGGAAGCGGTGGCGATAAGCGGCGGCGCGACAACCGTCCGCGACGTCGTCCTGACGCCGCTGCCGACCGTGACGCTGGCCGGCCGCGTGTACGACACGGCCGGTTCGGGCCTGGGCGGCGTGAGGATAGCGCCCCTGGGCACGCCGCTGGCATCGGCCGCCAGCGGCGCCGGCGGCGACTTCTCCCTGGCCGGAGCCCCCGCGGGCCTAACCTACACGCTGCGCTTCGACGGCAAGCCGGGCTTCGGCGCCGACGTGCGCCAGGTGACCGCCGTTTCGCCCCCGGACCTCCAGCCTATGATCTTCCAGGAGCTGCCGGCGGCCGCCGAAACCTTCGAGGCGGGCGAGGGTGGGTTCACATCCTCGGATCCGGCCGTCTGGAGCCACGGCGTGCCGTCCGGCGGCGCCGGGCCGGCGGCCGCTTTCAGCGGGCTGCGCTGCTGGGGCGTCGGCATGGAAGGCGACTACCTGGACGACCAGCACGGCGAGCTGACCAGCCCCGCCTACGATTTCAGCGCCGCGCCGCGGCTGCATCTGAGCTTCCACTTCTGGAGCGCCACCGAACCGGGCTTCGACGGCGTCCAGCTGCAGGTCCAGAGCGGCGGCGATTGGACCGTGGTCACACCGCTGACCGGTTACAGCGACCAGATCCTGGGCGGCCTGGGCAACGGCGCCGGCTGGTCCGGCGCGACGGGCGAGTGGCGCGGCGCGGTGTTCGATCTGTCGCCGTGGCGAGGGCCGGCCCTGCGCTTCCGACTGGTCTTCGGTTCGGACGCGGGCGTGACCGGCGCCGGCTTCTGGGTCGATGACATCGCCTTCGACACCGGCGACGTCGTCACCGCGGTCGGGTCCGACGGCCAGCTCGGTGGAGCGGCCGACGGGCCGCCGGCCAGGTCGGGCCCGGCGCTGGCGGCGCATCCGAATCCCTTCAATCCGCAGACGCGCATCGACTGGCGCACCGGAGGCGCCGGCCCCTTGCGCATCGATGTCCACGATGTGCGCGGACGGCTGATCCGCCGGCTGCTCGACGAGCCGGTCGCCGCCAACGCCGGCGCGGTGACCTGGGACGGGCACGACGCCGGCGGCCGGCCGGCGCCCAGCGGCGTCTACCTGATCCGTCTGCGCGACGCGGCGGGGGGCTCGGCGCTGCTGAGCGTCCTGTTGGCGAAATGACCCGGGAGCAGCGGTAGGCTCGAAGCGGTGGCACCGCAGCGGACAGGCGCGGCAACGGCGGGATCGCCGCCGCCGCCGCGCTCGCTCTACAGGAGCTGGCGGATCTTGACCAGCTCGTCCTCGAGGTCGACGAACAGGCAGGCCAGCTCCATGTCGGTCATGTTCAACCGCTGGACGCCCGGGAGCTCGTCCAGCGCAACGGCGCGGGGATCCGGCTGAGCGCCGGTGAGCTTGCGCGCCAGGGCGGTGGCGGCCTGGACGCGCGCGGGCAGCTCCTCCTCGGGAGCCAACTCCTCGGCATGATGGCGCAGCGCCGCCTGGCAGATCGGCTCGGGCAGCCGCCACTGCCGCAGGACGTGATGCCCGACCTGGGGATGGAGGACCGCCAGCAGCTCCTGCTCCACCTCGGGGGTCAGCTCCAGCCCCGGCTCGCGGCTCTCCAGGTGGTCGACGGCCTTCAGGACGAGCAGCTTGCCGACATCGTGAAGCAAGCCCGCGAGATAGGACTCTTCGGGATCGCCCCCGCCGGCGTCGGCCAGCCGGCGCGCCGCCAACGCCGTCGCCACCGCGTGATCCCACAGCGCTTCCTGCAGGCGCCTGCCGCGCCGCGAGGTCGCGCTGAAGTGTCCCTTCATCACCAGCGTGGTGATCAGGGAGCTGACGCGCCGCATGCCAAGGCGCGGTATCGCCTGCCGCAGATCCTTGATGGGGCTCAGACCGCCGAAGGCGGCCGAATTGGCCATCTTGAGCAGCGCGGCCGCGATCGCCGGATCGCTGTTCGCCAGATCGGCGACCGCCGCCACATCGGCGTCTTCCGGATCGCGCAACAGGGCCAGCAGGCGCTCGCCGATCCGCGGGAAGGGAGGCAGGATCACCTCGCCGTCGTCCAGGATCGCCTGGATCTGGGCTGTCAGCGGCGTCGCGGTCAAGTTGTCGGTGCCGGTCATGACCAATCCCTCGCTTCCCCTCTGGTTGCGTTACAGGAGGCTGCGCATCGAGGCGATCTCGCGCAGCGCCGGCAGCGGGCGCACGCCGATATCCCGGGGCACGTTGTCGGCGACCTCCCCCGGCGACGTCAAACCGGCCGCCACCTTGAGCAGACCGTCTTCCTGCAAGGTCAAGAACGTCGGCAGAGCCTTGGCCAGGGCGCGCAGCTCCTTGGCGGGAGCGCGGCGCAGGATGGCGTCGCGGAAGTCGTCGTCCGGCAGCAGCGCCTCGTGCACCCCCAGGCGCCCCTTGTAGCCGGTGTGACCGCACTTCGGACAGCCCGCTCCCTCCAGCACCTGCAGACCGCCCAGGTCGCGCCGTCCCAATCCCAGGAAGCGCAGGTCCTTGCGCGAGATCTCGACCGGCCGCCGGCAATGCTCGCAGGTGCGCCGCATCAGCCGCTGCGCCACCACGCAGGAAAGCGTCGTGGAGACGAGGAACGGCTCGACCCCCATCTCCAGCAGCCGGATGACGGCGCTCACCGCATCCTCGGTGTGGAAGGTCGAGAAGACCTTGTGCCCGGTCAGGGCCGCCTCGATCGCGAGGTTGGCGCTCTTCTGATCGCGCACCTCGCCCACCACGATGATGTCCGGATCCTGGCGCAGGATCGCGCGCAGCGAATCGGCGAAGGTCGGACCGCTCTTCTCGTTCACCGTGCACTGGATGACATCGTCCAGCACGTACTCGACGGGATCCTCGCAGGTGATAACCTTCAGATCGGGGGCGAGCACGGAGTCGATGAACGAGTACAGCGTCGTGGTCTTGCCGCTGCCCGTGGGACCGGTCACCAGCACCAGCCCGCTGGAGGCGCGCAGCACGACGTCCTGCAGGATGGACAGCACCTTCGGCTCGAAGCCGAGGCGGTCCAGCGCCACCAGGCCGCGGTTGCGATCGAGCAGCCGCAGCACCAGCGTCTCGCCGAACATGGAGACGTAGGTCGAGACGCGCAGATCCACCTCGCGGCCGTCGACGCGGACGAAGATGCGGCCGTCCTGGTGCAGGCGACGCTCGGCGATGTCGGCACCGCACAGGATCTTCACGCGCGAGGTGATGCGCGGCGCCAGCTCCACCGGCAGCTCCGTCAGCGGCTGCAGGGCCCCGTCCACCCGCACCCGCACGCCGACCTTGCGCGCCTTGGGCTCGATGTGCAAGTCGCTGGCCCCCATTTCCAGCGCGCGGCAGATGAGGTAGTCGACGATCTGGATCGCCTCCTGCCCCGGATCCTCGCCCGCGGGCAGATCTTCGATCTCGCGGTACTGGATGGCCGCGGCGGCGCTGCTGACGTTTCCGCCCTTCTCCTTGAGGTGCTCCAGGGTGCGCAGCGCCTCGGCCAGCCGCGCGCTGCTGCAGCAGCTCACGCGGACCCGCATCTGGAACAGGCGTTCGAGTTCCTGGATCAGGACCAGGTTGAGAGGATCGGCCATGATGACGTTGGCCATCCCCTCGACCACGCGCACCGGCAGCACCTTGTTGCTGATCAGGTACTTGAATGTGGCACGGGCCAGCAGCTCGTCGTCGACCAGGGCGATCTCGGGCTCGACGTACGGTATGCCCTTCTTGATGCCGAGCGCCCGCAGGTACTGCTCCTCGGTCACCAGCTCCTCGTCCAGCAGCAGGCTGCGATCGGTGCGGTGGCGCTGCTCATGCTTGAGGCGCCGGTACACCGCCAACCCTTCGGCCGACAGCGCGCCGCAGTCGTGCAGGATGCCCGCGATGTCCAGGGAGGCGCGATGGAGCTGGAGGATGCGATCGTGCTCGGACCGGGCCAGCTGGCCCAACTCGACCAGGATCTCGCCCAACGGCTTGGGGTGCTGCATCTTCGCGGCGATTCGCCGGGCCCGGTCGAGCTGCACTTCGGACACCAGCTTCTCGTCCAGCAGCAGCTTTTCGATATCGCCGGCGGAGCCGGCCGTCGACCGCGGCGGCATGACCTCGGTTGTGGGCATGGATACCCTCCTGGCTGCAAGGCTTATCGGCCGCGGCAGCGAACGGTTGAATGGCATTTGAAACCGCTGGTCAGGTTGGATCGGCGCGGGCCCGCGCCTCCGGGAAGAGGCCGCCGGCGGCGGCGGCCGCATCCGTTCAGCGTCCCAGCATAATGCCCGCCGCCAGGAGCAGCGGGGTCAGGAGCACGACCACCACGTTCTGGCCCAGCGCCGGGATCAGGTCGCCCGGCGAGGCCGCGTGGCGCCGGGCCCCGCGCCAGGCGGCGGCGGCCAGGGGCAGGGTCGCCAGCGCCGACAAGGACAGGCGAGGCAGAAGGCCCGTCGCCGCGCCCGCGACGACGGCCGCGAACGCGCCGGCCAGCAGCACGCCGTAGGCCGCCACGCCGGCGCGCAGTCCGTGCACGATGATCAGATGGCGGCGGCCCACGGCGCGATCGGCCTCCAGGTCGGGGAACTGGTTGAGCAGCAGCAGCCCGCTGACCAGGAAGAACGGCACGCACGAGGCGACCAGCGCGGCGGCGGTGTAGACGCCGGACAGCGCGAAGTGTGCGCCCAGCACCATACAGGTTCCGAAGCCGAGCCCGGGCGCGACCAGACAGAGCAGCGGCGAGCGCGTCAGCAGCGGCGTGTAGGCGGCGGTCAAGGCCAGCCCCGGCACGCCGACGAGCAGCAGACCGGCGCCGCGCAGACGCCAGAAGTAGAGGCCGATCACCGCCGCCACGGCCATGCCGGTCAGCCCGGTGGCCAGGGCCCAGCGCGCCCGCTGCGGCTGCTGGGGCAAGGTGCCGCTGCCGCCGCTGAACGGCGTGCGCCGGGTACGCAGGTCCAGCCCGCTGCGGAAGTCGTCGTACTCGTTGAGCGCGTTGACGGCGATGTGGGCGGCGACGGCCCCCACCATGACCAGCAGCACGTGCCAGGGGTCGAGCGGCGGGCCGGCGGACGCGGAGCCCGCCGCGCCGGCCGTGCCGGCCGCGCCGGCCGCGCCCGTCGCGCGCGCGGCGCGCGCCGCCACCGCCGCGGTCGCCGTTCCCACCGCGGCGCAAACCGGCGCCAACAGCAGGAACGGCAGCCGCATCGGTCCCAGCAAAGCGGCGCGGCGCGAGGCTGCGGGCGCCGCGGGAGCCGGAGGGATGGGGTCCAGCATCGGGCTTCGACCTCCTTGCCATGGCGTCGGGCCAACGGGCGCCGCCGGTGCCGCCGCCCGCCCGGGCCGCCCGCCCGGGCCGTGCCGCCCGGGCCGTGCCGCCCGGGCCGTGCCGATCTTGACTGCACGGCGCCGCATGTCAACCGCAACCTGCGCGTCGCCACCGGCGTGATCGTCCTCGATGCCGCCGCGCGCATGCTCACCGCCGCGCTTTTTCCCCCGTTGCAAATGCAATCGTGTTATCATTCTCGCGCGCCGGGCCCTGGCGTCTGCCAATCCTGCCTCTCAGCTCGTGTTCCGGCGCACCCATCGGGCGCCGCCTTGCGGCTTCGGTCTCGTCGACCGCCGTTCTGGCCTGCGGCAGCGCCTGACGTATTCGCTTTCGCCTGTTCCCTACGGCGGGGGGGCCGAGGGAACGGGTCATCGCCAGGCCGGTCACCCGGCCCATCCTGAGGAGGAGGATGGTCATGAAACAACTGCTCACAGCCGCGCTCCTGACCCTGGTCCTGTCCACGCTCGCCGCGCCGGCCGCCGCGAACATCGATCTCGCGGTCACCACGGTGGAGATCAATCCGGCCGGGGGCGGCCTGGCCAACGTCGTCGTCGTGGTCGACCTGCGGGCGCATGGTCCGTTGTCCGCCAACACGACCGACGTCACGCTGATCCTCGACGGAGTGCTGCACGATCAGATCTGGATCGACTACAGCATCTACACCGCTCCAGGGTGCACCTACTATCCGAACTGGCAGGGCATGGGCCCGGCCTGCGTCGACGACCCGGGCTGCGATCTCTGGCTGATCAACGGCATGATGGTGCCGGGCCAGTGCGCGCTGGCCGCTCCCGGCGTCCCTGTGGCGTGCTTCTGCGCGCACCAGTGGTCGGTCGTCTTCCCCAACGTCTACCTGGCGGGCGTGAGCCTGCTGCAGGCCATCGTGGATTTCGGCGAGTCCGTGATCGAGTTCTTCGAGGACAACAACGTCCTGACGATCGAGTCGCCGGTGCCTGGCGAGCGGCAGACCCTGGGCGCCATCAAGCAGCTGTACCGGTAGCGAAGCCAGCGTGGCTCATGGCAGCGGCCGGGCGCCGCCCTCGGCGCCCGGCCGTCGTGTTTCCTGCGTGCGCGCCGCGGCGCGCCGACGCGTGTCGCCGCAAGCCGACGCGCGTGCTGCCGCTCAGGACGGTCCGCTCAGGGCCGATCCGGCGGCGGCCACGGACCGTAGATGAAGCGGTGCGCATCTCCCCCATGATCGAGCAGCACCAGCACGATCGGCCCGGGCCATTGCATCCAGCGGCGCAGCGGCCGCAGATCGAAGGAAAGCTCGCGCTCCCAGTAGGCGTCGCACAGCTCGCCCCGGTCGTCGTGTTCGAGCACCACGAACACCTGCGGCGGATACGATTCCATGACCGGCCCGGCGGCATAGAGCGTGAAGGGATGGTCGGGACTGCAGCCGCTGAAGCCGACGCGCAGCCGCAGGATGTCGCCGGTCACCCGCCCGCCCAGGAAGCGGTAGAAATCGCCCTGCAGAGAGTCGGGGGGCAGGTTGGACAGGACGATGGGCGGATGGCCGTCCTCCCGCGGCCACCAGACGCCGAAGTGCGCGCCGAGGAAGCTGGCCGGCGAGCCGTCCGGACCGGGCGGCAGCATCACCTGCAAGGGATTGGGCGTGGTGAAGACCAGGCGATCGGCCCAACCGTCGTCCGGATCATCGTCCGCGTCGGCGGGAACATCGCCGGTGGAGCCGCCGGCCGCGGATCCCGTCGGCGGCGGGGGCGGAAGGTGAGGACCCGGCACGAATCGCAGCGTGTAGAGACCGGCTTCGGTCACCGGGATCAGATAGCGGCCCAGGGGATCGGGGTGGGCGGTCACCTGGAAACCGCCCGGCCCTGCGGCGGCGATGACTCCGAAGCGGAAGGGGGGCTCATGGGGCTGCGGCTGGCCGTCGCGGTTGAGATCGACGAAGCAGCGACCGGCGATGCGCGGCAGATCGGGCACCAGGCCGAACTCGGCGCGCGCCGCGAACGAGAAGCTGGTCAACCCCGGCACGTGGAAGATCCAGGTCCGCGACGCCGACGTCTCGTCCGGGCTGAGGATGTCGTCATCGCCCAGGAGCTGGCTGTAATTGAAACCGTAGACGGGCCCGGGATCGCCCGGCACGACGGCCGCCGGCGGCGGCCCGTCGAGGACGACGTCGGCGTTGGTCACGGTCACTTCCGGCGGCATCAGACGCGCCACGTAGACCATCGCCGGCGCGTAGAGAGGCCGCGGGCCCACGTTGCGGATGGCCACGTCCAGCGAAACGGTCTCGGCGACGGGATCGACGTCGAGGTTGCTGCCGATCAGGCGAACGGGAATGGGGCCCATGCCGGGCGGCGGATCATCCAGCGCCTGCAGCAGGAACGTCTGGCCGCCGGGATCGAGCGTGCCCTCGACCAGGGCGGCTCCCTTGCCGGCGGTGCCGTCGCCGGCCGGTCGGGTCGATTCGGAGCACCCGCCCAGCGTCAGGCCGACGCCGAGCGCGAGGGCCAGCAGGATGGCCAGGTATTTGCGCGGATCCATGGCGTGTCGCCTCCTGGGATGAGGGTCCAAGCGCGCGCTCAGGGGCGAACGAAAAGGGACGCCGCGTCCAGCGGGCTGGGCGGCTGATGCTGGTATTCTAGCGGATCGGCGGCGGTTTGACCAGGGGGCCCCGCGTCATGGCGGCGTCAACCGCCGCCGCGCCTCACGCGCCGAGAGCCTCGCGGGCGGCCGCCAGCGCCGCCGCGACCACGTCCGCCGACCACCCGCGCCCGCGCGCGGCGGCCGACGCCGCGCGCTCCAGCTCGCCCGGCGCGGGCAGGCCCAGCAGCGCCGAGGCCGCCAGCTGCCGGCCGATCCCCGCCGGCGTCTGCCCGGAAACGCGGCCGAAACGCTCGCGCACCGGATGCGGCTCGACGGCCGCCCCCAGGCCGGCGGCGAAGGCGTGCAGGTGCAGCTCGCCGCCGTAAGATCCCCAGGGCAGACCGCCGCCGCGCCCGCCGGGCGCAACGTGATCGGCGGCGCCGGCGCCGGCCTCCAGCACGGCCGCGCCCTCCGCCGCGGCCGCGGCCGGCGGCCCCTCCTGCCACGGCTGGTCCATCCGCGGCAAGGCGAAGAACCGCGCCAGCAATTCGAAGCGCACGAGCAGCAAACCGCTCTGCAGGTCCCAGAGCGCGGGAGACAGCGCCACCCCGCGCGCGGCCAGGCGCAGCCGCAGCCACTCGTTGACCACCGGCTCGAGCAGGGCGCGACGCCGCCCCAGATCGGAGGGATCGAGCAGGATCTGCTCGCGCTGGCCCTGGTAGAGGTCGCCGCCCCGGCGCCGGGCGCGCGCCAGCAGCTCGACCAGCACGGCGGTGTCGTAGGCGTCGTCCCCGTCGGCCACGGCGCACCACGGGACCGGCGCCACGCGCGCGAACGCCTCGCGCAACGCCCCCCACTTGCCGCGCGGTCCGCCAAGCAACAGCGGCTGCGTGCGGGCGGCGCCGCCCGCCGCGGCCAGACGCTCGCCCAGATCATCCGGAGGAGGCGAGAACGCGCCGGTGGTCTGCACCGCCGGATGCAGCGTCGCCGGCAGCGCCTCCGGCACGCCCGCCAGCGTCGCCTCGAGCAGGCGCAGATCGCCCGCCTCGGCCAACAGCGCGGGAATCAGGAGGCGACATGACGCGTGCGATGGCAACCGCTCCTCCTCTCGCGCGGCGCGCTCGAGCGGCTGCGAAAAAGGCGGCGGGGCGGGCGCCATGCCCGCCCCTCGGCACGGTCCACTGCCGGCGACGCGCGCACCAGCCGAATCCCGCGCGGCTCAGCCGGCGGCGACCGGAATCCGGCGGCTGCGGTCCGCCGCGCCTTCCTGCTTAGGCAGTTTCACGGTCAGGATGCCGTGCTTGAAGGAGGCCTTGATGGCGTCCTCCTTCACCGCGCACGGCAGCGGCACGGCGCGGTGCACCTTACCATAGCTGCGTTCCAGGCGGTAGACGTCCTTGTCCTTGACCTCGCGCTCCTCCCGCTTCTCGCCCTGGATGACCAGCGCCCCCTCGCGCAGCGTCAGCTCGATTTCCTTCTCGCTCATGCCGGGCAACTCGGCGGTCAGCACCAGCTTGTCGCCGTCGTCCACCAGGTCGACGCTGGGCAGCAGCGCCGCCCGCTCGGCCGTGCCGGCGCCCGGCCAGCCGACCGACCGCGCGAAGCCGTTGAACAGGTCGTCGATCTGGCGCTGCAGCGCCAGGAAAGGGTCGTGGCCGGCGGCCGGCGCGAGGCTCGCCTCCCGCCTGCCCCAGCTCCAGGGAACCAGTTCTCGCATGCTCATCGCGAACCTCCTTTCGCGCGCGCGTTGACGCGCCGAACGGTATCTCTCAGGTGGTCTTGATATCGATCCGCCTCGGCCTGGCCTGCTCGGCCAGCGGCAGGCGGATGCGCAGCACCCCCTGCTCGATCGCCGCCTCGACCCGATCGCGGTCGACATCGTCGGGCAGGGTGAATTCGCGGCGATAGTCGCCGATGCGGTACTCCTGGTGCGTCAGCTGTCGGTCGCCGTTGTCGAACTCGGCGCCGTGCCCCACGATGGTCAGGATGTCTCGCTCGACCTGGATCTCAATCGAGTCCTTGCCCACGCCGGGCAGCTCGACTTCCATCACGACACCCTGCGCGTCGCGCCAGGCGTCGACCCGCGGCTCGATCTGCGGCCAGCTCCTCACGGGCTCGCCGCCGCCGGCCGTCCGCGTCTGCAATTCGTGGTTCATCGCTTCGTCCTCCTTACCCAGCCACCAGCGGCCTCAGGCGCCCTGCACCTTGATGCGGCGCGGCTTGTCCTCTTCGGCGCGCGGGGCGACAACCCGCAGCACGCCGTTGCGCACCGTCGCCTCGATCTTGCCGGTGTCGACCTGGTACGGCAGGCGCAGCCGGCGGGCGAAACGCGGCCTGCGGCGTTCGCGCAGCAGCCAGCGGCGCTCTTCCTGAGGCTCCTTGGCCGGCCGGGCGCCGATGATCAGCTCCTGCCCTTCGACGGCGATCTCGATCTGCTCCGGACCCAGCCCGGGCGCCAGCATGGTGACGACGATGTCCTCGTCGCCGCTCCAGACGTTCATCGCGCTGCCGGCCGGCGCCTCGCCCTCGGTCCAGTGGTTGCGCAGCAGCCGATCCACCCCCGCCCGCAGCTGATCGAACTCGTCCCACACGTCCCGGCCCCCGCCGGGAGCAAGCCACGGTGACATCCACATGGCCGTGACCTCCTCTGCTGGTTTTGTCATCGCTCGAATGATGGCGCGCTCAGCGCCGACGCGGGGCGGTTTTGCAAGGGGCAGGCCAGGGGGATTGCGCCATTAAAACTTTGCAATAAAATAATATAGAAAGCACGCCCGTCTCTTCTCGACGACCAGACAGCCAATCTGTCAGGCCGGGACGCCGCCTGTGTCATGCCAGGAAATATCGAGATGTCAGCGCCGGCGGCAAGCAGTGTTGCTCGGTCGCGAAGCGCGTCGCGTTCGGCCGGTGCCCGCTCACCGGCCGATCGGTAGAAACGTGAACCCGCCGAACGGATGATGACGCTGCAGAAGCGCGCCCACCGTCGCCGCGGAGTCCGCCTGCAGGCTGGCCAGAAACGCGTCCACCTCCTTCGCGCGCTCCTCGCCGATGAAGAACGTCCATGCCGGTCGGAGGCGGGACGTGTCAGCTTTGAATGCGAAGTAGCCTGTCGCACCAACCTGAACGTCGATGGGCCTGGGCTTGTCGCTGATGTGCAAGCCGATGTCGCCCTGCGGCTCGCTCTCGCTTGCTGTCCTGTGAAAGAAGGAGAGGGTGTCGCCGCGCGCCAGGCCACGGCCGGTCTTGTCGTAGACCACCCGCGCGACCGTCACGACGCCAGCCTGGCCACGGAAGCGGAAGTTATCGAGTTCCGGCATCTCCCTGGGCGCCGTGTCCCATAGATTGTCGAGCGTGCCTTCCACTATGACATCGCTCCATCCCACGCAAATCCCGGGGTCCCACGGCAGGTCCAGTTCGAGGGCAAAGGCCCCGGCGATGCCGAGAAGGATCAGCAGCCCCGCCGCGATCGGCAGGCCGTGCTTCCGGGTTCTCGATTGCATTCTCTCCGCTCCTTACCGGCGGGCGATGGCAGCCATCCCGCCCCCGCGCTACTTCAAGAGCGTCATCGTCCGCAGCGTCGCGAAGCCGGCGGCGGACAGGCGGCAGTAGTACGTGCCGCTGGAAACCGCGCGGCCGGCGGCGTCGCGGCCGTCCCAAAGGCGCTCGTGGCGGCCGGCGTCCAGATCGCCTTCGGCCAGGACGCGCAGACGACGGCCGGCGGCGTCGTAGACCTCGAGCCGCGCCCGGCAAGGGTGCGGCACGTCGAAGGCGACCGTCACGAAGGGATTGAAGGGGTTGGGGCGCGGCGGGTGCAGGGCGAACGCCGCCGGCACGCCCCCTCCCAGAGCCACCGCAGTCTCCGGGCTGCGCGCGACCTCCTGTCCGCCGCGCAGCAGCGTGTAGTGATAGCGCAGCACGGCGGCGGCGGGCAACGCGCCGACGTCGTCGTTGTAGAGGCAGCGCGCCGCCAGACGAGGCAGCGGCTGTGCCGTCAACCGCGCCGCCTCGCCGCCGCCGCCATCGCCACCGCCTCCCGCCGCGTGGCGGCGGTAGACATGGAACCCCTCGACGGACGGGTCGTCGCACGTCCAGGACAGCGTGACCAGGCGGCCGGCCACCTGCGCCTCGGGAGCGGGCGCGGCCAGCGGCACCATGCCGTTGTCGTTGACGAAGGCCACCGGGAAGATCTCCCCGCCCGACGACCACTGCATCGGCACCAGCAGGAAGGGGTCGTGGGCGGCCGCGTAGACCATCTGCCCGGGCAGCGAGGGAATCGGCGTCGGATGCAGGAAGAACAGCGTCGCGTCCCAGGGCGCCGGCTGCACGAAGTCGACCCAGGCCAGCACGATCGCCGGCGACCACGGCGGCGGGACGACGCCGTAGCCGACCGCGAAGCAGGGCGCCTGCAGGAAGTTCGTGCCGCCGCCCGCGACCGTCCAGGACATGCCAGTCGAGGGTCCTACCATCTCGACGCAGCACTCCCAGCCCCCGACGCCGGACGGCTGCGACGCGTTCTTGAGGATCAGGTAGGCGCGCACCGGCTCGAACGGCTGCGTCGTCCAGATGTGGTTGTTCTGGCCGGCGGTGTCGAAATAGACGCCCAGCACATCCTCGGAGGTGGCGGGCCCGAACGAACCCGTGCAGAGGATCTGGCCGCAATCGGTGCCGATCTGCACCGCGCAGGCATGCTGCCCGTACGCGGAGGGCGCGTAGCGCACCGTGACCGGGCGGACCTCGCCCGGCGCCAGCGTGAAGGGACCGGCGCCCGCGATCAGCGCGAAGTGCTCGCAGGCGGCCTGCACGTCGCCGCTGACCATGTCCGGTCCGCCGTTGTTGATGGTGAAGACCAGATCGCGCGTCTGGCCGGGGCCCGGTTGCAGCGCGCCGAAATCGAGCTGGGCGGGCTCGAGCCAGCAGCCGGGCGGCGGATCCGCGCCCGTCCCCGTGCAATGGACCGGCGCGCAGTCCGCGCCGGGGCTGACATCGCAGACGTGCTCGCCGGTGGTCTGGGGCGCGAAACGGACGGTCACCAGGCGCGTCTGTCCCGGCCCCAGATGGAACGGTTCGCCGCCGGCGACGATGGCATAGGCGGCGCAGTCCGCGCTCGGCTGCCCGTCGAGCCAGCCGCCGCCGACGTTCCTGACGACGAAGGTGAGTTCGCGGGAGGCGCCCACGCGCACCTGCCCGAAATCCAGCGAAGCGGGCGTGATCGCACAGAAGGGGCCGACGCCGGTGCCGGAGCAGGGCACCACGGCGCAGGCGCCTCCGGTGGCGATCTCGCAGCTGCGGGGCCCGTCCTGGGCCGGCGTGAAGCGAACCCTGACGATGCGCGAGCTGTTGTGCGCCAGCGCGTACCCGCCTCCGCCCTGGATCACGGCGAACTCGGGGCAGGGGCTGGACACGGCCCCCTGCAGCAGTCCGCCGCCGGTGTTGGTGATCGTGAAGGACCGTTCGACGCTGGCGCCCACGTTGACCACGCCGAACTCCAGCGCCGGCGGGCTGATCGCGCAAAGCGGCGGCGGCTCCACCGCGACGGCGCGGCAGAAGACGTCGGCGCAGTCGGTCCCCGTCGTGACGACGCAGGTGAACGTGCCCGCCACCTCCGCCAGGAACCGCACGACCACGATGCGCTGCTCGCCCGGCGCCAGCGTGAAGGCGCCGCCGCCCGCCACCAGGGAGAAGCGGGCGCACGATTCGGCCACCTCGCCGCTGATGGGCGCGCCGCCGGGATTGGCGATCGTGAACGCGAGGTCGGCGGAGGTGTACCTGTCCACGATCCCGAAATCGAGCGTGTCGGGCGTCACGCTGCACAGCGGGGCGACGCCGCTGCAGATCACGGGGCCGCAGCCGGACTCGCCGAAGGTGACGGCGCAGGTGTGCGCGTCGTGGGTCTGCGGCGCGTAGCGCACTACGACATCGCGCGTGTGGCCGTGCGCCAGGCTGAAGGGTCCGGCGCCGGACAGGATCGCGAAGTGTTCGCAATCGGCCGCGACCTCGCCTTCCAGCAGGCCGCCGCCCGAGTTCCAGAACGAGAACTGCCTGTCCGCATGCCCGCCCACCGCAACCCTGCCGAAATCCAGGGCGGCCGGGCTGACCAGACAGGCGGGCGGCGCCTCGACAACGACGGCCTGGCAGGGCAGGGTCGAACACTCCCCCCCCACCGCGATCTCGCAGCTGAACGGGCCGACCGTGACGGGACGCAGCAGCAGCGTTACGGGCCGCTGCTGGCCCGGAACGAGGGTGTAGCTCCCCCCGCCGGCCAACACCTCGATCTCCGAACAGAGGCTGGCGACAAACCCTGAGAACGGGAAGGCGGACGCGTTGGTGATCGTGAAATTGGCATAGGTGCTCGAATACGCGGTGACCTCGCCGAAATCGATCGCCGCCGGCTCCAGGCGGCACGGCGCCTCCAGCGCTCCCCGTCCTTGCAGCAGGACCGGCAGGCAAGCGTCCAACGCCGCGGCGAATTCGCCATCGGCCTGCGGCTGGAAGCTGACCAGCACCTCGTGCGACTGCCCGCTGGCCAGTTCGTAGGGCCCGCCGCCCGCGATCACGGTGAAGGCGTCGTTGCTCGGCGCGCCGACGCTGCCGGCGACGACGCCGCCGCCGGCGTTGCCGACGAGGAAGCCGGCCGTGGCCGTCTGACCCAGCACCACGGTGCCGAAATCGAGCCGCGACGGCGTCGCCGTGCAATACGGCCCGCCCAGCGCCGGGTTGATGGCCGCCACCGGCAGCGCCCGGTCCCCGCGCGGCCATCCCAGCGGCCGCAGATCGGTCTCGTCGTTGCCCGCCGCGTAGATCGGCGCCGGCGTGTCCGGCAGCGAGGGCGGATCGTGGGGATGCAGATAGAAACGGCCATGTCCGGCGGGCGATGTCACGAGGAAGCTGCCGGTTGCCAGCACGATCGCCGGCGCCCACGGCAGGCGGTCGAAGGTGCCGATCCCGACGAGGAAGCTGGGCGGGTCGGCGAAGTTGTATCCCGCCGCCAGCTCCCAACCCATGGTCAGAACGCCCTCGCCCTGGAGTTCGACGGCGCACTCCCAACCCGACACGCCCGCGACGGCGCTGGCGTTGCGCAGGATGAGATACCCGGTGACCAGCTGGGGCGCCTCCGTGGTGGCGACGGCGTCGCCGCCGGCGGCGGTGTCGAAGTAGATGCCGAGGATGTCCTGGCCCGGCTCGACGCCGGCGGCGGCCGGCGCGAGCAGCGGCAGGGCCAGCAGCAGCAGGCAGACACGACCGACGTTGGCCGGCGACAACAAGTCAGGGCGGCGCGTGCGCATGGCCGCACCTCCATTTGGACAAGCCAAAGCGGCCGCCGGGCGGCAGTGCCCGGGGCCTGTCCGCTCGGGGCGACGGCGTGGGTGGACGCTTGGCGGTTGCGTGATAATACCCGAAATGAACAGGGAATCGCAACACCGGCATCGCACATGAGCAGCCGCGCGCCTATTATACTGAGGTCGCACTCAACGCGTCGCGCGCCCGCGCGATCCTCGAGCCCGATCTCAATCCCGGAGGTCCTTCCCGTGCGCCAACCCTTCCCGCAGGCATCGCAGCCCACATCCACCGCCGCCGCGCGCGCCGCGGCGTTCCTCACCGCCGGCCTCGCCGTCGCCGGCTTCTTGATCCTGGCCGCCGCCGCCATGCCGGCGGACCGTGCCGCGGCGGCCGAGGCGCCGCATCCCTTCACGGTGCACGATCTGGTCGCGATGGACCGGATCAGCGAACCTCAGGTGGCGCCCGGCGGGCAGCGCGCCGCCTTCACCGTGCGCCAGACCGACCTGGACGCCAACCGCGGCCGCACCGACATCTGGCTGGTCAACGTCGATGGCAGCGGCCTGCGCCGCTTGACCAGCCATCCGGAGAACGACTGGAATCCCCGCTGGCTGCCGGACGGCACGCTCTGCTTCCTGTCCGCGCGTTCGGGTTCGGCGCAGGTGTGGAGGATCGATCCCGCCGGCGGCGAGGCGGTGCAGGTGACCGATCTGCCGCTGGACGTCGGCGTCCTCGAGCTGGCGCCGCAGGCGGGGGCCATGCTGCTGGCGCTCGAGGTCTACCCCGGCGCCACCATCGCCCAGACCGTGGCGCGCGATCAGGAGCTGGCCGCGCGCAAGCGCAGCGGTCTGGCCTACGACGAGCTTCTCTTCCGGCACTGGGACGCCTGGGAGGACGGCAAGCGCTCGCACATCTTCGTGCGGCCGCTGGCCGGCTCCGACGACCAGACGCGCGACCTGATGCCCGACCTGGACGCCGACGCCCCGACCAGGCCCTTCGGCGGCGGTGAGGAGCTGGCGGTCAGCCGCGACGGCCGCACCCTGGTCTTCGCGGCCAAGGTGCTGCCGGGCAGCGAGCCGGCCTGGAGCACCGACGTCGACCTGTGGGCGGTGCCGCTGGACGGCTCGGCGCCGCCGCGGCGCCTGACCGTGGACAATCGCGCCTGGGACAACGAGCCATCGTTCTCGCCGGACGGCCGCATCCTGGCCTATCTGGCGATGGCGCGCCCCGGCTACGAGGCCGACCGCACGCGCATCGTGTTGATGGACTGGCCCGGCGGCGCCGCGCGCGTGCTGACCGAGTCGTGGGACCGCTCGCCCTCCGGGCTGCTATGGTCCGAGGACGGCCGCACCATCTTCTGCGCCGCCGACAACCTGGGGCAACACAGCGTCTATGCCGTGGATGTCCGCACCGGAGGCGTGCGCGAGGTGCTGCGCGACGGCAGCAACGGCTCGCTGCAGCTGGTCAAGAACGGGCTGCTGCTGGCCCAGAACACCCTGATTTCGCCCAACGAGCTGCTGACGATCGGGCGCGACGGCAAGAGCCTGCGCCGCGTGACGGCGCTCAACGCGGAGAAGCTGGCGCAGGTCAAGCTGGGCCAGCCGGAGCAGTTCACCTTCCGCGGCTGGAACGACGCCGTCGTGCACGCCTACCTGGTCAAGCCGCTCGATTTCGACGCCGCGCGCAAGTATCCGGTCGCCTTCCTCATCCATGGCGGCCCGCAGGGAAGCTTCGGCAACGACTGGCACTACCGCTGGAACCCGCAGACCTACGTCGGGGCCGGCTTCGCCGCGCTGATGATCGACTTCCACGGCTCGACCGGGTACGGCCAGGAGTTCACCGACGCGATCAACGGCCACTGGGGCGACCGGCCGCTGGAGGATCTGGAAAAGGGGCTCGACGCGGCGCTGGCCCGCTATCCCTGGCTGGACGGCGAGCGGGTGGTCGCCGCCGGCGCCAGCTACGGCGGCTACATGATCAACTGGCTGCACGGCCAGCCGTTCGGCAAGAGGTTCAAGGCGCTGGTCTGCCACGACGGCAATCTGGACGAGCGCATGGCCTACTTCGACACCGAAGAGCTCTGGTTCCCCGAGTGGGAACGCGGCGGCACCCCCTGGGAAAATCCCGCCGGCTACACCAAGCACAACCCGATCGAGCACGTGGCCGGCTGGTCGGTCCCAACCCTGGTCGTGCACGGGGTCAAGGACTACCGCGTCGTCTACACCCAGGGGCTGTCCACCTTCACGGCGCTGCGCCGCCAGGGGGTGCCGGCGCGACTGCTGGTGTTCCCCGACGAGAACCACTGGGTGCTCAAGCCCCACAACTCGATCCAGTGGCACGAGGAGGTGCTCGGCTGGTTGCAGCGCTGGACTCGGTGACGCCGCCCGAGCCGGCGGCGGGCGGTCTGGACGGCGCCGGCGTTCCGGCCGGCGCCGATCCGCGCGGCGACGGCGGCGGCGGCAGCGGCGAAGGCGGCGGCAGCGACGACGGCGGCGATGCCGGCTGCAGCAACGCCCGCGGCAGCGGCGACGACATCGCGGTCGAACCGATCGAGCACACGGCCGACGCCGGTTTCATCGTCACGGCCCCTTCGCTGCCGCGGCTGCTGACCGCCTGCGCGCAGCAGATGATGCGGCTGGCGTGGCCCGAGGGTGAGATCCGGCCCGTCGTGACGCGCACGGTGGAGACGGCCGGTCACGACCTGGTCGAGCTGCTGGTCAACTGGCTGGCCGAGATCAACGCGCTGGGCGCGCTGCGGCGCGAGGTGTACGGACGCTTCGCCGTGGACGAGCTGAGCGTCGCGCCCGCTGCCTGCCGCCTGCGCGGCCGCGCCGAGGGCGAGCCGATCGACCCGGCGCGGCACGCCGCGGGGCGCGAGATCAAGGCCGTCACGTTCCATCAGGCCGAGGCGGGCGCGACCGGCGGCGGCCGCTGGCGGGCGCGCGTGATCTTCGACCTCTAGCCGCGCCGGCGGCCTCGCCGGCGGCCTCGCCGGGGGCCGCGCGGCGGCGCGTGGCTCGCCCGGCCGCCGGGGCAGCCGGACCGGGCGCAAAGGAAGGGGCGTCGTGGAACGCGAACGGCTGCGACAGGCCGGCGAGGCGGTCTGGGAGATCGCCCCGCGCGGCGGCATGCGCGTGCCGGGGCGGATCTACGCCACCGCCGACATGCTGCCCGGCCTGCTGCGCGACAACGCCGTCGAGCAGGTGGCCAACGTGGCCCACCTGCCCGGCATCGTCGGCTACTCGCTGGCGATGCCGGACATCCACTGGGGGTACGGTTTCCCGATCGGCGGCGTGGCCGCCTTCGACGCCGAGGAGGGTGTCATCTCCCCGGGCGGCGTCGGCTACGACATCAACTGCGGCGTGCGCCTGCTGCGCTCCGACCTGACCCGCGGCGAGATCGAGCCGCAAATCGAGCCGCTGGTCGAGGCGCTGCTGCGGCACGTGCCCAGCGGCGTGGGCGCAGGCGGACCGCTGCGGCTGAGCGACGGCGACCTGAGCCGCGTGCTGGTCGAGGGGGCCGGCTGGGCTGCGAGGCGCGGCTACGGCACGCCTGCGGATCTGGAGCACATCGAGGAAGGCGGCCGGCTGCCCGGCGCGGATCCGGATCTGCCGAGCGCGCGCGCCCGCGAGCGGGGCCGCGACCAGCTCGGCACGCTCGGCTCGGGCAACCACTTCGTGGAGATCGGGGCCGTCGACCAGGTGTGCGATGCCGACGGCGCCGCCGCCATGGGCCTGGAGCAGGGCCGCGTCACGGTGATGATCCATTCCGGCAGCCGCGGCTTCGGCCACCAGGTGTGCGACGACCACCTGCGCGTGATGATCGAGGCCAGCCGGCGCCACGGCATCCACCTGCCCGACCGCCAGCTCTGCTGCGCGCCGTTGACCAGCCGCGAGGGCCGCGATTACCTGGCGGCGATGGCCGCGGCCGTCAACTTCGCCTTCGCCAACCGGCAGCTCATCGCCGCGCGCGTGCGCGACGCCTTCGCCGAGGTGCTGGGACCGGCCGCCGCCGCCGGTCTGACCACGGTCTACGAGGTCGCGCACAACATCGCCAAGTGGGAGCAGCACGTCGCGCCGGGCGAAACGCGCCCGCGCCGTTTCTGCGTGCACCGCAAGGGGGCCACGCGCGCCTTCGGCCCCGGGCACCCCGAGCTGCCCGAACGCTACCGCGCCGTCGGGCAGCCGGTGCTGATCCCGGGCGACATGGGCCGCTGCTCGTACGTGCTGGCCGGCCGCGAGGGGGCGATGCGCGAGACCTTCGGCTCGGCCTGCCACGGCGCCGGCCGCGTGCTCAGCCGCGCCGCCGCCCAGAGGGCCGCCCGCGGCCGCAAGCTGGGCGACGAGATGCGCCGGCGCGGTGTGGTGGTGATGGCAGCCAGCCGCGGCACCATCGCCGAGGAGATGCCCGAGGCCTACAAGGACGTCTCGCAGGTGGTCGAGGCCGTGGCCCGGGCAGGCCTGGCGGACAAGGTCGTCCGCCTGGCCCCGCTGGGAGTGCTCAAGGGGTGAGAGCGCGCCCCTGACCGGCAATGGCTTGGCACCCCAATCCGAGGAGAGACTGCCGTCATGCTTTCCAACCGCATCGTCCTGGTCACCGGCGCCAGCGCCGGCATCGGCCGCGCCGTCGCGCTGGCCTTCGCGCGGCAGGGGTGCCGCCTGATCGTCGCCGCGCGCCGCGGCGACCGCCTGGCCGAGCTGCGACGCGAACTGGCCGAAGAGCGCGGCGCCGACTGCCTGCCGCTCGCGCTGGACGTGCGCGACCGCGATGCGGTCAACGCCGCGCTGGGCGGCCTGCCGCCCGCGTGGGCCGAGGTCGACATCCTGGTCAACAACGCGGGGCTGTCGCGCGGGCTGGACAAGCTGCACCAGGCGCTGCCGTCGGATCACGAGGAGATGATCGACACGAACGTCAAGGGCGTGCTCTGGGTCACCCAGGCGGTGCTGCCCGGCATGGTCGCGCGCGACCGGGGGCACGTCATCAATATCGGGTCGATCGCCGGCCACCAGGTCTATGCCGGCGGCAGCGTCTACTGCGCCACCAAACACGCCCTGGACGCGATCACGCAGGGTCTGCGCCTGGACCTGCTGGGCACGCGCGTGCGCGTTTCCACCGTCGACCCGGGCATGGTGCAGACCGAATTCAGCCTGGTGCGCTTCCACGGCGACCAGGAGCGGGCGGACAAGGTGTACCGGAGTTTTCCGCCCCTGCGGCCGGAGGATGTGGCCGAGGCCGTCGTCTGGTGCGCGACGCGGCCGCCGCACGTGAACATCAGCCAGCTGCTGATCATGCCGGCCGACCAGGCGGCGGTGCACGCCAGCCATCCCCGCGGCGTGTGAGCGGTCGCGACGGCTGCCGTCCGGCTAGATGGCCGGCTCGACCGACAGCAGCTCCCAGCGCCGCTCTTCCGGCGGCTCGCCGTAGACGACCGTCTCGCCCGGCTTGCGGCCCATGAAGGCCAGGGCCAGCGGCGCGTTGTAGGTCAGGATGTGCTCCTCGGGGTTGGCGTCCCAGGGGCCCAGGAAGGTGTAGTCTTCCTCGCGCCCTTCCGGCAGCATGCGGGCCCGGATGCGTGTGCCGACGTTCACGTAGCCGCTGGCCGCCATGTCGGGCGAGATCATGCGGGCGCGCGCCAGCTCGCCCTCGATCGCGGCGGCGCGGCTGGTGATCTGGTCGCGCCGCTCGAGCGCGGCGGTGTATTCGGAGTTCTCGCTCAGGTCGCCGTGGGACGCGGCCTCGCCGATCTGCTTGGCGACGGCCGGCAGCTCCTGCTTGACCAGGCGCTCAAACTCCGACCGGCGCTGCTCCAACCCCGCGGCGGTCGTGTAGATGACATCCTCCTGCCACGGCTTGCTGCGGTCGACCAGCAGGGCGGGATGCCCGGCGCGCACGTAGCCCAGCAGCTCGCCGCGGGTGGCGGCCGGCAGGCCGCTGTTGTCCTCGATCAGCTCCTTGAGGCGGCGCGCCGCGGACGGCGTGGCGGCGGCGATGATCTCCCGCGCCGGCAAACCGCCCTGTCCCGCCAGCGCCTGCTGCACCTGCGCCAGCACCTTGTGGTGCCGGTCCTCGTCGGAGACGGAGCACAGCTTGCCGGTGGCGTCGGCCAGATTCAGCAGGGCGGACAGGACCTCCAGGCCGGAAAGCGAGGCCATGCCGCCGAGCACCGGCGCCAGCTTGCCGCCGCGGCGGGCGCGCCACAGCCAGCAGAGGGCGTCGGGCGCGGCCGTCGGTCTGGCGACCACCTCCGCCAGCGCCGCCTCCAGCGCGGCGGTCTGGCCGGCCTCGACCAGCTCGCGCGCCATTTGCTCGCACAGCCGGCGGCCGACCCGCGGCAGGATGGCGCCCCAGAGCGATGGCCAGGCGTCCGGCAGCTCGGCGCGCAGGTAGTCCAGCGCCAGCCGCAGCAGTCCGTCGTCGAGCTGGCGCGGGAGCTGGCTCGGATCCCCCAGCTTGCTCACGACCTGGACGGCCGCGTTGCCGGCCGGGCGCGGCACCGCCACGCCGCGGGCAGCGATCGCCGCGTGGGCGGCCAGACCCGCCAGCGCGATCGCGGGCTCGGCCGGCAGCGCCGCCACGGCCAGCCGGGCGGCGGCATGGCCGAAATGGGCCAGCAGGTCGGGGTCGGCCTCGCTCTTGCCGTCGGTTTCTTCCAGGTAATCCAGAACCAGCCCGAGCTTCGCCAGCGGTTCGGGCAGCGCGGCGAACTCGTCGCGCAGGCGCTCCTCGTAGGTGCGCGCCTGGGCCAGCAGCCGGAAGGTCGGCTGGCTGCCCGCCGACACCTCCAGGCGCGGGTCGCGGCGCAGGGCCGCGCGCGCGGACGCCCACCAGCCGGCCCAGGCGCCGTCACCCAGCAGGCCGGCGATCTGCGCCTTCAGCTCGCGGTAGGCCAGGGTTTGGCCGCGGGCGCCGCTCAGGGCGCTGCAGACGAATTCCACCGGCTGCCCGGTCGCCAGGGCGCGCAGCCGATCGGGCTCGTAGAGCATCAGGGCGCGGAAATGATCGGGCGGCAGCACCGTCAGCTGCAGCATCTGGTCGCGCTGGAAATCGTGGTGGCGCTGGCCGAAACGGGCGACCACGACTCCGGTGCGCGAGTTGACGCTTTCGACGACGCCAGGTTCGAGGTGCGATGCGGAGCGCAGGAAGGCCCCCGGCTGCAGCGCCAGATAGCGGTCGACGGTGGCCACGGCGTCCGGCAGGGACAGCTGCGAGGCGAAGGTGCTATCCACCAGATCATGCAGCTCGGCGTACTCCGGGTGCACGGCGTCGTAGAGCCGCATCAGCTCGTCGCGCAGGGCGGCCGCGTTCGGCAGCTCCGAGGCGGCCCGGCGCGCGGCCCGCAGCGCGGCTGCCGGCCCTTCCTTTTCCTCCAGGTTGTGCAGCAGGAACCACAGCAGGGCGACCGCCTTGTCCGGCTCGCCGAGCCGGTCGACCTGCCCGGCGATCGGCAGCAGGGCGCCGGGATCGACCACCCCCTCGCCGATCGCCTCGACCCAGGCGGTTTCCAGCTCGTCGAACTTCTGCGCGTTGGCCAGGCGGCGAAGCTTGGCCAGGCTCGGCCCATGCCGGTCGGCAGGCGCGTCCTGCATCGTCAACACCTCGGCGAAGATGCACAAAAAGCCGCCCCGTCCCGCGGGAGCGGGCACGGAGGCGATGGCTGGCGGTCCGGGGACGACGTCAATGATAATCAAGCGTCCGGCAAATGAAAAGCCCGCTTTGCCGGCTTTGCCGGCTCCCGGGCGGGCGGACGGGCGGGCGGGCGATGCGCGGAGGCGCTTACTTGACCATCGTCATTTTCCAGGTGCTGACGTCGTCGCCGCAGCTGAGGCGCACCAGGTACTGCCCGGACGAGCGGGCCGTGCCCGTTTCGTCGGTGCCGTCCCAGCGGACCTGATGCCAGCCGGCCGTGTTGGCCGCTGGCAGGCGCCGCACGCGGTGGCCGCGCATGTCGAAGATGTCCAGCGCCACCCGCGCCTCGCCGGCGGCGGAGCTGGGTATGCCGTAGACGATGGTCGTCTCGGGATTGAAGGGATTCGGGTAGTTGGGGCGCAGCAGCGGCGCGACGGGCAACTGGCCGCCGCTCTGTTGCAGGTCGAAGAAGACCACGTCGGAAAGCTCGCTCAGCAGGCCCTCCTGCCCCAGGCGCGAGACGCCGCTGACCGCCAGCTGCGTCGCCACTCCACGCTGCACCATCAGGGTGTGGATCGTGTCCGGGTTGGTGGCCACCAGCGACGGCAGCCCGCCGTCGAGGATCTGGTAGATGTTGTAGTGGTCGACCTCGGCCCCCGTCCGGGGCGGGCTCCAGTGGAAGGTGACCTGCACCGGCTGGGCCAGGGCCCCGAGCGGCAACACGATCGCGATCAAGGAGAGCACGGCGGCTGTCGAACGCATGGATGGCACCTCCCGCGCGGGGCGGCTGCAACTAGGGTGCCAGGAGGGGAATGCAGCCCCCGGCGGGGTGCCGCCGCGGCCGGCCGCGCCGCATCGCTCCTCATGGTTGACGCCTGCGGGCCGCGGGTCGATCATCGCTGACAGGAGGCGCTGCAGGATGCAATCGCGCAAGGCGCCGCGCGGCGCCCGCCGCCGCTGGCGCGAAGCCATCTTGATCATCGTTCTGGTTTTCGGGTTCTACCTGATCGGGCGGGCCAATCTGCACGCGTCGGCCGACGCCTCGGCCGCCGTGATCTGCGCCTCGAACATGCGGACCATCCTGCGCGAAGCCGCCTTCTTCAGCGCCGGCCCGGGCCAGCAGAGCATCGGCGTCGACGCTCTGCAGCAGGCCGGCATCGTCTCGCGCCGGCTCGGCCGCTGCCCGCTCGGCAGCGGCGCCGGTCCCGACTACCTGGTCACCTACGTGGACGGCCGGCCGGTCAAGGTCGTCTGCACCGCCGCGCACGGGGAGCTGGCGAGCGGATCGCCGGAGGCCGGGGCGCCGGCGCGCCCGCCCGCGCCCGCTGCGCCGTGACCGCGCCGCGGCCGCCGCGCGACCTGCTCGGCGCCCACGTCTCGACGGCCGGCGGGGTGTTCATGGCCCCGGGCCGGGCCGCGGCGCTGCCGGCACGCGCCTTCCAGATCTTCACCAAGAACCAGAACCAGTGGCAGAGCAAGCCGCTGGATGACGAGACGGCGGCGCGCTGGCAGGCCGCGCTGGCCGAGCACGGCCTCGACGCCGGCCATGTCTGCAGCCACGACTCCTACCTGATCAACCTGGCGGCGACCGACGCGGTGGTGCTGCGGCGCTCGCTCGCCGCGTTCCGCGACGAGATCGAGCGCTGCGCCCGCCTGGGCATCCCATATCTGGTGCTGCACCCCGGCAGCCATCTGGGCGCGGGCGAGACGGCCGGCCTGGCGGCCGTGGCCCGCCACCTGGACCGCTGCCTGGAGGAGGCCGCCGCCGCGGGCGCGGCCGGCGTGACCCTCTGCCTCGAGATCACGGCCGGGCAGGGCACCAGCCTCGGCTACCGCTTCGAGCATCTGCGCGACATCATCGCCGCCTCTCGCCACCCTGATCGCCTGGCCGCCTGCTTCGACACCTGCCACGCCTTCGCCGCCGGCTACGCGCTGGCGACCTCCGCCCAGTGGCGCGCCACCGCGGCGGCCTTCGATGCGACGGTCGGGCTCGACCGCATCCGCGTCCTGCACCTGAACGATTCCAAGAAGGGGCAGGGCAGCCGGGTCGACCGCCACGAGCGCATCGGCCAGGGCGAGCTGGGCGATGCGCCCTTCCGGCACATCCTGCGCGACCGCCGGCTGGCGCAGGCTCTGGGAATCCTGGAGGTGCCCGGCGGCGATCCGGCCTGGGCGGAGGATCTGGCGCGGCTGCGTCGGCTGGCCGGGCGCGGGCGCTGAGCGCGCGCTGAGCGGGCGCTGAGCGGGCGCGGCCTCACCCGCGGCCGCCACCGCCGTCTTCTTCTTCCTCCTCGGTCCAACGCGCGAGACGGCGCCGGTTGCGCACGAAGCGCGCCGCCGCCCCGGCCAGAAAGAGCATGGCGAGCAGGGCGAAAAGCACGGGCCAGTTCGTGAGCATGAACAACCAGCCCAGCCGGCTGTGGATGCCGTCGGCGAAGGCCTGGGCGAAATCGTCGACCGACTCCCCCGTGGCGGCGGCGAAGCCCGCCTCGAAATCGCCGGTCGCGGCCACCGCCTCGACGATGCGCGGCACGACGTCGCCGCCATGGCGCCGGCGCAGCGTCTCGACCGCGAGCAGGCTGGTGCGATAGGCCTGCGCCGCCCAGTCGGCGTTGGCGGGGAACCGTCCTTCCAGCCGCCACAGCGGCGGCACGGTGCCGGTGAGCACCAGCGCCATGGTGTCGCGCAGCCTCCACTGCCCCGCCGATATCTGCGCCACGCCTTCGTGGAACCACGCCGGAGCGCTGGCGCCGCGCAGCCCCTGCTCCAGCAGCGCGTGCGCCAGCTCGTGCAGGAAGACCTCCTCGAGCGGCCGCGGCACGCCGCTCTGGCGCTCGACGTCCAGGGCGATCAGACGCCCCCCCGGCAGCGCGACGCCGACCCCCCAATCCGGGATGGCGGCGCCGAAGCGCGCCTGGAAGCCGGCGCTGTCGAGCAGCAGGCAGACGATGGGCGCGGGAGCGGCGGCGAGCGGCAGCGTCGCCGCCGCCACGTGGGCGCCCCGGGCCAGCAGCGCGGCGCGGCAGCGCTCGGCGGCGGCGCGGCCCGGCCCGCCGGCCTCGAGGCGGAAATGGACCTCGGGCGGCCCCGGGGCGATGGGCGCATCGGCAGACCCGGAAGCGGTTGCCGCCGGCGCGGGCGCCGCCGGCGCGGACGCCGCCGGCGCGGGCGCCGCGGCCATGGACACCGCCGCCGTGATCGCCGCGGCCAGCGCCAACGCGCGCGCCCCGGCGATCGCCGGCCGCAGCCTGCGCCGCCGCCGGCACATGTTGACCCAGGCGTGCATGCCAGCCATCATCAGGCAGGGAACGTCGCGGCGCAACGGCGGGCTGGCATCGCACACGCGATCGGCGGGCTCGATGGGGCGGAGACGTCCAGCGCAGGAGGGCGGCGATGCATCGACTCGACGAGGAAACGCTGGCGGAGCTGGCGCGCGTGCGCGCGGGGCTGGGCACGGCCAGCACGGTGGCGGCGCTGACGGGGGCGGGCATCTCGGCGGCCAGCGGCATTCCGACCTTCCGCGGCGCGGCGGACAGCCTGTGGAACAACTACCGGCCGGAGGAGCTGGCGACGCCCGAGGCGTTCCACGCCGACCCGGAGCTGGTGTGGCGCTGGTACGACTGGCGGCGGGAGCTGGTGGCGGCGGCCGCCCCGAACGCGGCGCACCTGGCCCTGGCGGCGCTGCAGGAGCTGGTCGGGCGGATGACGGTGGTGACCCAGAACGTCGACGGCCTGCACGCGCGGGCGGGCAGCCGCGAGGTGATCGAGTTCCACGGTTCGTTGTGGCGCGTGCGCTGCCTCGGCTGCGGGCGGGAGCGGGAGGAGCGGCGCGCGCCGTTGCCGCCGCCGCTGCCGCCGCGGTGTCCGGATTGCGGTGGTCTGCTGCGGCCGGCCGTGGTGTGGTTCGGCGAGGGCATCGACCCCGGCGTGCTCGAGGCGGCGTCGGCGGCGGCGCGCGGGTGCGACCTCTTCCTGGTGATCGGGACGGCGGGGGCGGTGTATCCGGCGGCGGGCCTGGCCGGGCTGGCGCGGGCCTCCGGGGCGCGGGTGCTGGAGTTCAATCTCCAGCCGGGCGGCGTCACCCGCGACGCGCACCTGTTCATCGCCGGCAGCGCGGACCAGACGCTTCCCCTGCTATTGCCCGGAGCCCGGCCGCCCGGCGCCGGCGAGCAGGGCGGCTGACGCCGTTTCCTCCTCCTCCATCCGCACCCACTCTTGCGGCGGCGACCATTCCGCCGGCATCGCCAGCGCTTTCGGCGCCCGCGGCGCAGGCACGGACGGGATGATCAGATAGAAGCAGTTGCCCGCCTCGCGGCTGCTCTCGACGTGGATCTTGCCGCCGTGGTTCTCCAGGATCGCCTGGACAATCGGCAGGCTCAGCCCCGAACCCTTCTGGTGGTGCTCGATGCGGCCGACCAGCTCGAACTTCTGGAACAAGGCCTCGCGGCGGTCCAGCGGGATGACCGGGCCGGTGTTGTAGATCAGCACGCCGCGCCAGGCGACGCCGGCGTCGCGCCAGCGGTCCAGGGCGGGCTGGTCCAGAAACTCGCGCCGGGAGCGTTCGTCGACGACGTCGGCCACCGGGCCAAGGCCCGGGATCTCGTCGACCAGCGCCACGCGCACCCGGCCGTCGGGAACGTTGTGCTGCACGGCGTTGCAGAGCAGCTTCGACAGCGCCAGGCCCAGCAGATCGCGGTCGCAAAGGACGCACCAGTCGGCGTCTTCAGGCAGCTCGTTGCTAACGGCCAGGCGCTTGGCGCGCACCGCCTCCTGCTGCGCGCTGAGCGCCATCTCGCACATGTCCCGCAACGGCGCCGGCTTGAGTTGCGCGTGGATGTCGGACGACTGCAGCGACGCCATCAGGATGGCATCGTTCATGAATTCGCTGAGGCGGCGCCCGCTGCTCTCGACGATCTCGATGATGTCGAGCATGCCGCACTGCTCGATGACCCGCCGCTCGGCGGATCCCGCCGGCGGCATGGTCACGCGCAGGAAGTCGATGCCGCCGATGATCGCGGTCAGCGGCGTGCGCACCTCGTGCGACACCAGCGACAGGAAGTCGTCCTTGGCCCGATCCAGGCGTTTCATCTTGTCCAGGGCCAGGCGCAGGTTCTGCGTCTTGTCGCTGAGCTGGCGGTTGGCTTCCTGCAGGTCGGCGGTCATCTGGTTGAAATAGCTGATCAGCCGCCCCACCTCGTCCTCGGCGCCCAGCCCCATGCGGCGCGAGAAGTCGCCCTTGGCGACCTCCTCCATGTTGTGCGCCATGGCGCGCAGCCGGTTCGACAGCTTCTCGCCGACCGTCGTGATGGCAAGAATGGATCCCAGCAGGGCGATCGCCACCATCAGGGCGATGATCGAGGCGTACAGCACCAGACCGCCGTTGACCTCGGACAGCTCGAGGCTCGAGACCAGGACCAGCGGCAGCTCCGGCCGCCGGGCCGCCACGAAGACGTGCGGGTTCAGGCGCGAGCCCAGCGAGGCGTGCGCCGCGTCCGCCGCCGCCGGCTGCGCCAGGAACCGCCCCAGCGCGGGACCGTCGACGCCGGGGAAAACGCGCCGGCCGGGCTCGGTCATCGCCAGCCCGGCGGGCAGCGTGTCGATGTTGGCGGCCAGCAGCCGGCCGCGCGCGTCGGCCGCGAAACGGCGTCCCGGCTCGCGCAGCCAGTCGGCCAACAGCGCGTTCACGTCGAGCAGCAGCACGACGTGCATGCTCGTGCCGGCGGGATGGGCCGTCGCGGCGCCGCGCGGGGTCCGCCACAGATCGTCCTCGTGCAGCGCGACCGGCAGCACCATCTCCAGCCGCGTCGTGTCGTCCGCGGCCCGCAGCGCCAGCGGGTCGAAGATCCACAGCGCGCGCGCGTCATCCGCCGGCGACAGCCGCGGCCCGCCCTCCCAGCCGCTGCGCGCCAGGCGATCGACCCAGTCGGCGCTCGCGTAGCCGCTCCACGCGCTCCCGGCCCAGGCCGCCAGCGCCGCGTGATTCGCCGGCGTGTCCATGCCCTCTTCCAGCTGGGCCAGCAGGCGGGCGCCCGGCATCTCCACGAAGGCGGCGCCCCGCACGCCGTCGGTCTGCGCGAACGAATCGAGGAAGCGCGCCGCCAGCGCCCCCCGTTGGCCGGGCGCGGCCGTGGCCATCTGCCGGCTCAGGTCGCCTTTCTTGCGCACCTCGGCCGCCAGCGCGCGCACGCCCAGGTTCGCCAGCGCGCTCTCCAGCGCGGCGTCGTGCGCCTGCGACTCCTGCTCGACGTAGGTGCGCGCCGCGCGGCTGGTCAGCAGCCGTCCGCTGAACGCCCCGACCGCCAGCACGGAGACCGCCACCACAGGCAGGATCCTGAGGTAGAGCTGGTGCTTGATGCGGAAGCTGAAGCGGGTCCAGTGAGAGGTCACACCGCCCCTTCCCGGGTTGCCGACCCCCAGGCCGATTGAGCGCCTTAATCTATCGTCACAAGGGGTTAGGCGAATTAGCAGAATCCTGTGGCCGGGCGCGCGGGGCCCCGCTATCATGCAAAAGCCTTGTCGTCAAAGGAGATGTCATGGCCGGGCGCACCTTGTTGCTGGTCAACAAGTTCTTCCACGACCGCGGCCCGGCCGGCGGGGTGGGGCGCTACGTGCTGCAGGAGGCCGCCGACCTGGAGGCGGCCGGATGGCGGGTGGTGCCGTTCGCCATCGCCGACGCCGACGCGTCGCCCACCCCGTGGTCCGAGTATTTCCCCGCCGCGCGCGACTACAGCCGCCCGCGCTGGTCCGCGCGGGCTCCGGCGGACGCGCTGGCGCTGCTGTGGAACCGCGAAGCGGCGCGGCGGCTCGACGCGCTGCTGCGGCGGGCGCGGCCCGACGTGGCGCATCTGCACAATCTCTACCATCACCTCAGCCCTTCGGTGCTGGCGGTGCTGCGCCGCCACCGCGTGCCCGCGGTCATGACGCTGCACGACCTGCGGCTGCTCTGTCCCGCCATCCACATGCTGCGGCAGGGGCAGGTGTGCGAGCGGTGCCGTGGCGGGCGCTTCCACCAGGCCGTGCTGGGCCGCTGCGTCAAGGATTCGCGCGCCGCCTCGCTGCTGGCCGCGCTCGAGACGGCGCACCAGCACCACAGGCGGCTCTACCGGCGCGCCGTGGCCCGCTTCCTCTGCCCCAGCCGCTTCTACGTCGAGAAGCACGCCGCCTGGGGCTGGCCGCGGGCGCTGCTGGAGCATCTGCCGAACTTCGTCGACCTGCAAGCGTGGCGGCCGCAACCCGCCGGCGCAGGGGAGCCTGCCTATCTCTATTTCGGGCGGCTGTCGGCCGAGAAGGGGCTGCTCGCGCTGCTCGAGGCGCAGGCGCGCTGGGAGGCTGCCGAGACGGCGCCACCCCGCCTGCTGATCGCCGGCGACGGTCCGCTGGCCGGAGAGCTGCGCCGCCGCGCCGCCGCGCTGGGGCTGCGGCGCGCGGAGCTGCTCGGCGCGCTGGACGGCGAGGCGCTGCGCGCGGCGGTCGCCCGCGCGCATTTCACGGTGATCCCGTCCGAGTGCTACGAGAACGCCCCGCTGGCGGCGCTGGAATCGCTGGCGGCGGGGCGGCCGGTGGCGGCCTCTGCGATCGGCGGGCTGCCCGAGCTGATCGACGACGGGCGCGACGGCGTGCTGTTCCCCGCTCGCGACCCGGAGGCCCTGCTCGCGGGCCTGCGCCGCGCGGCGGCGATGGCGGCCGACCCGGCGGCCGGCCGCCTCGCCCGCGCGAAGGCCGAGCGGCTGTGGGCGCGCCCAGCGCACATGGCGCGGCTGGCCGGCATCCTCGCCGCGGCGGCGGAGGGCAAAGCGTGGCCGGCGGCGCCGGCAGCACCGCCGGCCGGACCGCCGGCCGCGCCGCCGTCTACAACCTGATCGGCACCTCCAGCACCACCCGTCCTTCGCGATCGCCGGGCGCCTTGTCGGAGGTGTTCTGATCGCGGAAACGGACATGGCCGAACGGCGCCAGGCCGTCGGGCGCCACGGGCCAGACATCGGCGAACGACACCTTCAGCCTGACCGGCACGCCGGCGTGGAGGTGCGTGGCGGCGGGTCCGCCCTTGCCGGCCGCCCGCTCGACCGCGCCGGCGACCGGCGCGGCCAGCAGGTACCGTTCGTCGAGCGTGAAGCCCCACGTCTCCATGTCCTGCCGCAGGGCGAAGCCCGCGACCACCTCCAGCTTGTACCCCGCCTTGTCGAGGCCGGCCGGCAGCGCGAAGGCCATCTCGGCCTCGACGCCGTCGAAGGCGCCGGACCGCACGCGCTTGCCCGTGTCGTCGACGACGTTGACGGCGCAGTCGGTGAGCAGGTTGGCGGTGGCCTTGTCCATGCGCAGGCGGAACTCGACGGACGGGGTGGCGCGATCGAGCGTGAAGCTGTGCGTCCAGACGTCCTCTTCCTCGATGGTGATGGGCCGCTCGCGCCTGAAGCCGGCCAGGCGGGCCTCGATGGCACCCTTGAAGACGCCGTCGAAGGCGCGGGTGACGGTCAGTTCGGTCTCGGCCGGCTTGCCCGGAGCGCCGCGGGGCAGCGTTGTGATCACGGCGGGCGACGCCTCGTAGCCGTCGAACGAGACCGCCAGCCGGTAGGGCGAGGGATCCATGGCGCCGATGGGGCTGATGGCGCAGATCTCCCAGATGCCGGGCTTGAGATCGGGCGGCAGCACGACCTGGTCGATCACGGGCGATCCCTTGACGCTGGCGTAGCCGGGGAAGCCGCCGCGCACGAAGCCGTCGGGATCCACGATCTCCGAGGTGACGCGGGCGCCGGCGCCGGCGCCGATGCGGTCGCTGACCTCCAGCCGGACGCGCATCGCGGTCGCGCCGGCCGGCGCCGCCACCAGGTGGCGCCGCACGGTGGAGGGCGCGAGGGCCCGCCCCTCGTAGACGCGGCTGTGGCCGACCTCGGGGCCGAAGGGATCCGCGACGACGATCGTGTTCCAGAGCGCGAACTCCTGGGCGGCCGCGCCGGACAGGTCGCCGCCGTCGAGCGCGGCGATCACGCGCGCCGAGTGCACCCCGGGCCGCGCCAGGGCGGCGCCGCGGTACTGCACGTCGATCTCCATGGGGGCCTTGCCGCGCACGTAGCGCTGGCGCGCCAGCGGCGCCAGCCAGTCCGCCTCGGCCCTCAGCGTGAAGGAGCGGAAGAACCCGTCGCGCTCGTCCGGGGTCAGATCGGGGTGGAAGACCGGCGTCACCCTGAAGGTGACGACCTCGGGCGCCAGCGGCACGCCGCCCGGCGTGCGCCAGTAGGCGGCGCCGGCCAGGCCGTCGTCCTGATGCGGCGCGGCGGTCTCGACGCGCCAGTCGAGCACCTGCCGCGCGGAGCGGCTGCGGGCGAGCTGGCGCAGCAGCTCCCAGCTGCGCTCCAGATCGACCAGCCCGCCACCCTGCTCGCAGCGCAGCAGCCCCGGCAGCTCGCGGCCGCCGGCGATCAGGGCGCGTTTGACCATGCCCCAATGGACCTGCAGACCTTCCTGCTGCGCCGCGCTGAGCAGGCAGGCGACGCCGCCGGCGGTGGTGGGCGACGCCATCGAGGTGCCGTTGAAGCGCGCGGTGCCGTCGTTCCATCCCGGCACCGTCGACAGGGCGGCGCCGGGCGCGACGACGTCGGGCTTGGGCGCGTCGCCGCCGCGGCTGGAGAAGGCGAACAGGGTCGGCCCGCTCAGGCGGGCGTTGTACAGGTCGGCCCCGACCGCCGGCGAAAGGTAGGCGCCCGAGGCGATGACGCTGGACGCCGTGGCCGGCAGCCCCACGGTCGAGACGCCGGGCCCCTCGTTGCCGGCTGAGGTGCAGAAGAACAGCCGGGGGTTCTTCGCCAGCAGCTCGTCCAGGAACCGCCCCATGGCGTCGTCGCCCTCCTGCACCGAGGCGACGCCGTAGCTCATGTTCACGACCACCGGCACGCCGTAATCCTCGGCGAAGGCGGCGGCGCGCTCGGCGGCCTGCTTCATCGACTCGGTGCGCGTGGCGCCGCCCGACAGCGTGTTGTCGCCAAGCTTCAGGGAGATGAGCCACGCCCCGGGCGCCACGCCGTCCAGCCCCTCCTGCCCGCCGACGCGGTGGCCGGCGGCGATGCCGGCGCAGTGCGAACCGTGCGCGCCGTCGTCGAAGTGCAGCGACAGCTTCGGCGCCCGCGGGCGGCCCAGACGGTCGGGCTGCTCGACAACGTTGACGCTCCAGGCCATCAGGGTGCGGGCCTCGGGCGCGTCGGGCGCGGTCAGGCGGAACAGATCGTGGTCGACGCGGTAATCGCGCAGCGGCCGCTCGTCGTCCAGCCGGCCGTCGCCGTCGCGGTCGACGGCCACGAGCCAGACGCGGGCGCTCTCGCGCTCGCGCGCCACCGTGCGCCGCGCCTGCTCCGACAGCCCGGCCAGCAGCTCGTAGCCGCGCCCGCCCCCCAGCGCCGCCTCGACCTCGGCGCGCTCGGCCTGATAGACCAGCACGCCGAAGGTGTCGTCGGTGTCGCCGTCGTCGTTCAGATCGTGCAGGCCGTTGCTGTTGATGAACGCCGCCTCGCAGATGCGGGTGATGTAGACCGGGCGCAGCCTCGGCGGCACCGCCAGCCGTTCGGCCCCGCGCAGCCGATGACCGTCGGGGTGCCGGTACAGCGGCGCCGCGGGCGTGGCGGGAGCCTCGGTCGAGTCGATCTCCGCCTCGACGGTCTCCCAGTCCCCCTGCGGCGTCAGGTCCAGCGCCTCGAGCAGCTTGGTCTGCCCCGTCGTGGTGCGCTCGAGCCCCGGCGCGAAGGCGTCGACCCCGGTGTCGAGGATGGCGATAACCACGCCGCGCCCGTCCCAGGTCGGATGCGCCCGCTTGAACGCGGCCGCGCCGATATCGGCGGCGGGCAGGTAGGCCCAATCGCCCAGGGGGGCGGCGGCGGGCGCGGCCGGCGCGGCCGGCGCGGCGAGCGCAGCCAGCACGGCCAGCACGGCGCGAATGCATAGTTTAGCCATGGGAACCTCCGGATTTGGCGCACCGTCAGCGGCGGTCTATTATAGGGAGGCGATCATCGCCCCTCAAGCCGCATCGCCCCTGAAAGGACATGTCATGGCCGACGTAGCGCGCCTGCGCCCCCAGAGCCGGATCATCCACGCGGGCCAGCACACCGACCCGCGCACCGGCGCCGTCAGCACCCCGATCTACCAGACCTCCACTTTCGCCTTCCGCGACGCCGACGAGGGGGCGGCCCGCTTCAGCGGGCGCGATCCCGGCTACAAGTACACGCGGCTGGGCAACCCGACGACCGCGGCGCTGGAGGAGTGCATCAGCGTGCTCGAAGGGGGCTGCGGCGCGCTCGGCGCGGCCACCGGCATGGCGGCCGTCAACACGGTCTATCTGGCGCTGCTGGAGCAGGGGACGCACATCGTCGCCACCGAGGCGCTGTACGGCCCGTCGCGCCTGATCCTGGAGCAGGAGTATGCGCGCTTCGGCATCACCGCGACCTTCGTCGATTCGTCCGACCTGGACCAGGTGAAGGCGGCCTTGCGGCCCGAGACGCGGCTGGTCTACGTCGAGTCGCCGGCCAACCCCACGCTCAAGCTGACCGACCTGGCGGCCTGCGCCGACATCGCGCACCGCGGCGGCGCGCTGCTGGCGGTCGACAACACCTTCGCCACGCCGCTGCTGCAGCAGCCGCTGGCGCTGGGCGCGGACATCGTGCTGCACAGCATGACCAAGTTCATCAACGGGCACACCGACGTGGTCGCCGGCATCGTCGTGGCCAAGCGCGAGGAGCACCTGGCCCGGCTGCGCAAGGTCCACCAGAACGTGGGCGGCACCATGGACCCGCATCAGGCCTGGCTGGTGCTGCGCGGCGTCAAGACGCTGGGCCTGCGCCTGGAGCGGGCGCAGCGCAACACCGAGATCCTGGCGGCCTGGCTGGAGAGCCACCCCAAGGTGGCGTGGGTGCGCTACCCCGGCCTGCCCAGCCACCCGCAGCACGACCTGATGCGCCGGCAGATGGCGGGCGGCGGCGCCGTCTGTTCCTTCGGCGTCAAGGGGGGGCTGGCCGCGGGCAAGAAGCTGATCAACAGCGTCAAGCTGGCGACGCTGGCCGTCAGCCTGGGCGGCATCGAGACCCTCATCGAGCACCCGGCGTCGATGACGCACGCCGGCATCGCGCCCGCGGAGCGCCTGGCGATCGGCATCTCCGACGACCTGGTGCGCATCGCGGTCGGCTGCGAGGACGTGGCCGACTTGCAGGCCGACCTGGAGCAGGCGCTGGCGCAGGTCTGACGGCCGCCGGCGCCCGGAGGCGGGCATGTTCGAGCAGTGGGTGGCGGCCGATCATCTGCGCGAGCCGGCCGGCGATCACATCTGGCAGGTCGACTACGCCGCCCACCCGCTGCTCGATCCGCTGCTGGCCGAACGCCCGTCGCGCCAGCGGCGTTTCTTCCGGCTTTTCTACGAGCGGATCCGCCAGGACGACGACGCCTACCGCCAGGCGCTGGCCAGCCTTCTGCACCCCGCCGGCACGCCGCCGGCGGGAGCGCGCGACGCCGCGCGCATGGCCGAGTACCTGCGCGAGACCGACACCTACCTGCGCGAGCTGGTCAACCTGCTGCCCGCGCACGCCGCGCACGCCGTCCAGCCGCTGCCCGGCGTGACCGCCTGCGAGGACCTGCGCGCGCTGCTGGACGTGGTCTTCGGCGCCACCGACCGCCGCGAGCGCTACGAGGCGCAACGCAAGCTCTACCTGGCCAGCCTGTTCCTGGAGATCGACCAATCGCGCCACATCCAGGACGGACCCCGGCACAAGGCGTACTTCGAGGAGCGGCTGCAGAAGGGGCTGTGGCGCCACGCGCGGCAGGTGCACGAGGTCGAGATCGGCTACAGCATCGACGCCGACGGCGACACCATCAACTACAGCCTGCGCCCGACCGAGGGGCAGCAGCGCTGGACCTTCCGCTCGATCTTCCTGGAGCGCGGCAAGATCGCGCTCGACATCCTGTACTACAACTGCCGCTTCAAGCGCACGGTGGACGCCGTCTCGTACGAGATCGTCGAGGGCCGCCACCGCGTGCTCGAACGCAAGCGCTGGGGCGACATGCGCCGCCAGAGCAGCGGCTCGATCGTCTCGAAGATGATCCGCAAGGGCATCAACAACCCCAGCGAGATCACCGACGTCATCGGCGCCATGTTCATCGTCCACGACGACGACGCCCTGGACGACCTGCTGCGCCTGCTCGACGAGATCGTCGGCCGCCCGGTCGGCTGGCGCAACGTCGTCGACACCATCGCCGACCCGCGCGACCGCGCGCAGCTCAACGTGCACTCCGGCCGCGGCTACCGCGTCTTCAAGGGAGATGTCAGCATCCTCTACCCCAACACCGCCGCCGGCCGGCCGCCGTACCGCTTCCCGGTGGAGGTCCAGATCTACACCCTGGAGGGCTACCTGCGCACCGTCTGCGGCGCGCACGCCGCCAATCACCTGGCGCTGAAGCTGCGCCAGTTCCTCTACGGCCTGGCGCCGAAGATCTTCCCCCGCGAGATCTACGGCACCGAGTGGCTGAAGCTGGAATAGCGGCCGCTAGTACAGCGCCTTGAGCGCTCCCCAGGTGCTGCCCGCGGTGTCGACCAGCGTGTCGCCGATCAGCCTGATCTCCCAGCAGTAGCCCTCGTGCCCCGACACGAACAGGTGGTCCACGTCATGGGAGCCCGCGTCCAGCTCGATCCAGTGGTTGCTGCCGGTGTACTGGCTGCCGGCCGAATCGACCAGCGTGCTGCCGCTGTAGAGGAAGGCGCGCGTGCAGCCCAGCTCGTGCGCCTCGTAGATCTGCAGCTGGACCGACCGCACCCCCTGGATGGCGCTGAAATCGACGCGCATGCGGGCGGGCGTCACGCCGATCCCCGTGCCCAGGCCGATCGACAGCCACGAGGGGTAGCAGTAGCCGAGCTGGCCGGCGACGATGCAGTCCTGGGTGGTGGTGGGCAGGAAGACCAGCTCGCACGACGCTTCGTGCCACGGCGTGTTGCAGGCCGTGCCGGGATTGGCGTCGAGCGTGATGACGACCTGGTCGGCGGACGCCGCGGCGGCGACGAGCAGCACCAACCCCGCCGCGCAGGCGCAACGGCGCACAGCCCTGGACAATTGCCTCTTCATGGCGATCTCCTTCCCCCCGCCGCACGGCGGACTGTCAGGTCATTGATGCATGAATTTGAGCTTGTGAAATCATTATACAGGTTTCCGGAACACTTATGAGATAAAAAATCAAGCAAGTAGGACAAAAAAACGCTGATTCGTGGCGAACCGGGGTGAGGCGACTGCACGCGCGGTCAGTCGAGCACGCGCAGCACGCGGTAGCCGTTGTCGCGCACGGCGGGCACGAAGCCCGCGCCGCGCGCCATCTCGTTGAGGTCGTCCTGGCTGAGGCAGTGGACGGTGCCGGCCGCCGAGACGACGCTTTCCTCCATCATCGTGCTGCCCAGGTCGTTGGCGCCGAAGTGCAGCGTCATCTGGCCGATGGCCTTGCCCTGCGTCACCCACGACGCCTGCACGTTGGGGAAGTTATCCAGGGCGATGCGCGCGATCGCCAGGGTGCGCAGGTAGTCGAGCGCTCCCTGATAGCCGCGAGCCCGCACCTGGGCCACCAGCTCGGGATGGTCGTTGAGCGGCGTGTGGTGCGGTTGATAGGTCCAGCAGATGAACGCGTTGTAGCCGCCGGTGCGGTCCTGGCTCTCGCGCAGTCGCAGCAGGTGCTCGACCCGCTCGACGAAGGTCTCGACGTGCGCGAACATCATGGTCGCCGTGCTGCGCAGGCCGAGCGCGTGCGCTTCCTCCATGATCGAGGTCCACTCGAAGGCGGTCGTCTTGCGCGGCGCGAGCAGCCCGCGCACGCGGTCGCTCAGGATCTCCGCGCCGCCGCCGGGGATCGAGGCCAGCCCCGCCGCCTGCAAGCGCTTGAGGGTCTCGCGCGTGGATACCCGGGACAGCTTGGCGATGTGCTTGATCTCCGACGGCGAGAAGCCGTGGATCCAGATGTCGGGGTGCGCGCTCTTGATCGCGGCCAGCATGGCCTCGTAGTCGGGCAGCTTCAGCCGCGGGTGGTGACCGCCCTGCAGCAGGATCTGGTTGCCCCCCGCCGCTACCACCGATCGAACCTTGGCCAGGATCTCGTCGAGGCCGAGCACGTAGGCGTCGTCCGCGCCGTCATGCCGGTTGAAGGCGCAGAACAGGCAATCCGTGTAGCACAGGTTGGTGTAGGTGACGTTGCGGTCGATGACATAGGTCACCAGCCGCGGATCGCTGCGCCGCAGGCGCAGGGCGTGCGCGGCCCGTCCCAGATCGGGCAGCGCCGCTTCCTCGAACAGCAGCAGCAGCTCGCCGCCGGTCAGCCGCCTCCCCTCCTGCTCGGCCTCGGCCAGTATGGCCAGCGCCTCCGCCGACGAGGAGTGCGGCACCCGATCGACGATGGCGGCCTCGGCCGGCGTCGCGGCTGCCGCGGGCGCGGCGGCTGCCGCCGGCACGGCGGCTGCCGCGGGCGTCGCCGGCGCGGCCGATCCGTCGCCTGCGCCCGCGAGGTCGGGCTCGCGGCCGATCACGCGCCCATCTCCCTGCTCGACACGGCATCCCTCAACTTGAAACGGCGAAACCAGTTACGATCGCAGGACCGCGGGCAAGTTAGGCCTGCTCGGCCGCGGCCGCCAGCGCCAGCGACCGGCCGGCGGGGCAGATGCAGTGCCGGACGCACAGCTCGTGGAAGCGCTGCGCCCCGGCCAGTTCCCGCTCGCCAAGCGTGTAGCGGATGTTCTCGGCGAAGTAGCGCCGGATGCTTGCGGCCGTGCCATCCCCGGACGGCCCGGGCCTGCCCTCGGCAGCGGCCCGCTCCGCCAGCTCGTCCAGGTGCGCCAGCCCCCAGTCGCGCGCGGCGGTGAGCAGATCGGCCAGCGCCGTGGTCTGCTCCGCGCCGGCATCCTGGACGAAGCCGCGCCCCAGCATCCAGGCCGCGAAAACGAAGGGCAGACCCGTCAGGCGATGCCAGAGTTCGCCCAGATCATGGGCCGCCACGACCGCGCCGGTCGAAGGCGCCGCCGCGGCCACGGGCGCCAGCACCCCCTCGCGCCGGAAGCGCGCCTCGGCCTCGAAGCAGCGGTCGCCGATGACCAGCGCCGCCTCCTCGTTGCGCAGCAGCTCGTCGACCTTGGGCTCGGCCACGTAGAAATCGGGCCGCACGTCGAACATCTCCGCCAGCAGGATCCGCAGAAGCGCCACCGAGGTGCGCGATCCCTTGTCGACCTGCACGCGCCCGATCGCCGCCGGCGTTACCCGCGTGAACAGCTTGACGCTTTCGACCGGCCCCTGGCAGGCGATGCCGATGCCCGGCACCAGACCCGCTCCCATGCCGCGGAAGTGCTCGACGATCGGCACCAGGGCGACGTCGGCCTCGCCGGCGAACAGCAGCTCGGCGAGCACGCTCGGCACTTCGTGCTGCAGTTCGATCTTGCGTCCGGCCGGCGGCTGCACATGCCCGCCGCTCAGTCCCGCGACCAACGGCCAGGCATTGAGATAGGAGACGGCGGCGATGCGGTAGACCATGCGCTCTCCTCGGGAAGGGGTGCAAAGCTTACGGCCCCGGCCGACCTGACGCAAGGTCGAGGGCCGTCGCCGGGCCCGGCGACCGCTCGGTCTCCTGCGCCGGCGGCGCACCCGGCGCTCGCGCGAACAACCGCGCGAGGTTTGGCGTCGCCGCCAGTTCATGCCAGATCCGATGGCAGGCCGAGCAGAGCGTTATCAGGTTGTCCGGTCGGTTGTCCCCGCCCCGCTCGCGCGGCAGGCGATGGTGGACCTCGAGGAAGCGAGTCCGCCCGCACCCCGGAGCCCGGCAGCGATGCCCGTCGCGTGCCAGCACGGCCCGCCGCATCGCCGGCGGCACGGTAGCCCGGTTGCGGCCGTCGTCCCCGAGCACCGCCGCGTCGCACTCCACCGCCGCCATCTGCGCGGGCGACAGGGTCCGCGCCCCCAGCGAAGTGCGCACCTCGCCCCGGTCGCACTCCCGGCACTTGTAGATGATGATCTGATAGCGCGAGCCCGCGGCGGCGGGGGCGGCGGCCGGGGGGCCGGCAGGGGCAGCGGCCGGGGCGGCGGCCAGGGCAATGGCCGGGGCGGTGGCGGCGGTGCCGGTGGCAGAGGCATCGCTTGCCCCCGGGTCGGCGCCCGCGGTCGAGTCGACACCGGTCGACATCGTCACGAACGGCACACTGCCCAACGCGTCGAGCGCCGCCAGCAGGATCTCCTCGCGCGTGGCGCCGCGCGGCACGGCCGCCACCTTGCGCACCCTCTCCAGAAGCGCCTCGTACCGCGCATACTGCACGGGCGTCCAACGGTGCGTCAGCGTGATGGGCGTTTCCGGTTCGGCTCCCGGGCCGCCCGCCGTCGCGATGCCGGCCAGCGGCAGCAAGGCCGGCATTGGCTGCGCGGGCTGCTCGGCTGGCATTGGCTGCGCGGCCTGCGCTGGCGCAACAGCCGGCGCCGGCTGCGCCGCCGGCTCGGCCCGCGCGACCGCCGCCGCCCCTTCCTTGGACGCCCTCGCTCTGGCCCGCGCCGCGGCGATGCGGCGCTCGAGTTCATTGCGCGAAACCCGCCGCGCTATCTCCAGCCAGCGCGCTTCGGTGGCGGGAGTGGCGACCCGCGCCACGGCCCGCGCCTTGGTCCAGCCCAGGCGACCGGCGGCGACTTCGGCCCGCAGTCCGGGCAGGCGCGCGAAGGCATCGGCCAGGTGGACGAAGTACGAGGTCTTCGCGCGCGAGAAGCCCAGGGCGATGGCAGCGTATTGCTGGATGCTGGAGTGCCCGAATTCGCGGTACAGACGCCGCGCCATCAGCTCGGCGAACCAGATGACCGAGCGCCGCTCCGCCCGCTGCTGCTCGCGCAGCGAGGCGAGGATGCGGGCATGCAGCTGCCGAGCATCGAGCGCCGACAACGGCGGAACGCCCCCGCGAACCGCTCCCTCCGATCCGCCGGCGACGGCACGCTCCGCCGCCTGCCCGCCCCACTGGACCTGCGCCATCGAACCCATCGCGATCGATCCCAACCGGGAGGAAGGGTGGTGTTGATCCGGAGAAGACGAAAATATAGCGAATATTCGATCAGGCCGCAAGGGGAAAAATGAAAAAATGATCGCGTCCCCGTTCACCCGGTGAACAGAGATAAGACATTGTTATTTAATTGTTTACAGAATATCGGCTAAAATTTGGCCACTCGCTACAGCCCCTGCGCCCACCCGCCGCCCCACCCGCCGCCCCACCCGCCCCGCCACCTGCCGCGCCCATACCCACACGTTCCATTTCCCCCCCAGCCCCCTACTCCCCCGCCGCGGCGCGCCGATAGATCTCCCCCAGCTCGCGCGCGACCCGGGCGAAATCGTAGTGGCGCTTGACGATCTCCAGACCCGCCGCGCCGCACGAGGCGCGCAGCCTGGCGTCGCCCAGCAGGGAGCGCAGCGCGGCGGCCAGGCACGGCACGTCGCCCGGCTCGCACAGCAGGCCGCTGACCCCATCCTCGACCACCTCGGCCACGCCGCGGATGCGGCTGCCGGCCACCGGCAAGCCGCACGCCATGGCCTCGAGCAGGACCAGCGGCAGCCCCTCCCAGAGCGACGGCAGCGCGAACACGTCCGCCCCCTGCATCAGCTCCTGCAGATCGGTGACGGTGCCCGGCAGCAGCACCTGCCCGTCCAGGCCCAGATCCGCGGCCCGGCGCGTCAGGTAGGCGCGCTGCGGTCCGTCACCGGCGATCAGGAAGCGGCACCGCACCCCGGACGCGCGCAGAAGCGCCGCCGCATCGATCAAGGCGGCGAAGTTCTTCTGCTCGGTCAGCCGCCCCGCGCCCAGCACCAGCGGCTCGTCGGGCAGGATGCCGTGGCGCGCACGCGCCTGCGCCAGCATCTCCTGCGGCAGCGGCGCGGGAATCTCGACCCCGTTGGGCACGACCGCAACCCGTGCGCGCCGCAGGCGGTCGTCCTCCGGCACGCGGAGCTCCTCCAGCAGCGACTGCTTGACCTCTTCCGAGACCGCCACCACCGCGGCGGCCCGGTCCAGCAGCCCGCGGTAGGCGCGCCGCCGCAGGCGGTACCGCAGCGCCTGCGCCTGCTGCCCGTAGCGGAACTCCTCGTTGTTGTGGATGGTCGCCACCACCGCGCAGCGGCGCCGCCACGCCAGCAGCAGCCCCCAGAAGTTGCCGGCCGGCAGGTGGGTCTGCATCACCCGGATGCCGTCGCGCTCGACCTGCCGCGCCAGCGTCCGATACCCGCGCAGCAGCGACGCGCCGAACGCCAGCGGCCGTCCGATCGGCGCCCGCTCCAGCCCCAGGTAGCGCACCCGCACCCCGGGCGCGATCCTCTCCGACAGCACCCCCGCCGCCGTCAGCACGTAGAGGTGGGACACGTCGCCGGCCTCGGCGCGCGCGTTGGCGATCTGCACGGCCAGCCGCTCCGCCCCTCCCATCGCCATCGTCTCGATGAGCTGGGCGACATGCGGCCGCAGCATCTCACAAGGAGTCATGGGCGAGACGAACGACCATCGAGTACTCCGACAGACCGTCTTCCTTGATGCGCCGCGCCACCGACCGGGCCGCCTCGGCGTCCATGTACGGACCCGCGTAGACCCGCTGCGTCGGGCGCCCGTTGACGGTCTCCCACCGGATGAACGCGGGCAGGCCCACCCGTTGCAGCCTCCGTGCCTCGGCCTCGGCGCGCTCGGTCTGGTAGAACGACGACACGTGCACCGCGTAGTGCTCCGTCCCACCCGCAGGCGCCTCGGCCCCGCGGGATGATGCCGGCGCTCCGACTGTTGATGTCGGCCGCTGCGCCGCGGCCCGCGTCGGCGCCCCCGTCTCGGCCGCCGGCGGCCCGGCTGTCGGGGCGGCCGTGGCCGACTCCGGCGCCGCCGCCGCGCCGCGCGCCTCTGCGCCACCCGACCCGTCTCCGGCCGTCTCGCCGAAGATCCCTTCGCCGTCCGGCCAGAACGCCGGCTCGCCATCGCTCTGGCCCGCCAACGGCGACGACGATGCCTGCGGCGACGGCCCCGCCACCGCGGGCCGCTGGCCGTCCAGCGGCCGGTCGTGCGAGTTGCCCGGCAGCAGCAGCACCAGCGCGAAGACCGCCACCAAGAGCAGGATCATCGAAAAGGCGAAGATCAACCCCGACCGCGCCCCCGACCGATGCCGCCGGGCGTAAGCATGGTAATCCATCAGCGGCGGCGGCTCGGCGCTCTCCGCTTCCGCGACGGCGGCGGGCGCCGCAGGCGCGGGCGCGGGCGCGGCGGGCGCGGGCGCAGCCGGAGCGGGCGCAGACGCCGCAGCCGCCGCCCTCGGCGCGCTCACCGGAGCCGAGGCCGGCGCCGGTGCCGGCGCCGGCGCTGCCGCCGGCGCTGCCGCAGGCGCTGCCGCCGGCGCGGGCGCCGCAGGCTCCTCCAGCCCGGTCGGCGGCAGGTCCTCGAGATCGACGTGCTCGGGCTCGACCATGGGCTTGCCGGCGACGTAGGCGCCCAGCAGAGCGCGGGCGGCCAGGATGTTGACCAGGCGCGGCACGCCCCGGCTGGCCTGGTAGATCAGGTCCAGCGTCTTGGGCTTGAACAGGGGGCGCTCGTTGCCGGCCACCTTGAGGCGGTGGTTGATGTACGCCTCGACCTCCTTGCGGTCGAGCGTCACCAGTCGATAGTGCACCCGGATGCGCTGCTGCAGCTGGCGCAGCTCGGGCGTCTTGATGCGCCGTTCCAGCTCCGGCTGGCCCGACAGGATGATCTGCAGCGCCTGCGGCCCCGGCTGGCTCAGGTTGGCCAGCAGGCGGATCCCCTCCAGCGACTCGACCGACAGGTTCTGCGCCTCGTCGATCACGAGCAGGATCTTGGCCCCCTGGCGCTGCGCCTCGCGGATCTGCGCCTTCAGGACGTCGAGCAGGTCGGCCCGGTCGGCCGCGCCGCTGACCGGCACGCCCAGGTCCGACACCATCATCTTCAGCAGCTCGACCTGCGTGAGCTGGGTGACGTTGACGAAGGCGGTCTTGAACAGCTTGGGGATGCTGGACAGCAGGTTGTGGATGGCCAGGGTCTTGCCCGTGCCGATCGGCCCGGTGATCAGGATGATGTCCTCGCCCTGCTCCAGGCCGTAGGCCAGGTGGGCCATGGCCTCCTCGAAGGCGGTCGACATGAAGACGAACTTCAGGCTCGGATAGAGCGGGAAGGGATCGGTCCTCAAGCCGAAGTGGTCGTGGTACATCACGCCTCGCTCGGTCGCAGGCATGGGCGATGACACGGCGCCGACGACGTAAACTTAGACCCGCCCGCTGATGGCGGCAAATCAATTACCTGCTTGAATGATCGACAGTTCCCGGCGCCGCTTGAGCGCCGCTGCGTGGCGCGCCGGCGCTCAATCGTCCGACAGGTAGCCCAGATCGCGCAGCCGCTCGGCGATCTCGGCCGCCTGGTCGCCGGTGTACGCGACCGCCCGGCGCGTGCGCAGGAAACGGTGCCACCCCTCGTCGACCGCAGGCGGCCGGTCGTCCGCCAGGATCTCCCGCAGGACCCGCCCGTCGCAGATCCCGGGCACCGCCCGCCCGTTGAGGTGCAGCAGCGTCGGCAGCACATCCCAGATCTTGAACCGCCACTCGGCGGCCCCGTCCGGCGGCGCCGCCCCGCCCCGCACCCCGCCGCCCCACGCCACGAACACCCCGTCGATCCGATGATCGCCGGTCTTGTAGGGCACGGGGCGGAACAGTTCCCCGCCCACGTCGCCGGCGTAGGCGCCGTGGTTGCGGTCGTCGCGGAAGGTGAAGACCAGATCCGAGGCCTGCGCGCGCCCCTCGCCCCAGTACAGATCCGCCCCGAAGTGCACCGCCGACAGCAGCGGCTCGCCGTCGGGCCCGAGCAGGCCGCCCCGCAGGCGGGCCGCCATCTCCTCCAGCAGCCCCGACGCCTCCTCCGGCGCCACCAGCCCCAGCGTCTCACGCCCGCGCCGGTTCAGCCGCAGGCCGAAAGGGTTGTCCAGCCAGGCGTGGGAGCGCGCCCAGTCGACGTGCGCCGCGGCGAGCTGCAGCCGGCTGGCCCGCTGGCGCCCCAGCAGCCGGGTCAGACGTGCCCGCGTCAGCCCCACCGCGCCCAGCGCTCGCTTGAGCGGGTAGAGCGGACTGCGCGCCGCCTCGCGCCGGGCCAGCCACCCCTGCCGCCGCAGCCATTCGTTGGCGAGGAAGGCGCCGTGGTGGCGCGTGAAGCCGTGGTCCGAGACGATCAGCAGCGTCTCGCCCGCCCCCAGCCGCCCCGCCAGCTCGCCCAGGTGATCGTCCACCTGCCGGTAGTAGGACGCCAGCAGCGGGTCCGGATCCGATCCGTCCGGCGGCAGCAGCCGGTCCCAGTGCAGGTGCTGCAGCCGGTCGGTGCCGACGATGACGGTGACGAAGGCGTCCCACGGCTCCTCGTCCATCAGCAGGCGCGCCGCGCGCATGCGGTTGCGCGTGATGTCGCCCAGCAGCGACACGAATGCCGGCCCCTCCTGCCGCCAGTTCTCGAACAGCTCGCGCTCCTCCGCCCCCTCGCGCAGCCGGAACTTGGGGTCGATGGTGTAGTCGATGCCCGCGCGCGCGAAGCGTGCGAGCAGCCCGCGCGGGTGTTCGAAGTCGCCGGGGTTGCGCAGCGGCGTCATCATGCAGGTGACCATGGCCCCGTTGATCGGCGTCGCCGGATACGACATCGGCAGGTTCAGCGAGATCAGCGGTCCGCCCTCGCCGTAGTAATCGAAGATGGTCGGCGCCAGCGTGTCCATGCGGTTGACCGGCACCGGCAAGTACGAGTTGGACTCCGATTTCTTCATGAATCCGAACACGCCGTGCTTGCCCGGATTGCAGCCAGTCATCAGGGAGTTCCACGCGCACGGCGTGATCGCCGGCACCGTCGACTCCAGCGTCGCCCGCACCCCCTCCCGGCACACCCGCCCCAGATTCGGCATCGCCCCGATCGCGATCATGCGATCGAGCACATTCCACGACGCCCCATCAAGCCCGAGCAAAAAGACGCGGCGGGTCATGCAGAGACAGCCTTCCGACGGTCATACCGGCGCCAGGCCAGATAGCCGGCATAGAAAACGACGGCGATGAAAGCGACCTTCGCCGCGCCGACCGCCACGGCGCCCGCGAGGCTTCCCCTCGCCTCCCATCCTGCCAGCAGGCCGGCGAATCCGCTGACAACGTAGACGCTGAAGGCGACCGCGGCGAGCAGGTAGTTGCGCAGCAGGATGGCGGCGAGGCCTCCCACGCGCAGCCCAGCGCGGTAGCGATGCAGCACGTAAAAGCTGAGCGCCAGGTGCAGGTTGATCGCGATCGCCGCCGCCACCGCCAGCCCCTTGACCCGCAACGGCCCCACCAGCAGGAAGCTGCAGAGCACCAGCGTCGCCACATACTGGGCGTTGAGCCAGATGCGGTCGCGGAGCTTCTGGAGCGAATGGTAGATCCGCGCCACCAGACCGTTGGTCACCATCGCGGGCAGGGCGAGCAGGTGGAACATCACGACGCCGCTGGTGCGCAGCGTGTCCTCGGGCCCGAAGGCGCCGCGTTGGAAGAGAACGCGCACGATCTCCGGCGCCGCCAGCGCCAGCCCGAGGCTCAGCGGCACGACCAGCCGCGACTGGCGCGTCAGGTTGTCGCGGATGTAGGCGTTGCAGGCCGACATGTCCCCCGCCGAGATGAACTCGGACATGCGCGTGAACATGACGATGGTCAAGCTGAAGCTGAAGAGCTGCGTGCCCATGTTCAGGATGCTGGTCGAGTAGGCCAGAGACGAGACGCTGCCGACCTCGAGGCCGGTGGCGAAATAGCGGTCCACCGCCATGCCCAGGGTCATGACGAGCTGGCTGAGCAGAAACACCCAGCCCAGCGACCACAGCTCGCGCAGGCCGCCCGCCGGCGCCGCGGGACGCACGAAGGCCAGGCAGCCGGCCCCCAACGCGAACAGGACGACGACGACCAATTGCGCCAGATTGCCCGCGGCGAAGCCGGCCGGCAGAGCCCAGATGCCCAGGCGCCCTTGCAGCAAGACCAGCGTCCCCAGGATGATCAATCCGCCGAGCAACGGCATCGAACCGGCCACGCTGAACCGCCGATTCTGGTTCAGCACGGCCTTGAGCATCGACACGGTCATCAACGCCAGGCCCGGCCCGACCATCCAGGGGATCATGCGGTCGACGTAGGCGCGCGTCTCGGCCGGCAGGTTCGGCGCCACCAGGCCCACGATCCACTCGCCGCGCAGCAGCAGGACGAGCAGGTATAGCACGACGGGGCCGAGAAAGATCAGCAAGGCGAAATTCTGGAATCGCAGGAAAGAATCCCGCGGCATGGTCGCGCGACGCCGGATCGCCAGCGGCAGGAAAACCGTGTTGAAGCTCTGCCCGACCAGGTTGTCCAGGAACTGCACCAGGAACAGCGTCAGAGCATACGCGTCATACTGCTCGCCGGCGCCGAAATAGCGCGCCACCAGCATCTGCGTGACCAGCCCGACCGGTTTGATCAGGAAGGTCAGGCCCATCAGCCGCAGCACATCGCCTTCGAAAAGGTATCGCTTCAGAAGCGCGCGCGGGCCCATCCACCTCACCCCAGCCGGGCGTCGCCGGAGCTGTCAGCGTGCCGTGTAGAACTGGCTACGATAACCGTAGATGATCCCCGCCAGAAGGAAGAATATCACGTTGACCATATCGAAATACCTGTAGTCGATGACCATCCCCCCCACGAGATACGACGCCATCATCGCGGCGAACACCGCCAGCGTGTCGCGGTTGAACCACGGCCCCACGGGATTGCGCCGCCATTGTCGCACGAACGCCTTGAACACCACGAAGTAGAACCCGAACATCAACGCGATGCTGATCGCCCCCTCCTCCGCCAACCTGCCCAGATAAATGTCATGGATCGGCATTCCCACGCCAAACTGCCTGCGCACCATACCGTAGAAGGGGAAGTACGTGGTCTGATTGTAATGATCGCGGTGGTCGTTGTAGCGGAAGAAGCCGACGCCGAATACGGGATGGTCCCTGACCATTCTGGTGGCCGTCGCCAGAAATGCCATGCGGTTTTCGACCGTGTTCGTGTTCTCCACACGCTCCTGCAGGAACTGTTGATTTGCGAGCCTCGACACGCCCAGGATGCCGCCGATCATGCCGACGACCGCCATCGCCAGCAGGATGCGACGATAATTGGGCCGCAGCAGGCCCAGCACCATCAAACCGACCGCCGTCGCCAGCCACGGCCCGCGCGTGTACGTGTAAAAAAGCCCGAGAATGCTTAAGCCCAGCGATATCAGCAGCAGCACCTTCCAGCCGACCTGCCGAGCGCGCGTGATCATGAAAAAATAAACCATCAGGAACATGCTGCTGACTTGCCCGAAGAGCGGCGCATGAAAGAAGGGACCACGGGAGCGACCGGGTGTCCAGAACCCCTCATTGGGATCAAGCGTTTGCTTGGGCCAAACCAGGATCGTCCAATTGTTCTGTTGCGCAATCGACTGCACATAGAAGTAGCAAGTCATTATAAGAATGAAAGCCAACAGGTAATTCAAATCCGTTTCGCTCTTCACGATGTTCTTGCCATAGATGTATGCAAACAGTGGAGAGAGGCCGCTAATTACCCAGGCGTGGAAATGAACACTATCCATGACATTGAGCTGCACAAGCACGTATAGGGTGTGCGCGACGATGAGTAAATCCGCGAGGAAGGGTCCTTCCAGCTTCTTTCGCTCCAGGATAAGGCGAAGGAAGAAGATTAGAATAATCCAGACCAGAAACAACCGATCCAGCGAGAAATCAGGCAGGCCCGGCATGTGGACCATGAGCAGCCTGCGAACGCCGCCCAAGACGACAAGCCAGACCAGCATCACAATGGTCAAATTGCGAAAGGACACCCATGCCAGCAGCGCCAGACCGACCAGGCCGCCAAGGGCCAGCGCGAAGGACTGAAGGCCGGTGCGGGAGATCAAGACGTGTGCGAACAGCGCCGCCAGGGCCGCCAGCAGGATGACGCCCCCGATGCGCACGAGCCTGGGCACAAGTTCGGCGGCCAGGCCAGCATCCGACCGGTAAGTGCGCGGTTCGTTCATCGCCGCTCAGGCTCGTTCTGCGAGATGGCCGCCAGCACGGGCACTTCGAGCACGTGTTCGGCCCGCCGGCGATCATAGATGCGGTGATCTTGCGACTCGACGAACATGGCAGATATGAAACCCAGCGCCAACGCGAACACCGACGCCAGCCCCAGGTAGAGCATCTTCTTGCCGCCGGCGACGCGCATGCTGATCGTGGGCGCGTCGAGCGGGATGATGCTGCTGACGCGGATGTCGCTGCCGGTCTTGAGCCTCACCTCGCCACGCTTGAGCTGCAGCGCCTTGAGCAATTCCCTATGGGTCCCGATCTGCATGTCCAGCGACTCGACCTGGCGCTCGATATCAGGAAACTCGTCGATGCTTGAGCGGAAGCGTTCAATCGCGCTGGCGAACACGTTCTCCGTGCGGCGGGCCTCATCGAGATCGATGCGCAGACTCGCCAGGTAGCTATCACGCTCGCGGTGCATATCCGCACGCGCGGCAGCGATCAACTCATGCTGGCGTCTTACCCACTCCGAGTCTTCCGTATAGTGAAGCCGCAGCTCGGCCAGCTTGGCCAGTTGCTCGTCGACGCGGCTCTTCAACCCCACCAGATTCATGTTTTCCTGAGTTTTGGACGCCGGAACGTAGTCTGGATCGGCGGCTATCGCGCGCAGCATGCCCTCCAGCTTGCTTTCCAGACCTTCGCGTCGCGAGCGCGCTCGCACGTAATCCTGGTCCAGGGTTAGCATGTGGCTGATTCCGGTCTGGGCATTGGCCTGCAAGGAGGTGTAGCCGGCGCGCGCGCGAATCTCGGCGCGGCGGGTCATCAAGGCATCGATTTCCGCCTGCAGGGTCGTGATCTGCTCATTGTAGTAATCGATCGCGTGCGGGTTCTGCTGGCTTTCGATGCTGTACTCGATGAACGCGTTCATGATGGCGCCCACGGCGGCCAGGGTGAACCGCGGGCTTTGATGACGGTAGGCGATGTTCAGGATGTTGGATTCGCCGACCTGTGAGCACTCAACGCCGTTGAGCAGCGCCGCCTGCAGGCCGCGGGCGCCGCGGAGTGTTTCGAGCCGTGGATCGTCAGCGTGCAGGGCCGGCAGCGAATCCACCAGCGCCGCCGCGGCCTTCGCGGCCACCGGGACGCTCATGGCCACCTGGGCAGCCGAGCTCATGACCACGTTGTAGTCGATGCGCGCGGGGCTGAGCGTGGGGCTCTCGGCCTGCCCGACCTCCACCAGCACGCGCGCGCTGGCGCTGACGATGTCGGCGCTGCGCAGGGTGCCGATGGTGGCGACGATGATGATCGGCACCGCGATGCCCAGAATGATCCAGCGGCGTCGGATAACGACCGCCAACAATTCCTTTGGGCCGATGGCCTGTGAACGCATCGGCGCAAGAGCGGTGTAGGGCTGCAATTCCTGCTGCATGGCGACCGCTCCTCACTCCCTAGCGGGTGAGCCTGTCGATCTTGTCCAGGTTGAGCACGCCGTAGACGTCCCAGAACAGGCTGCCGACGTTGAGCATGCTGCTCAGGAAGGTCTGGCTGAAAGCTTGCAGATCGCCGATCGGCGAGCGCGGAACGTAGACCACATCATAGGCTTGCAGGTCGAGCGCCGCGAGATGCGGCAGCCCGCTCTTTTCGGGCTTGCCCAGATCGATGCGGCGGTACAGGAAACCCTCGTCCGTCACCCGCATGACGACGGTCTCGGAACGGGCCGCCCCGGGGCCGAAACCGCCGGCCAGCGCCACGGCCTGCAGCGCGCCCTCCCCACCGTGCGGCAGCGTGTAGAGGCCGGGCGAGCGCACTTCGCCCAACACGTACACCGACCGCGGCCCCAGTTCGTCGACCGTGATCGACAGGTCTGGGTTGCGGTAATCTCGCGCGAAGTGCGCCGTCATGATGTCATCGAGTTCGTCGATCGTCAGGCCGGCGGCCTTCTGGCCCTCGAGCCCTGCCATGGAGATGCGGCCGTCGGGCAGCACGAGGATGCGGTGCTGGTCCAACTCCGTCAGGTATTTGAAGCGAACGCTCAGGACATCGCCGACGCGCAGGCGGTAGCGGGCGTCCTGTGCTTCCTGGCGCAGCGCCAATTCCTCCGGCGAGAACGGAACCACCTCGGTGCGAACGCCGTGCGAACCGCCCGAACCGCAGCCGGCGATCAGCAGGCACAGCGACAGGCCCGACAGCGCCAGCCTCGTTCGGACTGCCAGCTTGCTCAAAATTCCCTCCCGATCGATCGCTCCGGCCTCGTCACAGCTTCTTGTAGAGGAAGTCCGGAAGGTCGAAAGTCCGCTTGTTCAGCACCGTCCCCAGAACCCGCACCTTGTGGCTTGACAGCGTTTCGAGGCCGTGCCGCACGACCTCGTGCTTGAGGCGGCGGCTTTCGACCACCACGACCACGCCCAGCACCGGCGACGCCAGATGCACGGTTTCCGCCGATTCCAGGATGGGCGGAGCATCGATGATCGTGAAGTAGAAGTTGCGCTGGAACAGCTCGAGCAGCGCCTGGTAGCTGTCGCTGCTGAGCAGATCGACGGCCTTGACCGGCCGGTCGCCGTTGGGCACGAGGACGAGGTTGCCGGCGGTGCGCAGCTCGGCGAACAGCTCGGGGTTGGTCAACAGGCTGCGGAAATCGACGCCGAGACCCTGCAGCTTCTTCTGCGGCGAACGGAAGTTGGCGTCGACCCAGGCCACCTTGCGGTCGAGCATCAGCGACAGGTGGCGCGCCACGTTGTAGGAGACGAAGCTGCTGCCTTCGCCCCGCACCGTCGAGGCGAACGTCACCACCTGGCCCGTCGTGCCGTCGTTCAGGTTGAGCAGGGCGTTGGCCAGCTGTTCGAACTCCGAACGCTGGCGGGGATGGGGCGCAGGGAAGAGATTGACCCCGTCCATGGCCGCGAGCTGGAAGGCGAAATCCACATCCTGCGGCGCGGCCTTGCGCATGGCTTCGAGGATCTTGCTCATCCCTCACCCTATCCGGAAATCGGCCGGGAAGGCCGTGGCCCTCCGCCGAGAGAGTGCGCCGAGGGGGCAGGGGCGACCTTGGTGGGGAGGCGAAGTCGCGCTGAGGCCGAGGACGGCCGCATCCAAGGAAAACCCACACCCCGCTGCAGATCACCTTCGCATAAGGCGCTGTCTGCTTTAGCAATATATGCGGGTTGGACTCCCGTTCTGGACAGGGCCGGGCGAGACGACGGGACGCATTGGTTTGCCCCCAACGACTCGAAATTTTAGCTTGAATGACAGTCGCTGTCAATATATCTCAGGTCAGGCCGGGTTCCTCCGAAGCATCAGGGCGGATGCCCAGGAGAGCGGCGGAAAGGACCCCGCGGTGAAGATTCTCGCCCTCCGCTTCAACGACGGTTCCGTCTCGCTGATCGACGCGCCCGCCCCCGCCCTGCTGCCGGGCAGCATCCGGGTCCGCACCCTGTGGTCGGCCGTCAGCCCTGGCACCGAGGGCAACAAGATCGTCACCGGCCAGAAATCGTTGCTGGGCAAGGCGAAAGCCAGACCCGACCAGGTGCGCCAGGTGCTGGACATGGTGCGGTCGGTCGGTTTGAAGGCGACCATCCAGAAGGTGCGTTCGAAACTGGAGGGCGCCCAGGGCCTGGGCTACAGCCTTTGCGGCGAGGTGGTCGAGGTGGCTCCCGGCGTGAGCCGTTTCGCCCCGGGGAACCTGGCCGCCTGCGGGGGCGTCTACGCCAATCACGCCGACGAGGCGGTCGTGCCGGAGAACCTGGCGGCGAAGGTGCCGCCGGGGGTCGCGGCCGAGGACGCCGCCATGGCCACGCTCGGCGCCATCGCCATGCAGGGGGTGCGCCTGGCGCAGCCGACCCTGGGCGAGAACGCCGTGGTGATCGGCCTGGGGGTGATCGGCCTGCTGGCCGGGCAGTTGCTGCGCGCCAACGGCTGCCGCGTTCTGGGAGCTGACATATCGCCCGAGGCGGTGGCGCTGGCGCTGCGCAGCGGCAGCGTCGATGCGGCCGCCATTCTGGGCAGCGACCCGATAGAGGCGCAGGTCGCCGAGCTGTCGCGGGGGCCGGGCGCCGACATGGTGCTGATCTGCGCCGGCACGGCCAGCAACGAGCCGATAGAACTGGCAGGCCGGCTGGCGCGCAAGAAGGGGCGGGTGGTGGTGGTCGGCGCGGTCGGTCTGAACGTCCCGCGCGAGGACTACTACCAGAAGGAGCTGTCGCTGCAGATATCGTGCTCGTACGGGCCGGGGCGCTACGACCCCAGCTACGAGGAGCAGGGCATCGACTATCCCTACGCCTACGTCCGCTGGACCGAGGGGCGCAACCTCGAGGCGTTTTTGGACCTGACGGCGGCGGGCCGCATCGCCCCGGCAACGCTGGTGACCCACCGCTTCCCCTTCGCGCAGGCGCCCGACGCCTACGAGCTGATCGCCCGGCGCAGCGAGCCGTACGCCGGCATCCTGCTGGAGTACCCGCACAAGGTCAGGCAGGCGCCGGCGCCGATCGTCCTCAAGAGCGCGGCCGCGGCGAGCGCCGGCACGGTGGGGATCGGCTTCATCGGCGCCGGCTCGTACGCCCAGGCTTTCCTGCTGCCGCCGCTGAAGGCGCGCGGCGACGTGCGCTTGACCAGCATCTTCACGCGCACCGGCCTGAGCGCCGCCGACGTCGGACATCGCTTCGGCTTTGCCCGGGCCGTCGGTTCGCTGGACGAGGTGCTAGGCGATCCCGACACGCAGGCGGTCGTGGTCGCCACCCGGCACGACCAGCACGCCCCGGCGGTCCTGGCCGCCCTGAACGCGGGCAAGCACGTCTTCGTGGAAAAACCGCTGTGCCTGACCATCGACGAGCTGAAGGAGATCGTGCGCCTGGCCCAGGAACTGGCCGTCGCCGACCGCTTGCCGGTGCTGCAGGTGGGCTACAACCGCCGTTTCTCCCCCTCGGCCCGGGCCGCCAAGCGTCACTTCGGCCAGGGCGCCGGCCCCCTGACCATGATGTACCGCGTCAACGCCGGCGTCCTGCCGCGCGAGCACTGGACGCAGGACCCCAGGGAGGGAGGCGGCCGCATCCTGGGCGAGGTGTGCCACTTCGTCGACCTGATGCAGTTCATGTGCGGCGCCGACCCCGTCGAGGTGCACGCCGCCGCCATCGAGACGGGTTCGACCGCCGACGTCCCCGCCGACAACAGCCTGCTCACCCTGCGCTTCGGCGACGGCTCGGTGGGGACCATCGGCTACTTCGCCCATGGCGCCAAGTCCCTACCCAAGGAACGCCTGGAAGTCCACGCGGCGGGCCGCACGGCGGTGCTGGATAATTACACGAGTCTGGAACTCTACTCGGCCCGCGGTAAGAGAAGACAGGCCAGCGGCGGCAAGGGGCAGACCGAAGAGCTGGCGGCCTTCCTGGAGGCCATCAAGACCGGTGCACCGGCGATTCCACTCGCGAGCTTGATCTGCACCTCCCTAGCCACATTGGGCATGCGGCAGAGCGCGCTGACGCACCTGCCCGTGCGCCTGGATCCGGCTGGTCCTGGGCTGGCTTGATGAACGAGGCAGGCGACAGCACCACGCGGCTGCGTGATATCGCACGCAGGGTATGGGCAGACGCGCTGGCCGCGGATTTCCGCGGTGCGGACCCCTACGACGGCTTGCAAAGCGGGCTGCTGTCACCGCTGCTCAAACGCTCGCGCCTGCTGCGTCTGGCCGTCATCCAGGGAGTCAAGCGCAGTCCGGTGAACCTGCGCCCCTTACTGCGCATCCCACCGGGCACGAATCCCAAAGGTTTGGCCCTATTCATCAGCGGCGCCGCGGATCATCCAGCCGCCGCCGCAGAAACTTCGCTGGAGCCTATTATTGATCGACTTCTGGTCCTTGCCTCTCGACCAGCGGGCGAAGCGTATTTCGGCACGCGTTCGCCACGGCCAGGGTTGGCAGCATCGTTGGCGGAAGGGCGGCTGACCTGTGACGAGCCTCTGGGATGGGGATACGACTTCGCCTGGCAGTCGCGGGCATTCCTGCAACCGCCCTTCTACCCCACGGTGGTCGCAACGAGCTTCGCCGTGGACGCCCTGGCCGACAGCGCTTCCCCGGCCTACCGCGCCGTGCTGCTCGCCGCCGCCCGCTTCGTGGTCGAGCACCTGCACCACCACGAGGATGCCGACGGGATCTGTTTCAGTTATTCGCCGCGCGACCGCTCGCGCGTGCTGAACGCCAGCCTTTTCGCCGCCAAGATCCTTGCGCGCGCCGCAGCGCTGCCGGCAACCAGCCCTCACTATGGGGAACTGGCGCGGCGCGCCGCCGGGTATGCCGCGGCGCGTCAGCGCCCGGACGGTTCGTGGTGGTACGGGGAGTCCCAACACTGGACTTGGATCGATAACCTGCACACGGGGTTCGTCCTGGAAGCGCTGACTTTCATCGCCGACGCTTTGCAAACAAGCGCGTGGGACAGCGTGCTGGCTCGCGGATTGGAATATTACCGAAACCGTCTATTCCGGGTGGACGGCACGCCGCGCTACTACCCGGACCGGGACTACCCCCTGGACGGACATACGGTCGCGCAAAGCGCTCTGACTTTCCTGGCGTTGGCGCGGTTTGACGGCGAGGCTTGCCGGCGAGCACGCACAGCGCTTGACCGCGGCATCGCGGAGCTATGGGACGAAGCCCGGGGCGCCTTTCTCACACGTCTAGCGGACGGACGCCGCGACCGCACAATCTATCTGCGCTGGTCGCAGGCCTGGATGTTCCGCGCGCTGTGCGCCTGGCTGGCGTCCGAGGAGACCGCGCAATGAAGATCTGGTTCGATGCCGACAACGCACCGCACGTGCTGATCATGAGACCATTGGCCGAGGAACTGGCCCGGCGCGGCCACGAAGTGCATTTCACAGCCCGCGACCGCGCCTCGACCTGCGAACTGATGGCGATGTACGGCTTGCCCTACACCAAGGTGGCGGGCGAATTCGGGCGCGGAATGGCCGGCAAGGCTTCCGGAACAATCGGCCGGGCCGTAGCGCTGGCGTTGGCCATGCGGCGCTGGCGAGCCGACGTCTCGTTCGGCCACGGATCGCGCGCGTTGCCCATCGCCTCAAGGATGCTGGGAATACCCAGTGTCACGATGTACGACTACGAATGGGTCAATCCCATACTCTTCAACCTTTTCTGCCGCCTCATTCTACTGCCGCAAGTGATCGACGCCGAGCGCTGCCGCGAGGCGAGAATCGCCGTGGATAAGGTGCGCAGCTATCCCGGCTTCAAAGAAGAGCTGTACTTGCACCAACCGATCGCAGCAGACGAAATCGCGCGCAACCTGGGCCTGAAGCCCGACCATGTCCACGTCCTGCTGCGCCCGCCCGCCACGAAGGCGCATTACCACAACCCTGAAGCGGAGACAATCCTGAGCGCCATCCTGGATCGGCTGGCGGCAGCAACGGAAGTACAAGTCGTTTATCTAGCCCGCGGTCGCGAGCAGATGGCGTTCTTGGGCGACCGCCGCTTCAGCAGCTTGATCGTGCCCAGCAAGGTCTACGACGGCCCGGCGCTGATTTCCTGCATGGACTTGGTGATCGGCGGCGGCGGCACCATGACGCGCGAGGCGGCGATCATGGGCATCCCCTCATACAGCTTCTTCCGCGGACGGCTGGGAAAAGTGGATGAGGCGCTGGCTGAGCAGGGGCGACTGGCGATGCTCGAGTCCGCCAGCCGCATGGGCGACAAGCTTCGGCTGACCAAGCGATTGCAGAACCCCATTCCGGACCTGCCCGCTGCGCTCCCAGCAATCATCTGCGATCACATCATCGAGTCAGCTGATTGATCGCGGTCAGGCACTCCTCCATGATCAGCCGGTGTCCTTCCTGGTCCAGATGGAACGCATCGGGTGTCCCATCTTCGTAAAGTCCATAACGATCTAAGGACAGGGCGTCGAGCATATCAAGGAACTGCCCGCCGGCTGCAACCGCGCCGTTCTCAAGTGCCGTATAGGCCACTTCCTCGGCTCGGCTGGTGAAGGGGCGAGGTTGCGCGGCGCGGTTTATCGGGGATAAGTAGTTGATGACGCGGCAGCCGCGGGCGGTCAGCTCGGCCGTGACGCCCGCGACAAGCGCCGCCGATGCGCGCAGGATCGATGCAGGTGGATCCAGTTGGCGGGCGGTCCCCGGCAGGAGTGCGGAGGGGATCAGGCGGCCCAGGGGGCTGCGGCGTAGAATCTGCCCCTTTTCCCACAAGGTGCGTCGCGAGAAACGGACCGTCGCGCTGCGTGTCAGCAGCCTCTCGAATTCCTTGCGGACCGCGGCCGGGGCGCCTCCTCCGGCCGCGTCCGCTTCCGCCTCGCCGCCGCCCACCAGGATCACGCCGGGCACCAACCGCGCAGCGCGGTCGCCGAGCGCGCGATAGGTCGGCACATATTCCTGCCGGATTTCATTCTTGCGCAGGCTGAAAATGCTGTGCGCCCAGCAGACCGTTTCAGGCACGATGCCGGCGTCGAGAAGCGCGAGTAGCAACGCGCCCTGCTCGTAGGAGTTGGCGCCGCCGATGTGCAAGGAGATGACCGCTGTTCCGGGCGCTCTCCACGATAGTTCGCGCGCGGCGAGCTTGGGGTAAGGCTCGCCTTCGCCGGTCCACAGGGACGCCCCCTGGGAATCCCCGACGAACACGACCACGGGATGGGCGGCGATCTCCTTGCGCGCGCGCCTGAAGAACGATTCAGGATCCTGTCGGCCAAGATAGAAGTAGTTCGACAGGCGTGCGTCATCCTCCGCCTCCGGCGGCGCGGCGGCGCCTCGTTGCTCGAAGATCGCCATCGTCGGGGCGAAATACGCCTCGAGGCCTATCAGCAGCAATAGAAAGATCCCGGCGTCGCGCAGAAGGATCCGCCCCGTGCGCTGGCGCCGATGCTCCGCCGGCCCAGCGCTATCAGAACTGGAAGTAGATGAACGGGACCTTGCCACCCGCTCCTCCCAGCACGATCACAACCAGCACGGCGGCCGCCCACGCGGCGCCGCGAGCCCATCCCGGGACCGCGCTGAACACCCATTCGTCGCGCCGGCGATACTCGATCGCGGTGACCAGCAGAGTCACACCGATTCCGACCGCCAGCAATAGCAGCGTCTTCTTCTGCACGACCCAGCCACCTGCCGTGAACAAACGCTGCAGATAGATAACGGCGTCGCTCAACGAGTCGGCGCGGAAAACGACCCAGGCCAGCGTGCAGAGCGCGAAGACGAACGTCCCGGCCCCCAGTGCCCGCGCCAAGTCGCCTGCTTTGCTCAGCCGCGGCCACTTGCGAACAGGCCGATTACCGAATATCGCAACTCTCTCAAACGCCAGGAAGAAACCGTGCAGGCCGCCCCAGACCACGAACGTCCAGCCGGCCCCGTGCCACAGGCCGCAGAGCAGCATCGTGGCGATCACGGCCAGCGGATAGGCTATCCGCATTTCCTGCTCCACGGTTGGCAGCCCGAGCCTGCCAACACGACGCAGGGTGACCGACATCAACGGATTGAACAGATACTCCCAGATCCAGGTCGACAGCGAGATGTGCCAGCGACGCCAGAACTCGCTGAACGACCGACTGAAGTACGGCTGCTCGAAGTTGTTGATCACCTCGTATCCAAACAGCCGCGCGACGCCGCGGGCGATCAAGCTGTAGCCGGCGAAATCACTGAATATCTGGAGAGAGTAGAGCAGCGCGCCCGCGACCAGCTCGCCCGAATTCGCGCCGCCCGCTCGCGCGAAGATGTCGGCGGCAAAGGGCGCTATGGGATCGGCCACCGCCACCTTGAGCAAATACCCCAGCAGCATGCGTTCCATGGCTTGGCGCACGTTCTCCCAACGCAGAGGCTGATGGGCAGCGATTTGCGGCAGCCAACGTGATCCCTTCTCTATCGGGCCCGCGAACAGCAGCGGGAAGAACGAGGCGTAGAGCGCAGTGTCGAGCGGGGATCGTGATGGTGAAAGCCTGCCGCGGTAGGCGTCGACCAGATAGCTTATGGCCTGAAATGTGTAGAAGGAGATGCCCACCGGCAGGATCAGCCGCAGCGCCGGGCCGGGTTGCGCCCCGCCGCCCCAAATGGGTCGCAGCGAAGACAGAAAGAAATCGAAATACTTGAACACTAACAGTTGCCCGACCAGCAGCACGATGCCGGCGCTCAGCCAGCGGCGGCGCACCGGGGGCGCGGCTTCGGGATGAAGCAAAAAGGCGGACAGGTGCAGGATCAGCCACACGACGGCCAGCGGCGCCAGGAAGCGCACGTCCCAGCAGCCGTAGAAGACCAGGCTGGCCGCGATCAGGACTAGTTTGCGGCCGGACGCGCCCCAGGGCAGCCAAAGCAGGAAGACCGCCAGCAGGAACGGCAGGAACAGTGTGTCCGTGAACAACATCGCGCGCCCAAACCGCCCGTGTCGATCAACGCCGCGCCGATGCGGCGGCCGGATCGTAGATGCCGCGCAGGACGGACACGATGCGCTCGGCCGTGCGGCCGTCCCAGAGTTCGGGGATGCGGCCCTTCTTCCAGCCACCCGCGACGATGCGGCCGACAGCATCGCGCAGCGTTTCCAGGGTTACCAGTTCGTTCGTGCCCTCGGTAATGGTGATTGGCCGCTCGGTGTTGGGGCGCAGGGTCAGGCAGGGCACGCCCAGGTAGGTGGTTTCTTCCTGGATGCCGCCGGAATCGGTGATCAGCAGCTGGGCGTGGATGATCAGGTTGAGGAAATCGTGGTAGCCCAGCGGCTCGATCAGCTTGACCAGCCCACCGTGCGACGCCCGCTCGCCGGTCAGACCGGCCGTTTCCATGATTTTGCGCGTGCGCGGATGCACGGGGAAGACCAGCGGCACGCCCAGGCCGGCCACGGCGTCGATCATGCGCTCCAGGTTGCCGGGATCGTCCACGTTGGCCGGCCGGTGCAGCGTCACCAGGCCGTAGTCGCCCGCCGGCACGCCGAGGCGGCGGTACACCTGGAGCGGGCGCGCCTTTTCCACGGCGTGGATCAGGCTGTCGATCATGATGTTGCCCACGAAGTGGATGCGCTCGGCGGCGATGCCCTCGGCCAGCAGATTGGCGTCGGCGTCGCGCGACGGCGTGAACAGGTGGTCGCAGATCACGTCGGTGACGATGCGGTTGACCTCTTCGGGCATGGTCCAGTCGCGGCTGCGCAGGCCCGCCTCGACGTGCCCCACCCGGATCAGCAGCTTCTTGGCCGTGACCGCCACCGCCATGGTCGAGTTGACGTCCCCCACGACCAGCGCCAGATCGGGCCGCTCGCTCTGGCAGACCTGTTCGAACTTGACCATGACCGCGGCCGTCTGCTCGGCGTGGCTGCCCGACCCGACCCCCAGGTGGATGTCGGGGGCCGGCAGACCCAGGTCCCGGAAGAACACCTCGGACATGTTGGGGTCGTAGTGCTGCCCGGTGTGCAGCAGCTTGACCCGGAACAGGTCGGTGTGAGCCTGGAAGGCGCGCCACAGGGGGGCAACCTTCATGAAGTTGGGGCGGGCGCCGGCGACGAGATGGACGAGGGTCTTCACGGCAAGATCACTTTCGTAGGGTGACGCCATCGTAGAGCGCGCGAACATTCTCGGCGTACAACCGCCATGTGAACCTGTTCAGCACATGCCGTCGCACCGCATTGCGATCCCAGTCTCGCGCCAGAGCTGCTCGCAGGGCACTTGCGAGCGCATCCTCGTCTGCGGGCGGCACAAGCATGCCCGACAAACCCTCCACCACCGATTCCGGGATGCCATCGACGGCGCTGGCAACGACCGGCAGACCGCAGGCCATGGCCTCGATCGTGGCCACTGGCATGCCTTCAGAAAGCGTCGGCAGGCAATAGAGGTCCGCCTGCTGCAGGCGGCGTATCAGTTCTTCGTGCGGCGGGCGGCCGCAGAAAGTCACCTTGTGCGCAATGCCCAGTTGCCGCGCGAGCTGTTCGAGCGCGGCGCGCGAAGGGCCGCCGCCTACGAATTCCAGCTCGGTCGTTGCCTGGACTTCCTCCGGCAGCTTGGCGAACGCCCGCAGCAGCAGTTGATGGTTCTTGCGCGGGATCAGCTGCGCCACGGTGATGATGCGTTTTACCGCGTTGCGCGGCATCACGGCGGGAAGCGTGAACTTGTCAACCTCGACGCCATGGTAGATGACTTGAACATTCGGGTGGTCCAGCCCCGCTCTCGCTGCCATTTCCCGAGTGGATCGGCAGTTGAACAGCAGGGCAGCAGCCTTCTGCAGGTCCCCGATGACCGTCTTGCGCCCCGGATACCGGTGCAGATAGTAGTTGGCGTCATTGCCGATGCCCTGTGCGATCACGGGCACGCCGTGCTCTTCTCCGAGCAGGCAAGCCGCGGATCCTTCGGGGTGGAGCCATGGCGCATGAATCACGTCGGGTTGAAATTCGCGCACGATGCGCCCTAGCGGCCGCCGCAGTTCGTGGTAGAGAAGCCGCCCCTCCCATTTCCAGAACAGCACCTTGGGCGGCCATGCCCAGCGCAGGTAGTCCACCGGGACACCCTGCAAGTCCAACCCTTCTTGGTCTCTCGTGCGCAGGGAAATCCACTCTCGCAGGGCTTTCCAGTCGAACGGCAAGCGCCTGATCAGCGCCGACGGGGGCGTGAGCGCAACTGGGCATACCGCTCTTACTTCCACACCCTCCAGATCGCGCAGCGCCACCAGGCTGCGCAGATTCCAAGGGCCTGCGAGCCAGTTGAAACGAGACGGCAACATGCTGGCTATCCAGAGGGCCCTCATACGCCGGCGGTCCCTTCCGCCAGGACGTCGCGGTAGACGGCGACAGTCTTCGCCGCGACCTCCGCGGGGCTGAATCGGGCCACGGCCTCGGCCTTGGCTCTATCACCCAATCTGCGCCGCAACGTTTCGTCCGCCAGCAAGCGGAATAGGTTCTCGGCCAGGCCGTTGACATCGCCGGGTTCCAGGAGAAATCCCGAACTGCCGCTTTCGATCAGATAGGGCAAGCCCCCCACCCGCGTCGCGACGATGGCCTTGCCCGCCGCCATTGCCTGCTGGATGAACATCGGCGAGGTTTCGGCATACGAGGGCAGCACTATCACGGAGGCTTCCGAGAATTCGCGCGCAAGCTCGTCCTCGCTGAGCAATCCTTTGAATTGCACGCTCTCGCCGATTCCCCCGGAGGCCGCCGATTCGCGCACTTGGCGATCGTACTCGGGGGTATGAACCTGACCAGTCACATGCAGCGAGAAATCCACGCCGCGCTGCCGCAGCAACACGCAGGCGGCAATCAGATCGTGCACGCCCTTACGCGGATACATCGTACCCGAGAAGAGCAGTCGGCCCGGCACTGGACGGTCTGCGAGTTCGAAGTAGCGCTGTTCGATTGGATTCTCGATCACGCCATGGACCTTCTGCGCCAGGCGTTGCAGCTCCTTTTGGGCATACGCGCTGCTGGCGATATATCTGGCGACATGGGGTTCGGCCAAGCGCGAAAGGAACCCCACCTGGCGGTAGCGTAATTGCGCCATAAGGCCGGGATAGAATCTTCGTTCATTCTTGAAGATGGCGTGGACGGTGACCACAATCGGCAGACGCAGCCCGCTGGCGATGTACGATTCCAGGCCGCTTTCCTGGCAATGAACGAGATCCGGCGCCAGCTTGCGGATCGCGCGCCTGGTCTTGAGAACCGTTACAGCGTTGAAGGTCGGCAGGCAGAAGCGTCGTTGACGCCGAAGGTAGTGAATCGTCACACGTCCCGAGGTTGTGTCGTGGTCCCGCTCGACCAGGTAGCCGGGCGAAACCACATGGAGCTCGACGTCGTCCCGGCCCTGGAAGCCCAAGACCGTGCTGTAGGTGACCTTTTCCACCCCGCCCCGCGTGAAGCGCTCATCAACCGGGTAGGGCCCCAACATCACGACTTTCAACATCGACCGAGCTCCCCATGGCATGCCGCCGCCGTTGCGGCGCGGCCGTCTCTCGCCATCCCCATATCACACTCGCTCCCTACCAGGGCCAACGCCAGAATATCGGTAGGAGCACCAAGCCATTGAGTGACATTGCCCGCCGGGCGGCACACGCGGCGCGCCAGAGCCTTGCGCAGGGACGCCCATGGCGCACAATGCCGGCAGAGGGTGATTGCCCCGCCGGCGCGAGTCACGCTATGATGCCCTGCCCGCGGATGGGCGTCAAATTCGAATCCCTCGGGGGCCGATCCTGATGGGCGAGGTTTATGGTCGCTAATTCCGGATACCGTGACCGCCGGGTGCTGGTGACGGGCGCCGCCGGGTTCATCGGGTCCCACCTCGTGGACAGCCTTGTGGCGGCGGGTGCACGGGTGCGCGCCCTGGACGACTTGTCGGCAGGCCGCCTGGACAACCTGGACGCATCGCTGGGCCGAATCGAATTCCAAACGGCCAGCGTCCTCGATCAGGCGGCCCTGGGCCAGGCGCTGGCTGATTGTGAGATCATATTTCACCTGGCGGCCAACGCCTCGGTGCCTCGCTCCTCCGAGCACCCAGGCCACGACTTCGCCTCCAATGTCGAAGGCACGTTCCGTGTCGTCGACGCCGCACGCCGCCTGGGGCGACCGCGTATCGTGTTCACATCTTCGGCCGCGATCTACGGAGAGCCCCTGGCCGGCCCCATGGACGAAGACCACCCCCGGCGACCGAAATCGCCTTATGGCGGGAGCAAACTTGCCGGTGAGATCATCTGCGCTTGCCATGCCCGGTGCTATGATATCGACGTGCGTTGCGTTCGCATTTTCAACACCTACGGGCCACGCCAGCGGCGCTACGTCATGTTCGATCTGCTGGAGAAGCTGCGCCATGACCCAACGCGCCTCGAGGTCATCGGCGATGGGCATCAAGAACGGGACTACAATTACGTCGCCGACACGGTGAACGCCCTGCTGCTCATAGGCATGCATCCAGAGGCCCGCCTGGGAACGTACAACGTCGCGGGAGGGCATCCCGTGAGCATCCGAGAGCTCGTCGATATCCTGCTTGGCATGCTGCCGATCCCGCGGCCCGAGATACGGTACACAATGCAAAGCTGGCGTGGCGACGTTGAACGGATGACGGGCGCGATCGACAAGCTGCGCATGCTGGGCTACGCGCAGGATTACGATCTGCGCTCAGGCCTGAACCAGCTGATCAACTGGTATAGTTCAGAGTATTCACCGCCCTGGTGAGCCCATACTGATCGACCTGGTCCGTGCGTAGGGGCCAACTACCGGATTTCCCGATCACCCGAAAAGAGCCGGCGGCCTCAAGCAATGCTCCCCACCGTCCCGGCACAGATGAGGCTCAGCCCCCATCTAGCGATTGTCGACCCAGCGTCTAAGAAAGAGCTCGATGGCCGTCACCAGACCCATTTCGCGGCCAAAAGCAGCGCCGCCAGTCAAGAAGGCCTCATATCGAGCCTGGATCATCTTGCCGTCCCAGAAGGAGCGTTGCTGGGTCCGCGTGTCCGCCAGCAGCCGGAGGTAGAAGGGCCGTTGAGCTTGACGCGCCCAGCCTTGAATGTCGACTCCTGTCGAGTATCCACCGCCTCCTCCGGCGAGCTTTCCGGATATGAATCGACGAGCCTTCAGCAGATTGACTCTCCAGGCCGGGCTGTTGGCGGGCAGTCCCGTGTTCGAGGAGACGACGCGAGCCAGCTCGGGGAGAAGCGCTTCGAGCACGACGTTGTGCAGCCGGTTGCCGCGGCGCAGCGATGGCGGACAAGCAAGACAGTAATCAAATAGCTCGTCGTCATAATACACACAATCATCGCCGTAGAAATGCCGATCGTTGACGGATCCAAGCATCGTCCAACGCCGCCCGCGGTTTTCGAATCCCCAATGCTCGATCTGATACTCATGCGGGATCGCGCTGCCGACTCTATCCAGCTCACCATGCACAATAGCGCTGAAGGCCGGCGGCGGCGGGAATAGCAGTGGTGCCAGCGCGGACTGTTTGCCGTACCGAGCTTCAATGTAAGCAGCGATTGAATCACGTGTTCCATTCCGCTCGATGTGGGGATGCGGAGCGTGTGAAGCCAGCCCTGCGCGAAAGCGGGCATAGTCGAGGGCCGCCCGCGGCCCCAGATCGAGCAGGCCCCCCTGCAGCAGGTAATCCCCTCCATACCCATTCAGAACCACGTCTGCCTGGGCGCCCAGCGCCATGGCCCTCGGCAGAAAGAAGGAATGCGCCGCCGTCATGGAGCCATCAACCAAGGTCACAAAATCGTCGGCATATTCCTCGAGACCGCCTCCCTCGACAGAAAAGCGCAGATGCCCGATCCCCAGAATCCGACAGATCTCTGCCGCCACCTTCAGATCCATGCAATCTGGAGTGCCGAACGTCCAGGCCCGGAGATCCCGCCGTCTGTGTGCCGCCAGGCCGGTTACCATGCGGGAGTCGTTGCCCCCGGAAAGCCCCGAGACGATCCGCCCCGAGCGTCGGACCATACGATCTGCCGAGGCGTGGAAGAGATCGCACAGGTTCTTGACCAAGCCCCTTTCCGGCACATGGTCCAGTTTGGGCCCTATGGCGCCATAATCCCAATACCTGCGCCGGCGGCATTCGGATCTATCGAGTTCCCATTCAACAGTGCAGGCCCCATCAAGCACACTGATTCCCTCTATCAGAGTCTGCCGGCCGAAGAGCTGCCCATAGGTCAGGAAAGTACCTATGGCCTCGAGATCAGGGCGCGGCGTGAACAGCCCACACGCGCCAAGCGGTCCCAAGCTCGTCGCGACCGCAACGAACTTCGGGTCTTCGCAAATGTACAGCGGGGACTGAGCGTGCCGACCGTTGGCGGCAAGGACGACTCTCGATGCGGCATCTACGAGTATTGTATTGAATTGTCCTTCCAACACCTGCGCAAAATGCCGCCCCCTGCTCCTGTAGGCGGCGATCACGGCATCTGCGTAGAGACAGGAATCCAGCAATCCCTCCACCCCCACGGATTCCTTGGCGCGCGCGATATGCCCTTCAACGGCACAGGCCAGATCGCCCGAAATCCTCACGTACTGCGACTTTGCTTCTTCGCCAGCGCAATTCACAACGGCACATAGGTGCACGCTGCCGCCGCACAATCGTTCAAGATAGCTCACTTGGTGAGGGAAATAGACCATGCCTCTTTCAAGGCGGGCCGCACAATCGTGAATCGACGGATCGTCCGCGCGCGCGACCAAACAGGATATCGCCGCCATACAGGTAATTGCCTCCTCAACGCCTCAACCCCACAAACGCCATCGCTGATCCATCCATCGCGTTAGCTTCTACCCATCGCCAAGTGGGCGGAATCTTGCCCGGATCACGAGCATGGACAAAGGCGGCGCCTCTTGTGCATGCCAAGCATGGTTGAATACCATGGCGTCTTACCAAAGCGGAACGTGAGCGCCGGCGCCAGCCAGCTCAATTCCAGTTGGACACGATATGGAGCTCTGCAATGGGATTCGCGTTGCAAGGGCCTGGATGTTGACCGCTCGCGGGCCTGAGCCCGGAGAAACCGGCGCCACCGCCAGGCAAAGGAGGCAGCAGTCATGGGGCGAACATGACGCGTGGCCATTCTCCTTGACCTGATAGCGCGATCGCCCTTGGAATCTTGGGGAGCAATCGGATCCTCCAAGAGCAATCCGCGATCACATTCCAAACGGCACGCGATCCAGGCTTCCGCGATTTCCTACCGCTGACCGTGCAATTTCAAGCGCCCAACGTCGCTGTCGACCATCCGTCCCACCATTTCACCAAACGGGACTTCCGGACGCCAACCGAGCTGCTGCCGGGCCTTGGCGCAATCGCCCAGCAGAATGGCCACCTCGGCGGGGCGGTAGAACTGGGGATCGCTGACAACGTGTTGACTCCAGTCCAGACCGACATGGGCGAAGGCCGCTTCGCAGAATTCGCGCACCGAGTGGGTTTCGCCGCTCGAGATGACGTAATCGTCGGGCGTGTCCTGCTGCAGCATCATCCACATCGCGCGCACGTAGTCGGGAGCGTAGCCCCAGTCGCGCTTGGCCTCCAGATTGCCCAGGCGCAGCTCCTTGGCCATGCCCAGCTTGATACGGGCGACGCCGTCGCTGATCTTGCGCGTGACGAACTCGAGGCCGCGGCGGGGCGATTCGTGGTTGAAGAGGATGCCGCTGACGGCGAACATGTCGTAGCTTTCCCGGTAGTTGATGGTGATCCAGTGGCCGTAGACCTTGGCCACGCCGTAGGGGCTGCGAGGGTAGAACGGCGTGCGCTCGGTCTGCGGCGACTCCTGGGCCATGCCGAACATCTCGCTGGAAGAAGCCTGGTAGAAGCGGATGCCGCGGTCGACCACACGCACGGCCTCGAGCATGCGCGTCACGCCCAGCGCCGTCACGTCGCCCGTCAGGATCGGCTGCTTCCACGACGTGGGCACGAAGGACTGCGCCGCCAGATTGTAGATCTCGTGCGGCCGCGAATCGGCGACCGCGTCGATCACCGAGGCCTGGTCGGTCAAGTCGGCCTGCACGAACCTGATCCGCTCCCTGATGTGGTTGATGCGCTCGATCGTCTCCGTGCTGGTGCGTCGCACCACACCGAAGACTTCATAGCCCTTATCGAGCAGCAGGTCGGCCAGATACGAGCCGTCCTGGCCGGTGATGCCCGTGATCAAGGCGCGGCGCGGCGTGGCGGTCTTGTTCATGATCGGATGTCTCCTCCCTTTGGGCGATGCCGCGGGGGCGGCGGATTTCAGGCGGCAAGGCTGCGGTACAGGTTCACCAGCTTCTCTTCTTGTGTCTGCCAGTTGTAGCGGTCGCGCGCCAGCGCCAGCGCGCGCTCCCGCAGGCGCGGCAGCTCGGCGCGCATGGCCAGCAACCGCCGCAGGCCGTCCGCTACGGCGCCGACATCGACCGCGTTCACCGCCACGGCGGCTCCCTCGTCGACGAACTCCGTCACGAACCCTTCCAGGTCCGAACAGAGTATCGGCAGACCGGCGGCGAGATACTCGTACATCTTGTTGACGCTCGGATGGCGGATGGAAAGGTGATTGCCGGGATTGGTCAGCAGATTGACCGCAACGTCGAATCTGCTGATGGCGGCCATCACCTCGTGCGGCTTGACCAGGGGCAGGAACCGCACGCGCGCCTCCAGCCCGTGCTCACGCACGAGACGTCGCATGACGGCCTCGCTGTCCCTGTAGCCGAACGCCATCAAGTGCAGCTCCACTTCCGGCACCTGCACCATGGCCCGCACCAGGTTGTCCAAACGGTTGCTGCCCAGCTCGTAGCCGCCGCTGTACACAAGGCGCAGCGCGGCCGCCGCGGACGGCGGGTCCGCCCCCGCCAAGTTCGGATCGTAGATCGGGTAGTTCGAGATGACGGTGATGCGTTCCAGCGGCACGCCGTGGCGTTTCGACATTTCGATCGCCCTACCCGGCGCGACGTTGATCACGGCATCGGCTTTCCGTATGAACAGACGCTCCAGAACCGAGATGGCGCGCCCCTTCTCCCACTGCACTTCGTGGGCGTCATAAACGAAACGGCCGCCGTGTAGTCTCGCGCTCAGATGCATGCCGAACAGGAACATGGTGTTGTGGGCGTGGTAGACCGAAGCCCGCGTGAGGACCAGGCGCAGATTGATGACGGCGATGTTGAAAACCATTGACAGATTGCGCAACCAGCGCCGCCCGCGCGAGGCCACCGGCATCGTGCTCAGCGCGAAAGGAAACTCGGCGTCGCGTGGGGCGCGGCTGGTGGCGCGAAAGCCCAGGACATGCACAACGTAACCGGCGGCGACGAGCGAAGCGGCCTCCTTCTGCACCCGGTAGTCATGGTAGATGTCGGATGATTCGGCCATCACCACTTTCCTGAGCTTCATGGTGTCTGCATCACTTTCTGCACAACCTCCGAAACAGACCCGCACCCATGCACGACTAGGCGACCGAGACCGTGAGCCGCGTTCTGCTCGCGCAGGAAATCGGCCGGATCGCGTAGCGTTCCGGCATCAAAAGGCAAAAAATTCCCGACATCGGCGACCCGACCTCTGCCCTTCCACTCCCCCTCGCGGCGCTTCGACGCATCCCTGCCCAACGATCCATTATGCATCACGGACCGGCTAACCCTCAACCCGGAAATAGCTTTCCCTGGCGGCAGGCGCTATGATGGCCGGGTCGGATGGCGGGAAGGGCGCAACGAGAGGCGGATCAAGTGGATCTGGACCGGAGCTACGGGGGGCGGACGGCGCTGGTTACCGGGGCGGCGGGGTTCATCGGGTCGCACCTGGTGGAGCGGTTGCTCGAACTGGGGGCGCGGGTCCGGGCGGCGGATCGGCTGGATCTGGACGCCTGCGAGAATCTGGCCGCGGCGCGCGAGCGGATCGAGTACCGGCAGTCGCTGCTGGGGCCGGGGTCCGAGCTGGACGAGCTGGTCGGCGGCTGCGATTTCGTCTTCCATCTGGCCGGCAACGCGAACGTCGCCCTGTCGTCCGAGCAGCCGGCGATGGACTTCGATGCGAACGTCGCCACGACCTTCCACGTTCTCGACGCGGTGCGGCGCCTGAAAGCCGGCACGATGCTGTTCGCGTCGTCGGCCAGCGTCTACGGGGAGCCGCAACGGGTGCCCATGGACGAGGAGCACCCGCTTCGCCCGCAATCGCCCTACGCCGGGCACAAGCTGGCCGCCGAGGTCATCCTCGAGGCCCACGGACGGTGCTACGAGCTGGACATCAGGCGCGTGCGGCTGTTCAGCACCTTCGGCCCGCGGCAGCGCAAGTACGTGATGTTCGACCTGCTGGAGAAGCTGCGGCGGGACCCGCGGCGGCTGGAGGTGCTGGGCACCGGCGAGCAGGTGCGCACCTACAGCTACATCGCCGACACGGTCGATGCCTTCCTGCACGTCGCCGCGCATCCGCAGGCGCGGGGGGCGGTGGTGAACGTCGGGGGCGAGCGGCCGGTGAGCATCCGCGAGCTGGCCGAGCTGATCGTCGGGGCGGTCGGGATCCCGCAGCCGCAGATCGCCTACACGGGCCAGAGCTGGGCGGGCGACGTGGTGCGGCTGTACGGCGATTCGCAGCGGCTCGCCGCTCTGGGCTTCAAGCCGCGGGTGGGGTTCGAGGAGGGCCTGCGGCGGCTGGTCGACTGGCATCGCGCGGAGTACGCGCCCCCCTGGTAGACGGCGGCGCGCCGGCGCGCGCCGTCCCACCCCTGCCACGTCATTTTATCAGACTCATCTTGCGCGTCGTCGCGGCGGAGCCGGCCTCGAGGCGGCACAGGTAGGAGCCGGTGGCGGCCTCCGCGCCGGCCGCGTCGCGGCCGTCCCAGACTGCCTGGTGCGCGCCCGCGGGCAGCGGGGCGTCGACCAAGCGGCGGACCAGGCGGCCGTCCAGGCTGTAGATGCTCAGGCGGGCGTGGGCCGCGGCCGGCAGCTCGAAGTGGATCGTGGTGCGGGCGTTGAACGGGTTGGGCAGGTTGCGCGCCGCCAGCAGGGGGCGCGGCGCCGGGGTGTCGGGCGCGCCGGTCAGCCCGCACGCGGGCGCCAGGGCGCCGATGAGCCCGCAGCCGCCGCTGCCGTCGGGGGCGCAGGGCGACTCGACCGCAACATGGAAGTCGCCGCGGTCGGCGCCACAGAACTGCGGATCGGCGCTGATGTTGCCGTCCAGGCCGAGCTGCGCGGCGAAGTCGCCGGTCCAGTCGCCTCCCGCGTTGCCGTACAGATCGCTGCAGGTGAACAGGAGCGTGCTGTCGGCCGCGGCGAAGGCCGCCTCGCCCTGGGTGGAAAACGCGATGATGGTGCGCGTGATGTCGGCCGACGAGGTCGGCCCGCTGTAGATGCCCGCCGCCAGCGGCGCCGCGTTGCCGGCCAGGGTGCACCCCTCGATCTGCGCCGCCGTGTAGTGCAGGCGGATGGCACCGCCGAAGGTGCCGGCGCTGTTGCCGGTCATGAGACAGTCCTGGATGATGGGCACGGCGCCGCCAAGGTGCAAGGCGCCACCCTCGTTCGCCGCGCTGTTGCCGCGGAAAACGCAACCGCGGAAGACCGGGTTCGACTCCCAACACTGCACGGCGCCGCCGTTGTAGAGGGTGGCCTGATTGGAATCGAACAGGCAGCGTTCGAGCACCGGTGTCGAGATCGATTCGATGATCATGGCGCCGCCGCTCTGCGCGACGTTGCCGGTGAACACGCAGTCGTACAGCTTGGCCTGCGAGCCGTATTCGAAGTACATGGCCCCGCCGTAGCGCCCCGTGTTGCCCTCGAAGGTGCAGCGCGTCAGGATCGCGGCGTCCTGGCTGACCGAGTAGAAGCCGCCCGCGCCGGCGCCGGTGGAATTGCCGGTGAACCGGCAGTCGGTCAGGTTGAGCGTCGAGTTGTTGCAGAAGGCGCCGCCGCCGTCGCCGGGGTTGTGGATGTTGGTCGAGAAGGCGGTGTTGGCTTCGAAGACGGTCGCGTTGATGGTGCCGGTCGATTCGCGGCACCACATGCCGCCGCCGGCGGCCCAGTCGTAGTGCTCGGCGCCGTTGGCGACGATCAGGCATGAATCGATGGTGACGGTCGAGCGGTAGACCCCCACCCCGGCGCCGATGCGCGCCGTGTTGCCGGTGATGACGCAGTTGCGCAGGTGCAGCGTCGAGCTGCGCAGCCGCACGCCGCCCCCCATCGCCTCGAGCCAGCCGTCGGGCGTCTTGCCGCCGGTGATCGTCACCCCCTCCAGCGTCGATCCGGGCGCCACGTTCAGGCAGTCGAAGACCCGTCCCAGACGCTCGCCGTCGATGACGACGCAGGCCGGATCGCCGGTCTCGCTGCGCACCGTGATGCCCGGCTTCAGGGCGATGCCGCGCTCCAGATACGTGCCGCACGCCACCAGCACGGTGTCGCCGGCCGCCGCGGAATCGATCCCGGCGCGGACCGTCGGCGCCTCCAGCGGCACCAGCCACGTGCGCCCGGCGGCGGGCGGCGCGCTCAGAGCGAGCAGGGCGATGCAGCAGGCGCAGGAAAGAGCGGGGACGAGGACGCCGAGGCGTTTCGACTGCATGGCAAGCCATCCCGTTGCGTTGTCCGCGGCCCGCCGGGCGCGCGGGCGCGATGTCCGATCCCCCGGAATGCAGCTATCATTTTATCAAATTCGCAGCAGCGGCGCAACGGGAGGGGCTGTCGCGCACGCCGGCGGCTGGCCAAGCGAGTGGATTTTGCGATCGATATGCCGTACCATCAAAGGAATTGCACCAACTGCGATCGGCTCCCCACGTCGGTATCGCGCTTCTCTTATGGAATGGAGGGTGAGAATGAGATCATCGTTGTTCGCGTGCATCGTGAGCGCATTGGCCGGGGCCGCGGTGCTGGCGGGGGCGGCCGCTGCGGATGCGCGGGGGATGACCTACCATCCCCTGGAAGTGGGAACGCAGTGGCAGTACCACAGCAACGCCTTCGGCGATCACACGATGCGCATCACCGGGGAGCTGGTGGTGCTGGGGGAGGTCGTCAGGGTGCGCCTGCAGCAGGAGAGCATCCAGACCTACGAGAACTACTGGTCCCAGGACGAGGACGGGAATTTCTACCTGCACGGGGCGAGGAACCACGACGGCATCTTCCAGGCCGCCTACTGGCCGCCGATCCAGATCCTGGCCGCCCCTCTGCACAGCGGCAAGACCTGGGTCACCAAGGGTATCCAGGCATACTTGCTGGACGGCACGCCGCATCCGTGGGCGCCCTTCGACTATGCCGTGCTCGTCCATGACGAGGGCATGGTCAGCGTGCCGGCGGGGGACTTCTACGCCTACGGCGTGGGCCGGGAGTTCGACGAGCCGATCCTGCTCGGTGCGGGCGGAGCACTGTACGATCCGTGCGGCCGCCGCGTTTCCGCGGGGAGATCGGGGCGCAGCGACGCCACGACCTGGTACGCCGCCGGTGTCGGGGAGGTCGTCTTCGGCGACATCGACGACGAGCAGTACCGCAACCAGCTCGTGTCGTGGTCGCCTCCGGTGAGCAACGACACGATGACCTGGGGACAGGTGCGCAGCCTGTTTCGTTGAGCGGCCGGGGGCCAGCGGGGGGCCCGTCGGAGAACCGAATGGCCTGGAACAAGGTCTCGCTCGATCAGCGCGGGCGGGAGGCGCCGCCGCCGCGCCCGCGTCGCGGGGGGCCGGTGTCCCCCGCGCTGGTCCGGTTCTGCGCGACGGTGGGCGGCGCGGCGGCGGCGGTGGGCGTGATCCACTTCGGCGGCCGGCGGCTGGGGGTCGGAGGCGATCTGTTCGATCTGGCCGGCTGGGATCTCAAGATCATCCTGCTGGTTGTCATCGCCCTGGTGATCGGCCTGATCGGGACGCTGGCCGGCATGGGGATCGGCATGAGCGTGCCGGTTCACAGCCGGGGCGCTGACAACGCCATCGGCGTCCTCTGGCACTGCGCGGCCAACGGCCTGATCATCTCGCTGTTCCTGTGGAGCCTGGTCCTGCACAAGGAGCACGGCGCCGACAGGCTCAGGGGCCTGATCGCGAGCTACGGCCGCTGGCCGCTCACGCTCCACACCGTGCTGTTCGACGGCGCCGCCTGCCTGGCGATCGCGCTGGTCTGGCTGCTGTCGGGCACCATGCGGCCCGGACGCCGGCCCGTCTGGATCGCCGCCTTTCTGCTGGCGCTGCCGATCGCCTGCGGCGCCGGCTACGTCCAGGCCGGGCTCTTGGGGACGCGCCACGAACACTGGATCCTGAAATCCGCGCTGCTGGCCTTCCTGCTCGTGCCCGCCGTGGCCTACATGCTGCAGCGGGACCGCGAGCAGCGGGAGCAGCTGCAGCGCGCGCTGGAAGGCGGGTGAGGCCGGTGCTGCTCAAGCCCACGCTGCGCTCGTTCCTGGGCTCGGCCGCGTACGGCGGCTCGCCCGCCGCGCTGGCGGGGCTGGTGCTGTACTTCCGCTGGCCCGACGTGCCTCTGCTGCTCAAGGTGGTCAGCGGTCTGGTCTTCCTGATCGCCGCCTGGTTCGTGATCCAGGCGGTCTTCGTGCACGCGCAGCGCCTCTACCTGGACGACGAGATGATCGGCGTCATCGGTCCGCTGGGCCGGATGGGCGTGAGGTGGTCCGAGATCGCCCGCGCGACGTTGATGGAGCGCCCCAACGTGCTGACCCGCACCGACCGCCTGCTGGTGCTCGAGACCCCCAGGCGCACCCTGGCCTTCAACATCTCCACCCTGAGCGCCGGCGACGAGCAGCGCGCGCTCCAGATCGTGCAGGGCAGGACGACGCTGGTCGTCAAGCGGCACAAGCGCAGCATCTAGCCCGACGGCTCCGGCGCGCCGCGGCGCGCCGCCGCGCGGGCGATGAAGGTGCCGGCGATCAGCCATCCCAGCGCCGCCATCGCACCTGCCCAGCCGACCGCCAGCGGGCCGGCCGCGCCGCCGATCCGCGCGCCGAGCAGCACGAAGCCCCCGGCCGCCGCCAGGTGCAGGGTCCCCAGCGCGCGCGGATGCTCGTGCCTGACCTCCAGGAACGAGGCGAGGGCCAGGCGCGCGCCGAAGCCGGCCAGGTAGCCGCAGAGGATCGTCGCGGGCGCGCGCAGGCCCAGCGATGCCAGCCAGGCGCCCGCGTCGATGCGCTGCCAGGAGTCCAGCACGCCGAGAAGCAGCGCCAGCGGCCCGAGCAACGTGGCGAAGACGCCCAGGGCGGCCGCGGGCACGGTCGGCAGCAGCAGCAGGTGGGCCAGGAAGGGAGGCAGGATGGCGGCGGTGCGGTAGGTCCGGGGCCGGAGCGACTGCCTCAGGGCGAGCAGCGCTCCCGGCGTGGCGGCGACGACGCGCGGACGCCCGTCGCCCGCCGCCTCCTCTTCCAGAGCCAGCAGGTGCTGGAAGACCGGCAGGGCCGCGGCGCGGCCGGGCGCCTGCATCTCCGGGTCGGTCAGGACGATCACGTCCGGCAGTCCGGTCAGCCGCTGGCCGGCCAGGGCCGTGATCAGCTCGGCCGCCACCCACTTCTGCCGCAGCGCGCGCCGATCCAGGACGCAGACGAAGACGTTGGCGTCGGCGATGCTCTCGTTGAGCTGGCGGCGCCAGTCCGAACCCTGCCCGATGCCCTCCTTGTCCAGGAAGGAGAGACAGCCGGCTGCGCTGAGCTGCCGATGCAGGTCCCCGGCGACGGCGCGGCTCCAGGGCGATGCCCGGGTGTAGCTGATGAAGACCTGGGGCGAGGCGGCGGGCAGGATGGGGCAGGTCAGGGGGTGCAGCGGCTTGCCCCGCGCCAGCTGCGCGAACATGGGCGCCGGCGCCGGCGCGTCGGCCAGGCCGAAGGCCCTGGACAGCGACAGGTCCGCCCGCTCCAGCCGCCGGCCCGTCCTGCGCGCCACGTCCACGACCACGCTCAGCGTCAGCCCCAGCGCGATCCAGGCCCACGAGGCTCCGGCCCGCTGCGGAACGCCGACCGCCGCCGTGGCCAGGAAGAACGAGACGACCAGCCAGGCCCCCAGGCGCGGGTTCTCGCGCAGCAGCGCGTTGCCGGCGCCGGGGCCGCGGAAGAGCAGGAACAGCGGGATCGAGATCATCGGAAACCAGACCAGCCCGGCGACGACGGCGATCGCGGACGGATCCAGACCGAAGAAGTCCAGCGGCTGCTCGGCGCGCGAACGCGCCAGGGCGAACAGCCAGCCGGCGGCGGCGGCCGCGCCGGCGGCGGCCTGCGCCGCCTTCGCCAGACGGCCCAGGGCGATGGCGGCGCGCTTGCGCAGCGCCCGGCCCGCGGCGAGGGCGCGGACATCTCCCAGACGGCGCAGGTATTGACCCACCTCCCGGCTCAGGACCGCGGGGCTGGTGTCCTCGGGGATTTGGATCGTGTCCAGCAGCAGGGCCAGCAGTTCGTCGCCCTCGGCGGCCAGGCGCTGGAGCTGGTCAGCAGCCATGCCGTGGAAATGGACGAACAGGCGGAAGTCCCAGCGCGCGGCCACCTCGCGGATGCACCATTGGGTCCAGTGCCGCATGCGGGGGTTGTCGAGCGCGCCGGGCTCCAGCGCCAGGATCGCGGCGCTGAGACGCCCTTCGATCCGCTCCGCCTCGAGGCTGGCCAGCGCGGGATCGGCGCTGCCGAAGGCCGCCCGGGTGACCGTGACCTGGCGCGGCAGCGGGCCCGCATGGGCCTGCAGCGCCGCCAGGACGAGATCGTTGACCGCGACCGATTCCGACAGCAGCCATACCACCTCGACGTCCTGCGCGGCGCCGGCTCCGGGATGCAGTTGCATCAGGTCGGACGCGCCGGACGCGCCGGCCGGGCCGAGCGGGCCGGCCGAGCCGGCCGAGCCGCCCGAGCCGTGACGGAGCGCCCGGCCCAGCGCGTCGCCCAGCCCGTCGCCCAGCGCGCCGCCCAGCCCGGCGCCCAGCGCGTCGCCCAGCCCGGCGCCCAGCGCGTCGCCCAGCCCGCCGCCGGACGCATCGTCGTCCTTGGCGGATGCCGTGCGCTCGCGCCGCGGCGCGTCCTCCGCCTCCGGCAAGCCCAGGCGCTCCAGGGCGGCTCTGGTGACCGTCATACCCCTGGCATCGCCCAGCGAGCTGTCCATCGCCAGGGATCGCTGGAGCTGCCGCCGCGCCTCGTCCCGCCGGCCGGCGCGGTGCGCCAGCAGCCCCAGATGGTAATGCGCGGTGCTGACGACCGCGCGGGCCGCGTCGTCCGGCCGGACCAGGCCGGACAGCGTGTCCAGCGCCGCGGCGAAGGCCTCTTGCGCGGCGGCGAGGCGGCCTTGCAGATGCAGCAGCATGCCAAGCTGAGCCTGCGCCACCCCGGCATCGCGGGCGGCCCCTTCGCGCTCGGACAGGCGGATCGCCTCGCGGTAACCGGCCTCGGCGGCGCGCAGCCGCTCGTCCGCGGCGGCCTGCCGGTGATCCTCCGCGGCGAGGCGGTCGTAGGGAGTGCGGATCCGGGCAAGGTAGGCTTCGTGGTCCAGCCGGGCGGCGCGGTAGGCGCGGAAACGCGGCCGGGTGCGGCTGGCCTGCCATTCGAAGAACCGCTTCACCGCTTCCCCCCCGCGGCCTTTCAATCGATGCGGATGTCCCTGACCGGCAGGTTGTTGCGCAGCGCGGAGAACTTCAGGCCGTGGATCATCTCGGCGAAGGTCGTCGGCCCCTTCCCGCAGCGCTCGAGCCGGTAGCGCGGGAATCCCAGGAAACCGCGGGGCCTGGGACGCAGCACGTCGTAATCGACGTTGACCAGTCCGTGCACGACCAGGTGATCGCTGGCGGAGACGACCGCGTAGTGCACGGCGCGATCGTCTCGCGACGGCCTGGCGCACCACAGCGCGACCTTCTCGAACTCCCAGCTCCGCAGCAGCGCCACGATCCTGCGGCTGGCGGCCGCCGTCAGCGGCCGGTCGTGCAGCAGCACGGAGCCGTACAGGATGAAGGCGACGGCGCCGGCCAGCAGCGACAGCTTGCCCCCCGTCAGCAGGTCGCCCAGCGGTTGGCGGAGGTACTTGACCTCGAACGGCAGGTCGGCCCACGCGGCCGGCGCCGGGGGGAACGGCCGGTCCGGCAGCTGGCAACGGGACACGATCAGGTCGTGCGCGCGGCCCGGGCCCGCGGGCCGCCCGCCGTCCAGCGCCTCGTCCAGCGCCTTGTGCAGCGCCGCGTGGCTGCGCACGAGGCTGTCCAGCAGCGCCTGGGGCTCGACATCGATCACGAGCACGCCGGTCAGACAGCTCATGTCAGGGCTCCGTGACGGCCGCCGCGGCCCCCGCGGCGAGGGCCCGGCGGCTCGCCGCCGGCAGACGCTCGACCGCCTCGGCCTGCAGCAGGCGCAGGGCCCGCAGAGCGCCGCGCACCGAGTAGCGGCCCGCGCCGACATCTCCCTGGAGCTGCTCGAGCAGCTGCCGCATCGCCAGGGCGAAGCCCCCCCGCTCCGGACCTGCGTTGAGCAGGACGCCGGTGCAGGCGTGGTAGAGATTCACGCGGTGGAAGAGGGCGTCAAGGGCTTCCGAGGGGCCCGTGTGGCGCCCGCCGTGGGCGGAAAGGAATTCCTCGGCGCCGCTGAGGGTGAACAGCGCGTGCTCCTCGTCGGTGCCGTGCACCGCGCGCACGGCCTGCGCGAGCCGCGCGATGCGCCGGTAGGCGCGGCCCCGGCGCACGGCCCAGCCCGCCGCCGGCGCGGTGAAATCGAGCGGGTGCGGGCGCGTCGGCCAGAAGACGTACCGGCCCGCCGCGAAGGAAAGCGCCAGACCGAGGCCGACGACGATCAGGAAGGTGTCGGGTTGCGACACCCTGGAAAAGAACGAGCGCGACAGGCCGGCGTTGTGGACGGCGTGCACGCTCCCGTGGAACGCGCCGGCGATGATAAGGAAGGGGACGAACCGCCGCGGCTGGCGCGCGGGCAGCAGCCCCCTGGTCTGCCGTCTGGCCAGGCCGATGCCCGCGGGAATGCCCAGCGGGTACGCCAGGAAAGCCACTGTCTCGGCAGGCGAGAGAAGAAACGGCGCCAGCAGGCCCACGACCCAGGGATACGCGGGGAAGACGCCCGCGAAGAGCCGGACGGCGAGCCGGCCAACGAGCCAGGTCAGAGCCGCCGCAGCCGCGACCAACACGGCGTGCAGCATCAAGCCCAGCAGGAAGCCGGCGATCTGCTCGACCGGGGAGGCGAAGCGGAACGCGGGCAGCAGGGCCAGCGCCAGGCTCAGGCCCGCGATCCAGCCGAAGATGCGCCGCGCCTCCGCCGGACCCCGCCGGCGCCGCCACCCCGCCAGCAGGCCCCCCAGCGGCAGGGCGATGGCGGCCAGGCCTGCCGCCTCACGTTGCGATGCGGCCAGCAGAGCCAGCAGAACGATGAACAGCAAGGCGGGCGGCAGCCATAACAGCAACCGCCGCGGCCGGCCGCAGGCCAGCACGCCGTACGCGTACCCCACCCCCGCCGCGATCCCGGCGACGGCGAGCAGCCAAAGGCTGGAAATCAACGCGGGCGGCATGGACGTGCTCCCGGCCGGGGTCAAGCGCGCGAGACGGCGATCGTATGTCCAGCGCGGCCATGGCCCGCCATCAATCAGGACAGGGTGCGGCCGTCTTTGACCATTATTTCAACATCACCATTTTGCCTGTCCAGCTCCCTGATGGCGACGCCAAACGGTAGAAATACACCCCGCTGACGCAGCGCCGGCCGGCGTCGTCTGTGCCGTCCCAGGTCTGGCGGTGGTGGCCGGCGGGGAACATCGCGGGATGGGCGGGCATCGGCGCGCGGGGATTGTACCATTGCGGGGCACAAGGCGGCAAGGCGGGGGCGGCGGCGACGTGCCGCCGAAAGGCCGTGCGCCCGGCCGGCGGCGAGGGGATAATCGCCGTATCGTCGGCGGATCCGCCCGCGATCAGACGCTGGATCGCGGCGGCGGGAGAGGAGGCGCCGGATGAGACCACGGCGGCGGCGAAGCCGCGGAAGACTCGCGCGGGCCGGCGCCCCCCGGCCGCGGCGCGAGTGGGTCGGGGGGCGGTTCTCGCCGCCGGCCTACATCACGGATCGCGAGGAGCCCTACCGCTTCTATCTGGCGCTGTGGCTGGAGCTGCCGGAGGGGATCATCATCGGTCATGAAATGGCCCCGCCCGAAGCGGTCGAGGGCTCGCTCGGCCGCGCGCTGCTGGCGGCCCTGAGGCGGCCGTTGCTGGGGCCGCGGCGCCGGCCGGACGCGATCCGCGTCGGCGACGAGGCGCTGGCGGCCGAGGTGCGGGCGGCTGTGGGAGACCGGTTTCCGGTCACGGTCGCGCCCACCCCCGAGCTGGAAGAGGTCATCGCCTCCTTCAACGCCAGCCTGCCTTCGAGCGATGTCGGCAAGGCGCAGGAGAGCTACCTGGGAGGGGGAAGCATATCGGCCGCCGTCGTGAACGACCTCTTCCGGGCCGCGCAGGTCCTCTACCGGGTGGCGCCCTGGAAGCGGGCCGCCGACAGCCAGGTGCTGCGGGTGGACATCCCCGCCCTGAAGGTCGAGGGCGCTTGCGTGTCCATCATCGGCAATCTGGGCCAGAGCGTCGGCCTGCTGATCTTCCCCTCCCTGGCCGGATATCAGGCGTCCTACGAGGCCGCGCTGGCCGCGGAGGACGGGGCGGAAATCCCCGACCTGGGCTCGAGCTGGCTGGCTCTCAGTTTCGAGCGCGGCGCCGAGCTGCCGGCGTCGATGCGACGCGAGATAGTCGCCCATGAGTGGCCGGTCGCCGCCGCCGATGCCTATCCGCGGCTGCTGAACCTGGAGCGCGACGCGGTGGCCCTGCCGCCGACCGAGCGGCAGGTGAAGATCGTTGCCGCCTGCGCCTCCGCGCTCGCGGCTTTCTGCGCCCAGCACGGCGAGATCTTCACCACCGACCGGTTCGTGCCGGTCTCCATCTCATACTTCAACAATGACAACCTGGAGGTGCGCATCACGGCGCCCTACGAGGCCTTCGCGCACTTCACGCCCTCGCCAGCGCCGGCCGGGCGCGGCTCACGGCGCGAGCAGGAGGACCCGACGAATGTGCTCGAGGACCGGCTCGTCCACCGGTTGATGAAGTACGCCCAACGACGCTTCGGGCCCCTGTGGCTGGAGCACCTGCGGGATTTCAAGGATCCGCTCCGCAGCATGCAGCTGGCTGCCCCCTGGTCGGTCTACGGCTTCGAGATCCAGGGAGCGCCGGTGGTCGGCTGGTTCTTGCAGAAGCCCTCATGGCGTCTGTCGCGCCGGGAGCGGGCCTGGCTGACCGCCCAGCAGGACGGCTGGCTGGCGATCTGGGAGGTCGTCGCGGTCGAGCCGGGCGAGTCCCTGACCCTGCGCGAACCGCTGTCGCTGCAGACGCGCCGCGTGCGCGAGCGCACAGCCTCGAGGTCGCTGGAGGTCGGCGACGCCATCCTGGGCCGGGTCATCGACCACGGCGGCGATCTGCTGCTGTGTGGCTTGCACCCGCGCCCGCTGCCGCCCGCCGTCGCCGCGGACATCGTCCGGCGGGCCAGGGGCTGGCTGCAGCGCAAGAAGGTCGTACCGGTCGAGCGGCTGCGGCAGGAAGCCTTCGGCCGCTATCTGATCCGGCGCTGGGAGCAGGCAGCGGCGCGTCTGGACGCCGCGACGGGGCCGCCGGCGGAGGCCGACGCCGACTGACGGCCTGCTCCGGGATTTCTTTGCCCTGGGCGGAATCGCTGCAGCGATCTGGCACGGAGCTGTCGAAGGGGCGGCGGCCGTCAGGCGTGCTCTTGCTTTTATATTCTGTAAAATAACAACTTACGTCGATTCTAATCACTATTGTTCCCCGTATCCCGCGGGTATGATGCTTGCGTATCCGGCTTCGTCGCGCGCCGGGCGCGACGACACGGGAGATCATGGAGATGCCGAGCGGTCTTGAGATGTTGCGGTGCTGCGCATTCCGCGGCGTTCACGAAGGACGCGCGGCGGAGTGGCGCCGGACCGCGGCGGCGGCGCTGATGGTGCTGGCGATCGCCCTGTGGATTCAGCCAGCGGCCGGCGCCGCATCCGCCGGCGCTGCCACCGGCGCCGGCGAGCGCGCGCTGGTGCTGCAGGAGATCGAGATCCGCGGCAACACGCGCACCAGCGACCAGGTTGTCCGAAGGCAGTTGGGCCTGCGCGTCGCGCAAGAAGTGGACGGCGAGGCGCTGCTGGCGGCGGTCGACGAGCTGCGACGGCGGGAGCTGTTCGCCGCCGTGGACTTCCACACCCGGCCCGGCCGCGAGCGCGGCGCGGTGGTGCTGGTGCTCGAGGTCCGCGAGCGCGGCCCCGATCTGCGGCTGGGCACCGGCCTGACCGATCTGGACGGCTGGTACCTGATACCGGTCGAGCTGTCGCTGGCCAACGCATTGGGGCGCGCGGAGCAGACCGCTCTGCAGCTGCGCTTCGGCTACCGGCACGCCGGCTTGACGGCGCACTACCGCGAGGGATACGCGCCTGGCGATCGCTGGCACTGGGGCGTGGACATCTCCCTGCTGGCCACCGACCGCATCTACTTCGACAACGGCGTCGAGTACGCGCACCGGGTCGAGCGCAACGGGTTGGGGCTGGCCCTCGGGCGGCGCTTCGGCCGCGGGTGGAATCTGATCGCCGGACTGCGCTTCGAGACGGTCGAGGCCGATTCGACGGGCGAGGTCTGGATGGACAACCGTCTGGCCGGAGCCGCGCGGGGCGACGAGGTGGCGTACGCGGACCTGCCGGAAGGGATTGCGGCGGGCGTCGGCCGGCGCGAGCGCGCGATCGTCAGAAGCGATCTGATCCTGGACACACGGCGGGGGCGTCGCGCCGGCGCGGCGGGCGGCGGCGTCTGGGGACGTCTGCGCCTGCAGCACACCGGCGAGCGCCGCGGAGGCGGATTCAACGCCGCGTCCCTGGATCTGAGGCTCTACCGCGAGGCGCCGGGGGGAGTCTTGGCCGGCCGCGCTTTCGGCGCGGTCACCGGGGACGAGGCGCCGTTCTTCGACCGCCTGTACCTGGGCGGCCTGTACAGCGTGCGCGGCGTGCCGAGCCAGTCGCTCAGCGCGCCCGCCGGCGGCACCTGGTCATGGCTCGGCTCGCTGGAGTACCGCGCCGCCCTGGTCGGGCAGGTGCAGGACCCGCGGCTGGCCGGATCGCTGTTCATGGACGTGGGAGGCGGCGGGGACGGCGGCGGCGAGCCCGGACGCCGGGACGCCGCGGTGAGCTTCGGCTGGGGCGTGCGCTGGCGCCTGCTTCCCGGGGTCAGGCTGGGATTGGATGCCGCGGCGCCGCTCGACGGCTCGCCCGTGGACAAGGCCTTCCGGCTCCACACCGCTCTGGGGTGGTCTTTCTGATGGGCGGCCGGCGCTGGGCGCGCGCGGCCTGCCTGGCGGTGGCGACGGCGGTGGCGACCGCAGCGCTGCCGGGGACGCTGCCCGCGGCGCTTGCCGCGGGCACGGCGCCGCGCATCCTCGCCGTCGAGCCCGCCCGCACGGATTCGCTGCTGGTCTGCCGCCTGTTGACCGCCGGGCTGCCGGGGGACGAGATCATGTCGACCCTGCACAGCGGCCTGCCTTCGGCCGTGGACCTGCAACTGCTCGTGCTCGACGCGGCCGGACGCGCGCTGGCCGGCGCGAATCTGCGCCTGCAGCTGGCGTTCGATCTCTGGGAGGAGCACTACACCGTGACCCACGGCGACGGCGCGGCTCGGCTGGAGGGCGATCAGGCCCTGCGCGCCTGGCTGGCCGCGACCCCCTGGCTGCCGGTGGCGCCGTTGGCCGCCCTGGCCGGCAGCGGCCCGCTGCGATTGAGCGCCGCTCTGCGCCTGCACGTCATCGCGCCCAGCGCGCGCGAACAGATGGGCAAGGTGGTGGCCGCTCCCGGCGGTGAGGAGATCTCGGTGGGGCTGGGGCGTCTGATCCGCTTCTTCTACCAGGCGGGCAGGCGAGAACGCGGAGCTGGGACCGCGCTCTCGTCGGCCTTCACCGCCGCGGAGCTGGCGCATGCGCAGGATTAGGACCCGCCTGCTGGCCGCCATCGCGCTGGCGGCGATCGTGCCGGCCCTGCCGGCCGCCCTGCTGGCGCGCAGCCTGCTGCAGCGCAGCCAGAACGCCGCCATCGAGGGGACGCTGGCGCGTGGGCTGGCGGCGGGCATGGAGGAATCGCGCCTGGCTCTGAGCGCGGCGCGCAACGCTCTTCTGGCCGCCGCCGACTCGCTGGCGGCCGCGGGTGCGGCCGGCGTCGTGGTGCTGGATCGTTCGGGGCGGCCTGCCGCCGGCGCGGAGCCGCCGCCGGCGGTGCTGGCCGACGCGGCGGGGGCGGACCAGAGGCCGCGCCTGGCCGGCGACTGGTTGTCGCTTCGCCGCGAGACCGCCGCGGGCGAAACCCTGCTCCTGGCCCAGCCGCTGCCGGAGGGCGCCGCCGCGCGCGCCGGGCAGCTGGCCGAGGCCCTGGCCACGGCCGCGGCCCTGCGCCTCGATCGCGGCGCGGTGCTGCGCAGCTACGTGGCCCCGTTCCTGTTGATCTACGCTCTGCTGCTGCTGGCGGCCCTGGGGTTGGCCGCGTTGCTGGCGCGCGGCGTGGTGAGGCCGCTGGAGGAGACGGCCCGCGCCGCCGGCCGTGTCGCCCGGGGCGATTTCGATGTGCGGGTGGCCGGCGCCGGACCCGGCGAGGTGGGCGCGCTGGTGCGCGCCTTCAACGGCATGGTCGAGCGTCTGGGCCAGCAGCGCCGCGAGATGGCCCGGCTGGAAAAACTGGCGGCCTGGCGCGGCCTGGCGCGCATACTCGCGCACGAGATCAAGAATCCGCTGACGCCGATCCTGCTGGCGGTCCAGGAGGCGCGGGGCAGCTACCGCGGCGACGACAGGGACCACGCCGCCGTGCTCGCGGACTGCGAGTCGATCGTGGCCGAAGAGGTGGCCGGGCTGCATCGGCTGGTGGCGTCCTTCTCGGATTTCGCGCGGCTGCCGCCTCCGGATCTGCGCGACGAGGATCTGCGGCCGCTGCTGGAGGATCTCGCGCGGCTCTACGGCGACCGCCTTGAGCTGGCGCCGCCGCCGGACCCCCTGCCCTGCCGCTGCGACCCCGAGGCGCTGCGCCGCGCGCTCGTGAACCTGGTGGACAACGGCCTGGGCGCCTGCGGCCGCGGCGGCCGCCCCCAGCGCGTGCGGCTGCGCGCCGCCGCCGGTGCTGGCGACGTCTTCCTGTCGGTCCAGGACGAGGGCGACGGCATCCCGCCCGAAAACCTGGAGCGTGTGTTCGATCCCGACTTCTCAACCCGCGGCGGCATGGGGCTGGGGCTGGCGATCGTGCGCGGCGTGGTCGAGGGCCACGGTGGAACCATCGCCCTGGAGTCGACGCCCGGCCGCGGCACAACCGTCACCATCTCGCTGCCTGGAGGCGGCGGGGGGAAGGCGCCATGAAACCCCTGATCCTGATCGCCGACGACGAACGGAACATCCGCCGGACCTTCGGCATGGTCCTGCGCGGCGAGGGTTTCGCGGTCGAGGAGGCCGAGAGCGGCGAGCAGGCGCTGGCCGTCTGCCGCGACCGCCGTGTCGACCTTGTCATCCTGGACGTGCGCCTGCCGGGGATCGACGGGCTGGAGACCCTGCGCCGGCTGCGCGCGGACGACCCGCAGCTGCCCGTGGTGATGATCTCAGGCCACGGCACCATCGCCACCGCGATCGAGGCGACGCGCGAAGGAGCGTTCGATTTCCTGGAGAAGCCTTGTTCCCGCGAGCGCGTGCTGCTGGCGGTGCGCAACGCGCTGCGCCTGCGCGCCCTGGACGGCGAGGTGAGGGCCCAGCGCGCACGCGAGCGCGACCGCCACGCCATGATCGGCGCCTCGGCCGCCTTGCAGGCCATCCGCGAACAGATCAGGCTGGCGGCGCCGACATCCGCCCGCATCCTCATCCGCGGCGAGAGCGGCACCGGCAAGGAACTGGTCGCCCGCGCGCTGCACGAGCAGAGCCCGCGCCGCGACGCCCCCTTCGTCAAGCTCAACTGCGCGGCGATCCCGGAGGAGCTGATCGAGAGCGAGCTGTTCGGCGCGGTCAAGGGCAGCTACACCGGCGCCGTCGCCACGCGTGAGGGCAAGTTCCAGCAGGCCGACGGCGGCACCCTGCTGCTGGACGAGATCGGCGACATGAGCCTGCGCGCCCAGGCCAAGGTCCTGCGCGCCTTGCAGGACGGGGAGATCGAGCCGGTGGGCGGCGCCGGCGCGGTGAGGGTCGACGTGCGCGTGATCGCGGCCACGAATCGCGACCTGGAGCGGGACGTGCGCGCCGGCCGCTTCCGCGAGGATCTGTACTTTCGGCTCAACGTCGTGCCGGTGGTCGTGCCGCCGCTGCGGGAACGCCCCGACGACATCCCGATGCTGGCCGAGCACTTCCTGGCCCGCTACTGCCGGGAGAACGCGCTGCCGCAGCGGCGCCTCGCCTCCGCGGCGGCCGCGCTGCTGGCGCGGCTGCCCTGGCCCGGCAACGTGCGCGAACTGCACAACGCGGTGGAGCGGCTGGCGATCATGACCGCGGGCGAAACGATCGGCGTCGAGGATCTGGAGCGCATCGGCCTGCTGGGCGCAGCCCGCGGTCCCGCGCCCGGACAGACCCCGGCCAACGCCGTTGCCGCGGTCTTGCGCCCTCTCCAGCCCGCCGCCGTGCGGGCCCACGGCGGGCTGGTCGAGGCCCGCCGGCGCTTCGAAGCGCTGACCATCGCCGCCTGCCTGGCGGAGGCCGGAGGCAACGTGTCGCAGGCCGCCCGGCTGCTCGGCATCGACCGCACCAACCTGCACAAGAAGATCCAGGCCTACGGCCTGGCCTCCTACCCTGACGACGAAGGGACTTCTCCATGAACGCCACGCACGTGATCCAACGGCTGTCCCGCGTCCTGGCGCTGGTGCTTCTGCTGGCCGCCGCGCCCGCCTCGGCCCAGTCGGGACGCTGGCTGATCGGGCTGGACGCTGTGGCCAGCTTCATCGGCGAAAACGAGGACGCGGCGGACGTCACCGTCGACGAGGCGGCGGGCGGCCTGGCCCTGCAGATCGGCTACCTGCTCGCGCCGGGCTTCATGCTGCGCCTGCACGCGGCGGCGGCGGACCATCCCACGAGCGATGATGGCATCGACCTGCGTTTCGGCGGCGGCACCATCGACGCCGTTCTGCTGCTGCGCGCCGGCCGGCCGGTGCGGCCGTACCTGTTCGGCGGTCTGGGCGGCTTCGCGGTCGAGTCTCGAAAGGCCAATCTGGTCTACGAGACGCGCGGCCCGGGCATGGCCTTCGGCGGCGGCGTGCACGCGCTGCTGGGCGAACGGGTGTCCCTGCACGGGGCGCTGCGTTTCGAGTGGATCAACTGGGACCAGAGCAGCGCCACCTACGAACTGCCCGGCGGCGGCACGACCAGCATCGTGGTGCCGATCGACGAATCGGGATCGGCGGCCAAGATCTCGCTGGGCATCGGGATCTGGCTCTGAACTCGAGCCCGCCGCGGCGGGCGGCGCAGGGCGGTCCCGGGTTCGTCGCCCGGGACCGCCTGCCCTTTGGCCGCCGCCCACGACCGAGGTCATGCGCCGCAGTCGACATCGTAGAGCTGCTCATCCCAGCATGATTCCTGGCCGTTGCGGTAGTCGGGCACCCTGAGGCTGCCGGTCCGATCGCTCTCGTCCCAGCGGATGAACCAGACGTCCTCCTGCTGGGCGTCGAAGTACTCGATGCGGCGCTGGTCGCCAGTCTCGGTGAAGGTCAGGACATCGCCGGCGTCGGCGCCGCGCAGCGCCTCCAGGCTCAGTTCATGACCGCCGGGGTGGTTGTGCCACGTCACCGCGGCGGCGGCCGGGCGCTGCGGCAGGTTGAGGTCGTAGAAGGTCCACCGGCCGACGTCGCCATCCTCGCGGGTGGCGCCGTCGAACCACAGCGCATCATACAAGTTCTCCGCCGGCGCGGTCAGGCGCAGCGCCCAGGCCACCTCGTCGCCCTCGACCTTCCCGCGCAGGCGGATCTGCACCTCGTGAGCACCGCGCACATAGGTGTAGACCCAGATCCAGGACCCGTCGGGCTGGGGCGTGGGCACCGTGTGCAGCGCCAGGGCGAAAGCCGAAACCGGCGGGACCAGCACCAGCCTGGTCACGGCGGTGACGATCACCGCGCGCAGGTAGGCGTTATGGAAGTTCTGGCGACCGATGGTCTTCTGCGCCCCCTCGTCGAAGAAGCTCACGTCGATGTTCAGCTGCGCGGGATCGGGCAGCGCCGGCGGCGCGGCCTGCGCCGGCGGATCATCGTCGAGTCCGGGCGCCTGCAGGGAGTCGTCGCTGCAGCCTCCGAGCATGAGCCCGGCAAGCAGGGCCGACGCGGCCAGCATCATCGCGCTGGCGATGGCCGGCGTGGACGGGAGGCGGCGATGCGTGCGGATCATCTCTTGCGCTCCTTGTTAGGGTGAACGAGTTGTCGTCGGCCGGGTGGTTGCAGCGGGCGTGCCTGCGCCGCACTCTCGCCGTCGCTGCGACAATTGATTGTTATGGATGAAGTTATAGCTCGGGCCGGCCGCGCGGGCCGCCGCCGGAGCCTGTCGCGGTCGTTCACAGGTGTGAGGATCGGCGCGCACGACCGCTGCGCAAACGCGGCCAGACCCCCTTCCCCGCGCGTGCACGATGCTGCCTCCCCCGCCGCCCGCGCATGGTGGAATGCACGGCGCCGGCGGATTCCGTACCTTCCGTGAGGCGGCGGCGGCGGGCGCACGAGGGCTCGTCGTTCCTTGCCGCTCCCCCCGGTGCCGCGACGCGCCTGACCCCGGCGCGCGGCACGCTGTTTTCTAGGCCAAGCTCCGCCGCGACAACGAGTGCCGACGACATCGGAGTGCCGCAGATGATCCGACCGCCCGCACCGGCCGTACGCGCGCGCACAGCGCGCCCCGCGCCGCGCCCGCCCGCCCTCCGCCTTCGGCGCGCCCCGATGGCCCTGTTGCCCCGCTTGCTCGTCTTGCCGGCCCTGGCGGCGCTGCTGGCATTGGGCGCCTGCGACATGCAGCAGCCGGCGGCCGGCGACCCGCCCGCCGTGCCGCCGCCGCCCGGAGCGACCTTCAGCGTGGTCGAGGGCGAGGACTACCGGCTGCCGGCGGGCACGACAGCCACGCCCTTCAGCGGCTACATCAACCACTCCGACCCCGCCGACCCCGAGCGCGGCCTGAGCCAGAAGGGGTGGTGGGCGCGCTGGGAGCAGCTCGAACCGCAGCGCGGGCAGTACGACTGGTCGGCGCTGGACGCCGCGCTGGCGTCGGCCGCGGCCGGCGGGCATCGCCTGTCGATCCACCTGCAGAGCATCGTCTGCGGCGGCGGCTCGCCCGAGCGCGGCATCGTGGTGCCGAACGTCGTGCCGGCCTGGGTGTTCGACGAGTTCGGCCTGACGGAGGCGGACCTGATCAACCTCGGCTGGGAGTTCGACCTCAAGGTCATTCCGGCCTGGCGCCCGGAAATCCGCGACGCCTTCAACGACCTGGTGCGCGCCCTGGGCGAGCGCGGCTACCCGCAGGACGAGCGGCTGGGGTCGTGCTACATCCACGGCATCAGCCCGTCGCGCGGCGAGGAGTTCTGGCTCGAGAACACCAACATCTACACCCTGGAGCAGCAGGGCGGCTTCAGCGCCGATGCGCTGGAGACCTGGATGCGGTCGCGGCTGGAGGCCTACGCGGCCGCGTTCGCCGGCGTGGAGCACAAGCTGGCCTGGGTGGGCGTCCTGGACTCGTGGCGCTACCGGCCCGCGGCGTACACCGCCGTGGCGGACCGCCTGTTCCGCAACGCCTGGGACCTGGGCATCGGCACGCGGCACGGCGCCGTCGAGTATTACCACCGTCTGATCAGCGAACCGGCGCTCGGGCAGCAGGTCGACGCCGACGGCTACCTGATCGTCGACGAGACCATCCCTCCCATCGCCACCGCGCGCTACTTCGGCGACGAGAACGAGGAGTACGGCGACGCCTGGACCTGGCGTTTCGGCGACCGCGCGGGCGAGCCGCAACGCTACCGCTTCTCGATGCTGCGCGCGCTGCAGATGCGGCTGCGCTTCCTCTACACCTCGAGCGCGGCCGAGGCCGTCAATCCGCCGCTGTCGACCTACGCGCGGCTGAGCTTCGGCAAGAGCGTGCACGACTCGCCCGACGCCTGGGCCTACCTGAAGGAATCGCCGGCGGGCACGCACTACAGCCCCGCGGGCGTGCTGCGCAATTTCGAGCGCTGGCTGATCCAACGCGACGTGCCCGGCGGCGTGACGACGCCCGCGGAGCGGGTCGATCGCGCCTTCAACGCCGGCGCCCTGGATGCTTCACAGACCAGCCTGTACTACGATCACGTGGCGCGCCGCACCGGCATCGACGGCGGCAACCCCTGCATCTACTTCGATCTGGACGACCGCTTCCTGACCTCCGGACCGGTCGAGATCAAGGTGGAGATCCGCGACGACAGCCGCGCCATGTGGCGGCTGGAGTACCGGGACGGCGCCGGCGCGCCGGCCGCCACGCCGCTGGTGCGCAACCAGAACGACGGGAAGGTCAAGACCGTCACCTTCACGCTGCCCAACGCGGCCTTCCGCAACGGCATGGACCACGATATGGACTTCCGCGTCCGCTGCGAGGGACCGGGCGATGTGACCGTGCGCTGGGTGCGACTGATCCGGAACCTGGCGCCCTGACACCGCACCTGACTCCGCATCATTTGCCATCTGACCGCAATCTTTGATATAATATAGGGCCTTGGATCGGGGAGCGGGGGGCTGTCCGTTCAAGCCGACACACCAGGTGATGCCTCGATGATCGCACAACATCCCGGCTTCAGAAAGCTGCGCCCGCGTCGCGCCCCGGATGGGCAGAGCGGGCTGTTCTGCGTCGTGCTGGGCGCGGCCCTGCTGCTGGCCGCCGCGCCGGCCGGCGCGGAACGTTACCACGTCATGATCGACGGCCAGCGCACGTCGGGTCCGAGCGTGCCGGACGACTGGACGCCGCCCAACTGCTACCCGACCATCGCGGCCGGGCTGCAGCAGGCGGGGGCTGCCGACACGCTGCTGCTGGCGAAGCAGGATCACATCGTCGGCGCGCTGCTGACGGTGCGCGCCCTGCTGGCCAACCTGGACCTGGACGATGAGCGCGGAGCCTGCCGCATCCTCCTGACCACGGGCGGCGGGCTGCTGATCGACGCCTCGTCCGCCGGCGCCGTCATCCGCGGGGTGACCTTCGCGGCCGACACCATCCCGACGGCGCGGCCGGCGCTGCGCATCGCGCCGCCGGCGGGGCCGGGGACGGCGGTCCTGATCGAGGCGTGCGCGTTCGAGGGGCTGCGCGGCGGGTACGGCTCGGGCCAGGGCGGCGCGGCGGTGCACGCGGCGGCGACGGGCGAGCGCCTGGCGTTGACGGTGCGCGGCACCACGCTGCGCGACTGCATCGCCACCGGCCGCGGCGGCGCCGTCTATGCCGGCGACGGCGTCGATCTGGTGATCGAGGACTGCGTGCTCGAGGAGAACGAAGCCTACTCGCCGACCGGGGCTGCCATGGGCGGCGCCGTGGCGGTGATGGCGGCGGCGCTGGGATCGTCGCTGACCATGGAGCGCAGCCTGGCCGCCGGCAATCGGTCGTGGGGGCCGGGCGGCGGCATCTACGTGCAGGACGGGCACATGACCCTGCGCGACGCCGAGGTGCGCGACAGCCGCAGCGCCTGGAACCACGTCACGAACTGGAGCGCGGGCGCCGGCGTGTTCCTGCGCCGGGTGCGCGCGGACACGGTGCCGGTCATCCTGGTGGCCGAGCGCAGCCGTTTCATCGGCAACCGGGGCGATCTGACGGCGGGCGTCTACGCGGGCGACGGCGGCGGCATGATGATCCGCGGCAGCGACACCGACAGCCCGGTGCACTTCAGCATCACCGACTGCCTGTTCGCCGACAATTTCAACGATCAGGGCGCCGGTCTGTACATCGGGCGGGGCGCATCCGGCAGCATCGAGCGCTGCCTGTTCCTGAACAACACCGCGCACAGCAACGGCGGCGGCTCGTACAAGGGCGGGCAGCTGCCGGGCAACCTGGGCGAGACGGCCCTGTTCTCCTACTGCGTCTTCGCCGGCAACCGCGCGGGCTGGGACCAGAACGGCCAGCCGGTGCAGCATTTCGGCTGGGGCGGCGCCTTCATGGTGCGGCTGACCCCCCGCGCCGAGTTCCACAACTGCACCTTCGCCGACAACCTTTCCGGCCCCCGTGTGCACCTGGGCGACGCCATCTACAACTGGGGCGAGTGGCAGACCTTCCCGGACGAGGGGCAGCGCAGCCGGCTGGTCAACTGCCTGTTCTACGGCCAGACGGGCAACGACGTGCAGGTGAGGTCCGATCCCGAGGGCTTCAGCGAGGTGCTCAACTGCGCCTGGGAGCCGGGCCAGTTCATCGCCATCGGCGTCACCCCCGAGGGCACGGTCGAGCTGTCCGGTTCGCCCTTCGTCGCGCCTGACGACTGGCGCCTGACGCCGGGCTCGGCCTGCATCGACGCCGCGCTACCGCTGGGCTACGCGGTGGACATCGACAGCACGCTGGTCCCGCGCGGCCTGGCCCCCGACATCGGCGCCTACGAGTACATCTTCCCGGTGGGGGTGGGCGAGACGGCGGAGGCGGGAGGCGCGGGCGCGGCGCCGCTGCTGCGGCTGCGGCCGGCGCACCCGAACCCGGCCAACCCGCGGGCGACGGTCGCGTTCACGCTGGCGCGCGCCGCGGCGGTGGAGCTGGCGGTGCACGATCTGGCAGGACGGCGGGTGGCGACCCTGCTGCGCAGCGAGCTGGCGGCCGGGCAGCACACGGCGACGTGGGACGGCCGGGACGATCGCGGGGCGGCCGCTGCCTCGGGCCTGTACGTGCTGCGGCTGAGCGCCGGCGGCGCGGCGGCCACGCAGAAGCTCTTGCTGGTGCGTTAGGCGGCGCGGGCGCCGGCGAGCCGGCGCGGCGGAGCCACGGGAGAGGCGCGGGTGCTCGCCTTCATCCACATCGCCAAGACCGGCGGGCAGAGCGTCGAGTGGATGCTGCGCAGCGCCTTCGGCGCCGCGCATTGCGAGGCGGCCGACTGGGGGCCGCCGCCGGCCGACCCCTTCGCGGTGACGGCGGTGGTGCCCAAGTGGGGCCCGGAGGACCTGCGGCGGCTGCGGCGGCTGTGGCCCGGGCTGCGCTGCGTCAGCGGGCATCCGATCACGCTCTGGGCCGGACTGGAGAAGGCGGCGCCCGGGCTGCGCTACTTCGCCTTCCTGCGCGAGCCGGTGCGGCGGGGGGCGTCGCACTACCAGTATCAGCTGCGCAACGATCGGCATCCCCTGCCGTGGGACCGCTGGGTCGACTGGCCGGTCCATCACGACCATCAGACCAAGATGCTGTCGCGCACCGCCGATCCCGACGACGCCATCCGGAGCATCCGCGCCCACGGGGTCTTCATCGGCCTGACCGAGCGCTTCGACGAGTCGCTGGTGCTGATGGAGAGGCTGTTCCTGCCCGGCCTCGACATCGCCTACGTGCGGCGCAACACCGCCGAGGACCGCGCCGTCGCGGAGGAGACGCTGGCCGACCCGGCCAAGCGCGCCGAGCTGGAGCGGATGTACGCCGCCGACCGCGCCGTGCATTCCTGGGTCGTCGACGAGCTCTATCCCGAGTACGTCCGCGCCTACGGGCCCCGCCTGGCCGACGACGTGGCGGCGTTCCGCGCGCGGCGGCACGACATCAACCGCCGGAACTACCGCCTCAACCGCCTGGCGAACCGGATCTACCTGCCTGCGATGCGGCCGCTGCTGGCGCCGCGGCTGGGCCGCTACGGCGCGGCCGCGCCGCCGCCGGCGGAGGCATGAGCGCGCGCCGCGCCGCCCTGGCCGGGGCGCCCTGGCTGGCGGCGCTGGCGCTGGCGGGTGCCGTCTGCGCGGCGACGTGGCGCGACCTCCCCTGCCGCAGCGACGACTACGGCTGGTACCAGCGGCTGGCCGAAGGCCGCGGCGAGGAGGTGGTGCGGCCGTTCGCGACGCGCGTCCTGCACCCGCTGGCCGTGCGCGGCGTGCGCGCGGCCGGGAGTCTGGATCTCGACGCCGCCTTCCGGCTGGTGGGCATCGCCTCGGTGCTGGTCCTGTGCTGGGCCGTCGGCCGGCGGCTGCGCGGGCCGCTCTGGCTGGCGCCGCTGCTGCTCTGGTCTCCCCTGCTGCTGCAGCTGTTCCGCGACCACTACCTGCCCGACCTGTGGCACGCCGCGCTGCTGGCGCTGCTGGTGCTGGCCTGGCCGGCGCGACCGGCGGCGTCGCTGCTGCTGCTGGCGGCCCTGATGCTGACGCGGGAAAGCACGCTGCTGCTCGCGCCCTTCCTGGCGGTCCAGGCGGCGGCGGACGGACGGCGGCGGCTGGCCGCGGGCGTGGCCGCGGCGACGGCGGCGGGACTGGCCGCCGTCTGGTGGCTGCTGCCGGCCGGCCAGGCCAACGTGCACGCCATCGGCCAGGGCCTCTACCTGGCGTTGAAGCTGCCGTTCAACCTGGCGCGCAACCTGTTCGGCCTGGAGCTGTGGGCCAACACCCTGGACTACTGCCAGCCGCGCGCCGTCTGGCCGCTGCCGGAATGGCTGCGCGGCGGCGCCGTGCACACCGTCGGCTTCTGCGGGTTCAACGCGCTGCGCCCGCTGGCGCTGCTGGTGTCGTGGCTGACCGCCTTCGGCCTGCTGCCCGGCCTGGCCTGGCAGGCCTGGCGGACCCGGTCGCAAGGCCGGGCCGGCCCCCTGGGCGCCTGGCTGATGTATGGGTGGGCGGCGTTCCTGATCGCGCCGGCGCTGGGGGCGGCCACCGGCCGTCTGGTGGAGTACGGCTGGCCGGCGTTCTGGATCGCGGCGCCGCTGCTGGCGTGGCCGCGGCTGGCGGCCGCCCCGGCGCGCGACCTGTGGCGCCTGGCGGCGCTTCACCAGGCCATCGCCTGGCTGCCGGAGCTGCTGCGGCCGCTCGCACCCGGCGAACCCGCGCGCCTGGCGCTGGCCGCGGCCGCCGCCCTGGTCCTGCACGCGCTGGCCTGGAAGATCTACTCGCGGCGGCCCAGGGATGCGGCGCCTCCCGACGGCGTCCGGTACAGCTCCTTCACCTCCCCCCAGGAACGCCTCTGTCCCGGCACCGGACCGTCCGCAAACGGCTCGAAGGCCACGAACGCATGGATCTGCGGATCGTCGTGACCGTCCCAGATCCACGCCGCGATCTGACCCGCATCGTCCGTGCCCCAGTAGTTGCCCGTGAAATCCACCGTCACCGCAGGCAGATTCTGGAAATTGTCCAGAGCCACCGTATAACCCCCGCCGTTGAATATGTGGTTGCCATGGAATTCCGACGTGCAGAGTGAACATCTGATCGCGGCCAGCCACGCATCTACCAGGATGTTCTCGGAACCCCGGATCGCGCCACGGGTGACGGAGGTGATATTTCGCGCCGTGCCCGAAAGATAATTACGCTCCAACGTCACGGTCGAGCCGGTTATGATGCCCACATTGAAATTCAACTGATCCTCGATCCGGCAATCGACAATCGTGCCGGTCGAACCGCCGGCGTATTGGATCCCGCCCACGCCGCCGGTGATCGTGCAACGAGACACCACGGCATTGGTCGTAGCGCCAAATGACACACCGGCCCCGCAGTTGATGAACGCACTGTCCTCGATCAGAACGCTCTGGCCCGCGTTGTTGCACCAGATGCCATCTCCCAACCACGCCGAATCAAGGAAGGTGGAGTTGCGCACGTGCAAGGCCGTGTTGCCGAAGTAAGCCATGCCGAATTCACAACCCCGAAACCGACAGTACGAAACCTCGATCGGTCCGCCGACCAGGTACATGCCGCCGTAGACGTTCTCCAGACCCACGCCCTGCACCCGCAGACCATCGACGTCGTCCATGACCACCAGCCCCTTCGGCCCAAAGTCATGGAAGCTGGGCGCCAACGGTCCGATCACCGTCCCGGTCCCGCCCAGCCCGATGATCGTCAGGTTGTCCTGCCTGACCCAGGCGTACACGCCCACCGGCCAGCTCCAGCCAGGCAGCGTGACCGTCATGTACTCCGTGTACCGACCGTAGCCGATCAGGATCGTGTCCCCTGGCGCCGCCGCATCCAACGCAGGCTGGATCGTGCTGAAGTCCGCCGGCCCGTACCGCTCCACCCGCCAGGTCCGCGCCTCGACCGCCGCCGGCGCCGTCAACACCAGCACCAAAACCAGCAAGAACCAGCGCCCCGGTCTCATCGTTCTCACCCCCTCGCCACCGCTGCAGAAAACAGCCAAACAAGGCCGTTCAAGACGCCGCGCTTCTGCGCAACAGGTCCAGCCGCCTCCTCATCTCGGCGCCGTCCGGTACAGCTCCTTCACCTCGCCCCAGGAACGCCTCTGTCCCGGCACCGGACCGTCCGCAAACGGCTCGAAGGCCACGAACGCATGGATCTGCG
>CAYWTR010000003.1:0-231849 GCA_964461255.1 uncultured Fibrobacteraceae bacterium | reverse complement strand
AGGGCAGAAGGGAGGCTGGAAGACCGCGGCGGTGTCGGCTGGGGTGTCCATGCCCATTCTAGGGCAGGAAATGAGCCAAACACATTCTCAGCGGCACAAGCAGGAGGGAGAGCTTAGGCTCTCCCTCCCGTGTTCCCAGGTGAAAACTATCCCTGGCGCTTCCGCGAAAGACTAGAAATCGACCTGCCCGCCCAGCCAGGCGTACATGATCGAGTCCAGCTTGTTGTCCGCGCCAAAGTAGTCGCCAAAGCTGAAGATGCTGAGCCCGCCGTTCAGCTTCACGCCGTCGGCGATCTTGTGCTTGACGAAGAAGTCGATCTCGGTGCCGACGCTCTTCTCAAACTTGCCGTCGGTGGCTTCCCCGGGCAGGGAGCCGGCGAAGCCGTACTCGTAGGGCTCGAAGGTGAGGCCGTTCACATAGCCGTACGCGGAGTCCTCGTCCTGCGCCAGCTTGAAGAGGTAGAAGTCCAGCTTGAGATCCGTGCCCTCGACGGGGGTCAGACCGCCGGAGAAGCGGAAGCTGGCCGTGTTCTGCCAGGCGACCATGTTCTGAATGCCCATGTAATTGCTGAAGCTGCCGAAGGGCGACCAGAAGGTCTTCCACTCCTCGTCGTCGTCCTTGGTGCCGCTGGCGTAGTTGAACTCCACGCCGATGAACGGCTTGGTGGTGCTGTCGAACTCGTAGAACAGACCCGCGTAGGCGCCCATGGTCGAGTAATCGAGCTCGTCCTCGGGATCCGGGCCCCAACGCTCCGTGCCCGACATCATCGTGGCCTCGGCGTAGAAGTGCAGGCCGTTCTCATGCATGTAGTCGAACAGCGCGCCGAAGATGAAGTAGCTGCTGTTGTCGACCTCGTTGCCTTCGGGGCCCCAGTTGTCTCCCGTCCAGAGCATCACGTAGGGCTCGAAGTACATGTTCTCGGACGCGTCGTAGTGGAAGTAGATGCCGCGCAGATCGTGATCGCCCCAACCCTCGTCGTACTTGATGAACAGCGTTTCCTCGAGCTTCAAGCAGAGCAGGTCGAACCAGCCCTTTTCGAAGACGTAGTGGCCCTTGAAGCCGTCGAAACGGTTCTCGGTGTACCAGGACCAGTCCTCGCGGCCGATGAAGCGCTCGCGGCCGTAAGCCAGGCTGAAGCGGCCCGCGTAGGCATCGAAGCCCTCGAAGAGGAAGTCCCGGATGCCCATGTAGGCCTCGTGCACCATGACCGTGCTGTTGCCGGTGCCATCCATCACGCCCTTGCGCGACGGGCCGTAGTCCCACCAGTACCCGTAGTAGTCGGACCAGTCGAAGCCCATCAGGCGGGTGTTCTCGAACGAAACGTTGAACATGCCGCGGTCGCCGATGTCGGCGGTGTGGCCGACCCGCGTGCGCATGAAGGCGTAGCCGAAGCCATCGTCCTCATCGCTGTCCGCGTCCAGCACGTTCTTCCAGCCTTCCCAGCGCCAACGGAACTGGCCGTACGTCTCGCCGGCGATCGCGGCGGACGTGGCCAGCCCCATCCCCACCAGGAGGGCCAGAGAAAGGATCAGAAAGACCAGTCGCTTCATCATCTCGTTCGCTCCTTCGTCAGAGTTATCGATCTGCTACCCATCAAAGGTTAGATCGGCGGCCCGGTATGGGCCCTCGTCAGGGAGAATCCCCTTTGATTGTACGCGATCGATCACCTCCCTCCGTAGATCTCTGTCAGCCTCTCCGCGATGGCCGACCAACTGAAACGCTCCTCGATGATCCTCCGCGCACGCCCGGCCCTGGCCCGGAGCATGTCCGGGGCGGCCAGAGCTTGGATCATCGCCTCGGCGAAGGCCGCGTTGGGTGGCGCCACGGTCAGCGCGTCCTCGGCCGAATCGACGATGCCCTCGGCCCCGATCGGCGTGGTCACCACGGGGATGCCGCGCGCCATCGCCTCGAGGATCTTGATCTTGATTCCGCCTCCCTCGGGCAATGGGGCTGCGAACAGCCGGCATACCCGATACAGTTCCGCCAAATCCTCCACGAAGCCAAGCGCCTGGATTCGCGGGTCCGGCGGCCCAAGGGCCCTAATAAAACCGTCCGATCCTCGGCCGGCAAGGATCAGTTGGGCCTCAGGGAGATATTGGGCGATGCTTGGCCAAACTTTGTCAATCAAAAATTTGGCCGCGATCCTATTTGGCCGGTGGGCGAAACTGCCGACGAAGAGGAGCCGCAAAGGCTGCTCAGGAGCCCACGTCGGCTTGACTTCCTCGGTGTCGACCCCCAGGGGCATGGTCACGCAGTTGACCCCGCCCTGGTCTGCGAGCAGCTGGCGGTCCTGCTCCGTCACGCAAAGGGTGGCGTCGGCCCACCGCGTGGCAGCCGACTGCAGCCTTTCCCACGCTGCGGCGCGTCTGAGCAGCCGCGCGCGAGCCGAGGGCGTCGCCGCCAGCTCGGCTCTTCGCTGCAGCGGCAGAGATCCCAGTTCATGGCTGTTGAGGATCAGTTTCGGTTGCAGGCCGCCCGCCGCGGCCGGCAGCGCGTCGCGCCAGCCGCGCAGCTCACGGGCATGCAACGCCATCTGCAGATACTCGATCTGCACGATCTCCGGGCGGCAGCGCTGGCAAATATCGATCACGTGCCGGGATAGCCTGGGGGACCAGTACTTCTCCGCGTACAGGGGATAGCCGGACCTCAGGCTGCGCAGCACCGCCGGCAGCCTGGCGGCGGCCAGCGCCAGGCGGCGCGGCCCGCGCGCTCTCTGGTCCGTGTACGGGATGGCCTCGACCCGCAGGCCCAGCGAGGCCACCTCGTCCAGGTGCCTGTGCTCGCCCGGGCGCACCAGGGAGATCAGCGTCACCTCGTGCAGGCGCGCCAGATTCCGCGCCAGGCCACGCACGGCCACCCCGCCGCCATGACCGACCCGTCGGTGCGGCAAGTAGGGAGAGAGGATAGCGACCCGCATGCCGACAGCCCGCCGCGGCGCCTAGCCGAGGACGTAGCCCTTCGAGATCGCAATGTCCTTCTTGATCTTGTCCATGGCGACCTCCCACTCCGGCGTTCCATCCTGCAAGTGCGATCGGTTGACGCGCAGCCAGGCCGCCGCCTCCTCGTCGATGCGATCCTCGGTGCGCAGATCCTCCAGCAGCAGGTTCTCGAGCAAGAAGATGAAACGATCCTCCTCGATCTCCAGGTCGATGTGCTCGTCGTCGAGCAGAGTGTCGGCGACGGCGCGAGCCAGGACGGCGATGCGTTCCTCGGTCAACCTCATGGCCCCTCCACCGTCTCGACGGCGTGCCGCGGCAGCGTCAGAGGGTGAAGCCTCGCTTGCGGGCGATCTCGCGCTTCATCTTCTGGCGCAGCAGCGTCAAATCCATGTCCATGGCCTGGATCTCGCCCCGGTGCTGCCCGAGCAGCCGGTCGACCTCCTCGTCGATCTCCACCTCGGTCATCATGTTGGCGTGGATGGCGTCGTAGATGGCCCTCTGGACCAGATCGGGGGGCGAGACCACGTGGATGCGCCGATGGTCCTGCATGAATTTCAATATCTTTTCGCTCAGGTAGCTTATCTTGCGTGCTGACAGCCTCATGGAAACCTCCCGGGGCGGCGGCCAGGCGGGTGGGCGCCGTTGCGGGTCGAGCGCGCTCATAGAAGGTCTTTTTCCCGGGGTTGGCAAGCGGATTTCGCTGGGCTACCGTGTGCCGGCCGTCGGCAGGCGCGGCAGCCTCTGCACGCGGCGAGCGGGTCGCGCGCGGGGGAACCGCAGGGCAGCGGTGGCGTAAGAAGGGCGCCTCCAGGGCGGCAATTCGGCGCGGCGGCGGTGCCAGGAAGGCCCCGCCGGCCAGCCGGCGCCCAATCCAGAAAGGATGAGACGTTGACGACGGAACCTCTCGACACCGCGACCGCCCAGGCGGCGGCGCGGCGGTTGGCGGCGGTCCTGGATGAGGTCGGGCAGGTGATCGTCGGCCAGCGAGCGATGCTGGAGGGCCTGATGCTCGGGTTGATCACCTCGGGCCACATCCTCCTGGAGGGTGTGCCGGGCCTGGCCAAGACCCTGGCGGTCCGCACGCTCGCGGGCGTGGTCAAGGCGGGTTTCCGGCGCATCCAGTTCACGCCCGACCTGCTGCCGGCCGACATCGTCGGCACGACGATCTACCGGCGCGAGACCGGTGATTTCTCGGTCAAGAAGGGGCCGATCTTCGCCAACATCGTCCTGGCCGACGAAATCAACCGGGCGCCCGCGAAGGTTCAGAGCGCCCTGCTGGAGGCCATGCAGGAGCGCCAGGTGACCATTGGCGACGCCACCTTCCCCTTGCCGGAACCGTTCCTGGTCCTGGCCACGCAGAACCCGATCGAACAGGAGGGGACCTATCCCTTGCCGGAGGCTCAGGTCGACCGCTTCCTGCTCAAGCTCAAGATCGGCTACCCGGCGCGCGAGGAAGAGCGCCGGATCCTGGAACGAATGTCGGGCCGGGCGACGCCATCGGTCTCGCCCCAGCTGGAGCCGGAGGAGATCGGCGCCATGGCGGCGGCGGCCGAAGCCGTTTTCGTGGACGAGAAGATCAAGGACTACATCCTGGATCTTGTCTTCGCCACGCGCGAGCCCGCTCGTTACGGCTTGAGCCTGTCCCCGCTGATAGCCTATGGAGCCTCGCCGCGGGCCACGCTCGCTCTGACGCGGCTGGCGCGGGCGCGGGCGGTGCTGCAGGGCCGCGGCTTCGTCGTGCCGGATGACATCAAGGCTGTCGGGCATGACGCGCTGCGCCACCGCATCCTGCTCACATACGAGGCCGAAGCGGAGCAGGTGTCCAGCGACGACATCATCACGACGCTGTTCGACAGCATCGAAGTGCCTTGACAGCGCGCCAGGAGGCGGGCGGCGTGTGGCAGCGAGAGCAGCCGGCCGCGGCCGGGCAGCCCGGCGCGGCCATCCCCAAGTCGATCCTGGAAGCGGTGCGGCGGATCGAGATCCGCACGCGTCGCCTGGTGGAGGAATCGATTTCGGGGGAATACCATTCGGTGTTCAAGGGCGCGGGCATCGCCTTCCGCGAGGTGCGGGAGTACGTGCCGGGCGACGATGTGCGCGCCATCGACTGGAACGTCACGGCGCGCACCGGCGCTCCCTTCATCAAGCTCTTCGACGAGGAACGGGAACTCAATGTCGTGCTGGCGGCCGACGTGAGCCGTTCGGCCCGCTTCGCCTCGACTCCGCGCAGCAAGGGAGAGATCGCGGCCGAGCTTTGCGGGGTCCTCGCCTTCGCCGCCGTGGCCAACGGCGACAAGGTCGGACTGCTGCTCTTCTCGGACCGGATCGAGCTGTACGTGCCGCCCGCGCGCGGCCGCCGTCATGTCCTGCGGCTGATCCGCGACCTGCTGGCCTGGTCGCCGGAAGGGCGCGGCACCGACCTGAGCGCGCCGCTGGAGATGCTGGGGCGCGTGCTCAAACGCCGCGCCACGGTCTTCCTGGTTTCGGATTTTTGGGCCGAAGGGTACGACAACGCCCTGCGCGTCATCAGCCGGCGCCACGACCTGGTCGCTGTGCGCGTGCGTGACCCGCGCGAGCGAGAGCTGCCGGCGGCCGGTCTGGTGCGCTGGGTCGACGCCGAAACGGGGAGGTCGCGCCTGGTGGACACTTCGCGGCCCGAAACGCGGCGCCATGCTCAGGAGCGGGTGCGGCGGCACGACTCCGAGTTGGAGCGCCTGCTGCTCCGGCTGAACGTGGATCTGGTCGATGTGGCCACCGATCGCGATTACGCCGCGCCGCTGCAGGCCTTCTTCGCGCGGCGCTGCGTGCGGCGCAGGGGACGCCGGTGATGCGGTATCGAGGCAGGCGGCACGGGCGGTTGCTCTCCGGGATAGTCGTGGCCTTCTGGGTGCTGTCGGCGGGTGGGTCGGCCCCGGCGCCCGCGAGGTCCGCGGCGCAGGCGAGCCTGGCGCCCGACGGCGCGCCGGCGGCGGCGAATCCGGACCGCGACGCCGGGGCGTTGAGTGCGCCGCCGGCGTGGGGCAGGCCGGCGGCCATCCATGTCTGGCCCGATTCAATCACTTTCGGCGAGGCGATCGTCGTGGCGGTCGATTTCCCCGTCGCCGACGGACGGCTGGAGGCGGATTCGCTGGTCAGCCTGGCCGCGTGGCTGGTGGCGGCACCCGACGCCGGCCGGCAGGGGCTGGCGGCCTGGTGGCAGCGCCTGGCCGGCATCCTCCGGCAAGGCGAGCAGGCGATGCCGCGCGCGCCCGCCGGCGCTTTGCCGGCGCCGGCGGGGCGGCGCGTGGCGCGCGTTTTCCATGTGCAGCGCCCGGAGCCTTTTCGCCTGGTCTGGGGAGAGGAGGGCCGGCCTGAGTCGGCGATGGTGAGGGTCGGCAGTCTGCTGGCAGGCAACGATCGGCCGGCCGCCGTGCGCCAGCCGCAGGCGCTGGGTTGGCGGCGAGAGCGTCTGCTGCTGCTGGCCGCTCTGGCCGCGCTGGTCGCGATCGGGTGGCGGCGTCGGCGGAGGCGCCCCCGCTGGGAGGCGGCGGAGGCGCCGTTGCCGCCGCCCGCCTATCTGGCGGCCGCGGTGGCACTGCGCGAACTGGCTGAGGGTGGGCTGGCCGAACGCGGCGAGGGTCGGCGCTTCCTCGATCTGCTGGCCGGCAGGCTGCGCGGATTCCTGGCCGCCCACTACGGCATTCCCGCCGCCGAGCTGACGGCGCCCGAGATCGAGGCGCGCCTGCTCGCCGGTGCGCACCGTCCGGACGCGGCGCGCTCCTTCGCGCGGCTGCTGGCGGAGTTCGACCGTCGGCGCTACGCGCCGGGGGAGGCGTTGGCCGCCGACTGCCAGGCGCTGCTCGGACGGGCCGTGGAGGCGATCGACAGGGTCAGCACGCCCGCGCGGTTCACGCCGGTGCCGGCGGCGCTGGCGGTCGCCGGTGAGGCGGCCTGGAGCTGGCTGCGGGCGCAGACAGCGGCGAGCGGAGCGACGGCTAGGCGCGCGGGAGAGGGCGGCGATGTTTGAGCTCGCCCATCCATGGCTGCTGCTGCTGGCCGGCCCCGTGGCGGCGGCGGCGCTCTGGAGACGCCGTCGCCGGCGGGCGCCCGCGCAGCTGCGGCACCCGCGGCTGGATCTGCTGCCGCCGGCCGCCGGGTGGCGCGTGCGGGCCAGGCAGACGCTGCCCTGGCTGCAGGCGGGGGCGCTGCTGCTGCTCGTCGTCGCGCTGGCGCGCCCGCGGCTGGCCCACAGCACGCGCGAGATCGAGGGCGAGGGCGTGGACATCGTCATCGCGCTGGACATCAGCGGCAGCATGCGGGCGCTCGACTTCGCGCCGCAGGACCGCCTGGCCGCGGCCAAGGAAGTGATCGCCGCCTTCATCGCGGGGCGGCCGCAGGATCGCATCGGACTGGTCGTCTTCGCCGCCAAGGCGTTCACGCAGTGCCCGCTCACGCTGGATCGTTCGGTCTTGCTGGGATTTCTGGACGAGGTGAGCATCGGACTGATCGAGGACGGCACGGCGATCGGGCTCGGCCTGGCGACAGCGGTCAACCGCCTGCAGCGATCGCCGGAAAAGAGTCGCACGGTCATCCTGCTGACCGACGGCATGAACAACGTGCCGACGCTCGAACCGGAAACGGCGGCCGAACTGGCGCGCGCTCTCGGCGTCAGGGTGCACACGATCGGCGTGGGGCGCGAAGGGTTGGCGCCCTACCCGGTGGACGACCCGCTGCTGGGGCGGCGCACGACCCAGATCGAGTCGCACATAGACGAAGCGATGCTGCGCCGCATCGCCGCGACCACCGGCGGCGATTTCTTCCGGGCCAAGGATCCGGAGACCTTGCGCGCGATCTTCCGGCGCATCGACGAGATGGAGAAGACGCGCTACCGGACCACGGTCACGACCCACCACCGGGAGCTGATGGCTGGATTCGCGGCACCGGCCTTGCTGTTGCTGCTGTGCGAGGCCGTGCTCGGTGCGGCCTGGCTGCGCCGCGTGCCGTGAGAGATGCAGCCGCCACGGGGCTGAAATACCGCGGGAGGTAGGGCGTGCGGTTCGCCGCGCAGAACTGGCTTTTCGCGTTGCTGCTGGCGCCCGCCGTGTGGGCGTTGCTGCGCGACGGCGATCGCCGCGCCCGCGCGCGGCTGGCGCTGCTGTTGGGCGCGCGGGCGCCGGAGCATGTCGAGAGCATGGATCGTGATCATCGCACGTGGCGTCGTTTCCTGCTGCTGGCGTCCATCTGCTGTCTGGCCGTCGCGCTCGCCCGCCCGCAGTGGGGCGCGCGCGAGATCGTCGTCAAGGAGCGCGGCACCGATATCGTCGTGGCGCTCGACATCTCCAACTCGATGCGCGCGGAGGACGTCCTGCCCAGCCGGCTCGAACGGGCGAAGAGCGAGCTGATCGGTCTGCTGGGCGAACTGCGCCGCGGCCGGGTCGGGCTGGTCCTTTTCGCGGGCGCGGCTTTCGTGCAATGCCCGCTGACCCTCGACCATGCCACCGCGGGGCTGTTCCTGAAGCAGGCGGCGCCGGACATGATCTCGGCGCAAGGGACCAATGTCGCCGCCGCCCTGGCGACCGCGCGCGATCTGCTCGAGCGGGGCGGGGGAGGGGCGCAGGCCCAGCGCGCGATCGTGCTCGTGACCGACGGTGAGGATTTCGAGGGCCGCTGGGAAGAAGAGGCCCGCCGTTGCCGGGACGCGGGGATCGTCGTGCTGGCGATCGGCGTCGGCGACGAAGCGGGAGGTCTCGTCCCCCTGGTCGACGACCGGGGCAGACCGGCGGGCTACTTGAAGGACGGCAAAGATGCGGTGGTGGTCACCCGTTTCTCGCCGGGTCTGCTCAACCGGCTGGCGGAGGAAACGGGCGGCGGGATGTTCCGCATCGGGGCCGCAGGTCTGGACAGGGCGCGGCTTCGCGGATTGCTGGAGCGTTTGGGTGAGCGGGAGCTCCAGGATCGCCGCATCGCCGCCTATGAGGAGCGCTTCGTCTGGCCGCTGGGTGCGGCTTTCGTTCTGCTGGGCGTGCGCTTCGTCCTGCGGCCGCGGCGGGAGGCGAGGCGCCGCGGCCATGGCGAAGCGGCGGCGGTGCGCGGCTCCCTTCCCGGCCCGCGGACCGCGCTCCTGGTTCTGCTGTGGCTGGCGGCCGCTCCCGTGGTCGGCGGGGCGCCGGCGGCCGGGGCCGGCACGCCCCTGCGGCCGCCGGGAGCCGCCGAGGTCGACCGGGGCAGGCAGCTGTACCGCGAAGGGCGATATGAGGAGGCGCGCCAGGCTTTCGCCGCGGCCCAGGCCCTCAATCCTGATGACCCCCGCCTGAGCAATGCTCTGGGGGCGGCTCTGGCCGAGCTCGGCCGCCTGGAGGAAGCCGAGGCGGAATTCCAACGGGCGCTGGGGTTGGCGCGGACGCCCGCGCAACGCGCCGAGGCGCTCTACAACGCCGGCACCTGCCGGCTGGGCGCCGGCGACGCGGGCCGGGCGGTGGCTTTGTTGCAGGAGTCGCTGCGCGCGCAGCCCGGCCAGGCGGATGCGCGGCACAACCTCGAGTTGGCCTTGCGGCTGCAGGCGCAAGCGCCGCCGGCTGGCGAGGGGCAGCCGGAGGCGGACGAGGAGCAGCAGCGATCGGACAAGGAAAGCAAGGGCGCTTCGTCCGCCCCTGACGCCGCGCAGCAGGAGGATCCTCAGCCGACGCGGGATCAGACCCCGGCCCCGCCGGAGGATCGGCGACAGCAACCGCCTCAAGCCGGCGGCGGTTCACCGGAAGGCACGGCGCCCGGCGGGGCGGAAGAATCCGCAGAGCAGCTTGATCCGCCGCCGGAGGCGCTCGATGATCCGCAGGCGGCCATGGACCGCGAGCGGGCGCTCGGCCTGCTGCGGGCGCTGGACCGCGACGAGGAGCAGCTGCGTCGCTCCATCCAACAGCGGCTCCGCGGGGAGCCGCCACGGAGCGGGAAGCCATGGTGACGAAGCAGCCGCGCGCCGGCGCCGCCCGCCCTGGAAGCCGCCTGCTGGCGGCCGGCTGGCTGCTTTGCGCGGGCGCCGTGCTGGCCATGCAGGCGCACGACGCCGGGGCGGTGACATGCACGGCCGCCGTCGACCGCTCGCGCGCCGCGCCGGGTGATCGCCTGGTGCTGACCGTCACGGTGGAGGGGGAGTTCGCCAATGTCTCCCCTCCGCCCGCGCCGGCCATCTCTGGAGTGCAGATCTTCGGGGGCGGCACCAGCCGCGGCTTCACGCTGGCCGACGGCCGTTTGCAGGGCCGAGCCGTTTTCACCTACCACCTCGTGGTCGAGCGAGCGGAATCGTTCACGATTCCCGCGCTGGAGATCGAGGTGGAAGGGCGCGCCTACCGAACCCAGCCCATCCCGATCGATGTGGCGTCGTCGTCGCCGCCGGGGGGGCGTCCATCCACGCCCGCCGCGCCGCCGACCGCGGGAGCCCCGCCGCCAACGACGGGCGCCGCGCCCGGCAATGTGGGCGGCGGGCGCCCGGGCGACGACATCTTCATCACCCTCGAACCGGACAAGAGGCGCGCCTGGGTCGGCGAGCAGGTGGTGCTCATCTTCCGTTTCCACCGGCGAGTCCAGCTCTGGGACTCGCCGCAATTCCGTCCGCCGCGCAGCGAAGGATTCTGGCGGGAGGACATGCCTCCCGAGCGCACGTCCATGCAGGTGATCGCCGGACAACGTTACCATGTCACGGAGATCCGCTACGCGCTCTTTCCCACACGGGCGGGCGAGCTGACCATTGAACCGGCAGAGGTGACGGTCCCGGAGGATGTTTTCGACCGTTTCTTCGGCCGCCAGGGGGGAAGGAGCGCCGGCCGGCGGTTGCGCACGCCGCCGGTGACGATCGCGGTGCAGGAGCTGCCGGCGCCGCAGCCGGCCGGATTCAGCGGCGTGGTGGCCTCGCGCCTGGAACTGTCGGCGAAGGTCGACCGCGCCGCCGTGCCGCGCGGGGAGGCGGCCACGCTGAGGGTGGCGCTGACGGCGGACGGCTTCCTCAAGAGTCTGGAGGGGTTGCAGCTGCCCCAAGCGCAGGGAGTGCGGGTGCATGACGCCGCCGAGGGATTGGAGGTCGACAAGAGCGGCGACCGCTTGCTCAGCCGGTACACGGTGGAAAAGGTGCTCGTGCCCTCGCGCGAGGGGGAGGTCCAACTGCCGCCGGTCACGCTGCTGTATTTCAATCCCGCCCGGGGAACCTATGTCACCGCGCGCGCCGAGGCGCGCTCGCTGGTGGTCACGCCGGGGACGTCGCCCGGCGGCGAGGACGAGCCGTCATCCTTCGTGCGCGGGGAGATCGAGCGTCTGGGACAGGATCTGGCCTTCATCAAGTCGGCCGGCGGTCGGCTGGCGCGTCGCGCGCGCCCGCTGCCCGAGTCCCCGGCCTGGTGGATCTCGGCCGGTGCGCCACTGCTGCTGCTGCTGTGCTGGCGCTGGCGGCTGTCGCAGGTTTCCCGGCAGCAGAGCGATCCTCTGGGCGCGCGCCGCCGCGCCGCGCTGGCGCAGGCGCGGCGCAAGCTGCGCGCGGCACGCCGCGCCGCCACGCGGACCGCGTCGCTGGAGCGCGCCGGCGCCGCCATCGCCGGCTATGTCGGCGATCGTACTGGACGCGCCGCGGCGTCCATCAGCGCCGAGGACGTCCGCGGGTACGGCGCCGGGATCGGCCGCGAGATCGAGGGCTGCCGGCTGGCCGAGATCTATCTGCAGAGCCAGACCGAGCGCTACGCGGCCGGTGCCGCGGCTCAGGCTGAGGCGGATGCGTCCACCTCGCGGGCCCTGATCGCAGAGGCCGAGCGGTTGTTGCAGGAACTGGAGCGGGCCGCCGGCGGCGGGGTGCGGCGGCGGTCCGGGCGCGGCGCGGCGCACGTGTGGTTGCTGTTCTTGATGTGGACGGCCGGGACGTTGTCGGTAGCGCTGGGGTCTCGCCCATCGACCGCCGCGGCGGGCCCCGAGGGGCATGCCGGCCGGCGCGGTTCGCCCGAGCAACTGTTGGCCGAGGGCAACAACCTGTATACCGGCGGCGATATCGATGCCGCGCTCTTGCGGTACGAGGCTGCGCTCGCCGCCGGCGCCGATGACCCGGTCGTGCACTACAACCTGGGCAACGCCCACGCCCGCCGGGGCGAATTGGGACGCGCCATCGCCAGCTATCTGCGCGCCCGGCGGCTGGCTCCGCGCGACGCCGACCTGCGGGCCAATCTGGCTTGGGTGCGGAGCAACACGCGCGATCTGGAACTGCAACCGCAACGCCTGCCGCCCGGGATTGCGCAGCTGGCGGAGGCCGTGCGCTTCCTTTCGCTGGACGAGTGGAGTATCGTCGTGCTGGCCTTGCTCTGGCTCGTCTGCGGCCAGATGGCCTGGCGTTGGCGCCGGATGGCGCCGGGCGATGTCTCGCGCCGATTGCTGCTGGCCTCGGCGGCCGCGTTGTGCGCCGCCATCGCGGTGGCCGTTTGGCGTTACCATGACGAACGGGTGAAGGTCCAGGCGGTTGTGGTGGCGCCGGAGGTCGACGTGCGCAGCGGCCCCAGCGACGCCTTTCCCGTGGTGTTCAAGATGCATGACGGACTGGTCTTGACTGTCCGCGGCCGGCGGGACGACTGGCGCCGGATCGGTCTCGGCGGCGCCTGGGTCGGGTGGGTGCCGGCGTCCAGCTTGGAGGAAGTACGACGTCCGCGGACGGCGGGCGCCCTGCTCGCGGAACCGTCCGCCGCCGCCGCCGGCCGCCAGGATGGGCCCGATGACCGCTGAACGGGCGCGCATGTTCTGGCTCGTCTCCCTCGCGGCGCTGGCGATCCGCGCGGCCCACGTGGTCGCGATGTCCGACCTCGATGCCAATCCGCTGTTCCGCTTTCCCATCATGGATGCCGGCATGCACGACATGTGGGCCCGAGGGCTGCTGGCCGGCACCTGGCCCGGCCAGGAACCGTTCTTCCGCGCACCCTTCTACATCGTGATGCTGGCGGGGCTCTATGCCCTGTTCGGGACCGAGCGCCTGCTGGCCGTCTACATGGTTCATGCCCTCATCTCGGCCCTGGGCGGGGGGCTGGTCGCGTTGATCGCCGCGCGGGCCTGGGGCGGGCGCGCGGGCTGGTTGGCCGGCTTGATCTACGCCTGCCTCTGGACCAGCATCTACTTCGCGGCCGAGCTGCTGCTCGAAACGCCCCTGGTGACCTTGCTGCTGCTGCTGATCTGGCTGCTGCTGGCCGACGACGGTCCCGAAGGGGCTGCCGCGCCGCGCGGGCGACGCTTGCTGGCGGCCGGCCTTGTCTGGGGGCTGGCTGCCATCACGCGCCCGACCGTGCTGGTGCTGGCGCCCGTCTTCGTCTGGCATCTTTGGCGGGGGCGGAGGCTGCCCCTGAGGTCGCGCGCCTGGCTGGCGCTGGCGCTCGGGCTGGCGCTGCCGATCCTGCCCGTGACCGCGCACAACGTGCTGCGCGGACACGACGCCGTGCTGCTCGCCACCCAGGGCGGCGTCAATTTCTACATCGGGAACAACCCCATTTCCGACGGGCGCACCGCCTATGTGCCGGGCACGCGGCCGACCTGGCAGGGCGGCTTCGACGACGTGCTCGAACTGGCACAAAAGGAGACCGGACGTCGCCTGCGCCCTTCCGAGGTGGACCGATACTACCTGCGCAAGGGTTTGGCGTTCATTGCGGAGCAGCCGCTGGCCGCGCTGAAGCTCTACGCGCACAAGGTCAGACTCCTGCTGGCGGCCGGCGAGCGCTCGAACAACAAGAACGATTACTTCTGGCGGCAACGATCGGTGGTGCTGCGCTGGCCGTTCTGGCTCGGCTGGGCGCCTGTCCTGTTTCTGGCCGTGATCGGCTGGTGTCGCAGGGACCTGGCCGCGCCGCGGCGCCTGTTGCTGCTGGGAGTGCCGGTGGTCTACGCGCTGTCGGTGCTTCCCTTCTTCGTCAACGGCCGTTTCCGGTTGCCCATCCTGGCCATGCTCGCCTGCGCGGCGGGCGGGGGGACGGACCGCTTGCTGGCGGCGGCACGCGCCCGGCGTTGGCCCGACCCACGCTGGTCCCTGGCGCTGGCCGCGGGGCTGCTGGCGTTCGCCATCGTTCCCGATCGCCTCAAGTTCACCGAGAGCGCGATCGATCGCGATCCTTTCAGCTGGCATACCCTGGGCAACGCGTACGTGGCCGCCGGCAGGCCGGATTCCGCGCGCCTTGCCTATCGCCGCGCGGTCGGTATCAATGAGCAGTTCCCCCAGCGGCATTTCCAGTGGATCGAGGAGAGCCTCTACACGCGCCTGGGGGATCTGCTGGTGCGGCAGGGGCGGACGTCCGAGGCGCTGCAGCTCTACGAAGGCTGGGTGAGGTTCAATCCCGGCTCCGTGCCGGCGCGGGTGCGTTACGGGGAGATGCTGCTGCAGCTGGGAAACGCCGACGCCGCGGGCGCGCAGTTCGAAATGGCGCTGCGGGACGATCCTGACCATGGCACCGCGCAGCTGGGTCAGGCCTGGGTGATGCGGGCGCGGGGCGACGTCGGCGCGGCGCTGCGGCGCTTCCGTGCCGTGGGGGAGGAAGCCCTGTGGGTGCAGGCCAAGTTTGGCGAAGGGCTCTGCCTGATCGACTTGGACCGTCTGGCAGAAGCGGAACAGGTCTTCCTGGAGATCGTCAGGCGGCAGCCCGACTACTGGCAGGCGTGGGGGAATCTGGCCGGCCTCTACGATCGCACCGGCCGCTCGGCGTCGGCGCGCCAGACCTACCTGCGCGTGCTGGAGCTCAACCCCCAGGATCAGCAGGCCCGCCGCTGGCTTGCCGCCAATCCGCCCGGTCGTTGAAAGCGGCGGAGACGGGAATTGGCAGCGGGCTGTGCCCGCGCCTTCGCCCCGGAGTGTCTCAGTCGGCCGCCCGGTAAGTGGCGGCCGAGGTGGGGGTTTCCTGCACGGTCACCTCGACCAGTCCGGGCAGATCGCCGCGCAGCCGCTCGTGGAGCCATCGCGCCAGGATCTCGGCGGTTGGGTTTTCGAGACCTTCGATGTCGTTGAGACAACGATGATCGAGCCGTTCCCGCAGCGGCTGGAATACGGCCTTGACTCGCCCGAAATCCACCACCCAACCGAGCTCGGCGTCCACCGGCCCCTCCAGCACCAGGGTCACCGTGTAGGTGTGCCCGTGCAGGCGGCCGCAGGGATGGTCCGCGGGGACATGGGGCAGGCGGTGCGCGGCGTCGAAGCTGAAGGACTTGCTGATGCGGGTCGGCATGCGCGGGCTCCTCGAAGGCGCGATCGCCGGGGCGAGAATCCCGGGCCACGCCGCGGCGCTGCGATCGGGCCCGGGGGCTCAAGGATAATCCAGGATCGGGCCCGCGCCAGCGCGCAGCGGTCTTTTGGGCTCAAATCGCGGCGGCCAGAGCCGATCTACCGCGGGAAGGGACTTGCCAATAAGGGACGTTGGACGCTGGCAGCCTGGAGAGCAACTTGGCGGTCAGGGACGCGGACATACTGCAGCTGCAACATGCGCTGGCGACGCTGACCCGCAGGGTGCAGGCCCTGGAGGCGGCAGCCGCCGCGGGGAACGGCGAAGACCGGCGCGTCCCGCCGGTGCGCCCGCCGGAAGTGGCGCGGAACATGCCCGCGGCCAATCCCGCCCCCGGGACGGGCGAGGCACTGGCCGGCGCAGGACAGGTCGAGAGCTTGCTGGCGCTGCTGCTGGAGGGGGTGGCCGTTCTCGACACGGCCGAGGACATCAAGGGTCATCCGCGCTATTTCTCCCGGCTCGCTCGTCGGCTGAATCTCAGGTTGCTCTTGCTGAAGCGCTGGACAACGGGACTGCAGCTCCTGCACGCGGAGGGTCTGGCGCCGGCGCGCGGCGCCACCGGCGAGCGGGCCGGACCGGCGCAGGCTCAACGCATTGCAACGCGGCCCGACGATCTGTTCGGCATGCTGGCCCAGGAGCGCGTGGTGTACGCGGGGCCGACCCCCATCAAGCACTTTCCGCTCGACCTTTCGCTGCTGCTGGGGCGCGTCGCCGATCGACACCTGGTCGTCTGGCCGCTGCCGCTGCGCGGACGCTGGAACACCTTCATCCTGATCGATGGGGACGGCGCCCAGGGCGAAGCGCTGGCCGCCGTCGAGATCCTGGCCCGGTATGCGGTGGCGCAGCTGGTCTTGATGGAGAGGGGAGTCCAGCGCGACCGCGGGCGCAAGGTCCAGGGGCTGCTTGCCGCCGAGCTGGAGCGCCGCCGCGCCGCGCCCGCGGCGAGGGAAGCCGCCGCAGCGCCCGCGCCCGCCGCGCCGGCGCAGACGGATTCGGCAGCGGTGGCGGAGAGGCAGCTCATGGCTCCCACACCGCCGGCCAAGCCCGCCGCGGCCGCGCGGCGACCGCTGCGCGACGACCCCCCGGCGATCCGCCCGCCCGGCGACGGCCCGGTCGGGTCGGCGGCGGAGCTGGCGGGCATCCTGGCCGACGTTGGCGGCGGCGGTCCGTCCGTTGCGGCTCGCGATGTGAGCGCGGCGGCGTCGGCGGCTGAAGCCGTCATGCGCGAAATCAACGAACTGCCGGCCTTGCCGCGCGTGGCCAACCACATTCTGGCGCTGATCGCCGATCCCAACACGACCGCCGCGCGGCTGGAGCAGGCGATCGTGCTCGACCAGGCGCTGACCGCCAAGGTGTTGCGCATCGCCAACTCCTCGTTCTACGGAGGGCTGCGTGATGTCAACACGGTCAGCGAAGCCATCGTGAGGCTGGGTTTCATCACCATCCGCAACTGGACTCTGGCGACGGCGGCGAAGTCGGTTTTTCTCGAAGGCAACGAGTCGGCGCTGCTGCAGCGCATCTGGCAGCAGTCGGTCATGTCGGCGATGGCGAGCCAGCTGGTTGCGGACAGAATGAGGCACCCGACTCCCGAGACCGTCTTCGTGGGCGGGCTGATGCAGAACATCGGGCAACTGGCGCTGGCGCGCGCTCGACCGGACGCTTTCCTGCAGATCCTGGAGGCGTCGAGCGAGGCGCAGGTGCCCTACTACCTGGTGGAGCGCGACCTGCTGGGATTCGATCACGGAGACCTGGGCGCGCTGCTGATCCGCGAATGGAATCTCAGCCCCGCGCTGGAAGAGGCGGTGCGCCGCCATCATCGCCTGGATCAGGCCGGCGATCCGCAGGCATCGCGGCTGGCGGCGATCATCGCCCTGGGCGAGGAGGTCGCGCAGTGCAGCGGCGGCGCGCCCGACGAGGGCGCGACGCTCTGGGAGCAGAGCGAACCAGCTCGCCTGCTGGGGTTGGGCGAGCCGGATTATGTCGAGCTGGTCGAGAAGGCGAGACGCCTCGCCATCGACCCTCGCCTTTTTGCCTGAACGATCACCGCCGCCGCGCCGCGAGCGTCACGCGTCCGTGTCCGCGGGCGGCTCGTAGCATCGCCGGCAGCGGGCTTCGTAAGTGCCCTGAGCTCCCACCACGATCTGGTCGCGGCTCGCGGTCAGCCGCTGCGTGTGATTGGCGGGGTTGCCGCAGCGCATGCAGATCGCCAGCTGCTTGGTGACGTATTCCGCTGCGGCCATCAGGTGGGGCATCGGTCCGAACGGCTGGCCGCGGTAATCCTGGTCCAGGCCCGCCACGATCACACGCTTGCCCAGATTGGCCAGCCGGTTGCAGACGTCGACCAGAGCGGCATCGAAGAACTGTCCCTCGTCAATGCCCACGACCTCGGTCTTGTCCTCGACGCGCCGCAGGATGGCAGCGCTGTCATCGACGACCTCGCTGGGCAATCGCTGCTGGCTGTGGGACACGATGGCGCCGGCGTCGAAGCGATCGTCGAGCGCCGGCTTGAAGAGCTGGACGCGCTGGCGTGCGATCTCCACGCGGCGGATGCGCCGGATCAGCTCCTCGCTCTTGCCGCTGAACATCGGACCGCAGATGACCTCGATCCAGCCTATCCTGCCCTGAATGAGCTGCATCGTCTCTCCTCCGCTGGCGAGGCCGCGCCGCTCGCGCCGGGCGCCGGTCTCCGGCCGCCGCCATAGTAACGCGCTCACCGCCTTCCGCCAAGCCGGGCGGCGCTGCGTCAAGGCTAGGCGGACCCGGCTGCGCGGGCTATAATGCCGCCCGCGGGCCGCGCGCTCGACCGCGGGCGGCGCTTCGAGGAGTCTCCATGTGGTCACGCGACGATTTCCACGCCCTGTTCTCGCCGCCGGTGATCGGGATGATCCACCTGGCGCCGTTGCCCGGCGCGCCCGGCTGGGAAGGCGACCTGGCGGAGGTCGAGCGGGCGGCGTTGGCCGACGCCGACGCCCTGGTTGAAGCCGGATGCGGCGGGGCGCTGATCGAGAACTACCATGACGTGCCGTTCTGGCCCGGCATGGTGCCGCGGGCCACCGTCGCGGCGATGGCGTTGCTGGCGGGGGCGGTGCGGCGGCGGCACCCCCGCCTGCCGCTGGGGGTGAACGTGCTGCGCAACGACGCGGACGGCGCCCTGGCCGTGGCCGTGGCCGCGGGCGCGGCTTTCATCAGGGTCAATGTGCACGCCGGTGTGATGGCCACCGACCAGGGACTGGTGCGGGGGCGCGCTCACCGCACCTTGCGGACGCGCCGCGCTCTCGGCGCTGCGGTGGGCATCCTGGCGGATCTGCGGGTCAAGCACGCGGCGCCGCTGGCGCACCGCCCCGTGGCCGAGGAAGCCGCGGACCTGCGGCTGCGCGCGCTGGCCGATGGCGTGATCGTGACCGGGGGCGCCACCGGCGCCGCCGCCGACGAGCGCGAACTGGCAGCGGCGCGCGCCGCGCTGGCGGACTGTCCCTTGCTGGTGGGCAGCGGTCTGACCGCCGCCGGCATCGGGCGCTATGCCGCCTGGGCCGACGGCTGGATCGTGGGCACGAGCCTGAAGCATCCAGGCGGCAGCCGGGCGCGGATCGATCCGGCGCGGGCGTCCGAGGTCGTGGCCGCGGCCCGCGCCGCGCAAACACCTTCGCGGGAGAGACCGGCATGAAGGGCGTCATCCTGGCGGGAGGCCTCGGCACCCGCCTGCATCCCTGCACCAAGATCACCAACAAGCACCTGCTGCCGGTTTACGACCGGCCGATGATCTACTATCCGATCCAGGCGCTGGTGAGCGCGGGCATCCGCGATATCCTGATCGTCACCGGCGGCAGCTATGCGGGCCATTTCCTGCAGCTGCTGGGCAACGGCAAGGATTTCGGCCTCAAGGAGATGCACTACACGTATCAAGAGGGCGAGGGGGGGATCGCCGACGCGCTGCGCCTGGCGGCCGATTTCGCCGACGGCGGCAGGCTGTGCGTCATTCTCGGCGACAACCTTGTCGAGCGTTCCATCCGGCCCGCGGTGGAGGCTTACCGCGCCCAGGCGCGCGGCGCGCGCATCCTGCTCAAGGAGGTCGACGATCCGCAGCGGTTCGGCGTCCCGGTCTTCGCGGGCGAGCGCATTGTGCGGATCGAGGAGAAGCCTTTGCGACCCGCCTCGCGCTTCGCCGTGACGGGCATCTACTTCTACGACCACCAGGTCTTCGACATGATCGGCCGGCTGGAGCCGTCGGCGCGGGGCGAACTGGAGATCTCCGACGTGAACAACATGTATCTGGAGCGCGGCGAAATGGAGTGGAGCATGCTGGAAGGATGGTGGACCGACGCCGGCACCTTCCCGAGTCTGCTGCGGGCGTCGAATCTGGTCGCCCAAGCAGGCGCGAACCGCGAATGAAGGAGACGGCTTCCTCATGAATCTGCTGGTCACCGGCGGCGCCGGCTTCATAGGCGCCAACCACGTCCGGTGGTTGCTGGCCAATAGCGATGACCGCGTGGTCAACCTCGATCTGCTCACCTACGCCGGTAATCTGGAAAACCTGGCCGGCCTGGAGGAACACCCGCGGCATCGATTCGTGCGCGGCGACATCAACGATCACGAGCTGGTGCGCCGCCTGCTGGCCGAGGAGGGTATCGAGGCCGTGGTCAATTTCGCGGCCGAGAGCCACGTGGACCGTTCGATCGACGCGCCGCGCGCGTTCCTCGAGACCAACGTGCTGGGAACCCAGAACCTGCTCGCGGCGGCGCGCGAAGCCAAGGTCGCGCGCTTCCTGCAGGTGTCAACGGACGAGGTCTACGGATCGCTGCCGGGGGACGGGCGTTTCAGCGAACAGTCGCCCCTGCTGCCCAACTCCCCCTACGCCGCCTCCAAGGCGGCGGCGGATCTGCTCTGCCGCGCTTATCACCGCACCTTCGGGCTGCCGGTGCTCGTGACCCGCTGCAGCAACAACTACGGCCCCTACCAGTTTCCCGAGAAGCTGATTCCCCTGATGATCACCAACGCGCTCGAGGGGCGGCCGCTGCCGGTGTACGGCGACGGCCTGCATGTGCGCGACTGGCTCTACGTCGAGGATCATTGCGCGGCGCTGGACATGGTGCTGCGCCGCGGCCGGCCGGGCGAGGTCTACAACATCGGTGGCGGCAACGAATGGACCAACCTCGCGCTCGTGCGGCGGCTGCTGGCCCTGCTGGAGAAGCCGGAATCGTTGATCGCCTCCGTACCCGATCGCCCCGGCCACGATCGCCGCTACGCGATCGACGCCAGCAAGCTTGCGCGGGAGCTCGGCTGGCAGCCTGCGCACCGGTTCGAAGCCGGGTTGGCCATGACCGTAGCCTGGTACCTGGAGCACCGCGACTGGTGGGAGAGGATCCGCAGCGGCGCCTACCGGGAATACTACGAACGGCTGTATGGGCGCGGGGGGAGGCACGCGGGCGCATGATCGAGCTGACGCTGCCCGACGGACGCCGGCTGGCGCTCGCCGCCGAGGTCGTTTCCCGCCTGCGTTGCGGCGTGCTGGTCGCCGCGAAGGCTCAGGTGGGGGCGGCGCCAGAGCTGGCGCTGGCGATGGCGGCGCGCGCGGAAGAGCTGCGCGCCGAGCACGCCGGCCGCAATCCCGCCGCCATGCCGCAGCTGCAGGAAGCACGGCGGCTGTACCGTGCCTGCGGCATCGATCCCACCCGCTGGCGCCCCGCCTCCGAGGCGCTGGTGCGGCGCGCCCTCAAGCAGCAGACCCTGCCCCGGATCAACGCGGCGGTCGACGCGATCAATCTCGCTTCCCTGTCCTTCGTGCTGCCGATCGGCCTTTACGATCTGGCGCTGGTCGAGGGCGACGTCGTCGTGCGCCTCGGCCGCGCGGGCGAGCAGTTCGCCGGTATCCGCAAGGACATGATCCATCTGGAAGGACGGCTGGGCCTGTTCGACGCCGCCGGCGCGTTCGGTTCCCCCACCAGCGATTCAATGCGCACGGCGGTCGAGGCGGGCGAGCGCGGATTGCTGGCGGTCATCTTCGCCACCGCGGCTTACCCGGAGGCGGCGATGACGGCCCACCTCGATCTGATGGGCGGCCTGCTGCGCCATCATTGCGGGGCCGCCATCGCTTGCCAGGCGCAGCTGTGGGGAGCGACGTGAGAGAGTCGGCGCGCCTGCACTGCCTGGTGTGGATGGCGGCGCTGGTTTGGTGGCCGGGCTGCGCGCGCGCCCTGCCGGCCGACGCCGATCACGGCATGGTCGCTGCGGCCCACCCGTTGGCGGCGCGCGCCGGGGTCGAAGTCCTCGTCGCCGGCGGCAGCGCGGCCGACGCCGCCGTGGCGACGGCGCTGGCGTTGGCGGTGGTCGAACCCTATGCCTCGGGCCTGGGCGGCGGAGGCCTGATCCTGATCTTCGATGCCGCTCGGCGCGAGGCGCGGGCGCTCGATTGCCGCGAGACGGCCCCCGCGGCGGCCCGCGCGGACATGTTCCTGCGGGACGGCGTCGTGGACTCGCTGGCCAGCTGCGACGGCGGGCTGTCGGTGGCGGTCCCGGGCCTGGTGCGCGGCCTGTGGGAGCTGCACGCCACGGCGGGGCGCCTGCCCTGGGAGCGCCTTTGCCGCCCCGCCATCGCTCTGGCGCGAGACGGCTTTCCCGTCGGGTCGCTGCTCAGGGAGATGTCGGCCGCGAACGCCGCCCGTCTGAGCGGGTCCGCGCGCGCGCTGTTTCTTCCCGCGGGCCAACCGCCGCCTCTGGGCAGCCTGCTCTTCCAGGACGAACTCGCCCGCACGCTCGAGGCGATCGCGGACCGCGGCGCCGATGGTTTCCATGCCGGTCCGGTCGCCGCGGCGCTCGCGGCCGCGGTCCAGGAGGCGGGCGGCGTGCTCACCGTGGCGGATCTGGCAGGCTACCGCCCCGTCTGGCGGGAGCCGTTGCGCGGCGCCTATCGCGGTCTGACCGTGCTGGCGATGCCGCCGCCCAGCGCCGGGGGGGGGCAGCTGCTGCAGATGCTGACCCTGCTCGAGGGTTTCGACCTGGCGGCGCTCGGCTATGGCTCCGCCGCCGCTTGGCACCTGCAGGCGGAGGCGATGCGCCTGAGCTTCGCCGACCGCCGGCGGTGGCTCGGCGACCCCGATTTCGTCTCGGTGCCGATGGCGCGTCTGCTCTCGCCCGGCCGTCTTGACAGCAGCCGCGTCCTGATCAGTGCGGGCCGCGCCCTGTCCTTTTCCGTTGCCGACAGCCTGGCCGCGGCGCTGGAGCCGGAGCACACGACCCATCTGTCGGTTGTCGACGCCGAGGGCAACGCTGTCGCCGCCACGCTCACCATCAACCTCAGCTTCGGGTCCGGTCTGCTGGCCGCGGGGGTGCTGCTCAACGACGAGATGGACGATTTCGCGGCCGCTCCCGGTGCGGTCAACGCCTTCGGCTTGGCGGGTGGCGTGCGGAACGCCGTCGCGCCGGGCAAGCGGCCGCTTTCGAGCATGACGCCGACGATCCTGGTGCGCGACGGTCGGGCGCATCTGGTGCTGGGCAGTCCGGGCGGCAGCCGCATCCCGACGAGCGTGCTGCAGGTGATCGTGAACATCGTGGATTTCGGCATGGACGTGGCGCGAGCGGTCGGCGCGCCCCGCATCCACCACCAGGGGGCGCCGGATCTTCTCTATCACGAGCCGCAGGGGATGTCGCCCGACACCGCCGCCTTGCTGGCCGCGCGGGGGCACGTGCTCGCCGAGCGTGCGTCGATCGGCAACGTGCAGGCGATCCTGGCGGATCCAGCCGCCGGCCGGTTGCGCGGCGCCGGCGACCCGCGCGGTCAGGGCGTGGCCGACGGCTACTGAGCGGCCGGCGTCGCAGGCGGGTGCCGTTCGCGCAGCCAGGCCAGGGCGGCGGCGCGGTCGCTCAACCTTCCTTCCAGCTGCTCCGTCTCCAGCGCCCTCAGCAGGCGCCCGATCTGGGGTCCCGGACGGTATCCCAGGGCGAGCAGGTCGGCACCCCGCAGCAGCGGCGACGGCGCCAGCTGCTCGCTCTCCCACCGCGCCAGCGCCGCCAGGCAGAAGGCATGCCGCTCCAGATCGCGCCGGCTGCCCAGGCAATCGAGGCGGTGCAGCTCCAGCAGTTCCCGGATGTGGGGCTGCCGCAGAAAGCGCTTGAGCGTGGCGGGCCGCATCCGCAGCACGTGGGCGAAACGCAGGTGCTGGCCGACCAGCTCGGCCGCGATCTCGACGTCGCGCCGCGGCAGCCGCAGCCGCGCACCGATCTCCCTCGTCATCTGCGCGCCCAGCCGCTCGTGCCCGTGGAAGCGGATGCGGTCTGTCACGGTCATGGTGGCGGGTTTGGCGATGTCGTGCAGCAAGATCGCCAGGCCCAGAGGCAGGGAACGGGTGGGAGAATGGCTGAACATCAACAGCACGTGCGTCCAGACATCTCCCTCGGGGTGGTACAGCGGCGGCTGCGGCAAGCCGCGCAACGCCTCCGCCTCGGGCAGGACCAGCGCCAGCAATCCCGTCGTCGCCAGCAGCTGGAGCGCGACCGCCGGCGCGGGACCCGTCAGCATGGCGGAGATCTCCCGCCCGACGCGCTCCGCGGCCACCAGCGCGATCCGCTCGCGCTGCGCCTTCACGGCCTGCAACGTCGCCGCCTCGATCGTCAAACCGCATTGCGCAGCCAGGCGCGGCGCCCGCAGCAGGCGCAGGGCATCCTCGCGCAGTCGCGCGGCGGGATCGCCCACCGCGCGCAAACATCGCCGGCGGCAGTCATCCGCGCCGCCGACAGGATCGAGGACGCTGCCGGCGGCGGGATCGAGGTAGAGGGCGTTGACCGTGAAATCGCGGCGGCTGGCGTCGCGCTCCAGATCGTCGATCAGCCGCACCCGCTCCGGGCGCCGGCCGTCCGCGTACTCGCCGTCCTCGCGGAAGGTTGCAGTCTCGACGGACGTCCCCCGCAGGACGACGATGATGACGCCGTAGGCGGCACCCACGGCATGAGTCTGGGGGAAAAGGGCCTGCACGCGCGCCGGCGCAGCGTCCGTGGCCACGTCCCAATCGCCCGGCGGCAGTCCCAACAGCAGATCGCGCACGGCGCCGCCCACCAGGTAGGCGCGGTGCCCGGCGGAGCGAAGCTTCGCCACGACCTCGACAGCCGCGGCGGCGGAGGCGGGCAGGGGGAAGGTCAGCGGAACAGCGCGCATTGCTGCCTCTCTCTTTCCTCTATATTGTCAGAGGCGGCCGCCCGCCGTCCACCAGCGACGCGCCGCCGCCGGAGGTCCTGCTCGATGCCGTTGACACGCAGACAGCGCCGCGCCGTCGCCGCCCTGCTCTTCATGCTGACAGGCTGCTGCGGCCTCCTGCCGACGCATGCCAGCGCGGGCGGCGGCGTCGCCGCCGCGCCGGAGCGCGCCGAGGTCGACTCGCTGGCTCTGCTGTGCCGCGTCCGGACTCTCGCCGAGCCTCGGTTCGCCGGCCGGGGCAACGGCACGCCGGAGTTGCTGGCCGTCGCCGATACGATCGCAGCCTGGTTCCGGGCCGCCGGTCTGCTGCCGGCCTGGCCGGAAGGCTATTTCCAGGATTTTCCCCTGGCGGGCGAGGAAGGGCGGGGCGGCCGGGGGCGCAACGTGGCGGGCCTGCTGCCCGGCAGGGGCGAGCAGGCGTCGCGGCGGCTGGTGATCGGCGCTCACTATGACCATCTCGGCCTCGCCGCTGGCGGGAACGGATTCCACCCCGGCGCCGACGACAACGCCAGCGGCGTCGCCACGCTGGTCGAGCTCGCCCGTCTGCTGGCGGAACAGCCCGGCCCGGACCTGCGCGGCGTGTTGCTGGTCGCGTTCGCGGGCGAGGAGATCGGCCTGCTCGGCTCGGCGCACTTCGTGCGCGAACCGCCGGCGCCGTTGGCCTCCATCGACGCCATGATCAATCTCGACACGGTGGGACGACTGCGCGCGGGGCGGCTCTACGTCGGCGGGGCCGGCACGGCGGCTGTCTTCCCCGGCCTCCTGACCGAGATCAACCTGCGCCATGGTCTGGATCTGGAAGTGGGCCTGGGCGGCTGGGACGCCAGCGATCACGTTTCCTTCAACGCCGCGGGCGTGCCGGTCCTGTTCCTGTTCACCGGCGCGCACGAGCAATACCACACGCCGACCGACGACTGGACGCTGGTGTCGCCGAGCGGATTGGCACGGGTGGCGGCCTTCGCGGCCGACCTGGCCGCGGAGCTGCGTGCGCGCGCGGGGCCCTGGCCGCATCTCGCTCCGGCGGGGGAGGTCTCGGCACGCGCGGAGACCGCGTCGCCTCGCGCCGCGGGCGAGCGCGCCTGGTTCGGCGCCGTGCCCGATTTCGTCGAAGGCGCCGGCGGACTGCTGCTGGCCGGGGTGATGCCCGGCAGCCCGGCCGCCGCGGCCGGGCTGCGCCGGGGCGATGTCATCGTCGGTTTCGCCGGCCGGCAGATCGCCGATCTGGCTAGCTTCACCGCTGCTCTCCGGGCGCACGGGCCGGGTGATGCCGTGGAGGTGGAGGTCCGGCGCGACGGGGATGCTCTGCGGCACACGGTCACGCTCGCGCGGCGGCCTTGAAGCGCTCAGTCCTCAGGCGGCGCGGTTCTCCGCGTAGAGAGCCTCGATCAGGTCGCGGTAGCGCTGCTGGATGACCTGGCGTTTGACCTTCAAGGTCGGCGTCAGCTCGCCGTTCTCCAGCGTCAGTTCGTGGCGCAGCAGCGCGAAACGCTTGAGCTGCTCGAAGCCGGCAAGTCGACTGTTCACGCGCGCCAGCTGCCGCTCATACATGGCGCGAATCTCGGGATGCGCGATCAGCTCCTCGGCGCTCTCGGCGGCGATCCCGTGCTGGGATGCGTAGATGCGCAGATTATCGAAATTGGGCACGATCAGGCACGCCAGATAGGGACGGCGGTCGCCGATCACGACGATCTGGCTGACGTAGCGGTTCTGCTTGAATTCGTTCTCGATGGGCTGCGGCGCCACGTTCTTGCCGCCCGCGGTCACGATCAGATCCTTCTTGCGGTCGGTGATGTAAAGGTAGCCGTCTTGGTCCAGATGGCCGATGTCACCCGTGGCGAGCCAGCCGTCCGGGGCCAGGACCTCGCGGGTGGCCTCGGGCTGATTGTGGTAGCCGCGCATGATCTGCGGGCCGCGCGCCATGATCTCGCCGTCGTCGGCGATGCGGATCTCGGTGCCGGGCACCGGCGGGCCCACGCTGCCAATGCGGAAGTGCTCGAAAGTGTTGACGGCGAGCACCGGCGAGGTTTCGGTCAGACCATACCCTTCCATGATGTACATCCCGGCGGCGTAGAAGAACTCATTGATCTCCGCGGCCAGCGGCGCGCCGCCGGAGACGAAAAAGCGCAGGCGCCCCCCTGTCCGCAGGCGCAGCTTGGCAAACACCAGGCGGTCGGCCAGGCGGTACTGCAGCTTCAGGCCGACGGGGATGGTCCCGCGGTCGCGCTTGAGGCGCCCGTAGCGCTCGCCGACCTTCTTGGCCCAGAAGAAGATGTTCTTCTTGAGCGGCGACCCGGCCAGGGCCATGCCCATCACGCGGGCGTAGATCTTCTCGTAGAGACGCGGCACGCTGACCACGATCGTCGGCTTCACCTCCAGCAGGTCCTGAGGCACGGTGTCGATGCTCTCGGCGTAGGCGATGCCGACTCCGCCGTGCAGCATCAGGTAGAAGCCGGCCATGCGCTCCAGCACGTGCGACAGCGGCAGGAACGACAGGCAGCGGTCCGCCGTCCCGATCGGCACCAGCGAGGCGGCCGCCAGCACGTTGCTGACGAAATTGGCGTGGGTCAGCATCACACCCTTGGGCTGACCGGTCGTGCCCGACGTGTAGATGATGCTGGCCAGATCGTCGCCGCCGACGGGCGCGAAGGGAGGTGCGGCGCCGCCCGGCAGCGCTTCGCGCCGGCGCCGGCCGCGTTCCAGCAGCTCGGCGAACTCGAGCCAGTCCTTCCGCGCCGTGGGATCGAAGGACACCAGGTGGCGCAGGAACGGCAGGCGGTCGCGAACGGCATCGATCTTGGCGGCCTGATCCGCCGTGGAGACGAAAACGATCTCGGCCTGGCAATCCTGCAGAATGTACGCCACCGTGTCAGACATCAACGTGGGGTAGATGGGCACGTCCAGACCGCCATGGCAGAGCACGGCGAGGTCGGTCAAGGCCCATTCCACCCGGTTCTCGGAGATCAGCGCGACGCGGTCGCCGGGCCGCAAGCCCAGGTCGTCCAGCGCCAGGCGCAGCGCCTGCACGCGCTCGAGCGCTTCCGTCGTCGACACCGACGCCCAGCGGCCGCCGGCGTCCTTGTAGGCGAAGCAATCCGCGCGCGCGCGCTCGGCGGCCGCCGCGGCGAACAGCTCGGGAATCGTCGTGGGCGGCATGTGGACCTCCCGGTAATTGGCGGGCACGCGCGGCATCGCCCCGACGGGGCGTTATTGACAACGCCTAGCATGCCGTGGGAAATATTGTCAACGATGATGCCGACGCCTGATTCCTCTTGGGAGGTCCGTGATGAACCGCCTCGCTCCTGTGTTCCTCGCCGTCGCCGTGTCCCTGGCAGCGTTGGTCTCGCCGCCGGCAGCAGCAGCTTCGGACCCGCTCGCGGAATGCCAGCAGGCATACGAAGCAGGCGATCTGGCGGCCTCGCGCGCCGCCGCCGAGACGGCGCTCGGCATCGAGCCCGATTCCTACGCCGCTTCCTGGATGCTGGCCCGCGTGTTGATCGATCAGGGCAACAGGGCTCCGGACAAGCCGGCGCGCGAGCCTTACTACCGCGAGGCCGAGCGACACGCACGCCGCGCCATCGCCCTGAATCCGGACGACACCTGGGGCCACCACTATCTGGCAGCGAGCATTGGCAAGCTGGCGCTCAGCGCGGGGGGCAAGACCAAGATCAACATGAGCAAGGAAGTGCGGGACGAGGCCGAAAGAGCGATCGCGCTCGACCCTCGCAATGACAAGTCGCTGCACATCCTCGGCCGCTGGAATCGCGAGATCGCCAACCTCAGTCCGCTGCTGAAGCTGGCGGCCAAGGTGGTCTATGGGGGAGTGCCCAAGGGCGCCAGCAATGAGAAGGCGGTGGAGTATTTCCAGCGCGCCCTGGCCGTGAACCCTACCCACGTCAACCATCATTTCGAGCTGGGCGTCACCTATCACGAGATGGGCAGGTACGATCTGGCCGTGGCGTCGTTCGAGCAGGCGCTCGCCCTGCCGGCGCGGGACCCGAACGATCCGCAATACCACGCCGACGCCGAGAGGTGGCTCGAGAAGGCGCGCGCCCGGGCCGCCGCGCCGCGCCGCGACGTGTCGCGCTGATGAGGACGCGGTCGGCGCCGGAGCGCCGAGGGGCCGCGCCTGCGGCGGACGTGCTGCGCCGCCGATTGCTGCGGTGGTACGACAGCGCAGGTCGCCGGCTGCCGTGGCGGTCGCGACCTTCCTTGTATGGAACCTGGATCGCCGAGATGATGCTGCAGCAGACCTCCGTGGCGGTCGCGGCGCCCTATTGGGAGCGTTTTCTGGCGCGCTTCCCCGATCTGCCCTCCCTGGCGGCGGCGGACGAGAGCGCCGTGCTGGCGGCCTGGTCGGGGTTGGGCTACTACCGCCGGGCCCGCGCCCTGCACGCGGCCGCCAGGCTGCTCGCGGCCGGCGGCGGCCGTCTGCCCGACTCCGCCGCCTCCTGGAGATCGCTGCCCGGAGTCGGGCTCTATGCCGCCGGCGCGATCGCCAGCATAGCCTTGGGGGAGAGAGTGGCGGCCGTGGACGCCAACGCTCGCCGTGTTCTGCTGCGGTGGCTGTGCGCCACACCGCGGCAGGCCGCGGCAATCGCCCCCGCGCGGCTGCAGGCGATCGCCCGCGAACTGGTGGATCCTTCGCGGCCGGGCGACTGGAACCAGGCGGTCATGGAGCTGGGCGCGCTGGTCTGTCTGCCCGCCACTCCGCGCTGCGGATCCTGTCCGGTGGCCGAGCATTGTCGGGCCGGTCGCGGCGGGCGGCCCGGGGCGGTGCGGGAGGCGAGACCGCGCCGCGCCTCCGTGCCCGCCACGCTCTCCCTGCTGGTCGTCAGGCGCCGCGGTGCCGTGCTGCTCGCGCCGCCCGGCGCCGCGCCCGCGACGCGGTTGCCGGGCCGGGGCCGTCCGCTGCGGGCCGATCTTTCCGCCCTGCACCGCGGGCTGTGGGGGCTGCCGGGTACCCCGTGGTACCCGACCGGTTGCGCGAGGCAGACGTCGTCAGCGGGCCATCTCCGGGCGATCGCCGGGGCATGGTCGCGCTGGCTGGGGGCGGACGGGCACGGCACGCCCCGATCCGTGGAGGCGTGCGGCCGCTTCAGCCACGCCATCACTTCCTACCGTCTGGAGGTGTTGGTGGCGCGGGCCGAGTTGACGCACACGGCCGGCGTGCCGCTCCCGGGCGCGCGCTGGTGGCCGGAGAACCTCGACGGAGTTCCTCTCTCCGCCATGGCTCGCAAGGCGTTGCGTCTGGCGGCGGCCGCCGTCTCCTGATGATGGGGGCGCGCAAGGCGCGCGCCGTTGCCCTGGCGCCTGGCGCCGTTTATCATCGTCTTGGATGCCAACGGCGCCCCGCCTCGGCTCCGGGGAGGAACGCATGACGAGCCCGACCACGGCCACCGCCATCCGCCTGCGCTACGTCACCGCGGCGGCGTTGTTCGACGGCCACGACGCCTCGATCAACATCATCAGGCGCCTGCTGCAGAATGCCGGCGCCGAGGTCATCCACCTTGGCCACAACCGCTCGGTGCCCGAAGTCGTTGCCGCGGCGCTGCAGGAGGACGCGGACGCGGTGGCGGTCAGCAGCTATCAGGGAGGGCACGTCGAGTACTTCAAGTTCCTGCGCGATGAATTGGACGCCCACGGTCTGCGCCATGTGGCCATCTTCGGCGGCGGCGGCGGCGTGATCATCCCGAGCGAGATGGAGGAGCTGCACGCCTACGGCATCGGGCGCATCTACTCTCCGGACGACGGCCGGCAGCTGGGATTGACGGGGATCATCGCCGACATGCAGGAGCGGACCCGGCAGGCCTGGCGGGAGCGAACGGCAGTCGCCGCGTGGCCTGGCGCGGACGTTGTGGCGGAGGACGCGGCGTTCGCCCGGGCACTCACGCTGGCCGAAATGGGGCAATCGCCGCCGGCCGCGGGAGGCGCGGAGCGGCCGGCGCCGGTGCTGGGCGTGACCGGGACCGGCGGCGCGGGCAAGAGTTCGCTCACGGACGAGCTGGTGCGGCGCTATCTGCTGGCGCATCCCGACCACAGCGTCTGCCTGCTCGCGGTCGATCCCAGCAAGCGCAAGAGCGGCGGGGCGCTGCTCGGCGATCGCATCCGCATGAACGCCATCTACGCGCCGCGCTGCTTCCTGCGCAGCTTCGCCACGCGCGGGGCCCGCGGCGAGCTCAGCGCCGCCGTCGGCGCGGCCATCACGCTCGCGCGGGCGCGGGGCTTCGATCTGATCATCGTCGAGACCAGCGGCATCGGGCAGGGGGATTCGGCGATCGCCGAGGTGAGCGACGTCGCCTGCTATGTGATGACCAGCGAGTATGGGGCGGCGTCGCAGCTCGAGAAGATCGACATGCTCGACTTCGCCGACCTGGTGGTGATCAACAAGTACGATCGGCCCGGCGCCGAGGATGCCTTGCGCGACGTGCGCAAGCAGTACCGGCGCAGCCGCAACCTGTTCACCGTGCCCGACGAGGCCCTGCCGATCTTCGGGACGGTGGCCAGCAAGTACAACGACAGCGGCGTCAATGCTCTCTACGCGTTTCTCGATCCGATCCTCGAGGCTGTGCGGGAGGGGAAACGCGCGGCGGAGAGCATCGGAGGCGCAGGCGCCGGTCCGCGCGTCACGGTCGATCTAAAGGCGATCATCCCGCCGTCGCGGGTGCGATACCTGAGCGAGATCGCGGACTGTGTGCGCGCCCATGCGGCCGCCGCGGCGCGCGACGCGGCGCGGGTGAGGTGCTGCCAGGCTCTGGCGTCGGCACTGGACGCGCTGGAGGGCGACGGCGGCGAGGCGGCGGCCGCCGCGGCGCTGCGCGGTCGGCTGGACGCGGCGCGGGCGGAGGCGGGTGCGCAGGCGCTCGCCGAGGTCGCGGCCTGGGACGACCTGGTCGCGCGTTACAGGCGCGACGAGGCAGTGGTGCAGGTGCGGGGCCGCGAGCATCGCTACTCCACCTTCCACCTCACGCTCGCGGGCAGCCGCGTGCCCAAGGTGGTGCTGCCGCGCTTGACGGACGCTGGCGACCGCCTTCTGTTCCTGCGCCGCGAGAACGTGCCGGGCGCTTTCCCCTTCACGGCCGGCGTCTTCCCCTTCAAGCGGCTGGACGAGGATCCCAAACGGCAGTTCGCCGGGGAGGGCTCGCCGCAACGCACGAATCAGCGCTTCCACTACCTCAGCCGCGACGACGCCGCCAAGCGCCTGAGCACGGCCTTCGACAGTCTGACGCTCTACGGCGAGGATCCGGCGCCGCGCCCCGACATCTTCGGCAAGATCGGCGAGGGGGGCGTCTCCATCTGCACGCTCGACGACATGAGGGCGCTCTACGCCGGCTTCGACCTGTGCCACCCCAACACCAGCGTCTCGATGACCATCAACGGGCCGGCCCCCATCATCCTGGCGATGTTTTTCGTGGCTGCCACCGACCAGCAGCTCGCCGAGCGCGAGGCCGCCGCCGGGCGGCCCCTCACCGCCGAGGAGCGCGCCGAGGCGGAAGCCTGGACTCTGCGCAACCTGCGGGGCACCGTCCAGGCCGACATCCTGAAGGAGGACCAGGCGCAGAACACCTGCATCTTCTCGACGGAGTTCGCGCTGCGGCTGATGGGGGATGTGCAGGAGTTCTTCACCGAGCACGGCGTGCGCAATTACTACTCGGTGTCGATCAGCGGCTACCACATCGCCGAGGCGGGCGCCAATCCCATCACGCAGTTGGCGCTGACCCTGGCCAACGGTTTCACCTACGTCGAGTACTACCTGGCCCGCGGGCTGGCGATCGACGATTTCGCGCCCAACCTTTCCTTCTTCTTCTCCAACGGCCTCGACGCCGAATACACCGTGATCGGCCGCGTCGCGCGGCGCATCTGGGCGATCGCCATGCGCGACCGGTACGGCGGCGACGAGCGCAGCCAGAAGCTGAAGTACCACATCCAGACCTCCGGCCGCTCGCTGCACGCGCAAGAGGTCGATTTCAACGATATCCGCACGACACTGCAGGCCTTGATGGCCGTCTACGACAACTGCAACAGTCTCCACACCAACAGCTACGACGAGGCGATCACCACGCCCAGCGAGGAGTCGGTGCGCCGCGCCATGGCGATCCAGCTGATCATCGCCCGCGAGCTGGGCTGGGCGAAATGCGAGAACCCCCTGCAGGGTTCGGCGTTGATCGCGGAGCTGACCGACCTGGTGGAGGAGGCGGTGCTGGCCGAGTTCGACCGGCTCAGCCGTCGCGGCGGCGTGCTGGGGGCCATGGAGACGCAGTACCAGCGCGGCAAGATCCAGGAAGAGAGTCTGATCTACGAACACCGCAAACACTCGGGTGAGCTGCCGATCGTCGGCGTCAACACCTTCATCAAGGAGCGCGACGCCGCCGAAACCGTAGCTGCCCTGCAGCTGGCCCGCTGCACGCGCGAGGAAAAGGAAGCGCGCCTGCGCGAGCTGGCGGCCTTCCAGCAGCGCCACGCCGCCGAGGCACCGGCGGCGCTGCGCAGGTTGCAGGAGACGGCGCTGAATGGAGGCAACGTATTCGCCGAGCTGCTGCGGACCGTGCGGCACTGCAGCCTGGGGCAGATCACGAGGGCGTTGTACGAGGTCGGTGGCCAATACCGGCGGGCGATGTGACCCCGGCCGCACCCATCACCGGTTGCAAGTCGCTCCAGGGCAATTTATTTGACTTATTAGTTCCGGTTTCCCATCTTAACGCTCCGGGGGGAGCCGGAGCTCTTTTCTGAAGGAAGGGCCGAGCCATGCTGCAGATCACCCGTCAAACCGAATACGCGGTGCGCGGCCTCCAGGAACTCGCGCGGCGCAACAGCGACAAGCCGGTCCAGCTCAAGTCGATCGCGCAGACCTGCGGCGTTTCCGAGGCTTTTCTGGCCAAGATATTTCAGATGTTATCCCAGCAGGACATCGTGAAGTCCCATCGCGGCGTCAAGGGCGGGTTTTCGCTGGGACGCCGCCCGGAGGAGATAAGCCTGCGCAGCATCGTCGAGGTTTGCGAGGGCGGCATCGCGTTGAACCACTGCCTGCGCACCATCGACCCCTGCGAGCGCCGGAACGAATGCAACGTCTCCGATGCCTGGCGGCGGGCGCAAGAGGCCCTGGTCAAGGCGCTTGATCAGACCCGCCTGGCCGATCTGATGTAGTTCCGTCGCTGGGCCGATCGACGGTCCGGCGCCGGCGCAACTGTCCGCACGCGGCGGCGATGTCCTGGCCGCCGCTGACCCGAATATAGGTCTGCAGACCCGCGGCCAGCAGCACCTGCTGGAACGCAAGCACGCGATCGGCGTCGGGCGCGTTCAGGTCGTCGTCTTCCAATCTGTTCAAAGGAATCAGGTTCACCTTGAAGGGGCGGCGCTTGACCAGCGCTCCCAGCTTGCGGGCCTCTTCCAGGCCGTCGTTGACGCCCGCGATCAACACGTAAGCCAGTGTCACCTTCCGGTGCAGACGTTGCACATAGGATTCGGCCAGATCGAGCAGCTGCGGCAGCGGCGTGCGCGCCGGCACCGGCATCAACCGCCGCCGCAGCTCCGGCGTCACCGCGTTGAGCGACAAGGTCAGGCCGACGCCGTGCGAGGAACGCACCAGGCGCTGCAGGCCCTCCTTGTGTCCGGAGGTCGAGATCGTGATGCGGCGCGGTGAGATGCCTGCTCCCGCCGCTCCGGTCAGCGCCTCGATCGCCGCGCTCACCGGGGCCCAATTGTCCAATGGCTCGCCCATCCCCATGAACACGACGTTGTGGCCGCGGCCGCCAAACCCGGGTAGCGGCTCGGCCGCGAGATCGGCCGCCAGGCGCGTGACCTGCTCGACGATCTCGCCCGCTGAGAGATTGCGGACCAGACCGCCGCGGGCCGTGGCGCAGAAGCGGCAGGCCATGGCGCAACCCACCTGGGAGGAAAGGCAGAAGGTGGCGTGATTCTCCATGGGGATGATCACGCTCTCGATGCTGGCGCCGTCGCGCAGGCCGAACAGGAACTTGCGCGTTCCGTCCTGGCCGCAGAGTCGAACCAGAGGTTGCAGCGCCGCCACGTCGAAGCTGGCAGCCAGATCGCGGCGCAGGTCGCGGGGCAGATCGGTCATGACGTCCCATTCGTGCGCCCCGGCGCGGTGCAGCCAGAGCGCTAGCTGCCGGCCTCGGTAGCGCGGCTGGCCCAGCCGCTCCAGGAGCGCGGGCAGCTGCGGCGGCGGGACATCACGGATCAGCGGGCGCAGTTCGCTCATGTCGCTCCACGGCGCGGGCGGCGGGGGAGGAGACGGCGCTACTTGTTGTAACGCAGAGGTCCGCTCACCGCAAGCGCCGGCGGCTTGCCGAGGACCGCGCGCGAGGGTAAGATGCCGCCGACGCCGTATCCTCATTTTCGGCTGCGGCGGGAAGGAGCCGCGTGAAGACGATTCTCGTGGTCGATGACGAGGCCGCCATCCGCGCGGCGCTTGAACAGATCCTCACGTATGAGAAACACCGGGTCGTGCAGGCCGCCGACGGTCCCGCCGCGCTGCGCGCGCTGGCCGCCGATCCGGTCGACGCCGTGCTGCTGGACATCAAGATGCCCGGCATGGACGGTTTCGAAGTGCTGGCTGCCATGAAAGCCGCCGGACATCGCGCTCCCGTGATCGTGATATCCGGCCACGGCAACATCGAGACCGCGGTCGAGGCCATCAAGCTGGGCGCCTACGATTTCCTGGAAAAGCCGCTGGACCGCGCCCGTCTGCTGGTCACGCTGCAGAATTGCCTGGATCATCAACGTCTGCGGCAAGAACGCGACGAGCTGATGGACCGTGGGGGCTACCGCGACCCCCTGATCGGCGAGTGCGACAGGATGCGCGCGGTCCGGTCCTTCATCGCCAAGGTCGCTCCCACCGATGCCACCGTCCTGATAACGGGCGAGAACGGCACCGGCAAGGAACTGGTGGTGCGCGCCATCCACGAACAGAGCCGCCGGCGCGACCGTTCCCTGATCGAGGTCAACTGCGCCGCCATCCCGCGCGAGCTGGTCGAGAGCGAGCTGTTCGGACACGAAAAGGGAGCCTTCACTGGCGCCGACCGCCAGCGCATCGGCAAGTTCGAACAGGCCGACGGCGGAACGCTCTTTCTCGATGAGATAGGTGACATGAGCGAGGAAGCCCAGGCCAAGGTGCTCAAGGCGGTCGAGGAAAGCAGGTTCCAGAGGGTGGGAGGCGGCGAAACCTTGCGCGTCGACGTGCGGATCATCGCCGCCACCAACCGCGATCTCGGGACGGCCAGCTCGGGCTTCCGGCAGGACCTCTTCTTCCGGCTCAATGTCCTGGCGGTCCATCTGCCGCCCTTGCGGGAGCGCAACACGGACATCGACCTGCTGCTCGATTACTTCATGGGGCGCCTTGCCGTCGTTCTCAAGACGGAGCCCAAGGCCTTCGCCCCCGAGACCCTCGCCTTGCTGCGCGAATACGCCTGGCCAGGCAACGTCAGGGAACTGCGCAACCTTGTGGAGCGGCTCTTGATCCTCGCGCCCGGCCCCGTTATCCGTCCCGTGGACCTGCCGCCGCTGCCCGGCGCGGCGCCGGCCGCCGACGACGAAACAGCGGACTTCTTGTCATGCAAGGAGTTCCAGGAGTTCAAGGCTCGCGCCGAGGCTGTCTTCCTGCAAGCCAAGCTGAAAGAATACCGTTACAACGTCAGCCAGACGGCGGAGCGTCTGGGCATGCAGAGAAGCAATCTGTACAAGAAGATCGCCAAGTACGGACTGAGGACCCAGCCGGCCGACTGATACCGTGGCCCGCGGCGGCGCCCGGCCCATTTGACAGAATGCGCCGGGATCCGTATCATGATGACACGCGGAGGGTTGGCGCGTCGTTCCCCGAGGTCCCCGCCCTCGTCAGTTTGCCTCCGCGTCGGGAACGGCCACCACAGTTGCGAGGAGCATGCCATGGGCAAGATCCGGTGGTCCCTCGTATTCGTGCTGGCTTTGATCCTGGTGCCCGTTGTCGGGACCGCGCCCGCATCTGCCGATTTCCCTTCGCCCGATCCTGCTTCCGCCCTCCTGCCTCCTCCCGCTGGCGTTGATCCGCCGCAGGTGATGGGCAACGCGTCTGGCGGCAACACCGACGGTGACCCCGATGACATCATCGAGGGCAACCGCCGCATCGGCCAGGTCAATGGAGCTGCGGCCAACGGAACGGCTGGTGGGGGGAGTATCGCGGTCGGCGGCGTGGCGCTGCCCGAGGTCATGCTCGATGCGCTCCTGGAGTTCCTGTTCGGTCTAGGGGTGCTGAGGTAAGACGGCGGGCGCCGGCAAGCGCCGGCAGGAGGATGCGAGAACGCGCAGCAGCAGCAATTCATCACCCACTCGCCAGGGGATGGATGCATGAGCGACCAGCTCGAGGGCCGCGGCCGGGCCGCTGGAGGAAGTCCTGATCACCGAGCGCAGCTCGGTGCGGCCGAGTGCGACCGGCTCGAGGAAATCGGCGATCTGCATAACCAGGCGTCCGCCTTTTCCTCCGCTCTCGATTATTATCGCCGCCTCCTGGACCACGACCTGCTGCTGCGACTGCCGTTGCAGCGCCGGCTCGAGATCTTGCGCAAGAGCGCCGACGCCGCGCTGAATCTGGGCGACCTGGCGCTGGCCGATACGCTGATCGGCCGCGCCGGAGCCCTTCTGCAGGGCACAGACGATATCCCATCCGAAGAGCGCGCTCGCTTTTTGGCACCCCTGATGGGGCGGCGAGCGGTTTCCCTGTCGCTGCGCGGCGAATACACAGAAGCATTGCAGATCGCCAAGCACGCTTTCGCCATCCTGGCCGTCACGGATGCCCACCGCGAAGTCGGCAATCTTCAGGTCACCATGGGCGCCTGCCACCAGCGCCTAGGCCGATTCGACAAGGCCGAGGAATTCTACAGCGACGCCCTGGCCACGTATCGGCGGGTCGACGACGAAGTCGGCGCGGCGGGCGTCTACAGCAACCTCGCCCTGCTGCACAAGAACGCCTGCCGTTGGGGCAAGGCGCTCGAGCTGCTGGAAAGGGCCGTCGGCATCGCCCAGCGTCACGGCGCCACGCATCTGCTGTCCCGGCTTCAGCTCAATCACGGTATCATCCTGGTCAAGATCGGCCGCCTGAGCGAGGCTCGCGCCGAACTGGAAAAGTGCTTGCGCCTTGCGCGCAGCCTCGGCGACCGGAATCGCCAGGCCAAGGCTTGTCTGGCCTTCGGCATGCTCGAATTGCAGAGCGGGCGGCTGGCCCGGGCCGAGGAGCTGATCCTCGAGGGACGGCAGCTGGCGGAGCAGGAGCGTTTCCTGCGTGAGGCGACGATCGCGGACGAATACCTGGGCGACATCCACCTGCTGCGCGGGGAGACGGACAAGGCGATTTTCAACTATGCGCTAGGCCTCGAACGGGTTCGCGGATTGGGCAAGGTGACCGATCTCGAGGGCGAACTCCTGCGCCGGCTGGCCGAGGCGGAGCGCCAGCGCGGAGATTTGGCGTCGGCCGTGGAGACCGCCGCCGCGGCTCTCGCGGCCTGCGACAAGAGCGGCGAGCTCTTCGAGATCGGCTTCGCCCACCGCACGCTCGGGTGGGCACACGCCGGGGGAGACGACTGGGCGGCGGCCGACCGCCACTTCCGCCGTTCGATCCAAGTTTTCCGGCAGCAGCACCTGCCGCGACACTGGATCGAGTCCACGCTGGCCTATCTCGAGGCGCGGCTCGCCACCGCCGGGCAACCGGAACTGCTGTTCCTGCGCCGTTACCTGCTGGAGGCGCTCGAGCTGAACGGCGAGGAAGCGGCCAGCGATCGGTTGCTCTGCCGCATCCAGCACGGACTGGCGGAAGTGCAGTTGCAGCTGGGACAATACGAGGACGCGCTGCTGACGGTCTACGAGCTGGAGCGCAACGCCGCCGGCCTGCTCGACGCCGCGCTCACGGTGGCCATCACCGATCTGCGGAGCCGGATCGAGCGGGGCCTGCTCGGCGACATCGAAAATAACGACAACCATCTGCATGCCATATCGAGCATCCCCGGCATCTTCAGCTGGAACGACAACAGCATCCCGCGCAACCTGGCCTCGGTGCTGAAGGCCGGCATGGAGCGCGTGCAGGCCGATCATGGCTTCATCGCCATCGAGTGGGGCGGGGCCGTGGTAGAGCCGGTTCGCGTGGTGGCGCGGACTGGTCTCAGCGAGAACCTGGCGGCGCAGCTGGCACGCTGGTACCGGGCCCATGCGCCCGGCGGCGATCCACTGTCGCCGTGTCTGTTGACGCGCTTGACGCCCCAGGATCCTCTGCTGCGAGCGGTGCCGGCGCTGGCGGGGCAGGCGAGCGGCTGTCTGTTCCTGCCCATCGCCATGCATGGGAAGCGGTTCGGCATGCTCTTCCTCGGCGTCCATGACCACCAGAAGGTTGATGGGGCGTTCGGGCGGCCGGCTCTCGATTTTCTGGCGACCTATATGGGCTTTCTCGCCCTCTTCCTGTTCGAAAAAGGCAGGGGTCGCCTGCCGGGCGAAGCGCCGCGCCCGCCCACGCCGCTGGAAGGTGCGCCGAGCTTCGAGAACATCATCACCGAGAACGAAGCGATGCTGGACGTGTTGGGCTTGTTGCGCAAAGTGGCGCCCAGCGATCTGACCGTGCTTCTCTGTGGCGAGACTGGCACCGGCAAAGGGCTGCTCGCCTACGCCATCCATGCCTTGAGCCGCCGTGCCAACAAGAAGTTCCTGGCGATCAACTGCGCCGCCATTCCCGAAAGCCTGTTGGAAAGCGAACTTTTCGGGCACGTCAAAGGCAGTTTCACCGGAGCGATCTCCGACAAGCGCGGACTCCTGGCCGAGGCCGAAGGGGGCACTGTCTTCCTCGACGAGATCGCCAAGATGCCGTTGAGCATGCAGGGGAAGCTGCTGCACTTCCTCGACACGAAGGTCATCCGCCAGGTCGGCTCGAACCAGGACCGCCGGGTCGATGTGCGCATCGTCTGCGCCTCCAAGAGCGATCTGCGCCTGTCGGCCGAGCAGGGGCTGTTCCTCGAGGATCTCTACTTCCGGTTGCTCGATTTCCCGTTGATGGTGCCGCCGCTGCGCGCCAGGCCCGACGACATCCCTCTGCTCGCGCATCATTTCTTGGAGCTTTTCGCCCAGGAGATGGGCCAGGCTCCACCCGGCTATACAGCGGCCTTCATGGATGCGCTGGTCCATCACAGCTGGCCCGGCAACGTGCGCGAACTGGAGAAGGACCTGCGGCGGGCCATTGTGCTGGCGGCGGGGGAACGTGTGCTTCGACCCGAGCATCTACCGGCGGAGGTGGCGGCCCGTGCGGCCTCGCCGGCGGGAGCCGGTCCCATCGCCCCCTTGCGAGACAGCATCGCGGCGCTGGAATGCCGCGAGATCACTCAGGCGCTGCGGCTGGCCGGGGGCAACAAATCGGCGGCTGCTCGCCTGCTCGGCATAAGCTATCCCAGCCTGCTCAAGAAGATCCGCTTCTACGGCATCTCCCAGAACTAATTCGCCGGGACCGGTGCAGATCCGCTTTCCGCACCGCCCTGGCGGCTGTCAATATTGTTTACTGGCCTAAAGTGCTGTTGTTTATAAATATATGAGATTCCACCCGTGGGTTGGCAAATCCGTTAATAGATCTCGGCACCAGCAAGCGGGGCGTGCCGTTAGATCCAGTATCTTAAGTGCTTGCGGTGTTTCAATTTAAGAAATCAAACTCCGTGCGCTGATCATGGCACGTCATCTGCTCTATCAGCAGTTTGAAGTTGTAAGTTGCTGGGCAACAAAAACTTCAAGGTGTCTGGAGCAAGTTCTTCAGGGTGCTGCATGGGGAGGGATAGGCGGTTCTTCACACCTCGCTGCTAACCGGCTGGTCGAGGTGGTTTTCATCGTGTGGGGCTCATGGGACGGTCTTCAGGAGGTGGGGTCTTGGAGGCCGGCACCATGGGTGCAAGAAAACCGAGGCGCCGCCTGCCCTCCTCACGCTCAATGCCGGCAATCGTGGCCGCGGAGAGAAGAGCCTGGCCGGCCTTGAATTGGCGAGATTCAAGGCCGCTCCCCTCACCCAGGGACGGGCTCTTTTCTCTTTTTTCTTACTGCCGGAAATCCAGTGCGGCGCCGGGATCGGCGCCGTTGATCGGCGCAATTCGATATTAATCCAATGAATCATGAGATTCGAGATCCGGGCGTTCAGGATGCGCATGGTCTCCCGGCCGCCCAAGGCGGCAACGTCGCCGACGGCGCCGACGCGATTGGATCAAAGGAAGATCATCACCGCAATCCCGGGCGGCTGCCGTCCCTCGGCGGCGGACCGCGGACCGGGAGCCGGACGGTCGTCCCCTAATGGGGATGCAGTGGCCAACTTGGACCACATCGCCAAGGGCACCTGACCTTGTGCCCGAAGGCTTCCGAGAGGCCGTCACCGACGGTCTCGCTCGCCGCCGCCGTGGGGTATGGCCATTTAACTCTCTATATGACATTATCTTATGGTGCTCATACCACCCGTCTCATCCTCGGAGGCAATAGAGTCGCACCGCCTTTCGGTGCATTCTTGGCCAGCGCCGGCACATGGCACGAAGAGTGCGATATCCGGGCATGTCCACCCGGGATGCGGTGCCGGGCCTGACACGCGGGAGGAGCGGAAACATGAAAGGACAGCGCTTTAGCCACGCAACCGCCCTGCTCGGGGTTGACGCCCGGGCCGCTGATCGTGGCGCCGCCGTCTCCCGTTTCTTGCTGCTGGTGACGCCGCTGTTGGCGATGATCCCCTGGATGGCTGGCTGCGACGACGACGAGTGCATCGGCTGCGTGGACAGGGATCCGCCGGCGGTGCCGACCGGCGTCTTCAGCGTGACCGGAAACGGCCGGGTCACCGTCTACTGGTATGACATCTACCAGAGTGATCTTGCCGGATATCTGGTCTATCGCAACGAAGACGGCGGGACACGCTACACGCTGCTGGCGGAACTTCCCTGGCGGGCATCAGACTTCGACGCCGCCACCGGGCTTTATCGCTATGTCGATCTCCAGGTTCTGAATGGTCACACCTACTACTACGCGGTTTCCGCCTACGACACTCGAGGCAATGAAAGCGAGCTCAGTTTTGAGGACGTTTTCGACACGCCGCGCCCCGAGGGTTTCGATGTCGAGCTCTTCAATCACGCCGGCAGTCCAAACGCCAGCGGCTTCGACTTCAGCGACTTGCAGAACGCTCCCGTGCCCGGCGGGGCCGCGCCGGCGGATATCCGCGTGGAATGGGAGGCAGGGGTCCCGTTCGTGCAAGCGGTGGGGCGCTCGGCCCCCGGCGCCCATGTCGCGCTGCAAGGCTACGGCAGCGTGATGAATGACGCTGGCTTCATCAACCTGGATTGGCTCAGTTATGCCCCTCTGGACGGGTATTCGACTACCGGCCGAGCGGAGCTCATCCTGGGGCATGCCTACGTGGTGCGCATCGTGGAGAATCCCATCAATGACGTGCACTACGCCAAGTTCGCCGTCAAAGCCGTGCGCACGGGCTCGGTCGTGATCGACTGGGCGTACCAGGTGGCGGAGGGCAATCGAGAGCTGAAGGCGCCTCCGCTGACGCAGCCGGCCGGCAACGGTGGAGAAACGGAGTTGGTCCGTTTTTAACGTCCGGCGTCCCGCGGCTCAGGCCGCGGGCCAGCGGGGAGGATTGACATGAGGACCAGCATGAATGGCCACAAGGGCGCTGCGCGGGATACCGGCCGCGGCGCCGCGCGCGGGGTGATGCTGGCCGCGGTGGCCTGTCTGCTGTGCATGTTCGTTCCGCCCGCGAGCGCATGGTCGCAGGAGGCGCCCGCCGCGGCGCGCGCCTACGATCTGGCGGGCGGGCGCGATTGGACCGGCTATGAAACCCAGCCGCTGCGCGTCAACCTCTGGCACGGCGGCCAGGGGGACATCTACCGCCGGGGAGAGTCCATCGACCTGGCGTTCGAGTCCAACCAAGACGCCTATGCAGTGGTTTACCGCATCGACACTGAGGGTGAAGTGACCATTCTCTGGCCGCGGACACGGATGGATGATGGCTTCATCTTCGGCCGGCATCAGTACCGGCTCCCGGCCGCGGGTGCCCCCCGCCTGCGCGCCTCGTCCGCGGCGGGCATCGAGTACGTGCAGGCCGTCGTGTCGGCTTACCCCTTCGATTTGCGACGTCTGGAGGTGGACTTCCATCACGAAGTTAATGAGTACGCTTACCGCTTCCGCGTGGCCGGCGATCCCTTCCTGGCCATGAACGAAGTGAACTACGCGGTGACGGGTCTGGACAATCCTGAGGATTTCGTGGTCACCAATTACCTCAGTTACTACGTGGAACGTCAGGTGGCGCATCCGCGGTACCTGTGCGGCCAATGCCACGCGGGGGACCCGGTTTACGATCCGTACAGCGCCGCCTGCAGCATCAACATTCATTACGATCACGGCTGGGCCAATCGCTGGTATGTCCGTTTCGGATACTACCCGGTGTACTACTACCCGGCTTACTACTACGTGGATCCCTGGACCTGGCGCCCGTGGATCAATTACTGGTACACGCCCTGGTACTGGTGGCCGTCCGTGGCGATCTACGACTGGCCGTACAGCTTCTACGTCTGGAACTACTCGCCTTACTGGCAGGGCGATATTTGGGAGCGCTGGAAATCCGGGGAGCGCCGCTACGCTCCGCTCGATAAACGGTACCTCGACCGCGAGGCCGAGCGGAATGGGTACCTCGAAAGGCGCAATCTGATGGTGCAGAGTGGCAAACCGAGCCGTGACATGCGCCAGGCGATGGAAAGCCGCACCAAGCTGACGCGCGAAGCGGCACCAGCGCGAGGTCAAGAGCGTGCCGGCCAGGTCGCCTATCAGAATGTGCGGCCGCTCGAGCGCACGCGGGCGGATTTCGGCGGCGGCGGTGGCGGAGCGGTTCCTGAGCCGGGCCTGCGCGTGCGCGACCGCACGCCTGATCGGGGCCGAGTCCTGACCGTTCCCGGCGGCGAGCGCGATACGCCAGAAGCAAGGCCGACTCGTCCTGGCGGAGAGCGGGGGCGTGATTTGCGCAGCCGCGATGGATCGGATTCCGGCCTGCGCCGCGAGGGTGAGGCTGGCGGGCGCCCCGGCGGAGACGGCGGCGCGATTCGCCCGGTCGAGCCTCGCAGCAAGGGCCAGCGCATCTGGTCAGGTGGTCGCGCGCCGACCGCCCCGGAACGCGCCGTGCGGCCCGCGCCCGAAGGCAGGCAGCCCAGCGTGCGAGAGAGGGGAGACGACCAGCGTGGCGGTCGGGGAACGTTGCTGGAGGATCGTTCGCGGTCCGGGGCCGACGAACGCATTCGGCCGGCGCCCCAAACTCCACGGCCGGCGCCGCAGGTTCGCGAGCGCCCGGCGCCTCGCGCCGATGGCGGTGGCCAGCCGCCGCAGGCGCGGCCGGCGCCGGCGCCAAGCCGCGTCGATGAAGGACGCGGCTCCGGGGGCGAGGGTGGCAGTGCGCGCAGCACGCCGCCGCCGGCCGCTGGCGCCGGCAGCCGGAGCAAGAGCGGTCGCGGGACCGCAAGCGGCATATAGATCACGACGGGGCTGATGGGACGATTGGGACTGGTTTCCCCCCATCACCGGTCGGTCGAGGCGAGAACCGATCCTTGAAGAGGTTGGCAGCCGAGGGGAGCGGGACATCGCATCGGCCGACCGGGTGGTGGCGGCGGCAGAGCAGGAAGGGGCCGGAGTGAAGATATTGTCGATCAGGGGCGGCAATACCGGATCTTCGGCCCTTTCAGCCCTTCGCCAGCCCAGCGCATATGCGATCACGGTCGCGCCGCGTTGACCCCCCCACGGCCGACACATATAATCCCGGCCACGAATAGCGTCGTAGTGAACGTCGCCCCCACCGCCAGGGGAGGTCACTTCTTGGTGATGCTTGGCCGCCCTACCCGCCGCGGCGGGCATTTCTGCCTTATTCTTGCGGCGGCGCTGGCGGTATTGGCGGCGGCCTCGCCTTGCTTTGCCGCAGCGCGAGACGGGCGCGAGGGCCTGACGGGTTTGCAGGCTGAGGCGCGCAGCGGGCTGCCAGAAGAGGTCTTGCGCGGTATCGAGCCTCGCATCGCTCGTTTGGCGCGGGCCGGTTCACCGACGTTGCAGCGCGAACGACTGGGCGGCAAGGCGGCGCCCGAGTCGCTGCGCGCCGTGGTTCTGCTCTGCGATTTCGCGGACAGCCTGCTCTACGGACGCCATGGTCAGGTGCCGGGGGATTTTCCCCCTCCTCGCCAGAGTGATTTCTATTACGCGGCTCACGATTCCATGTATTTCGACCACTTCATGACGGACGTGGCCGACTACTTTTCGGCGGTCAGCCACGGCCGGTTCACGCTGCATTTCGAGGTCGTGGGCCAGGTCGCGAATCTTCCTTGGCCGATGGCCTACTATGGGAACCACCCCGAGCGCGGCGAACAGCCGATCCAGCTGGCCGCCGATGTTGTGAGGCTGCTCGACCCCGTCGTCGATTTCTCCCGCTATGACACCGTGATCCTGATTCATGCCGGCGCGGGAGAGGAAACCGATCTGCTTGGCGACTCGCCAGAACAGATCTACAGCACCTACTTGAGCCCGGACGACTTCGCTGACGCCGCCGCCGATTCGCTCCTGTCCACGCCCTTTCTGGCCACCGCCGACCTGGACGAGAACGGCCGCCCGGTGACGATCACCCACGTCCTGGTGCTGCCCGAAACTGAGTTCCAGGATCCGATCGGCGGTTTCGGCGGGTACTTCGGCGCGTTGGGCGTGTATTGCTTCGAGGTGGGCCTGCGGCTGGGCATGCTTTCGCTGAGCGACTTCACGCCTGCAGGCCGACCTGACAGCCAGGGCGTCGGGCAGTTCTGCTTGATGGGATACGGTCTTTTCGTGGGCGCAGGATACATACCGAGCCAACCGTGCGCCTTCAATCGCATGCTCATGGGGTGGGTCGAGCCGTTCGCGATCGAGCCGGTCGAAGCCGGATTTCATGCTCTGGCGCCGATCTCGATTGCCGGCGGCGATTCGTTGCTGGCGCGGGTGGAGATCGGCGGGCGTGAGTATTGGCTGCTGGAGTACCGGCTGCAAGACCCCGACGGCAACGGCATTTTCTCCTTCGCCGACGATAGGAACGGCAACGGCATCCCGGATTTCTACGACGCGGATTCCGCCAATGGGGACGGGACGCCCACCGGGCTCTTCGATCCCGCCACCGACGAACGCGAGAGGCTGATCGGCGCGGAGTGGGATTTCTTCATGAGCGAGAACCGAGCGCGCCCTCCGGGCGTCAAGGCGGCAGGCAGCGGCCTTTATATCTGGCATGTCGATGAAGGCGTCATGCACGAATCGTTCGCGGCGGGCGTCAACCTGTTCAACGCCGATCCGCGGCGCAAGTCCGTGGACCTGGAGGAGGCCGACGGCATCCAGGACCTCGATTCCCGCACGCCGTCGGATTGGATGTTGGGGGGCGACGACGACAGCTTCCGGGGGGAGGGCAACGACACGTTCGGCCCTGACACCAACCCGCGCAGCGACTCGGCCGGCGGTGGTTGGACGGGCATCGTCATCGACCGCATCTCTCCCGTGGTGGCTGATTCCGCTCTGGTGATCGGGGACCCGCCAAGAGACGTCATCAAGTACGCGGAGCGCATGTCCTTCCGCTGCTGGCGGCAGGAGACGGGTGAGGCGGGCGGGGCGGTCCCCACAGTGGAGCTGCAGCTTGGTGGTGTCGATCTGGCCGGATCGCACCTGTTGGCGGCCGATCTCGACGGAGCCGCCGACGGCGCGTTGGAGATCGTGATCGCCGGTGACCAGGGACGGGTGTTCGCCTTTCGCGCCGACTTGAGCGCGTACCAGGCTGGCGACGACCAACGGGAGACGCCGGGTCTGCTGGCGGTGGGCCTGGGCGCGGAAGGTGAACCGGTCCGCTGGTGCGGCGCGCCTGCCGTGGGCGACCTCACCGGCGACGGACGGCAGGAGATCGTGTTGACGGCGGCCGATGGTCTGTACGTCTTCCGCGGTGATGGGACGGAACTGGCTGATGGGGACGGCGACCCCCTGACGTGGGGGCGGCTGGTCGCGCTCGAGTCATGCTCGCAGCCGCCGGTATTGCTGCCGGCGGATGGCCTGGCGGTCGACTACGGGCGGGGAATCGCGGTGGTCGCGTGCGTGGTCGAACAGCGAGCGGATCAGGGAGCCATCCTGCGCCTGATCGGAGGCGCAGGCACGGACGTCACGCCGCCGCTGGCGTTGGGCAGCGGCCTGCTCGCCAGCCCCCCGCTGCCGATCGGGGGATTGGCGGCGGCTCTGCGTGACACGGCCGGCGCCGACCACCGGCTGGTCATCGTCGCCTGGCAGGAGGCCTTCGCTGAATTGGCGTTGCGGGCACGGATTCCTCTCGGCTTCGCGCCGGGCGAGATGACTCTGGCCGCGATGGGGCCTGGAGGGGGCATCGTGGTTGGCGGCACCGCCGGTGAGGCCGAGACCTTCTATTTGGACGGCGGCGGCGCGGTCGCGCGCCGGGTCGCCTGGCCCGCCAGAGCCGCGTTGCTTTCGCCGCTGGCGGGCCAGGAAGGGTACTGCGCCGGCGCGGGTGTTTTTCAGCGAGTGAGCGCGGACGGCTTCTCAAGGACCGGCTGGCCGGTTCGTCCGCGCCCCGTGGTAACGGCCGCGCCGGCAGAGCGGGCGCCATCGCCCTTGACGGCGTGGCTGGACGGTCAACCCGTTGTGCTGTTTCAAAGCCGAGATGGCAGGCTCTATCTTTATGACGATGCCGGCAGCCGGCTGCGCGGTTGGCCCCTGGCCGGTCCCTCGGAAGCGGCAGGCACCCCGCTGCTGCTCGACCTGGACCGTGACGGGCGGCTCGATCTGGTGGCGGTCGGCTCGTTTCCGCGGCTGCGCGGCCGCGACGCGGACAGCGGCGCGCCGATCACGCAACCGATTTCACGGCTGGCGGTCTGGTCGGACCTGGGGGCGGACAATGAGAGCGCGCCGCGATGGCCGATGTGGCGCGGCAACCCCTGGCGCGCGCCGGCACCCGGGGGTGCCGGGGGACCGCAGCCGGGAAGCGGTCTGCTGCAGGCCGGCACCCACGTCTGCTATCCTAGCCCGCTTGGGCGTTCGCCGCTGCGCGTGCGGACGGTCGTCCAGTCGGAGTGCACCGTGCAGGTGTACGTGCACGACCTGTCGGGGGAGCTGGTGGCTGCGTCGCCGCCGACACAAGCCCTGGGGGGAGGGCCGCATGAGGTCGAGATGGCGCTCGAGGGTGTGGCCAGCGGGATGTACCTGTGCCGCCTGGTGGCTCGACGCCCGGGCGCGCCCGACGAGGTGAGCGTGGTGCCGATGGCGGTCGCCAGGTGAGTTGGCGGCCGCCGCGGGTGCGACCGCTCAGGGATTGTTTCCGGGAACCGGAGCCTGCCGTCGGCGGGCGGCGGCGGCTGTTATCATAACGGGAAGAGGTCGTGAACATGATGCACACGAGCCGGATGACTGCATGCATGGTGACGGTCGCCGCCCTGATGGGGGCGATCGCGATTGGCGCCGCCGTTCCCGCCCTGGCCGGGGGCAAGCCCGGCGAATCCGGAATGCTTTCCTTGCGCATGCCAGTGGGAGCGCGCGAATCGGCCATGGGCGGGGCAGGCGTGGCGTCGGTAACGGGCGCGGCGGCGGCCTTCTGGAATCCGTCTCGGCTCCTGTTCGCGCCGGAGGGCACCGCCCTCCTGCTGCAGCACCAGCGTCTATTCGGTCTTTTCAACAAGGAGAATCTCTGCGTGACGCATCGCGCCGGCGGTCACCTGATCGGCTTTCAGTTCAACGGATTCTTCGCCGACGCCATCGATCGGTACGGCGACGAGCCGGTCGGCGTGCCGGAAGGCAGCTTCAAGCCCTATGACGTCGCGGTGGGCGTTTCGTACGCGCGGGAAGTGGTGCCTGATCTGGCGGTCGGCGCCACGCTCAAGGTCCTGCACCAGAAGATCGATCTGTACGGCGACACAGGCTATGCGGTCGATGTCGCCGTCACCCATCGCGCCACCATTCCCGGCCTCTATTTCGCCGCCGCGCTGACCAACGCGGGCCCGCGGATGCAGCTGCGCGACGAAGCGTTCTCGCTCCCCACATCGGTGCGGGTCGGCGCCGCCTATGATCCCTCGCTGGCCGCGCTGGCCGGCAAGATCACCGTCGCGGCGGACGTGGTCATGCCCAACGACGGCAATGAGAAGGCGCACGTCGGCGCCGAGTACCGCCTGCTGCCGGAGCTGGCGCTGCGGGTCGGCACGAGGATCGCGTATGACAACCAGGGCCTGACCGCCGGCCTGGGATTGCGCCGAGCGGGGCTGGGAGTCGGTTATGCTTTCGAGGAATCGAAGGTCAGCGGTCTGGACGACAGCCACAAGTTCTCGCTCGAGCTGAGCTACTGATCACCGACGTTGATCAGTTCCGGAGGCGGGCCGTCCCTGAAATCACGCAGCTCCAGCCGTCCCGCGTGCAACAGAGCGTATCCCTCGGCGTCGAGCCAGCCCGCCAAGGCCGCGAACGTGAGCGTGCCGCGGCGTATCAGGATCGGCTGATGGACGTGGCCGATGACGAGCATGTCCCATGGCGGGTCGGCCCAGGCGTCGACCAGGGCGTGGGCGCGGCGCTCGATGGCCGCCGCCTCGTCACGGCTGGCTTTGCGGCTGGTGCGGCTGAGCCAGGACGACAGGGCGTAGAGGACTTCGGGGTGCAAGGACTTGCCCAGCGCCACGCCGGCGCGATGACGGACAACCCGCCGGAAAGCCGCATAGAGGAAGCCTCGCGCGAGCAGGCCGTCGCCGTGGTCGCAGCGGAGCCGCAGGCCGTCCAGCAGCAGTGTCTGCGGGCCTCCGCTCGGATTGGCCGTGCCGTAGCGCTCGGCCAGGTAGCGCGCCGCCCAGATGTCGTGGTTGCCGCCGACGAAATGCAGGCGCGCGCCGGCGGCGCGGACAGCATCGAGGGTTTGCAGCAGCTCCTCGTACCCCTTCAAGCGAAAGTGGGGATAGTCAAACCAGAAATCGAAGATGTCGCCGAGCAGGATCACGTGCTGGGCGCGGCGCCCGAGAGCGAGCAGGGACAGGAAGCGTTCCAGCCGGCGCCGTTCGGCAGCGTCCGGAGACAGATGGAAGTGCGTGTCGGCGAGGATGAGCGCCGTCGGAGAGCTGTGGTTGCCCATGGGGTCATCTTTGTATAAGAATGGGCGCGAGGACGCAACCGTAATCGCCCGCGGGCCTTGAGGCAGGAGGCGGTCATGTCGCTCTGGGACCAGGTCAAGGCGAACATGCTGGAATGGTACAGCGTCGCCGCGGAGAAGACAGAGGAGATGGCGCGCATCGGCGTGCGCCGCTACGACAAGTACGGGTTGAGCCGGGAGATCGAGCGTGAACTGGCCGAGCTGGGCAGTCATGTCTACGCCTCCCTGAACGCCGGGCGTGTCGAGATCGCCGACGATCAGGTGGCGCAGGCCGCGGTGGCCCGCATCCGGGCGCTCGAGGAGCAACTGGCCGAGAAGGAGCGGGAGATCGCGGAGATCCGGGCGGATTACCAGCGGCGGGCGGATCGCACGCGGCCGCGTCGCGACGCGGAGGCGGGCGCCGGAGTGACCGCGGGCGCGCCGGCGACGGCGGCGCAGCGGGAAGATGCACGACCCGGCGAGGCCGAGGTCGGCGATGCCGCTCGCGCGTCCGAGGAACTCGGCGCAGAGAATGGGGAACCCGACGGTTATGTGACGGCCTGGCGGGACGGCGGGCCGGTCTGGGACGGCGATGACGGGGAGTGGCTGGCCGATGAAATGGCAGACGACCTGGAGGACGACGAGACGCTGCAGGACGACTGGCGGCGCTCCTCGGATTCGGCTCCGGAGTCGGCCGCGGATCCCGACCGGCAGGGCGAACGGGATTGAAGGCGCCCGCCGTGCATGACGGTTGACATTCAGGACAATTCTTGTTAGCCTGAGAGCACCCTGTGGGGAGCGGCTCGCCACCATCCCCATCCGAGAGCTTCCTCCATTCACCTCCATGATGCGATGGATGCGCGGTGTTGTGCCCGCCGGGTGCGCGCCTGGGCGACTCCGCAGGCGCGCCAGACGAGCAGCGGCTGGGTCGAGGAGCAGAAGAATGACCAGCATACGGTTCCGCTCTCCACGCCCCGGCGGTGCAAGGGCGTGCGAGCGATCGACGCGCCGGAGGGCAGGCGCGGGCCGTTGGCTGCTGCTGGCTGGTCTGGTCCTGGTCGCAGGGGTGGGGACAGGCTCCGCCGCCGCGCCGGGCGACGCTGCGGAGGGTGCGCGCTCGCCCTTCGTCGAGGTGGGACGTCGAGCTCGGGAATCCGTCGTCAGCATACGAACCGTGCGCTCGGTGACGCGCGGCGGCGTTGACGACAGCCCGCTGCAGGACATGTTCCGGCGCTTCTTCCCACAGCCCGAAGACCCGGGTGTGAGGCAGTTCGACCGTCCGGGCACCGGCTCGGGCTTCGTCGTCGCCGAGGACGGGCACATCCTGACCAATCACCATGTGGTCGCCGGCGCGGATGCGGTCCATGTGCGCTTCAGCGGCGAGCGCAGGGATTGGCCGGCGATCGTGGTGGGATCCGATCCCAACACGGACCTGGCCCTGCTCAAGATCGATGCCGACCGTCCGCTGCGGCCCCTGCCGCTCGGCGATTCGGACGGCCTCGAGGTGGGAGACTGGGCGATCGCGATCGGCAACCCCTTCGGCAACTTGGAGGGCAGCCTCACGGTCGGAGTGATCAGCGCCAAAGGGCGCAGCGATCTGGTGATCGCGGGCGGCACGCCGCGCTACCAGGATTTCATCCAGACCGACGCGTCGATCAACTTCGGCAACAGCGGCGGCCCGCTGGTCGATATCCAGGGCCGCGTGGTCGGCGTCAACACGGCGGTCAACGCGACCGGACAGGGGATCGGTTTCGCCATCCCGATCAACTTCGCCCGGCGCATCTACGAGCAGCTGCGGACGCGGGGGCGCGTGGTGCGGGCCTATCTGGGCGTGCGCACGGAAAGCGATCCGCAGCGCGATGGCGCGCTCATCGGCGCTGTGCTGCCCGAATCGCCGGCCGCCGCCGGCGGCTTGCGCGAAGGCGATCTCGTGGTGGAATTCGGCGGCCGGCCGGTCCGCGAGCCGCGGGACCTGACCTTCCTCGTGGCCGAGACGGCCCCCGGCACGGAGGTGTCGTGCAGCGTGGAGCGGGCGGGACGCCGCGAGCGTGTGACCGTGCGGCCGGAGGAACTGGACGCTGCCGGCGCGGGCGCGCCGCGCGGCGAAGCCTCGCCCGCCGCCGCGGCCTGGCTGGGGCTGGAGGTGGCCGCTTTGAACGACCCGGCCCCAAGCGTGCAGCGCCTGCGCGAGGCGTATGGCGCCCCCGCCGACGGCGGCGTGCTGGTGGTCGCGGTCAGGCCCGACGGCCCCGCAGCGGCCGCGGGCGTGCGCCCGGGGGACGTGGCGGCCGCGGTCGACGGTCAACCGGTGCAAGGCCTGGAGGATTGGCGGCGTTTGCAGGCTGAGCGCGCCGGCCAGCGCACCCCCGTCGAGCTGCTGATCCGCACGGGGGGCAGGGAAAGCTACGTGATGGTGCAGCCCGGGGGGGCGGGGGCGGTCGACTGAGAGGCACCGCCGCGACGGAGGGAAAAGAGAAGGACGTCCAGCACACAGCCGGTGACGACCCCTCAGGGAGACGGAGTGGAGATGAAACGCCGAAACTCGCTTCTTCCGCCCACCCACGAGAAGAGCCTGGAGGTCTACTTCCGCGACATCAACCGGTATCCGCTCCTGACCAGGAACCAGGAGCGCGACCTGGCGCGCCGCATCCACGCCGGCGACGCGTCCGCACTCCAGTCGCTGGTCAACGCGAACCTGCGCTTCGTGGTGTCGGTCGCCAAACGCTATCTCAACCAGGGCTTGAGCCTGTCCGACCTGATCAACGAGGGCAATCTGGGGTTGCTCAAGGCGGCCCAGCGGTTCGATGAAAACCGCGGTTTCAAGTTCATCTCCTACGCGGTGTGGTGGATCCGCCAGTCGATCCTGCAGGCGCTGCTGGATCAGGCGCGCCTGATCAGGCTGCCGCAGAACCAGACCGCCCTGCTGTTCAAGATCAACCGCGCGCGGACCGCGCTGCAGAACCAGGGCCTGCTCAATCCCGACGACGAGGCGATCGCGCAGCGGCTGGGATTGCGAACGGCGGAGGTGCGGACCGTGCTCAGCAACGCCGGCACGGAACTGGGCATCGACGACTGCGGCGAGGACGACGACCAGCGGCCGCTGGGCGACGCCCTGGTGGCCGACAGTCAGCCGCCGCCGGACGCGCGGCTCTTCGAACGCGGTCTGCAGGATGACGTGCGCCGCAGCCTGGCAGCGCTGACGGCCCGCGAGGCGGAGATCATCGTGCTCTACTTCGGCCTCGGCAGCGAGGACGCCTTGACGCTGGAGGAGATCGGCCGCCGGCTCGGCTTGACCCGCGAGCGCATCCGGCAGATCAAGGAAAAGGCTCTGGCGAAGATGCGCGGGACGGTGGGACGGGAGCTGCTCTTTGATTATTACGCGGCGGAGAACTGAGGCGGCGCCGTCTGCTGGCGCGGCGTTTGCTGCCCAGCATGATCGACCGGCGGGCCGGAGGCCGCCGGCCGGCGCCCGCGGCGGGAACCCGACGGCGCCTTGCGGGTTGACATCGCCCGTCTTCTCGGTTATGAAGGCACGAGCCCCAGGCGTCGGCGGGGCGGCCGCCGCGCGCGCCCCCGGAGGTTCATGAAGCGGCTCAGGTCCTACTGCTTTCTCTTTTTGCCCGATGACCACTCGCGCTCACGCGAGTTCCGCGTGCCGCGGGTGGTGTTTTTTTCTTTATTGTCATTTTTGATTGCGGCGATTGTCATGTCGGGGCTGTACCTGTCGGGACTGGTCACGGCGGCGGCGCAGCGTCGCGACAGCCAGCACATTCTGGCCGAGAACCGCGCCCTGCAGGCAGAAGTCACGCGGCTGGAGCAGAAGCTGGGCATGATGCAGCGCGACCTCGGCGAGGTCTTCCGGCTTCAGGAATCGCTGGCCAAGGCCGCCGGCGTCGATCCGCTGGGCGCCACCGTCTGGGAGGCGGGCGTTGGCGGACGCTCGGCGCTGTCCGACCTGAGCGGCTATCCCTTGGCCGGCGCCGAAGGGGAGCGGCTGGCCGCCCTGGACGAGGGGCTCGACAAGCTCCTGCGACAGGCTCGCCTGCAGAACGAGAGCTTCCAGGCGATGATCGACACCCTGGCGGGACGGGCCGCGGCGCGCGATCGCCTGCCGTCCATCCGCCCCATCGCCGCGGGCTGGGTCAATTCCGGCTTCGGCAAGCGCGCGGATCCTTTCACCGGCCGTCTGGTGTTCCATGCGGGGGTCGATTTCTCCGCGCCGATCGGCACGCCGATCGTGGCGACCGCGGACGGCACCGTAACCGGCGCTGGATTCGAGGCGGGCTTCGGCCACTTGCTGGAGATACGGCATGGCGAGAGGCTGATGACGCGCTACGCCCACCTCTCCAAGATCCTCGTGCAGAGAGGGCAGAGCGTCCGGCGCGGCCAGGTCGTGGCTCTGTCCGGCAAGTCCGGCCGCGCGACCGCGCCGCATCTGCACTACGAGGTGCATCTGAACGGGCGGCCGGTCAATCCCTTGGCGTTCATCCTGGAAGATTACGCCTGGCGCTGAGCCAGCCGCCCCCATCTGCGCGCTTTTCCGCTTGTCAGCCAGGTGGGCTGTGCTAACCTCTGCCTGCCTTGCCGGTTCCAGCCGCGACACCAGGCGGCAGCCGGGCCAGGAAGAGGAGCGTTCGCGCGGGCATGAGGCCGGCTAGCCATCACCTCCTAGCGCAGCCGTCGCGCCGCGCCGTCGCGGTCTTGATCGCGGTGACGGCGTGGTGGGGATCGCCGGCGGCGGGCGCGCCCGTGGATATTGCACGGGTCAGGTACTGGACCGCCCCCGATCACACGCGCGTGGTGCTGGACCTGGGCGGACCGGTCGCCTATGAGGTGCGCCGAGCCTCGGCGCCCGACCGGATCGTGGTCGATGTCACCGGCGCCCGCTTCCGCAGCACGGCGCCCTTGGCGGTCGCCGACAGCGTGATCCTGCAGCTGCGCCACCATCAAGACGCGACGCGGGCGCAGCTGGTGATCGAGCTCGAGGAGCCGACCACCTATCGCCACTTCGCGTTAGGCGCTGCCGAAGGGCGGCCGCACCGCATCGTCGTCGATGTGCATCGCCCTTTGGCGCCGGTTGTCGCTGTGGCTGCGCCCGCCGGCGACGAGGTACGGACCGGACCGCCGCCGAACGAGGTCCCGGATACGGCCGTGGATGTTCCTGCGGCCGGGGACGCGGCCGCGCCGCCGGTGCCGGCGAGACCTATCGTGGTGATCATCGACCCGGGCCACGGCGGCATGGATCCTGGCGCAGTTCGCGGCAATCTGAGGGAAAAGGACATCGCGCTCGACATCGCGCTGGAGATGGCACGCCTGATCGACGCCACTCCCGGCTTCCGCGCCGTGTTGACCCGCAAGGGCGATTACTTCATCAGCCTGGCGGAGCGGGTGCGCATCGCGCAGCGGTCCAAGGGCGATGTGTTCATCTCGATACACTGCAACACGCACCGCAAGCCCGATGTCGCCGGCATGGAGGTTTACTTCCTGTCGCTGCAGGGGGCGACCGACCGCGAGGCGCAGGAATTGGCCGACAAGGAAAACGCCGCGGACCTGGTCGGCTTGGCGCCGGACGAGGCTCACGATGATTCCGTCCTGTCGATCTTGATGGATCTGCGCATGACGCGAGTGCTGGATCAGTCGAGCCGGCTGGCGGAGCGCATCCTGGCGGCGGCGCGCGCCTCGAACGTGGTGGGGGCGCGCAAGGTGAAGCAGGCGCGATTCCAGGTGCTGCGCTCGCTCGCCATGCCGTCGGCCCTGGTGGAGGTGGCCTATCTGTCGCATGCGGGGGACCGCAACCTCTTGGACTCGGCACAGGGGCGGCGCCGGCTGGCGCGCGTGGTCGCCGACGGACTGCTGGATTATCGGGGCGTGGCAGCCGCCCCGGTCCTGGCCGCCGCGACGGCGCCGGTGGCCTGGACGCAGCGCTACCGGGTCAGACGCGGCGATTCGCTCTGGCGTCTGGCCGAGCGTCACGGGACGACGATGGATGAGATCTATCAGCGTAACAACCTGCGCTCGCGGGAGCTGCGGATCGGGCAGACCTTGCATCTGCCGGCCGCGGAGTGAACGCCGATGAGAAGCCTGGGCAGTCGCCTCTTCTGCCTCCTGGTGGCCGTCCTGCTGTGGATGCAGGTGGCCTCGACGACGCCGGTCGAGGAGACGCTGCCGTTGCCCCTGCAGGCTGTCGGCCTGGACCCCGCGGTCACGCTGGCGGGCAGCGATCTGCCCGCCGTGGTGGATGTGAGGCTGCGCGGGAGCAAGCTCCAGTTCCTGGCACACCGCTTCCTGGGCCGCCGTCCGGGTCGGGTCGATCTCGATCTGGCCGGGCAGCCGGTCGGCGAGGCGATCACCCGCGACCTGAGCGCGGCTGATGTCAAGAGCGAGCTGGACGTGCTCGGTCTCGTTCAGCCCGTCCGTTTGCGCCTGCAGCTGGATCGCGAACGGGCGCGCCGCGTGCGGGTGCGCGTGGCGACTGTGGGGCAATTGCCCGAGGACCGCGTGCTGCTCCGGCCGCCCGCGGCGCAGCCCGAATCGGTGCAGGTGCGCGGCCCGCAGCGGCTGATGAGCGGTTGGGAATCGGTGCGCACGGAGCCGGTGGACCTCGGCAGGCTGCGGGCCAGCGCGGAAATCCCGCGCCGCCTAGTATCTCCCCACGTCAATCTGGCCCTCGAGGTGGAGGAAGCGCGCGTCTTGCTCGCGATCGGGCCGAGAGGGGAACGCACCTTCGCCAACGTGCCGGTGGTGCCTCTGGTCGATGCCAGACAGCCGCCCGCGTCGGTCTTTCCGCCCGTGGCCACGGTGGTGGTCGCGGGCGCCGCCGACTCGCTGAGCGCCTTGACGGCGGCGCGGCTGGCGGTGACCGTGCCGCTGACCGGCCTGTCCGAAGGCACACACCATCTGCGGGGCCAGGTGGTTCTGCCGGACGGCTTCACCTTCGTTTCGTTGCAGCCGCGGGAATTCGTGGTGCGGCTCGGCGAAGGCAGCGACGGCGGAGGGAGACGGCCATCGTCCCGCTGAATTCCAAGGCCGGCCCGGCCGGGGAGCAGAGGCTCGGCCGCCCCCTGCCGGCCTGGACCTGGCTGGCGGCCGCCGTCATGCTCGTTCTGGCGCTGACCGCCTGGCTGGTGCCCCGCCGCGAACTCGCGGCGCCGCCCGATCTGCTTCTGATCGTCGACCCCTGCGCCGACCTGCGCGAGTGGGAGCGCGGCGCTCCCGTTGCCGCGTGGCTGGGCGCGCACATGGGTCGGTCCCTGCGCGCGGTGGCGGCCACGCCTGCGGCCGCCGGCGACTTGCTGCGCAAAGGCGAGGCGGCGCTGGTGGTGTGCCCTGACCGCGTGGGGCTGGCGCTCGACAGTTCCTTGTATGCGCCATTGGCGGTCGGACGACGCCGGGCGCCGCACAACCTGAGGCCGCGGTCGGTGCGCGTCAGCCGCCGGGGCGCTCCGGGCGCGGCGCGTCCCTGGAGCGAAGCGCCGACGCGGACCATGCTGGGCGATTCGCTTTCTCTGGCCGGCCTCTTCCCGCTCTGCACCGAGGCGCTGGTGGCGGATGGGAGCGTCGCGGCGCCCGGCGCCTGGGCCGCGCGCGGCCTGAGGTTCGGGCCGGACCCTTACGACCACGGGCCGGTGCTGCACGCGTTGCGGATGGGGGCGGCGGATCACGCCGTGGTGCGGGAGTGGACGGCGCGCCGCTTCGTCGCGATGGGCCTGCTGGACGCCGCGGCGTGGGAAGTGGCGCCGATCAGCGAGCCGCTGCCGGACGTGATGGTGTTGGGAGCGCGTCGCTGGCCGGCGGTCGATTTGCTGCGAGCGCGCGAGCTGCTGGTGGGGCTGGGACGCCATGCGGCGGTGGAAGACCGCGCGGCGGAGCAGGCCGTGCGGCTGGAGCTGGCGCCCTTGGGGCTGCACGGCTTCAATCTCCTGCTCGAACCCGAATACGAACTGCTGCGCCGCCAATATCAGGCGTGCTGGCCCGGCAGCGGCCTTTGAGCCATATTGATCGCCGGCGCCTCGGCACGCGCAGAGGCACAAGGAGCGTGCGGAGGGGGCGCTGACCTTCCTGGGCCATCTGCTCGTATTCGCCGTATTCGGACGGCCTTGGCGGTGCTGGCGCCGCAGCGCCGACCGGGCATGGTGGAGCAGGCCGGAGGGTGGTATGCTGCGGGCGCTCGCGGTCGCCCTCGTGGACGAGGCGCGCCAGACCCGGGTGGCGGGGCGATCGCTGACTGGCGCGCGGGATCGGTGGCCCCGGCCGGTTTAGGCTGCGGCGCCCTGGGCGCCGGATCGGCTGCAGGGCGGCGGCGCGCGGCGCCTCCGCACCGCGGCGGCGAGGACAGGCGATGACGGCGAAGTACAGACGGCTCAAGGGCACGCGCGATATCCTGCTGGAGGAAGCCGAGCGCTGGCGCTGGTGCGAGGAGCGCTGGCGGGAAACCCTCGAGCGCTATGCCTTCGGCGAAATCCGCACGCCGATCATCGAGCCCACCGAGCTGTTCGCGCGCTCGGTAGGGGCCGGCACCGACATTGTCGACAAGGAGATGTACACCTTCCAGACCAAGGGGGGCGAGAGCGTCACGTTGCGGCCGGAAAACACCGCTTCGGTGGTTCGCGCCTACCTCGAAAACGGTCTGACCAGGCAGCCGGGCATTCTGAAGTTCTATTATATGGGCCCGATGTTCCGCCACGACCGGCCGCAGGCGGGACGGCTGAGGCAATTCCACCAGGTCGGTGTCGAGGCGATCGGGTCCCTCAGTCCGGTGCTCGACGCCGAGATCATCCGCACCGCCATGGCGCTGTTCGAAGCGGTGGACGCGGAGGGCCTGACGGTGCTGATCAACAACATCGGCTGCCCCGCATGCCGGCCGGCCTACGTGGGCGGATTGCTGGCCTGGGCCGCCGCTCGCAGCGGCGATTTCTGCGTCACCTGCCGCGAGCGGCTGCAGGCCAATCCTCTGCGCCTGTTCGACTGCAAGGAAGAGGGTTGCCGGGCGCTGCTGGCGGACTATCCTCCCATCCTCGAGGCGGTCTGCGACTCTTGCCGTGCGCATCACGGCGTGGTGCGCGCGGCGCTGCAGGACCTGGCGATTCCCTGGCGCGAGGACCACACCCTGGTGCGAGGTCTAGACTATTACACGCGCACCACGTTCGAAGTCACGGCCGCCGCGGAGGGACGCCGGCAGACGGCGCTCTGCGGGGGCGGCCGCTACGACGGCTTGATCCAGCAGTGCGGGGGGGAACCGACGCCCGCGATCGGTTTCTCGCTGGGAATCGAAAGGACGATGCGGCATCTCTACACGGACGCCTGCGATCCGCAGCGCAGCCGCCAAGCCGCGGTCGATGTCTATGTCGTGTGCCTGGGTGCGGAGGCCCAGCGCTACGCGCTCGTCCACGCCGATCTGCTGCGCGGGTTCTGCCGCGTCGAGGTGGACTCGACCGGCCGGGCGGCGAAGTCCCAGATGAAGGCCGCCGACGGACGCGGCGCGCGGCTGGTGCTGATCGCAGGCGACGACGAGCTCGCGACGCAGACCTTTCAGATGAAGGACCTGCGGACAGGCCAGCAACGAGCGGTCGACCGCGCGGAACTCCTCAACACGGTGCGGGAGGTGCTGGCGCAGTGAGCGAGCTTGGCGGTGATGGGCTGCGCACGCATCGTTGCGGCGATGTCACGGCCTCCCTCGGCGGGCGCGCGGTGAGGATCGCCGGCTGGGCGGCGCGCATCCGCGACATGGGTGGAGTGGTCTTCATCGATCTGCGCGACCGCTGGGGGCTGGTGCAGGTCGTGTGCGAGGACGGCCAACCGCTGGCGCTGGCCAAGACCGTCAAGCTGGAATCGGTGCTGGCGGTTCGCGGCGCGGTCAGACCCCGCCCCGAAGGCATGGTCAATCCCCACCTGCCGACCGGCGCCGTCGAGGTCGTGGCGGAACGACTGGAAATACTGAACGGTTGCCAACCGCTGCCCTTCCAGCTGGAACAGGCCGAGCAGGTGACCGAGGAACTGCGGCTGAAGCACCGTTACCTGCACCTGCGCCTGCCGGCGATGACCCGCAATCTGGAAGTGCGGCACCGCGCCGCGCAGACCGTGCGACGCTTCCTGTCCGCCCGCGATTTCATGGAGATCGAGACGCCGCTGCTGATCAAGACAACTCCCGAGGGAGCGCGCGATTACCTGGTCCCCAGCCGGGTGCATCCCGGGCGGTTCTTCGCCCTGCCGCAGTCGCCGCAGCTCTACAAGCAGATCCTGATGGTGGCCGGACTCGATCGCTACTTCCAGCTGCCGCGCTGCCTGCGGGACGAAGACCTGCGCAAGGATCGCCAACCGGAGCACACCCAGATCGATCTGGAGATGAGCTTCGTGCGCGAGACCGACATCTTCGCGCTGGTCGAGGAACTGATGGCCGCCGTCTTCGCCGAGGCGGCGGGGGTGTCTCTGGCCACGCCTTTCCCCCGCATCGCCTACGACGAAGCGATGAACCTCTACGGTTCGGACAAGCCCGACCTGCGCTTCGGTTGTCCCCTGCACGATCTGAGCGACCTGGCGCCCGGGTGCGGCTTCGCGGTTTTCGAGCAGGCCGTGGCGCGAGGCGGCACCGTGCGCTGCCTGGCCGCGCCGGAAATCGGCGGCTGGAGCCGCAAGCAGGTGGGCGAGTTGGAGGATTTCGTCAAGGCCCGGGGCCTGGCGGGGTTGGCCGCGACGCGGATGGCCGGCGTCGCTTGCGAAGGCGGTATCGCCAAGCACTTGCGCCCCGAGTTCCAGGCGGCGGCGCTGCGGCGCATCGGCGCGCCGGCGGGCTCGCTGCTGCTGTGCGGGGCGGGGGCGAAGGAAGCCGTGCTGCCCGCGCTGGGGGCGCTGCGCGCGGAGCTGGCCCAACGCCTCGGCTGGGCCCCGCCGCAGGCGTGGGCGTTCGTCTGGGTGCACGATTTCCCCCTGTTCGAGCGGGATCCCGAGAGCGGCGGCTGGGCCGCCGCCCATCACATGTTCACCCAGCCGCGCGCGGAGGACCTGGAGCGGCTGGAGAGCGATCCCGGCGCGGTGCGCGCGCGGCTGTACGATCTGGTGTGCAACGGCGTGGAGCTGGGCTCGGGGAGCATCCGCGTGCACCGGCGCGAGCTGCAGGAGCGCATCTTCGCGATCTGCGGCCTCGGCCGCGAGGAATACGAGCAGAAATTCGGTTTCTTCCTGGAGGCGCTCGACTACGGCGCGCCGCCGCACGGCGGCATCGCCCTCGGTCTGGACCGCATCGTCATGCTCATGACCGGCAGCGCCTCGTTGCGTGACGTGATCGCGTTCCCCAAGACCCATCTGGCGGTTTCGCCGCTCGACGGCGCGCCGGGCCCGGTGGCGCCGTCGCAGCTGGCGGAGCTAGGGTTGCGCCTGCTGCCGGGGAGCGAGGGCGGATGAACGCGGACGCCAACAGCGCCGGCGGGGACGGCCTGGAAGAGGTGAGACTGCCGCTGGCCGGCGTGGACCAGCTGGCGCTGCTGGGCTGGAACGATGCCAATCTGCGCCTGCTCGAGGCGCGGCTGGACGGCAGCATCGTGGTGCGCGGCGAGACCATGATCCTGCGGGGACCGCGCGGCCAGGTGGCGGAGCTGGCCGAGGCGGTGCGCAGGCTCATCGCGCTGGCGGCCGACGGCCGGACCCTGGACGCGGTGGCCGTCGGCTACGTGCTCGACGGGCAGTTCGGCGCGCGGGGCGAGGCGGGCCCGGAGCCCGACGGGGACGGCGAGGTGCTGTACTTCGCGGCCGGCGGGCGTCAGGCCATCCGCGCCAAGACCGAGGGCCAGCGGCGCTATGTGGAGGCCATCCGCCGGCACGACGTCGTCTTCGGCATCGGCCCCGCCGGCACCGGCAAGACCTACCTGGCCGTCGTGATGGCGATGGACTACCTGAAGCGCCGTCTGGTCGACCGCGTGCTGCTCGTGCGGCCCGCCGTCGAGGCCGGCGAGCAGCTGGGTTTCTTGCCGGGCGACCTGCAGGAAAAGATCGATCCCTATCTGCGCCCCCTCTACGACGCGCTGGCCGACACCCTGGGCGCCGGCAGGATCGCGCGCCACATGGCCAGCGGGGTGATCGAGGCGGCGCCGCTGGCGTACATGCGGGGTCGGACGTTGAGCAACGCCTTCGTCATCCTGGATGAGGCGCAGAACACCACGCTCGGCCAGATGAAGATGTTCCTGACCCGGCTGGGCTTCCAGTCCAAGGCGGTCGTCACGGGCGACGTGACGCAGATCGATCTCAAGGAGAAGGAGAAGTCCGGCCTGGTCGTGGTGCAGCGCATCCTGGCGGGTCTGAGCGGAGTGGCCTTCGTGCACCTGGACGGGCGCGACGTGGTGCGCCATCCCCTGGTGAGGCGGATCGTCGACGCCTTCCTGGAGGACGAAGAACGCGAGGGCGGGAGGACGTGAGGCGATGAGCTGGTGGTCGCTACGCTTCTTCCGGCCCGCGCCCTGGGCGGGGGTGCGCGAGCGGCGCGCGGGCGGCCGCAGCGCGGGTCGCGCCGGCGAGACCCGGCCGGCGGCTCCGGGTCCGGCCTGGCGCTGGGCCGGCCTCGCGGGCGTTTTGCTGCTGGCGCTGCACGTGCTGCTCTTTCCGCCGCTGCCACGCGTGGAGGTCGATTATCCGCGCGAGGGCGAGATAGCGCCGCGCGAGCTGCGGGCGCCGCTGGACTTCGCCGCGCCCCTGCCTCCGCGCGACGTGGAGCTGCGACGCCTGGAAAGGGTTCTGGCCGAGCCTCCCGTGCTGCGCCGTCTGCCCGCGGAGGGGGCGGGGGCCCAGCCGCTGGAACGCTTCCAGGCGTGGCGGCAGGCGTACCTGGCCCAGCGCGCCCGCAACCAGGCAGGCCCGGAGGAGCAGGCGACCCTGCTGGCGCTGCGTTTCCCCGGCCTGCCGGAGGAGCCGCTGCGGCTGGCGCTGTCGCATCCCCGCCCGGAACAGCTGCTGGCGGCGATCCGCGCCGCGCTGGTCGAGGTGCTCGAGGGGGGCGTGGCCGATCTGCTGCCGCCCGGCAACTACGCGCGCGTGCGCATCGTGACCGCGGCCACCGAGACCAGCGTTGACGTTTCCACGGTCACGCCCCAGGGGCAGCTGGCGGACCGCCTTGCCCTCGCCTTGCGGGGGCAGGGGCTGGACGCCGAGACCGCGTCGTGGGGGTCGCTGCTGGCGCGGCATTTCGCGGCGTCCAACCTCGTCTACGACGCCGCCGAGACGCGCCTGCGCCAGGACGCCGCCCGGCAGGCAGTGCCGGCGGCGCGCGACTACATCAAGGGCGAGCGCATCATCGACCAGGGGATGCGCGTGACCGAGGTGGAGGCTCTGGCCCTGGCCCAGCTGCGGGAGCTGTTGGTCCAGCAGGGCGGCGCCCTCGGCCGCGGGCCGCGATTGCTGCGGCTGGCGACGCGCGCGCTGCTGGTGGCGACGGCGCTGTTGCTCTACGCCTGGGCGGGCCGGCTGCATTTCGCTCCGGTGCTGCGGCGGCCGCGCCACATCGCGGCGATCGCGGCCATGGTCGGCCTGTTCCTGGGCGCGGCCGCCTTCAGCCTGGGGCGGCCGCAGCTGGGCGTGTTCGCGGTGCCGGTGCCGCTGCTGGCGCTGCTGGCGACGGTGATGTTCCGGGGAGCGGTGGGGCACGCCACGACCCTGCTGGGCATCGCGCTGCTGGCCGTTTTGCCGGGCCTGGCGGCCAGCGCCGTCTTCGTCTGGGTGATCCTGGGCGAGGTCACGGTGGCGGCCGTGCGCCGCATCCAACAACGCAGCCAGTTCTATCAGACCATCGCGCTGCTCTGCGGTCTGACCGTGCTGCTGATCACGGTGGTGCGGCTGGCGGAGGGGGCCGCGCCCGCCGGTCTGGGGCGGGAGTACCTGGCGGGTCTGCTGACGCCGGTTGTCGCCGTGGCTTTCGCCCTGTTCCTGCTGCCGATCGTCGAGCCGCTGGTGGGGGTGTCGAGCGACCTGACCCTGCTCGAGCTGTCGGACCTCAACCATCCGCTGCTCAAGCGCATGGCGCTGGAATCGCAAGGCACATACCACCACAGCCAGGTGGTCAGCCAGCTCGCCGAGCAGGCGGCCCGCGCCATCGGCGCGAACGCGCTGCTGACCCGCGTCGGGGCTCTGTTCCACGACATCGGCAAGCTGGCCAAGTCGGAGTACTTCGTCGAGAACCAGGGCGGGGGGCCCAACAAGCACGACGAACTGACGCCGAGCATGAGCGCCCTGGTGGTCGCCGCGCACGTCAAGGACGGCATCGAGCTGGGGCGCAAGTGGCGCCTGCCGCAGGCGGTCATCGATTTCATTCCGGAGCATCACGGCACGAGCGTCATGGAGTTCTTCTACCACAAGGCGCTGGAGAGCGACCCCAGCAGCACGGTCAAGGTGGACGACTTCCGCTACCCGGGGCCCAAACCGCGCTCGCGGGAGACCGCGATTCTGATGCTGGCCGACGCCGTCGAGGCGGCCGTGCGCTCGCTGGCCAAGCCGACGCCGAGCCGCATCCGCGAGACCACCAAGCAGATCATCGACAAACGGATGCTCAGCGGCGAGCTGGACGAATCGCAGCTGACGCTGAGCGATCTGGCGAAGGTCCGGGAGGCCTTCATCCCGCTGCTGAGCGGCATCCACCACGCGCGCATCCTCTATCCCGGCCAGCGGGAGGATCGGCCGAAGCCGCCCGAGCCCGGGCGCGCGCGCGAGCGCGGCCAGGGCCGGGCCGGAGAGGAAAGGCGGGCGGACGCGTGAGGCTGCGCCTGGTCGATCTGCGCCGGGAGCGCGGCTGGACGCCGCCGGCGGATTGGCTGGAAGGGATGCAGGCCCTGGCCGCCCCCGCCGGCAGGCCCGACTGGGAGGCGGCGCTGGTGCTGGTCGACGACGAGCGGATGGCGGCGCTCAACCGAGACTGGCGTGCCAGGGACGAGGCGACCGACGTGCTGTCCTTCAGCAGCCTCGAGCCGGCGGGCGCCGGGTCGCCGGACCTGCCGGGCGGCGAGGGTTTCGCCGCGCGCGACCTGTGGCGCTCCGCGCTGGAGGCGGTCGCGCGGGCGGAAGTGGGCGAGATCGTGCTCGCCCCCGGCTTCATCGCCGGGCGCTGCCGTGCGAACGGCTGGCCGCTGCAGGCGGAACTGGCCTGGCTGACGGCCCACGGTCTGCTGCATCTGCTGGGCTGGGAGCATGACGATCCGGCGCAGGAGCGCGCCATGCGGGCCCGCGAGGCGCGGCTGCTGGCGGCGGTGGGACTGGAACATCCCCTGCAGGAAGGGAGGGACGCGGAGTGAGCGTCGCGGCGGCAGCGTTGCCGACCGGCCCCGCGGTCTGGATCACGGCGGCTGCCGCGCTGGCGGCGGCGGCGCTGACGGCCGGCCTGTGGACCGCCTTCGCCAAGGTGTCCAATCTGCACCGCCACGGCCTGCTGGAGGCGGCGGGGACCGGGCGCGTGCTGGCCGAGTACCTGGCGCGGCCCCGGCGCTTCGCGATCACGGTCAACACCGTGTTCCTGGCGGTGACGGTGGCGGGGAGCGCGGCGTGGGCGCAGATCGTGGCCGGGGCGATGCCCCGGCTGGGCCCGGCGCGCGTCCTGGCGGTGGCGGCGGCGGTCGTGGTGCTGCTCTGGTTCGGCGGCGGCCTGATCTGCAAGGCGGCGGCCGCCCGCTCCCCGCTGGCGTACGCCCGTTGGCTCGGCCCCTTGCTGCTGCCGCTGCACTGGTTGCTGCGGCCCTGGTCGGCGCTGTTGTTGTGGGCCGCCGCGCGCAGCGGCGATCCCGCCACGGCCGAGGACGGGCCGCCGCAGCTGTCCACCGGCGAGATCCGCAGCCTGCTGCACGAGGAGCAGGGCAGCGTCAGCCTGGAGGACGAGGAACGGGAGATGATCCACAGCATCTTCGGTTTCCACGACACCACGGTGCGCGAGATCATGGTGCCGCGGATCGACATGGTGGCGCTGGACGCGGCCGACCCGATCGAGGCGGCCGTGGCGGCCGTCAACGAGGCCCGCCACTCGCGGCTGCCGGTGTACGAGGGCAGCATCGACCACATCAGCGGCCTGCTCTACGCCAAGGATCTGCTGGCCTTGGTGGAGGAAGGCCGGCTGGTCACGCACGGCAAGGTGATCGGCGATCTGCTGCGGCCCGCCTATTTCATCCCCGAGAGCAAGAAGATCGACGAGGTGCTGGCCGAATTCCGCCGCAGCCGCATCCACATGGCCATCGTCATCGACGAGTACGGGGGCACCGCGGGCCTGGTGACCATGGAGGATGTCCTCGAGGAGATCGTGGGCGAGATCGAGGACGAATTCGACGAGGGCGAGCGGCTTTACGAGTGGCTGGGCAGCGAGACGCTGCGCGTCGATCCCAAGATCGACCTGGAGGATCTGCAGGAGGTGCTCGGCTTGCCGCTGCCCGCCGGCGACAGCGAGACGCTGGCCGGTCTGGTCTACGAAGCGGCCGGCCGCGTGCCCGAGATCGGCGACGAGGTGGACATCGCGGGCCTGCGCGTGACGGTGGAAGCGGTCGAGGACCAGCGCATCCTGCGGGTGCTGATCAAGGCGCCCGCGCCCCTGCCCGGTCACGCGGCGCGCGGAAAGGATGAGGCGTGAAGGCGGCGTTGGGCGGCGCCGCGCTCGTTCTGCGGCGCTATTTCGTGACCGGGCTGCTGGCGATCGCCCCCCTGGCGATCTCCCTCTGGATCGTCTGGCGGTTCTATCTGCTGGTCGACGCCATGGTCCGGCCCTGGCTCGAGCGGATCCCCGGCCTGCGCGGCACCGTGCCGGGCTTCCTGCTGACCCTGGCCGGGTTCTTGGCCACGATCCTGCTCATCGCCCTGATCGGGCTGTTCACGCGCAACCTGCTGGGCGTGGCCTTTTTCGGGCTGGTCGAACGCACGGCCAGGCGGATCCCCCTGATCAAGGGGATCTTCAGCGCCACCAAGCAGATCAGCGAGGTCTTCCTGGGCGGCCAGCGGACCGCGTTCCAGAAGGTCGTGCTGTTCGAGTATCCCCGGCGCGGCATCCATTCCATGGGGTTCGTGACCGCCGACGATCCCGCCAGCGACCTGCTGGCCGTGTTTCTGCCCACGACGCCGAACCCGACCTCCGGCTACATGCTGCTGGTGCCGCGGTCCGAGGCGGCCATCCTGGATCTGACCATCGAGGAGGGCATCCGGCTGATCATCTCCGGAGGCGCGGTCATGACGCCGCGGGGGTTCGCCGACGTCGCCGAGCACATCCGCCAGCTGGAGGCGGTGGGGCCGGCGGCGCCCCGGCTCTCTCCAGGCGAGGAGTCCGTTCCATGAACGAACCGCGGCCGGACGAGGCGCGCGAGGAAGAGGCGGAGGAGCACTTCCTCGACCCGGCGCGCGCCGACGAGGCGCTGCACGAGCTGGTCGAGGAGTTCGAGGCGCTGCTGCGCGCCGGCCGCGAGGAAGAGGCGGCGGCCCTGGCGCGGGAGCTGCCGCCGGGCGACCTGTGCGAGGCGCTGCGGCGGCTGAGCGTCGAGGACACCACGCGAGTGCTGAGGCGGCTGCCGCCGGAGCTGCTGGCCGAAGTGCTGGCGGAGCTGGACAACCGCAGCCTGAGCGCCCTGTTCCGCCTGCTCGACGTCGACGAGATCGCCGACCTTCTGGAGGAGATGCCGTCGGACGAGGCCACCGACCTGCTGGGCGACCTGGAGGACCAGGAGCAGGCCGAGCAGATCCTGGCCGCGATGGACGAGGAGGAGCGCGAGGAAGTCGCCGAGCTGCTCCGGTACAGTCCGGAGAGCGCCGGCGGCCTGATGGGCAAGGAGCTGATCGCCGTGCCCGAGGATGCGTCCTGCGCCGACGCCGTCGCCGCCGTGCGCGCCCTCGACGAGGTGGATCTGGAACAGATGCACGCCGCCTTCATCGTCGACGCCGCGGGTGGCCTGGTCGGCAGGCTGCCGTTGGTCAAGCTGCTGCTGGCGGAAGCGCAGACCCCCGTGCGCGAGGTCATGGAGCCCGATCCGCTCTATGTCAACGTCCACCTCGACCAGGAGAAGGTGGCGCAGTTCTTCCAGACGCACGACCTGTTCAGCCTGCCGGTGGTGGACGACGAAGGACGGCTGGTCGGGCGCATCACGGCCGACGACGTCATGGACGTCTTCGCCGAGGAGGCGACCGAGGACTTCCTGCGCCTGGCGGGCACGGGCGCCGAGGAGCCGGGCGAGCGCAATTCGGTGCGCGTGGCGAGGGCGCGCCTGCCGTGGCTCTTCGGCGCCCTGGCGGGCGAATTCGGCTCGATCCTGGTGCTCAAGCACCATGGCGCGCGCCTGGAGACCATGGTCGCGCTGGCGTTCTTCATCCCCGTGATCATGGCGATGGGGGGCAACACCGGCATCCAGACCTCGTCGGTGGTCGTGCGCGGCCTGGCCACCGGCGAGCTGAGCGTCTTCCAGCTCGGCCGCCATCTCGGGCGCGAACTGCTGACGGCGTTGATCACCGGGGGGATGCTGGCGCTGTCGCTCTATTTCATCGCCGGGCACGTCGTGGGCGAGCCGGAGGTCGCCGGCGTGCTGGCGGCGGCGATGATCGCGATCGTGCTGTTCGCCGCCCTGGTCGGCTCGGCCGTGCCGATGGTCCTGCACCGCGTCGGCATCGACCCCGCGGTCGCCACCGGCCCGTTCATCACCACCGCCAATGACGTGATCGGTCTGATGATCTATCTGGGGCTGGCCACCGCCTTGCTGCGTTGAGGACGCCATGAGCCTGCTGCCGCAACCGGTCGTCGCCACCGACGCGGTCGTGCTGCGCACCTGGCCCAGCGGCGAGACGAGCCTCGTCGTCTCGCTGCTGACGGCGCGCTGCGGCTACCTGCGGGCGGTGGCCAAGGGGGCCCGCTCGGCGGCGTCGGCGCTGCGGCCGCTGGCGCAGCCGGGCCGTCTGATCGCGGCGGAATGCAGCCTGGCGCCAGCCCGGGAGCTGCAGTACCTGCGCGCCGGGCAGCTGCTGCTGGATCCGCTGGCCGGCGACGAACCGGCGGCGGGCGGGCTGGAGCGGCTGGCTTTCCTGCTGGCGGCGGTCGAGATCGTGGATCGCTGTCGACCCTCGGGCGAGTGCGAGGAGGAGCTGTTCGCGCTTTGCCGCGATTTCCTGGGCGTGCTATCTTGCGCGCCGCGCGACCGGGCGGCGCAGTGCTTCTACGCCTTCGAATTGGCGCTGCTGGAGCTGCAGGGCCTGGCCCCGGTGCTCGGCGCCTGCGCCGCGTGTGCGGCGGCCCAGCCGGCGGCCGGGGCGGGCGGCCTGTGGTTCGATCCCGCCGCGGGCGGCGTGGTCTGCGGCGCCTGCGCGGCGGCCGGACGCGCCAGGGCCGGCCACGCCCTGCCCCGCGACACCCTGCTCGCCTTGCAGGCGTTGCCGCGCGAATTGGCGGGGGCCGCGGAGGTGCCGCCGCCGCTGCGCCGGGTGCAGCGGGAGATCGGCGTCATGCTGCACCGTTTCCTCGGCTATCATCTGCCGGCGTATCGTCTGCCGGCGGCGCTGGACCTGTTGAGGCCGGCGCGCCGCGCCGAGGCGGCGCAGGCCGGGGGGCGGGCGGCCGTCGCGTCGCCGCGGTCCGCCCCGAACGGTTCGCCGCCGGGGCTGGACGAGGAGAGATGATGGACTATCAGGAGATGATCGCGCGGCTGCAGGCCTTCTGGGCCGCGCAAGGGTGCGTGATCGTCCAGCCGTACAATTCCGAGGTCGGGGCGGGAACGTTCAACCCCAACACCTTCCTGCGCGCGCTGGGCCCCGAGCCGTGGCGCGTGGCCTACGTGGAGCCGAGCAAGCGTCCCAAGGACGGACGCTACCTCGAGAATCCCAACCGCGTGCACCAGTTCCTGCAGTACCAGGTGCTGCTCAAGCCCAACCCGCCAGACTCGCAGGAACTGTACCTGCGCTCCCTGGGCGCGATCGGCATCGACCACCGCGATCATGACATCCGATTCGTGGAGGACGATTGGGAATCGCCGACGCTGGGCGCCGCCGGTCTGGGCTGGGAAGTGTGGCTGGACGGGATGGAGATCTCGCAGTTCACCTATTTCCAGCAGGTCGGCGGCCTGCGTCTGAAGCCGGTGTCGGTGGAGCTGACCTACGGGCTGCTGCGCATCTGCATGTTCATGCAGGGAGTCGACCATGTGAAGGATCTGCGCTGGGGCGGCGGCCTGACATGGGGCGAGGTGCAGGGCGGCTTCGAGAAGGACTTTTCGGCCTTCAATTTCGAGCACGCCGACGCGGCGATGTACCGGCGGCATTTCGAGGATCGCGAACGCGAGGCGCGGACCCTGCTGGAGGCCGGCCTGGTCTATCCGGGCTACGACGCCGTGATCAAGTGCAGCCACATGTTCAACGTGCTGGAGGCGCGCGGCGCCATCTCGGTGACCGAGCGGACGGGCTACATCGCGCGCATCCGCAATCTGGCGCGGCAGGCGGCCCAGGCCCACGTGGCGAGGCGCGAGGCGCTTGGCTTCCCGCTGCTGCCGTCGGGGAAAGAGTCCAGGAAAGAGCAGACGCCATGACCGCACCCCTGGCAGACGGCGCCGCGCGCCTGCCCTTCCTTCTGGAGATCGGCAGCGACGAGCTGCCCGCCCGGTTCCAGCCGCCGGCGGCCGCCTTTCTCGAGGCGGCCGCGGCCCGGTTGCTCGCCGACGCCGCCCTGGCGCACGGCGCGCTGCGGGTGCACGCCGCACCGCGCCGGCTGGCGCTGCTGGTCGAGGAGCTGGCGGTCAGCCAGCCGACGCGCACGCTGGAGATCAAGGGCCCACCCATGTCCGCGGCCTACGACGAGGCCGGAGCGCCCACGCCGGCCGCGCTGGGCTTCGCGCGCAAGAACGGCGTGGAACTGGACGGCTGCCACATGCTCGACGACGGCCGGGGGCGGTTCCTGGCCGTTCGCCGCGCGATCCCCGGCCGGCCCGCCGCCGAGGTGCTGGCCGAGCAGCTGCCGGCGATCGTGCTCGGCATCCCCTTCCCCAAGACGATGCGCTGGGGCGACGGCGAGGTGGAGTACGCGCGACCCCTGCAATGGGTGGTGGCGCTGCTCGGCGCCGAGATCGTCCCGCTGGCGGTGGGCGCAGTGGCGGCCGGCAGAACCTCCCGGGGACACCGCACGCTGGCGGAGGACCGCCCGGTGGAAGTGGCCCGGGCCGAACTTTATCTCGAGGCGTTGCGCGCGGCCGGAGTCGTGGCCGACCAGGCCGAGCGCCGCCGGCTGATCGAGGCGGGTCTCGACCGCCTCGCCGCCGCCGAGCCGGGCGCGCGCTGGCTGCGCGACGAGGAATTGCTGGACGAGGTCGTCCACCTGTGCGAGCACCCGACTGCGCTGGCGGGCGGGTTCGACGAGCGTTTCTTCGCCTTGCCGCCCGAGGTGATCACCACGGCGCTGCGAGCCCACCAGCGCTACTTCGCCGTGATCGGCGAGGCCGACGGCCGGCTGCGCCCGCGCTTCCTGACCGTGCGCGACGGCGGCGAGCGGTCGCTCGACGCCGTGCGGCGCGGCAACGAGCGGGTGCTGCGCGCGCGGCTGGCCGACGCTCTGTTCTACTGGGAGTTCGATCAGCGCCAGGGTCCGGACGCCCAGGCAGCGCGTCTGGACCAGGTGACCTGGCTGGAGGGGTACGGCTCGCTGGGAGACCGGACGCGGCGCCTGGTGTCGCTGGCGCCGTCGATCTGGGCGGGCGGCATCGGGGATGGAGGGCCGGCGCCGGCCGCGGTGGCGCGCGCGGCAGCCATCTGCAAGAGCGACCTGGTCAGCGAGATGATCAAGGACGGGAAGGAGTTCACCCGCCTGGAAGGCATCATCGGCGCGCATTACGCGCGCCGGGCGGGCGAGAGCGAGCAGGTTTGCCGGGCGATCGAGCGGCATTACCTGCCGCGCGGCGCGGCCGAGGAACTACCGGGCGATCGCGTCAGCAGCGCCTTGGCCGCGGCCGACCGGCTCGATCTGCTGGCCGGCTGCTGGCTGGCGGGCTTCGCTCCCACCGGGGCCAAGGATCCGTACGCGCTGCGGCGCCATGCGCTGGCGATCGTGCGCATCGCGCTCGATCTGCAGGCGCGGATCAGCCTGCGTGGGCAGCTGCGCGCGGCGCTGGCCCTCTATGCCGACCTGGCCGCGCCTGAGAGGCGCGCCCGGGCGGCGGCGGAGCTGGCCGACTTCTTCCGCGCCCGGCTGACCGTGCACCTGGAGGAGACCCTGGGAAGGCCCGGCGACGCCGTGCGCGCGATCCTGGCGGTGCGCGACGACGATCCGACGGACGCGCTGGCCTGGATCGACGCTCTGGCCGGCTTCCGCGGCCAGTCCGATTTCCTGCTGCTGGCAACCGGCTTCAAGCGCTGCCAGAACATCCTCGAGGGCAGCCTGCTGGCGGGCGAAGAGCTGGAGGCTTGCCTGGGGCGCTGGCTGGCCGGCGGGGGCAGCCCGGACGGGGCGCCGCTGGCGCAGTCCGCCGAGCCGGCCGAGAACGAGCTGCGGCTGGCCGCGGCAGCCGCCGCGCCCGGCCTGCTGGCGGCGGAGCGGTCGGGGCGACGCGTGGAGATCTTCCGGCTGCTGTCCGGCCTGGGGCCGGCGATCGACCGCTTCTTCGACTCAGTGCGCGTGAACGTGCCCGATCCCCGCCTGCGCGCCGCGCGCCATGCCTTCCTGCGCGAGATCCACGGGCTTTTCGCCCGCTACGCCGATTTTGCCGCGCTGGCGCCCCCGGAGTCTTAGCTGATTCCGCCCGATCGTTTTTGCACTATGGGGCGGCCTGCCGGCCGCCCTGTCACTTTTTTGAGGTGATCTATTGACGGGCTGGGCAAAATCCGCTAACCTCACACAGCGACTCGAAGGCAAAAGTTCCTTATTTCCGTGTTGCAGTGCGCGTTGTCCCTGGTTTTCCACTCGGAAGCGGTCCTTACTTGACAATCAATTCGCCCGAAGTCGTTGGTCTGTGAGCGAGGAGGTTCGGTTCCTTCCGGTCTGATGCCTAGGAAGCGACGAACTTTTGCCTGACTCTCAGAGGTGCGGCCGGCCACGTGAGTGGAGGCCGGAACGCACGAAGCGCCAACCACACCATGTGTTGACTTGGTCAACGATGGGGGGAAAAGCATGAAGAGACTCACATCTCTCGTATGTCTGTCTCTGGTCCTGCTGCTCGCGAGCGGCATGGCCATCGCTGCTGAGCAGACCAGGGATCTCAGCAGCTACCAGAAGGCCGACGGCCGTTACACGAACTTCGAGTACGGCGTGCCGAAGGCCAGCCTGAACAAGTCGTCCGCCGACACGGTCTACCTGATGGGCGGCCCGGGTCTGCTCTCGGGCAAGTTCCAGGACGCGACCGGCACCCTGCCCAACGATCAGGGCTGGACCGGCGTCGACCTGACCCAGGCGACGACGTCGGCCTGGAAGATTGACACCTTCAACATGGCACTGCTGGACCCGCTGTTCACGCCGAACCACGGCTTCTGGTGCGGCGATGTGTTCGCCAACGCCTGCGGGGCCGGCTACGGCAACAACTACAACGAGTACCTGGACTGGTACGGCACGGTCGCCGACAACACCAATCCGACCACGGTCAATGTTCAGGGCCGCCTGAACTACGACAACGAGCCCGGGTACGACTACCTGTACCTGACGGTCTCGCGCCAGACCGGTTTCGACCAGGTGGCGACCTGGAACGGGACCAACAAGGTCAGCGGCGTGTTCGTGCCGGTCGACGTCAACGTGACCTTCTCGGTGGGCACGGCCGACTACGTCGGTCCGTCGAACAACCAGGTGCACCTGCGCTGGCGGGCGACCTCGGACGGCGGCTGGTCCGACAGCGACTGCCTCTGGGACACCGACGGCCACACGCAGCTGGACAACCTGGCGGTGCGTTTTGGCGGCGTGCTGCAGGGGACGGTCAACACGTTCGAGCCGGCGACGCAGGCCGACTGGGCGGCCACGCTCCCGGTGGGCGTGGGCGACTTCTCGAAGGTCTGGCCGCGGCTGGCGGACGTCGATGTCTGCAACGAGAACCGCACGCCGCAGTTCGCGTTCATCGACGACGGCGTGGTCGTGCCGGGCACGGGCGGCAGCCCGGGCATCACCTGGACATACGGGCCGGGCGGCTACGTGGTCAACACGAGCGGCGGCCTGGCCGGCCCCGATTTTCACCTGAGCAACGAGATCTGGTCACCGGTTCTGAATTGGCCCGAGGGTGATTACGAGGGAGCCGTTTTCTCCTTTGACGTCTACACCCACCTGTCGCTGGAAGCGGGCATCTACGCCAGCTGGCACGTCAGGTCGTCGGCCGACGGCGGCCTTTTCTGGAGTGAGTGGCGCTCGCGCTCCTTCATCACCTGGACCAGCGGCGCTGCCTACGTCCGGTCGGTCAATCGGGTTTCGGACCTGCTTTTGCCGGGCCGCGATCGCGTGCAGCTCAGCCTCGGCGTGTACGAGTACGGCTGGCTCTGGGGCTGGGACGGCCCCGACGCCACGCCAGCACCCTACTACGACAACGTATCCCTGGCGGCGTACACGCTCGGCGGCCCGAGCATCACGGGCCGCGAGCTAGACCTGGCCCAGGACAGCTTCCCCGCGATCGGCGTGCTGGACTACGCGAACCTGGGCGCCAACTCGGTGCGCTTCGACATGGCGCGCACCATCTCCCCGGCGTTGCACCTGCGCAACGATCCGGGCGACTCGATCGTCGTCGACGTCGTGCCGCTGCGCGCCGGCTCCTCCCTCAACATCACCCCGCGCATGCACTACAGCCTCAAACGCAATCCGCTGTTCGACCCTTACCGGACCTCGGGCCTGCCCGACGCCGGCCACGTCGAGGGCCGGCTGACCTACACCGGCAGCGGGTCGCTGGTGGCCAACCGCTTCAACTTCGACCTGCCCGACACGGGGTTTTTCTTCCCCGGCGACATGCTGCACTACTGCTTCTACGCCGAGGACGAGCTGGGCGGCGATGTGCGCTCATCATTCCTGCCCGCCAGCACGGCCGGCTTCGGGGTGTTCCCGGGCGACCCGGGCTACGTGCCGATGCAGTACCCTGCGACCTTCGTGGTGCGGGCGCTGCCGACGATGAACTCGGACACGCCGGGCGACCAGCCCACGATCCTGTGGTGGAACGACTTCGACACCCGCGGCGGCGAGAACGAGTGGGTGCCTTCGTTCCTGGCGCTGGGCCATCGCGAGGGCGTCGACATCGATCACTACTACACCAACGGCCCGTCCTCGGGCGCGGGCAACGGTCTGGGCGGCCGCGCGACCGCGCCGCAGCTGGCGGGCTACCGCACGCTGCTGTACACGGCGGGCGACCTGGGCAGCTACACTCTGTCCAACGGCGACTTCGCCGGAGATCCCGGCAACGATATCGCAGTGCTGGACGCCTGGTTGCGGCAGGGCGGCAAGAACGCCTGCTTCACCGGCGACGACCTGGCGTTTAACCTGAACGGTTCGGGTGCGGCGGCGCGGTCGTTCCGCGATACCTGGTTCAGCGTGGTCTATAACGCCAACGACGTCCGGCCGTTGATCAACTTCCAGACCTCGCCGCGGGTGCGGCCGGTCTCGGGCAACGCTGTCGGTTTGACGGTCGGTCACATCGCTTACGGCGGCTGCCCGATCATCAACGACTTCGACGCGGTGACGGCCACCGGCACCTCGGTGCGCGTCGCCGAGTTCCTGGACCCGGCTGGATCGCCCGGCGCGTATCCGTACGCGGCGGCGGTGCACAACCGCGTCGATACGTACGACGCCGACGTGGTCTACCAGCCGTACGACTTCATGCACATCATCACGGATCCGTTGCTGCCGCCGTCGGCGCCGCCGCTGCCGGCCCGGACCCGCTGGCTCGGCGAGATCCTGCTGTTCTTCGGCGAACTCGGCACCAGCCCGACGACGGACGTTCCGGCGCCCGCGCAGTTCGCGGTGCGGGGCTACCCGAACCCGTTCAACCCGAGCACGAGGATCGAGTGCACGATGCCGCAGCGCGGCGAGCTGTCGCTGAAGATTTACAACGTGCGGGGCGAGCTGGTGCGGACGCTGCTGGACGAGGTCGTGGAGGCGGGGCGGCGGCAGGTGGTGTGGGACGGGGCCGACGCCGCCGGTCGGCCGGCGGCGTCGGGGGTGTACTTCTGCGAGGCACGGGGGGCCGGACGCAGCCTGATGGTCAAGCTGGCGCTGGTCCGGTGAGGCGGCGAGGCGGGGGGCGGGGCGCGGGCTCCGCGCGGCCGCCTACAGCGCCGGGCGGTCCTCCTGCGGCATGTCGATGCTTGTGCGCGCCGCGGCCAGCTGCTCGCCGTGCCGGCGCTCCTCGTCGGCCAGGTCCCGGCACAGCCGGCGCAGGCCCTCCTGCTCGACGCGCTCGGCCAGCCGCAGATAGGCGTCGCGCGCCGCCGCCTCCATGCCGATGGCGTGCTCGATCACCTGACGCGGATCGGCGTCGCGCAGCAGCCTGGTCTGGGCGGCGTCCAGGGTCTTGCCGGCGTCGGCCTCGAGCCGGGCCAGATGGGCCGCGGCGTCGGCCCCTTCCTGCCGCAGCAGCCCGCCGAAGGCGTCGACCAGGCGCTGGGCGTGCGACGCTTCCATCCCCACCAGTTCCATGAAGACCATCGTGGACTCGCCCTGGCGGGCCAGGTCTGCGGCCTGCTCGTAGAAGACCTTGGCGTTGACCTCGTTGGCGATGGCCAGCTTGACGATGTCGGCCAGCTTCTCCATGTGCTCTATCCCTTCGGGCTGTGGTGACGCCGCGGCGCGGCCGTTGCTCAGTGCCGTCCGCAAATATAGTCACTGCCGGAGGATGGGGACAGGTCCCGGCACCGCGGTCCCGGCAGCGCGGGCGCGGAGCGTCCCGAGCTCAATCGCCGCGGCGGCTGTCGAACGCCAGCACCGTGCCGAGCGTCTTCTTGGGCCGGTAATCGGCTTCCGGCAAACGGCGCAGCACCACCACGGTGACGTCGTCCTCCCAGGGCGCGTCGTCGCCGTGGGCGCGCACCGCCGCGAAGACGGCGTCGACCAGCTCGCGCGCGCCGCGCTGCAGGTTGGCCCGGCACACCTCGATCAGGCGCTCGAGTCCGAACTCCTCCCGCTCGGGGATCACCTCGCCGGGGCCGTCGCCGGCCGCAGCGGCCGGCGAGGGCGCCCGCCGCTCGATGACGCCGTCGGAGAACATCACCAGCACCTCGCCCGGGCGCAGCGTCGCGTAGCTGCGGCGGTAGGCCATGTCGGGCAGCGGGCCGAGCACCGGTCCATTGCTGGGCAGCTCGAAGACCGCTCCCTGCTGGTTGAACAGCAGCGGCGGGCAATGGCCGCAATTGACGTAGATGATGTTGCCGGTCTCCTCGATCTCCCCGTAGAAGAGCGACACGAAGCGGCTGGACAGCCCGCTCTTGTTGATCACCTGGTTCAGTCGCCGGATGGTCGCCGACAACTTCAGGTCGCGGGCCACCCCCATGCGCAGCCCGGTGATGACGTCGCGCGCCTGCAGGGCGGCGGGCAGGCCGTGGCCGCTGGCGTCGGCGATGGCCACGCCGATCACCCCCGGCTCGACGTCCTGGGCGTCGTAGATGTCGCCGCCGACCTCCTCGGCGGGGAAGGTGGCCGCGGCCAGCTCGAAGCCTTCGAGCTGGGGCAGCCGGCGCGGCAGCAGGCTCAGCTGGATGGTCTGCGCCTGGCGCAGCTGCGTCTCGAGCAGGCGCTGGCGAAGCTTCAGGTTGATGGCCGTGCGGATGGTCTCGAGGATCAGGCGCAGGGTGTCCGCGTCCTCGGTCTTGCGCACGCCGAAGCTGAGGATGTAGGCGGGCGTCGCCTCGATCAGCACCGCAGCGTAGTCCAGATGGGTGAACTGCTGCTCGATGGCGGGATCGAATCCCGGCGTGTCGGGCGTGATCAGCACAAGACGCTCGCGCTCCAGCGCGGCGATCATCGGGTAGCTCTTGGGCACGGTCTTGCCGGTTATGGCCGCGCCGTACTCGCCCATGCTCTCGATCAGGATGAAATCGGCAGCCCGCTCGCGGTACAGGCGCCCGCTCTCGATGCCGTAAGGTTCGGCGCAGCTCTCGACGATGCCGCGGACGGTGGCGCGCAGCATCTCCTCCGTGCCGGCGGCGATGTCGATCTGCCGGAGCAGCTGCTCGACGTTGCGGTAGAACTTCTTGAACATCAAAGCCCCCTGGCCAGGGCGGAACGCGGTGTCCGCCGGGCGGTAACTATGCAGCCGGCGTTCCGCGGCCGCAACTCCAAAGCCGGCGCGGCGGTTGTCGCCCGCGGGCGCCGGGCGTACATTGGGACTCGTCCGGCGCGGCCGCGGCGCGACCGCCGGACAGAAAGGTGGCGGTGTGGACGACGCGAAGAACCTCGACCTGCTCCAGAACGGCCATCGCGCCATGCGCGAGCAGATCGGCAAGGTTATCATCGGCCAAGAGCGCGTGGTCGAGGAGATGTTGATCGCGCTCTTCGCCGGCGGGCACGTGCTGCTGGAGGGCGTGCCCGGGCTGGCCAAGACGCTGCTGATCAGCAGCCTGGCGCGCGTGCTGGACCTGTCCTTCTCGCGCATCCAGTTCACTCCCGACTTGATGCCTTCCGACATCACCGGCTCGGAGATCCTTGAGGAGGATCCCGCCGATCGCCGGCGCGCCTTTCGTTTCGTGCCCGGGCCGGTGTTCGCCAATCTGGTGCTGGCCGACGAGATCAACCGCACGCCGCCCAAGACGCAGGCGGCGCTGCTGCAGGCGATGCAGGAGCGGCAGGTCACGGCGGGCGGCCGCACGCACGCGCTGCCGCCGCCCTTCTTCGTGCTCGCCACGCAGAATCCGATCGAGCAAGAGGGAACGTACCCCCTGCCCGAGGCGCAGCTGGACCGTTTCATGTTCAACGTGCTGATCGGCTACCCCGGCAGCGACGAGGAGGTGGCCATCGTCGAACGCACCACCGGCCGTCGCGCGGCCGAGCTGAGGCCGGTCCTCGACGGCGCCGCCGTGCTGGCCAGCCAGGACCTGGTGCATCGCGTGCCGGTGGCGGAGAACGTGTCGCGCTACGCGGTACGGCTGGCGCGGGCGACCCGTCCCGGCACCGGCGAGGAGGCGTCGCCCGCGCGGGAGTTCCTGGCCTGGGGAGCGGGGCCGCGCGCCGCCCAATGCCTCGTGCTGGGCGCCAAGGCGCGTGCGCTGCTCTCGGGACGCCCCACGCCCAGCCTCGACGACGTGCGGGCGCTCGCGCACCCGGTCCTGCGCCACCGCCTGGTCACCAATTTCCACGCCGAGGCCGAGGAAGTGGGCAAGGACGAGATCATCGACCGCCTGCTGGAGGAGGTCGGGTGACCCGCCCCCTCCTGACCGCGGAGCTGGCCAGCCGGCTGGACCGCCTGGACCTGATCGCCCGCCTGGTGGTCGAAGGTTTCCTGACCGGCCTGCACAAGAGCCCCTATCACGGTTTCTCGGTCGAGTTCGCGGAGTACCGCCAGTACCTGCCGGGCGATCCGATCAACCATCTCGACTGGCGCGTCTACGCCAAGACCGACCGCCACTACCTGAAGGTCTTCGCCGAAGAGACCAATCTGCGCGCGACCCTGCTGCTGGACTGCTCGGCCAGCATGGCCTTCCGACCCGAAACCGGCCGGCCGAGCAAGCTGGACTACGCGCGCCTGCTGGCGGCTGCGCTGGGTTACCTGCTGCTGCACCAGAAGGACGCGGTGGGGCTGGTGACCTTCGACGAGCGGCCGCTGGCGGTGGCACCGGCCCGCTCGGTGCGGAGGCAGCTCTTCCAGCTGCTGAAGATCCTGCAGGAAGCTCCCACCGGAGCGGGCACGCGCCTGGGTCCGGTCCTGCACGCGGTGGCGGAAAGAGTGCACCGCCGCGGGCTGATCATCCTGCTGTCCGACCTGTTGGACGAACCGGCGGCGGTGATGGGCGGCCTGAAGCATTTTCGCCACCGCGGCCACGAGGTGATCGTCTACCACGTGCTCGACCCGCGCGAGATCGACCTGGAGCTGCGGCGCGAGCACGAGTTCGAGGACCTGGAGAGACCCGGGCATCGCCTGCGCGCCGAGCCGGCGCTGCTGCGCGCCGGCTACCGGCGGCGCCTGGAGGCGTGGCGGGACGAGCTGCGGCGCGAATGCCGGCGCGCGCGCGTCGATCTGGTAGAGGTGACCACGGACACGCCGCTCGAAACGGCCCTGCACGCCGTTCTGGGCAAGCGACGCCGGCTCGCCTGAGACCGGCTGGGAGGTGGCGGCGTGGCCCCGCTGACCTTCGTCAACCCCGGCCTGCTGGCCGGCGCCGCCGCGGTGGCCGTGCCGATCATCCTGCACCTGTGGCGGCGGCGGCGCCCGCGACGGCTGCCCTTCAGCGATCTGCGCTTCCTGGAGGAGGAGCAGACCCGCCGCGCGCGACAGCTCGGCCTGCAGCGCTGGCTGCTGCTGCTGCTGCGCGTGCTGGCCTTGCTGTGCGTGGTGCTCGGCGTGGCGCGTCCCCGCCTGCCCGGTCTGGCGCGCGCGGCCGACGGCGCCGTCTCGGCCGTGTTCATCCTGGACGCCAGCGCCAGCATGCAGACGCAGCTCGACGGCGGCACCCGTTTCGACGCCGCGGTTCTGGCCTGCGCCGAGCTGGCGGCGGCGCTGCCGCCCGGCAGCGAGGTGCAGGTGGTGCGGGCCGGCGACTCGGCGGCGTCTCTGCTGGGCGAGTGGACCGCGGCGCCGCTGGCGCTGGACCCTGTTCTGGCGGGCACGACGGCGGGCGAAGGCGGCTGCGATCTGCCGGCGGCGCTGCGCGAGGCGGTGCGCTGGTGCCGCCAGGCGCGGCGGCAACCGGCCGACATCTTCCTGTTGTCGGATCTGCAACGGGGCGCCGTCGACGCCGGGGCGCTGCGGGCGGCGCTGGCCGAGTTGGCGGCCGCGGGCCGGCCGCGGCTGCTGCTGCACCGGGTGGGTGAGCAGGTCCCCAACGGCGGTGTGCGGGCGGTGCGCCTGCCGCTGCGCGCCTTGCGCGCCGGGGAGACCTTCGCGCTGGCGGCCGAGGTCAGGCAGGAACGCGCGGGGGAGGTGTTCGCCCTCGAACTGGGGGGGCAGCGCGTGGCCGAGGCGGTCGCGCTGGGGCAGGAGGGGGCGGTATCCGAGGTGGTCTTCAGCGTGGCCGCTCCCGCCGCCGGCCGTCACCGCGGGCGAGTGGTCAAGCGGAGCGATCGGCTGCCGGTCGATGACGACTTCCCCTTCGTGCTGGCGGTGCGCGAGCGGGTGGCCGTCCTGCTGCTGCACGGGGCCGAGCGGGGGGAGGCCGGCGGGCGCGGCGGCTGGCGGCGGCTCGCCGCGGCTCTCGATCCGCTGGCGGTCGCAACGGGCGAAGGGCAGGCGCCCGGCGACGGTCTGTTCGCGGTGCGCGCCCTGCCCGCCGGGCTGCTGACCGACGGCGACCTGGCGGCTGCGGACGTGGCGTTGCTGGTCGACCCCCTGCCGCTGGGGCGGCAGCAGCTGGGCGCGCTCGTGGGCTGGCTCGAGGGAGGGGGCGCCGCCGTCTTCTGGCTGGGCGATCCCGAACAGAGCGCGGAGCTGGCGCGTGATCTGCTGCCCGCGCTCGCCCTGCCCGGACGCGCCGATTTCCGGGCGCGCGCCCCGGCCAGCCAGGAGAGAACCCGACTGCTGGCCCCCGGGCATCCCGCCTTCCAGGGCTTCGGCGACGAGCCGCTGGCCACGCTGGCCGACATCGGGTACCGGCGGTTCCACGCCTTGGACGCCGGGGAGCACCAGGCGCCGCTCGTCTTCAGCGGCGGGGCGCCCGCCCTCATCGAGGCGCGGCGCGGCGCGGGCGTGTTCTGTGTGTTTCCCTTCAACCTCACCCTGGAGGCCAGCGACCTGCCGCTCAGCCCGATGTTCCTGCCGCTCGTCCAGCGGCTGGTGGCCGCCCTCGCCGCGCCCACGGGCGCCGGCGCGGTGCCGGTGGGCGCGCCGCTGCAGCTGCGGGCCGGCCGCGCCGTCGCCGCCTCGGGCCGGCTGGCCGATGCCGGCGCGTTGCGCCTGGCGCCGCCCGGCGGCGGGGCGCTGCTGCCCGCCCGTCTGTCCTGGTCGGGCGGCACGCCCTGGCTGACGGCCGGCATCGCCGAGCGCAAGGGCTTCCATGTCTTCCTGGCCGGTCCGGACACGGTCGGCCTGCTGGCGGCCGCGCCGCCGGCCGCGGAGGGCGATCCGGAGCTGATGCAGCCGGGCGAGATGCTGTCCCTGCTGCGCGAAGCCGGGCTGGGCGAGGGCCGGGCCCTTGACGATGCCACTGCCGCCGCCTTCGCCGCCGCCCTGGCCGGGCGCGAACTGGGGGCCTGGCTGCTGCTCTTGGCCTGCGCGTTGCTGCTGGTAGAATCGGCGGTCGCGCGGGGGAGCGGCAAGGACGAGAGCGGCAGCGCCGCGCCTTGATTATGGACGGATTTGCATTAGGTTGAGCCCTGGCGGCGCCACGGCGCCGCCGTATCGGCCCCGCGGCCGATCCTCACCGCCCCGGGAGGCCCGCCCGCCATGTGGAATTACTCGGAGAAGGTCTACGATCATTTCTTCAATCCCCGCAACGTCGGCCAGGTCGAGCAGGCCGACGGCGTCGGCGAAGTGGGCTCGATGGCGTGCGGCGACGCCTTGCGGCTGAGCTTCCGCCTGGACGCCGAGGGGCGCATCGCCGAGGCCATGTTCCAGACCTTCGGCTGCGGCAGCGCCATCGCCTCGTCGTCGATCCTGACCGAGATGGTCAAGGGCAAGACCCTGGAAGAGGCGGCCCGCATCACCAACGAGGACATCGCCCGCGAGCTGGGCGGGCTGCCGCGCGAGAAGATGCACTGCTCGGTGATGGGCCGCGAGGCGCTCGAAGCGGCGATGATCGACTACTACAAGCGGCAGGGACGCGAGATCCCCTGCGAGCTGCTGTCCCAGGGCGTGCTGGTCTGCCACTGCTTCCACGTCACGCGCGACACCATCCGCAACGCGGTCATGCGCAACCGCCTGCAGACGCTCGAGGACGTGACGCACTACACCAAGGCGGGCGGCGGCTGCCAGGATTGCCACCCCGAGATCCAGCACATCCTCGACGAGTGCTGGGAGAAGCTGCGCCTGGAGCAGCCCCGGCCCGCCTCCGCGCCGGCCGGCTACCCGCCGCCCCCGGCGCCGCCGCTCCCGGCGCCGGCGCCGCCGCTCGAGACGCGCATCCGCGAGCTGATCGAGAACGACATCGCCCGTGCGCTGCGCACCGACGGCGGCGACATCGAGGTGGTGGACATCCGCGGCCGCGACGTCTACGTGCGGCTGACGGGCGCCTGCGCCAGCTGCCCGGCCTCGGAAGCGACGATCAAGGGCTGGGTGGAGTCGCAATTGCGCGAGCACGTGGCCGGCGACCTCGAGGTCATCGAGGTGAAGTCGTGAACGGCGCCGCGGGGGGGGGCTTCCATCTGCTGCAGGGGATGCCGCCGGCGCCGCCGAGCGGCGTCTACCTCGACAACAACGCCACCGGGCGCATCGCCCCGGAAGTGCTCGAGGCGATGCTGCCCTATCTGACCGAGCACTACGGCAATCCTTCCAGCATGCACCGGTTCGGCGCCGCCGCGGGTCAGGCGGTGGCGCGCGCGCGGGAGCAGGTCGCGGGGCTGCTGGGCGCCGCGGCGCCGGGCGAGATCGTGTTCACCTCCGGCGGTTCGGAGGGCGACAATCTCGCCATCGTCGGCACGCTGCGCGCCTATCCCGAACGCCGGCACGTCATCACCACCCAGGTAGAGCATCCCGCGGTGCTGGGGCTCTGCCGCGAACTCGAGAGCCGCCAGGGCTACGCCGTCACGTACCTGGGGGTCGACGGCGCCGGCCGCCTGGACCTGGACGAACTGCGCGCCGCCCTGCGTCCCGACACGGCGATCGTCAGCGTGATGGCGGCCAACAACGAAACCGGCGTGATCTTCGACAGCGAGGCGATCGGGCGCATCGTCAAGGAAGCGGGGGCGGTGTTCCACGTCGATGCGGTGCAGGCGGTCGGCAAGCTGCCGTTGGACATGCGCTCCTCGACCATCGACCTGCTGGCGCTCTCCGGCCACAAGCTGCACGCCGCCAAGGGCGTGGGGGCGCTGTACGTCCGCAAGGGGACCAAGCTGCGTCCCCTGATCGTGGGAGGCCACCAGGAGCGGGGCCGCCGCGCCGGCACCGAGAACGTGGCCGGAATCGTCGGCCTGGGCGCCGCCTGCGAACTGGCGGGCCGGCATCTGGGCGAGGATAACGGGCGGGTGCAGGCGCTGCGCGATCTGCTGGAGGCCAGGTTGCTGGCCGCCGTTCCCGACAGCCGGGTCAACGGCGACCGGGCGAGCCGCCTGTCCAACACCACCAACCTGAGCTTCGATTTCATCGAGGGCGAGGGCATCCTGCTGCTGCTCGACCGCGCCGGGATCGCCGCCTCCAGCGGGTCGGCCTGCACGTCGGGCAGCCTCGAGCCCTCGCACGTGCTGAAGGCGATGGGGATCCCCTTCACCTCGGCGCACGGCTCGATCCGCTTCTCGCTCTCCCGCTACAACACCGAGGCGGAGATCGACTACGTGGCGGCCGTGGTGCCGCGCATCGTCGAGAGGCTCCGCGCCATCACGCCGTTCAGCCGGGAGCGATCGACTTTTTGAACGGCTTGCTCGGCCAGCTGCTGCCCGGCGACGTCCTGGCGGACGACATCGCCTGGCTGGAGTCCGCCCTGGCCAGGGTAGAGACGGTGCCCGCGGCCGGCGGCGCGGCCCCGCCGCCGGCCGTCGTGCTGTCCGGTCTGCACGGTTCGGCGGCCTCGCTGCTGCTGGCCGCCTGGTTCCGTGCCGCCGGGCGCACGGCGCTGGTGGTGGCGCCGCAGGCCGAGGCGGCTCTGCAGCTCGCGGACGACCTGGCCGTCTGGCTCGGGCCGGAGGCCGTCGTTCACCTGCCGCAAGCCGACGTCGTGGCCTATGACCGCAAGTCGCCCGACCCGGGCGTGACCGGCGATCTGCTGGCCGGGCTCGATCTCCTGGCCGGCGGCTCGCCGCGCCTGGCCGTGGCGCCGCTGGCGGCGGTGCGGCAACGTGTGATCACCCCGGAGCGCCTGGCGGAGGTGGCGCTGACCCTGCGCGCCGGCGAGCGGCGCGACCGCGACGACCTGTGCGCGGCACTGGGGGCCCGCGGCTACCGGGCCGCGGGGGTGGTGGCGCGCCCCGGCGACTACGCGCGCCGCGGCAGCCTGATCGATCTGTTTCCGCCGGGACAGCGGCCGCTGCGCGTGGAGTACTTCGACGACGAGATCGTCTCGCTGCGCTCCTTCGATGTCGAGACCCAGCGCTCTTGCGCCAAGCTCCAGGCCGCGCGCGTCCTGCCGGTCAGCCACCTCGTGCTGGATGATCAGTCGGTTCTGTGCGCCCTGGCGTGGGTGGAAGCGGCGGCGCTGGCGGGCGAGATCGCGGAGCACGACCGCGCCGACCTGGAGAACCGCCTGGAGGAGCGCCTGCACGGCGACGGCCAGGAGGCTTTCCTGCCCTTCTTCGGGCCCACCGCCCTCGTACTGGATCACCTGCCGCCGGGCGCCCCGGTGTTCTGGTGCGATCCGGCGCAGCTCTGCGCCCAGGCGGCCCTGCAGGACGCCGAGCTGCCGCGGCTGCGCGAAGCGCGGCTGCGCCGCGACCCGCTGCTGCCCGCTCCCGACGAATTGACTGCTCCGGCCGCCGCGCTGGCCGACGCGGCGCGGCCGCACCTGCTGGTGGCGGGAGCATGGATCGCGGGCGACACGGGGGCCGCGTGGTTGGCGCTGGCGCCCGGCGCCCAGCGTCGTTTCGCCACCCAGCGGCCCGACGTCAAGGGGGGCGACGTGGCTCGCCTGCGGGACGAGATCGCGCGCCACGAGGCGGCGGGGCAGAGGGTCCTGCTCCTGTGCGACAACGCGGGGCAGGCGCGCCGGCTGGGCGAGCTGCTGGACGAGACCGCCGAGGCGGCGGGCTCGCCGCCGCCCCGCGCGCGCCCCGAGGTCGGAGCGGTCGCGGGCGGCTTCCTCTGGCCGGAGCGGGGCCTGGCCTGCTTCACCGATCACGAGCTGTTCGAGCGCTACCGCCGGCCGCCGCGACACCGGCGCGCCGCCGGGGCGCCGGTCAAGGAGACCCGGCGACTGCAGAGCGGCGAGTACGTTGTGCATCTCGAGTACGGCGTCGGCCGCTACCGCGGCCTGCGCCGCATCACCGCCGACGGCGCCGAACGCGAATGCCTGCTGATCGAATACGCGGACGGCGACAAGGTCTATGTGCCGGTCGAGAACATCGAACTGGTCGAGCGCCACGCCGCCGACAGCGAGACCCCGCCCGCGTTGAGCAAGCTGGGCGGCGCGGCCTGGGCCCGCGTCACTCGGCGCGCCCGCAAGGCGATCCGCGCCCTGGCGGCGGAGCTGCTGGAACTGTACGCCGCGCGGCAGGCGCTGCCCGGCCACGCCTTCCCGCCCGACGGCGAGCTGCAGCGCGCGCTGGAGGACTCCTTCATCTACGAGGAAACGCCCGACCAGCTGGCCTGCATCGCCGAGGTCAAGCGCGACCTGGAGACGCCGCGCCCCATGGACCGCCTGGTCTGCGGTGACGTCGGCTACGGCAAGACCGAGGTTGCCATGAGGGCCGCCTTCAAGGTCGTGCACGAGGGGCGTCAGGTGGCGGTGCTCTGCCCGACCACCCTCCTCGCCCAGCAGCACGGCGAGACCTTCGCCGAACGCTTCCGCGACTTCCCTGTCCGCGTGGGCACGCTCAGCCGCTTCCGCACGGCCCGCGAGCAGAAGGCCATCGTGGCTGCGCTGCGCGACGGCAACATCGATATCCTGATCGGAACGCACCGGCTGCTCTCGCGCGACGTGCGCTTCGCGCGTCTGGGGCTGCTGATCGTGGACGAGGAGCATCGCTTCGGCGTGCGCCACAAGGAACGCCTGAAGGAGCTGCGCAAGCAGGTCGACGTGCTCTCGCTCAGCGCGACGCCGATCCCGCGCACGCTCTACCTGGCCCTGATGGGGGCGCGCGACATGTCGGTCATCAACACGCCGCCGCGCGATCGGCTGCCCATCCAGACCGAGTTGTGCGCGCACAGCGACGAGCTGCTGGCCGAGGCGATCCGCCGCGAGCTGCACCGGGGCGGCCAGGTTTTCTACGTGCACAACCGCATCGAGACCATCGCCGCCGCCGCGGCGCGCGTGCGCGCGGCCGTTCCGGGGGCCCGCATCGCGATCGCGCACGGTCAGATGGCCGAGGCCGAGCTGGAAAAGGTGATGACGCGCTTCCTGGCCCATGAATTCGACGTGCTGGTCAGCACCGCCATCATCGAATCGGGCCTGGACATGCCGCGCGTCAACACCATCATCATCGACCGCGCCGACCGCTTCGGTCTGGCGCAGCTCTATCAGCTGCGGGGCCGGGTGGGGCGGGCCAGCACGCGCGCCTTCGCCTACCTGATGACGCCGCCGGGGGAGACGCTGACGCCGGAGGCGCGGCGCCGACTGGCCGCGCTCGAGGAATTCCAGGCTCTCGGCTCCGGTTATCACATCGCGATGCGCGACCTCGAAATCCGCGGCGCGGGCAACCTGCTGGGAGAAGAGCAGCACGGGCACATCGAAGCGATCGGCTTCGATCTGTATTGCCGGCTCCTGGAGGAGACGGTGCTCGAGCTGAAGGGCGGCGGCGGCGCGGCGGCGCTCGAGGTCAAGATCGACCTGCGCCTGCCCGCCTATCTGCCCGACGACTACATCGGCGATCCCGAGCAGAAGCTCGACCTCTACCGGCGGCTGGCGCGCTTGCGCGAGGAGCGGGCGTTCGGCTGGCTGCGCGAGGAACTGCACGACCGTTATGGAGCGCCGCCGCCGCCGGTCACCAACCTGCTCGAAACCCAACGCCTGCGGCTGCTGGCCGGGCGCTGCGGGGTCGAGGAGGTGCGTGCCGACCGCCAGGGCGTCGCCTTCTTTTTCGCTGGCGGGCGGGCGCCCGCGCCCGCTATACTGCGCGGTTTGATGGGAACCGGGCCCAAGGGGCTCATGTTCAAGGCCGCCGACCAGTTCATCATGCGCGTGCCTGCCCGGAGGGAGGACGCGCTCGCCGCCGCCTCCGTCACCCTCGACCTGCTGGACCGGCTGCGTCGGGCCGCCGGGGCGGAGCGAGCCGCCGCGAGCGCCCGACCCGCCGGGCCGGTGCCTGTCAAGGAGCTGTCATGAGCGTTCTTCGCCAGCCGTCTTCGCGTCCGGACTTCGCCCGGGACGCCGCCTTGTTCTGCTCCGCGCTCGCGCTGGGCGCGCTCACCCTTGCGGCCGCGGGCTGCGCCCGCCAGCCCGCCGGCCAGGAAGTCCTGGCGACGGTCGGTGACGCCAAGGTGACGCGGGCCTACTACGAGGATCGCCTGGCCAAGCTCAAGCCGAACGAGCTGCCGCGCGGCGAGGACGGCGAACTGGTCGACACCTCCACCCTGGCCGGCAAGCGCGCCTTCCTCGAAGTCATCATCAACAAGGAATTGATGGCGCAGAAGGCCAAGGAGCTGGGCTATGGCCAGGACGAGCACATCGACGGCGCCGCGCTGCAGATTATGGATTACAACGCCAGCAGGGTGATGCACGAAGATCTAGTGGAGAAGCCGGCCAGCTCCGTGACCGACGATGAGCTGCTCGATTATTACAACCGCCTGAAGTCCCAGCGCCGGTGCAGCTTCATCATCACCAACTTCCGGGACGACGCGTTCAAGGCGCGCCAGGCGGTCATCGACGGCGGCTTGTGGGAGGATGTCGCGGACGAGTTCAACGACGGCTCGCGCGGCCCCAACGACGATTACACCATGAAGGTCGGCTGGGGCCAGGTCGAGGACAACTTCGAGAAGGCCATCTTCACTCTGAAGGATGGGGAGCTCAGCCAGCCGATCGAGACGGTGTACGGCTGGTGGGTCGTGCGCCTGGACGGGGTCGACTCCGTGCGCGTCGCCCCGCTGGAAACGCTGAAGGAGCGCATTCTCACCAGCATCCGCGCCCGCAAGATCAACCTGGCGCGCAAGGAGTTCATCGAGGAGAGCCGGCGCCAGCATGGCTTCAAGATGGACGAGGCCGCGCTCTGGATCATCTATCAGGGATTGCCCGAGAACGAGGTGCTGATCGACCCGGCGACGAACCGCCCGACGCCGCGCGAACGCCTGCAGCCTTTGAACATACCCCTGGCGGACATGGATCGCTTCTTCTACAGCCTGCGGTTGGGCGACAAGGAAGAGGTCTGGACCGTGGGCGACTACAAGGACCTGTTCGACCGCTCCAATGTGTTCGAGCGTCCCAAGAAGGAGCAGCTGCTGGGCGGTCTGCGCCAGAACATCATGGGCGTGCTGGACCGCCAGCTCCTGATCCAGGAGGCAAAGGAACGCGGCTATCTCGACGATCCGCGCGTGCGGGGCGAGGTGGACCTTAAACGCGAGCAGATGATGGTCAGCAAGCTGCACCAGGATCTAATCCGGGATGACAGTCACATCCCGCCCGAGGAGGTGGACGCCTTCTGGGCCGAGCACCAGCAGCAGTACCGCTTCCCCGAGAAGCGCAGCGGCCACGTGGTCTACTGCGCTGAGAAGGACGCCGCCGAACGCGCGCGCGAAGCGGCCGCGTCCGGGCGGCCGTGGCGCGAGGTGCTGGAGCGTTTCGGCAAAGGCGTGCCGCAGCAGGGCGAGGGCGAGATCGGCCCGCTGGGCGCCAACGAACAGAATCCCCTGCGCGACGCGCTCTTCTCCCTGGCGGAGACCGGTCAGGCCAGCGCGCCGTTCCAGTCGGGCGCGAACTGGGCCGTGGTGCGCCTGTCCAGGGTCGAGCCGGAGCGGCAAGCGGAGAAGCACGAGGTCATGAACGAGCTCGGCCAGCGCATCCGGCAGCGCCGCGAAGAGGCGAAGCTGCAGCAGCTGCTGGAGGAATGGCGCGGCCAGTTCCCGGTCAAGATCCACGAGAAGAATCTGGACAAGGTGCGCGCCTACGAGGAGCTGGCCACGCCGGCGGCCGCGCCGGCCGCGGCGCCCGCGGCCGGCTGAAACCAGCGCGGGCCGGCGCCGTCCCAGCGGCGACGCCGGCCCGCAGCGGCCGCCCCTTCCGGCCCGCGACGGCCGCCAGCGGAAGGAACCCGCCATGCCGTGCAACCATCGCCCCCGCAACGTCCCGGAGCTGCGGCCGGGGCTGTTCTGGTCGGCGTCGCTGATCCTGTTGGCTGGGACCTGGGCGCCGTCGTCGCCGGCCTCCCCGGCTCCGGCGGACACGGCAGCGGTCGCCGCCGCCGCGGACACCGCCGGCGCCCCCCTGGTTCTGGTCGATCGCCTGCTGGCGATCGTGGATGAGGAACCCATTCTGATGAGCGACCTGGAGCGCGAGGTCGCCCTGTACCAGCTGGAGCGCCGCCAGGAGGGGCAGCCGGTCGACGAGGACGAGGAAGCGATCCGCGAGGAAGTGCTGGAACGGTTGGTCGAGAGCAAGTTGATCATCGCCGCCGCCAAGCAGGCCGACATCAAGGTCGAAGACGAAGAGGTGCAGCGGGACGTCGAGGAGAACATCAGCCAGCTCGTGCGCCATTTCGGCTCGCAGGCGACGCTGGAGAGGGAACTGCGGCAGAACGGCATGACCCTGGACGATTACCGCGCTCGTTCCGCGGCGCAGCTGCGGGACCGCCACTACATGTCGGCGGTCATCCGCTCGTTCGTGCGGCCCAAGGTCGAGGTGCTGGAGAACGAAATAGACGAGTACTACCGCGCGCACGCCCACGAGCTGCCGGCGACGCCCGACAGCGTCGTGCTGGGGGGCATTCTGGTGGCGGTGCAGCCGGCTCCGGATGTGCAGCGCGAGGTGCAGCGCAAGCTCGGCGAGGCGCTCAAGGCCCTGGGCGAGGGGCGCGCGTTCGCCGACGTCGCCCGCGTCTGGTCCGAGGATCCCAACGCGCGCCGGGGCGGCGTGCTCGGGGTGGTCAAGGCGGGCGATCTTTTCGACCGCAACCTGGAAAACGCCGTGTTCTCGCTGCAGGTCGGGCAGGTCAGCCCGCCGATCGTGACCGATAGAGGCGTGCATCTGGTGCGGCTCGACGCCGTCACCGACGAAGGCCGCGCCATCAGCCAGATCTTCCTCCCGGTCAAGATCACGGCCGCCGACGTTGAGGCCGCGCGGCGCGAGGCCGGCGAGGTGCGTGCGCGGCTGGCCGCCGGCGAGGCCTTCGCCAAGGTCGCGAGCGAGGCCAGCGACGACCCCACCTCCTCCGGCCAGGGCGGGCATCTGGGAGGTTTTCGCGTCAACGCCCTGACGCCCCTCTTCCAGGAGGCGCTGCAGGGGCTGGACGCCGGCCAGGTGACCGAACCGTTCCTGACGCCGGCCGGCTTCTACATCCTGAACGTGAAGGAACGGCTGCCTGGACGCCCGTTGACGTATGCCGAGGTCAAGGACAGCTTGCGCCGCGCCATCGAGTCGCAGAAGCTGGAGGCCGAGCTGGAACGCTACGTGGACGGCCTGCGCCGCCGCTTCTTCGTCGACATGAAGCTCTGAGACGCCTCTCCGGGCACGGCTCCTGCATTGGCGAGGCGATCGGAGCCGGCGGCCGCCGCCGGGCTGCGGCGGGCGCGCCTGCCGCAGGGGTGTGGCGCCTTACCATCGCCTCTGCGGACGGTTTTCAGCCAGCCGTGTCCCCTCACGGCAGGGAAGGCGCTTTGAAGGTCGACAGCAAGATCTACAAGGGGCCGCTCGACCCCCGGACCATCATCGGCTTTCACCACGTCGGGCTGGCCTTCGCCGCGTCGCAGGCGCTGGACGACGTGTCCTTCAGCATCGCCAACGGCGAGTTCGTCTGCCTGACGGGCCCCAGCGGCGCCGGCAAGAGCAGCATCCTGCGTCTGATCACGATGGACGCCTTCCCCACCACGGGCCAGGTGATCGTGCGCGGCATGATCTCGACCCGGATGAACCGGCGGTCGATCCCGCGCCTGCGGCGGGAGATCGGCTTTGTCTTCCAGGATTTCCGTCTCCTGGAAGACCGCAACGTTTTCGAGAACGTGGCCTTCGCGCAACTGGTCACCGGCGTGCCGGGCGCCGACATCAAACGCAACGTCACGCGCGCCCTCTCGCAGGTCGGGCTCTGGCACAAGCGCCACCAGCTGCCGCCGACCCTGTCGGGCGGCGAGCAGCAGCGGGTGGCGATCGCGCGGGCGATGGTCAACAGCCCGAAGATCCTGCTGGCCGACGAACCGACCGGCAACCTCGACCCGGTCGTGGCGCAGGAGATCCTGGACCTGCTGTTCCAGGTCAATGACGGCGGCGCCTGCGTCATCCTCTCGACGCACGACCATGACATCGTCAAGACCTTCGGCCAGCGGGTGCTGGTGGTCGATCAAGGCCGCCTGGTCTCCGACGAGGAGCGGCCGCCGCCGCCCCGGCGCACGGCGCGCCTGACCGACGGCATGTACAGGCCGGCCGAGGAACGCGCGCGCGCGCGGCAGCGCGCCGAGCAGGCGGAGGCGTCGGGCTCTCCGGGAGTCGCGTCCGGCGGCGGCGGCGACGACGGCGGCGTCTCGCGGCGGGAGAACGCCCATGTTTAGGAGGGCGCAGCTGCACTACCTGGCCGGCGAGGCGCTGTCGGGCTTCCGGCGCCGCAAGCTGACGACCCTGGTCACCATCCTGATCATGAGCTCGGCGCTGCTGGTGCTGTCCCTGTTCACGCTGGTGACGATCAATCTGGGGTCCCTGCTCGAGAACGCGCGCAGCGGCATCGACATCCGCGTCTTTCTGGACGACGCGATCGACGAGGCCGGGCGCGTCTTCCTGCAAGCCGAGTTCACCCGCATCCCCGGCGTGCGCGCCGTCTCCTACATCAGCAAGGAGCAGGCGCTGGCGGATTTCCGGCGCGAGCTGGGAGAGGAACAGGCCGATCTGCTGGACGCGCTGGCCGACAACCCGCTGCCCGCCTCGTTCCATCTGACGTTGGACGACGACGCCCGCAGCGCCGACAGGCAGCGCGCGATCGCCGCCGACGTGGCGCGCTGGCCGGGGGTGGATGATGTCACCTTCAGCGAGCAGTGGACGCAGGTCCTGGACCGCTGGAACAATCTGTTTCTGATGGCCGATCTGGTGATCGGACTGATCGTGTTCGTGGCCGCGGTGTTCGTGATCTCCAACACCGTGCGCTTGACCATGGCCGCGTCGGCGCGCGCGATCGAGATCATGAAGCAGGTAGGGGCCACCGACAGCTTCATCCGCACGCCGTATCTGCTCGAGGGCATGCTCACGGGCCTGCTGGCCGGGGGGATGGCGATGGCGGTGCTGGGCGCCGCGTACCGGATCCTGCGGCCCCAGATTTCGGGCCTGCTCTTCTTCTCGCCGGGGCAGATCGCCGGTTTCATCCTGCTCTGCGTGGCGCTGGGGCTGCTGGGCAGCCACGCGGCGCTGCGCAAGTACCTGCGGCTGTGAGGGAGCGGGCGGTGGCGGCGCGGACGCTGCGGGGCGGATGCGCGGCGGCTGTTCTGGCGGTCGCCCTGGCGCTGTCGGGAAGCCTCGCGCAGGCGCAGGACGCCCCCGCCGACAGCGCGGCGGCGGCCGATCTCTCCGGCGCCGGCGCCGCCGCGGCGGCCTTCGCGGATAACGCGCGCGAGCTCGAGTCGCTGCGCCGCCGCATCCAGACCCACCGGGAGCGGGCCGACCAGCTGGTATCGCAGGAGCAAGACGCCGCCGGCCGCCTGCGCCAGATCGAGACCGAGATCGGTCTGGTCAAGCGTCTGCTCCAGCAGCTCGACGCGCGCGAACGGATGTTGCAGGCGCGCAGCGATTCGCTGCGCGGCGAGCTGGCCGCTCATCAGGCCAGCATGAGCGAACGCCAGGTCCGGGTGGGACGGCGCCTGCGCGCTCTGCACCGCCGCGGGCCGCGCAGCGACCTGGAAGTCCTGCTGACGGCGCAGAGCTACACGGCCCTGGTGGCGCGCCTGCGCTACGCCGCCGAGATGGGCCGCGTGGACCGCCAGTTGATCGAGCGGCTGCGAAGAGACACCGAGCAGCTGAGCGTTCAGGAGAGCGAGCTGCGCGCGGCCCTGGCGCAGCTCTGGGAGGCGCGCGAGGAGGCGCGCCGCGAGCGCTGGAACCTGGAGCAGCGCGAGGCCGAACGCCGCGAGGAGCTGCGGGGCGTGCGCCGCCAGCGGCGGGAGGTCGACACCCGACTGGCCGAGCTGGAGACCAGCGCCCGGCGGCTGACTGAACTGCTGGCCGATCTGGAGCAGCAGCGTCTGACTGGCCGGCCCCGTCCCAGGCCGTCGGCAGGATCTTTCGCCGCCGCCGCGGGGCGATTGGCCTGGCCGGTCGAAGGCGAGCTGGTTCGTCCCTTCGGCCGCTCCATCCATCCGGAGTTCCAGACCGTGACCCTGCACAACGGCGTCACCCTGGCGGCGCCGCGCGGCGCGCCGATCCAGGCCGTGTCCGGCGGCACCGTGGAGTGGGTCGACAGTTTGCCCGGCTATGGCGTGTGCGTTATCCTTGATCACGGCGATGGTTACTACTCTCTCTACGCCCACACGCAGCGAGTCCTCGTGCGCCGGGGCGAGATCGTGGAGGCGGGCCGGACGATCGCCGAGGTGGGAGAGGCCGAAGGGGAGGGCCGCCCGCTGCTCTACTTCGAAATCCGCCGCGGCAAGACGCCGCAGGATCCACTGAGCTGGCTGGAGCCGCGGCGCTGAACGGACGGAGGGTTCTCCGTGGCGCTGCCCGCCGGCTTTCCGGGTCGCCCCGCAATCGTCGCGCGCCTGCTGCGCGCCGCCGCCACCGGCGGTCTGGGGCAGGCCTATCTGCTGGTTGGCCCGGAGGGAGCAGGCAAAGAGGCGACCGCGCTCGAAACCGCGCGCCTTCTGCAGTGTCCGCGCGCGCCCGGCTGCGCCGGTCCCGACCTGTGCGAGAGCTGCCGCAAGGCCGTCACCTTCCAGCATCCGGATGTCCGCTGGATCGGTCCCGCGCCCGCGGGCATCACCGAGAGCGAGGTGGCGGCGCTGCTCGCCGCCAAGGCGGCGCAGCCGTTCCATCAGCCACCGTTCGCCGCTTCGGCCGAGGTGACGATCGGAGCGCCTGACGCGCCCGGGCCGTTGACGGTGCGGGCGCTGCTGCGTTTCTTGCGGTTGGCGCCGTTTCAGGGCGCGCGCAAGATCGCCGTCGTGGCGGATGCCCACCGCCTGACCGCCGAAGCGGCCAACGCCCTGCTCAAGACGCTGGAGGAGCCGCCGCCGGCCGCGCTGCTGCTGCTGCTCACCTCGAACCGGGCCGCGCTGCCGTCGACTCTGGTGTCGCGCTGCCAGTCGATACGGTTCGATCCCTATGCCGAGGACGAACTGGTCGCGCTACTGTCCGAGCTGGGGGAACCCGCGACGCGGGCGCAGGCGGCGGCGCGCATGGCCGACGGCAACGCCCGCCGCGCCGCGGCCCTGGGCGGCCCGTTGGCCGCGGCGCTGGGTGCCTGGGCGGGCCAGCTGTGCGAGACGGTGCACGCCGGCGGCGCGGACGAGGTCCAGCTCGCCGCCGAGATGCTGCACAAGGGGATCGTACCCGCCCCGCCGGACCCGGATACCGGCGGGGAAGGCGCCGACGCTCCGCCGCCGGCCGCGGATCTGGCCGCGCGCCGGGACCTGGCGATCCAGCTGTGCGAGATGCTGAACCTGTACTACAGTGAGCTGCTCGCCTGCCGGGAGCGAGACCAGCAGTGGCGCCCGCGCATCCCTGCGGCCGCCGCTCGGCTGCGGGCGCTCTCGGCGCGGCGCAGCAGCCGGGGCCTGGTGCGCGACATCGCCCGCATCGAGTCCGCCAAGGGCCAGATCGACGGCAACCTGAACATCGGCCTGGTGGCGGCCGTTCTCCTGCGGGAGTTGATAGAGAATGCCCGAGAAGATCAATCCCCCGCCAGGCGCTGAAAGCTCCAGCGGCGCGCAAGGTCCGGAGGCACGCGGCGGCGCCCGCCGCGGGCGGCGCGCGCGAACCCGCCGCGAGAGCGAGCCGGCGGAAATCCCGGCGGGCGTCTCGCTGGTGATCGTGCAGTTCAAGGGCCATCGCAAGAGCTATTACAACAACCGCTTGCGCGTGCCGGTGGAGGTTGGCGACTACTGCCTGGTCGAGGCTGACCGGGGACGCGATCTGGGACAGGCCACGTACGTCGGCTCCGGCAAGCCTCGCTGGTGGCGAGAAGCGACGGAGCAGGGCGTGCTCGCGCTGGCGCGAGCGGAGGATCTGGCCCGCCTGCACGAGAACCGCGCCGATGAGTGGGAGTTCTTCGACCTCGCGCGCGAGAAGATCCAGGCGCGCCGCTTGCCGATGGAACTGGTGTCGGTGGAGCGCCGCTTCGACCGCAACAAGATCACCTTCTACTTCACCGCGGACAAGCGGGTCGATTTCCGCGAACTGGTCAAGGATCTGGCGGCGGTCTTCCGCACGCGCATCGAATTGCGGCAGATCGGCGTGCGGGACGAGGCGCGCCTGCAAGGCGGTCTCGGTCTCTGCGGACGCGAGCTGTGCTGCAGCAGTTTCCTAGATGATTTCGCCCCGGTCACGCTGAAGATGGCGAAGGAACAGCAGCTGCCGCTGAGCCCGATCAAGCTTTCGGGCCTGTGCGGGCGGCTGCGTTGCTGCCTTGCGTTCGAGCATGCCGATTACCTGGCAGCGCAGTCGCGGCTGCCGCGGATCGGCGCCACCGTCGCTGCGGCCGGCCGCGCGGGCGTCGTGCGCAAGCTCGATCTGGTGCGCGAGTTGGTCACGGTGTTCTTTTCCACGCCTGAACCCGCCGAAACCGCCGTCCTGCCAGCGGCCTCCCTGCAATGGGACAGGGCGCAGGATCTGCCCTCGCCGCGCGCGCAATCGGCGCGCGGGTGCGGGGGCAAGCGCCATTGAGGGGGCCGTTTGTTCATCGACAGCCATGTCCATCTCGATCGGGACGAGTTCGCCGGCGACCGCGCCGCCGTCATGGACCGCGCCGCGGCCGCCGGCGTGCGGCTGCTGCTGAACGTGGGCTACGATCTGGCCAGCAGCGAGCGGGCCGTCGCCCTGGCGCAGACGGATCCACGCGTGGTGGCGGCGGTCGGTATTCACCCTCATGACGCGGCGAGCGTGGCCGGAGCCGACGGGCGCGTCACCCGCGGAGGGCTGCGCCTGCTGGAGCGCTTGGCCGAACTGGCTGTCCGCCCGGGGGTGGTGGCGATCGGCGAGATCGGCCTGGATTTCTACCGCGATCTGTCGCCGCGGCCGGCGCAGGCAGCCGCGATGGCGGCGCAGGTCGACCTGGCGCGGCGACTCGACCTGCCGGTGATCCTGCATGTGCGCGACGCGTGGCCGGAGGCGCTGGACGCCGTCGAGGCGGCCGGCGTGCCGCCCCGGGGAGGCGTCCTGCACGCCTTCTCCGGGGACGCGGACGCGGTCGCCTGGGCGCAGCGGCACGGTTTCTTGCTCGGCATCGGCGGCCCGATCACCTATCCGAAGAGCCGGCTGCCGGCGATCGTCGCGGGGTGCGCGGCGGACAGACTTCTGCTCGAGACCGACGCGCCGTGGCTGCCGCCCGTTCCGCACCGCGGCCGCCGCAACGAACCGGCGTGGTTGCCGCTGGTGGCGGCGCGCGTCGGCGAAATCCTGGGACTTGACGCGCCGGCCATCGGCCGCTTGACTTCTCGCGCCTTCGCCCGGCTGTTTCGGATGCCTGCGCCGGAGGGTGGCGGGGAGGCGTGCTCTTGACACCTGATGCGCTTGCTGGTAAGATCAAGAGCGATCAAGCCTCTCTTCTGACCTCGCCCCCCGCGGGAGGGTGCTCCGCAAGCTGCTTCGCTAACGCGACCGCCGGCCTCGCCGGCCGCACCGTCAACGGTCCAGTCATCGCCGCCGCCGCCGGACGCGGAGGTCGCCAGGAAGCGGCCGCGAGGCTCCGTGCGACGGCGGAACCGGACGCTGGGGAGGCCGGCCGTTTGAGCCGCAGCCAGCTAGCGCTTCTGCGAGCCCACGGCATTCGGCCGGTGAAGCGGCGGGGGCAGAATTTCCTGCTCGACGCCAACCTGGCTCGCGCCATCGCCGCCGAGGTGCTCGCGCTGGGAACGCGGGTGCTGGAATTGGGGGCCGGCGCGGGCGCGCTGGCCGCGCCGTTGCTCGCGGCGGGAGCCGCGGTCACGGCGGTCGAGGTGGACAGGCAGCTGTGCGCGCTCCTGCGGGCCGAGCTGGGGAGCAGCCCAGGCTTCCGCCTGCTGGAGGAGGACCTGACTCGCCTCGATTGGCCGGCGGTGCTGGACGCCGCCGGACCGAGGCCGGTCGTGGCGGGCAACCTGCCGTACGTGCTGACCAGCAGCGTGCTGCTGGCCCTGGCTGAGTGGCGCCAGGGCCTGGCAGGAGCCGTTCTGATGGTGCAGCGCGAGGTCGCCGAGCGCATGACCGCTGCGCCGGGCGGCCGGACCTACGGCGTGCTGGCGGCGCTGCTGGGAGCGCTTTTCGAGATCCGCGCTCTTCGCCGCGTGCCGCCAGAGGTGTTCTGGCCGCGGCCCGAGGTGGAGTCGGCCGTCGTGCGGCTGGTGCCGGCGGGGCCGCCTTGGCCGCCGGCCGAACTGGCGCATTACCGCGCGGTGGTCAAGACCCTGTTCGCCCGCCGCCGCAAGCAGCTCGGCAGTGCGCTCCGCGCGGGCTGGGGGATGACCCCCGCGGACGCGGCGGCCACCGCGGCGGCCGCCGGCCTGGATCCGGCGCAGCGCCCGGAGCAGATCGCGCCGGCGGGGCTGCGCGCCCTGGCCGCGCAGCTGCCCGGGGAGGCGGCGCCGTGAGGCGCCGTGGGGCGATTGGGCGGCGCGCGGCGGCGGCCGCGAGCGCTGCGTTGGCGGCGTTGGCGGCGGCGGCGCTGCTGGCCTGGCCGGCCGCGGCGCAGTTCGACGAGTTCGAGGACGAGGAACAGAGCGCGGCGCGCGCCCTGGCGGACAGCCTGGCGGCGGCGCGCGAGGACAGCATCATGGCCGCCACCGGCGGCCTGGGTTCGGAGCTGTTGGAGGCCATGCAGCGAGCAGCCGCGGAAGGAAGCCAGGGATTGATCCTGTCCTGGGTGCGCGACCCTCAAGTCGGGGTGCGCGCCGAGGTCAGCCGCGTCCGCTGGTACGGCGAGCTGCGCAACGCGTTGCTGCTGCGCGGATCGAACAATCTCTCGGCGAACCTGAACTACTCGACCGAGTCCTATCGCAAGCAGGACAAGACCGTCGAACGTCGCGACGGCAACTTGACCTACATCGATCCGCAAGGACGCTGGTTCAGCACGTCGCTGCGCATGACCAACAACTGGAGCGAAGATCGCACCGTCAACACGGCGGGCATCGCCAACGTGAACAAGCGCGATTTCAAGCAGGCGTCCGTGGATCTCGACAGCCTGGGGACCCGCACCGGGCCCGTGCGCCACGCCGTGCGCCTGAGCGGCTCGCTGGACGACCAGCGCGGGGCCAGCCTGGGCCAGCGCAACAACTTCAGCGAATCCAATCTCAACGCCGCCCTGCGCAGCCGCTATTCGCCCGTGCCGGGCCTGCGCATCAGTTCCACCATCTACAGCGGCGCCAACAGCGGCCGCCGCTCGCTCGGCGAAGAGACGAATCCCTCCTCGGCGAGCCAGGATTCGCTGGCGGGCCGGGCCGGCGTCACACTGGGCGGATACGACGGTTTCCTGTCGATCCGGCGAGGATCGTTGAGCAAGAAGTACCTGGACTACCGGCGAAACGCCAACGGCCTGGTCGACACGGTCGGGGTGAGCGAGAAGATCGTGCAGGAACTCGAGACCAACGAGGCGCTTTCCTACGAATTGCGCCAGCAGTACCGGCATCGCCGGTTCAGGTTGGCGGCCAATCTGGGGCGCGATGTCGAGGAGAACAGCTTCCGGGCCAGCAACGCCGGCTTCCGCGAGCGGCTTCAGGACAGGGTCGATCTGAGCGCGGGCGCGAGGGTCGGAGCCGACTCCCTGCGCGTCAGCTACGTCTATGGCTGGCGCTGGGACGACCAGGTGTTCCGCGGCGCCACCGCCGCCCGCGGACGGCAGTACACCAAGCGGCGCGATTTCACGTTCGAATGGCGGCGGCGGCTCTTCAAGAACACCGAATGGAATTTCAACTGGACCACGGGTCTGCAGCAGGACATCGCCGAGCGCCAGTTCAACGAGAACGACCGCGACCGTTACGAGAGCAGCTTCGTGGCGCGTCTGACCTCGGATCTGCCCGGCGGTTTCAAGCCGACGATGACTTTCTCGGCGCGCCACATCGAGGACGTGGCCATCCGCAGCAGCCGGTCGGCCAACAACAGCGTGCGGGAGACCTACGAGGTGGTACCCAGCTATTCCTGGCCGATTGCCGGCTGGCTGCGCCTGCAGCAGGATTTCCGCGTATCGATCGAGTACACCGACTACCTCTATTCGGGCCTGGCGGGGGTCAGCGTCAGCGACAACTACAACAAGCGCGGAAACCTGAACACGCGCGTGACCATACGCCCCAACCAACGTTTGACCTTGAGCGTGCGCCACGACTACAACGCGCGCTTCAACGCCACGCGTGTATTCACCGACGCCAGCGGCAATGACTTCTACAGCCGCGACCTGGAGCAGCGCATTTCGACCATCGATTTCGGGCTAGCCTACAAGATCAACGACAGCTTCAAGATCGAAGGCGCCAGCGACCGCACGAAGGACATCAAGGACACCTTCGGCCGTCGGGTCACCACCACCGACCTGCGCAGCGGCAAGGTCTGGCTCGGCGGCACCTTCAACAAGAAATGGAGCGGCGGCGGCCGGGAACTGAAGGCCGCGGTGCGCAAGTACAACGCCTACGGCCCCAACGTCCAGCGCACCAACGCCGATTACTGGGACGCGGATGTGTCGCTGAATTGGAGGTTCTGATGCCGGGCCTTGACTTGTGCCGCGAAGATTGTTTCCGGCAGGGTGTCGCCGGCGAGGAGAAACCGCACAATCCATTTCGGCACAATGAGTTGGCTTCGGGAAGGGCCGGAACCGGAGGATCGGACTCTGCAACGGCAAGCCCAAGCACACCAAGGCGGTTTGTCACCCGGCCGATCCGGACACAATCTTCGCGGCACAACCCGGGCCTTGCGATCCGGGCGGCGGCGAGGCGGATTCCCGCCGGCGGGCGGGCGGAGAGCGCCCGCCGGCGCGGCGCGGCCCTGTGCCTGCTGCTTTGTCTGGGCGCGGGAGGCTGCCTGTTCGAGCCGCGCTCGGCCGAACCGCCGACCGGCGGCACGCGGACCTACAGTCCCAAGATCAGCCCGGAAGCGGTCATGGAGAACCTGGACATCGCCCTGCGGGCGCGCGACGCGGTGGGCTACCTGGACCAGATATCCTCCGGCTTCCGCTACGAACCGGACGGTCAGACCCTGAGCGATTACCCGGCCGTCGACTGGGACAATTGGACCCGAGACCGCGAGGCCGGCTTCATCAATGCGCTTTTCAACAACGTCAGCAACGTCGAATCGGCGCTAAGGACCGTCACGGTATTTGCCGAACAACCGACCGGCACCGAGGCGGAATGGGAATTCATCTACGCCGTTGCGGTGACCAGCCCCGGGCAGACGACCGCCACGCGGTATCGGGGACGGGCCTTCTTCCGCTACGCGCTCGAGGGCTCTTTCTGGTACATGACCGAATGGCGCGACGTGCAAGGGGAAGCCGATCCCGGCGACGGCGCCCTGCTGCCCACGCTCGGCGCCTTGCGCGGGGCCCTGGCAGGGGGGGGTGGCTAGGCACAGCTTGCTAGACTATACTCATTTCACTTCCAGGCCATAGCGACTGCGGCGCGGCCATGGGCCGCGAGCCCGGATTGACGCCGGAGGTTTCGAAGCCATGAATGCCAGGATGACCGTGATGGCGGCCGCCGCCCTGCTTGCGCTGGGCGCGGCGGGCTGCATCTTCTCGCCGGACGACGGCGGCGACGATCGGCGTCCGCCTCCGCCGCCGGTGCCGTTCCCCGACACCCCGGATCAGCTGATCGAAAACTTCAAGGCGGCCTACACGGAGATGGACGTCGCCAAGTACCGCGATGTCCTGCACACCGACTTCCGTTTCCTGTTCACCAGCGAGGATATCCAGAGGGCGCTCTTCCCGACCGATCCCTACAACCGTGACCAGGAGCTGGAGATCGCGGACAATATCTTCAGCGGCAGGCCCGGCCAGGATCACACGGGGGCGCAGGTGCTCGGCATCTCCCAGATTCAGATGCCTTTGTTCAACCCGCTCGGGCCCTGGTCGCAGACCGGCCCGACCGATCCGGAATTCCCGAACTCGCAACGCAAGCTGTACCAGGTCGAGATCAACTTCATCAAGAGCGACAACAGCCGGATCAGCGTCCGCGGCCAGCAGGAATTCTACGTGGTCGCCCGCGATTCGGTGGTCAACGGAGTGACCAGGTCGTTCTACCAGCTGCGCGGACAGCGCGACCTGACCGAGAGCAACTAGCAGCGGCGCGCGCGCCGCAGGCCACCGCCCAGGGGGAGTCCGGAGGGGCTCCCCTTTCCTCGGCTGCCGCCGTGAGCACGGCCGGGGCGGTCGTTCCGCCGCCTTGGCAGGGAGCGCGACGGGTGAATTCCAAAGCCAGCCCCAGCCGGGCCCGGCGCCTCCGCCGGCCGCGCCGCCGCCGCCTTGCGGTCCGGCCCCGCCTGGCCTGGATCGGGCTCGCCGCGCTGCTGCTCGGCGCCGGCGTGTTCTTCGCGCGCGGGTGCGCGCGGGAAGAGAGGTCCGCGGCGCCGCCCGCGGCGAGCGGCGGGGGCGGCGCGGTCGCAGAGCGGCGCGCGGCGGACCGCTCGGAGGCAGAGCGCGCGCGCACCTCGGACGGCCTGCGGGCGCCCGGGCCGGAGGCGCCGCGGGACCCGGAGGGACCGGCGCTGGCGGTGGTGATCGATGACTGGGGGCATCACGACAACGAGGTCACCCGGGCGCTGCTGGCGCTGGACGCGCCGCTGACGCTGGCCATCCTGCCGGGCCAGCGCCACACCCGTCGCTTCGCGCAGGCGGCCCGCGAACGCTCCTCCGCGGCCGCGCGCCGCGAGGTCATCCTGCACCTGCCCATGGAGCCGGAAGGCTATCCCGAGGTCGATCCCGGCCGAGGGGCGGTGCTCTGCGGCATGGGTGCCGGCGAGGTCGCGGAGCGGCTCGCGGCCGCGCTCGACGATCTGCCCGAGGCCGCCGGCGTCAGCAACCACATGGGCAGCCGCGCCACGGCCGATCCCGCGGTCATGGACGCCTTGATGGCGGCGCTGGCCATGCGCGGCTTGTTCTTCCTGGACAGCATGACCACGCCACGCTCGGCCGCGACGGCGGCCGCCGCGCGCCACGGCGTTCCGTGCCTGAGCAACCGCCTGTTCCTGGACGAGGGTCGGCCCGACGCGTCCGTTGTGGCGCAGCGGCTGCAGCGCCTGGCGCTCGCGGCCCGGCGGACGGGCGCCGCGATCGGCATCGGGCATCCTTATGCCGCGACGCTGGCGGCGCTCGAGGTGGAACTGCCGCGTCTGCAGGCGGCAGGCATCCGCCTGGTCACGCTGTCGGAGTTGTTGGCGGCGCGCCCTCGGCCCGACGAACCCAGCGCGCGAGCCACAACAACAGCGCCGCCTCGACTGCCGCCAGCAGCAGATCTGCCGCGCGCAGCGCCCAGAGCTGACGCAGCAGCGCGGCCTCGATCAGCGGCGACTGCTCGGCGAAGAAGAGCACGACCGCCTGGTCGACGCGCGCGGTGAAGAAACGATCCGCCAGGATCTGGATCGTCAGCAAGGCCTGCGTCAGGTTTCCCCAGAGGTCGATCCAGGCGCCCAGCAGGGGCTGCACCGACGTGCCGTGGAACAGCAGCTGCAAGGGGATCAGCGCCAGGAGCGCCGACCGCACCGCGCGGCCGCGGGCGGCGAAACCGCGCGACGGCAGCCACGGCGCGGCTGCCAGCAGCGCGAAGAACGGCAGCGCCAGCAGGCGGTCAGGCTGGCGGTGGGCGGTGGCCAGGGTGCGCAGATGCGCATCGGCGGCGAACGCAATCTCCGCCGCGAAGTCCTCCTGCAGGCGGGCGTGCACGCTGTCAGGGTAATCCCCGCGAAGGGGGGCGCTGGCCTGGCGCGCCAGGGCCGGAGCCAGCCAGGACGGCACCTGCGGTTCGGCCAGCAGCCAGGGCGTGGTGCCGAGCAGGCCCAGCCAGCCGATCGTCGCCAGCGTCGCGCGCAGGGAGGACGGCCACGGCCGGGAACAAAAGCGAGCAGTTTGCTCGTGCATTCGCCTCACCCTAGATTGGCGGAGCGCGCCGCCGGATGCCGGGCATCGCGCGGAGGCTTGCGTTGACCGATGTCTATTTCATGCCCGCGGCGGCGAATGAAGGCCCCTACACGATCGGGGCCAAGATCGCGCGAATGTATGACCTGCTGGGGCTGACGTCCAGATTGCCGCGCGGGGCGCTCGTCGCCGTCAAGGTCTCCCTGGGAGCAGGGGGGGCAGCGGCGCCGCTGGCCGCGCCCTGGATCCGTCCCGTTGTCGACCGCCTCGCCGCCGCCGGGGCGCAACCGTTCCTGACGGAGGGGGGCGCCGCCTACGCTGCCGGCCGGGGCGATGCCGTGCGGCAGCTCAAGCTGGCCGCCACGCGCGGTTTCACGCTGGAGGCGGTGGGCGCGCCGTTCATGGTCGCCGACGGCCTGCAGGGCGAGGCGGTCGTCGAGGTGCCCATCGCCGGTCGGCATTACGACCGTGTCGAGGTTGCGGCGGCCGCGGCCAAGGCGGCGGCCATTGTCAACGTGAGCAGCCTGCGGGGGCATGCCGGCGCGGTGCTGACCGCGGCGATCGCCAGCCTGGGATTGGGCCTGGCGTCGCGCGACGGCTGGCGGCGCCAGCAGATGGCCGTGCCCCCGACCATCGATCCCGCGCACTGTGGGGGTTGCGGTGTCTGCGTCGCCGCCTGTGGGCAGCAGGCGATCAGCCACGACGGTGCCCGCGCGGCGATCGCGGCGCAGCTCTGCAATGCCTGCGGCGAATGCCTGGGCGCCTGCTATTTCGAGGCGATCCGCCGCGATCACGCCGCTCACACCCGCCTGCTGCAGGAAAGGATGGCCGAGCATGCGCTCGGGGCTGTCTCCGGCAAGCTCGATCGTTTGGCCTGCCTCACCTTCCTGCTGCGGGTGACGTCGGGCGACGGCGGATTCCACCCTCCCGGTCCGCCCCTCTTCCCGGACCTGGGGCTGATGGCCGCCAGCGATCCGGTGGCGGCTGATCAGGCCTGCTGCGATCTGGTGGCGCGGCGCACGGGACGCAGTCTTGAGGCTTGGTGCGGCCTGGATTATGCGCCGCAGTGGCAGCTGGCCCATGGGGAGGCGATCGGCCTTGGCAGCCGCCATTACCGGCTGCGCGAGGTCGCGCCCGACTGATCGCCCCCTGCCGCGCGGCTCGCCCGGGAATGCGCATCCCGGATTGACAGGGGCTTTCTGGATGCTATACTGGTACGTTGCCATGCGGCGGTAGAGCGGCCCCGCAACTGCGTCTCGATCTGGCCGGCCGCGCGCCGCGAGGACGCGCATCGCAGCGTCTTTTTTTATGTTCTGTGCGCGAGTCCGGCCCGGCGCCGCATACGGTGCACGTCCGGACGCATCGTGGAGAAGGGTTCCATGAGCCGTTCGCTCCAGATCAGAGCCGCCCTCTGCGCCGGCGTGATCCTCCTGTCGATCTTCCTGCTTGTCCCGACCTTCCAGGCCATGTCGATCACGGCGGCCGACCGCGCTGATCCGGCGCAGGCCGAGCGGATCGCGAGGATAGAACAGAAGGCGATCCGCCGCGGTCTCGACCTGCAGGGCGGGATGCACCTGGTGCTCGAGATCGACGAGGAGGGGTTGACGCACGACCAGGCGCGCGACGCCCTGGCCCGCGTGGTGGAGATCATCAGCAACCGCGTCAACCAGTTCGGCGTCAGCGAGCCGATCATCCAGACGCAGGGCACGAGCCGCATCATCGTGCAGCTGCCCGGTTTGCAGGATCCCGAGCGCGCCAAGAATCTGATCGGACAGACCGCCAGGCTGGAGTTCCGGCTGGTGCGCCCGGAGGACGAGGTCGCCGGCCTGCTGGCGCGTCTGGACGAGGCTTTCAAGACCACCCGCCAGCGCGATGCGGGACAGGCCGAGCCGGAGGTCGAGCCTGGAGCCGCCGCAACCGACACAGCGCTGACGGGGCCTCTGGGCGAGCTGCCGGCGCCCGTGGCCGCCGGCGAGCGGCTGGAGGACGATCCGTGGGTGCTGGACCACCCATTCTCGGCTTACGTCACCAATGACCCCAATGTCAGCCGGATGCACGGCACGCCGCTCTTCGTCGCGGCGGAAGATCTGCCGCGCGTGCAACGCATGCTGGCGGCTCCCGAGGCACGGGTGATTCCCAAGAACGTCGTGCTGATGTTCGACCGCGAGCTTGTCAATGTCGGTTCCGGGCTGCGCGGCCGGCCGCTCTACGTGCTCAACGCCGAGGCGCACGTGGAAGGCGGCGAACTCACCTCCGCCCGCACCGCCCCCGATCCGGAGCGGCCGGGCGGCTGGCAGGTCGAGATGAGCCTCGACCGCAAAGGCGCGCGCAAGTTCTCCAAGGTCACCGGCGAGAACATCGGCCGGCACCTGGCGATCACGCTCGACGGCAGCGTCGCCTCGGCCCCGGTGATCCGCGGCAAGATCCCCAGCGGACGGGCCTCGATTTCCGGCAGCTTCACCAGCGAGGAAGCCAGCGACCTGGCGCTCTTGCTGCGCGCCGGCGCGCTGCCGACCAACGTGCGCATCGAGGAGGAGCGCACGGTAGGGCCGGGCCTCGGCCGCGATTCGATCCGCCAGGGGCTCAACGCCGGTCTGATCGGGGCCGTGCTCGTCGTGATCTTCATTCTGATCTACTACCAGGCCACCGGCCTGATCGCCATCGCCGCCCTGGTGGTCAATATGCTGGTCATGATGGCCGTGCTGGCGCAGTTCGGGCTGGTCTTGACGCTGCCTGGCATCGCCGGCATCGTGCTGACGGTCGGCATGGCGGTCGACGCCAACGTGCTGATCAACGAGCGCATCCGCGAGGAGCTGCGCAAGAACAAGACGGTGCGCGCGGCAGTCGATTCGGGCTACGCGAACGCGACGCGCACGATCCTCGACGCCAACATCACCACGCTGATCACCTCGGTGATCCTGCTCTGGTTCGGCACCGGCCCCATCAAGGGGTTCGCGGTGACCCTGAGCATCGGCGTGGTCACCAGCGTCTTCACGGCGCTGGTCATGACCCGTGTGATCATGGAGGCGCTGACGCGCGATCCGCGGCGCACGAAGCTGAGCATCTGAGGCCGCGCCTGCGGGATGCGGCGGCGAAGGGCAAACCGGCGGCGCGCCCCGTGCGCGCCCGGCAAGACGAGCGAACCCGGAGCAGGACATGCAGTTATTTCGCAATACCAACATCGATTTCGTCGGCAGGGCCAAGACCGCCTTCATCCTGTCGCTCATCGTGATCCTGGCGGGGGCGATCTCGCTGGCGGTCAAGGGCGGCCCGCGCTGGAGCATCGATTTCACGGGCGGGACCATGTTGCAGGTGCAGATCACTCCCACTCCCGATATCGGGCGGATCCGCGCCATCATGGCCGAGGCGGGCTTCGCCGAGGCTCAGGTGCAGGACTTCGGCGACGAGGACGAATTCCTGCTCACCCTCCCCGCCGTCGCCGAAGGCGGGGTGGGCGCGGCGGAGCGGATGCGCCAGGCGCTGGTTGAAAAACTGGGCGGGGCCACCGTGGAGATGCGGCGCGAGGAGACGGTGGGGCCGAAGATCGGCGGCGAGCTCAAGACTTCCGCCGCCAACTCGGTGCTCGCCGCCTGCCTGCTGATCGTGCTCTACATCACGGTGCGATTCGTGTTCCGCTACAGCATCGCCGCCATCCTGGCCACGTTGCACGACGTGATCATCACGCTGGGCGTTTTCTCGCTGCTGAACAAAGAGATCTCGCTCAGCATCATCGCGGCCTTCCTGACGATCATCGGCTACTCGCTCAACGACACCATCGTCGTCTTCGACCGCATCCGGGAGAACATGCGCCAGCGCCGGAAGGAGTCCTACCGCGAGGTCTGCAACCGGTCGATCAACGACACCCTCAGCCGCACCATCCTGACCGCCGGCACGACGCTGCTCGCCTCGCTGGCTCTCTACTTCCTGGGCGGCCCGGTGATCAGGGACTTCGCCTTCTGTCTGAGCTTCGGCGTGCTGATCGGCACCTTCTCGTCGATCTTCATCGCCTCCCCGATCCTGATCTGGTGGACCGAGCGGCGCGTCACCAGCAAGCGCGGCGCGGTGCAGCCCGCCATGTAGGACGGCTGGAGCGGATGCGTCGGCCCGTTGGCCGGGGCGCGGTCCCGCGGGAGCGCGCCCCGTTTCTCTGCGCGCAAGGCAGGCCGCCGCGGTGCGGGCAAGGAACTACTCTGCGGCCTGTCCACCCGGAGGGCCAGGATGGCCAATTTGCGGCACGCGCTCTGCCGGCCCTTTCCGCGGACCGGCCGATCCGCTACGATTAGAAGGGGGGAGCGCGAGCCAGCGAGCTGGCATGGAGCTTGCCGCTCGTGACTTTGGCCTTCAGCTCGTCCCGTCCGTCTTCCGCCCGCGCCGAGGAGTTTCCCTTGCCCACCGCAGCGCCGCCCACGCCTCACTCTCGCTTCGGCGCCCTCGCCGTTGCCGCCGCCTGCCTGTGCGCCCTGACCCTGGCCGGTCCGCCGGCGGGCCTCTGCGCGGCGGGGGGCGCCGCCAGCGGAGAGGCGCGGCCGGCGCTGGAAGCGCTGGCCCGCGCCTGGCTGGCGGAGGACCATGCGGCGCTGGCGGCCATGGTTGCCAGCGAGGGCGCGGAGATCGCGATCGGATCCACCAGCGGAGCGCGCAACCACTACAGCCCCAGCCAGGCATTCTACCTTTTCAAGAATCTGTTCCAGGCCACGGAGCAGGATGCCTTCCGGATTCTCCGCGTGCGGCAGGAGGGTCAGAGCGGTCTCGTGCACGCCGTCGCCGAATGGGAGTGCCGCCGCAGCGGTGCGGCCGAGGTCCGCACCGAACGCCTGCTGCTTACGCTGGTGCGGGGCGAATCGCGCTGGGGATTGACCGGCGTGCGCGCGGTGCGCTGAAACGGCCGCCGCGGGAGGAGCCGGGGTGAACCGTCGCCGCGCCTTGAGGTCGCACGCGCCCGAGTTGGCTGCCGCCCTCTTCCTGTCGCTCCAGGGGGCGGCTTTCCTATTGACGGGTGGCCAGGGCAAGGGAACGGGAACGCTGCCCGCCATCCTGACGGCCGCGGCCGCGTTGGGAACCGTCGCCGCCGCCTGGCGGCCGGCATTCTCCCTTGCCGGCGCCCGCCGCGCGGCCTGGCGTCTCCTGGCGGCGCTGCAGGCCGCCTTGCTGCTGGCCGCGATGGGCTGGGCGCTGCAGGAGGGCGGCGGGCCGGACGAAGCGGCGCACCGGCAGGCCCTGGAAGCGGCGGCTGCATCGGAGCGCGGCGCCGTCGCGCAGCTTGAATCGGCGCTGAATGATCTGGCGGAGGTGGCCGCGGCGCGGACCGTGGCCGACCCCTTCGATCTGGCGCGCGATCTGGAAACGCTCTGGCAGAAGGCCGGTCCTGGCGGGGGGGCGTATCCGCTGGGCGTCGCCATCTGGCTGAGCGGAGAACGCGTGGCCTGGGGAGAGCGGGTCGCCCCTCTGCCGCCGCCCGCGCCCGCCGGCCCCACTGCCTGGGGCTGGGTCGAGGCGGGACGCGAAGCGTGGTACTGGCGGCGGTTCAAGACCCTCTCGCGCTCCGGCGGCGATCATGTCCTGGAGTTGCAGGCACGCCTGGCGCCGACCGCGGAACCGCGCCACGGCTTCGGTGACCCGCCTGTTCCGGCGGCCGCAGAAGCCCGCCGGTTGCGCCGCGAGATCGTGACCGGCCGCGATCCGGCTGTGCCCCCGGCCTTCGCCGGGATTCTCGCCAGCTCCAGCGTGGAGCTGCCGCTGCCCGATGCGACTGCCGAGGGCGCGGCCGTGGCGCTGCGCGTGACCGCGCAGGGTCCGCCCGCCGCGGAGCAGGCCCGGCGGGCCTCGGCGCGCGCTCTGCTGCTGGGACTGCTGTGCTGGTCGGCCAGCGCCCTGGCCTGGGGTCGGGCAGCCCTGGGCCAGATGGGTCTGCTGGCCGCGGCCTGGGTGGCGCGCGGCCTCCTGGTGGCGGTGGATTTGCCGCGCTGGGCGCACGCCGCCTTCCCCAGGGGGCAATCGCCCGCGCGCACGGCCGAATGGGCGAGCCTGGTGGATCCAGCCTACTTCGCCACGACCGCGGCGGCCGGATTGTTCGCCTCGGCGGCCGACGCCGCGGTGACCGCTGCTGTCTTCGCCTTGACGGCGCTGACGCTTGCTGCGCGATGGTCGCGGCCTGACCCGGGGCAGACGCGCCCGCGCTGGCTGCCTCTGCTCTGCGCGCTGGCCGCCGCTCCCGCGCTGCTGGCGTTGCGCGAGCTGGTGTTCACCTTTGTGGAGAACGCGAACCCGCGCCTGATCGGCCCCCGAGCGCCGTTCCGCTTCCTGTCCTTCTGGGTGCTCCACCTGGCGCTGCTGTTGTTCGCCGGCGGCGCCGCCCTGCTGGTGCAGACGTCCGCGGCGGGGATGCTCAGAACGGCCCGCGGCGGCCTGGTGGCCGCGGTCTCACTGGGCCTGGCCCTCGCCGCGGCGCTGGCGCTGCCCGGCATGTCGGCCGCCACCCGTTTTCTGCTGCCGTCACTGGTCGCGCTGCTGTGGGCGGGGGCCGCTCTGGCCCGGGCCGAGGCGGCGGAGCTGCGGCGGCTGGCCTTGCTGGCGCCCCTGTTGGCGGCGGTGCTTTGGAATTACGGCGGGTTGGCCGAGGCCTATGGCCGCGCCGAGGCCGCCTGGCTCCAGCGCAAGGGAGATGAGATCGTCCAGCCGCAGGAGGAGCTGATGAGCTTCCTGCTCGAGGACGCTCTGGCCGACATGCAGGCCGCCGAGACGGAGGCGTTGCCGCAGGCGTCCCGCATCACGCCCGGCAGCGGCGACCTGTGGCAGGATTGGCCGGCCTACGAACTGTGGCGGCGCAGCGCGATCCACGATCTGGGACTGCCCTGCCTGGTCGAGATCGTCGACGCCGGCGGGAGGGTTGAGAGCCTGTTCGCGGCGGGTTTCTTCCGCGACTACGGCTACGAGGTCGCCGGCCGGTCGGAGTGGTCCACGGCGGAGGCGTTCCTGCTGCAGACGGAAAGGCGCCGCTACCCGGGCGGGGAAGAAGTGATCATGCGGGGCGAGGCGCCCCGACTGGATCGGCCGGGGTGGATCCGGCTCGAACTGCCGCTGCACTCGCGACGCCTGCGCACTCTGCTGGCGAGGTTGGAGGGGGGCGCCGTCGAGCCCGCGACAGGCTCGTATCAACCCCGGGCCGAGATCGACCGGCCTCTGCTGCTGCTCCGGGGCGACGCCACCGGGTGGCTCGATGCCGGGCCGGCGCAATTCCCCGAGCTGCCGCCGGCCGCCGTGGTCGAGTCGCTGCGCGACGGGGCGGCGCGCGGCGGCAAGGTGCGCATCGGGAGCACCGTCTATCGCTGCCTCTGGAAGGCGGCGCCGCAGCCGGCCGCGGGTCACCCGGGCGAGGGATACCTGATCGGTCTGGAGATCCCCAGCCTCGTGGACCGCCTGCTCGACGTCTCGCGTCTGCTGCTGCTCAGCCTGCTGCTTCTGGGCGCGCTGGCCTGCCCACCGCTGCTGGCGCGGTTGGCGATGCGACGCGACGCGGCCGTGCTCGGCTTCCAGGAACGCATCCTCCTGGCCACCCTGCTGCTGGGATTGCTGCCGCTGCTGCTGGCCGGCAGCTTCGTCGATCGCCTGACCCTACGCGGCCTCGCCGACGCCGCGCGCGACCAGACGCGCGACGGACTGGAGGCCGCGCTGGCCCAGCTGCAGGGACTGCTGGGGCAGCAGGCGCGCGCCCTGGCCGGCAGCGAGTACATCGCGGACCTGCTGGCCAGCCGGCTGGCAGGCCAACGCCCTCTCGGGCCTTACGCGGCGCGGCAGGGCATGGTGTTCGCGGGCGACGGCCGCCTGCTGCTCGACGAAACACTGAGCGATCTGGACGCCGCGGAGGCGGCGCTGCTTCTGGCCAGCGCCCGGGAGGGCCCCCTGGTGGTGATGCGCGACGAGGGCAGCCTGTTCCTGGGACTGGCCATCCCGGTCGACCTGTCGGACGTGGTGCCGCCGGACGCGTTCGCGGGTGTCGGCGACGAAGATGCGGAGGGCGTGGATCAACATCCCGAACGCCGCCCCAACGGCTGGTTCTTCTACCGCCAGCGCGTCGACGCGGATCTGTTGGGCGGCCTGGCGGAGATCGTCCAGGGCGAAGTCACGCTGCGCGTGGGCGGCGAGACCGTGCTGAGCAGCGAGCCCGCGCGCGTCTTTTCCGGGGCCGCGCCGCTGTTGATGCCGCCGGCGGTGGGACGCGGGCTGTTGCGCCACCCCGCCAGCCCCTACCTCGCCGCGACGCCGGGCACGCGGCTGGCGTTCACGGGCGCGCAGGCCTTGCCCTCGCTCGCCCTGGAGCAGGACGGGGAAGGGCTGCGCCGGCGCGCGGTGCCGGCGGTCCTGGCCGTCACCTTCCCGGCGCGCGAACGTGAATTCGCGCGGCAACGGGAGCAGACCATCCTGCTCCTGGCTGGGCTGGCGACCATGATCTTCCTGGCGACGGCGCTGCTGGGTCTGGTGCTGACCTGGCGCATCTTTGGGCCGGTGCGGGTGCTGGTCACGGCCACGCGCCGGCTGGCCGCCGGCGATTACACGGCGCCGCTGCCCGAGGAGGGGCGGCACGAGGTGGGCGCGCTCAGCGCCGCCTTCCGTTCCATGCGCGACGAGCTGGAGCGGGCCCAGAGGGCGTTGGCCCAACGCGAGCGTTTTCTCGCCACCGTGCTGGACCGTGTGCCGGTGGGCGTGGCGATATTCGGCGCCGGAGAAGGATTGGCGGCGCTCAACCAGGCCGCGCAGGCGTTGCTGGGCGTGTCGGCGGCCGAATCGGCGCAGGCGCGCCAGGAAAGCGCCCGCGATCTGCTGCAGCGGTGCCGGCGTCTGCTGGGCGGAGCCGCGCACGGCGCCGGCGAGCTGACCGAACCCGAGACGCGCCGCACGCTGCGCATCAGGCTGGCGCCGCTGCGGCTGCCCGACGGCCGCGACGACACGATGCTGGTATTTGAGGACGTCACCGAGTTCCTGGCCAACCAGCGCCTGGCGATGAACGCCGAGCTGGCGCGCCAGGTGGCGCATGAGATCAAGAACCCGCTCACGCCGATCCAGCTGTCAGTCCAGTTCCTGGACCAGGCCCGCCGCGATCGCGCGGCGGATCTGGACCAGATCATTCGGCAGACAGTGGAGCAGGTTCTCCAACAAGTCTCCCTGCTGCGGACCATCGCCACCGAATTCAGCCTGCTGGGCAGGCCGGAGGATCTGGTCTGCGCTCCCCTCGATCTGCCGGGTCTGGTCCGCGAGGTGACCGCGCGCTACCGGGCGCAGATCGTCGCGGTGCCTGCCGACGGCGGCGGCGCGGCCGTCGCGCCCGTCGGCGCGGAGGCCGCCCCCACCACGCCGGCGGGCGCGGGACCGCGGGTCGAGATCACGGCGGGGGCGGTGCCGGCGGTTCTCGGACACGCCGATTCCCTGGGCAAGGTGATCGGGAATCTGATGGAGAACAGTCTGCAGGCATGCGGGGAGGCCGGCGCCCTGGTGGTGCGCGTCGGCTGGCGGGTCGAGGCCGGCGAGGTCGCGCTGCTGTGGGAGGACAACGGCCCGGGGCTGGCTCCGGAAGTGGCTGCGCGCCTGTTTGATCCTTATTTTTCCACCAAGAGCAAGGGCACGGGTCTCGGCCTGGCGATCTGCCGCAGCCTCCTGGGCAAGATGGGCGGACGCATCTCGCTGCGCAACCGCGAGGGCGGGGGCGCCATTGCCGTGGTGGTGCTGCCGCGGGCGCCCTTGGAGGAGTGAGAGCGATGGCTGGCATGGCGAGCTCGGCGCCGCATGGCCGGCTCTGGTGCCGGGCGCGCGCGCCTGTGCTGCTGCTGGCGACCGCGCTGGCGGCGGGCGCCGCCGCGGCCGATCCTGGCGACGCGCTGACCGTGGCGCGACTGAAATACGGCGGCGGCGGCGATTGGTACGCGAATCCCAGCTCCCTGCCCAATTGGCTGCGCGAATTCGAGCGCCGCACCGGCATCCCGACGGCCGCCACCGAGGCCGTCGTCAGCCTTGACAGCGACGAACTCTATCGCCAGCCGCTGATCTATGCGACCGGGCATGGCCGCATCGCGCTCGACGAGCGGGAGCAGGCCGAGCTGCGGCGCTATCTCGAAGCGGGCGGTTTCTTCTGGGTCGACGACAACTACGGCCTGGACGCGTCCTTCCGTGAACTGATGCGGCAGGTTTTCCCCGACACGCCCCTGGTCCCCCTGCCGTCGGATCACCCCATCTACCGCGCCCACTACGTGCTGCCCGGTCTGCCCAAGATCCACGAACACGACGGCCTGCCGGCGCAGGGTTTTGGGATCGTCAAGCAAGACAGGTTGTTGGTCTTCTACACCCACTCGAGCGACATCGGAGACGGTCTCGAGGATCCCGACGTGCACGGCGATCCCCCCGAGGTGCGCGAGGCCGCCGCCCGCATGGCCGTCAACGTCCTGATGCACGCGCTGACGCGGCCCTGATTCTCAGGGGAGGATGCCGTCGTGACCGCCGACCGCGCCGCCAGCCTCGGTTTCGAGCGCACGCTGCGGCGGTTGCTGCGCGCCGCCCGTGGGCGGCTGCTGCTGCACGCGCTGCTGTCGCTGCTGGCGGCGGCCGGGGGGGCGGGGCTGCTGGCGGCGGCGGCGCTGGGAACGCTCGCCGCGCCGAGCATGTGGCTCAAGAGCGGGCTGCTGCTGGCCTGGCTGGGGATCGCGGCCGCCGTGCTGCACGCGCGTCTGGCGCTCCCCTGGAGGCGAGTGCGCGATGCCGCCGCGCTCAGCCGCGCGCTGGAGAGCGGCGGCGGCCTGGACAATCTGCTCGTGGCCGCCGAGGAGGCGCTGCGGCGGCCGGATCGCTGGGGCGCGGACCCCGCGGTGCCGCCGGTTCTGCTGGCGAGCCTGTTCGCCTCGGCCCAGCAGCGAGCGGCCGGCATCGTGCCGGGGCGTCGGCTGCCGCTGTCGGGCGCAGGCGCCACCCTCCTGCTGGTGCTGGCCGCGGGCGTCTTCCTGGCGGGGACCGAGGCCCGGCATCCCGGCCGCCTGGCGTTGGGATGGGAGCGGCTGTGGCACCCGCTGCGGACCGAGGGTTTGGCGGCGGAGATAGGCCTTTACCTGGCGCCCGGTCCCGCCGCGGTGGTCGCGGGGGAGGAGGCGGTGCTGGCGGCGCTCGATTTCGGCGCCGGCGGCTCCGCCGTGACCGCCGAGCTGCGCAGCGGCACGGGTCTGTGGCGGGCTGCGCCCGCGCCGCCCCTGCCCGCCGGCCGCGAGGGGGCGGCGACGCGCTGGGAGCTGCGGATGCCCGACACGCGCGAGACTTTTTCCTACCGATTTCGGCGCGACCGCATCGTCACCCCCGCGCGCACCGTGCAGGTGCTTCATCCGCCGCTGCTCGTATCCTGGGCCGGCCGCCTGGAGCCGCCCGCCTACACCGGCCTGCCGGCGCAGGATATGTCGCAGCTGCCTGCCCTGCTCACCGCCCCGGCCGGCAGCCGCCTGCGCTGGAGGGGCAGCGTCAACCATCCGGTCGTCCATGCCGCGGTCGTGACCGCCGCGGGCGACACCCTGCCGCTGGCCAGGCACGAGCATGAGCTGTCCGGCGAAATCGTGCTGCGCCAGCCGCTGGCCTACCAGGTCGCACTGCGGGATCGTCATGGCCTGGCGGGCGGTTCGCGGGTGCGCTACGAAGTCGCCGTGACGCCCGATGCGAACCCGACCGCGCGCTTGGAGCGTCCCGACGATGACGGGCGGCTGCCCGGAGATGCCCGCATCGAGCTGGCCGCGGACGCCGCGGACGATCACGGCCTGACGCGGCTCGATCTGCTGCTCTGGCGGCAGCGGACCGCGCCGACGGCGGCGGATCCCGCCGACAGCCTGGAGTCCTGGCCGCGTCTGACTGTCTGGTCGGCCGGCGAGCGGCCCGGCGCGGCCGCGCCGTTTCGCACCGGCGAGACTCCCTGGGGTTCCTTGAGCGTGACCGTCGCCGCAGACGGCGCAGCGGCCGGCGGGATGGGCGCCGCCGATCGGCAGGTCGCTCTGCGCCTGCACGTGGATGCTGCGGGAGTCGAGCTGGTCCCCGGCGACGCCCTGCTGCTGTGTCTGGAGGCGCGGGATAATCGTGCGCCGGGACCCGCGGGGCGCGGCCGCTCGCGGGTGTTGAGGCTCGTGCTGCCTTCGGCCGCCGAGATCCTCGCGGCGCAGACCGAGGCGGGACGCGAGCGCGTCGATGAGCTGGACCGCATGCGCGCGCGCGGGCGCGACCTGACCGCCGACCTGCAGCGGCTCGGGCGCGAACTCAGGAAGAACCCCCTGCCCGACTGGTCGCGGCGCCAGGAAATCGAGGCGGCGCTGCAACGCCAGCAGGCGCTGCGCAACGAGCTGGAGGAACTGGCCCGGGGGTTGCAGCAGGATCTTGAACGCCTGGACGAGAACCGGCTGCTGTCGCACGAGCTGCTCGAAAAGATGGAGGAGGTCTCGGACCTGCTGCGCCAGGTGGCCAATCCGGAGCTGGAGAACCTGCTGGCGATGCTGCAGCAGGCGGCCGCCGAGCTTTCGCCAGAGCAGCTGCGACAGGCGGTCGAGGAGGTGGCGCGCAACCAGGAGGAACTGGCGCGGCGCCTCGACCGCGCCATTTCCCTGCTCAAGGAGATGTCGAGGCTGCAGGAGATGGAGGGCATGACCGCCGTGCTGGAACGCTTGCTGCGCGAACAGCAGGCGCTGCTGGAGGCGCAGCGCGAACCCGCGGCGGCGCCGGAGGATCCCGCGGAGCTGGCCGCGCGGCAGGAGGCGCTGGCGGAAGAGGCGCAGCGTCTCCAGGAGCAGCTGCGCGAGGCGCAGGAGCGGCTGGCCGGCGAGCAGGCCGAGCAGGCCGAGAGGCAGTCGCCCTCGGCCGAGCAAATGGCCCGGAGCCTGGAGGAAGCGCTGCGGCGGCTGGCGGAGCAAAGCCCCGCCGAGAAGATGCGCGAGGCCGCGCGCCGCCTGCGCGAGCAGAGCGAGGGCGCCCCGCCCTCGGCGCAGCCTCCCCAGGAGCAGGCGTTGCGCGATCTCGCCGCTCTCTATCACGTGCTGCTGCGGGGGCAGCAGGGGATGCAGATGGCGATGCAGCAGCATCTGGCCACCTCGTTGCGACGCCTGGCGGGAGAACTGCTCGACATCTCCGCGCAGCAGGAGGAGGTGGCGCAGCTCGTTCCCGCCGATCTGCGCGGCGTGCACGCCGCCGAGCTGACGCGGCGCCAGAATCGGCTGTTGCGCGCCGCCCGCGCCGTGCGCGACCGGTTGGACGAGGTCGGCGGGCGTTCGACGGCCGTTCCCGCCCGCCTGCTGCGCGATCTCGACGGCGTGGTCCAGCAGCTGGGCGTCACGGTGCGCGGTCTGGAGCAGGGGTGGGGAACGGCGGCTCGGCGAGACGCGCGCAGCTCGCTGGCCGCCATCAACCGCGTCGTCATCGGGCTGCTGACCGCCGCGGAGCAGATGGGGCAGGGCGGCGGCGGCGGCTCGCCTCTGCCCTCGGCGCAGAGGCTGCAGCAGATGGCGCGCGAACAGGCGGGCCTGAACGGCCTGGCCGAGCAGCTACGGCGGCAGATGCAGGGACGGGGGCTGAGTCAGGAGACGCGCGCGCAGATGCAGCGCCTGCAGGGCGACCAGAGTGGGCTGGCGGGGCAGGCGCGGGATCTGGAGCGCGAGCAGGCCCGGCGCGGCGAGCGGCTGCTGGGTGATCTGGAGGAACTGGCGCGCGAGATGGAGCGGGTCAGCGACGACCTGGGGCAGGGCCTGGTCGACGACGAGCTGCTGCGGCGCCAGGAACGCATTCTCGGCCGTCTGCTCGACGCGCACAACTCGGTGCGCGAGCGGGACTACGATCAAAGGCGCGAGAGCCGCACGGCCCGAAGGCTCTTCGACGACGCGGGCGCCGGGCGGGTGTCGCCCGGGGCGCAAGGCGAGGGCGACGCGCGCCGGCAGCGGCGCGAGCCGGTCGAGAAGGCGCCGCCGGAATACCACGAGCTCGTGCGACGCTACTTCCAGGCTCTCGATCGTCTGTCGCCGCCGGGCGGAGGCACGCCATGAGATCGGCGGGGGTGTTTCCGCGCGCGGCGGCGGCGCTGCTGGCGCTGGCTCTGCTCGCCGCTGCCATCTTCCCTGCGCCGGCGGGCGCGCAAGATCCGCCGCCGCCACCGCGCTCTCTCTCCCTGCCGGCGCTGATGTGGCAGCAGAGATTGGCCGAGGTGGACCGGCTGATCGCGCTCGGCAACGCGAGCCGAGCGGCCTCCCTGCTGCAACAGCTCGAGCGGGAGGCCGCGCCGCGCCGCGAGCTTATCCCGCGCCTGCTGGCGCTGGCGCAACTGCGGGAGGACCACGAGGAGGCTGAGCGCCTCTGCCGCGAAGGCCTCTCGCTGCAGGCGGACAATCCTCGCCTGCTGAGGGAGTTGGCGCGCGCCTTGATCGCGCTCGAGCGGCCGCAGGCGGCCGCGGCGGTTCTGGACAGCTTCGTGGCCGTCCTTCCCGAAGCGCGCAGCGGGCTGATGATCGCGGCCGACCTCTGGCTCCAGGCGCAGCGGCCCGCCGAGGCGCTCGCGCTGTGCGACGCGGCGCGCCAGCGTCGCGGTGACCCGCGCCTGCTGGCGCGCCAGCGCGCGCAGGCGCTGCTGGCCCTGGGACGAGTCGAAGAGGCGGCGGACGAGCTGGCGGCGGAGGCGCGGGCCAACCCGATCAACGCGCCCGTGCTGCGCGCCGAAGTGCTGGGCGGCGTCGCCGGCGCGGAGCAGGCGCGCCGTCTCGCCCGCCGGCTCGAGCGCCACAGCGTTGCCGAAGGCGTTCCGTTGGCTGCCGTGGCCTTGCTGGCGGCGAGCCTGCATCTGCGCGCCGGCGACGCGGCGGCGGCCGGCGCGGCCGTCGCGCCGCTGCTGGAGGATCGCGGCGCGACGCTCGGCGTGCTGCAGCTGGCCGCGACCCTGGCGCAGGAGGCGCCGCTGGTCGAAGCGCCCGAGGCGCGCGCCGCCACCAACCTGTTTCTGCGCGACACGCTGGCGCGGCTGGCGGTCCCCGGCGCCGTGGCGCCCGCGCAGCGCCCGCGCGTGCTGGAGCTGCTGGCGGCCGCGAGCGAGGACGCGCTCGTTTCCGGACTGCTGGGCCGCGACCCCGAGCAGGCGGTGCGCGAGCTCGAGCGCCTGCTGGCGCTGGTGCGCGAGGGGCATCCGACCACGCCGCATCTCTACGCGGCCCAGATCCGGCTGGCGCGTTACACGCGAGATGTCCTGCGACGGCCGGCCGAGGCCGCCGCGATCCTGGAACGGCTGCTGGCCGATCTCGACCTGCCACTGGAGGGCGTGGCGCTGGCGCGGCTGACGCTGGGCGAGTGCCACCTGGCCGCCGGCGACTCCGCGCGCGGCCGCCTGGTCTTGACCGCGCTCGCGCACAGCTCCCAGGACCGGGCCGCCGCCGGCGGTGCGCATTTCGCGCTGGCCCGCCTCGACCTGGCGGGAGGCCACTGGGAGACCGCCCGCGATCGTCTCGCCACCATCGCCATGGACAACCCGATGGCCGACTATGCCAACGACGCGCTGGAACTGGCGCTGGCGATCGCGGAGGAGCTGGAGAATCCCGCCGGGGGGCCCGCTCTGCTGGCTCTCTACGCCCGCGCGCCCCTGCATGAAATGGCCGCGCAGCCTGACTCCCAGCTCGCGGCGCTGGAGCGTTTCGTCGCCGCGGCGGCGGCGGCGGCCGTCCCGGGGCAGCCGGCGCATCTGCTGGAGCGCGGCCGCTGGGAGCTGGCTCAGCTGTATCGCCGCGCCGGCCGCGTCGACGACGCTCTGGACGCCTGCGACCGCCTCGTGAGCGACCATCCGGCGGGCCGTCACCCCGCGGACGCCCTGGCGCTGCGGGCGCGGCTGTTGGCCGAGGTCGGCCGGCACGATCTGGCGCGCCAGACCCTGGAGCGGCTGCTGCTGCAGTACCCCGATCACCTGTTCGCGGACGATGTTCGCGACCGCCTGCGGAACCTGCCATGAAGACATGCCGCTGCCGCGCCGCGCCGTTCCCTCTCGCGCTCATCCTGCTGGCCGCGCTCGCCGCCGGCGGCGCCGCGCCGGTCCGCGCCGCCGGCTTCCTGCTGGTGCCCATGGACCTGGACCAGACCGATCATCTGCGGGCGTACGGCCACGCCTATCACGCCCTGGAGGCGGGCCAGAAGGTCAGCTGGTTGCTGAATTATCGCGGCGGCAGCTTTCTGATGCCGGCCACGGACGCGGCGCGGCTGGAGGCGCGCCTGCGCGGCGTCGCGTTCGTGGAGGTGGGAGAGGCCGACGTCGCGGCGATCCGCGCGCAGATCGCCCGCGACAACATGGAGGAGGTGCTGCTGGAGAAGCCGCCCCGCATCGCGGTCTACACGCCCCCGTACGCGCAGCCGTGGGACGACGCCGTCGTGCTGGCGCTGGACTACGCGGAGATCCCCTACGACAAGGTCTACGACACCGAGGTGCTGGCCGGGGAGCTGGCGCGCTACGACTGGCTGCACCTGCACCACGAGGATTTCACCGGGCAATTCGGCAAGTTCTACGCCGCCTTCCAGCTCGAGCCGTGGTACCTGGAGCAGAAGCAGTTCAACGAGGAACTGGCCGCCGCCCTCGGCTTCGCCAAGGTGTGGCAGCTCAAGCACGCGGTCGCGCTGCGCATCCGCGACTATGTCGAAGGAGGCGGTTTCCTGTTCGCCATGTGCTCGGCCACCGACACCATCGACATCGCCCTGGCGTACTTGGGCGTCGACATCGTGCCGGCCGAGTTCGACGGCGACGGCCTGGATCCGAGGCGGGAACAGGCGCGGGACGACGAGCGGTCCTTCGCCTTCCAGGGATTCACGCTGGTGACCAACCCGCTCATCTACGAGTTCTCGAGCATCGACGCCGGCGACGTGGCGCAGATGAGGGGGGCGGAAGCCGACTATTTCACGCTGTTCGACTTCGCGGCCAAGATCGATCCCGTGCCCGCGATGCTGACGCAGTGCCACGTCAACGTCATCAACGGTTTCATGGGGCAGACGACCAGTTTCCGGCGGGCTTACCTGAAACGCGCGGTGACGGTGCTGGCGGAGGTCGCGGGCACGGACGAAGTGCGCTACCTGCACGGCAAGCGCGGCCAGGGCACCTTCACCTTCTTGGGCGGACACGATCCGGAGGATTACCAGCACGCGGTCGGCGATCCCCCCACCGATCTGGATCTGTATCCTACCTCCCCGGGCTACCGGCTGATCCTGAACAACGTGCTCTTCCCGGCCGCCCGCAAGAAACCCCAGAAGACGTGATCCTCGCGCCCGGGCGCGCGGCGGAAATTGCGAGCCGCGGGCGTGGCGCCGCGGCGCGGATGAGGGTATGGTGGGCGGTGATAAAGGGGTTTGATTCTCTTCTTTTTTTGAAGAGAAACCGCGAGCGAGATCCGATTCCGCCGGGAGGTGAGCCGGGCGGAGCATTCCGCGCCGGGCGGCATGTCCATGATGTTTCCCTCATGCAAGAAGTGCGGCGAGGGGATGCTCCTGCCGCTGTCCGACTACGGGCGCGACGGAGCCCCCATCCACTACAAGGCCTGGGTCTGCCACAATCCCGCCTGCGGGTTCAACATCCGCATCGACAACGGCGAGATCAGCATGGGGCGCGAGCTGCCGGTGTCCTACAAGTAGCCGCGCCGGCGGCGGCCTCGGTCAGGCCCGGCGGGCGGCGCGCCGCAGGGCCAGGCAAGAGAGCGCCAAGAGCACCAGCGAGGCTCCCACCTGCCAGAGCGCCGGCGCGTCGGCGGCGGCCGGCGGCGCTGCCTCGGGCGCGAGGCGCCTTCCCTCCGCCAGCAGCACGGTCAGCGCAACGCCGTTGTGCAGCGCGTGGGCGACGGCGCACGCCGTCACCGAGTGCGTGGTCTCGAAGATGTAGGCCAACAGCAGCCCCAGGCCCAGCAGGCCCAGCAGGAACCATGGCTGCCCGTGCAGCAGGGCGAACGCTCCCGCCGACAGCAGGGCCGCGGGCCAGGGGCCCCAGATGCGGGCGCCGAGACGGTGCAGGAGGCCGCGAAAGAGCAGCTCCTCGGCCAGCGGCGCCACGACGACGGCGGCCGCGAAGGCGACGGTGGTCGCCAGGGGGCCGCGCGGCAGATGCTCGGCTTCGAAAGCCGCCCAGGTCGGGTCGATCGGATGCAGCCGCTGGGAGACGTAGGCCAGGTAAGCGGTCGGCAGCAATGAGGCCGCGGCCGCCGCCGCCGACCACACGGCCACGGCGGGGCGCACCGGACCGAGACGGAACTCGCTGGCCAGGCTGCCGCCGGCGGTGCGCGCCAGCAGCCGGCACGGCAGCAGCACTCCCAGCAGACCGCCTCCCAGAAGCGGCACGAACAGGTTGTCGGTGAGGGTGAACAGCAGGCTCTGCAGCACGGCGTTGCCCGCCAGGCAGGCGCCGCTCCACAGCAGCAGCTGCGCGTTGCTCCAGCTGCTCCAGAGGCGGCCCCCGCCGGGGGGGGGCGGACCGCCGTTGCGCTCGGGCGAATGGCTCATCGCGCGCGCTCCCGCCGCCGGCGCGGGATCGCGGCGGCCGGCCGCATTCTGGCAGAGGCGGCGGGCGCTGTCCAGGCAGGGGGCGCCCGCTCTTGGCAGAGGCGGCGCCGCCACGTACTATCGGGCGGGCGGCCGCGGCCGCCGGAAGGGATGTGAGGGCAATTGAAGGATGCGAAGCGGCCACGGTGCTCGGGCGGCGCGATCGAGGCCGTCATCTTCGATCTGGACAACACGCTGTGCGATTTCATGGGCGCCAAGCAGCGCGCGATCGAAGCCGCCGTCGACGCGATGATCGACGCCGGGCTGCGCCTCGACCCGGGCGCGGGACGGGCGCGCATCAGGGCGATCTACGACGATCGCGGCATCGAGTACCAGCGGGTGTTCGACACCTTCCTGCAACAGGAGCTGGGACGGGTCGACGACCGGGTGCTGGCGGCGGCGGTCGTGGCCTATCGCCGCGCCCGCGACGGCGTGCTCGTGCCCTACCCGCACGTGGTGTTGACCCTGAACCGGCTGCTCAAGGACGGGTACAAGCTGGCGGTGGTCAGCGACGCGCCGCGTTTCGAGGCCTGGATACGCCTGTGCATGCTGCGCCTGCACCACGTCTTCGATCTGGTGTTGACCTTCGATGACACCCAGCATCGCAAACCGAGTCCGGTGCCGTTCCAGCTGGCGCTGCAGCGGCTGGAGGTGGAGGCGGCGCGCGCGGTCATGGTGGGCGACTGGCCCGAGCGGGACATCATCGGCGCGGGCGAGGCAGGGCTGCACACGGTCTACGCCCGCTACGGAGACACGTACGCCTCGACCGATCGGGAGCGCCGAGAGCATTCGGGCGCCGACTTCGAGATCGACGACATGATGCAGCTCTGCGACGTGCTCGACCGCCTGAACGCGGCGGGCTGAACCGGCGGCAGGGAGGTCATGCGCATGCGCGTGGCGACGGCGGCGGAAATGGCGCGGGTGGACAGCCAGGCCATCGCGGCGGGCACGCCTGGCGCGCAGCTGATGGAACGAGCCGGCCGCGAGATCGTCAGGGCGCTGCTCGACCTTTTCCCCGCCCTGGCGCCGCCAGGGCGCGTGGCGATCTGCTGCGGCAAGGGCAACAACGGCGGCGACGGTCTGGTGATGGCGCGGCTGCTGGACAGCTTGGGGTTCCAGGTCACGGTGCTGCTGCTCGGGCTGCCGGAGGACATGGCCCCCGACGCGCGCCTGAACCACGGCCGCCTGCCGTCCGCGGTGCGCGTGGTCGCCGCGCCGGCGGGGGAATGGGCGGCGCGCTGGCGCGAGGTCGCCGGGGCCGCGGAGCTGGCGGTCGACGCGGTGCTGGGCACGGGCATCAGGACGCCCGTGCGCGCCCCCTACGCGGAGTTGTTGGCTGCGTTCCAGGGGCTGAGGGCGCCGGTGCTGAGCGTGGACGTGCCGTCGGGGGTCGACGCCGACAACGGCCGGGTGGATCCGGTGGCGGTGCGGGCCAGCGCCACCGTCACGGTGGGTCTGCCCAAGCTGGGGCTGCTGCTGCCGCCGGGCCGCGACCACGTGGGCGAGCTGGCCGTGGTCGACATCGGCCTGCCGCCCGCGGCGGTGGAGGAGCTGGTCCCCGACCGCCGGCTGCTGCTTCCGGACGATTACGCGGCGCTTCTGCCGGCCCGCGCCAGCGACCTGCACAAGTATCGCTGCGGCACGGTGCTGGTCGTGGGCGGCTCGCGCGCCTACGGCGGTGCGGCGGTGCTGGCCGGCATGGGGGCTCTGCGCTCGGGCGCGGGCCTGGTCACGGTGGCCTTGCCGGAAACGCTGGCGTCGCCCGCGCGGACCGCGCTGCCCGAGGCGATCGTGCGCCCCCTGCCGATGACGGCCTCCGGCACGCTGGCCCCCTGGCCGCCGGCCGTGGCCGCGGAGATGCTCCGCAAGCAGCACGCCGTGGCCATCGGCCCGGGGATGGGCGAGGATCCGGAGACCGACCGCTGGGTGCTGGAACTGCTGGACGCGCTGGAGCTGCCGGCGGTGGTCGACGCCGACGCGCTGACCGCCCACGCGCGGCTGGGCAAGACGCCCGCCGGACGGGGCCGGCTGGTGTTGACGCCGCACGCCGGCGAGCTGGCGCGGCTGCTGGGCACGCACGCCTCGGAGATCGATAGGCGGCGTCTGGAGCTGGCGCCCGAGCTGGCGGAGCGGTGGGGAGTGACGCTGCTGCTGAAGGGATCGCCCACCGTGATCGCCGCGCCCGGAGGCGGCGTGCACATCAATCCGACGGGCGATGACGCCCTGGCGCACGGCGGCACGGGCGATGTGCTGGCGGGATTGATCGGCGGCTTGCTCGCCCAGGGATGCGGGCCGCTGGCGGCGGCGCTTCTGGGCGCTTACCTGCACGGCCGCGCTGGCCGGATCGCGGCGGACGAAGGATCGCGTCGCAGCGTGCTGGCGCGCGAGGTCGCGGCCGCGTTGGGCGGGGCCTTCGCCGAACTGGAGCGCCGCAGGGCGCCGGACGGGGGCGGGTGAGACGGCGTGCTCGTGCTCGGCATCGAGACAAGCTGCGATGACACGAGCGTGGCCCTGTACGACCGCGAACGGGGCGTGCTGGAGAATCTGGTCTCCTCGCAGGTCGATCTTCACGGGCAGTTCGGGGGCGTCGTGCCGGAGCTCGCGTCGCGCGCGCACCTGGTCAACCTGCTGCCGTTGGTCGAGCTGGCCCTGCGGCGGCAAGGATTGCGCCTGCGCGATCTCGACGGCGTGGCGGTCACCAACGGCCCGGGACTGATCGGCGCGTTGCTGGTCGGGGTCGCCACCGCCAAGGCTCTGGCGCTGACCGCGGGCAAGCCGGTGGTCGGCGTGCACCACATCGAGGGGCACATCCTGGCCAACGCGCTGGCGGCGCCGCTGCGGCTGCCGGCGGTGGCGCTCGTGGTCTCGGGCGGGCACACGGAGCTGGTGCACGTGGCCGAGATCGGGCGCTACGAGCGTCTGGGCGGCACGCTCGACGACGCGGCGGGAGAGACGTTCGACAAGACCGCGCAGCTACTGGGTCTGCCCTACCCGGGCGGACCGGCCATCGATCAGCGGGCCGGCGAGGGGAGGCCGGGCCGCTTCCGCTTCCCGCGTCCGTTGCTGGGCGACCCACGGCCGGTGTTCAGCTTCAGCGGGCTCAAGACGGCGGTCAAGCTGGCGGTGGCGCAGCTGCCGCGGCCGCTGTCGGCGCAGGACGTGGCCGATGTGGCGGTCGAACTGCAGGAGGCGATCGTCGAAGTGCTGACCGCCCGTCTTTTGCAAGCCGCCGCCGCGCGCGGGGTGCAGGCCGTGTACCTGGCGGGCGGCGTCGCCGCCAACCGCAGGCTGCGCGAACAGGTTGCGGCCGCCACGGCCTCGTGCGGGCTGCATTTCCTGCCGCCTCCGCCTGCATACTGCACGGACAACGCCGCCATGATCGCCCATGCCGGCGCCTGCCGGCTGGCCGCCGGGCGCGCCGACGGCTGGGATCTGGACGCCTTCGCCCGCGGGGCGCTCGATTCCTGGCGATGATCGGCCCGCGCCCCGGTTCCCTGCCGTTCGCTCCCCATCCTTTTGATGGCATGTAATTTGCCTTGATTACCCTTCGAGCCGGTTCCAATAAACGGGATCCGGATGCCCCGTTTTCCTCGAAAACTCGCGGGGGAGATCATGGCCAGCGCGCGCAAGATCCTCGTTGTCGACGACGAGCCGCACATCCGCAAAATCCTGCAATTCCTGCTGCAGCAGGAGGGCTTCGAAGTCGCCCTGGCGGAGAATGGCCAGGCGGCGCTGGACTGCCTGGAAGCCGTCCAGCCCGACCTGATCCTGCTCGACGTGATGATGCCGAAAATGGATGGTTTCCACATGCTCGAGCGGCTGCGCGCCAATTTCCAGACCAGCTGGATCCCGGTCATCATGCTGACCGCCAAGGGGGAGAGCTCGGAGAAGGTGCGCGGCCTGCGCGGCGGCGCCAACGATTACCTGACCAAGCCCTTCAACCATGACGAGCTGATGCTGCGCATCCGCAACATGCTGGATTGGAGCCAGGCGCAGCGCGACGCCAACCCGCTGACCGGCCTGCCCGGCAACCACGCCATCGACCAGGAAGTGCAGCGCCGAATCCGCTCGGGCGAGGCCTTCAGCTTCCTCTACCTGGACATCGACAACTTCAAGGGCTTCAACGATCACTACGGGTATTCGCGCGGCGACGAGGCGATCACCTTCCTGGCGCGCGTCCTGACGGCGGCGGCCCAGGAAGCGGGCGATCCCCACCTCTTCATCGGTCACGTCGGCGGCGACGACTTCGTGATCGTCACCCGGCCCGGCTGCGCCGAACTGCTCGGCGAGCGGATCGTGCGCGATTTCGACGCGCAGGTCGCCGATCTGTACGACCCTCAGGATCGGGAACGCGGCCATGTCCGCGTCCGCAGCCGTTCCGGTGCGGAGGTAGCGGTGCCGCTGATCTCGCTGACCATCGCGCTGGTGACCGGCTCGGCGGTGCAGTTCCCTCACATCGCGCGCCTGAGCGACATGGCGGCCGAGCTGAAGAGCTACGGCAAGACCATCGCCGGCAGCGTGGTCGTCAAGGAACGGCGCGCCCCTGCCGAAGCGGGGGGCGGCGCCGAGGCGATCGCGGGCGCCGCGTCCGACGCCGTCCAGCGGCCCTGAGCGCCGGCGCCGCGGATCCGAACGCCGGGGAGGAGCGGGACGGCCGGTGGAACGAGCGGTAGACACCCATCGATTTCTGCTGCGCCACGTGCGCTGGGCCGAGCTCACGGTCGGGCTGCTGGTGGTCTTGCTGTCGCGCGAGCTGGGCGGGCTGGTCTTCCCGCTGCCGCCTGTGCTGGCCGCCTTCGGCGTGGGCGCGGCGCTGCAGCTGCTGCTGGTGTTGCTCGCGGCGCGCGACGCGGCCGCCGGCGGCTCTGGCCTGCGGGCCGGTCTGGTGCTGGCCTTCGACGCCGCCGCCTGGCTGCCCGTTCTGCTGCTCACCGGCGGCGTCGCCAGTCCCTATCTGCTCCTGCTGGTCTTCCCGGCCGCGCATGCCGGCCTGCTCTGCCGCCGGGCGCGCGACGGCTACGCCGTTTCCGCGGCGCTGGTGGCGCTGCTGGCGGTCGCCAGCCTGCGGAGCTGGCCGGACGCGGCCGGCGGCGTCGACGGCCGGCTGGCGTTGGGCATGGCGCTGATGTTGGGCGCGTTGATGCTGTCGGTCACCTACCTCGTGCGCACGGCTGGCCGCACGCTGCCGGCCGGCTGGGTGGCGACGCCGGAACCGGTGGACGAGCTGGCCCAGCGCTCCGCCGCGGCCGCCAGCGCGGCGCTGCGCGAACAGGGCGATCTGGCCGAGCTGCTGGTCGAGATGCTGCAGGCGCTGCGTCGGCTGCCGGGGGTGCAATTCGCCGCCGTCATCGCCGCGCCCGGCTGGGCGGAGCTTTGCGGGCCGGGCGCCAGCGGCGGCCGCCGCTGCCTCGCGCTGGCAGCGGGCCAGACCTGGCCGGAATGGTTGGAACTGCCGCGCGAAGCGGCCATCTTCTTCGATCTGCTGCACGTGGAGCAGACCGAGCCGTTCCGGTCCGGCGGCGCCGCGACGCTGCGCGCGATCGGCTTTCCGCCCGCGGCTGCGCCCGCCTGGGACGCCTGGACGCTGACCCCGGTCGGCGAGCCGGGGCGCGCCGCGCTGATCGTGCTGGCCGGCACGCGCCGGGGCGAAAGCGACGAGGTGTATCTGCGCGCCGCCATGGCGCGCCTGGCCGGCCAACTGGCTCCGCTGCTGGCGGCCGGGCACCATCTGGCGCGCGTGCGGCGCGAGCTCGCCACCCTGCACGCCGAGAACGAGACCCTGACGCGCATCAACAAGATGCAGGGCGATTTCGTGGCCGTGGCCAGCCATGAACTCAAGACGCCGCTGACCTCGATCAGCGCCTACACCGAGGCGTTGCTGCGCCAGGACGATCTGCCCGCTTTCACCCAGACCCGGGAGTTCCTGGGCGTGATCCGCGAGGAGTCGGAGCGTCTGCTGCGGATGGTCAACAGGATCCTCGATTTCTCGCGCAGCGACCTGGGCGAACGCCTGCTCAACCGCCAGGTTGTCGACCTGGAGCCGCTGGTGCGGGATACCGTGCGCGCGCTCGAGCCGCTCGTCGCCGCCAGGGGGCTGCGCCTGGACATCGCCTGCCCGTCCCTGCTGCCCCGCGTCGAGGTCGATCCGGATCTGATCCGCCAGGTGCTGATGAACCTCCTCAACAACGCCGTCAAGTACACGCCGGCCGGCGGTCTGGTCTGCGTCCGCGCCTGCGAGGACGCCGCCACGGTGCGCGTCACCGTCAGCGACACCGGCCCCGGCATCCCGCCCGAGGATCTGCGGCGCATCTTCCGGCAGTTCTACCGCGTGGGCGGCGGCACCGAGGGGGTCGAGGGGCAGGGGCTGGGCCTGGCCATCGTCAAGAACATCATCGACCTTCACGGCGGGCACATCGACGTGCAGAGCGTGCCGGGCGAGGGGGCCTCCTTCACCTTCCATCTGCCCAAGGAGCATCAACTGAATCCGGTGACGGCGGCAATCCTGGGCGACCTGACCACGCGCCCGCAGTTTCAGCAGCTGCTGCGTCTGACCGTGCGCATGATCGCGGAGATGACGGAGTCGAAGATCGTCTCCCTGATGCTGCTCGATCGGGAGGGGCGCAACCTGGTCGTGCAGTCGGCCTACGGACTGAACGAAGGCATCGTCAAGAGCGCGCATGTGGCGGTCGGCAAGGGGATCGCCGGACGCGTCCTGCAGTCGGGGCGGCCGCTCCTGGTCAAGGATGTCGAGCGCGACGGGCTGCTCGCCGCCGGCAACCGCGACCAGTACGAGACCAACTCGCTGCTGTCGGTGCCGCTGGTGGTGCAGGGCAGGCCGTTGGGCGTCATCAACGTCAACAACAAGGTGGCGGGCGGCTCCTTCAACGAGGACGACCTGGCGCTGCTGGTGACGCTTGCCGAGAAGGTCTCGGCGGCGCTGACCCAGGCGATGCAAGCCGATTCCTCGGCGCGGCGGGTGGAGGCCGTGGTCGACGCGCTGCAGGCGCTGATCCTGATGAAGCGCAGCGCCATCCCCACCGCCTCGCCCCTGGCGCTGCGGCTGCTGGTGCGGACGGCGCGGCGGCTGGACATGTCCGGCGCCGAGGTCGCGCGCCTGCAGTACGTGGCCTCGTTGCACGACGTCGGCATGGTGGCGGTCGACGAGGACATCGTGCTCAAGGCCGGCCCGCTGACGGCGGACGAGCGGGAAGAGGTCGGGCAGCACCCCGCTCAGGGCGTGACGATGGTGGCGCCGCTGCTGCAGACCCCGGAAATGGAGAGCATCATCCTGGCGCATCACGAGCGGCCTGACGGACGCGGCTATCCGCGCGGCCTGCAGGGCGCCGACATCCCGCTCGGCGCGCGCGTGCTGGCGGTGCTGGACGCCTTCTTCGCCATGACGCAGCGGCGGCCCTATCGGGCGCGGCTGGCGCCGGACGAGATCATGGCAGAGATAAAGGCGCATGCCGGCACGCAGTTCGATCCGGTGGTGGTCGAGGCCTTCCTGGCGGTGCTGCGGGAAGAGGGCCTTGCGCCCTCCGGCGGCCTGGACGCCGATCATGCCCCCGCCGGGGCCGCCGCGGGACGTGCGCGGGGGGAGGAACGCTGATGGCCGCGCCGCGCATCCTGATCGTCGACGACGAGGCGCCGCTGACCCAGCTGCTGTGCCACGCCTTCACGGGCGAGCAGTTCCAGGTCGCCACGGCGCGGGACGGCATCGACTGCATGAACAAGGTGGCGGTCTTCCGTCCCGAGGTGATCGTCATGGACATCATGATGCCCAAGTTGGACGGCGTGGAGACCACCAGGTTGATCCGGCGCAACCGCAGCTACGCCGAGACGATCGTGATCGCGCTTTCGGCGTCCTCCAATGCCCAGGCGCGGGAGGATGTGCTGGCCGCGGGTGCCGACCTCTTCATGCGCAAGCCATTCGTGATCGCCAGGCTGGTGGAGCGGGTGCAGCAGCTGCTGCTCGCCCGGGCCCACCCCCGTTAGGGAGGCGACCTGTCCGCCATGGCTATGGCCGATTTCCTGGCCCGCCTGTCCGGGAGCGAACGCCGCCGCCGCGAGCGTGCCATGACCGCGCGTTGCGAGGCGCTGGCGGCCGAGCGCGCCGCCCTGGCGACGGCGCTGGCGGAGGGGCGGGCGCGGGAAGCGGATGCCGCGCGAAGCCTGGCCGATCTGCGCGATCGGTGCGAGCTGCTGCAGCGCCGCGCGCGCAGCCTGGAGCGAATCCTGCAGCTCGCGGCGCGCATCAAGGCGATGCGCTCGCTCAACGACGTCCTCGACCAGATCGCGCAGGCGGTGCGCGAGTCGTTGGGTTTCCGCATGGTGCTGCTGCGGATCTACTCGCCTGCCACCCAGTCCTTCGAGGCGCGGGCCTTCGCCGGCATCGACGACGATGGCAAGGCGCAGTTGGCCGGGCTGCAGGTATCGCTGGAACAGTATCGCAAGCTGACGCAGCCGAGGTTCAAGCTCTCGGAGAGCTACTTCATCAGCCACACGGACGAACAGTGGAGCGAGGTGGCGGCGGGAGGCTACACGCCCCAGCTGGGGGCGAGGGCGCCGGACGAGTGGCACGAGGAAGACATGCTGATTGTGCCCCTGAGAGACCCCGCAGACGGCGAGGTGCGCGGCTATCTGAGCGTCGACGATCCCGAAGACCGCCGCATCCCCTCGCTCGACACCATGCGGCTGCTCGAGCTGTTCGCGGCGCAGGCCGTCATCGCCATCGACACGGCGGCGCTGCACGAGCGTCTGGCACGCAGCAACGGCGAGCTGGCGCGCGCCTCGGATCTGCTGCAGAACCTCAACGAGATGAAGAGCAATTTCGTGGCGAACGTCAGCCACGAGCTGCGGACGCCGCTGACGTCGATCAAGGCCTATACCGAGACCCTGGTGCACAATCAGGCGGCGATGTCGGAAACCATGCGCCAGGAGTTCCTGGGCGTGATCCATCAGGAAAGCGAAAAGCTGACCGCCATCATCGACAACATCCTGCACCTGTCGCGCCTGGAGGACGGCCCGGCGCGGATCAACCGCAGCGAGATCGACCTGGCCGAGGTGGTGGGCGCCGAGGCGAAACGCGCCGCGGCTCAGGCATCGGCCAAGGGCATCCACTTCCAGGCGCGGCTGTCGGCCTCGCCCCTGCCGCTTCACGCCGACGCGGCGCAGCTGGCCCAGGTGGTGGCGCAGCTGCTGGACAACGCTTTCAAGTTCACGCCCGCCGGCGGCAGCGTCCGGCTAGTCCTGACCGATGGCATCGCCAGCGTGCGTCTGGTGGTGGAGGACGATGGCATCGGCATCCCCGCCGACAAGATGGAGTACATCTTCGACCGCTTCTTCCAGGCCGATGGTTCGTCGACGCGCGAGCACGGCGGCCAGGGCGTCGGGCTGGCCATCTGCCGCGACATCGTCCAGTGGCACGAAGGGCAGATCTGGGCCGAGAATCTCAGCCCGCAGGGGACGCGGTTCCAGGTGGTGCTGCCGCGTCGCAACCGGGTGGTGCAGCGCGTGCGCGCGGAAGCGGCCCGACCGGTGTTCAACGATCCTCGTGCGTTCGTGGAGAAGCTGGTGCACTGGATCGGGGAGACGATGGGGGTCCGCAGCGTTTCCCTGATGACGCCCGACGAGCATGGCGACCAGCTCGTGGTGGAGGCGGCGGTGGGGCTGGCCGAGAGCATCGTGCAGGCGACCCGCGTCCGACGCGGGGAGGGGATCGCCGGCAAGGTCTGGGTCAGCGGGCGCAGTCTGCTGGTCACCGACGTGGCGGCCGATCCGCGGCTGGGCAAACGCAGCAATGACCCGCAGTACGCCACCCCCTCGCTGCTGAGCGTGCCGCTGCTCGAGGGCCTGGCCTGCATCGGCGTCGTCAATGTCAACAACCGGCTGGACGGGCGCGCCTTCAACGCCGACGACCTGCTGCTGCTGGAGTCGTTGGCGCCGCGCGTGGCGCATCTGCTGACGCGCCTGCGCGGTTTCACCCGGCAGGCGGAGGAGTTCGTGGCGTTGCGCGACGCGCTGCGCACCGCCGCGGCGCTGCGTCGCGAACGCTGCGACCACCTGGCGGACGCCTGCCACGAGATCTGCCTGGCGACGGCGCGGCGCCTGAAGCTGCCGCAGGAGGAGTTGGAGAACCTGGCCTTCGCCCTGCGCTTCTACGACGTCGGTCTGTCGCGGGTCTCGTCGCAGCTGCTGCGCAAGCCGCAGCCCCTTTCCGGCGCCGAACGCGACCTGATCCGCCAGCATGTGCGCCACGGTTTGGAGATACTGCAACCGCTGGAGACCTCCCCCAAGGTGCGGCAGATCATCGCGCACCATCACGAACGCTATGACGGCGAGGGCTATCCCGACCGCCTGGAGGGCGAGGCGATCCCGATCGGCGCCCGTCTGCTGGCCCTGACCGACAGCCTCAACGCCATGCTGCAGGGCCGCCCCTACCGCCCGCCGCTGGCGCTGCCGGCGGCGCTGGCGGAGATCGAACGGCTGGCGGGCAGCCAATTCTGCCCGCGGCTGGCCGCCTCCTTCCTGCTCGAGGCCCGCCAGCGCGCCTCCTGCATCGCCGCGCTGCAGCAGGAGGCGACTACCGGCGAAGCCTCCGAGGACGCTGCCCCCGCGGAGCCGATCTCAAGCCTGACCGCGCGCTGACGATACCCATTCTGGTCCGCCGCGCGCGTCGCCGGCGGCTGCCGCAGCGCGAGGAGGAATGGTTTGCGCACCATCCTGATCTGCGATGACGAAGCCAGCATCCTGAACATCCTCGAATTCAGCCTCGGCGCGGAAGGGTACCGTGTGCTCGCGGTCGCCGACGGCGAGCAGGCCCTGGCCCAGGCGCGCGCGGAGCCGCCCGACCTGATCGTGCTCGACGTCATGATGCCGCGGCGCAGCGGTTTCGAAGTTTGCCGGGAACTCAAGCAGGATCGCCGCACGGCCGACGTCCCCGTGATCCTGCTGACCGCGCGCGGCCGCCGAGAGGACCGCGAGCTTGGTCGGCAGGCGGGCGCGGACGCCTACGTCACCAAGCCTTTCAGCCCCCAACGCCTGCTCGAAAAGGTGCAAACGCTTCTGGGCGTGCGCCACGGTTGAGCCGCTGGCCGTTGCCGCGACGGCGTGCCGGCGCTACGATGGCGGCATGCTGCTGGTCGAGATCGCCCTGCCGGTGCCTCTGCCGCATACTTTCACCTACCGCTGGGACGGCGGCGGCGAGGGAGGAGGGCGCGCGCCCGAACGCGGCGATCTGGTGGTCGTGCCCTTCGGTCGCCGGCGGCAGGTGGTCGGGCTGGTGGTGGCGGCGCGCGAGGCGGCGGCCGCCGGCGACGTCGCCGGGCACCCGCTGCGGGCGGTGACGAGGCGCCTGCCGGATGCCTACCGGCTGGAGCGCGATCGGCTCGAACTGGCCCTCTGGCTGGCCGACTACTACGCCCTGCCGCTGGGCGAGGTGGTGCCGCTGTTCCATCCGCCCGCGCCGGGCACGCGCGCGCGGGCCGCGCGCGCCGCGCCGCCGCCCGCCTACCCCCTGAGCGAGCCCACGGATCCCGCCGACATCGTCCTGACGCCGGTGCAGGACCGGGCCGCGGCTGCCGGCGCGGCCGGCCTGCAGGCCAGGCGTTTCGGCGTCTTGTTGCTGCACGGAGTGACCGGCAGCGGCAAGACCGAGGTCTATTTGCGCGTGATCGCCGCGGCCCTGGCGCAGGGCCGGGGGGCCATTTTCCTGCTGCCGGAGATCGCGCTGACGCCGCAGACCATGGCGCGCATCACCGCCCGCTTCGGCGGCGCCGTGGGCGCCCTGCACAGCGGGCTGGCGGCCGGCGAGCGCAGCCGCGTCCACGAGGCGGCGGCGGCGGGCGAACTGCGCGTGATCGTCGGCCCGCGCTCGGCGCTGTTCGCCCCCGTGCGCGACCTGGGCGTGATCGTCGTCGACGAGGAGCATGACCTCTCCTACAAACAGGACGAGAAACCGCGTTACCACGCCCGGCACGCCGCCCTGATCCGCGCGCGGGCGGCGGGTGCCGTGGTGCTTCTGGGCTCGGCCACGCCCGACCTGGAAAGCCACGCCAACGCCTCCGCCGGCCGCTATCGGCTGTTCCATCTGAGCGACCGCCCCATAGGCGAACTGCCGGCCGTCGAGATCGTCGACATGCGCGGCGACGCCGCTGCCGAAGGGTTCTCCGCCCGCCTGCTCGAGGCGATGGAGCACACGCTGGCGCGAGGACGCCAGATCATCCTCTACTACAATCGCCGCGGCTTCGCACGCGCGCTGCAGTGCGCCGATTGCGGCGAGGCCAGCCTCTGCCCGCGCTGCGACATCGGCCTGACCTACCACCTGCGCCCGCGTCGCCTGCTCTGCCATTACTGCGGGCACGCCCGCCCCGCGCCGGCGCGCTGCCCGGGCTGCGGCGGCAGCCGCTTCCTGCCCGCCGGCGGCGGCACCGAACGGGTGGAGCTGGCGCTGCGCGCTCATTTCCCCGAGACCGCCGTGCTGCGCCTGGACCAGGACGCCGCGCGTGGGCGGGGCGGGCACGGTCGCATCCTCGCCGCGTTCGCCTCCGGGCGCGCGGGGATCCTGGTCGGAACCCAGATGGTGGCCAAGGGGCACCATTTCCCCGAGGTCGAGCTGGTCGGCGTGCTGGCGGCCGACGACGGGCTGACTCTGCCAGACTTCCGCGCCGACGAGCGCACCTTCCAGCTGCTGACGCAGGTGGCCGGGCGCACCGGCCGCACGCGTCCGGGCCTGGTCATCTTCCAGACCTGGAGGCCCGAGCACCCGATCGTCCGCGCCGCCGCCGCGCACGACTACGCGGCGTTCGCCGAGCAGGAGCTGGCGTTGCGCGGCGCCCTCGGGTATCCGCCCGCGCGCCGGCTCGCGCGCGTGGCCGTCAGCGGCCGCCGCCCCGCGCCCGTCGAAGCCGCCGCCGCCAGCCTGGCGGTAGCGCTCGCCGCGGGGCTGGCGAGCCCGGCGCGCGAGGTCCTGGGACCGGCGCCGGCGGTCTTCCCTCGCCTGCAGGACCGGCATCGCTGGCAGATTCTCATCAAGGGGGAGATGTCGGCGCGGCAGAAGGCATGGCTGGCCGACTGCGCCCGCGCCGCCGCGGGGCAGGCGCGAGGGGTGGATGTGAGCCTGGACATCGACCCCTGCGGCGTGTACTGACGCACCGCCACGGCGCCGCGCCGGTGTTTTGGAGGCACGGGAATTGATTATCGGGGGATAATCAGGCATTATCATGGAGAAATGCACGCTCGCGGGCAGTTGTGCGATCCTGCTGCGCCACCATTCCGGGGAGAGGTCTCGCATGAATCACCTGCATCGTCCCGGCCGCCAGTCGAGTTTCCGATCCGACAAGCGCAGCGCCGTCGCCGCGGCGCTGGGCGTGGCCCTGCTGCTGATGCTGGCCGCGGCGGCGCCCACCGCCGCCGACGAGATCGCGCGCCAGGTTGAGGCCGCACGCCAGGCCATCGCGGCCAACGGTTGGAGCTGGGAGGCCGACGATGCTTTCCTGCGCGGTCTGACGGCGGAGGAACGAGCCGCCCTGCACGGCGGCCTGGTGATGTCGCCGCAGGACTGGAAGCAGTGGGAGGCGCGCGTCGAGCATCTGCCCGTCGCCAAGACACTGCCCTCCTCCTTCGACTGGCGCGCCCTGAACGGCGTGACCCCGGTCAAGAACCAGGGCAGCTGCGGCTCGTGTTGGGCGTTCGCGGCGCTGGCGGGGGTAGAGTCGTACGTCAAGATCTACTACGGCCCCGAGCTTGACCTGTCCGAGCAGCAGATCATCTCTTGCAACCCGTACGGCGCCGGCTGCAGCGGCGGCTGGGCCGCCGCCGCCTACGACGTCCTGATGAATCACGGCGGCATCGACGAACATTGCATGCCGTACGCCGGCGGTCTGGCCGACCTGGTGCCGTGCACGCAGACGGCGTACCTGCCGTTCGTGCGGCTCAGCAGCTGGCGCAGCATCCCCAACGACATCGACCAGCTCAAGACCGCGATCATGGAGGGGCCTGTGGCCTGCGCGGTCGACGCCTCGGGCGATTTCGAAACCTACTCGGGCGGCTGCTACGAGGGAGGCGGTCCCTGGACGAACCACCTGGTGCTGATGGTCGGCTGGGACGATCGCCTATGCAACGGCGCGGGCGCCTGGATCTGCAAGAATTCATGGGGCACGGGCTTCGGCATGGCGGGCTATTTCTACATCAAGTACGGCGCCGCCGGCATCGGCAGCGGCGCCACCCAGCCGATCTACGCGCCGCCGCCCGCGAGCTTCCTGCTGACGGCCCCGGGCGGCAACGTCGCGATCCGGGCCGACACCCAGACGGAGGTGCGGTGGGACACGGCGGGCGCGGCGCCGGCGCAGGTCGATATCCATTTCAGCGCCGATGATCTCTGCTTCGAGACGCTGGTCGCCGCGGGCGTGCCCAACACCGGCAGCTATCTCTGGACCGTGCCCAATGTCGCCACCACGAGCGGACGCCTTCTGGTGCACGTCGCGGGGAACATCCACAACGGCTACGGTTTCTCCGCGCGGCTGACCATCCTGGGTCACAAGGTGCGCTATGTCTCGGTGACCGGCTCGAACACACTGCCCTACGAGAGCCAGGAGACGGCGGCCCACACCATCGGCGCGGCCGTGCTGGCCTGCACGGGCTTCGATTCGGTGATGATCGCCGCCGGCGACTATATCGAAAGCGTCAGCATCAATGGCCCGGTTCGGCTTTTCGGAGGTTGGAACGCCGACTTCACCCAGCGCGATCCCGACGCCACCCCCACGCGCTGGCGCGGTCTAAGCAGTGCGCTGCGTTTCTGGAGCGGTGCGGGCGACTTCGCGGGCGTCGACGGCGTGACTTTTCACGATTGCCAGGGCACGATGTTCGATCAGCCGAGCCAGGGAACCCACGGCGGCGCCATCCTGAGCGTCGGCGCCTCGCCGACCGTGAGAGGCTGCGTGTTCGAGAATAGCCGCGCCGCCTTCGGATCGCAGTTTGGGCTCGGCGGCGCCATCCTGGCCGTGGGAGGCAGCCCGGTCATCGAGGCGTGCTCGTTCATCGGCAATGTGGCCACCCGCGGCGGCGCGCTGGCGCTGCATCAGCCCCTGGGAGCCCAGTTGCGCGGCAATTTCTTTTCCGCCAACACCTTGAGCGACAGCACGGCCGCCAACACCGGCGGCGCGCTGCACGTCGAAGGCGGCGCGGTCGCTCTCAGCGGGGACGTGTTTTCGGATCACGACGGCGCCAACGAGGGCGGCGCCCTCTTCGCCGACGCGGCCGACTTGAGCATGACGGACGTGGTGTTGGAGCGCAACCGCGCCGTCCTCAAAGGGGGGGGGCTGCTCGTCCGAGGCGGTTCGGCGGTGGTGCAGGGCGGCCGCTGGCGGGACAATCGCGCCGGCACGGGGGGGGGCGGCGGCGGCGCCTTCGAGGGCGGCACGACCGTCGTTCGCAACCTGCTGAGCTCTGGCAACCGCGCCGGCGGCCTGGGCGGCGGGTTGATGGTGACCTCCGCCGCCGGCGGCTCCGTGGAAAACTGCCTGCTGCTCGGCAATCGCAGCGACGCGCTCGGCGGCGGTCTGTTCGTGACCGCCACGGGCGCCTACGCGGTGCGCAACACCATCATCGCCGGCAACATCGGCAACGGTCTGGCCGGAGGCGGGACGCAGTTGGTCGTCGACCACAACGACATCTGGGACAACTCCGGCGGCGATTACGCCGGCGTGACACCCGGAGCCCACGACCTGGCCCTCGATCCGCGCTTCCTCGATGCCCCCGGCGAGGATTACGCGCTCGGCCTGCACTCGCCCTGCGTCGACCGGGGAGATCCCGATCCGGCCGGCAACGACCCTGACGGTTCCCGCGCGGACATCGGGCTCAGAGGCGGGCCGCAGGGCGGACTCGAGGCGCCCGCCGCCGTGGCCGGCGCCGCCGTCGCCGCCGACGCCGAGGGCGGCTGGCGTCTGTCCTGGACTCCCAACGCCGAACCCGATGTTGCCGCCTACGTGGTCTATCGCGACACGGCGGCGGTCTTCATCCCGGGCCCCGACAAGAGCGCGGCGCTGCTGCCCCATCCCACGGCGGCCTGGATCGACCGCGCGCCGCCGCCGGGAGCCTATTACCTCATCGCGGCTCTGGACGCCGCCGGGCGCATGGGCGGCTATTCGCAGCTGCTCCGCCCGGAGACGACCGGGGTGGACGGCGGCCTGCCGCCCGCCGCCCTGCGGATCTCGGTCGTGGCTCCCAACCCGTTCAATCCGCGCACGACGATCGGCTTCGACGTCGCGAGGGAGGGTCGTATCCAGCTGCGCATTTACGACCTGCGCGGCCGGCGCGTGCGGACACTGATCGACGCGCCGCTGGCGGCGGGTGGCCATCAGGCGGTCTGGGACGGGCGCGATGAGCGCGGCGACGCGGTGGCCGCGGGCGTCTACCTGGCGCGCCTGAGCGCGGGCGGCGAGACGCGCACGGCCAAGGCGGTCCTGGCGAGATAGCGGGCGGCGGCAGGGACGGAGTTCATCCGCGGGTCGCCCGCGCCGCCGCCGCCGCCTCTTCGATGCTGACCGACTGGTCCAAGACCACGGCGCCGATCCTCGCGGGCAGCACCCAGCGCACCTCGCCCCCGAGGCGTTTCTTGTCGCCGGCGATCAGACGCTCCAGTTCATGGCGCGGGGGTGGCTTGGCGGCGACCGGGAGCCCGCAGGCGACCAGCAGGGCCTGGATGCGCCTGGCGTCGTCCCGGGCGCAGAGGCCGCGCCGGGCGGCCAGGCGCGCGACGGCGGCCATCCCCACCGACACCGCCTCGCCGTGCGTGTATCCTCCCGCCGCCTCCAGCGCGTGGCCGAGCGTGTGGCCCAGGTTCAGGGCGCGCCGCGGCCCGGTTTCGCGGAAATCGCTGCGCACGATGCGTATCTTCACGCGCAGCGCGCGGTCGATCCAGGCCGACCAGGGAAGCGCCAGCGCCGCCGCCGCGGGGGCGGCGTCAGGATCGCCGTCGGCGAAATGGAGGGCCAGGACGCCGGCGCGACGCTCCAGCGCCGCGAACAGCGCGGGAGCGCCGATCACCGCTGCCTTGATCATCTCGGCCAGGCCGCCGCGCCACTGGCGCCGCGGCATCGTGGCCAGGAAATCGGGATCGGCCAGCACGGTCTGCGCCGGATGGAAGGCGCCCACGCTGTTCTTCAGGCCGCCGGCGTCGATCGCCGTCTTGCCGCCGACGGCGGCGTCCGCCATGGCCAGCAACGTCGTCGGCAGGGCGACGTAGCGCACGCCGCGCTGCCAGGTGGCGGCGGCGAACCCCGCCAGGTCGAGCAGCGCGCCGCCGCCGACGCCGACCAGGATGCCGTCCCGCGGCAGCCGGACCTGCGCCAGCCAGCGGTAGACGTGGTCCAGCTCCTCGATGCGCTTGACCTGCTCGCCGCCGACCAGGGTGCGCGTGGGCAGCGGACGACGGGCGGCGTCCCGCAACGCCGGCACCAGACGCAGGCGGTGCAGGTGGGGAACGGCATTGTCGATCAACACCGCGGCTGCCTGCTCGCCGACGAGCGCGGGCAGCCTCGCCACGACGCCGCGCCCCAGGCGCACGCGGCATTCACGGCCGCCCAGACGCAGCGCCAGCGAGCGTTCGGATTCCACGGTGGTCGCCGGCGGGGTCATGGCAAACCTCCCTAACGGGCAAGCTAGCGATCGCGCCAGTCCTTGGCAATGCGCAACTTGTCTGAGCCGCGCGTCCGCGCCGACGCCCGGCCGCCCGGCTCTTTTCTTTTGGTTTCGGCCTCGCCGCGCACTAACTTTGACGCGGCCGACCGGTCGCGGCCCCGCGGGGCGCCGGCCGGCGCGCAGCAGAGAAGGAGCGTGGCTTATGGCAGGCGACATGGTGGAGATCCGCTGGCATGGTCGGGGCGGGCAGGGCGCGAAGACCGCCGCCATCTTCCTGGCCGAGGCGGTGCTGGACCGAGGCAAGTACAGCCAAGGCTTCCCCGAGTACGGGCCGGAGCGGCGCGGCGCGCCGATGCGAGGCTACACCCGCATCGCCGACACGCCGATCCGGCGCCACTGCAGCATCGAGAATCCCGACATCGTGATCATCCTCGACCCGACGCTGTTGGAGTCGTCCGCGGCTGGCGTGACCGCCGGCGGCCGCGCCGAGACGGTCTACCTGGTCAACACCAGCGAGCCGCCGGCCGCCATCCGCCGCCGCCTGCTGACCGCCGACGGCAAGGTCTACACGGTGGACGCGACGCAGATCGCCCTCGACTGCTTCGGCAAGTCGATTCCCAACATGCCGATGATCGGCGCGCTGCTGGCCGCCACCGACTTGATGAGCCTGGAGGACATGAAGGCGTCGCTGGTCGAACGCTTCAAGTCCAAGTTCTCGCAGGCCGTCATCGACGGCAATCTGGCCGCCGTCGAGCGCGCCCATAAGGAGCTGGTGTGCGAATGACTCTGAAGCATGCCCACGAGCTGGCCGAGGGCGGCATCATCACCGAAGCCGGCAACGCCGCCGACTACAAGACCGGCGACTGGCGCACGTTCATGCCCAAGTTCGTGCCCGAGAACTGCATCCACTGCATGTTCTGCTGGATCTACTGCCCCGACAGCGCGGTCGAGATCGACACCAGCGACAAGAAGACGTTGGTGGTCGGCTTCAACTACGACCACTGCAAGGGATGCGGGATCTGCGCCCAGCACTGCCCCCCGGTCGCCAAGGGCAAGGCGGCCATCATCATGGTCCGCGACGAGAAATAGTCGCCGCCCCAGGAGGATCAGCCATGGCTCAGAAGCAGGTGGCGCTGACGGGCAACGAGGCGGTGGCTTACGCCTTCAAGCAGGGCCGGCCCCACGTGGCCTCGGCCTTCCCGATCACGCCCCAGACCGAAATGATGCACAAGTTCGCGGAGTTCGTCGCCAACGGCGAGAGCGACGCGGAAATGATCCTGGTCGAGAGCGAGCATTCCGCGATGTCGGCGGCCATCGGCGCCGCCGCCGCCGGCGCCCGCACCGTCACGGCCACCAGCTCGGCCGGCTTCGCGCTGATGTGGGAGGTCGTGCACGTCGCCGCCTCGCTGCGTCTGCCGATCTGCATGGCCCTGGTCAACCGCGCGCTGTCCGGCAACATCAACATCCACTGCGATCACAGCGACGCCATGGGCGGGCGCGACGCGGGCTGGATCCATCTTTTCTGCGAGAACGCCCAGGAGGCCTACGACAACGGACTGATGGCCTTCCGCATCGGCGAACATGCCGACGTGCGGTTGCCGGTGATGGTCAACTATGACGGCTTCATCATCAGCCACACGGCGGACTCCCTGCGGATGCTCGACGACGAAACGGCCTATCGTTTCGTGGGCCCCTACCGGACGGCCTACTCGCTGCTGGACGTGGTCAAGCCCATCACGGTGGGGCCGCTGGACCTGACAGATTACTACTTCGAGCACAAGGTGAGCGAGCTGGAGGCGCATCAGCGCGCCTTCAAGATCGTGGAGCAGGTCAGCCGCGAATACGGCGAGCTCACCGGCCGCCACTACGACTTCTTCGAGGCCTACCGCCTGGACGACGCCGAGCTGGCGATCGTGGCGATGGGCTCGACGGCCGGCACGATCAAGGACGTCATCGACGAGGCGCGCGCGCGGGGCGTCAAGGTGGGCCTGCTGAAGCTGCGGCTGTTCCGACCATTCCCCCACGAGCTGATCACGGCGGCGCTGGCCGGCAAGAAGGTGGTGGGCGTGATGGACCGCGCCGCGGCCTTCGGCGCCTGGGGTGGGCCGCTGTTCAGCGAGGTGCGTTCGGCGCTCTACCAGTCTGCGCAGCGCCCGCAGGTGTGCAATTGGATCTACGGCCTGGGCGGCCGCGATTGCGATCTGAAGCAGATCGCGAGCGTGGTCGCTGCTCTCGAAGACATCGCCAAGGGCAAGACGCACGAGCCGGTCAGCCTGCTCGGCGTCCGGCTGTAGGCCGAGGAGGCGGAACGATGGCAGTGACGCTGCAGCAATTGACAAAGAATCCCGACCTGCTGACCGGCGGCCATCGCGCCTGCGCGGGCTGCACGGGCGCGAACATCCTGCGCCAGATCCTGCTGACTGCGGGGGCGGACACCGTGCTCGGCTGCGCCACCGGCTGCATGGAGGTCGTGACAACGATCTTCCCTTACACGGCCTGGAAGATCCCCTTCATCCATACGGCCTTCGAGAACTCGGCGGCGACCGTCTCGGGCGTCGAGACGGCCTACCGCGCCCTCAAGAAGCGCGGCGAGCTGCCGGTGCCGCGCGAGCGCATGAACTTCATCGCCATGGGCGGGGACGGCGGCACCTACGACATCGGCCTGCAGTCGTTGTCGGGGGCGATGGAACGCGGCCACGACATGGTCTACATCTGCTATGACAACGAAGCCTACATGAACACCGGCATCCAGCGCTCGAGCGCGACCCCGCTGGGGGCGCACACCTCGACCGCGCCCGCCGGCCGTTTGAGCCAGGGCAAGCAGCAGCACCGCAAAGACCTGACGCGCATCATGGTCGCGCACAACATCCCCTATGTGGCCCAGACCACGCCCTTCCACTGGCGCGATCTCGCCACCAAGGTGCAGAAAGCGCTCGAGATCCCAGGCCCGGCGTTCCTGAACATCCTCATGCCGTGCACCGTGGGTTGGCATTTTGACATGGAGCACGGCATGGAGTTGGCGCGCGACGCGGTCGAGTCCAACTTCTGGCCGCTGTTCGAGGTTGAGCACGGCGTGTGGAAGATCAACCACAAGCCGAAATCGCGTATGCCGATCACCGACTGGATGAAGTCGCAGGGCCGCTTCCGCCATCTGTTCAAGCCGGGCCACGAGGCGATCCTGGAGGAGATCCAGCGCAAGATCGACGCTGATTGGGAGAAGCTGCTGCGCGAGGAGAGCCAGACGGCACCGGCGGTGCCGGCGGCCGCGCCGCCGTCCTCGGCTGCCCCGCGCTCCGGGGGCTGACGCGTTCCCGCGCTGCCGGACGGGGCCGCGCCGGACACAGCCTGGCGGCCAGTTCCGCGCTTGGGATCACATGTTGTGACCCCAAGGCCGGATGCGGATCCCGCAACCCCCTGCCTCATGCCCTGCCACCGATCCGGCCCGCCGCCCCAGGGAGGGGCGGCGGGCCGGCGGGAAGCCCTCCGACCGGCAGGACGCGGAGGGCGCGAGCCCGTCACCGCACCACGAGCACCTTGAGCGTCAGATCGGTGTCCGGCCCTTGCAGCCGCGCCAGGTAGACCCCTGCCGCCACGGCCGCGCCGCGGGCATCGCGCTGGTCCCAGCTCGCGCCGGCGGTGCCTTCGATATCACCGGCGAAGACCGTCGCGATGCGCTCACCGCGGACGTTGTAGATTCTCAGCGCCGCCCGTCCGGGCCGCCGCGTGGCGAAGGAGAATGCCGTCCCGCCGCCGCCGGCGGGCGTGGCGGACAGGAAAGCGCCTGCGTCGCCTTCCGGCACGCCGGTCTGAGTGTCCAGGACGAACCCGGCCGTGGCGCAGAGCGGGCCGCGCACGGCGCCGTCTTCGGCGAAGGCGCGCCAGTAGAACGCCAGCGGAGCACCACCGCCCAGGCTGCCGGCCGGCAGCAGCAGCGTGGTCTGGCCCTCTCCCTCCGGCACCCCGGTCTGTGCCAAGACCTGCTGGCTGGTCAGCTCGTCGCTGAAGATGCGGAAGCCGTAGGTCAGGGAGCCGGGCCCGTCTGCGTCGATGGCGTTCTGCACGGTCAGGGCGACCGGATAGCCGACGGACTGCCCGCTGACGGGCGAAAGGGCGACAGGAGCGCTCGGCGGCGAGTTGGCCACGGTGAAGCCGCGCACCAGCACGTCGTCGATGTACCAGCCGTCGTAGTTGACGGAGTAATCGGTCTGCAGCCGGAAACGCAGTCGGACGGCCGGCTGCCCCGCGTAGGCCGCCAGGGAGACGGACCTCTCCTGCCAGGCCGTCTGCGTTCCGTTGACCGCCAGCAGGTTCTGCCAGTTGATGCCGTCGCTGGAGGCCTCGACATAGCCGTAGTCGTACCCGGCCTCGAGCTGGTAACGCGTCCAGAAGCTGAGCGTCGGGGCGCTGACGCTGCTCAGATCCAGGGGCGCGGACAAGGCGGCATTGGTGTTGCTGCTGTTGGGGTAATTGCCGGCCGGCGAGTCGGTGAGGCTGTTGGCCGGCGAGTACGCCTGGGCCGCGGTCAGGTTCCAGGCGCCCGTGCGCGTCCAGTTGGCCAAGCCACCCTCGAAATCGTCGAAGAAGACCGCCGCCGGCTGGCCCACCGGCAGTTCCAGCTCCAGGTCGACTGGCTGGCCGGTCCAGGTCACGCGCGCGGAGATGCGCACGACATGCCCCGCCGGGCACGCCGCGTCGAGCTGCAGCGGCAGCGGCGAGCCGGCGGCCGACCAGGACGCCCGCGCGCCGAGAGTTCCCACCTGGCGCACCGGATCGGGCAGCAGCAGGTAGGGGTCGTCGCTGAACAGGCGCACGGCGACGCCGGCGGCCGTGGCCTGCGCCGCGCTGTTCTGCAGCGCGAAGACCAACCCGGCGCTCTCACCCGGGTCGAGCCGGCCGTTGCCGTCGCCCCCCACGACGGCCACCTGGCGCAGCTTGAAAAACACGCCGGCGATCTCGATCAGCGTCAGCGCCGGCCCGATGTTGTCCTGGAACAGCGCGGGGATGCGGCTGTCCAGCGGCCAGAAGCCGTCGGTGGACGAGCCGATCTCGTTGCTGAAAGCCATGATCTTGGGTTTGGTGGACTGTTCGCCGTATGCCCAGTCGAACGCCCCCCCGTCGACCACATACAGCAGTTCGGGCGGCGTGCCCAGGGCGTAGCCGTTGCCCGCCACCAGATCGGCGCCGATCTCGCGGAAGAGCGCGTCGTCGGGGCAGGGCGATGTCGTCCATCCCCACGGGATCAAGGTCAGGTTGCTGTAGGTGTGATAGCTCTGGTAGACCTGTATTTGCCGGCTGATCACGAAATTGACGATGGTCTGCACCTCGGGCTCGCTGCCCGGGGAAGGCCCGCGGTAGGTGTCGCTGGAAGTGTTGCCGCTGGAGCCGCCGCAGCAGCCCCACTGGAAGGGGTAGTTGCGGTTGGGGTCGACGCCGAAGGTGCCGTCGCCGTTGTTGCGGCGATTCTTGCGCCACATCCCGCCGCCGTTGGGATTGGTCTGTTCGTTGTAGATGTAGCCGTCGGGATTGACGATGGGCACGACGTAGATCTCGCGTTCGTCGACCAGCCACCGGACGTAGGGGTCGCTGTCGTAGTTGGCGCACAGATACTCGATGAGCATCAGGCACATCTCCGTCGACATCGGCTCGCGGGCGTGATGCAGCGCGTCGAACAACACCTCGGGCTCGTCCTCGTCCACTTCGGGGTTATCGCTGACCTTCATCATGAAGATCTGGTATCCCTGGTGCGAGTTGCCGATGCGCGTGCGCGCGGTCGTCAGGTTGGGGTAGGCCGCGTGCAGTTCGTCCAGCTTCTGCACCGTCTCGGAATAGGTGTGGAAATCGCCGAAGCCGGGCCCCTTGCCCAGCCGGGCGGCGTAGTATGACGCCAGGTCGGCCTGCAGCACGCGGAAGGCGTAGCCATCGACGCGCAAGCGCTCCTGGTCGTCGGGCGTGGCGATGATCTCGGCGTAGTGGCCGGGCTTGCCGCCCACCACGTCGTAGCCGGCGGCCACCAGCGCCTGCAGGTCCAGCCCCGGCTGGTCCACCAGCAAACGGTCGTAGGTCGCCGGGGGCGCCGCGGCCGCGGCCGGCCGCGCCGGCGCAGCCGCCAAACAGAACGCCAGCACGAGCGGCAGCGACAAGGCAAACAGCGGTCGCCGAGGCATGGTCGACGGTCCCCGGCGATCGGCGCCGGGAGCGGCCGCGAGAGCGAGAGGCAGCATCATCCCTGTCCTTTCGGATGGCTAGGCCCAGACTAGGCCCCCATCCGCGGCGCGGACGGGGATCGGGCCGGATGGGGGGCGCGCGGGAAGCTCTTGCCGCCATTATAGCAGATGGCGACGGCCGGGGGGAGGGGCGATGCCGGCGCGTGTGGCGATGCCGGCGCGGCGACGCCGCCCGTCGATGCCGATGCGGCCGCCGCTCGCCGTGGAGGGGCTGTCCAACCGGCGCAGCGCGGCCGGTCCGGGCTGGACTTGGCCCCGCCGCGGCCGTAAGCTGGCCGTCATGAAGATCGCCTTCCTGGGCACGCACGGCGTGGGCAAGACCACGCTCTGCTTCGAGCTGGCCGCCTGTCTCAAGCGGCTCGACCTCGGGGTCGACGTCGTCAAGGAGGTGGCCAGGTCGTGTCCTCTGCCCATCAACCGCGAGACGACCGAAGCCGCGCAGGCCTGGATCCTGCACACGCAGATCGCCCGTGAAATCGAGCTGGGCCATCGCTATCAAGCGATCGTCTGCGATCGCGCCGTGCTGGACAATTACGCCTACATGGTGCACGCCGCCGGTCGTCGCGCCGAGCTCGAGCCGCTTATCGCCGCTTGGATGGGCACCTACACGCTGCTGGTCAAGGTGCCCGTGATCGCGCCCCCCTCGTACGACGGCACCCGAGATGTGTCGGTGACCTTCCAGCAGGAGATCGACCGGCTGATCGACGAGTTGCTGGACGCCTTCAACCTGCCGCGCCTCGTCCTCACCGCCGGGCAGCGCGACGGCTGGATAGCCGCCGTGCTCGAGCGGCTGGGCCTGCCGTTGCACCCGCCGCAGCTCGAGCTTTTCAACCAGGCGGGCGGGCAGGCGGCGCGTCGGACCGTTGATCGCGCAGCGGCGGCGGCCGCGAGGCGGCCCCCCTCGCGTAACCCCGCGAACGCTCCGCAAGGGGAAGATCAAAACCCATACGATCGCACTTAAGTTGGCCCGATTTATGCAGTTGGCCCATTCCTCGACCGCGGCTTCACGGTTTGGCTTGCGCCCCGGGGTCGATGTCCCGTTATTGGGGACTCCACGCGTTCCCGGGCCCCCCGCCCGTGGCCGCACAGCCAGCGGAGAATCAAAGTTTGCGGACCCCCTCGCTGCGCATCATGACCTTCAATCTTCTGACCTCGACCAAGCTGCGCCGCAGCCATCCCTGGCGCTTGCGCAAGCGCGGAATCGCCAGGGTGTTCCGGCATTACGAACCAGACCTGGTCGGGACGCAGGAGGCCAACCTGCCGCAGCTGCTCGAGCTGGCGGAGCTTCTGCCCGAGTACGATTTCGTCGGCGAAGGCAACCTGGCCCGCACCGAATTCTCGGGCACCACCCGCGATTGGTACTGCGCCATCTTCTATCGGCGCGACCGGGTGCGTCCCGCGGAGGATGAAGGCGACACCTACTGGTTGTCTCCGACACCGCGCGTGCCGGGCTCCCAGTTCCCGCTCTGCACGCGCCCGCGTGTCGCCACCTGGCAGGCGTTCGAGCATATCGCGTCCGGCCGCGAGTTCCTGATGGGCACAACGCACCTGGAGGCTTTGCACGGCGTGGCGCGCCGCCGCAGCGCGCTGCTGCTGCGCGATTACATCGCCTCCAAAGTGCGCGAGCTGGGCGAAGGGACGCCGATCTTCCTGACCGGAGATTTCAACGCGGTCGCCGGATCCAGCGAGTTGCAGTCGCTTTTCGACCCGCTCCGGCCAGAGGCGGCCCTGCGCGACGCCTGGGACGAAGCCGGGCCGCACCACGCGTCCGGCGGCGCCACCTTCCGCGGCCTCGGCCGCTGGCGCCACCTCGGCCGTGCGCTGCTGGGGCCGCGGCGGATCGACTACGTGCTCTACCGACCCCGCCTGGAAGTGGTGCGGGTGGAGCGAGTCGATTTCGACCGCCTGGTGCGCCGGGAGCTTGCGCGCCCCTCGGATCATTTTCCGGTTCTGGCCGATTTCCGGCTGTAGGCCGGACGCACGCCCAACGGCCCCGCCCGCGCCGCGCTCAAGATTTCCAACTATCTACCGAACAATGTGTTGTGCCCGCGCCGGCGCTGTTCTCCGGCGGGCCGGGCAAGAGGCGGTGTCGCCGATGGCCTCGGTGAAGCTGGAGGGTCTGGCCGGCGCTCTGCGCGGTCTGCTGGCCGACCTCGAAATCTTGGCGCCGTCGCCCCGCCCCGAACTGTTGCGGGGGGAGGCGCTGCGGCCCGTGGCGGAAGTGCCGGCGCCGCTGGTGTTGCCGCTGGGCGATCTGCTGCGTTGGCGCCGCCTGCTCGGGGCGGCCGCCGGGCTGGAAACGCTGCTCTTCGTGGCCGGTCCCAACGGACTGCAACCGCTCGGCAACAACGCTTTCGCCGTGCCTGCCTTGGCGGGTTGCGACCGCTCCTGCCTGATCGAGGCGGCCGCGCGCTGCGCCGTGCCCGAGGTGGCCGACCGCAGCGCCGGCTGGAACTGCGCCTCTTGCGGGGGCGAGGTCTGGACCGTGCCCCTGCGGCTCGAGCACGCCGGCCGCTCGGCGGTCCTGGGGGCGCTGTTGGGTCATGACCTGCCGGCGCCCGCGGCGCCCTGGCGCCAACTGCTGGAGCTGCTGGCCCAGCAAGCCAGCCGCAACGCTTCAGCCAGCTACGCGCTGCAGGCGGTCCTGGCCGACGGCCTGCGTCTGGCGCGCCTGGCCCGCCCGCCCCTGGCTTGATTTCCTACCGAGCGGCGCTAAGATGTCGGCAAAAGGCGTCCGCCGGCGCGCGGGCGCGGAGAACCAGCACGAGGAGGACTGGATGGAAAGCGGCAAGACGCAACACGACACGGGCATCTGGCCCGAGGAGATCACGCGGCTGCCGAAAGTGGTCATCCCCGTGGCGGGGGTGACCGGTTACACCCTGCGCGACCGGCAGAAGCAGGTCGTTTTTTTCGACATGGAGGAGGGTACGTCTTTCCCGGACCATAGCCATTGCGACCAGTGGGGAACCGTTGTCGCGGGCGAGATGACGCTCGAGGTCGACGGGCAGGTCGAGTTATACCAAGCCGGAGACGTCTATCACATTCCCGAGGGGGTCAAACATCGCTCCAGCTTCGCGCGGCGCACGTTCCTGATCGACCTCTTCGCGGCGCCGGATCGCTATCCCGTCCGACCTTGACGCCGAGTCCACGCTGACTCACTGCCAGGGGCCGCCTCCCCGGACCGCCGCCGGCGGCTCGGGCGGGCGGCCCCAGGTTTGAAGGCGTGCTGTGGTCGGCGATCGCCGTCAGCCGGGCCGTCGCCGGCCGGCGCGGCGCCCGCCGCCCGGGCGGGCGGACGCCGCGAGGAAGAATATGGTCCCCGCAGCGATTTGGCGCTACATGTTGCGGGTGGTGGGCGCCCGTGGTCGCGGCGCCCGCGCGCCGGCTTGCGTTGCCCCCCGCACCGAAAGGAAGTGCCATGCCGCCGTCCGCACGCCCCAGGCTGTCGCTGCGCACGCGCGCCGTCCACCATCCTGCGGCGATGCCGCTCTCGGCGCCCCTGGCGGCGCCTCTCTACCAGAGCAGCACCTTCCGCCTGGCCGATGCCGCCGAGGGAGCCGAATACGCCGAGCAGGCGCACCCCTCGTCCTTCTACTCCCGCTGGGGCAACCCGACCGTGGAAGTATGGGAGCGAGTGGTCGCGGATCTGGAAGGGGGCGAGAAGGGACTGGCGTTCGCCTCGGGGATGGCGGCGATCAGCACGACGCTGCTGGCGCTGCTGGCGCCGGGGGATCACGTCGTGGCGGCGACGTCGCTCTACGCGGCCACGACCGAACTGCTCAACCGCGAACTGCGCGCCCTCGGCGTGGACACCGATTTCGTCGATCCTGTCGATCCCGCGGCCTTCGCCCGCGCCGCGACGCCGCGCACGCGCCTCTTCTACGTCGAAACGCCCGACAATCCCAACCTGACGCTGACCGATCTGGCCGCCGTCGCCGCCGTCGCCCGCGCCTGCGGCGCCCTGGTCGTGGCCGACAACACGTTCGCCTCGCCCATCAATCAGACCCCGCTCGCGATGGGAGCCGACGTGGTCGTGCACAGCGCCACGAAGTATCTCGGCGGGCACTCGGACGTGGTGGCCGGCTGCGCCGTTGGCCGCGCCGATCTGATCGAACGCATCTGGAGGCGCCAGAAGCTGCTGGGCGGCTGTCTCGATCCTCACGCGGCGTGGTTGCTGCTGCGCGGGGCCAAGACGCTGGCGGTGCGCGTCGAGCGGCAGAACGAGAACGCCACCAGGCTGGCGGCCTTTCTGGAGGCGCACGCGGCTGTCGCGCGCGTGCGATACCCCTGGCTGCCCAGCCATCCTCAGCACGAGCTGGCCCGGCGGCAGATGCGTGGCGGCGGCGGCATGATCAGTTTCGAGCTGGCGGGCGGCCGCGACGCCGGACTGCGCCTGGTCGAAGCCACCGCGCTGATGGTGCTGGCCGTCAGCCTGGGCGGCGTCGAGACCCTGATCGAGCACCCGGCGTCGATGACCCATGGCCCGCTGAACGATCTGGAGCTGGCGCGTGCGGGGATCGGCCCGGGTCTGATCCGGCTTTCCGTCGGGGTCGAGGACGCCGATGACCTGATCGCCGATCTGGACCAGGCGCTGGCGCGCGCCGCGGGCTGAGGCGGCCAGCCGCCGCTATGGAGACTGCCATGAATCCGCCTCCGGATATCCTGACCATCGACGTCGAGGAGTGGTTCCACGGCCACAACTACCTGCAGGCCGTGCCGCCGGCGACCTGGGACAGCCAGCCGTCACGCGTCGCCGCCAACACGGATCGCTGTCTCGAACTGCTGGCGCGGCGCGGCGTGACGGCAACTTTCTTCGTGCTCGGCTGGGTCGCGCAACGCCACCCGGAGCTGGTGCGGCGCATCCTCGCCGCCGGGCATGAGATCGGCTGCCACAGCCACGTCCATCCGGTGGTCTACCGGCTGAACGAACAGGAGTTCGCGGCCGATCTCGACCGCGCCCTGCAGGCCCTGGCTGCGGCGGGTGCGGACACGGTGGCGGGGTACCGGGCGCCGAGCTTCTCCCTGACGCCCCCCGTGCACGGCTACCTGCGGCAGCTGGGCGCGCGGGGATTCGTCTACGATTCCTCGCTGTTCCCGGTGCATCACCCGCGGTATGGGCAGCCGCGTTCCCCGCGGCGGCCGTTCCTCGTGTCTGGCCCGCCGGACCGGCCTCCGCTGGTGGAGGTGCCGATGAGCACCGCGCGGCTGGCGGGCGTCAACGTGCCCTTTTCGGGCGGCGGCTACCTGCGGCTGCTGCCGCTGTCCGCCTACCGCGCCTTGCGCGCCGTGGCGCAACGCCAGGGCGTTCCGGTGATCATCTACCTGCACCCCTGGGAACTCGATGATTACCGGCCACAGGTGGGGTTGGGAGGCGTCGCCCGCCTGCGCAGCCAGGGCGGGCAACTGGCGATGCCGCGCAAGCTCGAGGCGATTCTGGCCGCCGGGCGCTTTCAGACCCTGGGCGCCTACGTCCAGACGCGGGTGTCCGCGGGCGACTTGCCGGAGCGCGGGCCTGGGAGCCTCTCCCGCGCCTTGTAAACGGTCGGGGAATTTGATAAAATGGTACGCGGTCTGGGGATCCGCCCCGCCGGCCACTCGCCCACCGGCAAGCGCGAGCCGGCTCTGTCCGCGTTCGCGGAAGGGAAGATCACGACACCCTTTGCTCTGGGCAGCGGCGGACCGCCGCTCCACCACGCTTCCCGGGAGGAAACCGCATGAACAAGTTAACGCCCCTTTTCTTGTTGGCCGGACTGGCGTTGGCCGCGCCCGCGCAGGGGGCGATGATCAACGAGTTCGTCGCCAACGACATCGGCACCGACGATTATGAGTTCGTGGAACTGTGCGGCAATCCGGGCGAAAGCCTGGATGGGCTCTGGCTCGTCCTGATCGAGGGAGAAGGGTCGGGCGCCGGCGTCATCGATGCCGCCATCGCGTTGAGCGGCTACGTCATCGGCAGCAACGGCCACTTCGTCATCGGCGGCACCAATGTTTCGCCCGATCTGCCGATGGCGAACGGCTGGATCGAGAACGGCGGCAACAACATCCTGCTCGTGCGCGATTTCAACGGCGCCGTGGGGCAGGACATCGACACCGACAACGACTGCGTGGCCGACCTCGGCATCGGCGTCATCGTCGACGGCGTGGGCTACGGTTTGACCGGCGATTGCATGAACTACTACGGCATCACCTCCATCGGGCCGGACGGCACCTTCTCTCCGGCCGGTGGCGCCCGCTGCGAGGACTGCAATCCGAGCGGCGCCTGGTACATCATCTGCCTCAACGGCACCGAACCGACCGGTCCGGGCTGCCTGGAAAGCTCTGGCTACCTGATCCCGCGCGCCTCGCCCGGCGCCATCAACCTGTGCGGGCCGGTGCCGGCCGAGTCGGCCAGCTGGGGAGCGCTCAAGTCGACCTTCCGCTGACAGCGGCCCGATCGCCGCGACTGAAAACGACGAGGGCGGGGGTGAGTGGAGACCCCGCCCTCGCTTCTTTGTCCGTGTTTCGCCGTGCCCGCCCTCGCGCCGGGAATGCCTGTTTGATCTTCGGGAGAGCCGGGTTATTCTACGCTCGCGCGAGCGCGCGGGTTCCACGCCCGCGCCGGCGTCGCTCCGCAGGAGGAATGGATGGCGGCCAGCGATCTCGCCGTTGCCGTGCTGTGGCACATGCATCAGCCCGATTACGTCGACGCGCGCACGGGGCGGGCCTTGATGCCCTGGGTGCGCCTGCACGCCCTGACCAGCTATTACGACATGGCGCGCCTCGCCAGGGAGACGCCGGAAGCACGGGCCGTGTTCAACGTCGTGCCGATTCTGCTGCGGCAGATCGATGCGGCCGCGGCGGGCGAGGTCGAGGACGAATTCCTGCGGCTGGCGCGCGCGGCGCCGGGCGATCTTTCCGCGGCCGATCGCCAGCGCCTGTTGCGGCACTTCTTCGCCTTCCACCACGGGCGCCGCTTCGCCGAACTGCCGCGCCTGGGCGAGCTGTGGCGCAAGCGGGAGGCGCTGGGTCCCCAGCCCGCGGCGCGCCTTGCGGCCGCCTTCAGCGACGCGGAACTGCGCGACCTGCAGGTCGGGTTCCTGCTCGCCTGGTCGGGACGTTCCCTCCGCGAGGAGCCGCTGGCGGCCGCCCTGCTGCGCAAAGGGCGCAACTTCACCGCCGGCGAAAAGCAGGAGCTGCTCGACCTGCAGCAGGTCTTCCTGGGGCGCGTGCTGCCTGCCTACCGCGAACTGGCGACCGGCGGCGTCTGCGAAGTCTCGGTAACGCCTTTCGCCCACCCCATCCTGCCGCTGCTGTGCGACCTGCGCGCCGCGCACGAGGCGCGGCCGGAGCTGCCTTTGCCGGCGGCGTCCTTCGCTCGGCCGGGCGACGCCTGGCACCAGGTGCAGACGGCTCTGGAAGAAGCCGAGCGGCTGCTCGGCGTCCGGCCGGGGGGCATGTGGCCGTCCGAGGGAGCGATCAGCGATGAGGCCGTGCGCATCTGCGCCGCCGCCGGAGTGCGCTGGCTGGCGTCCGACCAGGATGTGCTGGCCGCGTCGGTGGCGGGAGGCGCCGCGCCGGCCGGCGGGCATTTCCGGCCCTACCGGCTGGCGGGATTGGAGGCCCCGGTCCTGTTCTTCCGGGACCACCATCTGTCGGACCGCATCGGATTCGTCTACTCCACCTGGCCGGCGGCCCGCGCCGCGGCCGATCTGGTGGCGCAGCTGCAACGCATCCGCGCGGCACTGCCGCGGGGGCGCTTCCTGGTGCCCATCATCCTCGACGGCGAGAATGCCTGGGAGGCTTATCCCGGGCATGGCACGGACTTCCTGCGCGCTCTCTACGCTGGCGTGGCCGCGGCGCCCGGCTGTCGCTGGACGACCTTCGAGGCGTTCCTGGCAGAAACGGACGGGCAAGCACTCCCCGCGTTGCCGCACCTGCGCGCCGGTTCCTGGATCAGGAGCGACCTGACGACGTGGATCGGTCATCCAGCGAAGAACCGGGCCTGGGAGTTGCTGGCGGCGACCCGCGCCTGGCTCGAGCCGCGCCTGGCCGAGGCTGGCGCGCTGCGCGCCGTCGCCCTGCCGGGAGGGCGCGCCGTGTCGGCGCCCGATCCCGCCGTGGTGGGGCCCGCGGCCGACACGCCGCTGGCCCGCGCCTGGCATGCCATGGTCGGCGCCGAGGGCAGCGACTGGTTCTGGTGGTATGGCGACGATCACCCGACGGCCTTCGCGACCGAATTCGACGAGTTGTTCCGGTTGCATCTGGCGAATGTGCATCACAACCTGGGCGAGCCATGTCCAGCGATGCTGCACGAGACGCTGCTGGCGGAGGCGGGCGCGCGGGCGGCCCGTCCGCCGCGCGCTCCGCTGGAGATCACGCTCGACGGGCGGGTCACGCACTATTACGAGTGGCTGGACGCCGGCTGCCTGGAACTGGCGGATGTGGGCGGCGCGATGCATCGCGCCGCGCCGGTTCTGGCCGCGGCGCACTACGGGGCCGACGCGCGGCGGCTGCTGCTGCGGCTCGACCCTGCCGCGGAGGGGGGCGGCGGCGAACTGGCAGGTTGCAGCCTGTGCGTGCGTTCGGGACGAGACGGCGCGGAGGCGGCGCGGCTGCGGCTGCCGGAGGCCGGAGACGGCGCCGCGGCGCTGATCCCGGCGCCGTTGGCGGCCGGACCGCCGCCGGCGGAGCTCGCCGGGTGTCGCGACCGCGTGATCGAGGCTGCCGTGCCGTGGGCTTTGCTGGGTGCGGCGGCGGGCGAGGAATGCACCTTCTTTCTCACCTTGGAGCGCGACGGCCTGGTGGCGCTGCGCATCCCCGCCACCGGCACGCTGTCCGTCCGCGTGCCGGCCGGGCCCGGCGACAGCGACGACTGGCTCGTCTGATCCACGCCGCAGGAGCAGAGCATGTCCGAACTGCGCTTCGACCAGATACAAGGCCGCTGGGTTATCATCGCCACCGACCGCAGCCGGCGGCCCCGCGAACTGCAACCGGCCGCCGCCGAGCCCGCTCCCGCCCTCTATTGCCCCTTCTGCCCGGGCCGCGAGCAGCGCACCCCGCCGGAGATCCTGGCCGCCGGGCGTCCCGCCGGCGAGCCCGCCGACAAGCCGGGCTGGCAAGTAAGGGTCATCCCCAACAAGTACCCGGCCCTGGCGGTCGAGGGGGACCTGGAGCCGCGCGGGATCGGCATCTTCGACTGCATGCGCGGCGTGGGAGCCCACGAGGTGGTTGTCGACACGCCGCTCCACGACGCCGACCTGGCGCGCCTGTCCCAGTCCCATCTGGCCTTGCTGCTCAGCGTCTACGCCGAGAGATTGCGCGATCTGCACCGCGACCGCCGCCTCAAGTACGTGCTGATCTTCAAGAACCACGGCGCGGTGGCGGGCGCCACGCTCGCCCATCCGCACAGCCAGATCATCGCCACGCCGATCGTGCCGCGCATCGTGGAGGTGGAACTGGCCCAGGCCGAGCAGCATCACCGGCGCAAGCAGCGCTGCCTGTTCTGCGACGTGTTGCGCGAGGAGCTGGACCGGCAGGAAAGGATCATCCTGGCGGATGATCGGTTCGTCGCCTTCGCTCCGTACGCCAGCCGATTTCCGTTCGAAGTGATGATCCTGCCGCGACGCCATCAGCACGATTTCGGCGCCGTCTGCGCCGATGACCTGGCGGCGCTCGCCCGCTGCCTGGGAGAGACGGCGCGCCGGCTGGCCGCCGTCTTGATCGATCCGCCCTACAATCTGGTCCTCCACACGGCGCCCAACCCCGACGCCTTCGGCGCGCGGAGCGAGCGCTGGCTGAACCTGCCCCAGGACTACCACTGGCACCTGGAGCTGCTGCCGCGCCTTTCCCGCGTGGCCGGGTTCGAGACCGGCACCGACTTCTACATCAACCCGACCGCGCCCGAGGAGGCGGCGCGTTTTCTGCGCGAGAGCGAGATCGCGCCCCCGCCCGCCGGCGGCGCCCCGGGCGAGGAGCCATGATGCGCATCCTGATGGTCACGGCGGAGCTGGCACCGCTGGCCAAGGTCGGCGGCCTGGCCGACGCTACGGCGGCGCTGGCGGGCGCGCTGGCGCGCCGGGGGCACGACGTGCGGGTCGTGCTGCCGCTCTACGGTGATCTGGACCGGGCCGCCTGCCGGGTGCGCCCGCTGCGCAAGCTGCCCGCCTTGCCGCTGCGCGTGGGGCAGGGGCTGCATGCCGTGCGCCTGCACCGGCAGGGCTCCGGCTCGTCGGCCGTCAAGATCTACCTGGCGGAATGCCCGGCGCTGTTCGGCCGGGCCGGCATCTACACGGACGACGCGGGCGTCCCTTTCACCGACGCCTGGGAGCGGGCGCTGCTGCACGCGCAGGCGGCGCTGGCGCTGCCCCTGCTGCTGGACTGGGCTCCCGACGTGCTGCACGCGCACGACGCGGCCGCCGCGCCCGCGATATCGCTGCTGGCGCGCTGGGGCGGCAAGGCGCCGCCGTGGGCCGGAACTGGCTCGCTCCTTACCATCCACAATCTGGCACACCAGATGGTGCTGCCCAGGTCGGCGCTGGCCAGCGCGGGCCTGCCCGCCGAGCTGGGCGACTACCCCAGCCCGTTCGAGTTCCACGGACAGATCAACGTGCTCAAGGCCGGCATCCTGCATGCCGGCCTGGTGAACACGGTCAGCGCCACCTACGCCGCCGAGGTCGTGCGCGACGAGGAGATGGGCTGCGGCCTGGCGGGAGTGCTGCGGTCGCGCGGCGCGGACTTTTCCGGCATCCTCAACGGCGCCGACTACGCCGCCTGGAATCCGGCGCGCGATCCGCATCTGGCGGCGCGTTTCAGCGCCGAGCAGCCGGCGGGCAGAGCGGCGTGCCGCGCGGCGCTGGCGGCCGAATTGAGGCTGCCGGATGACGGCACGCCGCTGGCCGGCTTCGTGGGCCGGTTGGTCGAGCAGAAGGGCCTTGATCTGATCCTGCCCCGGCTCGACGCGCTGGCCGCCGACGGGTTGCGCCTGGCTTTCCTGGGCACGGGCGAGGCGCGCTACGAACGCCAACTGGCCGCGGCGGCCGCGAGCCTGCCCGGCCGCGTCGCCTTCGTCGGTCGTTTCGACGAGGCGCTGGCGCGGCGGGTCTACGCCGGCAGCGACCTCTTCCTGATGCCCTCGCGCTTCGAACCTTGCGGCTTGGCGCAGCTCTACGCCCTGCGCTACGGCACGGTCCCCGTCGTGCGCCGGACGGGGGGGCTGGCGGATACGGTCAGCGATGCGTCCGACAGCCAGGGAACGGGCTTCGTCTTCGACGCGTATCGTCCGGCGGCGCTGCGCGGGGCGCTGGCGCGCGCCCGCCGCGCCTGGCGCGATCGGGACCTCTGGGGCGGATTGCAGCGCCGCGGGATGGCGGCGCGCTTTTCCTGGGACGCGGCGGCGGAGGCGTATGAGGACCTGTACCGGCGCCTGAGGGCGGGCGCGCCGGCCCGTGGCGGTGCGGCGGCGCCGGCCGTCCGGGGAGGGTGAGGCATGGAGACCAGCCACCGGCTGTGCGAGCTTCTCCAGCAGGGGCTGGCCGGCCAGACGGTGGCCTTGCTGCTGCTCGACGACGGCCTGACGATCCGCTTCGCCAGCGGCGGGGCGGCCCGCCTGCTGGGTGCTCCCGCGGCGGCGGTGACCGGCCTTCCCATCGCCGATTTCCTGCCCGTACCGCACGATCTCCCTGGCGGAGAAGGGCTGGAGCGGTGCGGCACACACCCGCCCCTCGAACTGCCGCTGCGCACCGCGCAGGGGACGGTCGTGCCGATCGAGGCGGTTTGCGAGGATTTCAAGACCGCCGACGGGGAGCGCTACTGCCTGGTCATGCTCTACGACATCAGCCACGTCAAGGCGGCCGAACAGGAACGGCTGGCGCGCCTGGGCAAGCTTTCCCTGCTGAACCAGGTGAGCGAAGCGCTCTATGGCGCTCGCCTGACGCTCGATCAGACCCTCGAGGCCGTGTTGCACTGTGTGACGGCTGAGCAGGGGCTGAGGTTCAACCGCGCCTTCCTGCTGCTGATCGATCCAACCAAGAGCATGTTGAGGGGCGAGATCGCGATCGGCCCCTCCAACGCCGAGGAAGCGGGGAGGATCTGGCGCGATCTGGGCGACCAGATCAACGATATCTTCACGCTGATGACCCGCTACGATCGTTCTCTCAAGCAGACGGACGTGGCGGTCAACGAGATCGTCAAGGAAATGGCTGTGCCCACCGCTGAAACCGAGCACCTCCTGATCCGCTCCATGAACGAACGGCAGGCCTTCCGCGTGCTGGCCAGCGAGGCCCAGTACCCGGGTCTGGAACAGCTGCGCCGCTGGCTGGGAACGACGGCTTTCGCGGTCGCGCCTCTGACCACCCGGAGGGGCCCGCTGGGGGTCATCGTGGCGGACAACGCCATTTCGGGCCGTGACGTTTCGGATCTGGACCTGGAATTCCTGCAGCTGCTGGCCAACGAGTCGGCCAACGCGATCGAGAACACGCGGCTCTACGAGGAACTGCAGCACCGCCTGGCCGATCTGCGGCGCGCGGCGCAGCGGCAGAAAGAGGACCAGAAGCTACTGTTGCGGATGGAGAGGTTGTCGATCATGGGCGAGACGGCCGCGGTCGTGGCGCACGAGCTGCGCAATCCGCTGGTGGCGATCGGCGGCTTCGCCCGTGCTCTGCACCGCTCGTTGGCGGAAGGCGATCCCAACCGCGAGTACGCGCGCATCATCACCGAAGAGGTGGGGCGCCTGGAGCGCATCATCCACGATCTGCTCGATTTCATCAGGCCGAAGAAGATCCTGCGCAAGTCCGTGGTGGTGGACGAGCTGATCGCCGACACGTTGCGCATGTACGAACGCAAGCTCTCGGAGCAGAACATCGCGCTCAAGCTGAATCTGCAGGCGCCGGGCATCAAGGCGCGTGTCAATCCGGGAGAAATCCAGCAGGTGCTGCAGAACCTGCTGGTCAACGCGATGCAGGCGATGGCCGGGGGCGGGCGGCTCGAAGTGGCGACGGAGGCGCGCGAGGCCGGCGTGGTGGTCGAGGTGCGGGACGAGGGGCCGGGCGTGCCCGAGGAAGTCCGCGCCAAGCTGTTCACGCCCTTCTTCACCACCAAGCCGACCGGCTCGGGGCTGGGCTTGACGATTTCCAGCCAGATCGTCAAGGGACACGGCGGCAGCCTGACCTGCCGGACGGGGGAGCACGGCGGAGCGGTTTTCTCTTTCACCCTGCCGCGCCCCAAGCCGCGTCCAGGTCTGGCGCCCCAAGATTGACGCCCCAAGATTGAAGTGGCCCCGGCAGAGGGGTTTTGTTACCCTGGCTCCTAGGACAACCACGGCGCTGGCATCGCAGGAGGGCGCGCATCAAGGAGGTGCGAGGTGAAGAAGGTCCTGATCGTCGACGACGAGCCCCATCTGCGGCTTCTCTACGAAACGGAGCTGAGGCGGGCCGGCTTCGACACCATGTCGGCGGCAAACGCGGAACAGGGCCTGGAGTACGTCGACGCCATGCGTCCCGACCTCGTGGTCCTGGACATCCGGATGCCCGGCATGGACGGCGTGGAGGCGCTGCAGCGGATCCTGGGGCGCGACAACACCATCCCGGTGGTGCTCAACACCGCGTACTCCAGCTACCGCGACAATTTCATGACCTGGGCCGCGGACGCCTACGTCACGAAGTCCTCCGATGTGACCGAGCTCATCGACACGGTCCGCGAACTGCTGCGCGAGGAGGCGGCCCAGCCGTGACCGGTGATCGGCAGACAGCCGCCGGCCGCGCGAACGAGAAGGCCGGGGCCGCTTGAACATCCTGCAGCGGTTCAAACAAACTCTGACGATCGTCCTGGCCGGCGGCCAGGGCGAGCGCCTCTATCCATTGACGAAGGACCGCACGAAGCCCGCCGTCCCTTTCGGCGGCGTGTACCGGATCATCGATTTCACGCTTTCCAATTGCGTCAATTCGGGCCTCAAGCGCATCTACGTGCTGACGCAGTACAAGTCGTACTCCCTCGACAAGCACCTGCAGAAGGGCTGGAGCATCTTCGACTACGAGGCCGACGAGTTCCTGTTCCGCATCCCGCCTCAGCGACGCGTCGGCATGAAGTGGTACGAGGGCACCGCCGACGCCATCTTCCAGAATATCTATCTGCTCGAGAAGCAAAGACCCGTCTACGTGCTGATCGTTTCCGGGGACCACATCTACAAGATGGATTACAACGAGCTGCTGGACTTCCACGAGGAGAAGGAAGCGCGCTTGACTGTCAGCGCCGCCGTGGTGCCTCGCGCCGGCGCCCAGGAGTTCGGCATCATCGAGGTGGACCCGGTCTGGCGCATCGTCGGCTTCCAGGAGAAGCCGCCCGATCCGAGGCCGATTCCCGGCGACCCCGACCATTGCCTGGTCAACATGGGCGTCTATGTCTGGGACACGGCCGAGCTGGTCCGCAGCGTCAGCCATGACGCGCGCCTGGAGCAGTCGCGCCATGATTTCGGGCGCGACGTCATCCCGGCGCTGGTGCCCGAGGGCGGGGTCTACGCGTACCCGTTCCGCGCTCCCGGCACGCGCGAACCGGCGTACTGGCGCGACATCGGCACCCTGGACAGCTACTACCGCGCGTCGATGGACCTGGTGGCGCGGCAGCCGGCGTTCAATCTCTACGACCGCGAATGGCCCTACCGGACCTGGCAGGCGCCGGTGCCGCCGGCCAAGAGCGTCTACGGGTTCACCCCCGACGGCAGCCTGGCCGGCATGCTCGCCAATTCGATCACGGGCGGCGGAACGGTCATCAGCGGCGGGCGGGTCGAGCGGTCCATCCTCGGACGCAACGTCCGCGTGAATTCGTACAGCCGGGTCAGCGACACGATCGTCTTCGACGACGTCAACATCGGCCGCTACGCCGAGGTTCACCGGGCGATCATCGACAAGGAAGTCGTCATACCCGAAGGTTTCGTGATCGGGCGCGACCCGGACAAGGATCGGCGGATGTTCAAGGTCACCGAGGACGGCATCGTCGTCGTGCCGAAGGCCTTTCGCTTCCGCGATTGACGGCACGCGGCGCACCGCCGCGCCGCGCCGCCCGGAGAGATGCCCGCCATGGCCAAGCAGAAGAAACCGCCGGCCCGCCCCGCCCGCCCCGGCGCGGAATCCCCCGAAGCGGAGGCCCTGCGCCGGCTGTCCGAGCTTGAGGAGCGGATAAGCCTGACCTGCCTGCGCTATTTCCGCGGCGACTGGGACCAATACCTGGATTTTCTGGCCGGCCCGCGCGCCACGGAGGAGCAGCGGCGCCTCGATCTGCCCGCCGTCGAGCGCCTGCGCGAACGCGACGAGCGCACCGGCTACCTGGAGCTGCTGCTCGAGGACGAGGTCGTGGCGGCCGCCGAGCATCTGGATTTCGACGGACTGCTGCGGATGTGGGATCTGGCGATGCTGCTCGATCCCTACGCCGATCCCTTCCACGAGCCGGAGGAGGGGGAGGCGGACGCGGCCGCGGACGACGGCGGCCCGAGCCTGCCCCCCCCGCGCCTCCACTGAGGCGTCCGGCTGCCCCGCACCGTCAGGATCTCGAGCTGGTAGGGCAGCCGCCGCCGCCCGCGCAACCGGCCCTTGCCGTCCAGACTGGCCAACGGCGCCAGGGCCGAGCGGCGCAGCAGGGCGGCCCATTGCCCCGCGGTGTAACAGCGCAGATCGAAGACCTCGTCGCGGTGCTCCTGGCCGCGCGGTCGCGTGATCGTCAGGTGGCTCACCACGCGCTCGCAGCGCGGCCGTCCCGGGCCCGGCGGCAGGTAATTGACGACCTGGGTGACACGGCAGCGGCCGCGCGCGCCGCGCCAGACGTCTTCCGCCGGCGGCTCGTCCCGGCAGGTGAGGCTCACGCCGACCGCGTAGACCGCGCCGGGGCGCAGCACGCGGGCCACCTGTTCGAAATGGGCCAGGACGGCGTCGTCATCCGGCAGCAGGCGCAGCGTGTTGTCGGTCAGGAAGGCGAAATCGACCGAGGCGGCGGCCAGCGAACCTGCGAAGTCGGTCAGATCGGCCGCGAAGACCCGCGCCCGCCGGGACAGGCCGCGGCGCGCCAGCGCAGCCCGCGCATAGGCCACCATGGCCGGACTGCGGTCGAATCCAGCCACGCGCAGGCCGCGGGCGGCGGCCAGGCGCAGGTAGCGTCCGCTGCCGCACGCGGGTTCCAGCCAGAGGGGCGCGGGGCGGGCGGGCCGGGCGCGGGGCGCGGCGGGCGAGAGGGCGCACCCACCGCCGCGCCAATCTCAGCAGCAGATCGAGCTCGCGCGCCGTGCCCCGGGCGGCGAGGATATCGTAACGCGCCGGGTCGTCGTACAAGCGGGGCGAGTCGGCGGACGCCGCGCGGGCGACCGCAGCGCGCGGTGCACCGCCCTTGCTCACAGCCGGTACGTCTCGGGCCGGCGATCGCGCCAGACCTCGTTGCGCGGTGTGACGCGGCCCCCGGCGTCGGCCGGATCGATGACCGCGACCGCTGCTCCCGTGCGAGCACGTCCCAGCTGCGCCAGCCGGCGGCCGTCCGGCGACACGATCTGGCTGGCGCCGATGAACCGCAGCGGCGGCTCGGCGCGCTGCTCGCGGCCGATGCGGTTGGCGGTCACGGCGAAGACGCGGTTTTCAAGACAGCGCGTGATCATGGCGTCGGGGCCGTGGGGCAGAACCAGGTTGGCCGGATGGCAGATGACGGCGGCCCCGGCCAGCGCCAGCGTGCGCGCAGCCTCCGGGAACAGCCAGTCGAAGCAGATCATGATGCCGAGCTTGATGCCGCAAGCCTCGTGCACGCCGAAGCCCAGGTCGCCGGGCGCGAAGATCGACTTCTCGTTCCAGAAGAGGTGCACTTTGCGGTAGACCGCCCAGCTGCCGTCGGGGCGCAGCAGCACGGCGCTGTTGTAGACGCGCGCGCCGTCCGGTCCGTCGCTGCGCTCGGCCAGGCCGGCCACCAGATGCACGCCCCGCGCGGCCGCGTGATCCCGCAAGCTGCGGCAGGACGGGCCATCGGGCACCGGCTCCGAGAGGGCCAGCGCCTCCTCTCGCGAGCGGAACTGGTAGCCTGTCGTGCACAGCTCAGGCAGCACGGCCAGATCGCAGCGGGCCGGCACGAGGGCGAGGGCTTGGCGCAGATTGTGCGCCACGGCGCCGAAGCGTGGCGAGGTCTGCACGGCCGCGATGGTGAGCGTGCTCATCGCTTCTCCTCGAGCGGCGGACGTCCCGGCATGGTCAGACGCAGGCGGGAGGCGGCCAGGTGGCCGGCCAGCATGCCGACGCCGGCCATCAGCACGTCGGTCACGTCTGCCGGGCCGAGACCCAGCCGCGCCTGCAGCAGCTCAAGGCCCAGAGCCCCGGCGAGCACGACCAGTGCCCCCAGCCAGCGGGAGGTCGCCCGCCGCAGGCCAAGGTAGAGCAGCAACCCTACCGGCACAAAGCGCGCGGCGCGCGCCGCCCAGATGCCCAGCGCCGCCGCCACCGGCTCCCGGGCGGTGTGCAAGAAGGGGGTGGTGATCAGCGGGAGGCCCTGGCCGGGCGGCGGCCGCCCCTCCAGCAGCGGTGCCATCGCCGTCGGCGCGACGGGCCCCACGGTGTCGAGGACCAGATAGCAGGCGTAGCCGGCGCAGGCAAGGGCGAACTGCCAGCGCCCGCTGAGGCCGAGCCGGCGTCCGCCCAGCACCAGCAGTGCGCCGGCGGCCGCGCCGGCGAAACCGGCCACCGGATCGTAGAGATCGAGCGTGCGCGAGCGGATGAACAGCTGGCCGGCCTCCGACAGCAGCGCCAGGGCGCAGCCTGCCGCCAGGGCGCATGGCAGCGGCCCGCGACGCCTGGCCGCCAGCCAGTGCGCCGCCGCGGCTCCCCAGAAGCTGAACAGCCAGGCGTGTTTGATCAGGCCTACCCACGCCAGCAGGACAGAACCCGGCGGGCCGTCTGCCCCTGGGGCGGCCAGGCTCAGGGCGCGCAACTGCCGCAACAGGAGTCGGCGGTTGAGCGTGATGTCGAAGGGCAGCAGCGACCCGACCAGGATCGCCGCCGTGAGGCCTGCCAGCAGAAGCGAACCGGGGTCCTCGCGGAGCAGCCGCAGGGCGCCAGCGGTCAGGCGGTCGAACAGCCGGGTCCCGCCGCCCAGCGCCAGACCGATGCCCAGGCCCGCGCCCAGCGTGTTGGTGATCAGGTCCGTGGTCTGAGTCCAGCGGCTGGCGGAGAAGAGCTGCAGCGTCTCGACCCCCAGGCTGACGGCAGCGGCGGCCAGCGCCAGCAGCCAGGGGCGAGCGCGGCCGGCGCGCAGCAGCAGCGGCGACGAGGCGAGGAAAAAGCCCAGCGGCATGAAGAACGGTACGTTGGCCAGGATATCCGTGGCGTTGGCCAGGCCGCCCATGCCGGGGCGCGCTGCCGCGAAGGGACGCAGCACCGCGCGCTCCCAGCCTGCGGCGAGACTCCGCGCGTCGAAGGTGAAATCGAAGGGCAGAGTCGTCTCGTAGAGGATGAAGGCGAGCCCCAGCGCCGCCCCCGTCAGGGCGGCCGCCGGATGGCGCGAGACGCCGGGAACGGCACTGCCGCTCATACACCTCCCTTCGCCTCGCCGCTGCCGGCATCGATTGTGGGGCTGAGCAGGCCGCTCCTGGCTCCCCTGCGCGACAGCGGCCGCGCACGGGCGCCGCGACCGATCCTACGGCCCGCGAAAATCCACGGTATTCGCGTTGCCTTGCATCGTGCCGCATATTATGTATTGTCGTCAACGGCAAGCCGGGACGAGCGTTTTGGGGCGGCCCGCGGCGCGTGGCCGGGCCCCTTTTTCGTGTCTCGGCGCAGCGTGGAGGTACGCGTTGCGAAGCGACGATCTGGTCGTCAGGATTGGCGGCGAGGGCGGCGAGGGCGTCATCTCCCTGGGGGAGATCCTGTCCAAGGCCGTGGCGCGAGGAGGTTTGAACATCCATGCCTATCGGACCTTCCCGGCGGAGATCCGCGGCGGCCTGGCGATGTTTCAGCTGCGCGCCAGCGGCGGGCCGGCCCTGTCGCTCAAGCAGAATGTCGACGTGCTGCTGGCGTTCAACCAGCAGGCGTACGATGCCTACGTGCACAACGTCAAGACCGGCGGCGTGCTGGTCTACGATCCGCAGCATTGCACGCCCGACGACAAGCTGGGCGGCCGGGAGCGGCGGGAGCTGCCGCTGGAGCAGATCGTCACGGCCACGACCGGCGACACGCGCCACAAGAACATGGTGGCGCTGGGCGCGCTGATGTTTCTGTTCGACGTCCCGATCGCCTACGCCGAGAAGCTGATCCAGGAGCAATACGGCCGCAAGGGCGAGGCCGTAGTGGCGGCGAACGTCAAGGCCGCGCAGGCCGGGCACGCCGCCGCCGGCCGTTCCTTCCCGGAGCTGCAGCGCCGTTTCGAACGCACGCCGGACCGCGATCAGATCCTGGTCAACGGCAACGAGGCCGTGGCTCTGGGCGCGATCGCCGCGGGCTGCGAATACATCGCCGGCTACCCCATCACTCCGGCCACGCCGATCTTCGAGTTCCTCTGCAAGGAGCTGCCCAAGTTCGGTGGCGTGGCCGTCCAGATGGAGGATGAGATCGCCTCGCTGGCCAGCGTGATCGGCGCTTCCTTCGTTGGCCGCCGCGCCATGACCGCCACCAGCGGCCCGGGCCTTTCGCTGATGAGCGAGACGCTCAATTTGGCGTCGATGGCCGAATGCCCGGTGGTCATCATCAACGTCATGCGCGCCGGGCCCTCGACCGGGATGCCGACCAAGACCGAGCAGTCCGATCTCAAGTTCGCCATCTACGGCACCAGCGGCGAGTCGCCGCGCTGCATCATCGCGCCGCTGTCGGTCGAGGACTGCTTCACGCAGACGCTGCGCGCCTTCCGCATCGCCGAGCGCTACCAGATGCCCGTGGTCGTGCTGACGGACCAGGCGATGGCCTACAGCAGCGTGAACATCGACCGCCCGGATCCGGCGCAGGTGGAGCGGGCGCGCCGCCTGCGGCCGCCGGCCGACGCGGATCCCGCGAGCTTCAAGCGCTACGCCTTCACGCCCACCGGCGTGTCGCCCATGCCGATCCCGGGCGAGGACGACCTGCTCTACATGGGAACGGGCCTGGAACATAACGAGAAGGGCGATCCGAACTACACCCCGGCCATGCACCACGCCATGACCGAGAAGCGCTTCCGCAAGCTCAAGACGCTGGGGGATGCCATCCTGCAGCTGCCGATCGAGGAGCACATGCCCGAGGGCGCCGAGGTCGGCGTGATCGGCTGGGGCAGCACCTACGGCGCCATCGCGGAGTCGGTGCAGATGCTCGAGGAGCTCGACGGCAAGCGCGTGGCGCACCTGCATCCGCGCGTGCTTTCGCCGCTGCCGGAGTGGAAGATCCGCCGCTTCCTGGGTCCCCTCAAGAAGATCATCGTGGCCGAGGAGAACTACACCGGTCAGTACGCCCACTTCCTGAAGGGCAAGTTCGGCATCCATCCGGCCGAGATCCACAAGGCCGAGGGTATCCCCTTCACCTCCGAAGAGCTCTACGAGGCGATCAAGGAGGAGCTATGAGCACCGCCACGCCATTGACCGTCGCCAGTTACAAGGCCGATCTGAAGCCGATCTGGTGCCCGGGCTGCGGCGACTACGGGGCCATCAACCCCTTCTTCCAGGCGATGCTCGCCTGCGAACTGCAGCCCAAGGACACCATCATCGTCTCCGGCATCGGCTGCTCCGGCCGTTTTCCTTACTTCTGCCGCACCTACGGGTTCCATGGCGTGCATGGCCGGGCCCTGCCCACCGCGGCCGGCATGAAGATGGCCAATCCGGCGCTCAATGTCTTCGCCGTCGGCGGCGATGGCGACGGCCTGGGCATCGGCGGCGGGCACCTGCCGCACGTGGCGCGCAAGAACATCGACGTCAAGTACATCCTGCTCGACAACTCCATCTACGGCCTGACCAAGGGCCAGTCGTCGCCGACGACGCCGCTGCCGATGCAGACCAAGACCGCGCCCTACGGCTTTCTGGAGGATCCGCTGCAGCCGATCCCAATGTATCTGGCCTACAATGTTTCCTTCGTCGCGCGCGGGTTCTCCGGCAAGCCGAAGATGCTGCGCGACCTGTTCGAGCGGGCCATACGCCACAAGGGCTTCGCCATCGTGCATATCTTTTCGCCGTGCGTGACCTTCAACAAGGACGTCACCTTCAAGCACTTGAACGACCTTGTGCAGGAGATCCCGGCGGAGCACGACACGAGCGATCGCCTGAAAGCGATGGAGCTGGCCCTGGACCCGCAGACGCTCTGGACGGGAGTTTTCTACCAGCAGGAGCGGCCGACCATTCACGCTCGCTTCGAGGAACTGGAGCAGCGGATCGGTCTGTACGACGACATGCACCAGTTGCTCGACCAGTTCCGTTGAGATCGGCGCTCCCGGTCGTCGGGGCGCGCCGCCGGGAAGGATGAACGTCTTGTCCACGCGCCTGCGCTGTCTCGCTTCCGGCCGCGGCCGCGCGCGGTCGCGACACTGCCCCGCCTGGACCGCGGCCGCCTGCGCACTGGCGGCCGCGGCTTGTTTTCTGCCTGCTGCCCTGGGCGGCTGCAGCAAGCGCGTTGCGGGACCGCCCGCGCGCACTGCAGCGCCGCCCGCCGCCGTCTCGCCGCCCGTATCGCCAGCCGTGCCGCAGCGCACCGTCGTGCACCAGGTGCAACCGGGGGAGAGCCTGGCGATCATCGCCGACAACTACTACGGCGACCCTCAGCGCTGGCGCGAGATCGCGGAGCGCAACGGCCTGCGCGACGCTGGCAAGCTGGCGGCGGGATCGGCGCTGGAGCTGGCTTTCAGCGAAGCGGACTGGGGCCGGGCCCAACGGCGGGCGGCGGCGATGTTTCCCTACAATCGCGGGGTCGACGCCCTCGAGGAGGGTCGATTCGACGATGCGGCCGCCTCGTTTCAGCAGGCGCTCGACATCGCGCACGACTTTGCCAACGCCCGCTACAATCTGGCGCTCGTCCACGCCCGGCGTGGGCGCTACGACGAGTCGGAGAAGCTGCTGGCCGCCCTGACGGCGGAGCGACCTCGCGACCTCGATTTCCTGTTCGCGCTGGGCAACGTGCGTTTCCACCAGGCGCATTTCGCGGAAGCCGCCGGCGTCTTCCGCCGCCTGCTGGAGCTGGCGCCCGCCCACCGGCAGGCGACCTTCGGCCTGGCGCGCGCCCTGCAGCAGGCGGGACAACGGGACGAGGCGATCGCGGCCTGGCGGGCCTACCTGCGGCTCGACCCGGAATCCTCCTGGGCCGACACCGCCCGCCGTGCTCTGCAGGAACTGCGCGGTGAGTGACCGCGGCGACATCCTCTTGGACATCAGGGGCCTCGAGCTGCAACGCCGCACCCAGGTTGGGTCGGTGGCGCTGTTGCGCGGCCTCGACCTGAGGCTGCGCCGCGGCGAGTGGGTGGCGCTGCTGGGCGGCAACGGATCGGGCAAGACCTCTCTGCTGCGCTGGCTGGCGGGTCCCGCTTCGCCCGTCCACGGGCGCACCGCCCTGGTTTTCCAGGATCCCGACGACGCCTTCGTCGCCGCAACCGTGGGCGAGGAGCTGTGCCTGGGCCGCGGGGAGGACGAGCGCGCAGCGCTGGAGGCGGCATGGAGGCTGCAAGGGTTGGCGGCGCGCGACCCGCGCACCCTGTCCGCGGGACAGAAGCAGCGGCTGGCGGTGGCGCTGGCGCTGGCGGGTTCGCCGGCACTGCTGCTTTGCGACGAGCCCACGACCCTGCAGGACGAAGAGGGCGCGGTCTGGCTGCGCAACCGGCTGCGGCGGTGGCGGGAGCAGACCGGCGGCGCGTTGCTGTGGGCGACCCAGAGCCGCGAGGAAATGCTGCTGGCCGACAGGGCCGTCCTGTTGGCGCACGGCGAAGCTGTCGCCTCCGGGCCGCCCGCCGGGCTGCTGGCCCTGCGCGAGGTGCAGGACCTGCTCGGACCGCCGCCCTACGCCGCGGCCGGGAGCGCCGCGCCGGCGCCGCCCGCGCAGGAGCCGGCGACGCAGCGCGCGACGAGGCCGGCGGCGGAATGGCGAGGCGTCGGCTGCCGCTGGGGGCCTCCCGGGGGCGGTTTCCGGGGGGTCGACCTGGCCATCGCACCGGGCGAGAGGCTTGGTCTGTGCGGACCCAGCGGCTGCGGCAAGAGCACGCTGCTGGCGGCGGCGGTCGGGCTGCGAAGGCCGGACGCCGGCACCTGCCTGCTTGCCGGGCGGCCGCTCTATCGGCGCGGCGCGCCGGACCTGGGCCACGGCTTGGCCTTGCTGGCGCCGCAGTTTCCCGAGCTGCTCTTCACCCGCGCCACCGTCGAGGCGGAAGCGGCACTGGACCCGGGGCTTGGGCCCGGCGGGATCGCCGGCCTGCTGCGGGCGGCGGGGCTGCCCGCGGCGGCGGCGGCGCGCAATCCCCACGATCTGAGCAGCGGGGAGCGGCGACGACTTGCTGTCGCTTTGGTCGTGCAATCCGGCCGGCCGCTCCTGCTGCTGGACGAACCGACCGCCGGCCTGGACCGCGCGGCGCGGCTGCGGCTGATCGAGCTGCTGGCGCCCGGCCCGGCCGGCGCGGCCGTGGTGATCGCCTCGCATGACGAGGCCTTTCTGGCCGCTTGCGGCTGCCGTGTCCTGCGCCTCGATCCGGACGGCCTCGCCCCCGCGCGCGGCGGCGGCGGCGAATGCGCTCTTGCCACGCCGCGGCGCATCTGCTAGATTCCCCGCCGGTGGCGACGGAAGGCGATCCTTTTAATGCGTCCGGCGAGGCGCAAAAGGAGGCGGGCGGCGGTACGACGGCATGGCGAGGCCATGCCTTTTTTTGCGCGCCGGCGCCGCAAGCAAAAGGGAAGGGGCGGCATGGCCTTCGTGGAGAAAGCCGTGATCATGAACGGCGGCGAGATGCGGCGCGCGATCACGCGCATCGCGCACGAGATCATCGAGGCCAACAAGGGGACCGAGCACCTGGTGTTTCTGGGCGTGCAGCGTCGCGGCGTACCGCTGGCGCGCATGATGGCCGAGGTCATCAAGCAGGTCGAAGGGGCGGACGTGCCGATCGGCTCGCTCGACATCACCTTCTATCGCGACGACCTGTCCAAGCTGGGTCCCGTGCCGCACGTCGCCCACACGGACGTGCCGTTCGACGTCACAGACAAGCAGGTCATCCTGGTCGACGACGTGCTCTACACCGGCCGCACGGTGCGGGCGGCGCTGGACGAGATCATGGACTGGGGGCGTCCCCGCGCCATCCGTCTGGCGGTGCTCGTGGATCGCGGGCACCGCGAGCTGCCGATCCGCCCGGATTTCGTGGGCAAGAACGTGCCCACGTCTCAGCGCGAGGTCATCAAGGTGAAGGTCAAGGAATACGACGGCGTGTACGAGGTCGTGGTCGGGGAGGTGCAGGAGGCGTGACCCTCAGGCGCAAGGACTTGCTGGGGCTCGAAGAGCTGGCGCCGGAGGAGATCCTGGGCATCCTCGACGTCGCCGAGCAGTTCCGCGCGATCTTCGACCGGCCGGTGCGCAAGGTGCCGATCATGCGCGGCAAGACGGTGGTCAACCTGTTCTTCGAGCCCAGCACGCGCACGCGCATCAGCTTCGAACTGGCAGAAAAGCGCCTGTCGGCGGACATCGTCAACTTCAGCGCCTCGACCAGCAGCCTCAAGAAGGGGGAGACGCTGCGCGATACCGCCGAGAACATCGCCGCCATGAAGATCGACATGATCATCATGCGGCACAGCTCGCCGGGCGCGGCGCATTATCTGGGCCGGGTGCTCAAGTGCTCGGTCATCAACGCCGGGGACGGCGCCCACGAACACCCGACGCAGGGCCTGCTGGATCTGATGACGATGCGGCAACGGCTGGGCGACCTGGCCGGCAAGCGCGTGACGATCATCGGCGACATCGCCCACAGCCGGGTCGCGCGCTCGAACATCTGGGGATTGACCAAGCTGGGGGCCCAGGTGACGGTCTGCGGGCCGCCGACCATGATGCCGGCGGAGGTGCGTCGCCTGGGGGTGCGCGTCGAGCACGATCTGCGACGCGCGGTGGACGGCGCCGACGTGCTCAACATCCTGCGCGTGCAGCTCGAGCGGCAGAGCCGCCACACCTTCCCCAGCAACCGAGAGTACGCCCGCATGTTCGGCGTCAACGGCGATCTGCTGCGCGTGCTCAAGCCGTCCTGCTTCATCATGCATCCGGGCCCCATGAACCGGGACGTCGAGATCAGCTCCGAGGTGGCAGACGGCCCCCGCCAGGTCATCCTGGAGCAGGTCACCAACGGCGTCGCGGTGCGCATGGCGGTCATCTACCTGCTGTCGGGCGGCGACCCCGGCTCCCTGCGGGGCGAGGCGGCCTGAGCGGCCCGCAGCGGCCGCGGACCGCGCGCGGCCGCGCCGGGCGAGGAGCGCGCATGGACTGGAACTGGAAGCGCATTCCCTCCGAGTACCTGGTCACCAACATCCGCCTCTGCCGGCAGGGCAAGCTGGCCAAGCGGAAGGGCTTCATCCATGTCGCCAAGGGCCGTCTGGAGGCGCTGGGCGTCGGCGTGCCGCCAGCGGCGGAGCTGCCCGTGCTCGATGGCGACGGCCTGGTCTGCGCCCCGGGGCTGGTCGACCTGCACGTTCATTTCCGCGAGCCCGGCCAGGAAGAGAAGGAAACCGTGATGACCGGCAGCCGGGCCGCCGCCGCCGGCGGCTTCACCAGCGTGGTGACCATGCCCAACACGCTGCCGGCGATCGACAACCAGGGGCTGGTGCGCTACCTGATCGACCGCGGGACCGAGACCGGCCTGTGCCGCCTCTTCCCCACCGGCGCCATCAGCGTGGGCCGGGCGGGCGAGATGCTGACCGAGTTCGGGGAGATGGTCACCGCCGGCGCGATCGGATTCACCGACGACGGCTCGCCCGTCGCGAACGGCGGGCTGATGCGCAACGCGCTCGAATACGCCGGCATGCTTGGCGTCCCCATCATCAGCCATGCCGAGGACCTCGGCCTGGCGGGCCAGGGCGTGATGCACGAAGGCTACTGGTCAACGCGGCTGGGGCTCGAGGGCCGGCCGCGCGCCGCCGAGGACGCCTGTGTCTTCCGCGACATCGAGCTGGCGCGCGCCACGGGCGCCCATCTGCACGTCGCGCACGTGTCGACCCGCGGCGCGGCCGACCTCATCCGGCGCGCCAAGGAGGATGGGGTCAACGTGACCGCCGAGGTGACGCCCCATCACCTGGCGTTGGATCACTCGCGCTGCCGCTCCTACTCGCCGCTGTTCAAGATGAACCCGCCGCTGCGCGAACCGGACGACATCGCCGCCGTGGCACAGGCCCTGGCGGACGGCGTCATCGATTGCATCGCCACCGACCACGCGCCGCACACGGCGATGGAGAAGGAACTGATGTTCGATCAGGCGCCGTTCGGCGTGGTCGGGCTGGAGACGGCGCTGGCGGTGGGTGTCACCTTCCTGGTCAAGCTGGGGCGGCTCGACCTGGGCCAGCTGGTGCACAGCCTTTCCGAGCGGCCGGCCGAGATCTTCCACCTGCCGGTGGGGAAGCTGGAGGAGGGGGGCGAGGCCGACTTCATCCTGTTCGATCCCGATGAGACCTGGAAGGTCGATCCCGGGCGGCTGCACTCCAAGAGCAAGAACTCGGCGTTCGCGGGCGAGACGCTGACGGGCCGGGTCAAGGCGACGTTCCTGCGCGGCCGGTTGACCTATCACGACGGCGAGGATAGCTTGGAATGAGAGAATCCGGGCGGGCGCGCCGCCCTCCCAACTCCCCGCCCCTGGGATCGCGAGCCTGCCGCATGCGCGACCACCGTCTCCAGTCCACCGCCGCCGGCCGCAGGCGGCGGAGCGGCTTGTTGCTAGGGTTGGCGCTGCTGCTCTGCGCCGGCGGTTGCGCGCGCTACAACACCTACTACAACGCCAACCAGGCGTTCCGCCAGGCCGAGCGTCAGCGCGATGACCGGCTCAAGGCCGGCCAGGAAGTGGCGGAGCCGACCGCCGACCAGAAGAAGCTCTACGAACGCGCCATCCAGAAATCGCAGAAGATCCTGGACGACTATCCCGGACACGGCTTGACCGACGACGCGCTGTTCCTGATGGCCAAGTCGTACCATCGGCTGGCCTCGTACAGGATGTCGATGGCGCGCTTCGAGCTTCTCTTCGCCAATTTCCCGGCCACGCCCTTCGAGGAGGAGGCGCTCTTTTACCAGGCCATTAACCATCTCCAGATCGGGGATGTGATCGGCTCCAACGCGCACCTCGAACGCCTGGCGGCCAATTACCCCAGCAGCCGCTTCCGTGCCGAGGCCGCGCGCGTCCGCGGCGAGAACAGCTTCAGCCTGAGCGATTGGGCTGCGGCGCGCGACGCCTTCCGCGATTTCCTGGCGCGGTTCGCGGACGCCGGCGACGCCGACCGCGTCGGTTTTCAGCTTGCGCAATGCGAATTCCAGCTGCGCGACTACCCGGCGGCGGCGGAACGTCTGCGCGCCGTCCTGACGACGACCGAGCGCCGTGAACTGGCCTTTCGGGCCCGCCTGTTGCTCGTGAGGGTGCTCGCGCACCTGGGCGAGCATGAGGCGGTGGCGCCGGAGCTGACGCGGCTGCGCGAGGAGGCCGAGACCTATCGGGCCGAGGGCGAGGTCACGCTGGCGGAGGCGGAGAACCTGGTCCTGCAGGGACAGGGGGCGCTGGCCGCGCCGCTGCTGGAGAACATGCCGCGCCAGTGGTTGTCCGGCGCCGTCGGTGCGCGGGCCGGGGACCTGCTCGGACGCATCTATCTGGAGCAGTGGCGGCTCGACGATGCGAACACGCAGCTGCGCGAGGCGATCAAGGGTCTGCCGGGATTGGAAGATCCCGAAGGCACGCGCCGTCTGCACGACAGCCTGCGCGACTACCTGGCGGCCAAGCTCGCGCTCGAGAGCGCGCGGCCGGAGCGCGTGCCGGGCTACAAGCTCAACCAGGCCAACGCCCTGCTCCTGGGGCTGAAACGACCTCGCCTGGCCCTGGACATCTACCTGGAGCTGGCCGGGCTGGCCGACAGCGACAGCTCGGCCGCCGCGCGCGGACTCTACGGCGCGGCCTTGACCTACCGCGAGCACCTGGGGCAGCCCGACAGCGCCTCGTTGATGCTAGCGCGCCTGCAAGAGGAATTCCCGGATTCGCCGCAGGCCTTTGCCTCGCGCACCGGCGGGGAGGGCGATCTGCTTGGACACCTGCTCGCGCTGCGCGAGCGCGAGCTGCGCGACCGCGCTGCGCGCGCCGAGGCGGCGCCGCCGCCGGCGCCGGCCGCGGATGTGCCTGCGGACGGGGCCACGCTCCAGCCCGCCCTCGCCGCCGCCGACACCGCCGCGGCCGGACCGCTGCCGGCGCCAGAGGCCGCGGTCATCCCCGACACCACGGCTGCGCCCGCGGGCGCGGTCATCCCCGACACCACGGGTGCGCCCGCGGCCGCTGCGGCCGACACCGCCGCCGCCGCGTCCCCGGGAGGTTCCCGCCGATGAAGGAAATCTCGGCCCCGCCCCGAGCCTGGTGGACCGCGGCGCGGCTGGTCCACGCCCATCCGGTGGCGCGCGATCTGCAACTGGTTGAGCTGGAGCTGCGCTGCACGGCGGCGGCCGCCTTTCTGCCCGGACAGTTCGCCATGCTGCATTTTTCCGGGCGCGACGAGCTGGTGTTCGGCCGTCCTTTCTCGCTGCTGGCGAGCGAGAGCGGCCGGGTGGAGGTGCTCTACCGCGTCGTGGGCGAGGGCACGGCACGGCTGGCCGCCGCGCGCGACGGCGCCGCGCTGGTTTATTTCGGCCCGCTCGGCCAGCCCTTCCCGCCGCCGCCGGACGATCTGCCCGTGGTCCTGCTGGCGGGCGGGGTCGGATTGCCGCCGCTGCTGGCCTGGTGGCGCCGTTATGCCCGCGCAGGCGATCTGGCCCTGTTCGGCGGGCGCGATCCCGGCGACGTCCCCTGGGAGCTGCTGAACCCCGCCTGGCTGGTGAGCGTCGACCGTCCCGGCGAGGCGGCGCCGCCGCGGCCGGTCTTCGCGGGGCACGTCGTGGCTCTGTGCGAGCAGACGCTGCGCGACGCGCCGCCGGGGCAGCGACGATTGCTGGCTTGCGGCCCCCTGCCGATGCTGCGCGGCGCCGCGGCGCTGGCCGCCGCCCGCGGCTGGCCGTGCCTGGTGTCGGTCGAGGAGCACATGGGTTGCGGTTATGGCGTGTGCCGCGGCTGCGTGGTGCCCGCCCGGGACGGAGGACACCTGACGGCCTGCCAGGACGGACCCGTGCTCGATGCGGCGGCGGTCGACTGGGAGCTCTTCGGCCGTCGCGACGGGGGAGGCGCGCTATGAGCGGACTGCCGGACTGGTGGCGACTCGATCCCGCCGCGCCGTTCCAGCTCGGCCCCCGCCGGGTGCCCGGCCGGATCTGGGCAGCCTCGGGCTGCTTCGGCTACGGGCTGGACGGGCACGAACTCGCCGCCGACGACCTGCCCTCTCCCTACGCGGGGCTGGGCATGGTCGTGACCAAGACCGTCACGCCCGCTCCGCGCGCGGGCAACCCGCAGCCCCGGTTGTGCGAGCTGCCGCACGGCGCACTCAACTCGATCGGCCTGGAGAACGTCGGCATGGAGGCTTTCCTGGCGCAGAAGCTGCCCGAACTGGACCGGCGCCGCGTGCCGTTTCTTGTCAGCCTGGCCGGCACGCAACCGGGCGACTTCGGTGCGATGTCGGCGGCGCTGGCCGCCGCGGCCGCCGCGCTGGAGGGATGGCATGGCGTCGAATTGAACCTCAGCTGCCCCAACGTGGCCAAGGGCGGCATCGACTTCGGCAGCGACGCGGCCACGGTCCGGGCCTGCGTCGAGGCCGCGCGCCCGCATCTGCCGGAGCGCCTGCTGCTGGCGAAGCTGACCCCGAACGTGGCGCGCATCGCTCCGCTGGCGGCGGCGGCCCGCGACGGCGGCGCCGACGGCGTCACGGCGATCAACAGCCTGGTCGGCCTGGAGGTCGATCTGCGGAGCGGCCAGCCCGTGCTGCCGCGGCGCTGCGGCGGGTACACCGGGCGGGGCATTCTGCCGGTGGCGCTGGCGAAGATCGACGAGATCGTGCGCGATACCGGCGTGCCGGTGGTGGGCGTGGGCGGGATCTGGCGGCCGCAGGACGCGCTGAAATTCTTCGCCCTGGGCGCTGTCGCTGTGCAGGTCGGCACCGCGCTGCTGCGCAATCCCTTCGCCGCCGCGTCGCTGGCCGCCGATCTGCGCGCTGCGCCAGCCGGTTAGCGCCCGCTGTCGTGCGCGGGGGAGGGCGGTCCGGCGCCCAGATCCTCGTCGTCCAGATCCAGATCGATCTCCTCGTCGGCAGGCGGCAGTCCCTCGGGGAAATCGGCCTCGAGCAGGTCGATCAGCGCGTGGGGGCTCTGCACCAGCTCGTCCGCCAGCGCGGCGCCGAGCACCGCGGCCTCCAGCGCCGCCCCCTCCCGCTCGCCGCGGTGCACCATCTGGCCGCTTGGCGAGGCGATGGCGCCGACGATGGTGATGCGCTTGCCGTCGACCTGGGCCAGCACGCCGGCGGGCACATCCTGGTCGGGAGCCAGCCGCTCCCGGAAGGCCAGCTCGGCTTCCAGCTCGGCCGCGGTCGCCTCGGAGTGGACATTCCGCGCCAGCGCCATCGCCTCGGTGTCCTCCGCGCGCCCCAGGGCGATCAGGATGCCCTGCCCGGCGCTGGGCAGCATCACCTCGGGGTGGAAGATCTCGCTCACCACCGCCTGGATGCCCAGCTGCTCGGCCAGGGCGGCCGGGAGCAGAAGCCCCTCCGGCCAGGCCTGGCGCAGGAAGTCCGCCGCGGCTTCCTCCGCCCCGCCGGGCATGACGGCCAGCGCCAGCTGTGGCCAGAGGGTTTGCATCTGCGCCCGCGCGCGCAGGTTCAGCACGCCCACCGTCGCGCCGGCCGGCAAATCGTCCGCGATCAGGCCCTGCCGGTGCAACAGGGCGTCGAAGGGGTTTTCCCGCTCCAGCACCGCCGCCCTGGCGATTCCTCGCGGCAGAGGCGGCGCCAGATCGCCGGCCCAGACCGCCAGCAGCCGGCAGGTGCCGGCGCGCAGGGCGGCCATGCCGGCCGCGAGCGCCGCCGGGGAGGAGGCCAGGAACGGCCGCGCTTCCGCTTGTTCGGCGCGGGCGGGTGGCAGCGGTACGGTCTCGACCGCGAGGCGGGGGACGCCGGCGCGCAGGCGCCGGGCCAGCAGCTCCGCCTGGGCGCGGCCCAGCTCCCCCGGCAGCCGACCGATGGTGAGGGCAGGGCGCGCGTCCACAAACTGTCTCCCCGAAGTAGGTCAGCGGGCGCCATCCCCCGTGGCGGCGCCCAGGAAATCCCGCACGATCGTACCGACACGGACGGCGTCCGCCTCCGGCAGCGCGGGGTGGATGGGCAGGGTCAGGATCTCCGCGCCGGCCCGCTCGGCCTCGCGCAGCTCGTCCGCCAGGCGGCAGTATTCGCCCAGCGGGTGCCGGTGCAGGGGCGGATCGTAGTAGACGCCGCTGTCGATGCCCTCGGCGGCCAGCCTGGCGCGCAGCGCGTCGCGCGCCGGGGTGCGCACCCAGTACTGGTGATGCGTGACGCGGAAGCCCGGCGCCGCCCGCGTGGCGTCCAACCGGTGCGCGGCGGGGATCAAGGCGTTGTAGACCGCGGCGACGCGGTCGCGGTCGCGCTGCTCGTCCGCGAAGCGCGCCAGCCTGATCCTGATCACCAGCGCTTGCACCTCGTCCAGACGCTCGTTCCATCCGCTCAGCAGACGCCCCCCGATCCGAACGGCCTCGTGCCCGCGCAGCTTGCGCAGCGTCGCCGCGTCCGCGCCGTCGCGGCAGATCACCATGCCGGCATCGCCCCAGGCCGGCAGGTTCTTGGTGGGGTAGAAGCTCAGGCAGGCCATCCGACCCAGCGATCCGCACGGCCGCCCGCGGTAGTACGAACCGAACGCCTGCGCCATGTCCTCGATCACCGCCAGGCCCCGCCGGGCGGCCAGCTCCAGCAGGGGATCCATGTCGCAGGGCGCGCCGAAGATGTGCACCGGCAGCAGGGCGCGCGTGCGCGGCGACAGCGCGTCTTCCAGGCGCTGCGGATCGAGATTCAGATCGCTGGGCCGGATGTCGCAGAGGACCGGCGTGGCGCCGGCGCGCACGATCGCCTCGACGGTGGCGGCGAAGGTGAACGGGGTCGTGACGACCTCGTCGCCCTGTCCGATCCCCGCCGCCTGCAGCGCCAGCAGCAGCGCCGCCGAGCCGTTGGACACGCCCACGGCATCGGCGCCGCCGCACGCTGCCGCCATCTCCTTTTCCAGCTCCAGGACTTCCTCGCCCAGGATGTAATGGCCCGAGGTCAGGATGCGCTCCAGACCGGCCATGATTTCGTCCTTGCACGGCAGCATCGGCGTCACCAGGTCGTAGCGCGCAACGCGGCGCGGCGAGGGCGATGGCATGGCGGCCTTTCGCGGGTCCGGCTCAGTAGTCACGCCGGGCCCAGTCGTAGGGGACTTCCTGGCTGTGCGGATCGACGCGGTGCTCGTCGGGATCATCATAGCGGTAGGTGTGCGTCGGGATGTTGACGATCAGCGCTGTCTCCTCGCCGATGCCCTTCATGCCGTGCAACACGCCCGGGGGTATCACCAGCAGGATCTGCCGGCGGTCCCCCAGGAAGAACTCGTTGACTTCGCCGCGTGTGGGCGAACCGTCGCGCCGGTCGTAGAGCACGACCTTGGCCATGCCGCGGACGCAGACGAAGTGGTCGGTCTGCAGGTGATGGTAGTGCCAACCTTTGACGACGCCGGGATAGACCGCGGTCAGATACACCTGGCCGAAGCCCTGGAAGAAGGGGTCGTCCGCCCGCAGCATCTCCATCAACCAGCCCCGCTCGTCGGGGATCACTTTGAGCGTCTTGACGATCACGCCGTCGATCATGCCTGCGCCTCCGGAGACGCGGCCGGTGCGTCCGGCCGGCGGGGCGGACGCCCGAAGCAGTCGTAGACGAAGCCGTGGGCGGCCATCCGCTGGTGATCGTACACGTTGCGGCAGTCGAGGAAGGCGCGGCGGTTCATCAGGCCTCCCAGCCGCTCCAGATCCAGCTGGCGATACTCGTTCCACTCGGTTACCAGGATGCAGAGATCGGCGCCGCGGGCGGCCTCGTACGCGGAGGCGCAGGGCGTCACCTGGGGGAAGACCTCCTGGTAGAACGCCAGCGCGACCGGGTCGTGCGCGCGCACCTTCAGGCCGGCGTCGAGCAGCAGCCGCGTCAGGGGCCGGCTGGCGGCGGAGCGGATGTCGTCGGTGTTCGGCTTGAAGCTGACGCCGAGCAGGGCTGCCACGCCGCCTTCCGCGGGCAGCAGCCGCCGCGCCTTGGCGAAGGCGATGCCGGGCAGCGCGTCGTTGACCTCGATCGCGGCCCGCACGATGCGCATCCGCTGCTCGTGCTGGTCGCCGATGTGCACGATGGCGTTGGTGTCCTTCGGCAGACAGGAGCCGCCGAACCCCAGACCGGCGTGCAGGAACTTGGGGCCGATGCGTCGATCGAGCCCCATGGCGCGCGCGATCACGGCGACGTCGGCGCCGACCCGCTCCGCCAGGGCGGCGATCTCGTTGATGAACGAGATCTTGACCGCCAGGAACGAGTTCGCCGCGTACTTGATCAGCTCGGCGGTCTCGATCCCGCAGACGACCACCGGCGTCTCCAGCAGGTAGAGCGGCCGGTAGATATCGCGCATCAGGTTGGCGGAGCGCTCGCTCTCGGCGCCGATGACCACGCGGTCGGGCCGCATGAAATCCTCGATGCTCGAACCCTCGCGCAGGAACTCGGGATTGCTGACCAGGTCGAAGGGGACCGGCGCGGACTGGGCGTCGCGGATCACCTGCTCCAGACGCCGCGCGGTGCCGACGGGCACGGTGCTCTTGGTGACGATGACGCGATAGCGGTCGAGCCGCCGCCCGATCTCCTCGCCGACCTGCATGACATGGGTCAGATCGGCCTCGCCGCTGGACGACATGGGCGTCTGCACGGCGATAAAGACCACGTCGGCCTCGGCCATGCCCTCGGCCAGGGAGGTCGTGAAGAACAGCCGCCCGTCCTGCACGTTCTTGGTCACCACGCGTTCCAGGCCCGGCTCGTAGAAGGGGATCTCGCCCCGCCGCAGACCCGCGATCCGCTGCTCGTTGATGTCCACGCACCACACGGTGTGGCCGAAGTCCGCCATGCACGCCCCGGACACCAGCCCCACGTAGCCGGTGCCGACCATGCAGATCCTGATCATGCCCTCTCCTCTCCGGCGCGCGCGCCGCTGGCCGCAGTATGGACAGGCGCGACGCACGCGTCAACGGGCCGCTGGGGGCGGCCGTCGCCTCCTCAAGCGTTGAGCAAGCGCAGCCATTCCTTGTAGATGCAACGGTCCATGACCACCTCGAGGCCGGCCGCCCGCGCGCGCGCCGCCGCCTCCTCGTGCACCACGCCCTCCTGCAGCCAGATCACGCGCGCGCCGCTGGCGATCGCTTCGTCGACCACGGGCGGCACGGCGTCGCTGCGGCGGAAGACATCGACCAGGTCGACGCGGGCCGGCACCGCCGCGAGGGTGGGATAGACCGGACGGCCGAGCACCTCGCTCAGACCGGGATTGACGCCGACGACGTCGTAGCCCTGGCCGATCAGGAACTTGGCGATGCCATGGCTGGCGCGGTCGGGCTTGTCCGAGATGCCGACCACGGCGATCCGGCGAGCCGAGCGCAGGATTTCCGCCAGACGGGCGTCGTCCGGCGCGTGACCGGCCGGTTGGGAAACGTTCATCTGCTGGTCACCTCCGCGAGGCATATGGGGCCGATCTTGCAAGGCCCGGGACGCGCCGGGGGTGCGCATCGCTGCAGCGCGCCGCCGCCCCACGGCGAAAACATTGAAAAGACGACAGGTGCGATGCCCGACGCCGAGGCGCGTCGTTGCGTGGGCCGCCCTGCCGAGGGCGCCGCGCGGCAGGACCGGAGGGCGGCGCCGGGCAAAACTTGCCCGCGCCGACGGGCGCGGGACGTGGCAAATCTACCCGAGCGGCGCCCGCCTGTCCAGCGCGGCCGGCCGGCCGCGGCGCCGGGGAGGATGCGATGGCGGAGGCGATCTTGGCGCCGCGTCTGCGGCTGGTGACGATCAACTCCCACCAGCCGTACGTGCACCTGCTGGCGGGCCTGCCCCACGAGCTGACCGTCATCGACCGCGGACTGGAGGGGGGCGCCTGCGGCTGGGACCCGCGGGTGCGCCCGCTGCCGGACGCCTGCCGGCTGGCCGCGCTGGCGGAGGCGCGGGCGCTGGCCGGCGCCCGCCCGTTCGACGTCGGCATCGCGCACAACGTGTCCGACCTGCTGGCGCTGCGCGGGCTGTGCGATCGTCGCGTGCTGGTGATCCACGTCACGCTCAGCGGCTGGATGGCCAGCGAGGGATGCCCGGTGCCGCCGCGCGCATTTATCGACCTGCTGCGGGCCTACCTGCGTCGCGCCCCCGCGCTCGTCGTGTTCGTCTCCCCGCTCAAACGTCTGGACTGGACCGGGCTGCCGGGAGTGGTGCAAACCCCCGGCGTGCCCGAGGACGTCTACAGCGGCTATACCGGCGAGCAGCCGGTGGTGCTGCGCGTGGCGCACGATCTGCGGCGACGCGCGCCCCAGCTGCGGCCGGCGCTGCAGGAGGCGGCGCTGCGCGGCGTGCCGCAGCTGCTGTTGGGTCACAACGCCGGCACGCCCGCGGCGCGCCCGGCGCGGGACTGGGACCACCTGCGCGCCGCCTACCGCACCCACCGCTGCCTGCTGGTCACGAACCATCCCACGCGCGAGGACGGCCACAACCTGGCGGTGATCGAGGCGATGATGACCGGCATGCCGATCGTGACCACGCCCCACCCGACCAGTCCGGTCCGCCATGGGCGCGAGGGGCTGGTGGGACGGGATGCGGCCGAGCTGCGCGCACATCTGGCGCGCCTGCTGCACGATCCGGAGCTGGCGCGCCGGCTCGGTGCGCAGGCGCGTGCCACGGCCGGGGCCCGCTATCCCTACGCCGCGTTCCTGGATGCCTGGGACCGCCGCCTGCGCCGGGTCGCCGCGGCGCCGCCGCGACAACTGGCCGCAGACGCGGCCGCCGAAACCTGGCGGGCATTGGCCGCCGCCGCGGGGGCCGATGCCGCAAGCCTGCGGGTGCTGCAGGGCGGGGCCGTCCGCCTCTGCCGCGGGCGGCGCGCGGAGCCGGCGCTGCGCGCCATCGCCGGGGGCCGCGGCGCGACGCCGGGCGCGCAGGAACAGGCCTGATCCGCTCCTGATGCGCGATGGCCGCGCCCGGAGCGCCGCGCCGGCGGCCGCCGGCGCGGGAAATCCCCTGGTCGCCGAGACCCATGGCGGCTATCTTCGCGTTCAAGCCCTTGCCATTGCGCGCGCTGCCGGTCCGGAGGGGACGCCGATGAATCCTGCCGCGATGACGATCGTTCTGCTGCTGGGCCTGGCCCTGTTCGCCAACTCGCTCGCCGGCCGGCTGTGGCTGCTGCGGGCGGCCGAGCCGGAGCGCCGGCTCGATCGACCCTGGCGCAGGCTGCAGGCTTTGCTGACCATCGGTTTCGGGCAACAGCGTCTTCTCTACGAGCGCGGGGCGGGCCTGATGCACGCCGCCATCTTCGCCGGTTTCGTGGTCGTCTCGCTGCGCACGGTCACGCTCTTCGGGCGGGGCTTCGCCGCCGATTTCCACCTGCCGCTGCTCGACGGCGCGCTCGGACTGGGCTACGCCCTGCTGAAGGATCTCTTCGCCCTGCTCGTGCTCGCGGCCGTGGCCTACGGATTGTGGCGCCGCCTGGTGCTGCGCCCGGCGCGCCTGCCGCTCAGTTTCGAGGGCGTGCTCATCCTGATCTGGATCGGCGCGCTGATGGCGACCGATCTGCTGGGTGACGCCGCCCTCTTCCGGTTGCGGCCGGACCATCCCGAAGCCGCCTGGGCGCTGGCCTCGCAGGCGCTGCGCGGGGTCTACGCGGGGGCGGACGAGGCGGCCGTGCGCGGCTGGTGGCAGGGGATGTACTGGTCGCACGTGATCCTGATCGTCGCTTTCCTGAACTATCTGCCGCACGGCAAGCATTTCCATGTCCTGACCTCGCTGCCGGCGGTGTTCCTGAAACGCATGAGCCCGCCCGCGGCCGCCGACCGCCTGGATTTCGAGGGCCGCGAATCGTTCGGCGTCGGCCGCGTGGAGGAATTCTCCTGGCGCCGGCTGCTGGACATGTTCACCTGCACCGAGTGCGGGCGCTGCAACGAGCACTGTCCGACCCACCTTTCCGGCAAGCCGCTGCATCCCAAGTCGCTGATCTGCGACGAGCGCGACCACCTCTACGCTCTGGGGGAACGGCTCGAGGCCGTCGGCAAGCTGAAGGCGCAGGGGCGGGCGGCTGAGGCCGAGGCCGCGGCGGCGGCCATCGTCCGGCCGGCGCTCGCCGGCGAGGTCAACCTGGACGACGCCTTGTGGGCTTGCACCACCTGCGGCTACTGCCAGACGGTCTGCCCGGTGGTGATCGAGCACATCCCCCACGTCATCGACCAGCGACGCTGGCTGACCATGACCGCCGCGCGCGTGCCCCCCGAGATGCAGAACGCCCTGCGCGGACTGGAGAACAACTCCAATCCCTGGAACTCCAGCGCCGCCGCGCGCGCGGATTGGATCGGCGATCGGCCGATCCCCACGTTCGCCCAGAAGGGGACCGCGGACTATCTGTTCTTCGTCGGCTGCGCCGGCTCCTTCGACAGCCGCAACCAGGACGTGGTGCGCGCGACCTGCGCGCTGCTCGCGCGGGCGGGCGTCGATTTCGCCGTGCTGGGCGGGGAAGAAGGCTGCTGCGGCGATCCCTCGCGGCGGCTGGGCCACGAATACCTGTTCCAGATGCAGGCTCAGTCGAACATCGAGACGTTCCGGCGCTACGGCGCGCGCAGGATCATCACCGCCTGCCCGCACTGCTACAACACGATCAAGAACGAGTACCCGCAGTTCGGGCTGCAGGAGGTGGAGGTTCTCCATCACGCCGAGGTGCTGGCGCGCTGCCTGAGCGAGGGCAAGCTTCCGCTGCGCGACGGCGGCCGGCGCAGCCTGACCTACCACGATTCGTGCTATCTGGGGCGGCACAACGGCATCTACGACGCGCCGCGCGCGGTGCTGGACGCCGTTCCGGGCCTGAGCCGCACCGAGATGCCCCGGCAAAGGCGGCAGGGACTCTGCTGCGGCGCGGGCGGAGGGCGCATGTTCCTGGAGGAGAAGCTGGGCGAGCGCATCAACCACCTCCGCATCGCCGAAGCGGCGCAGACAGGCGCCGCGGAGTTGGCGACCGCCTGCCCGTTTTGTTTGATTATGCTGGGTGACGCCATCAAGGAGACCGATCGCTCCGAAACCCTGTCCGCGCTCGACATCGCCGAGGTCATCGCCCGCGATCTCGCGCAGGAGTGACGGCGAGGCCGCGCGCGCGGGGAGGAGCCAGCCAACGTGACGAAGATGCGCCTCGTGGAAGCATTCGCCGTGAAGGATTGCGCGCTGCTCACCCTGGCCACCGGCCGCAGGGCGCACAACCTGCGCGAGCTGCGCGACCACGTGCGCGAAGTGGCGCCGGCCAGCATCTACCATCATTTCTGGGCCGGTCTGCTGCGGCCCGGCTTCGACGATCCCGAATTCAACAACGATTTCGCCGCCTGGGCGCAGCGGGCTCTGCACGATCGCGCGCTGGCCGAGCGGTTGGGCATGGTCGACCCCACGGCCTTCGCCGATCTCGAAGCGCTGCGCCGTGAGCTGATCGAGATCATCGAAGAGCGTCTGGACGAGCGCGAGCTTGTGCCCTGGGCGCGGCCGGACGATCAGTTCAGCTTCATCAACTCCCAGATCGTGGTCTTCGACACCCACCGCCGGCTGGCCGCGCCGGCGGAGCTGGTGGCGGCGGTCCCCGGAATGTCCAGCGGCAGCATCTTCTACCATTTCATCGACGCGCGCCGGCGCCGTCCCGACGGCGGGGACGATTTCTGCGCCTGGCTGCGCGGCTGGGGCGACGACCACGGCGCCGCCATCGCCCGGCTGCAGGAGGTCGATCCCTTCTTCCTGAGCCTCAGCCAGCTGCGCGCGCGGCTGGCCGGGATCTTCGCCGCCGAACTGGGGGGGCGAGCGGCGTGAGCGTCGGGCTGCAGCGCTACGCCGAGGTCGCCGGGCGCGATGTCATCGACCACCTGCACCAGCTCGCGCGGCCGCTGCGCGGCCTGCGGGTGGTGCATGTCAATTCGACGCGCCAGGGCGGCGGCGTGGCCGAGATCCTGGCCAAGCTCGTGCCTCTGCTGGCGGAGCTGGGCCTGGAGGCCAGCTGGGAAGTCGTCACGGGCGGGGAGGATTTCTACGCCTGCACCAAGCGTTTCCACAATGGGCTGCAAGGGCAGCGCGTGGAACTGCCGGCCGCCCTGCTCGAGGGCTTCGAGCGGACCAACGAGGAGAATGCCGAGCGGCTGCGGCCGCTGCTGCAGGACGCGGACTTCGTCTTCATCCACGATCCCCAGCCGGCGCCGCTGCTGCGCGCCTTTCCGCAGCGCCGCGGCAAGTGGATCTGGCGCTGCCACATCGACGTCAGCCACCCTTTCCGCCCGGTGTGGAAGTACTTGCAGGATTTCGTCGCGGGCTATGACGCCAGCATATTCTCGCTGGCCGATTTCGCCCAACCGCTGCCCCACCCGCAATATCTGATCCCGCCCAGCATCGATCCCCTCAGCGCGAAGAACTGCGAGCTGGACGATGCGGAGGTGGAGGCGGTGCGCGAGCGGTTCGGGCTCGATCCTGCGCGGCCGTTCGCCTTGCAGGTGTCGCGCTTCGACCGTTTCAAGGATCCCGTGGGCGTGATCCACGCGGCGCGGCTGGCGCGCCGCACGGTGCCGGGGCTGCAGCTGGTGCTCGCGGGCGGCGAGGCCACCGACGACCCCGAGGGTGCGCAGGTGCTGGCCGAGGTGCGCGAGGCCTCCGCCAGCGATCCCGACACGCAGGTGCTGATGCTGCCGGCGGACGCGCATCGCACCATCAACGCGCTGCAGCGCGCGGCCGATGTGGTTCTGCAGAAATCGCTGCGCGAGGGGTTCGGTCTGACCGTGACCGAGGCGCTCTGGAAGGGCAAGCCGGTCATCGGGGGCAACACCGGCGGCATCCGCCTGCAGGTCGTCAATTACCACACCGGCTTCCTGGTCGATAGCCCCGAAGGGGCCGCGCTGCGCCTGCGCTACCTGCTGCACGATCCCGCGCGCCGGCTGGAGATGGGAGAGAAGGGGCGGGCCTTCGTGCGCGATCATTTCCTGCTCACTCGCCATCTGGTCGAGTACCTGGCTTTGATGATGGCCCTGGTTCGCGGCCGCGACGGCCGCATCGAACTGACCTGATGGAGCGCCGCGCCTGGGACGAATTCTTCGCGCGGCTGGCGGACTCGCCGCGGCGCCTCCTGATGCTCGACTACGACGGCACGCTGGCCCCGCTGCGCGTCGCGCGCGACCTGGCGAGGCCATACCCCGGGGTGCGCAGAGCGTTGCGGGGCATCCAGGCCGATGGGGGCACGCGGCTGGCGCTGGTCAGCGGCCGCGCGGCCGAGGAGGTGGTGCGCCTGCTGGGGCTGAATCCGGCGCCGGAGGTGTGGGGCTGCCACGGCTGGGAGCGGATGCGGCCGGGCCGGGAGGCGGCGCCGCCACAGCTGCCGAGCGCGGCGCGGCGCGGTCTGGCTCAGGGGCGGGCGCGGCTGGAGGAGGCCGGCCTGCTGCGGCGGCTCGAGAGCAAGCCGGCGGCCCTGGCGGTGCACTGGCGCGGGCTCGGCCTGGCGCGGGCACGGCGGGTGGCGGCGCTGGCGCGCGCGGCCTGGGCGCCGCTGGCTGCCGCGGGCGGCCTGCAGCTGCGCCCTTTCGCCGGCGGCCTCGAGCTGCGCGCCGCCGGCCGCGACAAGGGGCACGCGGTGCGGACGCTGCTGCGGGAGTGCGGTCCGCGCACGGTCGCCGCCTATCTCGGCGATGACTTGACGGATGAGGACGCCTTCCGGGCGATCGCGGGGCGGGGATTGGGAGTTCTGGTCCGGCGGCGGCCGCGGGCGTCCGCGGCCGCGGCACGTCTGGTCCCGCCCGCGCAGTTGCTGCGCTTCCTGGAACTCTGGCGCGCGGCGGCGCGACGCGACGCCGCGAGCGGGCCGAGGAGGGCGCCATGATGGAGATGCCTGCGGCCTCGGACCAGCGGTTGTTGATCGTGTCGAATCGGCTGCCGGTGGCGATCGAGCGCGACGAGGTCTCGGGGCAGTGGCGCTGCCAGCCCGGAGCGGGCGGGCTCGTCACCGCGCTGGCGCCGGTCCTGCGCCATCGCGGCGGAGTCTGGATCGGCTGGCCGGGCACCTTGCGCGAAGACCGCGTGGAGCTGGCGCCGCTGCTGGCCGAGGCCACGCGCGACAGCGGCTACAGGCTGCGCCCGGTGCTGCTGACCGCCGCCGAGCGCCAGGAGTACTACCATGGCTTCGCCAACGAGATCATCTGGCCCCTGTTCCACGACCTGCAATCGCGCTGTTGGTTCGAACCGGCGTACTGGCGGGCCTATCAGCGGGTCAACCTGAGGTTCGCCGAGGAGGTGATGGCGCAGGGCCAGCCCGGGGACCTTGTGTGGGTGCACGACTACCACCTGATGGGGGTGGGAGCAGCGCTGCGGGAGCTGGGCCGTGCGGGGCGCGCCAGCTTCTTCCTGCACATCCCCTTCCCGCCGCTCGACATCTTCCTGAAGCTGCCCTGGCGGCTGGAGATCCTGAGCGATCTGCTGGCGTACGAGCTGATCGGGTTCCAGACGCTGCGCGACCGGCGCAACTTCGTGCAGTGCGTGCGCGCCCTGCTGGAAGGATCCATGGTGCGGGGTCACGGCAGCGTCATCGAGGTGCGTTGGGGGGGGCGCACGACGCGGTTGGGCGCTTTCCCCATCGGCATCGACGCCCGCCAATTCGCGCGCGAGGCGAGCGAGCCCGCCGTGGCCGAGACCGCCTGGTACCTGCACGAGCACCATCCCGAGCGGCAGATCGTGCTCGGCGTCGACCGGCTGGATTACACCAAGGGGATTCCGGAGAAGCTGCGCGCCCTGCGGACCGCCTTGGCCTGCTACCCGGAGCTGCGAGGCCGGCTGACCCTCGTGCAGGTCGTCGTGCCGAGCCGCGCCGAGATCCCCGAATACGCCTCGCTGCGCGCCGAGATCGACGGCCTGGTCGGCGAGATCAACGGCCAGCACGCGCTGCCGGGGTGGCAGCCCGTGCACTACTTCTACCGCTCCCTCGAGCGGCGCGAACTGCTCGCCTGGTACCGCACGGCGGAGATCCAGCTGACCACCCCCTGGAAGGACGGCATGAACCTGGTGTGCAAGGAGTACTGCGCCTGCCAGCTGGACGGTAGCGGGGTGCTGGTGCTCAGCGAATTCGCCGGCGCGGCGGCGCAGCTGCACCGGCACGCGCTGCTGGTCAACCCCCACGACAGCGAAGGCGTTGCCGCCGCCCTGCACCGCGCGTTCCACATGCCGCCGCAGGAGCGCCGCCGCCGCATGGGGCGCCTCCGCCAGGCGGTGCGGCGCCAGGACGTCTTCTGGTGGGTCAATGCCTTCCTGCAGGCGGCGGACGGACGCCGCCTGGACAGCTATCCTGTGGTCGAGCCGTATTTTCCCCGCGCTCGCGCCGAGGGCAGCGGCTAGCCCGCAGAGCCTCCGCGCCCGCCGCGCCCCGTGGTTGCAATTCCGGAGCGATAGGGTATGCTAAGCAGCCGGCGGCCGGCGGATCGGCCCGCGCCGCACGCCGCGACCGACTCCGCGCGTTGGAGGTGCCGCGCATGGCCAGCCCCGAACCCGTCAGCTCCACCCCGCGCCTGGATCGCATCTGGAGCGCAGGCCAGGAATTCCTGGGCGTGCAGGTCCCGATCATGTGCGGCGCCATGACCTGGATCAGCGAGCCCCGCCTGGTGGCGCTGATGAGCGATCTGGGGGCCTTCGGCGTCCTGGCCGGCGGCAACATGCCGCCCGAGCAGTTCGCCGCCACCATCGACGAGACGCGCCGGCTGACCAGCCGGCCCTTCGGCGCCAACATCATCGTCATCGCCCCCAACTACCAGGCGCATCTCGACATCATCTGCGAGAAGCGCCTCAACCACATGTTCTTCGCGGGTTCGATCCCGCGGCAATCGGAAGTGCAGCGCGCCAAGGACAGCGGCGCCAAGGTCATCTGCTTCGCCAGCACCGACAGCATCGCCCGCCGCATGATCGATTACGGCGCCGACGCTCTGGTGCTCGAGGGCAGCGAGGCTGGGGGGCACATCGGGCACGTCTCGACCACGGTTCTGCTGCAGGAGATCCTGTTCCGGGTCGACGAGGTGCCGATCTTCGTCGCGGGCGGCATCGCCGACGGCCGCATGATCGGCCATCTCTGCCTGATGGGCGCGGCCGGCGCCCAGCTCGGCACGCGCTTCGTGGTCGCCGAGGAGTGCGGCGCGCACACGCGCTTCAAAGAGGTCTTCATGAAGGCGCGCTCGCGCGAGGCCATCGCCACGCCCCAGTACAGCAGCAAGCTGCCGGTGGTCGCCGTGCGCGCGCTGCACAACCAGGCGATGGACGATTTCGGCCGCCTGCAGCTGGAGTTGCTGCGCAAGCTGGAACGCGGCGAGCTGACCCGCCCCGAGGCGCAGTACGAGGTCGAGCATTTCTGGGTCGGCTCGCTGCGCCGAGCCGCCCTCGACGGCGAGGTCGAGACCGGCTCGCTCATGGCAGGCCAATCGGTCGGGCTGGTGCAACGGATCCAGCCGCTGCGCGAGATCCTGCGGCAGCTGATCGCGGAAGCCGACGCCGCGGTCGCCGCGGTCGAGCAGCGCCTGCAGGGCCGGCGCGTGCCCAACCGCATCGCCGAGGATCGCCAGCGGGCCTAGCCGCGGCTCAGCCCTTCAGCTTCTCCACCTCCGCCTTCAGGGCCGGCACGACCTGGAACAGGTCGCCCACGACGCCGTAGTCGGCCGCCTTGAAGATGGGGGCGTTGGCGTCCTTGTTGATGGCCACGATGCACTTCGACGACGACATCCCTGCCAGGTGCTGGATCGCGCCCGAGATGCCGCAGGCGATGTACAGGTTCGGGCTGACGGTCTTGCCGGTCTGGCCCACCTGGTGCGAATGCGGCACCCAGCCCGCGTCGACGATGGCGCGGCTGGCGCCGGCGGCGGCGCCCAGCGAGGCGGCCAGCTCCTCGATCAGGTGGTAATGCTCGGGACCCTTGATGCCGCGGCCGCCGGAGACGATGACCTCGGCCTCGGTCAGCTCCACCTTGCGGCCGGCGGCCTTCTGCACCTCGACGACGCGCGCGCGCGGCGCGAAACCGCCCAGCCCGGCGTCGAAGGCCTCGGCCGCGGCGGCCGCTCCGCCTCCTGCGCCGAGAGTGAAGGCGTTGGGCCGCACGCCGACGATCGCCGGCGTGGTCTTGGGCACGGCGTCGACGAAGCACTTGCCGGCGAAGATCGGGCGGCGGATCAGCCAGGCGCCGTCTTCCCACGCCAGGCCCACGCAGTCGCTCAGGCAGGCCGCGCCCAGACGCTGGGCCAGCTTGGGCGCCAGATCCTTGCCCAGCGCCGTGGCGCCGATGAGTAGCAGATCCGGCCTGTGCGCCGCCACGAAGGCCGCCAGCGCGGTGGCATAGGCTTCGCTGTCGTAGAGCTTGAAGTGATCGCTGGTGGCCGTGAAGACGCGTTGCGCGCCGTGGGCGCCCGCCTGGGCCGGCGCGTCGCAGTCCGCCGCGTGCAAGTGCACGCCCCACACCTCGCCGCCGGACTGGTCGGCGATGGCGCGAGCGCGGCCGATCATCTGCCACGACACCTTCTTGATCTCTCCATCCCGTTGCTCGATGAAGACTGCGATGTTCGGCATCGTTCCGCTCCCGTCGTCAGATGACCTTGGCCTCTTCGCGCAGCAGGCGCGCCAGCTCCCGCGCCGCGGCGACGGGATCCTCCTCCTGGACCAGTTTGCAGGTGCCGCGCGGCGGGGGCGGTGCGTACCGCCGGATCTCGTAGGTGCGCGCGGGCGGCTGCAGACCCAGGTCCGCCAGGGTGAGCGTCTGCATCGGCTTGGCGCCCGCCTTCATGATGTTGGGCAGGCTGGGCAGGCGGGGCTCGTTCAGACCCTTCTGGCAGGTGATCAAGGCCGGCAGGGGGGAGGCGACGATCTCGACGCCACCCTCGATCTCGCGGTGTGCGGTCAGCACGCCCTCGCCCAGCTCGAGCTTGGTCACCACGGCGACGTGGGGCAGACCCAGCGCCTCGGCCACGCGCACCCCGACCTGAGCGGCGTCGTCATCGATGGCCTGCTTCCCGCAGAGCACGAGGTCGTAGCTGTCGCGTCGCAGGGCGGCGGCCAGCGCGGCCGCCACGCCGGCCTCGTCCGCGTCGGCCAGTCCCGGATCGCTGATGATGACCGCCTTGTCGCAGCCGACGGCCAGGCAATCCTTCTTGAGCGTTTCCTTGACGCGGTCGCCGCCCACGGTGATGGCGGTCACCTCGGTGCCGGCGTGCTTCTCCTTGATGCGCACCGCCTCCTCGACCGCGAAGGCGTCGTAAGGATTGAGCACGCGCGTGAAACCCGCGTCGTCCAGCTTGGAGACGGGGCCCGGCAGGTTGATCCGCGTCTCCGAGTCGGGCACCTGCTTGACCAGGACGGCGATCTTCATCGAGTCCTCCCGTGGCTGGGGCTAGCTTCGGTCCGGGGACGTTCTGGGGGGCGGCCGCCCCTACCGCCCGCGGCCGCGTCGGGGCGCGGCGGCCGCGGCGCGGTGGGGTCTCGGTGCACAAGGCCGGATTATAGGCAGCGGAGGCGGCAGCGTCAAACGTGGGCCGCCGGCGGCCGCTCGGGCGCTGGCGCCCCTCGATGGCCGCGGTTGCGCGGCCTGCGGCCCGGGCGACGGCCCGTAAGCCGTTGACATGGTGCCCATGTCTGTATTATGCTTTTATTCCAATAATGGAATGATTAATCCTGCCCATTCCGGAGGCCCCAGGTGCACTCTGCGCCGGCAGAAGCGGCGAAGGCCGCCGCCACGACCCCGGCGGCCATTCTGCAGGCCGTCAGCGATCCCATCCGCCTGCGCATCCTGAGGCTGACGGCGGCGGAGGAGCTGGCCGTGCAGGAACTGGCGCGGATTCTGGGCATCGCCCAGCCGCGGGTTTCGAAGCACCTGGCGGTGCTGCGCGACGCCGGCTGGGTGCGGCAGCGGCGGGAAGGCACCTGGAGCTGGTGCAGGGCCGCGCCGAGAGGGGAGTTTCCCGGCGGCGAGAGCCTGCACGCCGGCGTGCTCGCCGCCGCCGCGCGCGTGCCCGAAGCGGCCGGCGACGACCTCAACCTGGCCTCGGTCCTGCGCGAGCGCGATGCCCGCAGCCGGCATTTCTTCCGCGACGCCGCGGCTCGCTGGGACGAGATCAGGCGCTCGTTCGACCTGCCGGAGATCCACCTTGGCGTGTTGGGCGCCCTGATCGCGCCGGGAAGGCTGGTCGCCGACATCGGCGCCGGCACCGGGGCCTTGCTGCCGCTGCTGGCCGGCGTGCGCTGCCGCGTGATCGCCATCGACAACAGCGAGGCCATGCTCGCGCGCGCCCGCGCGCTTTGCCGGGATGCCGGGATGGCCGAGGTGGCATTCCAGCGCGCCGACGTCCAGGAGCTGCCGCTGCGCTGCGGCGCCTGCGACGCCGCCGTGGCCTCCATGGTGCTGCACCATGTCGCGCGACCGGCGCGCGCGATGGCCGAGCTGGCGCGCATCGTGCGTCCCGGCGGCCGGGTGGTCCTGATCGATTTCGCGCCGCACGACCATGCCTGGCTGCGTGAGGAGCTGGCCCATCAGTGGCTGGGCTTCTCGCAGTCGGAGATCGAGCGGCGCTTCGCGGAGGCGGGGTTGACGCCGGTCAGCTTCGCGCTGCACCCGGGCCGCGGGCCGGCCTGGCTGCAGGCGCCGCGGCCGGCGGCCGCAGAGGACGCCGCCCGCCGCTCCGGCCGCGCCGCCGCCTGGCCCGCGTTGTTCGTTGCCATCGCCGAACGTCCCGCGCGCGCCCCCGGCACGCGCGGCGGCGCCTCACCCAACCATGATCACCAACCGGAGGACGCATGAAGACGCAAAGCGCGAAGTCCAAGGTCGCCGACCTCGGCCTGGCCGAGCAGGGGCGCATGAAGATCGAGTGGGCCGAGTCCCGCATGCCGGTGCTGATGGCCCTGCGCCAGGAGCATGCCCGCCGGCAGAGCCTCAAGGGGATGCGAGTCGCGGGCTGCCTGCACGTCACCAAGGAGACCGCCGTGCTGGTGCGGACCCTGATCGCCGCGGGTGCGGAGGTGTCCTGGTCGGGGTGCAACCCCCTCTCGACCCAGGACGACGTGGCCGCGGCGCTGGCCGCGGACGGCGTGTCGATCTACGCCTGGCACGGCATGAACACCGAGGAATTCTACTGGTGTATCGACCGCACGCTCGAATTCCGCCCGACCCTGACGCTGGACGACGGCGCCGACCTGATCTTCTCCGTCCACCAGCGCCATCCGGAGCTGGCCGCCGCGATCATCGGCGGCACCGAGGAGACCACCACCGGCGTGCACCGCCTGCGCGCGATGGCGGCCGCGGGCGCCCTCAAGTACCCCATCATCGCCGTCAACGACGCCGAGACGAAATGGGATTTCGACAACGTCTTCGGCACCGGGCAATCCAGCGTCGACGGCATCCTGCGCGCCACCAGCGTGCTGGTGGCCGGCAAGAACTTCGTGGTCGCCGGCTTCGGGCATTGCGGCTGGGGCTGCGCGATGCGCGCCAAGGGGCTGGGCGCCAACATCATCGTCACCGAGATCAAGCCCACCGCGGCGCTCAAGGCGGTGCTGCACGGCCACCGGGTGATGCCCATGGACGAGGCCGCGCCGCTGGGCGACATCTTCATCACCGCCACGGGCATGAAGGATGTCATCATCGGCCGCCACTTCGAGATGATGCGCGACGGCGCCATCGTCTGCAACACGGGCCACTACGACTGCGAGATCAACCTGGTCGACCTGGCGAAGCTGGCTACCGCCGTGCGCGAGATCCGGCCCAACTGCGAGGAATACACCCTGGCCGACGGACGCCGCATCTATGTGCTGGCCAAGGGGCGGCTGGTCAATCTCGCCGCCGCCGAGGGGCATCCGAGCGAGGTCATGGACATGTCATTCGCCAACCAGTTCCTCAGCCTGATCCGCCTGGCGCGCGAGGGAGCGTCGCTGGCGCCGGCGGTGCATGACATCCCCGTCAGCCAGGATCAGGAGCTGGCCGGGGTCAAGCTGAGCACGCTGGGGATCGGCATCGACACCCTGACCGAGGATCAGATCCGCTACCAGTCCGACTACGCCGCCGGCACGTGAGCGCCCGGCGTCGCTGCCGCAAGACGAGAGCCGCCCCGCGCCAGTGGGGCGGCTCGCGAGGCTGAAGCCGGAGGCGCGCTCAGAAGTTCCAGGCCAACCCCAGGCCGACCGTCCAGAACTGCGTGTTGGTCCAGATGTCGTCCTGCGGGCCGACCAGGTCGTCTTCGGTGTGGATCCAATGCCAGACCCACTCGAACTCCAGCGCGGCGCCTCCGCGCAGCGGGTATTCGAGACCGAAGCCGGCGCCCATGCCGATGTCGACCCCTTCGACAGGCTGGTCCAGGATCGTGTACGGCTGGCCGCCGCGGCCGTCCACCGTGAAGGCCCAGTCGGCGCGGCTGACGCGGATCAGCAGGTAGGGGTTCAGCTCGCTGCGGGGAAAGAGCGTGCTTCCGAGGTAGGCGTGGAAGCCGGCGCTGATCACGTCCAGGGCGATGTACTCGGCGCCGGTCAGGTCGTAGAGGTCGCGCCAGTCCTGCCGCTGGGTGATCCCCAGCCCGCCGCGCAGGTAATTGAGCGTCAGCGCCAGTGCGTCCATGACGTAGTAGCGGGCGCCGGCGTCGAAGGTCCAGGTGCCGGCGGTGACGTCGTTGATGTTGCGGTGATCCTCCCGGCGCACGTAGACCGGGATCTGGCGCACGCCATGGGCGGCCAGCCCGAAGCGGCCGGCGTGGCGGCGACGCTCACCCAGCGCCGGTCCGGCCGATTCGGCCGCGGCGATGATGGTGTCGGGGGCGGCGGGTTGCTCAAGATCGGCGGGCGGGAGGGCCGTCTCCGGGTCCTGGGCGGAGGCGGGCGCAGCGGCGGACAAGGCGAGCAGCAAGGCCGCCGCCAGGACGACCGGACACGCGCGCGTGGTCATGGACGCGCTCCTTTCGCGCGGACGTGAGGGAAACGGGGTGAATATATAGCCTGCGCCTGGGCTTGTCCAATGCGGCGGCCGCGGGCGTGCGGCGCACCCCGCGCTTGCCGGGGCGCCGGCGATCCCGTATTATCGAAGCAGCAGCGGCGGTGCTCGGCCGCCGCAAACCGCCTGCGATGTCGATGCGGGAATCTGCGCTTCCGACCCTCGTGGGATGCGCGGGACCAACGAGACGGCGTCCCTGGAGGAATGAGTCGCACTCCGGAGATGCCCGATCGCCCGCATCGACTTCTTGTCTGCTTGTCTCTTGGCCGGTCCCGCCGGCTGCCGCTTGGGACCGGGGTGAGGAGCGCCGTGAGCGAGGCTGCCGCGCGGCCGGCGCCCGAGCTGCTGCGGGCGCTGCCCAAGACCGACCTGCACGTTCACCTCGACGGATCGCTGCGCGCGGCGACCGTGCGCGAGCTGGCGCGCCAATACGGCCTTCCCTACGTCTTCGCCACCGATGACGACGTCCGGCGGGTCTGCCAGGTGGGCGACGACTGCCACAGCCTCGAGGAATACCTGCGCGTCTTCGACATCACCCTGCAGATGATGCAGCGGCCCGAAGACCTGTCGCGCATCGCCTTCGAGCTGGCCGAGGACGCGCACGACGAGAACGTCCGCTACATGGAGGTGCGCTATTCGCCGCTGTTGCACACGCGCGCGGACCTGCAGCTGGACGAGGTGGTGGAAGCGGTGCAGGACGGCCTGGAGCGGGCCCGCCGCCGTTTCGGCATCCAGACCGGGCAGATCATCTGCGGCATCCGCCACATCTCCCCGGAATCGTCGTTCCGGCTGGCCGAGCTGGCGGTGCGATGGAAGGGCCGCGGCGTGGTCGGCTTCGACCTGGCGGGAGCCGAAAAGGACTACCCGGCCAAGGATCACATCCAGGCCTTCTACCTGATCCTCAACCACAACATCAACGTGACCATCCATGCCGGCGAGGCCTTCGGGCCCGCCTCCATCCATCAGGCCATCCACTACTGCGGCGCGCACCGCATCGGCCACGGCACGCGTCTGATCGAGGATCCCGGCCTGATGGCCTGGGTCAACGACCGCCGGATCGCGGTCGAGGTGTGCCTGGCCAGCAATCTGCAGACCAAGGCGATCCGCGACCTGCGCGACCATCCGATCCGGCGCTATCTGGACGAAGGGCTGCGCATCACGCTCAACACCGACAACCGCCTGGTGTCCGGCACCACCGTCACCAACGAGCTGCAGCTCGCCGCCGCGCACTTCGGGCTGGACGAGCAGCGCATCGTGCGGCTGGTGATGAACGGCTTCAAGGCGGCCTTCCTGCCGCTGGCGGTCAAGAGCCGGCTGATCGAGCGCGTGCTTGACGAGCTGGAAGCGCTCGGCCTCAGCTTCCAGGGCGAGATCAGCCGCCGCCGGCGCGTGCAGCTGTAGACAGCGCGACACCCTTGGCCAGCAAGGCGCGCCCCTCGCAGCCCACCTCACGGCCGGACCATTCCGCACAGGGACGACACTGAGCGCCGCGCCTTGCGCGGCCGCCGCGACCCTCGTCCATGACAGGGCATCCAGATGCAGTTACGGAGCGAAGCGGGCCAGCAGCAGGGCCGCGTCGACCCCCGCCCACAAGAGCAGCGCCCGGTACATGCCCTGCTCGTGCGCGCGCGGCGTCAGGCGGGGGGCGCGCGCCAGCCACCAGGCCAGATGCAGCAGCCAGGCGCCCAGGGCGGCCGTCAAGCACCAGATGACGGCGGGCGACGCTGCCGCGTCGGATCGCCAGCGCGAGGCCGCCGCCAGGAACAGCGGCGCGGCTGCCGCCCCCAGCGCGATCGCCAGGACGAGCGCCCGCCGCGCGCCCAGCGCCGACGCCAACGTGCGGTCGCCGCGCCGCCGGTCGGCATCCAGCTGGTAGAGCTGGGACAGCGGATAGAACGATCCGAACAGCAGCGCGAAAGCGGCGACAAGCAGCCAGCTCGGCGTATCCGGCGGCGCGGGCGAGCGCCAGGCCGCCTGCCCCGCAAGCAGCCCCGCCAACGTCGTGCCGGCGCCGTAGCCCACCATGTTCACCGCCAGGTCCAGCCCCGGCACGCCCTTCCAACGCGTCCGGGGATGCGAATACAGCAGCGACAGCAGCACGCAGCCGGCCGTGACGGCGGCGAAGCCGAGGCCCAGGACGAGCCCGCCCGCGAGGGCCGCCAGCATGGTCGCGATCGCAGCCGCGGCCAGCCAGGAGGGGGGTGGGGGAGGCGAGCGCAAGTAGGCGATGTCCTCGGTGTCGCGGTCATGGGCGCTGTTGAAGGCCAGGGTTCCGCCGTTGAGGCCCGGCACCCAGACCGCCCACGCCAGCGCGAGCAGCTCCCACCGCGGCGCCGCCGCGCCCGTGCCCAGCGCGGCCGCCGGCGCGGCCAGCACTCCCACTGCGAGCTGGCAACTGAGGATCGGCCACTGCCGCGGGCGCAGGAAGCGCAGCAGCAGCAACAGCGGCGGCCCGGGCGCGCCGACGGCGGCCGGCGTGGGCGCCGGGACGCTCATGTGCCCGCGCCCGGAAGCATGCCCGCCGCCGGCGCGCCCCGTGCCGCCGCCGACGGCGCCGGTGCCGCCGAGGTCCCGGCTCCGCCCGCCAGCTCGACCTGCCGCGCGATCCAATCCAGGTCGAACGTCGCCTCGACGCACGGCTTGCGCATGCCGCCCAGCGGCGACAGCAGCGCCGGTATCTCCGGCACGCTGCGCAGGGCCTTGATCAGCCGGTCCTCGCAGGCGGCGGCGATGATCAGATCGGGCGCCTCGCGGCGCGCCATGGCGAAGGCGATGTGGCTGCGGAAGGCGACCAGGGCGCGCGCGCCGGCAGCCTCGGTCAGGCGCGCGATGTCCCCCAGGGGGCATTCGCGGCAATCGCGGCAGACCGCCAGCTCACCCCGCACATCGATGGGGCAGCCCGGGCGCTTGACGCAGCGCGGCAGGATCAGCAGCAGCGAGCGCGCGGGATGCCGACGCAGGCGGCGCGCCACGCGGGCGTTCTGCGCGGCGATCAGACGGCGGATCAGCGGGCCGTCATCGCGCCCCAGCCGGCGCAGCACGCCGCGCGCGGTCTGCACCGCGGCGACGTAGAGGCGGGACGACCACGGGTTGCGGAAGCTCATGGCCGGGCCCCCGCCGCATCGGGCCTGGCGGTCGTCTTCTGCGTGCAGGCGTGCGCGCTGAGCCATTGCCGCCTGATCTCGTAGGCCAGCACGCCGAAGCTGACCGCCACGTTGAGCGATCGCTTCACGCCCGCCATCGGTATCTCCACGGCGGCGTCGGCCAGCGCCAGCAGCTCGGGCGAGACGCCCCGCGTTTCGTGCCCGACCACGAAGCAGAGCGGGAAGGAGTAGGAGAAGCTGTCGTAGGGCGCCGTGTCCCGCGTGCGCTCCAGCGCCACCAGGCGCACGCCGTCCTGCCGCAACCTGCGGGCGGCGGCGGCCGCATCCTCCCAGTAGTCCCAGGGCACGTGCTGCGTGGCGCCGAGCGCGGTCTTTTCCATGTCCGGCCGCGGCGGCGTCGCCGTCACGCCGCACAGGAAGAGGCCCGCCATGCCCGCGGCGTCGGCCGTGCGGAACATGGCGCCCACATTCCAGACGCTGCGGATGTTGTCGAGCAGGCCGTACACGGGCAGGGATCCGCGCGCGCCGGCGCCGGGAACGCCATCCCCCCGGCGGTCGGCTCGTGGCTGGTCGATGCCATTGACACGCGGCATGGCGCCTGGCCCGGGCTGGGGTGCGCCGGGTCCGGCCGCCCGTCCGGCGGGCCGCGCCGACAAACCCGGCGGCCATGATCGGCCTCGAGACATATTGCGGAATCGCCTGCTATTTGGCAACCTGCGGGTGGGCGGGCGGCTGGCCGGCCGGCGGCGTCCGTCTGGGTCGCTTGTCGGCTAAACTGCGCGTGCCGCATGACGATAGCTACCATTGACCCGTTCCGCAGCGGTTGGCCGGCAACGCCTCCGGGAAAGCTGGGGCGCATGAAGCGCAAGACCGTCTCGCTCTGCATGATCGTCCGCGACGAGGAGGCCACCATCGGCCCTGCCATCAAGTCGGCGCTGGCCCTGGTGGACGAGGTCGTCGTGGTCGACACCGGCTCGCGCGACAACACGCGCATCATTGCCGAGGGCTACGGCGCGCGCGTGGTGGAATTCTCCTGGCGAGACGACTTCGCCGCCGCCCGCAACGCGGCGCTGGAGGAAGCGTACGGCGACTGGGTGCTGGTGCTCGACGCTGACGAAAGGCTGCAGCCGCTGCGGCCCATCGACTTCCAGCGCCTGCTCAACGCGGAACGAGCCGCCGGCTACAGGCTCGAGGTGGTCGATCGGCGCTCGTCGTCCGAGGTGGCGAGCGTTCGCCTGGTGCGGCTCTTCCGCAACCAGCCCGAGATCCGCTACCTCTACCCCATCCACGAGCAGATCGGCCCCGCGCTGGAGGCCTGGGCGGCGCCGCGCGGTCTGGCGATCCTGGACGCCCCCATCACCCTGCTGCACGAGGGGCAGCAGCGGGAGCGGGCGGCCGAGCGCCGCGAACGCAACCTCCGCCTGCTCAACCGCGCCCGGCAGGAGCACCCTGCCGAACCCTATTTCGATTATCAGCTGGCCTGCGACAGCATGGCGCAGCTGGACGGCGAGGCGCTGCCCGTGGCGGGATTGGAGCTGGCGCTGTCCTGGCTGGACCAGGCCTGGCAGAAGGCGATGGCGCTGCCCCCATCCCCGCGGGGCCAGCTCGCGTACGGCCAGGATCTGGCGGCGCGGCGGGCAAGCTGCCGGCTCGCGTGCGGGGACATCGACGGGGCGCTGGCGGCGGTGGCCGCGGGCCGGCGCGAATTCGGCGACCACGCCTTGCTCGTGCTGGCGGAGGCGGCGGCCACCGTGCGCCTGCTCGCGGCGCGCGGCGCGCGGATGGCGCCGGCGGCGGCCCGGGACCTGGTCGCGCGCACGCGCGCCGGCCTGACGCGGCTGGCGGAGTGCGGGATGGAGACGGCCCCCGCCGATCCCCGTTGCTGGACTCTGTACCCCTTGCGCTACCTCGGCGAGCTCGCGCTCCTGGAGGGCAGGGTCGATGCTGCCGCCGAGCTGTATGAGAAGGCCTTGACGGTCGACGCCGGTTTCTCCGCCGCCTGGCTGGGCCTGGCCGAGTGCGCCCGTTTCGCGGGCGACCGCAAGCGCGCCTTGCAGCTCTACCTGCGCGCGGTCACGGCCACCGAGTGGTGCCATCAGGCGTGGCTGCGCGGCGCCGAGGTGCTCGAGGAACAGGGCTTTCACGACAACGCGGCCAGCTGGCGTCACCAGGTGGCGCAGCGTTTCCCGGAGCACCCGCTCTGCCGCGGCGGCACGCCGCAAGAGACTCTGCCCGCTGACCTCGCGCTGTCGAGCGCGCCCTGAGTTGATGCGATGACTGCCGCACGCCATCCGGAATCCTCTCTCCCGTCCGGCATGCCGCCGCCGCAGCTGCGGGTCTACGTCAACCGGAACCTGCGCATGAGTTCGATCGCCGCCATCGGCTTCGACATGGACCACACGCTCGCGCTCTACAACGCCCAGACCTTCGAACGGCTCAGCTTCGAATTGGCCCTGTCCTGGTTGATCGAGCGTCGCGGCTACCCCGAGGAGATACGCGCGCTGCCGTATCAACCGGAGATGGTCTGTCGCGGGCTCATCGTCGACAAGCGGTTGGGGCATCTGCTCAAGACCGACGCCTACGGCTACGTGTCCCGGGTGCGCCACGGGCGGCGGCTGCTGACGCGCGAAGAGCGCCGCCAGACCTACAAGCGTGGCCGCCTGCGCCTCAGCCCCGACCGCTACCGCATCTTCGACACCCTGTTCGACCTGCCGGAGGGTTGCCTCTACATCGAGCTCGTGTCGCTCAAGGACGAACGACCCGAACTCGTGCCGGCCAGCTACCGCGTGCTCTTCAACGACATCCGCGAGGCCATCGACACGATCCACCGCGACGGCACGCTCAAGCGCATGATCATGGCCGATCTCGACCGTTTCTTCGTGCGCGATCCGGGGCTGGCCGAAACGCTGGCCCGCTTCCGGACGGCGGGCAAGAAGCTGTTCCTGCTGACCAACAGCGAGACGGACTACACCGCGGCCGTCATGAGCCACATCCTCGACGGCCAGGGCGCTGCGCCCGATGAGATGTTCGACCTGATCATCTGCTCCTCGCGCAAGCCAGAGTTCTTCGTGCAGCAGGGCAAGGGCAGGCCGGTGCCGCGCGACCAGACGCCCGGGCTGGCCAATCGCCGCGGCAACTGCTTCACCGGCGGCGATGCTTTCTTCCTGGAGTCGAAGCTGGACTGCTTCGGCGACGCGATCCTCTACTTCGGCGACCATACCTACGGCGACATCCTGCGCAGCAAGAAGTCTGTCGGCTGGCGCACGGCGTTGATCGTGCCCGAACTGGAGCGCGAGATCGCCGCGCTGCAAAGCCTGCGGGGTGAGCTGCGCGGACTGGAGGAGGTGGAGGCGCGCCTGGAGGAGCTGTCGCTGGCGCGCGAGCGCCGGTGGGAAGAGGCGGCGTCGGCGGCTGAGAACGGCGCCGGACCGCCCGCGTTCAGCCCCGCCCCGGAGGAGGCCGCCGGCGAGGCCGCCTTCGCCGAGGCCTTGCAGCGCCGCGGCGCCCTGCAGAAGCGCCTGGCCGCCGCCTTCAATCCCTATTGGGGTTCGCTGTTCAAGGAAGGCCGGGCCGCCAGCCGTTTCGGGGCCCAGGTCAAGGACTTCGCCTGCATCTACACCAGCCGGGTCAGCAACTTGCGCTTCTATCCGGTCGATCGGTTCTTCGTCAACCCGGGCGAGCGCATGCCGCACGAGCTCTGATCCGGGCCGACCGGCTCGTCCCGCCCCGGCAGCGCATGGCGGGCGCTGGCGGCGCAGGCGGCGCTGGCGGCTGCGGGCGGCGCATGCTATGCTCGCCGCCATGTCGCCGACTGTGCTGTCACGCCCGGTGCTGGTGCTCGACGCCGGCTTCCAACCTGTCAACGTGATCAACCTGAAAAGGGCGGTCGCCATGATCTGCGCCGGCAAGGCCGTGGTCCTGCTGGCGGACGATGCGTTGCCTCTGCGCGCCGAGAAGCTGGTTCTGCACTGCCCGCGAGTGATTCGGCTGTTGATCGCCTGCGCGCACAAGGCCTACCGGCGGCTGCGGTGGCGGCTGACCAAGCGCAACATCATGGCCCGCGACGAGTGGCGATGCCAGTATTGCGGCGCCACCGACCGGCCGTTGACGATCGATCATGTCGTCCCGCGCGCCCGTTTCACGCGGGACGCCGCGGCCCTGGCCGACTCCTGGGAAAACTGCGTGACGGCCTGCCTGGTCTGCAACGCCCGCAAGGGCAACCGCACGCCCGCCGAGGCGGGCATGGCCCTGCTCAACCGCCCCCACGCTCCGCAGCGCCCGCTGATCTGGCGCGAGCGGCAGCGGGGGCAGGAAGCGGAACTGGACGCCTGGCGCCCCTATCTCGGTTGGGCGGGGTGACCGGCGGCGAGCCCGCGCGCTGCGCGAGGAGGACGCGATGCTCGGCACCAAGAACGTGCTGGTCGTCGGCACCGGCACAATCGGCGAACCCCTGGTGGGTCTGCTGTGCCACTTCAAGGATCAGCTCGGCATCGATGAGGTGATGGTGCACAAGCGGACGCCGCTGTTGATCGACCGCAGCAAGGTCGTCAACCTGCAGCGCCGCGGCGCGCGCCTGGTCGCGGATCAAGACCGCGTCGCCGAATTCGAGAAGCTGGGCGTCAAGGTCGGCAGCGTCACCGACGAGGCGCTGGAAGCCTGCCGCGTCATCATCGACTGCACGCCGTCGGGCAACGAGATGAAGGAGAAGTGGTACCGCAAGTACGAGGACAGCACGACGCTGTTCCTGGCGCAGGGCAGCGAATTCGGCTTCGGCAAGCCGTATGCGCGCGGCGTCAACGACTTGGCGCTCGTGCCCGGGGACGACAAGTACCTGCAGGTGGTCAGCTGCAACACCCACAACCTTTCCCTGTTGATCGCGACCCTGGGCCTGGCCGATGACGGACCCGAAAACCTGGTCGAGGGGCGCTTCGTCTGCATCCGGCGCGCCAACGACATCAGCCAGGACGCCAAGTTCGTGCCCAGCCCGGAAATCGGCTCGCACGGCGACGCCAAGTTCGGCACCCACCACGCGCGCGACGCCTGGCATCTCTTCCGGACCCTGGGCTACGACCTGAACCTGTTCTCATCGGCCATGAAGCTCAACAGCCAGCTCATGCACGTCATCCAATTCCACCTGAAGGTGAAGCGGCCGGTGACCAAGGAGCGGCTGTTGGAGCGCCTGATCGCCAACGATCGCATCGCCATGACCCACAAGAAGTCGGCCAACAGCATCTTCAGCTTCGGCCGCGACCACGGCTTCTACGGGCGCATCCTCAACCAGACGGTGGTGCCGTATCACGGCGTGCACGTGTCGGAGGACGGCCAGGACATCACCGGCTTCTGCTTCACGCCGCAGGATGGCAACAGCCTGCTCAGCTCGGTGGCGGCCACGACCTGGGCCTTCTATCCGGAGACGTACGAGAAGATCATCCAGTGCCTGCGCCCGTTCTTCTTCGCCGAAGTGTAGCAGGCGGGTCGGCGCGGCCACGGCCGGCAATGGGCGCGCGGAGTTCGTGGAAGGCTCCGCGCGCTCTTTGCTGTTCGCCGGCCGTCAGGCGGGAGGCCGGCTCACCGGCCGCCCCCTCCGCCCCCTCCGCCGCCTCCGCCGCCTCCGCCGGAGCCTCCCCCGGAACCGCCCCCGGAGCCGCCACCAGGGCCGCCGCCGCCGAGGTCGCCACCGGGATGCGCGCCGCCGGGGCTGTGCATCTCGCCGGGCCCCAGCCACCCGGCCTGCATCATGTGGCGATGAGTTTCGCGATACTGCATGCCCTCGCCGAGGCAGCCCTCGAGATCATCGAGGAATGGGCGGACGCCGCCAGCCCTTTCGCTGGCCGCAGCCATCAAGCGCAACTCATGCATCTGGCGCGCTTGATAGCCGTTGCGCAGCGCGTCCCCGGCCAGCCGCAGAGCTCGGTCGCGCTGCACGCCCAGCTCCCGCAGCGAGGTCGCCATCGCGGAAGCCGCGGTCAGATCCTCCAGCGAGCAGCCACCCTCGCGCACGCGGCGGCGGGCCTGTTCACGCAGCTGCCGCAATCCGTCCTCGTCCATGCCGCGCCACATGTGCTGAGCCATCTCCTGCACAAGGCGCCGGTGGCGCGGCTGGTCGCCTGCGGGCGCCACGCCGTCGCCTGCTGCCTGGTTCATGACCTGCTGCGCCGTTCGCAGATGCTGCTCGATGCGCGTCAGCGCTCCCTCCAGCGCCGCGGCGGCCACGCCTTTGCTCCGGGCTTCCGCCAGCTTGCCCACCAGAAGCTCCACGGGCAGGTCGGCTTCGGCGGCGCTGCGGATGCGGTGCTGCAGCCGCAGGCGCTCCTGCGCCGTCCAGCCATCCTCGCGCCCGGTTGAAAAGAGCAACTCCAGTTGGTCGGCGCTGAACCCATGCGCGAAACATGCCTCCAGATGCTCGCGCATCTGCAAGCGCTGCCCCTCATCCAGGGCAGGGTCGGCGCCGATCGTCAGCTGCAGACGGTTGCGAATCTGCTCGCGATCGCGCAGCTGCTCGCCGTCCCTCAGCTGCTCACGGTCCCGCAACGGATCCGGTGTCTGGCCCGACGAGGCCGTCGGGCATGGGGCGTCGATCCCGCAGAACAGAGCGGCGCCCGCGGCTAGGATCGCTAGCCGTCGCAGGGCTGCTTGGAAGTTGTTTGTTCTCATGAGTACGCCTCTCCTTCTCTGCTGCCTCGGGAGCCTGGGCTCGCGGCCTCCCGTTCCTGTTGCCTGAGACGTTCGAGCGCCGCCGACGTTACATGTCTGACGCCAGAACCCGGAGCAGGCCATTGCGTCCGCCGAATCCGTCCGCAACGGTCGAGTCCGCTTCGGGCGGCGTGACCACCTCGCCGTCGATCACATAGGCGAATTGGTGTTCGCCTACCGGCAACGTGACGCGGCGGCTCCACCACCCGTCCCCGTCGGGCGCGAGAGGATCGGCGCGGGGATCCCAACCGTTGAAATCGCCGATCACAGCCACCTGGCCGGCGCGCGGCGCGTGCAGGCGAAACAGATGCGGCTCGCCCGCCCGCGCCGCCGGCGGTGAAGCAGCGTGGGGGATGGCAGGGGGCATCCTGCCTGCCGGTGTCGGGGGGGCGCTGCGGCCGAAGCGCATGCCCAGCACCACCACGACGCGCCGCATTTCCTGCGTTCCGCCGGCGGGATACTCGTAACGGGCGAAAGCATAGCGGGCGCCCAGCGTCACGCCCGCGGCCAGGTCGCGCTCGACGGCCCCGCCGAGCTGAAGGTAGGAGTCACGGTCCTCGCCCGGCGGCCTCGCCGTGAAGCGGCGCTCCTGGCTGAGCAGAGCGCCGACGACCCTCCACCCCGAGAAGACCTGGCAGACCACTGTGGCCTCGGCGGTCAAGGCGCGCGCGTCATAGAGCTGATCGCGCGCGTCGGTCCAGGCGGGCATGACGGCGGCGGACAGCGAAAGGCGCGGCCCGGCGCGCCACCAGATTGCGGCCAGCGCGCTGGTCGTGGCCTCGGTGTGGACGCCGGTCCGTCCCGCATCGTCGATCGATTCCAATCGCGGGTAGCGGCGCTGCTGCCTTCCCCCGCCCAGCTCCAGCAGCCAACGGCCAGTGACACGCCCCAGCGCGGCCTCGAGGCCGCCCTCGAGACGGCGCATCGCGGCCCGCTCGGAATCATCGAAGTAGCTGCCGCCACCGCTGCACCTCAGCCGCCAGCCGCCGCTTCTCCAGAGCAGATTGCCGTTGGCGCCGGCCCCGATCAAGCGGCGGCGGTCTTCGGCCACGAACTGCTGCCAGGCGGCGCGACCGGACGCGCGCAGCCAGGTACGCCGTCCCAACCTTCCGTGCAGCAGGCCAGACGGCGCCAGCTCGTAGAATCCCCCCCCGGGCACGGCGTCGTGCGCCAACAGGGGATCGATCTGCAGATCGGATTCATGCCCGCCGGCCAGGGACAGCGCCGCCCCGCCATCCCAGGCCGCGGCGCAGCCAGGGGCGCAGCCTCCGGCCAACGTCAGCCAGACGATCGAGCCCGTGAACAGGCTGGCGTGAGACCGGAGGCGGCCCCGTCGATCAGAGCGGCAGTTCGAGGATGGCATTTCGCCTGCCGAAGCCGTCGTCCCGAGTTTGCAGCGCCAGAGGGTCGGTCCGCCATTCTCGGCCGTCCAGGACGAACATGTACTCGTAGCTGCCGGGAGGCAGCAGCAGCAGGGTCGTCCAGATCCTGCCTTCGCGCCGCAGCGGCGTCAGCACGTGGTTCCAGCCGTTGAACGATCCGGCGACGCTCACGCTGGAGGCGTGTTCCTCCTCCGCCGCATAGACCAGTCGAACCGGCAGCAACGCACCACTCGGTTCGCCGCCCTCCCCGCCGGCGGATGCTGGCGAGAAACGCGCGCTCCCAGCCGCGCGGCCGTCCGGGGTCCTCATGGCGACTGGCGCCAGATTGGCGGCGAGGAAACCGCCGCCGAAGGCCAGAACCAGCAGCGCCGCCCAGGCCCAGGGGGATCGTTGGCGAGGGGGCGCGATCCTCGCCGGCGGACGCCGCACCGCGGCCAGACGAACCCTTTCCATGACCCGGCTCGCGAAGCCGGGTGACGGTGCGACGGCGCCGAGATCGCCCATCGCCGCGAGCATCCGCTCCCAGCCTCGCAGCTGCACGGCCAGCTCGGGGTCGTCACGCAGGGCAGCCAGCAACTCGTCCGCTTCGTTCGCGGTCAGCTCGCCGTCGAGGTAGCGGTCAATCAAGCGCTGCATTTCACGCCTCCTCCGCCCGGCCGGAATCCTCAGGAGTCCAGCCCATGTCGCCGAGCAGCTCCTTCAGCATCCCGCGCGCCCTGTGCGCGCGGACCTTGAGCGTGCCCACGCTGTCCCCGGTGTGCGCCGCGATCTCCGCGAACGACCATTCCGCCAGATGCCTGAGCACCAGCACCTCGCGATAGGCGGGCGGCAGCCGCCGCAGTCCCGCCCGCAGGATGTGCGCCAGCTCCCCGCCGGCGACGCGCGCGGCGGGATCGGCGGCCACCCGCGGATCAGGCGGATCTTCCCCGTCTGCCCGTCCCTCGCGCCATTGTTCCAGACTGACGACTTGCCGCCGCCGGCTACGCCGCTCACGCCGCAAGTGATCCCGGGCCGCGTGCAGCCCGATCTGCACCAGCCAGGTACCGAACTCGGCCTTCCCGCGGAAGCCTGCCAGGGATGTGTAGGCCTTGACGAAGGTCTCCTGCGCCAGCTCCTCGGCGATCTGTGGGTCGTCGACCAGCCGCAGGATGATGGCGAACAGTCGCCCTTGATGCCGCTCCACCAGGCGCTGGAAGGCCTCGACCTCTCCAGCCAGGACCGCCGCCACCGAGCTTGCGTCCGACTCCGTCACCTTCGCCTCCGCGGCTGCGCGCCAAGCGCGGTATGCTCGCCGCCTGTCCCCACTTGAGACGCCAGCCCCTGGACACAGGTTACGAGGGATGTGGACCTGAGGCGATGGGAGATCAGGCTGCGGTTGCGCGTGCTTTCAGCTTCCCGGCAGTATCCTCAACAGGCGCGCCAGACTGTCGGCTGCCGCCACCGCCGGCAGGTCGCGGTCGGCGAGGGCGAGGGCGCGCTGCAGCTGCGCCAGCGCCTGCCGGGCTGCGTCGCCGCGGTCCAGCGCCGCTTCGGCCTGCGCCGCCAGCAGCAGCGGCCCGATCCGGCGGGGGTTGTGCGCCAGAGCCGCCCTGGCCTGCGCCAACGCCTCCTCGGTGCGTCCGAGCCGCAGCAGGGACTTGCCGAGCCGCAGCTGCAGGGGCCAGCGGCGGTGTGGCGGGTCGCCGTCGGTCGCGGCCAGCGCGGCCCGCCAGCAGGCCGCCGCGCTCTCGTGGTCTGCGCGCAGCCCCGCCGCCATCGCGGCATGCGTCCGTTCCCAGAGCAGCAGCAGGCGGCGTCTGGAAGTGCCCTCGGCGTAGGCGGGCGACACCGCCAGGGCGGCCAGGGTGGAGTCCAGAACCGCTCGGCCCGCCGCCGGTTCGCCGCCTTGGGCCAGCAAGAAGGCGCGCAGCACGCCTGCCTCGGCGTCGTCGGGGAAACGCGCCACGTAGCGGGCTGCGGCCAGCCTCAGGGCGCCGTGCAGCTCATGGTCGTAGTAGAGCGTCACCAGCCGTCCGTCGACCCGCCGTTCATAGGCAGTGCCGGCGATCTGCGCCCGCACCTGTTCGAGCAGGTCGACGCCGCGCGCCAGCTGTCCCCGGTCGAGGTAGACGCTCGCCAGGTTCAGGAGCGAGAAGAAGAACTCCGGCTGGATGGTCAGGGCCTGCCGCAGCTCCCGTTCGGCCTCCTCGTACTGGCCGGCCCAGGCCAGAACCTCGCCCAGTGAATCGTGTGGGTTGGCCAGCTGCGGCGCCAGGAAGGCGTACTTTCGCAGCAGCGAGATCGCCTCGTCGTAGCGGCCGCGATGCGCGGCCAGGTACCCCAGGTAGTTGTACGCCGGCGCATGATTGGCATCGAGTCGCAGCACTTCGCGCCACGCCGCCTCGGCGGCTTCGGGCTGCTGCCGCTGCATGGCGGCCATGGCGCGCGTCACGGCGACGGTCACGCTCTCTGGCCGGCGGTGCTCGAGCAGCGCGAAGAGCGAATCGCGCCGCGCCGGCGCGGCTTCATCTAGGTTGCACAGGCGCAGCTGCACCGTCCACCGTTCCTCTTCCCTGCCGGGCGGCAGACGGGCCGCCAGGCTCTCGGCCACGGCGGCAACGGCGCGGCCTTCGTCGGTGCGCCCCGTCACCAGCAACAGTTCCGCCAGCGCCGCCCGGGCCATCGCGAAACCGGGATCCAGCGCCAGGGCCTGGCGCAGCAGGGGTTCGGCGGCCGACCAGCGGAACGCCTTCAGCTCGGCGTCGCCCTCGCGGTACAGGGACAGCGCGCGCCCTGAGCCGGCCGTGAACTCTGCGGCCGGCCGTTGGCGCAGGCCCAACAGCAAGGCGGCCGCGAGCACGGCCGCCGCCGCCAGCACGGCCGGCAGACGTCTCATGGCGGACCACCGGCGTTCGCCGATGGGGCGGCGCCGGCGGCCGCCAGGCCGGAGGCGGTCCCGGCATCGCGCTGCTCGCCGGCGGTGATCTTGAGCGCCACCAGCGTGACATCATCGTCGGCCTGGCGACGGCCGCTGAAACGTTCCAGCTCGTCGCCGAGCCGCGTGATGAGCTGGGCCGCCGGCAGCTGATGATGTTCGTGCAGGATGCGCTCGACACGCTCGGTGCCGAACTCCTCGCCGTCGGGCCCCAGCGTCTCGGTCAGGCCGTCCGTGTAGAGCAGCAGCAGATCGCCCGGCGCCAGGCTCACCATGCCTTCGGCGTAGCCTCCGAAGTCGAAGGCGCCGAGCGGCAGACCTCCCTCCTCCAGCAGCTGCACGGCGCCGTCGCCACGGCGCAGGATGGGGGGATTGTGGCCGCCGCTGCTGTAACGCAAGGTGCGCGTGGCGGGATCGTACAGGCCGAGGAACAAGGTCGCGAAATGTTGCGGGTCGGTGCTGGCGTGCAGCTGGCGGTTGACCCGTTCCAGGATCAGTCCCGGCGCTTCGGTGCTGTCGAACTGTGCCCGCAACGCCGCCTGCAGGCTGGAGGCCAGCAGGCTGGCCGGCACGCCCTTGCCGCTGACATCGCTGATCACCAGCGCCACCCTGCCGTCCGGCCGCGGGATCAGGTCGTAGTAGTCGCCGCTCACCTGGGCGCTGCAGATGTTGATCGCGGACAGTTCGGCGCCGCGCACCTCGGGGATGCGTCCCGGCAGCAGCCGGCTCTGGATGGTGCGCGCCAGCGCCAGTTGCTCCTCCAGCTTGCGCTTCTCAATCTCCTCTTCGTAGAGCCGGCTGTTCTCGACCTGCAGCGCCACCTGGCCCGCCACTATCGTCAGCAGGTCAAGATCCTGCACTTCAAAGTCGTCGCCGCTGCGCTTGGCCGGCATGGCGAACATGCCCACCAGCCTGCCTTGCAGGACCAGCGGCACCAGCAGCGCCACGCCGGCGCGCGCCAGGTGTTCCTGCTCGTCGAGACGCTGTGCCAGCTCCTCCAACTCGCGCGTGACGGCCGGGCCGAGCTCCGGGCGGCGCGGCCCGGAACCCTCGACCCACAGCGGCTCGTTGGAACGCTCCAGGCGCTGGGCGGTGGCCTCAAGCGCCAGTTCGGCGGGAAAGTGTTTGCCCCAGGCCGCGTGCCCCTCCACGCCGACGGCGGCGACCGTTGCCGCCGTCGGCCGCGTTTCGGCCTCGGGCGAGATGCGCGCCGCCAGGCGCCAGCGGACCGGGCCGGCGGATTCGTCGCGGAGGTAGACGCCGAGGCAAGGCAGGTCGAGCAGTCGGCAGATACGCCCGCCCACCCGGTCCAGCAGCGCGTCACGCTGGATCAAGCGTGGAATCTCGCGGCTGAATTCCTGCAGGGCGGCCGCCAGGTTGGTGCGCGAGCGGAAGAAACGCCGGTCCAGATGCTGCTGGAGCCTGGCGCGCGCCGGCCACAGCAGCGCGGCGATGACCAGCGTCGCGCCGACCGAGACCAGGGGGCCGGTCTGCCGGCTGAGCTGCAGCACCATGCCGCCCAGGCCCAACACCACCAGCAGGTAGACCGCGACCAGGCCCACGGTCAGCAGCGTGTACACCAGGCTGCGCTTGAGCAACAGGTCCACCTGCATGACGCGGTAGCGCGCGATGCTGTAGCCGAAGGCGGCGGGGATGGCCGCCAGCGGGGCCACGCCGAGCAGGGCCAGGTCGGAGTTGGCGACGATTTCCTCGAACCCGATCTTGAACACCAGGAACGGCAGCACTCCGGCGACGGTGCCGATGGTCACTGTGCGCACGCGCTGCCGCTGCAGCGGGTCCCGATAGCGCAGGTAGCTGTGCAGCACCGCCACGACGCCGGCCGCGAAGTAGCAGCCCAGGATCAGCCATCTGGTCGTGCCGATGCGCGGTCCGCGCGAGCCGAAGAATTGATCGAGCGTGAACTGCACGTAGAACATCGCCGGCAGGAGGTACAGCAGCGTCTCGGTGTAGGGGTGGCGTGTCAGGAAGAACTTCTTCTCGGGAAATACCAGGAAGAAGTTCAGGAAGAGGGCGGGCAGCAGGAAGCGCGCCAGGGCGCCGGCGTTCTGCGTGATGATGTCGCCCCAGAAGTAGCTCGAGCGGCTGAGGTTGGTCATGAAGAAGACGGTGAACAGCAGGCAGAGCAGGAAGAACAGGCGGGCCGGGCGGTCATTGCCGCTCTTGAGCAGGACGAAGGTGCCGATCGCCAGATAGACAAAGGCGATGAGGATGTAATAGATGTAGAAGCGGTCGCCCACGCGGAAACCGGTCAGCGGCACCGGCACGATCACGTCGCGACCGTCGCGGCGGATCAGGTAGGGGACCTCCGACCCCACCTGCTGCCGCCTTAGGACCGCCGCCGCTTCCTGCGGGCTGGCCACGATCATGCCCGCGATGCCGATGATCTGATCGCCGGCGCGCAGCGGCGATTCGACGCCGTCGGCGCGCGGAGGCGACTCGAGAACGATGATCTCCGGCCGGCCCAGCAGCCATATGGAGCCGTCATTGGGTCGCTGCTGGAAGGCGTCGACGCCCGCGAACACCGAAACGCCCAGCGCCGCGACGCCCAGCAGCAACAAGGCGCCGCGGGAGGAGAGCATCACGACGACGGGCGCCAGAGGATGGCGGTGGGACCGCACCGGGGACATCGCTCTCCGAGCCTTCCGGGAGTCGTCTCGCTGGCCCGACGGGGGATCATTCCCTTAACGCAGCCGCCGAGGATTAGGTTCCCCGCCGGCCGAGCATTATATAACGTCTCACATTCCTCGGGCGCTGTCCCGTGGAAATGTCCGCGATCCGAGAGGTGGGGATGGCGGCCGCAGCCGATGATTCAGCATCCGGCGTGCACGCCCTGGTGCAGGCCCGCGCCGGCGCCGGCAGGACCGCGGTCACGGTGCATCTGATCGCGCAGGGCCGTGATCTGGTGTTGCTGGTGCAGGGCGGGCAGGCTCATATCGGCGCGCTCGCCGTGCGCGCAGCGGCAGCAGGGACGCTCGGCCAGCCGCTGGCGGCTCTGGTCGTCGCGCCGGGTCACAAGGAGGGGCCGCTGGCCGAAGAAGGGGCGGCCATGATCGCCGCGGCGTCCGGACGCGCCTGCGCGGTGATCGCCGGCATCCACCAGGACAGCGCCTCGCCTGCGGAGATCGCCGCCATCGTTGCCAACGTGCGCGCCTGCTATGCCGAAGTGGCCGCCCGGCTGCGGGCTCAGGCCGCTGCGTCCCCTGGACCGGAAAGGACCGCCTGATGGCGCCCAAGCTGCCTGAACTCGAACGCCTGATGCTCGGCTGGGCCCGGGAAGCGGGCGAAATCGCCCTGAATCTCTTCCACCACACCGGCCCGCTGCGATTCAAGCACGGCCGGGAAGCGATCACCGAGGCGGATCGGCAGATCGAGAGCCTGATCGCCGGCCGCATCCGCGCCCGTTTTCCCGAGGACGGCATCTTCGGCGAGGAGTTCGGCGCTTCGGGTGCGCGGCAGGAGGGCGGCGGCGCCACTGCGGGGCGGGTCTGGCATCTCGACCCCATCGACGGCACGCTCAACTTCGCCCTCGGGCTGCCCAACTTCTGCACCAGCATCGCCTTGATGGACGGGGCCGACATCCTGGCCTCCGTGATCTTCAACCCTCTGCTGGACGAGGGTTTCTCCGCCAGCGTGGGAGAAGGGACGAGGCTCAACGGCCGCCCTTGCCGGGTGAGCGAACGGGATCGCCTGGGCGAGGCGATCGTCAGCGCCCAGTTGCAGAAGAAGGGACGATTCATCCAGAACGCCGCTCTGCTGCAGGCGATCCTGCTCGGCACCATGAAGATGCGCCGGTTCGGCACGATCGCCCTGGAAATGGCCTATCTGGCCGACGGGCGTTTCGACGCCCTGGTCGCGGGCAAGGGCGAGCCGCAGCCTCTCTACGATGTCGCGGCGGGCATTCTGCTCGTGCGCGAAGCGGGCGGTCGGGTCACCGACCACCGCGGCGAGGAGTACCGCCCGGGTTCCACCGACCTGATCGCCACCAACGGCCGCTGCCATGACGAGCTGATCGAGGTCATCAGGCGCCACGACGGTGGGGGATGACGCCGCGGATCCGGCGACGGCACGTTCGCGGGGGAGGGCATGCCAGGCGGTCTAGAGATACTGCAGGGCGAGGCTGCCGTAACCGGCCAGCCCATACGCCAGCCAGACGGGGTGCTCCTTGCCGTAGCGGCCGCGGCAGTCGAGCGCGGCGGCTCGCAGCGCAGCCGCGGCGCAGCAGCCGCCAGCCAGCCAGCCGTAGAAGCCGGCAGCGAAGTCGCGTGCCGGCGCGGACATCAGGGCCAGATGAGGCCCGACGAAGGTCGAGGCGCCCGCCTGCAGGAAGCGAGGCGCGAGCTGGGGCAGGCTGCGGTGGCTGTTCGAGAAGACCAATGCCGGCATGCTGCCACGCCGCGCCAGCGTCTCCGGCTGCACCGGGCCGTCTTCGAGCAACCAGGTCGCGGCGGCAACTCGCCCCGGCGCCGGCGTCGCGGCCGCGGGGCCGCGGCCATGCCCGGCGGCGCCTGACGGCGGTGGGACGTTCGCCCGGCGTGCGGCCGAACGTTCGCTGACCTCGTCGAGCACCGCGGTGATCGGATCGACCCCCGCGAAGTCGAGATCGCCCAACGGTTCGTCCGGCAGGATGTCGGTCAGACCTGCCAGTCCCGGAACATCGTCCGGCGCAGCCCTGTCGGGATCGGGTTCGCCCGCCCCGGGCCGCGCCGCGGCGCCGAGGGCGCCGGCCAGAGCGTCCCACGGCGCCTCCACGGCCGCGGCGGGAGGCCGGGCCGTCGGGCCGGCGAAATGGAAGGCCGGGAAATCCGCTCCGCGCAACGCCAGCAGGTCGGGCGTGAGAGGGTCCGCCAGCATCCGCAGCCTCGCCAACGGCGTGGCGTCGGCCCTGGTGCGAAGAGCGTCTCGAATCGCCTCGGCCTCGCGATACAGAAGCGGCTTGACACGCTCCTCGCAATGTCCCGCCAGGAACAGGATCTCGCGGTCCGTCCCGCCGAAGCCCGGCGCTCCCTGCCGGGATGCCGCCGGCCGCGTGCCGAGCGGAAGCCCGGCGAACAGCGTTTCCTGGAGCCGATCCAGCCAAGCCGGGCCGTTCTTCGCCGGCGGGCGCGCCCTGTCCAAGCCGACCGCCAGCGGCGCCCGTGCGAGCAGGAAATCCAGACCGCTGTGCAGCCAAGTCCAGGGCAGCGTCAGGTGCTGCGCTCGCACGGCCAGGTGGTACCCCGCCGCGCGGTCGACAGCGTCGATGCCGACCTCGGGATCGATGCCGCCGGCGGCGCCGTGCTCGACGGAGAAGGCGCGCGGATCGGCGGCGACCACCGCTGCGAACAACAGCTGCCCGATCTCCTTCATCTGGCGGACCAGGACGGGGCTGTCGACGCCGGCGTTCTCCTGTGCCGCCGGAACCAGATCGGCGCGGCGCGCGGCCAGCTCCAGCATCGGGCCGGCGCGGCGCAGGGCCTGATCGGAGCGGAGATCGATATCGATCCAGCGCAAGATGGGTCCCCCAATGGGCGTGCCGGCCGCCCGCGGCCGGGCCGCGAGGCGGCTGTTGCTGGTCCGCGGCGCTTTCTATCCCTATCTTTGATACTTCGACCGCCGCGCCGGCGGCTGAAGCGGAACCGCGACCTCGCAGGGCGGTTTCCGCCGCAAAACCGACGGCCCCCATGCAATTTTAAAGCCGCCGGCAGCCGGGAGCGCACGCGAAGCATGCGGGATCGCCTGGGAGGTCGCCTCGTGAGGATGGGAAGTATTTGCCGCAGATCTGCCGCCGCCGCCGCCCTGGTGCTCTTGGCCCCGGTGGCCGCGGCTCTAGGCCCGGCCGGCTGCGGCAAGCCGCAACCAATCTCGGCCGAGGCGCGCAGGCTGGCGGTGATCGGCATCGATGCGGCGGACTGGAACCACCTCGATCCGCTGCTGGCGGCCGGACGGCTGCCGCGTCTGGCTGCTTTCCTGGCCGAGGCGACCGCCGTCGACATGCTCAGTTTCGTGCCGCTGGAGAAGTCGCCGGTCCTGTGGGCGAGCATCGCCACCGGGCTGCCGCCCGCTGGACACGGGGTCGGGGGCTTCGTCCAGGGCGATGAGCAGAGGCCGGTGCGCGGCGCGGCCTGGCGGGCGCCTGCGCTATGGGACATCGCCGGGGCCGCAGGCCTGTCCACGCAGGTCATCGGCTACTGGGCGACGCACCCGGCGCGGCCGGTGGCCGGGACGATGGTCAGCGACTACTTCACCTTCGGCGCCCGCTCGCCCTCCGTGTCCGCCGGCGCGGTCTGGCCCGACTCGCTGGGGCCGGTGCTGCTGCCGCTGCAGGTCGAGCCCGAATCCCTGACCCTGGAGGATCTGGGGCGCTTCGTCGATCTCGCCGCGCTGCGCGGCCGGGAGGAGTCGTACCGGATGCAGCTGCGCGATCTGCGGTCGACCTACGCGGCGGACCTCTCTTATCTGGCGGTGGGCCGGGAGTTGGCGCGACGCGGGCCCGCCGATCTGTTCGTCATCTACCTGCGCGGACCCGATCTGATCTTCCACCGCTTCTGGCGCTTCCACGAGACCGACAAGAGCCCGGCTCCGGTCACGCCCGAGGAGCGCGCGATCTTCGGCCAGGTCGTCACGCGGTACTATGAGTTCATCGACGAGGCGCTGGGGGAGATGCTGTCGTGGTTTCCCCCCGATCGGCAGGTCGCCGTCGTTTCCGATCACGGTTTTCACGGTCCCCGGCACCGCAAGCGCGGATGGGTGTTGGGCACGGAGGAGCACCGGCGCGAGGGGATCCTGGCCGTGCGCAGTCCGCTCTATGCGGCCGACCACGGCGCTCGACCTCCCCGCGGGCGGTGCGAGCTGCTGGACATCGCTCCCACCCTGCTGGCGATGCTGGAGTTGCCGCCGAGCCGGGAGATGCCGGGAGCGCCTCTGGGCGAGGGATTGCAGGGGCAGGGACGGCGGTTGGTCGCGCGCCTGGAGCGGGACCGTGTGGAGAGCTACGGGGCGCTGGCGCCGGCGGCCGGTGGGGAAGCCGCCGAGGATCCCGAGGTCGATGAGGAGATCCGCCGGCAGCTGCGTTCGCTGGGATACATCAAGTAGTGGTCGGGGTGTGAAGCTGGGGTTGGTGCCCGGAGGGAGACTCGAACTCCCACGAGGTGTCCTCACTACGACCTGAACGTAGCGCGTCTACCAATTCCGCCATCCGGGCGCCAAGACCCTGTGTGGCCGGCGGCGGGCCCATGTCCCTGTGCCGGCCAGGGGGCTTAATCTATCCCGCCAGCCCGCGCCTGTCAACCCGCGCCGGTCGCGTCTTGTCGACGCAGGGCCCAGGTGCTAGTTTCCCCTCCCCGGCGAGTTGCGCCGGACTCGGGCCCGGGAGTTGCTTGATGACGGCCGCGCGCGGCGAAGCAGGCGTCAAGACGATCGCCACCAATCGCAAGGCGCGCCACGAGTTCGAGATTCTCGAGCGCTGGGAGGCCGGGCTGGTGCTGCAGGGGACCGAGGTCAAGGCCTTGCGCGCCGGCAAGGCCAATCTCGGCGACGCGTTCGCCGAGATCCGCGAGGGCGAGGCGTGGCTGGTCAAGCTGCACATCGGCCCCTACGACCAGGGCAACATCATGAACCATGAGCCGTTCCGGCGGCGCAAACTGCTGCTGACCCGGCGCGAGCTGCGCAAGATCCGCCCACGGCTGGAGGAGAGGGGCCTGACTCTGGTGCCGTTGCGGCTCTACTTCAAACGCGGCATCGCCAAGGTCGAACTGGGGCTGGCGCGGGGGAAGAAGCTGCACGACAAACGCCAGGCGACGGCGCGGCGCGAGGCCGACCGGCGCATCGCCCAGCAGGTGGGGCGGCGGGGCGGTCGCGGTAAGGGGGACGAGTCGTGACCGGGCGGCGCGCAGTGCGGCCCCGCCGCGCCGCGGCGGCGGCGCTGGCCGTGCTGGCCGTGCTGGCGGCCCCCTGCGGAGTTGCAGCACAGATACCGTCGCCCGGGGCGTTGACCGACCCGGATCCCGAGGGTCCACGGGTGCGCATCGCGGTCAGTTTCCCCGCCACCCGCGCCGACCAGACGATCGAAGGCCGGGTGCTTCTGCGCGGCGCCGACGAGATCTACCTCGCCTCCGCCGACGCGGCCGGCCTCTTCCAGGGGCGCCGCTCATGGCAGGAAGAGCAGCGACGCCTGACGCTGCGGGCTGGCGATCGCAGTTTCCGTCTGACCGCCGGCAGCCGGCTGGTGTCGGACGAGCGCGGCGAGATGCTGCTGCGTCTGCCGTTGCTGGCGTTCGCGGGCGACATCTGGCTGCCGATGGAGTTTCTGACGCGCGTGTTGGGCCCGGCCACGCGCCAGTCCGTGACCTGGGACGCGCGGGCAGCGACCTTGACGGTCGGTAGCGCCCATCTGAATGTGCTGGGCATGCGCGTCGAGGAGTTGGCGCGGGCGACGGCCGTTCGCATCCAGCTCAGCGAGCCGCTGACGTTCCGCGCCGACGGTTCTCAGGCGGGTCTGATCAGTCTGAAGATCTACGGCGGCGAGGGCGATCTGGCGCGGCTGGCGCTCGATCGGCGGGCGGGGCTGGTAGAGAGGATCGAGGCGACCCAGCATCTGGGCCACGTTCTGCTCCTGATCCGGGTATCGGATCTGGTCAGCCGCTATCGCACGCACGCTGCGGACAACGGCCGCGAGGTGGTTGTGCTCGTGGAGGAGGAGCAGTCGGGGCTGCTGCCGGAGCCATCGCCGCGGGGGCGGGTCAGCGTCGCGCTGGAGGAATCCGTGCGCGAGGCGCGCCGCGTCTTCGAGGTGCGGACCGTGGTCATCGATCCCGGCCACGGCGGCGCCGAGACCGGCAAGGTCGGTCGCAGCGGCCTCATGGAGAAGGATGTCAACCTGGCCGTGGCGCGCGAACTGAAGCGCTACCTCGAGCGCCAGAGCGGGGTGCGCGTGGTGCTCACACGCGAGGACGATCGCGAGGTGCCACTCGGCGGCCGAGCCGAGATCGCCAACCGCGCCGGTGGCGATCTGTTCGTCAGCCTGCACTGCAACGGCTGGTTCACCGAAAAGGCCAGCGGCGTCGAGACCTATTTCCTGTCGCCGGCCAAGACGGAGCGCGATCGGACGGTCGCCCGGCTCGAGAACGAAGGCTGGAGCGGCGCCGCCGACGCCGCGACGGCCGCGGTCGAGGATGACATCTCCTTCATCCTGTGGGATCTGGTGCAGAACCGCTACATCAACGAGAGCAGCGACCTGGCCGAGCTGATCCAGGACGCGCTCTGCCTCGCCACCGGCAGCGAGAACCGCGGCGTCAAGCAGTCGGGGTTCCGGGTGCTGGTGGGCGCGCACATGCCGGCGGTGCTCGTCGAGATGGGGTTCCTTTCCCACCGCAGCGAGGAACGCCTGCTCGGCGATCCCGCGCACCAGCGCAAGCTGGCGGCCGCGCTGGGGGAGGCCATACTGGCGTTCCGGCAGCGCCACGCCCGCGGCGCCGGAGCCGGGGAGGTGGGCCGATGAACGCGGCGGCGCGACGACGCCGGCCGGGGCGCACGCGGCTGCTGGCGCTGGCGGCGGCCGTGCTGGTGGTGGCCGCGGCGGCGGCGTTGCTCTGGCCGCGCCGCGGGGAACGCGAAGTCGAGATCGAGGCGGTGCCGCCGCCGCCGGCCGCCGAGGCGCCGGCCGCCGCCATCCGCTCCGTGGTGCTGGTGTTCGGCAACGAGCGAGCAACCGGCACCGTCAACGAGCAGCGGCAGCTGCCAGGCGCCGGCCGTCTGGAAGACGAGTTGCTGGCGGTGCTGCAGGCGTTGTGCGACGGCCCGAGCGCGGGCGGCGGGGTCGCCGTGATCCCGCGCGGCACGCGGCCGCTGGGGGTGTTCTACAGCGAGAAGGACGGCAGCGCCGTCATCGATTTCAGCCGAGAGATCGTCGCCAACCATCCCGGCGGGTCGGCGGGCGAGCAGATGACCATCGCCGCGATCATGCGCACCATCGCGCTCAACTTCCCGGAGGTGCGCAGCTGCACCATCCTGGTCGCGGGCGCGCAGGTGGAGACGCTGGCGGGGCATATCGGTTTGGCGGAGCCGCTGGAGCCGCGGAGGTGGCTCTGAGGTGGGCGCCATCGGCGTATTCGACTCCGGACTGGGCGGCCTGACGGTGCTCAAGGCGCTGCGCGAGCGCTTGCCGGCCGAGGATTACGTCTACTTCGGCGACACGGCCCGAGTGCCCTACGGCAGCAAGGGGGCGCGGACGGTCAAGGCATTCGCGCGCCAGGACGCGGCCTTCCTGTGCGGCCGCGGCGTCAAGCTGATCGTGGTGGCGTGCAACACCGCCTCCGCCTTCGCCCTGGAGTACCTGGCCGCCTCCTTCCCCGTCCCGTTGCTGGGGGTGATCGAGCCGGGCATCGCGCAGGCGCTGGCCCGCACCGCCGGGGGCGGCATCGGCGTGATCGGCACCCGCGGCACGATCCGCAGCGGGCGGTACCAGGAGGGGCTGGCCCGCGGCGTGGCGCGCGAACGCATCCTGGCACGCGAGTGTCCGCTCTTCGTGCCGCTGGCCGAAGAGGGCATGACCGACCACGCGGCCACCGACCTGATGGTGGCGGAATATCTGGCGCCGCTGCGCGACGCGGGGATCGACACTTTGATCCTGGGCTGCACGCACTATCCGCTGCTCGCCGGCGCGATCGGTCGGTTCATGGGGCCGGGCGTGGTGTTGGTCGATTCGGCCGCCGCGCTGGCCGAGGCGACCGCCGCCCGTCTGGCCGCGGCGGGTCTGACGCGGCCGGCAGGCGGAGCCCGCGGACGGGCGGAGTTTTTCCTGAGCGATCTGCCTTGGAAGTTCGCCGAGGTCGGCGCCCGTTTCCTGGGTGAAACGATCGGCGAGGTGCGCATCGTCAACCTGGATGAGGCCGAGGCGGCGGGCCGCCTGGCCGCCGACGGAAAGGGCGCGGCGTGAGCGAGAGAGCCCAGGGACGCAAACCGACCCAACTGAGGCCGCTGCGCCTGACGCGGGACTATCTGCCGCATGCCGAGGGCTCGGTGCTGATCGAGGCCGGCCACTCGATCGTGGTCTGCACCGCGACGATCGCGGCCGGCGTGCCGCGGTGGCTCAAGGGGGCGGGCGGCGGCTGGGTGACGGCCGAGTACGGCATGCTTCCCCGTTCGACCGAGGAGCGCATGCCGCGCGAGGCGACCGGGCGCGGGCAGGGTGGGCGCACCATGGAGATCCAGCGCCTGATCGGGCGCAGCCTGCGCGCCGTGACCGATCTGACCGCGCTCGGAGAGCTGACCGTGACGCTGGACTGCGACGTGATCCGTGCCGACGGCGGCACGCGCACCGCCGCGATCAACGGCGCCGCGGTGGCCTTGTACGACGCGCTGGCCCGGCTGCGCCTGAGGCAGCACCCCATGCGCGAGCTGGTGGGCGCCATCAGTCTGGGCGTGGTCGACGGCGAGGTGTTGATCGATCTGGACTACCAGGAGGACGCCCGCGCGGAGACCGACCTGAACGTGGTCATGACCGCGGGGGGCGGCCTGGTCGAGGTGCAGGGCACCGCCGAGCGGCTGGCCTTCACGCGCGAACAACTCGATCGCATGCTCGACCTGGCCGCCGCCGCGATCGGCAAGGTGGTCGAGCTGCAGCGCAAAGTGCTGGAGATCTGACGGAGGAGGCGCGATGGCAAACGAGGGCAGGCGCCGGCTTGTGCTGGCGAGCCGCAACCGAGACAAGTTGAGGGAGATGCGCGAGCTGTGCGCGGGGCTGCCGCTGGAGATCGTGTCGGCGCTGGACTATCCCGATCTGCCGGAGGTGATCGAGGACGGCACCACGCTGCTGGGCAACGCCAGCCGCAAGGCGATCGTCACCGCCGCCCACACCGGCGAGATCGCCGTGGCGGACGACACGGCGCTGCAGGTGCGCGCGCTCAACAACCTGCCCGACGTTTTCGCCTCGCGTTTCGCCGGCCCCGGCGCGACCTACGCCGACAACGCCGCCCTGGTGATCGAGCTGATGCGCGACGTCCCCGATGCGCACCGGCAGGCGCGGTTCGTGACCGCGGTCGCCTGGGTCGACCCGCGGCCGGAAGGGATCGCGACGGCGGCGGCGGCGCCCGGTGCGGCCGCGCGCTGGCTGCACAACCCCTTCGCGCGCGCCATCGAGGTGCGCGATCCGGCCGCGGCGTCGCGCTATTGGGACGGCCTGTCCAGCCGCGGCGAGACCTGGGAGCTGTATCGGCAGAAGATCGCCGCCGCGCTGGTCACCCACGGCGCCGAACGGCGGCGGCTGGAGCAGATCGCCGCGCGCCTGGTGGCGCCGCTGCTGGGCGGGGGGCGGCCCGCGGGAGCCCCGGCGAACGCGGTGCAGATGCCGGACACGCGGCTGTGGACCGCCTCGGGGCCGGCGGCGCCGGGCGATGAGGCGCCGACGATCGTGGCGCCGCCGGGACTGCCGGCCACGGCGCCCGGCCGGGCGGTCAATGCGCCGATCTGGCGCGAATGGGCGGCCGAAGGGCGCGTCGAGGGGTGGATAACGCGCGAGCCCCTGGGCGCGGGCGGATTCGGCTACGACCCCATCTTCCGGCCCCACGAGTCCGATCGCACGTTGGCTGAGCTCGCGCCGCAGGAAAAGAACGCCGTCAGCCATCGCGGGCGGGCCTTGCGCCGTCTGCTGACGGCGGTGGCCGAGATCTACGGCGCCGCCGTGTGAACCCGCGTCGACCGTGAACCCGCGTTGACAGCGGGGGGAGGGGTTCGTAATCATGGGATGGCCGGGGGCGGCCCGTGCACGCGTCGGCGCGCGGCGGCGATGCGCGAGCGGCCCCCGCCGCCGCGGTCGCCGGCGCAAGATGCGCGGCGGCGGCCGGAGCGGCCCGCCGGTTGCTTGAGGTCGGGGCGTGGCGCAGTCCGGTAGCGCACCTGCTTTGGGAGCAGGGAGTCGCTGGTTCGAATCCAGTCGCCCCGACCATCATCCCCGAGGGCCGGCGCGGACGGAGCGGGGGCGGCTTGACACGGCGGCTGCATCGGCCCATGATACGCCTCCGCCGCCGGCCAGGCGGCCAGAGGCCTGGCGAGCGACAGGCGCCTGTAGCTCAGCTGGATAGAGCACCGGATTTCTAATCCGACGGTCGCAGGTTCGAGTCCTGCCAGGCGTACCAAGACTGCGGACCGGTGGTGGATGTAGCTCAACTGGCAGAGCCCTGGGTTGTGGTCCCAGTGGTTGTGGGTTCGAGTCCCATCATCCACCCCATCCCCTCCCCCCGATCCTCGCGCGATCGGGTGACCCCCAGCCGCCGCCGATCCTGCCCGCGCCACGGGTCCGCGTCGCGAAGGGCCGCGGCTGGGAGCGCGCTGATGCCGCCCGGCGACGCCGGGCATCGTTCCGGGTTCAGGACGGCCGGGGCCGTCCGCATGCGAGGAGGTCGGGATGGCGAGCGTCAACAAGGTCATCCTCATCGGCAACCTGGGGGCCGACCCCGAAGTGCGCTACACGCAGAACAACACCGCCGTGGCGAATTTCCGCATCGCCACCACGGACGTCTGGACCGACCGCGACGGCGCCAAGCAGGAGCGCACCGAGTGGCACAACATCGTCGCCTGGGGGCGCCTGGGCGAGATCTGCGGCCAGTACTTGAAGAAGGGCAAGCAGGTCTACGTTGAGGGACGGCTGCAGACCAGGCAGTGGGAGGACCGCGACGGAGGGAAGCGCTACACTACCGAGATCGTCGCCGGCGCCATGCAGATGCTGGGCCGGCCGGGCGAGGGCGAGGGCGGCCCGCGAGCCGGCGGCTCGGGTGGGCGAGCCGGGGCTCAGGCGAACCGCGGCGGCGCCGACGCCGGCGGCTACGGCGACGACACCTATCCGCCCGCGCCGCCTCCCGGGCAGGAGGACGACGACTTGCCCTTCTAGGGCCTGCCACCTCTCCGTCCTGGCCAACGACGGCGCCCATGCCCTGCGGCATGGGCGCCCGTTTCCCGGTCCCGCGGCAACGCGCGCCCGCCGCCCTACTGGTCTGTGCGGTGCAGCTCGACGCGGCGGTTGCGGGCCCTCCCTTCCGCGGAGGCGTTGTCGGCGATCGGCCGGTCCTCGCCGTAACCCACGGCCGTCAGTCGCTGCGGCGTCACGCCCTGGGCCACCAGGTAGTCGCGCACCGAGACTGCGCGGCGCTGCGACAGGCTGCGGTTGGCCTCGGCCGCGCCGACGCTGTCGGTGTGGCCGCGCACCTCGACCGTGACCTCGGGATTGGCCAGCAGCGAGCGGGCCACCCTGTCCAGGAGGGCGTTCGATTCGGGTGTCAGCTCGGCGCTGCCGGTCTTGAAATTGACGCCTTCAAGCACAAGGTCCTCGCCCGGCTTGATCTCGATCAGCTCCGCGGCAGGCGCCGGCTCGGGCCGCGGCGGCGGCGGCGGGCAGCCCTCCTCGTTCACCAGCGCTCCAGCCGGCGTGTCAGGGCAGCGGTCGAGGTGATCGGGCACGCCGTCGCCGTCGCTGTCGAGCGGGCAGCCATGCGCATCGACCTTCACCCCCGCCGGAGTGCCGGGACAACGGTCCAGATGGTCCGGCACGCCGTCGCCGTCGCTGTCGAGCGGGCAGCCGCGAGCGTCGACTCTGACCCCGGCAGGCGTGTCAGGACATTCATCCTGGTGGTCGGGCACGCCGTCGCCGTCGCTGTCGAGCGGGCAACCGTGCGCGTCGACCCTCACCCCGCGCGGCGTGTCGGGGCAGCGGTCGCGGCGGTCGGGCACGCCGTCGCCATCCGCGTCGGCGCTGCCCAGCAGCAGGGTCAGGCCGGCGTAGGTTTCGACCAGACCGCGGTTGGCATCCACGTGCTCCGGCCCCCACAACCCGCTCAGGCCGACGTTGTCCAGGTCGTTGCCGGGCAGATGGTGGTAGCGCGCTCCCACGCCGAGCAGCAGCGAGTGAGAGACGGCGAACTCAATGCCGGCCGTGACCGAGGCCGTGAAGTCGGTGCGTTGCAGCTCCTGGCGCCTGCCGTCCTCGTCATAGCCGAAGAGGGTCGGGCCGCCGGGGTCGAGCCCGACGTCGGCGATACCGCGCATGTCCTTGACCTTCCAGGCGGTCAGTCCGACCGACGCCCCCACCAGCGGCGAGAGGCGGCGATGGGGGGACAGATGGTAGAGGAAGCCGGCGCGCGGCTGCCACATAACCGTGTACAGTCCGGCATCGGCGTCCCAGGTCAGCTTGGCTTGCTCGTCAGGGTTGCCCACGCCGGGCCGCAGCCAGCCGTACATCAGCGATAGGTCCAGCGACCAATGCGGCGAGAGGCCGCGGCGCAGGTGGACACGGGCGTTCTGGTCGACATTGCTGTAATCCTGATCGCCCCAGACGCCCTTCATGAATCCCCCCTCCAGGCCCAGACCGAGGCGGCCGGTCTGGTCCTCGGCCGCGGCGACGGCCGCGCCCAGCAACGCGGCGAGCGCGACAAGGCAGGCGAAACGCTTCATGACGACCTCCCTGGCGATGATCGGTACTCGCCCCGGCGCCGCCGGGGCCAGAACGCGCCGAACGGGGCCCATCTTACGGCCGTGCTGCGGAAGGTGGCAAGCGCTGATGCCCCGCGCGCGGCCCGCGGCTTCAGGCCCTGGTCTCGCATTCCGGGTAGAGAGGACAGACGTCGCAGCGCGGAGCGCGCGCCCGGCAGGTTCGCCGCCCGTGTTCGATCAACAGGTGGCCGAAGGCCACCCAGTCAGCGCGGGGCACGCAGGCGTTGAGGTCCTGTTCGATCCTCTCGGGCTCGTCCGCCTCGGTCAGGCCGAGCTTGCGCGCGATGCGGCCTACGTGGGTGTCGACGACCACGCCGTCGGGGGCGCCGAACGCCACCCCCAGCACAACGTTGGCGGTCTTGCGCCCGATTCCCGGCAGCCGCAGCAGCTCCGCCATCGTCCGCGGAACGTCGCCGTCCGGCCGCGCCGCGACTGCGGCGCCGCAGCCCTGCAACGCCCTGGCCTTGTTGCGGTAGAAGCCGGTCGAGCGGATCGCCTCTTCGATCTCCGCCAGCGGCGCGTGGGCGAAGTCGGCCGGCGTGGGGAACAGTCGCAGCAGATCAGGCGTGACCCGGTTGACGCGCGCGTCTGTGCACTGGGCCGAAAGGATCGTCGCCACCAGCAGCTGCCAGGCGTCGGCGTGGTCGAGCGAGCAGCGCGCCTCGGGGAACTGGCGCTTGAGGATGCGCAGAACCGCCCGCGCCCGCCGGCGCCGCGCCGTCGCATCGAGCCTGGCCGTGATGGCCGTCCTGCCCATCGTCATCTCCGGGCGGAGGCGAGGACCGTTGTCGGGCAGGCGCGCTTGACATCCCCGCGCCCGCGTGCTTACTTCTGGCGTCCGGCGCGCATGATAGCATCCTTGCCACCCCCCGGCCAGCGCCGCTTCCCGCGCGCCGGCCGCTCGCGCGCGCCGGATGACTGGGGCGCCGCTAGCTCAATTGGCAGAGCAACTGACTCTTAATCAGTAGGTTCGGGGTTCGATTCCCTGGCGGCGCACCACCCAGCCATCCATCCGCGCATGCCCGCCCACCATGCGCATGCTCAGCAGCGGCCGGCGGCGGCAGCCGCAACGTTCGTGCACCAGATCGGCGGCCCTGGTCGGCAGATAGCGGACCAGATCCTGGCCCTGGCGCCAGCGGTGCAGGCAGCAGCCGTCCAGGGGATCGAGATAGCAGTGGCGGTCCACCTCGAGACGCGCCACGCGCAGCCGCCCGCCGAAACGGTGGCGCCAGGCCGCAACCTTCGCCTCCGCGGCGGCCGTCTCGGGTTCGCGCCTACGCAGATCCTGGGCCAACCACTCCTCTCGCCACAGCGACGCCAGCCAGTCGGGATCCGGAGCGGTCCGACGTCCGGTGCCGCAGCGCCCGTCCGGCCTGCGCCGGCGTCCCAGGTATCGAGCGCCAGGCGGCTGACCCGGTTGACGGCGAGGGTCGCGCCCAGGTGAGGAGCGAGCGCGAAAACCCGGTCCAGCAGGTCGTCCGTGATTTCCGGGAGGCGCTCGCGCCGAGCCGCCTCGGACAGCGCGAGACGCGCCCGCGCGGATGGCGGCAGCGCGCGCGCGGCGTACGGCACGTGCACGATCAGAGGTAGACGGCGACCCTCCGCCGGACGCCGGATTTCGAGGGCGGACATGCGGTCATCGGGCGGCAGCATGGCGGAATCCTCCCACGCATCGAGATCGTGAACCAGGGTGCGGGAGGATGCCAAACCGACAGTGCGCCGTAATGGAAATCGGCGGCAATAGACCGACCGAGACCCCGGAACGCTGTCGCACGGCCGCGTCGTCGCCGCTCATGTGGCCTTCCCATGTGCCTGACAATTCACTAAAAAGCATGAATTATGATCATTGCTCGAATCCTGGCGGGAAAATGTCAAGTTTCGGGGGAATATTCGCCATTCTTGGGCACCGAGACCCAGAGATCAGCTCCAGAAACTAGGGATGTGGTGATACGAGTTGGCCCAATGAACGTTCGGATTGCATGAATCTGTCGGCAAGGGCAGACCGGGGCACAATCTTTGGCTTTACGGTACTAAAATAATCTTTATATAACATTCTGCTTTTCTTGCAGCTCTGGATGCGCTATGCTTTTCACCAGGCGTATCTCCCGTGAGGTACATCGGCTCCACCACTCGACCGGAGGAAACAGCATGAGGAAGTTGGTAGCCTTGCTGTCGCTCGCTAGCCTGCTCTGCGCCGGCGCCGCCTTCGCCCAGGCCGACACCATGGTCGATGGCATCGGCATCTACTTCGATCCGGGCGCCACCGTGAACTGCCTGAACACGTCCGCTCCGTTCCAGTCGGTGACGGCCTACCTGACCGCCACCAACATCAGCGCCGATTCGGGCATCTCCGGCTGGGAGTGCACGGTCGTGCTGATGGGCAACCTGCTGGCCCCGAGCTGGACGGTCGCGGGCGGCGGCACGAACTTCCTGACGGCGCCGCAGTTCGCCGTCGGCGTGGGCACGATCAACCCGCTGCCGTACTCGCCGGCGATCGTGCTGGCGACGCTGACGGCGTTCGTGCAGAACCTGACCGACGTCGTGGATCTGTACGTGCGTCCGGCGCCGCAGCCCTCGATCCCGGGCTGGCCGGTCTACGCCGTGGGCAACAACGAGTTCGACCTGCGGACGCTCGGCCAGGTCACCGGCGGTCCGGACTACCCCGTCGCCAGCATCAACGGCGACTGCCCCGTGCCCAACACGAGCAACAGCTGGGGTCAGGTGAAGTCCCTGTTCCAGTAATCGGCTTGAAGCTCGCCTGAGGAAAGCCGCCCCCACGGGGGCGGCTTTCCTGCTTGGGTGCGCCCGGCGCGCGCCCGGCGCGCCCTTGTCGACCGGCGGCGGATCGGTTAGCATGGCCGGGCGGGGGGCGAGGTGCTGCGCGCCGCCAGGCATGCGGCATGCGAGCTGCAATTCCCGTCCGGAGCCGGAGGAGACGCGGATGTCCGTCGCGAGCAGAACCAGCCTTTTCCTGATGCTGGCCGCGGCTTTGGCGCTGAGCGGCCCCCACGCGGCCCGCGCGGCCGAGCGTTCGCGGCTTTTCTTTTTGCATCATTCCACCGGCCGCAACCTGATCAACGAGGGCAATGTGCGGGCGCTGCTGACCGCCCGCAACGGGGAGCAAGGAACCTCCTTCGTGCTCTGGGACCACGATTACAATCACATCGGCTTGCGCAACGCCGATGGCGTGCTGCTGGGACGCAGCTACAACATCCCCGGCGACAACACGGATCCCGACGGTCTGCACGTGCTGTGGACGACCGCCAACGCGGCGCGCGACTCGATCCTGGCCAACCACCAGGTCATCGCCTTCAAGTCGTGCTATCCCGCCTCGGGCATCGACAGCGACACGCGGCTGCAGCAGTACAAGACCTGGTACCTGGAGATGCGGGCGGTTTTCGCCGCCTGGCCCAACCGCGTCTTCGTGATCATGTCGCCGCCCCCTCTGCATCGGCTGGCCACCAACACGGCGCAGGCCGACCGCGCGCGCGCCTTCGCCGAGTGGCTGGGCAGCGCCGAATTCCTGGGCGGTACGTCCAACCTGGTCTATTTCGATTTCTTCGATCTGCTGGCGCGGCCCGACGACGGCAGCCCGACGCGGAACATGCTGCGCTACGAATACGAGCGCAGCCATACGCAGAACGATTCGCATCCCAACACCCTGGCCAACCAGGTCGTAGGCCCCCTCTTTTGCGAGGCTCTGGCCGTCGCGGGCGGCCGGGTGGCGGCCGATTCGGCCACGCTCGGCGCGGTCAAGGCCATGTTCCGCTGACAGTGGGGGGGCCGATTTCTCCCCCCTCGGTGGCGCAAGAACTGGTATAATTCGCTTCAAAGCAAAGTGATCGCTCGCCGCCTGCTGGTTCCGGCGCGCCGCGCGCGTCGCAGCGGCCTCCCCGGAGGATGACCATGCTGCGCTCCTGGCTATTGTCGCTTTTCTGTCTCGGTCTGTTTGCGTTGGTGTCCGCGCCCGCCGCGGCCGGCGACGGCGCCAACCTGTTTTTCCTGCATCATTCCACAGGACGTCTGTTGATCGATCAGGGCGGGGTGCGCGCGCTGATCGCGGACCTCAATGTCGCGCATGGGACCGACAACGAGTTCTGGGACCACGACTACAACTACATCGGCCTGCGCGATCCCGAGGGGGTGCTGCTGGGACGCAGTTACGGCATCCCCAGCGACAACACGGATCCCGACGGCCTGCACCACCTGTGGACCACCGCCAATCCGGCGCGCGCCACGATCCTGGCCAACCATCAGGTCATCGCCTTCAAGTCCTGCTATCCCGCCTGCGCCATCGACAGCGACGCGCAACTGGAGCAGTACAAGAGCTGGTACCGCGAGATCCGCAATTTTCTGCGCACGCAGACCGGGCACAGCTTCGTCGTCATGTCGCCCCCGCCGCTGCACCGCCTGGCGACCACGCCGGAACAGGCCGATCGAGCGCGCGCCTTCGCCGATTGGCTCAAGAGCTGGGAATACCTTGGCGGCGCGGGAAACATCGTCTGCTTCGATCTCTTCGACCATCTGGCGGCGCCCGACGACGGCGGCCCGACCCGCAACATGCTCCGCTGGGAGTACGAGCGCAGCCACACAGGTTCCGACTCGCATCCCAACACCCTGGCGAATCAGATCGTCGGCCCGTACTTCGTCGAGGCCATGCTGCTGGCGGTCGGCGTGGTGCCAGCCGCGCAATCCACGCTTGGCGGCGTCAAGGCGATGTTCCGCTGACCGCCGGGGTGGAGCGGACGCGCGCCGCCGGCGCCGCGCTTGCTCCCCCGGCACGACAACGCCGCGCCCGCGCGGCTCCCGGCCGGACCAGCCCCGCACGCAATCCGGCGCAGCAGAACCCGGTCCGGAGGTGTGTCATGACGCGCTCGCTGTCCGTCCTCCTGCTCCTGCTGTGTCGCTGCCTCGTGGCGGGCCTGCCCGCGGATGCCGCGCCCGGAGCCATGGCCTTCAGGGCCGGCGAGGTGTTGGTGATCCTGGAAGACGCGGGCGACCTGACCTGCAGCGCAGACGGCAAGGCGGCCGCCGCGGACGCGGCGCTGGCGGCGGCGATGGACGAGCACGGTCTGGATCAGGCGGCCCCCCTGCTCCAGAAGACCAGTGGGCTGAACGAGCGCGACAGGCGCCATGTCAAGCTTGCGTCCTCGCGCGCCGAATTCGATCCGGCCGCCGCGGCCGCCGCCCTGCGCGCCACCGGCCGCGTGCGGGCCGCCTCGCCCAACTTCCTCATCCCGTTGCACGTCCTGCCCAACGATCCCCGCCTGAGCGAGCAATGGCACATCGTGTCCGCCGGTGGCGCCGGCGTGAATCTGCCCGCGGCCTGGGACATCCAGCAGGGCGCTCCCGGCGTGGTGATCGCCATCATGGACACCGGCGTCGACACCGGCCATCCCGACCTGGCGGCGCGCATCTGGCAGAACCCCGGCGAGATCCCAGGCAACGGCCTTGACGACGACGGCAACGGCTACGTGGACGATGTCCGCGGCTGGGATTTCGGACAGAACGACAACGATCCCAATCCGCACGCCACCCCCGATCCCAGCGGGATCGACGTTGGCTTCCACGGCACGCACTGCGCCGGCATCGCCGGGGCGGCCTCCGACAACGGCGTGGGGGTCGCGGGCGCGACCTGGGGGTGCAGCATCCTGCCGCTCAAGGTCGTCGACGGCCAGGGTGCCTTCACCACCGAGGCGCTGGTCGGGGCCTTCCTCTACGCCGCCGACCTGGGGGTGGGGGTGCTGTCGATGAGCTTCGGCGGTCCCGACCAGGACGGCTTCGCGGCCTTCGTGCAGCAATTGGTCGACGAAGCCATCACGGCGGATGTGGTCTGCGTGGCGGCCGCCGGCAACGACGGCACGAGCGCGCGCATGTATCCCGCCGCCTGCGACGGCGTGATCGCGGTCGCCGCCACCAACAGCGCCAACGCCCGCGCCTCGTTTTCCAACTGGGGCGATTGGGTCGACGTCGCCGCGCCGGGCGAGCGCATCCTGTCGACCATGTGCCGCAACTACTCGTTCGGCTGGCTGATGGAGCTGATGTACATGCTGCTGCTCGGCTGGGACGGCACGCCCTACCTGGTTTCTGACGGCACGTCGATGGCCTGCCCGCTCGTGGCGGGCGTCTGCGGCCTGATCCGCTCGGCCGGGCCGCATCTGGACGCCGCCGGCGTTGCGCGGCGCCTGATCGACACCGGCGATCCGGTGGCCTACGATCGGCCGATCGGCCCCAAGGTCAACGCTGCCGCCGCGGTCAGCGGCCTGGCTCTCAGCGACGCGCCGCCCCCGCCTCCTGCAGGGCCCCGTTTGTGGCCGGCGCGTCCCAACCCGTTCAATCCCCGCACCACCGTCGCCTTCACGCTGGCCGCCGGGGGCGCCGTCCGCCTTGCCGTGCACGACGTCTCCGGACGGCTCGTGCGGCTGCTGGTCGGAGCCGAACTGCCGCCCGGCGAGCACCGTGCGGCCTGGGACGGCCGCGACGATGACGGGCGAGCCGTGGCGGCCGGCGTCTACCTGGCGCGTTTGACCGCGGAAGGCGTGGCCGAGTCGGCCAAACTGGTGCTCGTGCGGTGACCCGCGCCGCCGGCGCGCGGGCCAATGGGAGGTGCCTACGATGGTGTTGTTGGAATTCTCCATGTACCCCACGGACAAGGGAGCCAGCGTTTCGCGCTACGTCGCGCGCTCGCTCGAGATCATCGACGCGAGCGGACTGCCGTACCGGCTGGGCCCGATGGGGACGACGCTGGAGGGCGATTACGATCAGGTGATGGGGGTGGTCCAGCGCTGCTTCGAGCGAATGAGCGTCGATTGCGACCGGATCGCCTGCATCATCAAGATCGACTGGCGGCGCGGCCGCTCGGGGCGCCTGACCGAAAAGGTTGAGACCGTCAAAAAGATCACCGGCCGAGATCTCAAGTTGTGAGTTCTTCCACGAAGAATGTTTCCGGCCCCGGACCTGCGTCTGGGTCGGCATG
>CAYWTR010000002.1:0-295028 GCA_964461255.1 uncultured Fibrobacteraceae bacterium | reverse complement strand
CATGCCGACCCAGACGCAGGTCCGGGGCCGGAAACATTCTTCGTGGAAGAACTCAGATCATGCGGATCAGCCAGGAACGGGAGCGGCGCTTGACGCCCCCGAACCACCAGGCGAGCGGCAGCATCACGGCCATGAGCACCGCCCATCCCAGCAGCGATTCCGCCACGGCCCCGCCGCGGTAGGGCCAGAGCGACAGCCGGCGCAGGGCGATCGCCAGCAGCGGGATGTGCACGGCGTAGAAGAAGAGGGGGACCCTGCCCACCACGCCCAGCAGGCGCAGCAGGCGCAGGCGCTGGCCGATCAGGTCGAACAAGCCCACCATGAACACGATCGCGCCGGCGAACCACAACTGATGAGCCAGGCTGGGCGGGTACTTCTGCACCAGGAAGAAGGACCAGCTGCCGAAGCCGTCGTGGGGAAAGAGGTTGCCGAAGCCGCCGGCCAGACGCAGCGCGACCGCGGCCAGCAGCGACGCCAGGCCCAGGGCGAGGCTGCGCGCGGAGCGCGTCCCGGGGTCGCGCCACCGCTCGAACCAGAAGTGCGCCATCACCGAGCCCAGCAGCGCCAGGGCGAACCAGGGCAGCACCGGATACTTGTTGAACTCGCCGCTGGTCACCAGTAGCTCCATGGCGTACCGCTGCCAGCCTGCGGGGTCATAGGGCAGGCGGAGCAGGAAGGGATGCCCCAGCAGAAGGCCGGCTGCCAGCGCCAGCCGCCCCCACCAGGGCCAGGTCACCAGCGGCGTCAGCAGCAGCATCGACAAGCCGATCGTGGCGATGATGCCCAGGTGGTCCAGCCGCAGGGCGGCGAATCCGCTCCAGGAGGCGTTGACCCACAGCCACTGCACCGCGACCAGGAAGAGGCCACGCTGGACCAGATCCCAACGCGCCTGGCCGTCGGTTTCACCGGCGCGGCGGCGCCGGCGGTAGGTCCAGTAGGTCATGGCGCCGTTCATCATCAGGAAGCCTGGCGCGCACAGGTAGCCCATGTAGCGCAGGGCGAACTGCCCGAAACTGTCGAAGGTCGGGTCGATGGGATCGAACTGCAGCCAGATCCGGTTGAGGTAGTAGTTGCTGTGACCCAGGGCCATCATCACGCCGATCAGGCCCCGGAACTCGTCGATGAAGGCGAAGCGCTGGGCGCGCGCGGCCATCGCGGTCTCCTTGCTCGACTCAGCGGTCCCGCACTGTGCGCACCACGCGGAAGCCCACGATGTCGTCCGCGGAATCGGGGAAGTAGAAGCCGCGCGAGGCGGACCGGCAGTCGCGCGCGTAGTAGTACCAGCTGCCGCCGCGGATGACGCGGCGGAACCCCGACGCCGGGCCCTCCGGATCCAGCACAGGCCCCGGCACGTAGGGAGCGTACCAGTCCCAGCACCATTCCCAGACGTTGCCGTGCATGTCGTGCAGGCCGAAGGCGTTGGCGTTCTTGCCGCCCACCGGATGCGTGCCGGGCCCCGCGTTGCCGCAGTACCAGCCCCAGTCGCCCAGCACCGGGTCGGGCTCGCAGGCGGTGGCGGCCAGGGGACCGCCCGCCAGGGCCGTGGTCGTGCCCGCGCGGCAGAGCCACTCCCACTCGGCCTCCGTGGGCAGCCGCCAGCCGTCGGCTTCGCGCAGCCAGGTCACGTGGTCGCCCTCGATGATGTAGGCCGGCGCCAGACCGTCGACCGCCGAGCGCAGGTTGCAGTACGATGCCGCCTGCAGCCACGTCACCCGTTCGACCGGCAGGTCGGGGGCGAGGAAGCGTGAGGGATTGTCCAGCCCGAGCGCGGACCACTCCGCCTGCGTCACCTCGTGGGGCGATGCCAGCACGCGGTTGGTTAACACCACGACGTGCTGCGTCTCGTCCGGCTCGCGGCCTGGTTCGGCGGGAGGGCTGCCCATCGCGAAAACGACCGCGCCCACCAGCGGTCCAGCCAGCTCCTCCGTCTCGACGACGTGGCCGGCGGCGTCGGCGAAGCTGAACAGGTGGGTGTGAGCGCCCTTGCCCAGGCTCGCCTGCGCGCGGTAGAGGGCGCCTGTGGCGTGGTCGCCGCCGACGTACTCCATCGCCAGCCTCAGCGTGCCGTCGACGACCACATCGCGCTGGACCGGCGCGCTGCCGTCGCTGTGGACGTAGGTGATTTCGAAGACGAACAGGTCGTCGGGAGTGCCGGCCGGCGGGGTCAGCGCCGGGGCCAGCAGGGCGCTGCCGGCCAGGGTGGTGGCGGCGGCGCTGTTGGAAAGGCCGCCGCGCAGCTCCGCCTCGTCGAAAGCGCGCAGGGCGAAGTGGTAGGACGTTTCCGGCTGCAGGCCGCCGGCCACGAAGGTCTGCAGCCGGCAGGCCGGGCCGGGCGTGGGCGGGTCGGGGATGGTCGCGGCGGCCTCCCAGGCGGCCTCGTCGGTGATCGGCGCGGCTGCATACCGGATCTCGTAGCGCGCGGCGCGCCCCAGGAAGCCATTGTCGCCGGGCGCGTGCCACGACAGCTCCACCAGGGTGCCGCCCACCGGGGAGGCCGCCAGATCCGTGACCGCCGCCGGCGGCGTGACGTCGCGGAAGGGGCCGCGACCGGTCAGCACCAGCAAGCCGTCGACACGGTCGCTCACGAGCACGAAGCCTCGCTCGGCCAGCACCAGGTCGGTGGCGTAGGAAGTGATGATCGTGCCCAGGAAGCGCGGCTGTTCGGGGCGGCTGACATCGACGAAGTGCACCCCGCCGGCGGCGGCGGCCAGGACCGCCAGGCCGTCGCGCACGGCGATGGCCCGGTTGAAGCCGGAGAGGTTGAGGCTGGCGACCAGACGCGGCGTTTCGCCGCCGTCGATGCCGAACACCGCCAGGCCGCGCGAGCCGTCCGCGACGAAGGCGTGATCTCCCTCCAGGGCGACCTCCATGGCGTTGCCTGGCGAATCGCACCAGGCCACCACGCGGACCGATCCCAGCACCAGTTCGCGCACATCGAGCACGCACAGGCCCATCTCGTCGTCGGCGACGTACGCCCAGCCGTCGCGCACGGCGATGCCTTTGGCGTAGCCCTGCGTGCTGCTGAAGACGCCGTTGTACTCGAGCACGCCCGGATAGTCGGGATTGGTCTGGAAGATGCGTAGGCCTTTCCAGTTCTCGGCCAGATACACGGTGGCGGCGCGGTCGGGGTCGGCCGGCTGAACGACGAACAGACTGACGCCGTCGACGGCGGTCGTGCCCTGGTTGAAGGAGTAGAGATTGGCGGGATCGGTGATGTCGTACGTGGTGACTCCTTCCGTGCCCTCGACCACCAGGGCGATGTCGACCAGCCGCCGCCGGGCGAAGGTGCGGATGGTCTCGATGCTGACCGCGAACTTGGTGGTGTCGAGGGTCCGCAGCAGGCGGGGGGCGGCCGGATCCGCGATGTCGATCACGTGCAATCCGGCCTGTCCGCCGGCCACGAAGGCGTGGTCGCCGAGGAGCGCCACGCCCTCGTTGGCGCTGGGCAGCGGCACGCGGGCCGTCAACTCGAAAGGCGCTCCGGGGGGGGCGTAGAGATCCTGCGCGCCGCAACCGGCCAGAAGCAGCGCCAGCCAGGGCACGGCGCGGGTTATGGGCTTCGGGCGGTGGGGGGGGCGGATCATCGCGGCTCCTTACGGCGTGTAGGTGAGGCTCAGCCAAACGCGGTGGGCGGTGTAGTCCTTGTCCTCGGACAGCAGCACGCCCGGCCAGGGGGAGCGGGTCGTGCGCTGGGCGCGGCGGACCCCGACCTCGAGATCGAGCAGGCTCGACAGCCGGCGCTCCAGCGCCAGCTCGAGCTGAAACACCTCGTCCTTGCGCCCCACGTGGTAGGGGTCGAGGAACAGGTCCTTGCGCGAGGTGAACCAGTAGCTCGTGTTTTGTGCCGTGACGGTGAGGCGCTCGGCGACCGGCCGCAGCCGGCGGGGCGACCAGACCGCCTGCAGCTGATAGAAGTCCTTCGCGAAGGACGGATTGGAATCGTTGCTGGTCTGCAGCTCTTCCCCGACCGAATCGAATCCCAACCCCTGGCCGTCCTCGTAGGCGTAGTCCAACGTCAGCCGCAGCTGTGGCGCGACGCTGCGCATCAGGGTGCCGCGGATCTCCCACGCCTTGATGTCGTTCTCCATGAACGCCCGGTTGTAGTAGCGCAGCGTGCGGCGCAGCTGCAGACGGCCGGAGGCGCGCCAGGGCAGCGCCGCCCGGTAGATGCCATGGATGGCGTTGCGCGTGTAGCGGAAGCTGGTGTAGGCCATGGGGACATCGGTGGGGGTGAAGGGCGGGCGGTCCTTCAACTCGCGGATGTACTGTGACGGCGCGTAGGTGTAGGAAATCTCCAGGCTCTTGCTGCCGCCGAGGGTCTGGCGCACCGAGGTCGTCAACGAGGTGTTGGTCTTGATGGGGTTGGCCGCGTACAGCCAACGCTTGGCCTGGAATCGGAAGCGCGTGTCGGCCAGCGCATCCGAGCGCCAGCGCAGCTCGCAGTCCAGGCTGGGCGCCACGATGAAATCGTCATGCGTCTTGATGCGGAACTTGAGAGGATCGCTGCCGTCCAGGAAGGCGGCGCGATCCTCGTCAGAATAGCGCAGGATGTTGTCGTCGTAGATCAGTTCGAGTCCGAAGCTGGGGCTCAGGCGCCAGGCAGGGCCCTTGGCGCGGGCCAGCCGGCCGCGGGCGGCGCGCTTGGACGGGCCCGGAGGCCCGGGCGGCGGGGGGAGTGTGGCGGGCGCGGCGAGAACCATGGCGGCCGGGAGCGCTCGGGAAGGCTGCGCCGCCGCAGCGCCGTCGCCGACCGCGAGGGGCTGCCCGGGCGACGGCTCGGAATGTTGCCCGGCGCACGCCGGGGCGGCGCTCGCCACCAGGCCGGCGAGCAAGAGCCAACAGGTCCGCGCGGGAAGGCGTCGCCTCACCTGGACAACTCTCATGGCGCGGATCGTCCCTGGTCTCTCATGGCAGTCCGATGTCCGTGCGCGGGATGCGGATCTGAGCCGTCACGCCACAGTTGTCCGGGCGCATGCAGCGCACGGTGTAGCGGTGGGTGCCCTTGGGCACGGCGATGCGCAACAGCTTGCGTTCGCCAGGCAGAATGGCTGGACGTTCCAAATAGACGGCACCGTCCTGCTTGCGGGCCTCGTAATGGTAGACCTGCGCGGGGCCGCCGTCGCGGCTGACCTCCAGCACGTAGGGCAGCAGGCCGTGGGCCGTGTGGTCGAAATCCACGCGGGTGTAGAGTTTCAGCGAGGTCGGACCCTTGACGGTGAAGCGCAGCGGCTGGCCGCGTCGGAAGTAATAGGCGGTCGATTGCGCCCCCGTCTCGAGCACGAGTCGCCTCGCTTCGACGTAGTGCTCGGGCGCGAACGGCAGTTCGTCGCGCCGCTGGCGGCGGCTCTCGCGGAAGAAGCGGCCTGCGACCTGACCGCCGCCGGCCGTCTCCGCCAGCACGCGGACCTCGTGCTCCCCGGCCGGCAGGTCGAGGTAGCTGGTGCGTGCCGCGGTCACGGCGCCGTCGCCGCCGCAGGGGCGGGCGCTGGCGACCGGCCGGCTGGTGACGCGTTTGCGCAGAACCTCGCGCCCGTCGAGCAACGCCACCAGCGTGTACGTCGTGTTGTCGCCGGCGGGTGCGCCGACATGCCGCGTGATGATCCGCAGCCGGCGCGGCCCCGCCACCTGCAGCACCACCGGCTGCTTGGCCGCAAGCAGGGTGTAGAGTTGCTCGTGGGCGCCGATCTCCAGGCAGGTCTGGCCGGGAGCGGCGCGCGGCGCCACCGTGCGCCAGGTCGTGCGGGCCGCCAGCCCCGGCGCCGCCGTCGCCAGAGCAGCCAGCATCACCCAGGCGATCGCCGCGCGTGGAGTCATGGCGCCTCCGTGGAACAGGGCGCCTGGGGCTGGCCCCGCCCCAGGCCGCCGTAGAGGCGGCCGGCGGCGGCGCGCACGCCGGGCGCCAGCGCGGCCAGGCACGCCAGGCAATAGAGCACCAGGATGACGATGGCGGGGAGCAGGCGGTAGCTCTCCTTGATGAAGATGTCACCCGCCCCGGGTGCGGGCAGGTAATCCGGCGAGACCGGCAGTCCGTGGTCGCGAGCCAATTCGGTGACGTTGAGCAGATGCACCACGGGAACGCCGCGCTCCGCCATCAAGATCATGGCGCCTTTGCGGGGGAAGTTCTTCACGCCCACGTCGAAGAAGAGCCCGCGCGGCACCAGGAACTTGTTCAGGTCGTCCCCGAGGCTCGCCAGGCCGCCGCCGACGTTGACGTACAGCCGATAGGGCCGGCCCCGAACCGCCTCCTCGTAGAAGATCATGCGTTGGGTGATGGCGTCGTCGAGGGTGCTGGTGGCGAACATCGGCACCCCGTTGCGGGCGGCGGCGGCGGCCACCAACCGGCGGCCTTCGGGGCTGAGGCCGCGGCCGGTGTCGTCTCCCCCGCCGAAGCTGGCGGCGGCCGACCGCGTGCGGAAGATACCCTCGGCGATGAACAGGGACTCCATGTCCAGCCAGGTGAAGGCCGGATCGTTGGCGCCCCACATCGAGGCGCCGATGGAGGTCGTCACCACCGGCTGCAGTTCGAGCGTCTCGAGCGCGGCGTAGACGCCGATGTTCAACGCGGGGAAGGAGCCGCTGAGCGCCACCGCCACCGGATCGCCGGCGCGCAGGTTGGCCCGGCGGCAGTATTCGACGATCACGGCGGCGAAGTTGGGATTCAAAGAGGTCAGCTTCGCGTCCAGGTCGCCGCGGGCGTTCGTGATCGCGCTGAATTCCGGGCCGATCAACCCCGTTCCCGCCGGGTCGTTGATCAGGTCGATGACCGCGCCATCGAGCAGACGATGCCGCCGCACCGCGTCGAAGGCCGCGGCGGCCTGCCGGGCCGCCGCCAGTTTGAGAGCGTAATCGCGCTGGCGCACCGGTGCGCGCGTCGCCTCCAGCAGCACCTGAAGCCCCAGCGCCGCCGCCGCGAGCAGAAAGAGCAGCAGGCGGCGGCGATTATCCAAGCGCCAGATCAACGATCCGCCCTCCGTGTCCCACGACCAGCGCGAGCCGGACGATGAACGCCGCCATCAGCATGGTGCAGATCGTCTCGAGAATGCCCTGCCGCAGCATCCAGTACGCGATCAGGCCCGGGATGATGTAGCCGATCGCCTGCAGCAGCGACACCTCGACGTTCACGCCGAAAGCCGCGTTGAGAAACAGCAAGTAGCGCGTAAGGTAGCCGAAAAGGTAGCCGGCCAGCACGCAGAAGACCAGCTGGCGCCGGCCGTACATGAGGACGAAACGGCTGAGCGCCCGGATCGTGCCGTAGGTCAGCAGCGAGGCGAGCAGCGTGCCGAGCACCCGCACCGGCTGGTCCAGGTAGAGCGCGATGTAGCCGGGCACCACCAGGCCTCCCGCCGCCAAGCCGAGCAGCTCGGAAAAGACCAGGCTGACGACCAGCCCCAGCCCGATCGACTCGTAGATCACGCTCTTGCCTCCCGCGCCTCCAGATAGTGCAGCAGCGCGTCCCCCCCGCCGTGGATGTTGCCGATGCCGACCACCGTGCACCGCGGTCCCGCCAGCTCGACCAGATGGCGCCAGACGCGCTCGGGAGGCTCGCCGCCCAGGTCCACGACCCGCGCCGCCGCCAGCCCCTGGCGGCGCAGAAGGTCGTGCATGACCGCTGTCTGCTGGCCGATCAAGGCGTACCAGGCGGCGCGCAGCTCGCGCCCGAAGAGGGGTGCCAGATCGCGGCTGCGTCGCTGCCGATCGGCCCGAACGTTCATCAAGACGATGGCCTCGTCCGGCCGCGCGGACAAGCCCAGGCGGTCCCAGATACGCGCCGTCGAGACCGGATCGTTGGCGGCGAAGGCGTTGACCAGCTCGATTTCCTTGCCGCTTTCCACGTAACGGCGGCGCGTGAGCGCCCCAACATCCGGCCGCACGTCGCGCATTCCCGCCAGCGCGGCCGCCCGCGGCACGCCGGCGGCCTCGCAGGCGGCCAAGGCCAGGGCTACGTTCTCGGCGAACTCGACGTAGGCCAGGCCGTCCAGCGCCGCGGCGGACACGTCGTCCGGCCTGGCCAACGTGAATGCCGACCCGCGGGCGGCGGCGCGGGCCCGCAGGAAGGGAGCGAAGTCGGCGTCCGCGGTGACCAGGTGTCCTCCGACCGGCACGGTCGCGGCCAGATTCGCGGCCACATCCTCCAGGCGCGGTCCCATAACCTCCAGATGGTCGGGCCGTACGTTGGTGATGACGCCGATCGTGGCCTGCACGATGCGATGCTCACAAACCCATTGCAGGTCGGGGCGCACGGCCATGCACTCGATGACAATGGCCTCGGCGCCCTCGGCCGCGGCGCGGCGGAACATCGCCAGCTGCTCGCGGATGTTGGGGCCGCCGTTGCGCACGACCGGCGATTCCGAGCCGTCGGCGTGCAGAAAGCGCGCCGCGGAGCCGGTGGTCTTGGCCACGGTTCGCATGCCGCCGCCGCGCAGACCGGCGGCGATCAGGCGGGTGACGCTGCTCTTGCCGCGGCTGCCGTTGACGTGCACGCGGACGCGCAGGCGGGCTCGCGTCCGCCCATGGCGTCGCATCTCCCAGACGCCGAGCGCGGACAGCAGCACCAGCAGCAGCAGGATCAGGTTCATCTCGATCGTCCGCCGCCGCGGGCGGCGGACGCCAGCTTGTTCGCCATACCGCTCCCCGTCGCGCGCCCTGCGCTCTAGCGCACCAGCAGCAGCTTGCGCGTCAGCACTTGATCGCCCGCCCGCAACCGGTACAGATAGATTCCGCCCGCCGCGTCCCGCCCGCGCTCGTCGCGCCCATCCCACACCGCGCCGCCCGGTCCGGCGGGCAGCTCGCCGTGCAGCAGCGTGCGCACGCGCCGGCCGGCCAGGTCGTAGATGTCGAGGCGGGCCCCTCCGCCGCGCGCCAGGGCGAACTCGATGCGCGTGCCGCCCGGCGCCGGGTTGGGATGGCAGGGGCCGAGCCAGGTGCTTCCCGCCCAGCCGGCGCCAGCAGCCGCCCCGTGCAGCCCCAGGTCGGTGCGCACGCCATAGGGATGCAGCGCGATGATCTGGTAGGCCGCGCTCGCGGCCGCAGGGGCGTCGTCGAGGAAGCTGCGCGTTGTGGCGGGCAGGGGGGAAGCGGTGAGCTGAACGGCGACGCCGTCTCGCCAGCGCCGGAGCAGCCAGCCGATCACGGGACGATCGTCCGCCGGTGTCCAGCCGATCGTCGTGCCGGCCGCAGAAGGCACGACCGCGACGCGGCTCAGGGTCAGCGGAGCGTAGTCCGGCGCCCGCGTCGTCACCAGCACCGCCAGGCCCGGCGACGGCGGCGCGGCGCCCGTGGCGTAGAGGTTGGCGTAGCTGAGCTGCAGACCGTCGGTCTCCGTGTGGTCCTCCCAGCCCACGGTGGCGTAGGTGCGCAGGTAGTCGCTGTTGACCACCTGCTTGTAGAGGAACAAAAACTCCCCGTCGCCGGTGGGCGTGGGGTGGACCGCCGGGTCGCGCAGCACGAGCTGGAAGGTCTGCAGGTCGTCGATTTCCGGCAGATAGTGGCGCTGGCGGCTCCACTGGATGATCAGGACGCCGGCGGTCGCATCGTGAGCGTGGTAGATGCCGTCGCCTTCCGGTCGTGTGGGGTCGAAGTTGTCCCAGAACGGCGCCACCACCGAATGGTTGCCATGAGGCGAGGGCAGGGGCCAGTTGTAGAAATCGTAGAAGCCGTCCAGGTCGAAGGAGATCCAGCCGCTGTCGCTGACGCGGATCCGTGTGTATTCCCGTCCGTAGTAGCGGAAGACGAACGGCAGATCGACCAGCACGGTCTGGCCGTCGACCTGGAAATCGAGACGGGTGCCGGCGCCGCCATAGGCCGGGCTCAGCTCGGTCCACTGATAGTGCGGACGCTGGCCGGGGTAGTCGATGTCGGCGCTGTCGTAGGCGTAGTAGCCATGGCGATCGGGTCCGACCGGCGCGCCGAGGTCTCGCCGCCCCGCGACCAGGTCGCAGGTGGCCGTCGTGGCGTAGCCCTCGTCGGTGACGAGGGACAGACGCAGCGCCAGACCCGCGCCGGCGGGCACCTCGCCGGCCACGCTCAGCGCGAAGGCCGCCGGCACCGCGAGCGCGGCGCCGGGCGCCAGCGGGCCGAAGGTCGCCTCGGCGACCACGATCTGGCCCAGGGCGGGCGAGACCAGGCCCAGGGTCGCTGAGCCCCCCGTCGTGGGCGCGCGGCCCTCGTTGGCGAGGATCAGATCCAGCGCCGCCGTCTGGCCCGACCAGGCCACGCCGTCGCCGCCGATCGCCAGCTCCGCCCGCAGGCGCGGCGCGACGATCTCGAGCGCGGTCTGTGACACCTGCGGGGCCTCAGCGCCAGCGAAGGTGGCGCTCAGCAGCAGCAGCAGGCGTGCGCCGTCCTCGGCGCCGGCATCGACCGAGATCACCAGCGGCGCCAGCGCGTCCGCCTGGCCGCCGGCGGGCAGGTCCGGGAAGGAGGCTGTCCCCGATACGACCGCGGCCGGTCCGACCACCGCCAGGTCGGCGACCACGCCGGTGGCGCCGGCAGCGCCATGATTGAGCAGGGTCGGCATCAGCACCAGAGTCTCGCCGGGATTGGCCTCGCCGTCGCCGTTGCCGGCGGCGGGCGCCACCGTGCCGTCGTCGACGGTGCAATCAGCGGTCGCGAGATAGGCGCCGCCGCCGGTGCCGACCGCCACCTGGCCCTCGAAGGGCACGATGCCGGGAGCGGTGACCGTGAAGGCGACGGACGCTCCGTCCTCGACCGCCGCCCCCGCGATGCGGGCGCGGCCGGAATCGTCCGTGTAGGCGCAGCCCAGCAGGCGCTCGCCCTGCACGGCGCCCACGCGCGCCCCGGCCAAGGGCGTGGCGCCGTCGGCCTCGGTCACCATGAGTTCCAATAGATTGGCGCCGGGGCTGACGGCGGCGGGCAGGGTGGCCTGGATGGGGCGCGGCACCGCCTTGTAGAAGCTCAGTTCGGGATCGCCCAGCAGGCTGTAGATGTGGAAGTAGAACTCGACCGACTCCTCGCCCCATTCCGCGGCCTCGATTTCCAGCGGGAAGTAGTCGATGAAGCGCAGCTTGCCCGCCGTCGTCAACTGTCCCAGGGTCGAGACCGCCGGGTCGGTGATGCGCTCGAAATAGGCGATGGCCATGGCATCGTTGTAGCGCGTGTGCGACCAGTGCTCCCCGTTGCCGATGAAGGCGACCGCCCCCTGCGGCGCCGTCGGCGTGCCCGCGCGCAGGAAAACCTCGCCAAAGCACGGCTGCGGGGCGGCAAAGTCGCCGTTGAGGCAGACGAAGCTCATCACGATCGGCGTCATGGCCCCGTTGTTGACGTTGGGGATGTGGTTGACCGTGAAGTGCGGCGGCTCCCAGCCCGCCGTGCCGTAGGCCCAGCCGCGGTAGGCGACCATCGACACGCCGCCCTGCAGCGCGTTGGTGATGGGCGTGACGCCGTTGAACAGCGGCGGGAAGAAGACGGTGGCGGGTGGCTGGAAGCCCAGCGTCTCGAGCTGCTGGCCGCAGAAGGTGACCGTGCTGACCGGCGTGGTGGAGCCGTAGTTGCCGGCGACCATCAGCTGGCGGACGAACCAGTCGCCGCCCGCCAGGAAGGGAGTGCGCTCGTAGGCCACCGTCTTGTTGACGATGGTCGCCACCTCGAAGGCGTTGGCCACCGGCCAGCGGCCGACGAAGAGATCTGGCAGCCAATCTCCTTCGTTCATGAGGGCATAGGGCAGATCGGTCACGTTCTGCATGAAGCTCCAGGCCGGGATATCACCCACGTCGCCCACGAGCAGCACGTACTCGGGCGGCACCTCCCAGGTGAAATAGGCGTCGCGCAGCCACGAGCGGATGGCGGCGTTGCCGATCCCGGTCTCGGCCGTCGTCGCGAGCACCGTGCGCAGGCCGGTGCGCCTCTTCCAGTCGAGTAGGGGCGCGACCGCCTCGGCGAAGGCGGGCGCGGCGATCACGACATAGCTTCCGTCGCGCGGGTCGCCCGATTTGGCGGCGGCCGGCAGGCCGGCGACGGCCGCGGGCAGCAGAGCGGCATGGCCGCGGCCCGGTCTGGCCGCTGACGACGCCGCGGCGGCGGCCCAGTCGCCGTCATGGCTGAGGGCGATGCTGGCGGCGCCGCCGGAGACGCCGCCGATCTCCAGCGCGACGACCGGCACGTCACGCAGCCAGGCCAGCCGCTCGGCCGCCCTGACCGTCATGCCCGGATCGCCCCCGATCACGCGCGCCGACCAGCGGGTCGTGCCGGGCGGCACGGCCGCCAGCAGGCGACGGACACCGGCCGGAGGCGCGACCGTCCCGGACCTCGCGGCGACAGCCGCCGCCGGCAGCTCGAAGTGCGTGCGATCGCCGCGGATATCGGCGCGCACGACGGCCGCTGGCAACGGTTCCGCGCGCGCCACGCCCGCTGCGGCCGGGGCCAGGACGGCCGCGGCCCCCATCAGGATCAACAGCCTCGCTCCGTCCATCAGCGGACCAGGAGCATGCGCTGCGTCTGCCTCATGCCACCCGCCTCCAGTTCATAGAGATAGACGCCGCTGGCGGCGGCCCGGCCGTCACGGGCGCGGCCGTCCCAGGCGGCCTGGTGCGTTCCGGCGGACAGCTGGCCAAGGGCGCGATGCAGGACGAGACGGCCGGCCGGATCCAGGATGCGCAGGGTAACAGGCGCCGGCTGTTCGAGCACGAAAAAGATCACGGTCTGGGGGTTGAAGGGGTTGGGCTGGTTGCCCAGCAGGCGCAGGCGCGGCGCCGCGCCGGCGGCCACGCCCGTGCCGCCGCAGCCGGCGGGCAGAGCGCCGATCAATTCCCCTCCGCACGCCTGCGGTCCGCCGGGATGATTGCCTGGCGCGCAGGGGCTGCCGGCGGCCGGATTGTAGGGGCGATCCACCGTGCCGCAGAACTGGGGGTCGGCGGAGAAGTTGCCGCCTGCATCCGTGCCGCACAACGCGTCCCCGCCGCTGTTGCCGTAGACATCGCTGCAGGAGACGACCGGAGCGCCGCCGTCGCACAGCAGACCTGGTCCGCCGTCGGTGAAGGCGATGATGCTCTTGTCGACCTCCGGCGCGGCCCCGAACTGGCACAGCAGGCCGGCCTTGCGATTGCCTGCTAGCGTGCAGTTCTCGAGCCGGGAGGCCGTCGTGAAATCGACCACCACGCCGCCGCCGGCGGCGAAGGGGCCGCTGGCGCGGTTGTCGACGATCACGCAACGCCGCAGCAGCGGGCCGGAAAAGCTGATGTAGACGCCGCCGCCGTAGTTGTACGCCGCGGTGACGTCGTTGCCCGCGATCAGGCAGTCGCTCAGCTCGCCGCCCGCATCGTCGAGGTAGGCCACGCCGCCGCCGTAGCCCAGGGAAGTGTTGCCTTGGATGCGGCAGCCGGTGATGATGGGGGCGGCCGCCACCACCGCGATGCCGCCGCCGGCGCCGTAGGCGGCATTGATGACGTTCTGCTCGATCACGCAGTCGCTGATCTGCGGCGCGCACTGGTTGCGGATGAAGATGCCGCCGCCGCTGGGGGCCTGGTTGCCGCTGATGAGGCAGCCCGACACGACCGGGCTGCTGCCTTCCTCGATGGCCAGGCCGCCCCCCTGTTTGGCGACGTTGCCCAGGCAGTTGACCCTGGTCAACACGGGATGGGCCTCGTTGATGCAGATGACGCCGCCGTCCAGATTGCCCGCGACGTCGACATCGGTCACGCGCACGCTGGCGCCGACCTGGCGGATCAGCAGGCCGGCGCCGTAGATAGGCGCGTTGGCGCCCGTGATGCGCAGGTTCTCCAGGCGGCAGTCGGACACCAGCTCGATGAAGACCCCGCGGCCCAGACCGCCCGCGTCGATGATCGTGGCCTCCGGACCGGCGCCGCGCACGGTCACGCCGCTCTTCATGATGACGCAGGCAGGCGTGCTGCCCGGTCCCTCGGTCTCGTGGGTGCAGTCGCCGTACACTCCCGCGGCCACCAGGACGGTGTCGCCGGCGCCGCTGGCCGCCACGGCGGCCTGGATGGTCGTGAAATCGCCGGGCACGTGGCGGACGGCGGCCGTGGCGGCGGTGGTCGCCGCCAGCCAGGCCAGGAGCGTGAGCAGCAGGCAGAAAACGCTGCGCGATGTGAACCACCTCATGGCGGTACCTCCGGAAGCGGGAAGCGGCGGGGTGGTCGGCGGGCAATCTCGCTTACGCCAGGGTGCGATTATATCATCCAGTGCGCGGCCGGGCCATGCCAATCGCCCGCGGCGATCCGGCAAGGGGAATGATCATCCAAATGAATACCGGTTCCAGAATGCGGATCCGGACGAGAAATCTCTGCCCGCGCGGACACGCTTGTTCTATAATGAAGGCGATGCCGGGCGCCCGGCGCCTCAGCGCCTGCCGGCATCGCTTTTATGCGCGCTCCCGCCCGCCGGGGACGCCGCCCTATCATCCTCATGGAGGCGGATATGCGGATGCTGAGGTTTGTGACGGCTTTTTCTGCCCTGCTGATAGCGGGCGCCGCGCCGGCGGCCTCCGGTGACAGCCCCGCGTTGATCGAGCTGGCCGCGGCGGGCGATCCGCTGCCGGCGGTCGAGGTTTCATCCCGCGCGGACGGCGGCCTGACCCTGCAACTGCGGCTCACGGCGCTCGAACTCGAGCAGATCGAGCTAGGGGGGCAGCGGTTCCAGCAGCTGGCCATCCCCGGCGGCGGCTTTCGGGGCGCCGTGGGGCAGGCCGCTCTGCCGACCCTGACCCGCCTGGTGGCGGTGCCGCCGGGCATGACCGTCAAGGCGCGCGGCTCGATAGGGCAGGAGCGGACTCTGACCGGGTACCGGCTTGCGCCCGAGCAGCCGGTGCGCTCGGCGGCCGAGGCGCAGGACAAGCTGGCCCTGGAGCTCGACGCCGCCTGGTACGAGGCCGACAGCTTCGAAGAGGTGCCGCCGGTGGTCGTGGGCGAGCCGGCTCGCCTGCGCGAGCTGATGGTCGTGCCGATAACATTCCAGCCGGCGCGCTACCGGCCGGCCAGCGGCGAGGTCGCCGTCGCCACCAGCATCACGGCCCAGCTGAGCTTCGCACCCGATCTCGCGGCGGCGGCCTTCACGCCTCCCGCCTACATCCCCAGCTCGTTCGACCGCCTGTACTCCGACCTGCTGGTCAACTACGAGCGCGGCGGGGCGCAGGTGGGCCCCGGATCGTATCTGGTCATCTGCCCCGACAACGCCGCGGTGCTGACGAGCCTGCAGCCGCTCCTGAACTGGCGCCGCCGCCAGGGCTACAACGTGATCGTGGCCACCACCGCGCAGACCGGGACGACCAACACCGCCATCAAGAGCTACATCCAGGGTGTCTACGACAACGCCGCGGTGCCGCTCGAGTTCGTGGTCCTGGTGGGCGATGCCACCGGCAGCATCGTGATCCCCACCTGGTTCGAGTCGCTGTCGGGCTACAACGGCGAAGGGGACCATCCCTACACCCAGCTCAGCGGCGGCGACGTCCTGTCGGATGTGCACATCGGACGCCTGAGTGCCGCCAGCACCACCGATCTGGACAACATCGTGCGCAAGCTGGTGGATTACGAGAGCGCGCCGCCCACGGGCGCCGACCCGGGCTGGTTCACACGCGCCAGCCTGACCGCCGACCGCTCCAGCTCGGGGATCACCACCATCTTCACCAGCCAGTGGCTGAAGAACCAGCTCCTGGCCCGCGGCTACACGCAGATCGACACCATCTTCGGCGGCAACTTCACGTCGCTGATGGTGGCCAGCCTCAATCAGGGCGGCACGGTCTTCACCTACCGCGGCTACCTCGGCATGAGCGGCATGCAGTCCAGCCACATCCTGGCCTCCACCAACGGCATCGAGCTGCCTTTCGCCGTGATCCTGACCTGCGACACCGGCTCGTTCTCGCGCGACACGACCTGCCGCGCCGAGGCGTTCTTGAAGGCCGCCAACGGCGGCGGCGTGGCCGGCATCGGCACCGCCACCATCGGCACCCACACGCGCTACAACAACTGCATTTTCGGCGGCATCATGCACGGCGTGCTCAACACGCAGGAGCACCGCCTGGGGCCGGCGCTCACGCGCGGCAAGTACGAGCTCTATCTGAACTACAACCAGGCCGAACCCAACCGGGTGGCCATCTGGTCGCACTGGAACAATCTGATGGGCGATCCGGCCACCGAGATGTGGACGGGCTATCCCGGCGACCTCTCCGTGACGCATCCGACGCTGCTGCCGACTGCGGCCGGCAGCGCGCTGGTGTCCGTGACCGGCGGGGGGGCGCCGTTGCCAGGAGCGAGCGTGGCCCTTTACCAGGAGGGCCAGGTCTCGGTGGCTGGGGTGACCGACGCCGCCGGCACGGTCAATCTGCCGCTGGGAACGCTGGCGCCCGGTTCGCTGCTGGTCACCGTCACCGGCCACGACCGCAAGCCGTATCTGGGCAGCCTGACCGTGGGCTCGCCGGCGCAGCATGTCGCCCCGACCGAGTCCAGCTATGCCGATGGGGACGGCGGCAACGGAGACGGGCTGCCCAATCCCGGCGAGATGGCCGAACTGAGCGTGCGCCTGACCAATCTGGGAACGACGCTGGCCGGCGCCGTCACGGCGACGCTGTCCAGCGCCGACCCTTATGTGACCATCGTGGCCGCTCAGGCGACGTACGGCGATTTGGCGCCGTCGGGCGGATCCTGGGGGGATCAACCGTTCCTGCTGACGCTGGCGCCCGGGACTCCCGATGGGCATGTCGTCAGGCTCGACCTGCGAGCCGCCTCGGGCGCGCTGAGCTGGACGTCGCTGCTCGAATTGACCGCCCAGGCACCGTCTTTTCTGGTGGAGAGCCAGGTGTTCGGCGGTCCGGGCGGCAATCTCGATCCAGGAGAGGAAGGAAGCCTGACCGTCACGATTCGCAACATCGGCAGCGTGCACAGCACCGGAGCGTCGGCCCTGCTGCTCAGCCACAGCCCCTGGGTCAGCGTCACCGACGCCGAGGGCGCCTTCAACGCCGCCGGCATCGGCGGCACGGCGACGAACACCGGCGATCCCTTCGCCGTCAGCATCGCCCCCGACTGCTTCCGCGGCCATCTGGCCGCCTTTTCGCTGGTGCTCGACCTCAACGGCGGAGCCCAGGACACGGTGATGTTCACGGCGCAGGTCGGCACGGCCGCCACGACCGATCCCGTCGGCCCCGACCGCTACGGCTACTATGCCTTCGACAACACCGACACATCCTACCCGCATGCGCCGGTGTACGACTGGGTCGAGATCGATCCCGGCCTGGGCGGTCCCGGCGTGCACGCCGGCCTGGGCGACTTCGGCTGGGAGCAGGACGCCACCGTGACGGTCGATCTGCCGTTCCCCTTCACCTACTACGGACGCACTCACCAGCGGCTGTCGATCTGCTCGAACGGCTGGGTGGCGATGGGGGCCACGTACCTGCGGGGCTACCGCAACTGGACCCTGCCGAGCGCCGGATCCCCCGACGCCATGATCGCGGTCTTCTGGGACAATCTGTACCAGGACAGCGGCAGCGGCGGGATCTTCACGTGGCACGACGAGACGAACCATCGGTTCATCGTCGAATGGAGCCGCGTGCGCAACGACTGGAACAACAGCCTGGAGACCTTCCAGCTGCTGCTCCACGACCCGACCCACCATCCGACCGACACCGGCGACGGCATCATCGTCTGCCAGTACCACACCGTGAACAACGTCGACAGCGAGAACGGCTACGCCACCGTCGGCATCCAGAACCATGACCGCACGGACGGCCTGCTCTACACGTACTGGAACCGCTACCCGGCCGGGGCGCCGGCGCTGCAGGCTGGACGGGCCATCCGTTTCGTGCCTCTGAGCCCGGAGGCGCCCGGCTACCTGGAAGGAGACGTGGTCAACGCCTCGGCCGGCGGCGCACCGATCGCGGGCGCGCAGGTCCGCGTCGTCGAACGCTCGCGCGTCCTGCAGACGCAGGCGGGCGGCCACTACTTCGGCTCCGTGCCGCCCGGCAGCTACACCGTGGTGGCCGAGCATCCCAGCTTCCGACCCGACTCCGCCGCCGCCGTGGCCGTCGTCGAGGGCCAGACCACCGTGCTGAATTTCGCGTTGGTCGACATCGCCGGCCCTGCCTTCGCTGGCACGACCCACCTGCCCAACACCGTCGACACCGTGGGACCCTACGTGATCGAGAGCGTCGTGACCGACCACTCCACGGTGGCGGACGTCCGCTGCTACTGGACGAGTTCGGCCGATGGCGGCGCGACCCATGAGGCCGCGCTGGCGCTGGTCGACCCCGTGCAGAGGCGCTATCGGGCGGAGATCCCGGGCCAACCGCTGGGCGCGCGCGTGCAGTACTGGCTGACGGCGAGCGACGCCGTCGGCAACGTCTCGGCCGAGCCTGCCGGCGCCCCCTGGCAGCTCCATGTATTCCAGGTGGCCACGCAATCCGTCCTGCTCTTTGACGACATGGAGAGCGACAGCGGCTGGACCGTGGGCGCCGCGGGCGACAACGCCACCGCCGGCTTCTGGACGCGCGTCGATCCCAACGGTGTGTGGAACGGCGCGGTGCTGGTCCAGCCGGAGGACGACGCGACCCCGGCTCCCGGCGTGATGTGCTGGATCACGGGCAACGACCCGCCGGGCTCGGCCCAGGGAACCGACGATGTCGACGGCGGCCGCACGACGCTGCTGAGCCCCTGGTACGACCTGTCGGGGCACAGCGGCGTCAACCTCACCTATAAGCGCTGGTACACCAACGACACCGGCAACTCCCCGGGCCTGGACGTATGGCGGGTCGAGGCGACCGGCAACGGCACTGAATGGGTGACGCTCGAGAGCACCACCGCCAGCAATCGCACTTGGCTCTCGGTCGCCTTCCCGTTGGGCGACCACATACCGTTGACCTCGACCGTGCGCCTGCGTTTCATCGCCGAGGACCTTTCGCCCGGTTCCGTGGTGGAGGCGGGCGTGGACGATCTGCTCCTGGTCGGCTACGCGGCGGTGGCCGACGCGGGCCCGCCCGCGGTCACGCTGTCCGCGCCGCTCGGCGGTGAGATCCTGCCGGCAGGAGGCGCTTTCCTCGTGACCTGGAGCGCCGGCGACGACCTGGGAGTGGTGCAGACGATGCTGCTGCTGTCCACCGACGGGGGCGCCACCTATCCGGACACGTTGGCTGTGGGAGCGCTGCCGGGCGGCAGCTGGGAATGGACCGTGCCGGCGATCCAGGCCGCGCACTGCCGGCTGCAGGTGATCTGCCGCGACGCCGCCGGCAACGCCGCCAGCGACGCCACGGCGGCCGATTTCGCCATCGCCAACCTCACCGGCATCGGCGACGCGCCGGATGCGCCGGCGGCTCTGGTGTTGCGGCCCAACCGGCCCAATCCATTCAATCCGGCGACCGAGATCAGCTACGGCCTGCCGTCGCCGCAGCGCGTGACCCTGCGCGTCTACGACGCCGCGGGGCGCCTGGTCGCGACCCTGGTCGACGGCGAACAGCCGGCCGGGTTCCACGTCCAGACCTGGCGCGGCACGGATGACCGCGGCGCGCGGGTCGCCTCGGGCGCCTATTTCTATCGCCTGGAGACGCCGGCAGGCGCGCTGACGCGCAAGCTGACGCTGGTCAAGTAACGCGCGCGGGGCCGCGAGGCGAGGAGGGAGCCGTTGCCTGGTGTGAGGGAGCGCCGCCGCGCAGCCGCGGCCGCGGCGCTGTGCATGTTGGCGACCGCCGTCGCGATCGACGCCCGCGCGGCCACGCCGGCCGCTGGGGCAACCGGCGGCATGACGGCGGACCTCGGCTTCTACAAGCGGATCGCCGCTGACGGAACGCGGCTGGGGCCGAGCGACGTCCACGTCATCGGCCCGCGCCGCGAGGTCGTCGCCTGCCTGGATGTGGGCAATGTGCCCGTGGGTCGTTTGCAGGCCGTCCACCTGATCTGGGTCAACCCCCAGGGCCGCGAGATCTTCCGCAAGTACGCCGAGGTCACGATCCGGCCCGCCGCCGGCGGCGGCTACGAGGCGCACATTGTCTGGCGGCGTGCGGACATGCCCAACGCCCGCGAGACCGTCGTGCAGCGCAGCGACAGCGCGGGATTCTCCCTGCTGAGCAAGTTGAGCTTGGCGCCGGAGCGCAACCGCGCCCCCGGAAGATACATCCTGCGGGTCTTCCGGCACCGGGCCCTGTGGCTCGAGCGCGGCTTCGAGCTGTCGCCGGCGCCGATCCTGGCGCGGCTGGATGACCCGGACGCCGCGGACCTGCGCGCGCAGCTGACCTTCTGCGCGCGTGCCGACGCGCAGAGCGGCTGCCGCTCGGCTCCCGCCGCGCGCTTCGAACGCGACCGGCAGAAGGGCGTCTTCGCCTGTCTGTCGGTCGAGGGAGCCGTGCCTGGAAGGCTCTACGCCGTCGACCTGGTCTGGCGCGATCCGCAGGGCCGTGAGATCTTCCGCAAGCTGGCCGATGTCGCCGTCGCGCCGGCGGACAGCGGTTTCTCCGCGCGGATCGTCTGGCGCCAGGACCGCGACCTCGACGAGGGAACGATCGAGGAGAGCGCGACGGCCACGCCGGGCTTCGTGCTGGTCAGCCGTCTGAGCCTCACTGCGGGCAAGGAGCGACCTTCGGGACGTTATCGGGTCCAGGCTCTGCTCGCGCAGTCGCCGCTGGTTGAAGCCGCTTTCGAACTGGCGGAGGCGGAACCGTCTCCGCCGTCGGCCGGCTCCGCCCCGAAGAGCGACAAGCGCAGGAGCGGGCGCGCGGCGGGCGGGTCGCGCCGCGCCGGCGACTGAAGGCGCCCGCCGCCGGAGACACGCGATGCGCATCCTCCACGTGGGCAAGTTCTATCCGCCCGCGCGGGGCGGCATGGAGACCGTCCTGCGGCACATGTGCGAGGGATTGCGGGAACGCGGGCACGACGTGACAGCGCTTGTCGCCGCGACGGCCGGCGGCGGGCGCGAGCGGCGCGTGTCCCCGACGCCCGCGGCGGCAGCCGCCGGCGCAGGGGCGGCGCCGAACGGGCGCCTGTTGCAGGCCGGAACGCTGGCGGTTCTCTACGGGCAGCCGATTGCTCCCGCGCTGCCGCTGCTGCTGCGGCGCGAGCTGCGCCAGCGCCCTCCGGACATCCTCCAGCTGCACCTGCCCAACCCTTTGGCCTCCCTGAGCTGCCTGGCGCTGCTGCCGCGACGCCGGGTCGGGGGCGGACCGCGGCTGGCTGTGTGGCATCACGCCGACATCGCCCGCCAGCGCCTCGGTGCGCGTCTGCTGGCGCCGCTGTTGCGGGCCGGGCTGTCGCGTGCTGACGGCATTGCCGTTTCCTCCGCGGCGTTGCGGGACTGCTCGCCGTCTCTGCGCCCGGTGCGCGACCGCGTCGAGGTCATACCGTTCGGCATCCCCACCGCGGAATGGTCGGCGTGCCGGGGAGCGGGGGAGGGTCCCTTCGTCTTCGTCGGCCGGTTGGTCTATTACAAGGGGCTGGAATTGCTGCTCGAGGCGCTGGCCTGCGTGCGGGAGGCCCAGTTGCTGGTCATCGGCGGGGGGCCGTTGCTCGGGGCGCTCGAGCGTCGGACCGCGCGGCTGGGGCTGGACGGGAGGGTTCGTTTCGCGGGCGAACTCGGCTCGGACTCGCTGCGTCGCTGCTTCGACGGCGCGCGGGCCCTGGTGCTGCCGAGCTGCCATCCTAGCGAGACCTTCGGCGTGGTGCAGCTCGAGGCGATGGCCGCCGGCCTGCCGGTGATCGCCACGCGCCTGGAAACGGGCGTGGACCGTGTCGGCCGCGACGGCGAAACGGGCCTGACGGTGCCTCCCGGTGATGCGGAAGCTCTGGCCGGCGCGCTGCGAGCGGTGATGGCCGACCCCGCGCGCGCCCGCGCCTGGGGCGAGGCCGGCCGGCGCCACGTCCGGCTCCGCTATGAGCGCGCGCGCATGGTCGACGGCCTGGAAGCGTGGTACGCGCGCCTGGCGACGGGAGAGCCCTGATGCAGCACGGGCTCCTGCAGCCGTGGCACGCATTCCTGCCCCGCGAGGGCGGCCATGTCGTCGCGCTCTACGGCAGCGGCGGCAAGACCTCCCTGCTGCGCGTCTGCGCCGAGGTGCTGGCCGCCGAAGGCGTCCCCGTGATTGTCACCGCCACGACACGCAGCGAACCGCTTGGCTGGCCGGGTCTCGACGTTCTGACCTGGGACCAGATCGGGCCACAGCGGCCGCGCCCGTCCGCCCCGTTGCTCTGCGTGCGAGGCGCCATGGCGCCGGAGGGCAAGTGGCGGGGGCTCGCGCCCGAGCAGGTCGATCTACTGGGTCAACTGCTGCCAGAACGCGTGGTGCTGGTGGAGACAGACGGCAGCGCGGGCATGCCAGTCAAGCTTCACCGGCCCGACGAGCCCGTCTGGCCCGGCCGTACCTCGCTGGCGTTGGCCGTTCTCGGCCTGGGGGCACTGGGCCGCCCCATGGGCTCATGTCTGCACCGCTGGGGTAGGCTGCCCGCGCCTTGGCTGCCCGCCGCGGCCGAAACCCCCTGGACGTGGGAGTTGCTGCAGCGCATGCTGCACGGGGACCATGGCTATCTGGGCCGCCTGCCGCCGGAGGTGCCGGCGGTGGTCGCTCTTCTGCAGATTGGCGCAGTGGACGACAGCATCGGGCTGCTGAGTTTTCTGGGCGATCTGCTGCGGCCCGGCGGTGTGCCGCTGGTCGTGCTGGGGGAACTCGCGGGGCCAAACCCCTGGTTGCGCACAGCCTATCGCCTGGCGCCGCAGGAGCGGGAGGAGATGCGCAGATGAGCCCGCGCAGCGACTGGGCGGTGATCCTGGCGCGCGGCGATTCGCGCCGGATGGGACGCCCGAAGGGGGCTGCACGGCTGCCCGACGATCCGCGCCCGCTGCTGGCGCGCGTCGCCGCATTGTACGAGGGGGGCGGCTGGCCGTTGGCGGTCGTGACCACGTCCGCCCTGGCCGATGTCTATCGCGCGCTCTGGCCGGGCGCTGCGGCTGCGCGATGGATCATCGGCCCGCGCGGAGAGGGGACCGCAGCGAGCGTGGCCAGCGCGCTGGATGTGCTGCGAGGCGAGGCCAGCCATCTCTGGTTGCATCCGGTCGATCTGCCGCACGTGTGGCCGCAGACGCTGGCGCTGCTCGCCGCGCTGTCGGCGCGCTTGCCCGAGGCGGCCTTGACTCCCCACTGGCGGGGGCGGCCGGGGCATCCGGTCGTGGTGCCGACCGCGCCGCTGCGCGACCTGGCTGCCCAGCCCCTGGGCGGCGCGTTCCGAGACGTCCTATTGGCGCGCGCCCGCGGCCCGGCGCGCACAGGTCCGACGCTGGCGATCGTGGCGGTGAGCGATCCCGGAGTCGTGGCGGATCATGACGGTCCCGTTGGACAGGAGGCGCAGCCGTGATCGATCTATACGCTCTGCTGGCCGAGATGGCCGCCCGCGGGGAGTCGGGCGCGGTCGCCACCGTGATCCGCACAGCGCGCTCCACGCCCCGCCACGAGGGCAGCAAGCTCGTGGTGCGGGCAGATGGTTCGATCGCCGGCAGCATCGGCGGCGGCGCGCTGGAGGCGGCGGTGATCGCCGCGGCGCGGGAGGTCATGGGGGACGGCCGCTGCCGGCGGCTGCAGTACGATCTGACCGGGGATCTTTCCGCCTGCGGCGGCGAGATCGAGCTCTTCCTGGAACCGGTGTGCCAGCAGGCGCCGTTGCTGGTCATCGGCGCGGGCCACGTCGGGCGCGCCCTCGCTCTGATGGCGCGGGAATTGCCGCTGCTGCCGACCGTCGTCGATGACCGCCCCGAGCAGCTGGCAGAACTGGCGCCGCTGCGCACCCTGGCCGCCGGCCCGGCTGAGCTGGCGGCCAACTGGTCGCCCACTCCTCGCGCTCTGGTGCTCATCGCCAGCCGCCACCACGAACTCGACGGGGATTACCTCGAGGCGGTGCTCGAGGCGGAGCTGCGGGCCGGCTGCGTCGTCGCCTATCTGGGTTGCGTCGGCAGCCGCGCCAAGGCGCGCCAACTCCGCCGCCGGCTTGCCGGGCGCGAGGATGCGGGGCTGATCGAGGAGCGGCTGGCCATACCGGCGGGGCTGGCGATCGGCGCCGAGACGCCGGCCGAGCTGGCTCTGAGCATTCTGGCCGAGATGGCCGTGGTGGTCCGCGGCGCCGGCTGGACGCCTGACGCGGCCGGGCGGCCGGCGGGCGTCTGGCTGCAGCGGCGGCGGCCGGATGCGACCCGGCAGAGCGGGCCGGAGCAGAAACCATGAGCGCGGCGCCCCACCGGCGCGTCCTGATCCGCGGCGCCGGCGAACTGGCCAGCGGTGTGGCCGTGCATCTGCATCGGCACTGCTACCTGCTGCTGCTGACTGAGGTAGCGCAGCCCCGCTGCGTCCGTCGCCTGGTCTGCTTCGCGGAGGCGGTTCACGCCGGCCGCGCCACGGTCGAGGGAGTGCACGCGATACTCCGGCCGCTGCAGACCGCCGACTTTCGCCATGGCCCCTTGCCGGTGGTCGTCGATCCCGAGGGGAGCCTCATACCCCGTTTGGCCCCGGACGCCGTCGTGGATGCGCGACTGCTCAAGTCGGCGCCCGGACCGCTTGCCGGGGGCCCGCGGCCCCTGATCGGGCTCGGCCCTGGTTTCCTGGCGGGGCGGGACGCGGACCTGGTGGTGGAGACGCACCGGCCGGCCGGCCCGGGCCGGGTGATCGCGGAGGGTGGGGCCGCGGCCAACACGGGCATTCCCGGCTCGGTGGGCGGCGAGACCGCCAGGAGGGTGCTGCGGTCGCCGGCGAGCGGCCGCCTGGAGGCGGCGCGGCGGATCGGCGATCTCGTGCAGGCCGGCGAGGAGCTGGGTCGGGTCGCGGGCACCCCCCTGCTGGCGCCCATCGGCGGCCTGCTGCGGGGTCTGATCCATCCCGCCGTGGAACTTTCGCCCGGAGACAAGGTTGGAGATATCGATCCCCGCGGCGCGGCGATCGATCCCGCCCGGATCTCCGACAAGGCGCAGGCCGTGGCCGCCGGGGTGTTGCAGGCTCTGCAGCGTCTGGGAGTGGATCCCGGGCGGCGAAGCGATCGGACGGGCCAGCGGCGTTGACAAGGTGCGGCAAGATGGGTTTATTTGATCGATCGAGGACATTCGCCCCGCAGACCGGACGCAATGTCGCTGGTCATACTCCCCGACTTTCTGGAGGTTTGCGCGTGACCCGGCATCCATCCTCCCATCCGCGGGCGGCCGCCGCGCTGCTCCTGTTTGCCGCGGCCGGCCTGCTGCTGGTGGCGCCCGCGCGCTGTGCGCGGGCGGAGTGCTCGCCAACGCACACCGCCGAGGCCGATAACGCCTACAACGCGGTCCTGGACCTGATCGCCGCCGGCAACTGGAGCGCGGCCATCCCGTCGCTGGAATCGGCGCTGAAGATCTGTCCGGACCACCAGCACTCCCTGGAGGCTCTGGCCAAGGCCTACCGCGGGGCGGGAAGGCTGGAGGAATCGCGGTCGACCTACGAGAAGCTGATTCAGGTCAGGGGCAGTGCCGCAGAGGCGGCGTTGTACGCCGATTATGGCGTGACGTTGGCGCAGCTGAAGGATTATCCGGCGGCGCGGGTGCAGTTCGGCAAGGCCTACGCGCTGTCGCCGCAGGATTGCGGCGTGATCATGAATCTGGCCCTGATGCACGGCGCCGTGCAGGACTTTCGCCGCGCGGTCGAGATGTACGAGAAGGCGCTCGAAGTCTGCGGCGCCGAGCAGAACGACAAGATCTATCCGCGCCTCAGCGACGCCGCCAAGAAGGCCGCGGACAAGGAAACCAAGATCGGCAACACGGCGGAAGCCGACATCTTCCGGAGGAAGTACCAGCAGTACGCGGTCCAATCGGGCGGCGCGCAGGGCGCCGACGTCGTGGCGAAGCTGATGGCGGAGAAGCGCTGGGACGAGGCGATCGATGCCCTGCAAAAGATCCTGGCCGATGATCCCGACCGCAAGTCGGCGCGCTACAACCTAGCGCGGTGTCTGGACGCCAAGGGCAGCCATTCACAGGCGGCCGCGGAATTCGAGCGCTACCTGCAGCTCGACCCGGACAACGAGAAGGCGGCCGCCTTCCTGATCATCACCCTGGCGGAGTCGGGGCGCTGCGCCGAAGCTCTCAGCCACGCTCAGCAGGCGGTTGCCCGCTTCACCCCCAAGGGCCTGCAGGCCATGGGCGGCATCTACTACGGCTTCGGCAAGGCGCTCGAGTGCGGCAGCGATTACGCCTCGGCCCGGGAGAAATTCCGGCTCTCGGCCAGCAGCGGCGACCTGAACTACAGCCCCGCCGCGCGCGCCCAGATGGAGCGCATGGACCAGTTCCTCAAGATCGAGGCGGCCAAGCGCCAGCAGCAGGGTGGCTGATGCGCGGTCGCCCACGAATCGGCCCCGCGGGCGCGAGCGCGCGGGGCCTTTCCCTGAGCAGGCCCCCCGCCGCCACTGCCGCGGCCGCCGGCGGCGGGCGGCGGGAGCGCTGCCCATGAGCCGCCTGGCGAAACTTCCGCCCTATCTGTTCGTGGAGCTGGACGCTGCGCGCCGGGCGGCGTTGGCGCGCGGCCAGGACGTCATCGACCTTGGCATCGGCGATCCGGACCGGCCCACGCCTCAGCCCATCGTGGCCGCCATGGCCGCGGCCGTGTGCCGCCCCGAGCATCATCGTTACCCTGCCAATCAGGGGGCCGATGGCTTTCGCGCCGCCGCGGCGGACTGGCTGTCGCGGCGCGGCGCGGGCCAGCCCGACCCCGACCGCCAGATTCTGGCCTTGATAGGCAGCAAGGAAGGGCTGGGGCACCTGCCTCTGGCCTTGCTGGAGGAGGGCGATGAGGTTCTGGTGCCCGCCATCGGCTACCCGGTATACGCGCAGGCGACGCTGCTGGCGGGGGGAGTGCCGGTCGTATACCCGCTGCGGGCGGAACGCGGCTTCCGGCCCGAGTGGGCCGACCTCGACAGGCTGGTGACGCCGCGCACCCGACTGCTCTTCCTGAATTATCCCAACAACCCGACCGGGGCCGGCGCCGACCGAGCCCTGCTGGCGACGGCGGCGGAATTCGGCGCGCGGCAAGGCGTTGCCGTGGCGCATGACGCGGCCTATCTCGAGACGGCCCTGGGAGCGGCGCGGGCGCCCAGTCTGCTCGAGGTGGCCGACCCCGCGCGGCAGCGGGTGATCGAATTCCACAGCCTGTCGAAGATGTTCAACATGACGGGCTGGCGCGTCGGCTTCGCCGTGGGCAACGCGGACCTGATTCGCGATCTGGGTCGGGTCAAGGAGAATCTGGACAGTGGTGTGTTCTCGGCCGTGCAGGAGGCGGCGGCCTTCGCCCTCGGGGCGCGCTGCGATCAGCTGCTGGCGGAGGTGCGCGAGGTCTATCCGCCGCGCCGCGCCATGCTGGCCGCAGCGCTGCGGGAGGCGGGGATCGAGGTGTTCGAGACCGCCTTCACGTTCTACATCTGGGCGCGGGTGCCTGGCGGGGAGGGATCGCTGACCTTCTGCCGGCGGGTGTTGGACCGGCAGGGGGTGGTGCTGGCCCCCGGGATCGGCTTCGGGCCGGGAGGCGAAGGTTGGTTCCGCGCCTCGTTGACCGCGCCCGACGACCGCGTGGCTGAAGCGGCGGCGCGGCTGCGGAGGTTGTGATGGATCGCATCACCCTGACGGGCGTCGATGTCTACGCCCACCACGGAGTGCATCCGGCGGAACGCGAGCTGGGGCAGCGCTTCGTGGTCGACGTCGATCTCTGGGCCGATCTCGATCCGGCCGGACGCCAGGATTCGTTGCGCCTGGCGCTGGACTACACCGCGGTGCACCGCCGCATCCGAGAGGTCGTGGCCGGCACGTCGTTCCAGCTGCTCGAGGCGCTAGCGCGGCGACTGTGCCGGGCGCTGCTGGCGGAGTTCCCCGTGGCGCGCGTCGCGGTGACCGTGCTCAAACCCAACCCGCCGATCCCCAACTTCCTGGGCAAGGTATCGGTGACGCTGGAGCGCGACCGCTCCTGGCTCGAGGACGCTGGCGAGGAGGACCGGGATTGAAGGCTTGGTCGGCCGCCGCCGCGGCGCCCGCCGCCGCCATCGTCCATCTGGGCCTGGGCAGCAACGTGGGCGATCGCCTGGGGCATCTGCAGCGCGCGCTGCTGGCGTTGGCGCTGCATCCTGAGCTTGAGATCGTGTCTGTAAGCGAATTGTATGAAACAGAATATGTCGGCCCAGGTCAGCAGGATCCGTACCTGAACGCCTGCGCCGCCATCAGCACCGCCCTGGCGCCCAGGGTCCTGCTGGCGGTCCTGCAGGCCATCGAAGCGCGGCAGGGCCGGCCCTCCGGCGGCCACCTGCAACCCCGCACGCTGGACCTGGACATCCTGCTCTTCGGCGACCTGACGAGCGCCGATCCGTGCCTGACGCTGCCGCATCCGCGCCTGCGGGAACGCGCCTTCATGCTGGCACCGCTGCGCGACATCGCACCCGATCTGCGGCTGCCCGAATCGCAGGAGACAGTGGCGGCGGCTTGTGCGAAGATCGCCGCCTGCGACGGACCGTGGGTGCGGCGCTGCGCCGCGGACGGCCGTTGGCTCCGCCCCCGGGCGGGGCGGGAGGACGAATGGCGTGCTGCCCTGGCGGTACATTGTCGTTGAAGGCGTGATCGGGGTCGGCAAGACCAGCCTGGCCAAGCTGCTTTCGGCGCGAACGACCGCGAGGCTGAACCTCGAGGTGGTCGAGGAGAATCCCTTCCTGGCCCGCTTCTACGGCGACCGCGCTGCCTACGCTTTCCAGACCCAGATCTTCTTCCTCCTCAGCCGCTATCGTCAGCAGCAGAAGCTGTTCCAGGGCGAACTCTTCCGCGACACGGTGATCTCGGATTACCTGTTCGCCAAGGACCGGATCTTCGCCAACATCAACCTGAGCGACGACGAGCTGGTTCTCTACGATCAGCTGGCGGCGATCCTGGAGCAGCGCATCCTGAAACCCGACCTGGTCATCTATCTGCAGGCGCGCACGGACGTGCTGCTGGAGAGGATCCGCTGGCGCGGCCGCGCTTTCGAACAGGAGATCAGGCCGGATTACATCGAGGCGCTCAACACCGCCTACAACTATTTTTTCCACCATTACCGGGAGACGCCTCTGCTCGTGGTCAACACCAACGAGCTGGATTTCGTCAACGCGCCGCGCGATTTCGAACGGTTGTTCGAGCAGTTGGCCGAGCCGTTCCAGGGCACCAGGTTCTTCGCGCCTGGCTGACGGGGCGGCGAGGCGTGCGCGCCGCGCGCGCAGAAGAGGACCACGCACCATGAAGACTCCCAGCTTGAGCCCTTTCGGCGCCAAGAAACGCCGCGGCGAGCGGCTCGTGCTGCTGACGGCGTACGACATCTCCTCGGCGATCGTGGCGCGCGACGCCGGCGTCGACGCGCTGCTGGTGGGCGACTCGCTGGGGATGGTCGTGCTGGGACACGACACCACCCTGCCGGTGACCATGGCGGACATGCTGCACCACACGGCGGCGGTGGCGCGGGCGCGCACCGGGCTGCCCATCATCGCGGATCTGCCCTACGGCAGCTTCCACCTGGAGCCCGCCATGGCGGCGCGCAATGCCCTGCGCCTGGTCAAGCGCGCGGGGGCGACGGCCGTGAAGCTGGAGGGGGGACGCAAACGGGGCGCGGCGATCGAGGCGATCCTGGCCGCGGAGATCCCGGTGATGGGGCATCTGGGGCTGACGCCGCAGTCGATCCACCAGTTCGGCGGTTACAAAGTGCAGGGCCGCGGTCGCGGCGCGGCCGATCTGCTGGTCGAGGAAGCCCAGTTCCTGGAGGCGGCCGGCTGTTTCGCGCTGGTGCTGGAGTGCGTGCCCGCCGCCGTGGCGCGACGCGTCACGTCTGCCGTGGGCATCCCCACGATCGGCATCGGCGCGGGACCGGACTGCGACGGCCAGGTGCTGGTCTACCACGATCTGCTGGGGCTGGCCGGAGGCATGGCGCCGCGCTTCGTCAAGCGTTACGCCGAGCTTGGCGAGGCGGCGGTCGCGGCCGTGCGCAGCTACGCCGGCGAGGTGCGCTCGGGCGCGTTCCCGGGGCCGGAGCATTCGTTCAGCGAGGGATCCGAGGCGGTGCCGCCGGCGGGCATCCCCGGGCCGCGGCGCCGGGCGCGGGCGGGAGGCTGAGCGCGCGTGGAGCTCCTGACCTCACTCCGCGACATCGGCCGGCTCGACCCCCTGCGCGTGCGGGCGCAGCTGGCGCTTGTGCCGACGATGGGCGCGCTGCACGCCGGGCATCTGGCCCTGGTGCGCTGTGCGCGGTCGCTCGGCCCGGTGGTCGTCTCGATTTTCGTCAACCCCACGCAGTTCGGGGCGGGCGAGGATCTCGCCGCCTATCCGCGCGATCTGGACGCCGATCTGGCGTTGCTGGCGCCGTTGAATGTGGCGGCGGTCTTCGCGCCGCCGGCGGAGCAGATGTACCCGCAGGGCGCGGGGGTGACGGTGCAGCCGGGCCGTCGGGCCCAGCCGCTCTGCGGCCGGCTGCGGCCCGGCCATTTCGCCGGCGTCTTGACCGTGGTGCTGAAGCTGCTGAACCTCGTGCGGCCGTCGGTGGCGGTTTTCGGCCGCAAGGACGCGCAGCAGTGCCTGGTCATCGACGAGATGGTGCGTGATCTGAACGTGCCAGTGCGTCTGATCGACGCGCCGACAGAGCGCGAGCCCGACGGCCTGGCTCTCTCATCGCGCAACCGTTACCTGTCGGCGGAGCAGCGGCGGCGCGCCGCGTGCATCCCGCGGGCGCTCGCCGCGGCGCGGCGGGCGCTGGCGGAGGGGGAGCGCGACGCCGCCGCGATCGCGCAGACTCTGCGGGCCGGACTCGACGGCGTGGACAGCCTGGAGTACGCGGAGGTGCGTGCCTTGCCCGAATTGCAGCCGGCGGCGCGGGCCGAGGGGCGGCTGCTGCTGGCGGTGGCCGCGCGCGTGGGGCCGGCGCGGCTGATCGACAACCTGGCCCTGGCGGTCGGGCCGGCGGGCGTCGAGGCCTGCGCTTTGCTGGAGGAGCAGGGGACGTGAACGAACGGGAGACGACCGGCGCCGTTCAGGCGGTGGTGCTGGCGGCGGGCAAGGGCACGCGCATGAAGTCGGACCTGGCCAAGGTGCTGCACCCGTTGGCCGGGCGGCCGCTGATCGCGCACGTGCTGGACATCGTGCGCGGCGCCGGCATCCGGCGCGCGGTCGTGGTGGTCGGCCATCAGGCGCAGCGCGTGCGGGAAGTCTGCGGCGACGGGGCCGGCCTGAGCTTCGCGCGCCAGGAGCCCCAACTGGGCACGGGGCACGCCGTGCAGGTCGCGGCGCCGTTGTTGGCGGACGATGCGCACACCGTGATCCTGAACGGGGATGTGCCGTTGCTGCGGGCGGCGACCGTGAGGCGGCTGGTGGAACGGACCGTCAAGACAGGCGCGGCGGCTGCCGTCCTGACCTGCACGGTGGACGACGCGGGCGCCTATGGCCGCATCGTGCGCGGGCCGGACGGCGCGCTGCAACGCGTCGTCGAGGCGCGGGACGCAACGCCGGCCGAGCGCGCGCTGCGGGAATTCAACACCGGCGTCTTCTGCTTCCAAACCAAGGCCCTGCGCGCAGCGCTGGGCGGCTTGACGGCGGACAACGACCAGCACGAGTACTACCTGACCGACACCATCGCCTGGCTGACCGCGGCCGGGCAGAGGGTGGAAGCGGTGCCCGTGGACGACCCCAGCGAGGTGGTGGGCATCAACACGGTCGAGGAACTGGCGGAGGCCGAACGGCTGCTGCGGGCGAGGCGAGCCTGAGCGACTGGGCAGCGCGGAGACGGCGGCGGATGGAGCGGCTCTACACCCCTTGGAGGTTCGCGTACGTGAGCGGACAGCTGCGCGAGGAGGGGTGCATCTTCTGCAACCGCAGCGGCGGCGATGATCCAGAGCACTTCGTCCTGCAGCGGGCGTCGGCGTGGTACATCATGCTCAACCGCTATCCCTACAACAACGGCCATCTGCTGCTGGTGCTCAACCGCCACCAGCCTACCCTGTGCGACCTGACGGCCGTGGAGCTGGACGAGATGGCTCGCCTGCTGCCCGCGATGGAACGCGCCCTGCGACGGGCCTACCAGCCGCACGGCGTCAATTGCGGGTACAACGCCGGCGCCAGCGCGGGGGCCGGCGTGCCGGAGCACTTTCACGTGCACATGCTGCCTCGCTGGCACGGCGACACCAGTTTCATGACCACCATCGGCGGCACGCGGATCATGCCGGAGACGTTGCCGGAGACTTTCGCGAAGCTCAGGCCCCTGCTGGCCGAGGAGCTGCGACGCTGAGAGGCGCCGCGGCCGTAGCGGCTGCGCGCGCCGGCAGAATGTGGTTGGTGCGATCCGCGCGCGGCTCTATATTGCCTGCCGGGGATGGACCGGGCAGGAGGCGCGCGGACGGCGCTCCGGCGGTGAAGGACTGTATGCGCAAATCATTGGGAACAGTGGCGTTGACGCTCATGCTGGGGGTGCTGATCGGCGCCGTCTGCAGCGAGCTGATCGGACTGCTGCTCAGGGAGGGCAGTGTGGCCGAGCAACTGTTTGTGCGCTACGTTTCCTTCGGGCCCGAGACCGTGACGATCGACTTGATCATTCTGGATCTTACCTTCGGGTTCAAGATCCATGTCAATCTCATGAGCCTGATCGGCATTTTCGTCGCCGCGCAGATCCTGCGCTGGTACCGCTGAGTTCTTCGGCCCGGAGCGTGCGCCATGGTGCTGTTTCCCGCCTTCATAGGCAACATAGGCTGGCAGGAACTGCTGGTCATCCTGGTGCTGGTGGTGATCCTCTTCGGCCCCAAGCGGCTGCCGGAGGTCGCGGAAGCGATCGGCAAGTCGATCCGCCGCTTCAAGTCCGCCACGCGCGAGGCGCAGAGCGATCTCAAGAAGGAAATCGAGAGCGCCAACGACGAGTCCCCTCCCAAGTGATCGCCGCGCCGGGGGCGGCCGCCGCCGGCGGCCGCGGCGGCCGCGGCTGCCCGCGGAGCAGCCATGAACCTGGCGCAATTGCTGGACAGACTGGAGCGTGACCAGGGCTTCCTGCGGCAGGTGACCGCCTGGCGCAAGCTGGCGCCGGCCGCCGCCGTCACCGCCGAGTTTCCCTCCGGGCTCGACCCCAGGTTGCGGGCCGCGCTGGGCGCGCGTGGGATCGAACGGCTGTACTGCCACCAGGCCGAAGCCTATGAGCTGGCCGCGGCGGGGCGGTCGTTCGTGGCGGTCACCCCGACCGCTTCCGGCAAGACCCTCTGCTACAATCTGCCGGTGCTCGACGCCATGCTGCGCGATCCGCAGGCGCGGGCTCTCTACCTGTTCCCGACCAAGGCGCTGAGCCAGGACCAGATGCACGAGCTGCACGACCTGACCGGCGCCCTGAACGCCGGCATCCGCACGCACACCTTCGACGGCGACACCCCCGAGACGGCGCGGCGGGCGATCCGCAGCAGCGGCCACATCGTCATCACCAACCCAGATATGCTGCACCAGGGCATCCTCCCGCACCACACGCTGTGGGTGAAGCTGTTCGAGAATCTGCGCTATGTGGTGGTGGACGAGATCCACCAGTACCGAGGAGTGTTCGGCAGCCAGGTCGCCAACGTGCTGCGGCGGCTGCGGCGCGTCGCGGCCTTCTACGGCGCGCGGCCCTTGCAGATCTTCTGCTCGGCCACGATCGCCAATCCCGGCGAGCTGGCCGCGGCCCTGGCGGGAGAACAGGTGGCGGTGGTCCAGCGCAACGGCGCCCCGCGCGGCGAGAAGCACTTCATCTTCTACAACCCGCCCGTGGTCGACCGAGACCTGGGGATCCGCCGCTCGGCGGTCAAGGAGACGCGCGCCATCGCCGAGCGTTTCCTGCAGGCCGACGCGCAGCAGATCGTGTTCGCGCGCTCGCGCACGCGGGTCGAGCTGTTGCTGACCTATCTGGCGAGATCGGGGCGCGACCCCGGCGCGGGCGGGAGCCGGGTGCGCGGATACCGCGGCGGCTACCTGCCCAACGAGCGCCGGGAGATCGAACGCGGGCTGCGAGACGGCACGGTGCGCGCCGTGGTCAGCACCAACGCGCTGGAGCTGGGCATCGACATCGGCCGCCTCGACGTCTGCATCATGTGCGGCTACGCGGGGACGGTGGCGGCCACCTGGCAGCAGGCGGGCCGCGCCGGCCGGCGGCAGGGGCTGTCGTGCGCGGTCCTGGTCGCCACCAGCAGCCCCCTCGACCAGTACATCATCCAGAATCCCGACTGGTTCTTCGCGCGCGCCGCCGAATTCGCCACGTTGGACCCGGACAACCTGGTGGTGCTGATGAGCCACCTGAAGTGCGCCGCCTTCGAGCTGCCGTTCCAGGAGGCCGAACCCTACGGGACGCGTCCGGCGCATGAGATCCTGGAGTATCTGGCCGATGCCGGGGTGCTGCACCGCGCCGCTGGACGTTACCACTGGATGGCCGACACCTATCCGGCGGAGGAGGTCAGCCTGCGCAGCGCCGCGCCGGACAACGTGGTCATCATCGATCGCAGCGTGCCGGACGGCCGGGTCATCGGCGAGATGGACCTCTTCAGCGCGCAGGAGATGCTGCACGACGACGCCGTCTACATCCACGGCGGGCAGCAGTACCACGTCGACAGTCTCGATTGGCAGCGGCGCGAGGCCTACGTCCAGCCCGTGCGCGTGGACCATTACACCGATGCGCAGCGCAAGACCGAACTCAAGACGCTGGCGGTCGAACAGCGCGCGCCCGCGTCCCTGGGCTCGCGGGGCCTGGGCGAGCTGGGCCTGGTGTCCAAGGTGACGGTCTACAAGAAGATCAAGCTGGAGACGCACGAGAACATCGGCGCCGGACGCGTGCATCTGCCCGAGATGGAGATGCACACCACCGGCTTCTGGTGGGAATTGCCGGAGACGCTGCGCGCGGAGCTGGCCGGCGAGGGGCTGGACCTGGGGGATGCGCTGCAGGGGTTGGCGCGGCTGCTGGCGCACGTCGCCGCGGCCTTCGTGATGGCCGATCCGGCGGATCTGCGCGCGGCGCCCATGATCCGCTCGCCCTTCACCGACCGGCCGACGCTCTATCTGTACGACGCCGTGCCCGGCGGCGTCGGTTTCGCCCGCCGCATCTTCGCGCAGCTGGACGAGATCGGCGCGGCCGCCCTGAGCCACCTGCGCGCCTGCCCGTGCCCGAACGGCTGCCCCTCCTGCGTGGGCGCACCCGGCGACGCTGGCGGCAGCGCGAAGGCGGGCGCGCTGCGGCTGCTGGGCGCGCTGGCGGGCGGCGCTGTTTCCGGGTGAACGGCCGATGGATCTGAAACGACGCCTGGCGCAGTACGACTCGCTCTCCCGGCGCGCCCGGCCAGCGCCGGGCGAGGCCGCTCCCTGCGGCACGGAGGACCCGCGAACCGCGGCGCACGCGCGGGAGGCGACGCTGCATGGCCTCGGCCTGCGCCCGGTCGAGGGGGCCGGCGGCGTTGCCTGGCGCCGCGATCTGCTGCTGGGAACGCCGCCGCCCGCGGCCGCCCAGCTCGAGGCGCTGGCGTGGCTGTTCCCGGCGGCGGCCGGCGGGGCGCCGGAGGCTGCCGACGTCCTGTTGCTCGACGCCGAGACCACCGGTCTGGCCGGGGGGACCGGCACCCTGGCGTTCCTGATCGGCTGCGCCTGGTGGGAAGGAGAGCGGTTGATCGCGCGCCAATGGCTGCTGCCGGAGCCGGGCCGGGAACCTCCGCTGCTGGATCAGCTGGGCGAACTGGCCGCGCGATTCAGGGTCGTCGTCACGTACAACGGCGCCGTCTTCGACCTGCCCTTGCTGCGGGGGCGGGCCCTGCTCAACCGGCTGCCCGACCCCTGCGGCGCGCTGGCCGGCTGGGACCTCCTGCCGGCGACACGGCGCCTCTGGGGGCGGCGATTGCCCGACTGCCGGCAGCAGACGGTCGAGGCGCAGGTCTGCGGGCTGTCGCGCGGAGCGGACGAGATCGACGGCGCGCTGATTCCCCAGGTCTATGCGCGCTATCTGCGGGAAGCGCGGCCCGGGCGGATGCCGGCGGTCCTGCGGCACAACGCCGCCGACCTGGAGGGGATGGCTGCGATCCTCGGCCGCACCGCGCGCGCGGCGGCGGCGGCCCTGGGCGCCGAGCATCCCGGCGCCGGCGACTGGGTCTGGCAGGATGCATGGAGCGCCGCGCGCCTCTGCGAGCGCCTGCGGCGCAAGCCCCAGGCCGCGGCCTGGATCGAGCACGCGCTGGCCGCCCGCGCGGCGCCCGGAGTCCGGCTGGAGCCGGGCCCTCCGCCGCAGCGCCTGTACGCCGACGCGGTCCGCATCCTCAAACGGGCGCGCGCCTGGCCGCGCGTCGCCGCGCTGCTCGATGAAGGCCTGGCGCTGTGGGGAGACCTGCCCTGGCTGCACCGCGAGGCGGCCGTCCTGTACGAGCACCGGCTGCGCAGCCCGGAGAGGGCCTGGCGCCATGCCCGCGCTCTGGGCGAGGCCGGCCGGCTGGCGCGACTGGCGCGCAAGGAGTCGGGCGGCGCGGGCGCGAGCCGGTGAGGCCGTGACGTTCTGGCCGTGACGCTCTACAATGATGCCGGCGGCGGCGCGGGCGCTGCCGCCGGGATGTTCGTCGGGGAGGTGGGCATGAGCGCGATCTCGCGCCAGGAGGGGCATCTGATCGTGGCGGCGGTGCGGGTGCTGTCGCACCGCGAGGGACGTCCGCCCCGGCCGGAGGAGGTCGCGGCGCTGCTGCAGCTGGCGCCCGAAGCGCTGCGCCTGAGGATGGCGCTGCTGGCGGACGCGGGCGTGCTGGCGGTGGTGGAGAGCGCGTTTGATGTCCACCTGGAGGTGCGCGACCACCTGCGCCTGGAAGAGCTGCCGGCGGACGAGCAGCGGCTCGCCATGGACGAGGAGATCGCCGACTTCGCGCGCCGGCAGCAGGAGCAGGCGGACAAGATGGCGCGGCTGTTCGACGAGGGCGACCACAAACGCCGGCAGGAGGAGCGCCTTCGTCGCATGGACGAGGAATTGCGCGGCTTCCGCCAGCGGCGGCCGCGCAATCCCTTCGGCGAAGAGGACGGTTGAAGGCGCGCCCCCGGCGCGCGGCTCAGGCGCCGCCCCCCAGGAGCGCCTGGCGGTTGTCGACGATCTTCGCGCGCGCGATCTGCTGCGCGTACCAAGCCTCCAGCGATTCGTACTGCCGGCGGCCGAGCAGCTGGGCGCGAACCATTTCCTTCTGCAGCGCGAATTCCGCGTCGCTCAGCGGTTGCTTCCAGAGCGTGCGCAGCGCGAAGGCGCCGCGCGGCGTCTCCACCAGCGGGATCAACTGGCCGAGCGGCGCCTCGATCGCCGCCGCGTTGAAGGCGGTGCCGTAGCCGACGCGCGGAATGTTGTCGGCGGCGCGGAACGTGTCGGTCACGGCGTGGACTAGGCCGAACCGCGCGGCCGCGGAAGCGAACGATTCTCCGCCCCGGATGGCTGCGGCCGCCGGCGCCAGCTTCTGCGCCGCCAGCTCGCGCTGCCGCCGCTGGTTCAGCTCGGCCACGATCTGGGCGCGCACCTCCTCGACGGGCGCGGGCCCGGCGGGAATCAGGCCGTCGGCCTGCACGGCGTAGTAGACGTCGTCGGTCTCGAAGATGCGGCTCTGGGCGCCGGGTTTGGCGGTGAGGGCGAACTGCACGCCCTGCTGCGTGTTGGGCAGGCCGGGAACGTCGCGCCCCTCGCCCACCGGCTCGGGCGTCAGGATCTCCACACTGTCGGCGGACGCGGCCGCAGCGGCGGCGAAGCCGCGCTTGGCGGCGGCGGCCAGGAATTGTTCGGCGCGGTCGTAGATGTCGCCCAGGGTTCCTTCGCCCGGCTCGATCTGCAGGAGGATGTGCCGGGCGTGCACGCGGGCGACCTCGCCGCCTTCCTGGAACTGTTCGAGCACCTCGATCAGATGGACGCCGAAATCCGTCTCCACCGGCTCGCTGATGCGCCCGACCGGCAGCGCGAAAGCGGCCGCGGTGAACGGCGGCACCATGCGCTGGCGGTCGAACACTCCCAGGTCGCCGCCGCGCTCGCGGGTCGGATCCTGCGAGTAGATCGCGGCCGCTTCCTGGAAGCTGATCTCGCCCGCCTCGATCTCCTGCTTGATGTCCTGGGCGAGCGCGCGCACCTCGGCGCGGTCGTTCTCGCTGGGGGTCTTGCGCCAGGCGACGACGGTCAGACGCGCGCGCGCCGGACGCTCGTAGCGGCTCAGGTGCTCGCGGTGGAAGGCCGCGATCTCCTCCTCGGTGGGCTCGCCCTCGAGCTTGATGTCGGCCGCCAGGGCGCCGACGTACTCCGCCACCGCCCGTCCCAGCTGGCGGACCCACGCCTCGCGCAGCTCGGCATCGGTGATGACAGCGCGCGAGGCGATCATCTGTTGCAGCTTCTGCCGCGGCAGCTGGTTTTGCAGATAGATCTCCACGCCGCGCCAGTCGCGGTTGGGATTGGCCAGGTCGGCGAGATAGGCGCTGAGGTTGGGCTGGCCGGACTCGTCGCGGTACTGCGCCAGCAGTTCCGGAGGCGGGTTGTTCTTGAGGATGTCCAGGATCTCGTCGTGGGTGGCGGTCAGGCCCAGGCGCGCGATCTCAGCGGCCTCGATGCGGTCGCGCAGGAAGTACTGCCAGACCTGCTCGCGCGCCTGCGCGTGCTGGTTGGGCGTCAGGGTCTGTTCAGGGTTCTGCTGCCGCATCCTGGCCAGGTAGTTCTGGTACGCCTCGTTCCATTCAAGGATGGAGATGGGGGCGCCATTGACCGAGCCGACGACGTCGGGTTCGCCCCGGGGTCCGCCTCGGCCGCTCGTGAAGTCCATGCCCCAGGCGAGAAAGATGAACAGGATGAAGGAGGCGGCGATCACCCAGTAGAAGATCTTGGCTCTTGAGCGCAGCAGCTTGAACATCGGCGATCTCCCCGCGCGCGGCGCAAGCGCGGCGCGCGACGGCGGCGAAAGGTGCACACGACAAGGCGGGCCGGGCGGGCGGCGCGCCGCGAACAACTTTTCAAGATAGCACAAGCGGCGCACCGGCGACAGCGCGAACATGATCGCCGCCGGGCGCGCGCCCGCCGGTCCGCCTGGACGAGGCCGGCGCGGCCTGCTACCGTGCGGGCCCGGCGGCGGGCGGGCGCCGCCGGCCAGAAGGGAGATAGGGATGCGGGAGCGCGGGCGCCAGAGCGTGCGCGGCGGCGGCCGGCCGCGGCCCGGGCCGCAATGGCGAGCGCTGCCGGCGCTGGCGGCGCTGTCGGTGGCGGCGCTCTGGACCGGGCCGGCGCCGGCGGGCGGCGGCGAGGCGGCGGCGGACAGCGCCGCGGCTCCCGGCTGGCCGTTGCGGCACGCCACGCGCTACCTGACCGCGAACTTCATGGAGCCGCGCCCCGGCCGCTTCCACGCCGGCATCGATCTGAAGACCGACGGCGCGTGCGGCTTGCCGGTGCTGGCGGTCGAGGACGGCTGGATCAGCGCGCTGCGGGCCCTTCCCGACGGCTATGGCCGCACGCTGGTTCTGGAGGGGCGATCGGGCCGCCAGTACCTCTACGCCCATCTGGAGCGGTTCGCCGACCGCTGGCGCCCGCTGCTGGAGGCGGCGCAGCAGGCGGCGGGATGCTACCGGGTCGAGCTGGCGCCGGGGCCCGGGCAGCTTCCGGTCGCGCGGGGGGAAGTGCTGGCGCTCTCGGGACAGAGCGGCACCTTGGGACCACATCTGCATTTCGAGGTGCGCCAGAGCGGAGGTCTGGCGCTCAATCCGCTGCGGCACGGTTTCGCGGTGGCGGACACGATACCGCCTCTGCTGCTGAAGCTGCGCGCCCAGCCCGCGGCGCCCGGCGCGCGCGTGGCGGGAGGGTTGCAGGCCCGCAGCGTCAGTTCGCCCGCCGGCCTGTCCGGGCGTCTGCCGCTGCTGGCGGTGACCGGACCGATCGCCTTCTCGGCCGAGATCGTCGAGCGCAGCGACCGTCACGGCCACCGCCTGGCTCCCCATGAGGTCAAGGTGCGCCTGGACGGCAGCGAGGTCTTCAGCGCGCGCAACGACACTCTGCCGCTGGCGTTGCAGCAGCAGCGGCTGCTCGAAGCTTTCGAACTGGGCGGTGCCCAGGAGATGTGGCTGCACCTGCGGCCCGGCAATCGGCTGGCCGGGCGTCAGGGGCAGGCGTGGTCGCTGGCGCAGGGCGGCCTGAGCCCCGGCCTGCGGCAGGTCGAGCTGCAGATCGCCGACGCCGCAGGCAACCGGACCGTCGTCTCCTGGGAGCTGGCGGTGGCGATGCCCTGGGTCGAGGCGGCTGCCGACAGCGCCGGCGCCGGGGGCTGGCGCCGCGATCCGGCGGTCGCGGGTCCGGAGGGCATGCTGACGCCGTTCCTGGAGCTGCGCCAAGCGCCTGACGGCGGCGTGAGCGCGCTCGCCTTGCGCCGGCCGGGTGAGCAGGCACCGCCCGCAGCCCCCTGGCGGCGTCTGCTCCTGGCGCCGGAGACGTCGCCCGCCGTCTGGGAGACGCTGGCGATCTACCTGCGGCCCGACACCCTGGGCGCGGCGCAGCAGCGCGCCCTGGCGGCCCAGGGCCTGGCCCCCGCGGGGCCGGCTCTGGTGGCCGCGGCCGGCGACTGGCCGGCGCCGGGCCGCGTCGAGCTGCCCTGGCCCATCGCCGGCGCGGCGGAGCTGGCGGCGGTCTGGCCGGGCGCCGCCGACGTGGGGCTCTACCAGCAGAGCGGCGGCGGGCGCTGGCGCTGGCGCGCCTGCCTGGCGGAGGGCCTGTCGCCGCCGGACAGCGCCGGCGGGTGGCGGGTGCGGTTGGCGGGGCCGGGGCGCTACGCGGTGCTGCGCGACGAGCTGCCGCCCCGCCTTGGAGGGGGGCCCGCCGAGGGCCGCGTGCGGCCGCGGCGGCCGCGCGCGCTGGCCGGCGTGACCCTGCCGCGATGGGAGACGGTGGCGGTCGCGGCCGCGGACGGGGGGGCCGGAGTCGATCCCGGCTCGGCGCGGGCGTGGCTGGACGGCCGGCCGCTGGTGCCCGAGCCCGATCTGGTGCGCGGCCGGCTGCTGATCGATCTGCCGGACAGCGCCGGACCTGGACGCCACGTCTTGCGGCTGCAGATCGCCGACCGCGCCGGGCGGGTCGTGGACAGGACGCTGCCTCTGCATCTGGTCGCCGGCGACTGAGCACGCCGGCGTGCGGCGCGGTGGACGCTGCGCGGCCGGCTTGATACCATGGAGCGGCCGCGGCCCATCGCCCGCCGTGCGGCCCGGAGCGCGGGCCGGGCGACATCTCCAGCCTGGATTGCAGCCTGATGAGCGAGCGGACCTTCGTCCATCTGCACAACCACAGCGACTACTCCCTGCTCGACGGGGCGATGAAGACGCAGGCGATGGCGGCGCGCGCCGCCGAATGCGGCATGCCGGCGCTGGCCCTGACCGACCACGGCAATCTGTTCGGCGCGGTCGAGTTCTATCTGCAGTGCCGCAAGGCCAAGGTCAAGCCGATCCTCGGCATGGAGGCGTACGTCGCCCGCGACCGGCGCGACCAGAGCGGCGACGAGCAGAGCAAGCGCCTCCACCACCTCGTGCTGCTGGCGCGCAACGAGGCCGGGTGGCGAAACCTGATCAAGCTGGCGTCGCTGGGCTTCCTGGAGGGCTTCTATTACAAGCCGCGCATCGACCTGGAGCTGTTGGCGGCGCACGCCGAGGGGCTGATCGGCCTGAGCGCCTGTTTGTCGGGCGAGCCGAGCCGCCTGCTGGTGCAGGGCGACGCGGCGGGCGCCGAGCGCGCGGCGGGCCGGCACGCCGAGATCCTGGGCCGCGACCACTATTTCCTGGAGATCCAGGATCACGGGCTGCCGCAGGAGGCGAGGGTGCGCGAGCAGGCGCCCGGCATCGCGCGCCGGCTCGGCCTGGAGATCGTCTGCACCAACGATTGCCATTTTCTCAAGCGCGAGCACCACGAGGCGCACGACCTGCTGCTCTGCATCCAGACCAACCGCCAGTTCGACGACCGCGACCGCTGGCGCTACGAGACCGACCAGGTCTACTTCAAGAGCGCCGAGGAGATGCTGGCGCTGTTTCGCGACTGGCCGCGCGCGGTCGAGAACACGCTGCGCATCGCCGAGATGTGCCAGCTCGAGCTGCGGCTGGGCCAGCTGCTGCTGCCTGAGTTCCCGCTGCCGCCTCGTTTCCCGACCGCCGACGACTACCTGGAGAGCCTGGCGCGGGAGGGGATGCGCGGGCGGTACGGCGAGGCCCCCGGCGCCGAGCTCCAGGAGCGCCTGGCCTTCGAACTGGGGGTGATCCGCCAGACCGGGTACGCCGGCTACTTCCTGATCGTCTGGGACTTCATCCAGGCGGCGCGGCGGATGGGCATCCCGGTCGGACCCGGCCGCGGCTCCGCCGCCGGCAGCCTGGTCTGCTACTGCCTCCGCATCACCGACATCGACCCGATCGCCAACCGCCTGCTGTTCGAGCGTTTTCTCAACCCCGAGCGCATCTCGATGCCGGACATCGACATCGACTTCTGCTTCGAGAAGCGGCCGCGGATCATCCAGTACGTCATCGACAAGTACGGCAAGGAGAACGTCTCCCAGATCATCACCTTCGGCACGATGGCCGCGCGCGGCGTGCTCAAGGACGTGGCGCGCGTGCTCGGCTTCACCTTCCCCGAGGCCGACCGGCTGAGCAAGATGGTGCCGGAGGAGCTGGGGATGACCCTGGAGCGGGCGCTGCGGGAGGTGCCGGGGTTCGCCGACGTGCGGCGCGAGAGCCCGCGGCACGACATGCTGCTGCGCAACGCGCTGGCGCTGGAGGGGCTGGCGCGCAACGCCGGGATCCACGCCGCGGGCGTGCTGATCACGCCGACGGCCCTGATCGACCACATCCCCCTCTACAAGTCCAGCCGCGACGACATCACCAGCCAGTTCGACATGAAGATGATCGAGGCGATGGGGCTGCTGAAGATGGACTTCCTCGGCCTGCGCACCCTGACGGTCATCGACAAGGCGCTGCGGCTGATCGCGGAGACCAAGGGGATCGAGCTGACGGCCGAGCAGATCCCTTTGCAGGATCCGGACGCCTTCCGCCTGCTGCAGGAGGGCAAGACGGTCGGCATCTTCCAGCTGGAGAGCGCCGGCATGCAGGAACTCGTGCGCAAGATGCAGCCCAGCAGCTTCGAGGACGTGACCGCGGTCAACGCGCTCTTCCGGCCCGGGCCGCTGGGGGCCGGCATGGACCAGGTCTACGTCGACTGCAAGCACGGCCGCAAGCCCATCCGCTACCTGCATCCAGACCTGGAGCCGATCCTGAAGGAGACCTACGGCGTCATCCTGTACCAGGAGCAGGTGATGCAGATCGCCAGCCAGCTCGCCGGCTTCAGCATGGGGCAGGCCGACACGCTGCGCAAGGCGATGGGCAAGAAGAGCAAGGAGATGATGGCGCGGATGCGCTCGGCGTTCATCGCCGGCGCGGTGGCCCGCGGCTGCAGCGAGCGGCTGGCGGTCGAGATCTTCGAGGAGATGGCCTTCTTCGCCGAGTACGGCTTCAACAAGTCGCACAGCGCCAGCTACGCGGTCATCTCGCTGCAGACCGCCTGGCTCAAGGCGCACCACCCGGCCGAATTCATGGCGGCCACGCTGTCGACCGAGATGCGCAAGTCCGACCGCGTCACCGAGCTGATCGACGAGGTCAAGCGCCTGGGCCTGCGGATCGCGCCGCCCAGCGTCGACGAGCCGCGGCCCGAGTTCGCGGTGCGCGGCGACACCATCCTGTTCGGCATGGGAGCGGTCAAGAACGTCGGCGTCAAGGCGATCGAGGAGATCGCCGCCGCGCGGGCGAAGCGGGGGAGGCCCTTCGCCGACCTGTTCGAGCTGTGCGCCGCGGTCGATCTGCAGAAGGTCAACCGCAAGGTGCTCGAGAGCCTGATCCACGCCGGCGCGCTGGACGATCTGGAGGGGCACCGGGCACAGTTGATCGACAACCTGGAGCGCGCCCTGGCCTACGGCCACGCGCAGGCGCGGGCGCGCCAGCAGGGGCAGGCCGACCTGTTCGCAGGCGCCGCGACGGCGGTGCGGCCGGTGCTCCGCCCGGCGACGCCCTACGACCCGCTGGTGGCGCTGAGCCTGGAGCGCCAGGCGCTGGGCTTCTTCCTGTCCGGCCATCCTTTCCAGGAGTATCGCGAGCTGCTGGCCGCCCTGCCGGTCGGCACCGTGAAGGCGGCGCAGCAGCTCGGCGACGGGTCCTGGCTCGAACTCGCGGGGGTCGTCACCTCGTACGAGGAGAGCCGGGACCGCCAGAAGCGTCTTTACGCCCGCGCCACCCTCGAGGACCGAACCGGCCTGATCAGCTTGATCGTCTACCCCGGGCTGTACGAGACCGCCGGCGAGATGGTGCGGGGGGATGGCATTCTGGTCGCGGGCGGGCGCGTCAAGCAGCGGGCCGACGGCAGCCGCGAGATCATCGCGGACCGGCTGACCCCCATCGACGCCGTGCTTGCCCACTGGACGCAGGAGATCCTGCTCGTGCTCGAGCTCGACGGCGAGGCGGGGGAAAGGGCCGTGGCGGCGCTCGACGACTGCCTGCGGGATTTCGCCCCGGCTCCCGGCGTCCCCTCGACCCTGCAGGCGGTGCCGGGCGCGGTCGGCGGCGGCCGCCGGGTTCCGCTGCTGGTCGCCGTCAGAAGGGGCGGCAAGGAATGGCTGCTGCGCTCGCGCCGCCGCAGCCTCTGCTTGAGCTTGAGCGGCCTGCGCCGCCTGCGCGGCCTTCCCGGACAGGCCGGGATCGTGCTGCGCTGCGCCCTGCCGCCGGCGCCGGCGAGGCGGGATAACGGCCAGTTCCAGCGCCGGGCCGCGCCTTGACAGCCCGCCGGCCCGGCGGGTACATTGCGGGCGCCCCGGCGACGCCGGGACCGCGCGAGCAGGCACTGCCCAGGAGCGCCGGCCCTTGATGGATGGCAACAGCAAAGGGCCCTGGCTGGAGTTCGAGCGCCCGCTGCTCGAGCTCGAGGAAAGGATCCGCACGCTCCAGGATTCGGCCTCGCTGCGCGGCCTGGACGTTTCGGACGAGGTCGAACGGCTGCGCCAGCGCGTCCAGAAGCTCGGCCGCGAGATCTTCGAGAACCTGGATCCCTGGCAGCGCGTGCAGCTGGCGCGCCATCCCCGGCGTCCAACCACACTGGACTACATCGGCAAGATTTTCGACGGCTTCGTGGAGCTGCACGGCGACCGGCTGTTCCGCGACGATCCGGCCATCGTGGCCGGAGTGGCCCGGCTGGGCGACCGCCGTCTCGTGGTGATCGGGCACCAGAAGGGCAGGGACACGAAGTCCAACATCCATCGCAACTTCGGCATGGCCAACCCCGAGGGGTACCGCAAGGCGCTGCGGTTGATGCGGCTGGCGGCGCGTTTCGGGCGGCCGGTGGTGACCTTCATCGACACGCCCGGCGCCTTTCCGGGGGTGGGGGCCGAGGAGCGCGGCCAGGCCGAGGCGATCGCGCGCAACCTGCGCGAGATGGCGGCGTTGCCCGTGCCGATCCTCGCCTTTGTCACCGGGGAGGGAGGCTCGGGCGGCGCGCTGGCGATCGGCGTTGGCGATCGCGTCTCCATGCTGGAGAACGCCATCTACAGCGTCATCAGCCCCGAGGGATGCGCGGCGATCCTCTGGCGCGACCGCGCCAAGGCCCCGGAGGCGGCGCGTGCGATGAAGATCACCGCGGCCGACGCGCTCGGCCTGGGGGTGATCGATCGCATCCTGCCCGAACCGCTGGGCGGGGCGCATCGCGACCACGCGGCGGCCGCGCAGACCATCAAGAAGGCGATCCTGACCGACCTGGCGGAGCTCGACGAGCACGGGGCGGCGCAGCTGGTCGACGCCCGCCTGCAGAAGTTCCTGGCGATGGGGATCTACGCCGAGGGCGAAGGTGAGCAGTGAGCCCGACGGCGCGGAAGAGTCCGGAGGGCGGGACGCCGATCTCCGCGCCGGCAGCAAACCGGCCGCGGACCGGCAACCCGGTTGACAAACGGATTTGTCGCCTTTATGCTGATGGACGCCAACCTCTTCAAGCATCCTTCTTGCTCGGACCCGGGCCGGTGTGATCAGCAAGCGGCCGGCGACGGGCAGGAAGCGCTCGCGGCCCGTTCCCCATGCTGTCCTGTCATGCCGGTTGGCGCCTCGGGGCGCTTTCCGGCCGCCGCCGCCGCCGCGGCCGCCCGGAGGTGACCACGATGCTCGATCCCAGGCTGCTCGAGATCCTGGCCTGCCCGCGCTGCAAGGGGCCGCTGCTGCCGCTGCCCGACCACTCCGCGCTCGACTGCCAAGCCTGCCGCCTGCGCTACCGGGTTGAGAAGGGCATCCCGATCATGCTGATCGACGAGGCCGAGCCTCTCCAGCCCAGAGGATAGCCGCCGATGTGCATATTCACCCACTTCGCCGCTGGCGCCTTGGCGGGAGCAGCCACCGGACACGCCGGCTGGGCCGTCGCGGCCGGACTGGGTTCGCACGCGTTGTTGGATATCTTTCCCCACTACGACTTCGATGACTGGCGGGTCGAGGTGGGTCTGGGCCTCGCCCTGCTGCTGCTGCTGCTGCTGACCCCGCTGGCCACGACACCCGCGGTCGTGGGCGCGCTGGCGGGCTGTCTGCCCGACCTGGAGAACCTGCTCTGGAAACTGGGAAGGCTGGACAAGCGGCGGATGCTGTTTCCCACGCACACCGGGCTGATACCGCACGGCGCGGCGCGGGGGCCCCGCAACCTGATCCTGCAGGCTGCGCTGGCGGCGGCCTGTTTCGTGGCGCTGGGGCTGGTGGCGCCGCCCGCGGCGACCGCGCAGCCGCTGGACGCCACGCCGGCGCAGGACACCACGCCGGCGCAGGACAGCGGCGGTGACCTGGCGGTCTTCGCCGTGCCCCGCGCGCGGCTGTTGGCCGCGGACGCTGGGCGGACGAGCCTGGAGGTGAGCTTCCCGCTGGCGAGGGCGCCGCGCGACTGGCGTTCGCTGGCGCCGGCGCGCGTCATCTGGGCCGAGCCGGGGCCGGTGCTCGCCGACGCCGACGGCAAGCTGACGCCGACCCCGCCGGAGCACCGGGTCAACCTGGCCGTGCCGGCCATGCAGAGCCCGGCGTGGCAGGTGACAGGCGTGCGCTGGTGGCGCGAGCCCGAGCGGGCAGTCGCCCCCGAGGAATTCGTGCGGGTGGACGGTCCGGCGCGTTTTCGCGACGTGCCGCTGGTGACCGTGGCGGTCAATCCCGAGACTCCTGGCGGCGGCCTGGTGGCGGCGGTGACGCTGTCCCTGCACCATCCGCCGGACGCCGAGGGGGCGGAGTGGCTGCTGGCGGCGGCCCGGGCCGAGCGCGAGGAGAGCGGTCGCATGGACGAGCCGCTGGCAGCGGCGCTGATCCTCAACCGCGACCTGCACGCGGGCCTGGCGACGGGCGCGACTCGGCTTCGCGCCCATCGGCAGCAGGAGGCGAGCAAGGCGCGCGCGCCGCATCCCTTCGGTCTGACGCCTCGCTGGGTGAGGCTGGAGGTGGATGAGACCGCGGTCTACAGCCTCAGCGGGTACGACCTCTCGCTGCTGGGAGTGTCGCCGGCCGATGTTGAGAGCGGCACGCTGCGTCTCTACCGTGGCCATCCCACGCCCCAGCCGCGAGATCCCGCGGTCGCGGGCAGCTGGATGGACGATTGGATCGGGCTGGGCGAGGTCGCGGTGCAGGTGCGGGACGAGGACGGGGTGTGGGACAGCGGGGATCGCCTGCTGTTCTACGGTTTCGGCGGCGATGTCTGGGCCGATCGCATCCACCCCGCTCACGGCCCCCTCGTCCATCACGAGCACCCCTACCACGCGGGCGGAGTCTACTGGCTGACCTGGGAGCCGCGCGGTGGCATCAGCCCCCTGCCCGGCGAGCCGCGGCGCATCGGACCGCCGGCGAGCGCCACCCCTTCCGGCGCGCCGCCCGTCACCCTCCACCGCGCGCGGCTGCATCTGGAACGTTCCTTCGAGGATGTCACCGGCCGCGTCGCCGACAACTGGGCCTGGGACGCCCGCATCCTCACGCAGCGCGACTTCGCCTTCGATCTGGGCGCGGTGACGGCCGACAGCGCCGCTCTCTTCGTGATCGACGTGCGCTGCTTCGCCACGCGGCTGACCCCGTCCGAGACGGTCAACCAGGCCTCGGCCTGGTTCAATGAAGACGGCGCGGGCGCCCTGACGCGCAGCTGGACCGTCCGCATGGAGGAGGACAGCTTGCGCGTGCGCCTGGTGGGGCAGACCGGCGCCCTGCGCGGCGGCGCGAATCGGCTGACCTTGCGCAACGATCGCAGCGGCCTGGCGCCCGATCTGATTCTCGATTCCTTCGACCTGTTCTACTGGGCCCCCCTCGCCAAGCCGGCCGGTGGGCAGCTGGCCTTCGCACACTGGGGAGCGCAGGCGCCCGAGCCCGGTCCGGTCGATTTCCAGATCGCGCTCGCTTCGGCGGCGACTGTCCAGGTGTGGGACGTGAGCGATGCCGCGGCGCCGCGCAGGCTGCTAGGCCAGCAGAGCGGGGGCGCGGCGCTGGCCTTCGGCGTGGACCGGACGCCGGAGGCGGCGGCCCACTTCGTGCTCTTCACGGACGCCGATCTGCGTCTGCCCCCGGTGCGGGCGCGCCGCTACCCCGTCGACCTGCGGGCGACCCTGCCCGGCGTGGACTACGTGGCCATCCACGATCCCCTGCTGGCGGCGCCGGCGGCGCAGCTGGCCGCCCTGCGCGCCGAGTCGCTCCCGGGGGTCGCGCAGCCGGCCGCGGTCGCGGTCAGCGAAGAGACCGTCTACGACAGTTTCTCCGGCGGGGCGAAAGATCCCCTGGCGCTGCGCAATTTCCTGAAATGGGCCTACAATCGCGACGGCCGCCTGCGCTATGCCTGCCTCGTGGGCGACGCCAGTCGCGATCACCGCAACTACCTGAACCAGAACCCCGCCACGCAGAACGTCGATCTGCTGCCGACGGTGGTGCGGACCTACTTCCCCAAGCGCCCGCAGATCTACTTCGGCTACGCGAACCTGCCGTACGCCACCGACGATGGTCTGGTCTGCTTCGACGCCCCGGCGGGCGGCAAGCCGCTCGATATCCCGGACCTGGCGGTGGGTCGCCTGACCGCGCGGGACGCTGCCGAGGCCGCGGGCATGGTGGCGCGGATCCGCGATCTGGCGCTGTCGCCCCCGTCCGGGCTGTGGCGCAACCGGGTGGCCTTCGTGGCCGACGACCTGGGACGGGGAACGATCCCGAACGAGACCGAGCACACGGCTCAGGCCGAAGCGCTGGTCAACAATTACCTGCCGCTGTCGCTGGATGTGACGAAGCTCTACCTGGTCGAGTATGAAGTGCCGCCCGGCGCCTCCTACAAACCGCAGGCCAGGCAGGACGCCAAGCGAACGCTGAGCGAAGGGGTCACCATCTTCCATTACATCGGCCATGGGGCCGACAACACGCTGGCCGACGAGCAGGTGTTCCTCACCGAGGACATATACACCCTGACCAACGGGCCCAGGCGCGGGCTGTTCCTGGCCATGAGCTGCGAGGTCGGCGTGTACGACAGCCCCAAGAACCAGAGCATGGCCGAGGTCTTCATCGCGCAGGCCTCCGGGGGCGCCATCGCCTCGATCGCGGCCTCGGAGGTCAGCTACGTCGCGCACAACAACCGGCTGTCGAACTATTTCTACCGGGCGCTCTACCCGGAGCGCCGAGTGGATCCGGCCGTCTCGCTGGGCGAGGCGCTGCTGGCGGCCAAGGTCGGGATCGGCAACGATCCCGAGGCGGCCTACGTCGGCACCTGGATGCCCAACAGCCAGCGCTACACGCTGTTGGGGGATCCGGCGCTGGCGCTGCCGCAGCCGGCGTCGGCGCTGCAGTTCGCCGCCGGCAGCGCGGACACTCTGCGCGCGGGGGGGCTGGAGACGGTGCGCGTGGACCTGGCCGCCGCCGGCCTGCCGCCGGGAACGCCCTACGATCTGCTGGTGCAGGAATCCCGCGCCAACCGCAGGGTGGAGGTGCCGCCGCTGACGTATTGGCTGCCCGGCGGGGCCGTCTACCGGGGCGGCGCCACGACCGAGGGCAGCGAACTCGAGTTCTCGTTCCGGGTGCCGACCCAGGCGCGGTACGGAGCGCATGGCCGGGTGCGGGCGATCGTCGACGGCCCCGACGGCGCGCTGGCCGGCGCCGTGACGCTGCCGGTTGTGGCGGCTCCGCTGCCTCCCGGCGCCGACGTCGCGGGTCCGGAAATCTCGCTGGCTTTCGCGGACAACCGCCGCCGGGTCCCGCCCGGAGCCGCCCTGCGCGCCGGCATCAGCGACACCAGCGGCATCAGCGTTCTGGGCAGCAACCCCAGCAACAGCATCCTCTACGAGCTGGACGATTCCAATATCCTGACCAACGTCACCGATGCCTTCGCCTTCGTCCCAGGCAGCTTCACCGCCGGGCAGCTGGAGCTTAGCCTGCCAGCCGATTTGGCGCAGGGGAGGCACATGCTGCGCCTGTACGCCAGCGACGCCCTGGGCAACGTGGGCACCGACACGCTTTCCTTCCAGGTCGTCTCGGCGAGCGTGCCCGGTTTCGCCGAGGTGATGCTCTTCCCGAATCCGACCCCCGGACCGTGCCGGCTGCTGTTCGAACTGAGCGACCCGATGTCCGTGGAATGGCATATCCACACCGTTTCGGGCCGGCGGATCTGGAGCGGGCGGGACAGCCTGCCCGCGGGGCCGCAGGTGATGACCTGGGAGGGCCGGGACGCCGACGGCGACGAAGTGGCCAACGGTGTCTATCTGTACGTGCTGAAGGGGAGATGGGAAGGGAGCGCTGGCCGCGAGGCGACGCGCACCGGGCAGATCGTGATCATGAAGTGAACGGACAACCGGACGGCGCCAAGGCGCGGAAGGACCGAGGCCGGCCGCCTGCAAACGGAGGTAGCACGACGATGAAGAGAGTTCTCCTGGTGACGGCGGCGGCGCTGGCCGTTCTGGCGGGCGGGGCGGACGAGGGCAGGGCCGTTTCGGGTGCCGCGGCGATCGCCCTGGAGTTTCCGGCCGGCGCGCGCTACAACGCGCTGGGCGAGGCGGGCGTGGCGCTGGCCCAGGACGCCACAGCCAACTGGTGGAACCCTGGCGGCCTGGCCTTCGCTTCCGATCGCAACGAGCCGCGCGACCTGCAGATCATGCAATCGAGTCTGGCCGCGGGCCTGGCCGACGACATCAGCTTCTGGTGGGGAGGCTATTCGTCGCGGATGGGCAACGGCGGCAATCTCGGCTTCAGCTTCACGTACCTGTCCATGGGCGAGCAGGTGCAAACCGACGAGTCGGGTGTCGAGGGCGAGACGTTCACCTCGTACATGTTCGCCGTCGGCGCGGCCTACGGCACCAAGCTGTCGCCCAACCTGGGGGCCGGCGTCGGCGTGAAGTACTTCCGCGACCGTCTGGCGCCCGACAGCGCGCTGCAGGACGGCAAGGGCGGCTCGGGAGATTCCTTCGGCTTCGACGCCGGTCTGCTGTGGAAGGTGCCGGCGGCGCGCATGAACATCGGCTTCGCCATCAGCAACCTCGGTCCCAACGTCCAGCACGTCGACGCCGATCAGAGCGATCCGATGCCGCGCAAGATGATCGCCGGCGTGGCCTACAGCGTCTTCGCCTCGGAGTCCTCGGCGTTGCTGCTGGTCGGCGACGTGCTCGTCCCTCTGGTCAACTGGAACGAGGACAAGCAGGACTATGGCTTCGGCCCCGACTTCAAGGAAGATGTCATCGGCGTGGGGGTCGAGTGGTCCTACGTGCAGTCGCTGTTCCTGCGCTTCGGCTACAAGAACGACCATGCGGGCGACATCCAGGACTACACCTGGGGATTCGGTCTGGACCTGAACCGCTGGCTGGGCCAGGGCATCTCCTTCGGGTACGCCTCGGTGCCGCAGGCGAAGGATCTCGACAACGTCAACCGATTCTCCCTGGGTTTCTCGTTCTAGGAATGCAATGGCCGCCGGCCGGCGAGCGCGCCGGCCGGCGGCAAGGAGCGGTCTTGCGCGCGAGGTCCTGCCGGCCGCGGCTGGCATTGCTGGGTGGGCTGATTGGGCTGGGGCTGCTGGGGGGCGCGCCGGCCGGAGCCGGCGCGGTGGAGCAGGCGCCCTTCGGCGCCGCCGCCGGACCGCACCTGCCTCTGCGCGCGGCGCCGTTTGCGCTGGAGAAGGTGCCGTTCCGCCGCCTGACGGACGCTGAAGCCTATGCCGGCCCCGAGGGGGCCACGCGCCGGGCTCGCGCGCAGGCGCAGCGCGCGCACTGGGCGCAGCGCAACGAAGAGATGCATCGCCTGCTCGGCCCGCACCGCGTCTCCCGGCGCGGCTTGCGGCGGCTGGCCGATCACGGTCTGGGGCCGGCGCGGCTGGCGGGGGCCGCGGGCGCGGCGCAGGAGGCCGCGGCCGGCGTGGACACGCTGCGCGTGCTGCTGGTGCGCATCTCCTTCGAGAGCGACCGCAGCGGCGCGCTGACCAGCGTGACCGAGGACGGGAATTTCCAGCTCACGCCCGACCCGACGGTGCTGATCGACCCCCCGCCGCACGACCGCGCGTTCTTCGAGTCGCATCTCTTCGGGCTTTCGGAATACTACACCTTCCAGTCGGGAGGCCGCCTGGCCATCGAGGGCCGGGTGATGCCGCCCGGCGCCGAGGACAGCTACCGGCTTACCGACCTGGCCGACTACGGGCCCGGCCAGGGCGGCAACTGGACCATCGCCGCCCTCGAACGTCTGGTGCGCGATATGATCGCCGTCGCCGACAGCGGGCTGGCGGCCGACGGCATCGATCTGTCCGACTACGGCGACGATCAGCCCTTCGCCTATGTGATCTTCGTGCACGCCGGGTCCGACTGGCAGAGCGACGTGCTGCGCGATTCGCCCAACGACGTGCCGACCTTCTTCGTCAGCCTGGGCGAGGCGGCGCCGCTGGCTGGCGGCGGCCGGCTCGGCGAATGCTCCGTGATCCCGGAGACCACGAGCCAGGACGGCTATCTCGGCAGCATCGCCGCCCCCTTGTATCACGAGTTCGGGCACGCTCTCGGCCTGGTCGACATCTACGACACGCACACGGGCTTGCCGCAGGTCGGGATCTGGAGCCTGATGGATTCCGGCACGAACCTGGCGGCCAACATCGGCATCCCAACTCCGGGCCATCCGGACAGCCTGGCGATCGTGCCGGTTGTCGGCCTGCTGCCGCCGTCGCTGGGGGCGTGGGACAAGTGGTTTCTGGGATGGGTGCAGACGCAGGAGATCGACGGCGGGGCTTTCCACCGGTTGCCGGCGGTGCAGGTGCCGCGCGCGCGCTACGGGCGCTATCGGGCGGCGGGATACGATTTCCAGCTGGAGCAACCGCAGGTGCTGCGCGGCGGCGCTTCGGATCGGGAGTTCTTCCTGATCGAGAATCGCTGGGTGCCCCTGTACGGCGAGGATCTGCCGGAGACCGGCGGCGATCCCGCCAACCTCTACCTGGTGCGCGACGCGCAGACCGGGGTGGTGCTCTTTCTCGGCGGCGATCCCGACGGCGACGGCCCGTCTCCGGTTCTCAACACCGGCATGTACGACTTCTTCCTGCCCGACGGCGGTCTGCTGGTCTGGCATGCCAACCAGGAGAGGATCGACGCCAACCTGGAGACCAACGCCATCAACGCGCGCGGGGACGGCCTGCGGCTGGTGGAGGCGGACGGCATCCAGGACATCGGGGTGCTGTCGCCTTACATCCTGGGTTTCTTCGGCTCCTATCGCGATCCCTTCCACGCCGGCACGAGCCCGGTGCTCGGGCAGGAGGGGGCGCCATCGAGCCGGGCCTTCGACCGCTCCTGGACCGGACTGATGCTGCGCGGGATCTCCGCCAACGAGGCGCTGATGTCGTGCGAGGCGCTGGTGGCGCCTCTGTTGCCGGGCTTTCCGCTGACGCTGCCGCCGCTGGCGCCGGCCGAGGCGGATCCCGACGGCGCGGCTGCCCCGCGGGCGCTGGAAGCCGCCAGCCCCACGCCGCTTCTGGTGGGGGGCGTGGCGGCCGTCGTCTACGCGGACGGCCGCGGGCCGCGGGATGAGGCGGACCGGGCCGCGACGCTGTTTGCCGCCCGCCTCGATGGCTCGCCTGCCGTGCCCGCGGCGCCCTCCTTGCCTGCCGGCGCCTTCGCTCGCCTGACCGCGCCGTTGGCGGGTCCACCGCTGATGGCCCCGCCGGTGACGGGCATGGCGGGGGATGCCGGACCGCTGATCTGCGCCGACGCCGCCGGCTGGGTCACGGCGTTCTCGGTCGCCGATCTTTCGCCGGCCTGGCCGGCGCGCCGCCGCGCGGCCGCGCTCGCGGCCGGCCCGGTGGCCGCGGCGCTGCCGGGCGGCGGGATGGCGGTGCTCCTGTGCGCCCCGCCGGACAGCTTGCTGCTCATCGATGGCCAGGGAGAGCCGCTGGGGGCGCCGCTGGCGCTGGGGGCGGCCTTGCCGGCCGGCGCCGGCGGGTTCGCGGCGCCGCCGGTTGTGCTGCCGCCCGAAGGCGGGACTCCGGGATTCCTGGTCTTCCTGGCGGGGGGGTGGCTGCGGCTGGAGGTCGACGCCGGCGGTCTGCCCACGGACACGCCGGCGCTTATCCCTTACGGTTTCGGCCTGGGGCAGGGCGAACGGCTCGAACGGGCGCTGCTGCGGCGGCCGCAGGGGCCGCTGTTGGTGCTTTTCGGGCCGGCAGGCGGCGCGGCGGCCTGGGACCTGGCCGGGAGCGCGCCGGCGCCGGCCGCCTGGCCGGGCCGCCCCGACGGCGCGCCGGTCGGCGAGCCGGCCGTGGCGGACCTGGACGGCAACGGGGTCGACGATGTCGTTCTGGCGACGTCGCGCCGCATCCATGCCTGGCAGGCCGACGGCGTGCCGCTGCGCGGCTTTCCCCTGCCGCTGCGCGAGCTGTTCCCGTTGGCCGACAGCACGCGCCTGGCGGCGCCGCTGGTCGTGTGCGACGCCACCGGCGACGGCCGCAACGAGGTCCTGCTCGCTACCGACCGCGGTCATCTCGTGGGCCTCGACGCCACGGGCGGTCTGCTCTGGCGCACCCCGTTTCTGTGGGGGACCGGTCCGGCTTTCGGGCTGGCGGTCGGGCCCGGAGCCGGCAGCGGGGAGCGCGTGCTCTGGCTGGCCGACGCCGGTGGCTGGGCGGGGCCGCCGCTGGAGCGGCGCTGGCTGAACGGCAGGCTGTCGGGTTACCGTCTGCCAGCGGGGGCGCCGGGAGCCGCGACTTCCGAGTGGCTCGGCCCGGGGGGCGGACCGTCGCGCGACGGTCCGCGCGGCGCGGCCCGCGACCTCGGTCCGCTTTCACCTCTGGCGGCGGAGCGGGAGCGCTTGGTCGTCTACCCCAATCCGGCTCGCAGCGGGCGCGTGACCGTGCGCTTCTACAGCGCCGATGCCACGCCGGCTCGGCTGGCGGTGCACAATCTCGAGGGCGAACTGGTGGCGGAAGCCCTGGCTGCCGCCGCCGCCGGGCAGATGAACGAACATGTCTGGGAGCTGCCGCGGCTGGTGTCGGGCATCTATCTGGTGACCGCGGAGGTCGGCGCGGCGCAGGGGCGGCGCCGGTTGCTGGCCCGCCTGGCGGTCGAGAGATGAGCGCGGGGAATCGCCCGCCCCGACGCCGCGCGGGCGACCGCCGGCGGTGATCCAAGCGAGGAGGACAGGCATGGCTCCTATCAAGCGCGGGCCGGGCCCCGGCGGCGCGATCATGGCCTTGACGATCATGGCGGCGCTGGCGGGGTTCGCCGCGGCGGCACAGGCGGGGGAGAGATCCGGCGAGCCGGCTTCCGCGCGCGCCGGCTGGCTGCTCGCGCGGGCCGAGGGAGCCGCCTCGCTGCAGGGCGGGGGGGGCGCGCCCCAGAGCGATGTGGGCGGCGTGCGCCGCGCCGCCGATGCGCAGGCGGCGGGCGCAGGCGGCCGCAGCAAAACCGTGCCGCTGCTGATGTCCCTGGTGATGCCCGGGGCGGGCGAGGCCTACCTGGGGCACAAGCGCGGCTACCTCATGATGGCGGTCGACGTCGCCAGCTGGATCGGGGTCAAGAGCTACCACGACAAGGGCAACCAGAAGCGCGACGAGTACTACGCCTTCGCCGACGCCCACTGGAGCGAAGCGCGGCTGGCCGCCGCCTTCAGCGCGATCGACCCCGATGCGCCGGGCACGTACTACTTCGGCGTCACCAACCACACGGAACTGCCCCTGTGGGTTTCGCTCGAGGACGACAGGCGCGAGTACTACGAGAATCTCGGCAAGTGGGAGCAGTTCATCTTCGGGTGGGAGGATTTCACCGACCCGCGCTTCTTCACCGACCTCGGCCCGGATTACACCTCACAGGATCTGCGCGACCCGCGCATCTCGCCGCTGCGGCAGCAGTACCGCGCGCTGCGCGAGGAATCCAACCGGCAATTTACAAAGCGCGACCGGCTTGTGTATTTTAACATGGCGACCCGGTTGTTCAGTCTGTTCCAGGTCGCCTACCTGGAAGGCTTGCTGGGCGGCGGTCCGGCGCCGTTGAAGGTCGCCGGCCACCCCGTGCAGCTGATCGCCGAGCCGGCTGGCTGGACGTCCAGCCGCATCGGCCTGAGCGTGGCGTATTGACTCTCCCTGGAAAGGCATCGTCCGTGAGCGAAGACACGACCTGCCGGAGGGCTCGCGGCGGCTCCGTGGGCGCGCTGCGGCATTTGCGCATGCCGGCCGTTCTGGTTGGCGCCATGGCGGCCATGCTGAGCCTGGCGGGACCGGCAGCCCCCGCCGATTTGCTCCAGGCGGAGCAGGCGGTGTTCGGCGCCGGCGCCTCGGCGACCTGGCGCGGCACCCAGATCGGCGGCACGGGGATCGGCGGGGTGCGCCGCGCGCCCGGAGAAGAAGGAAGCGGCAATCTGGGCCGGCAGGTCAAGGCTGGCCTGTTGTCGCTGCTGCTGCCCGGCGCGGGCCAGTACTACAACGGGGACGCGCAGAAGGCCTACATCTTCGCCGGCGCCGAGGCCGCGGTCTGGGCCACCTACCTGACCTTCCACCTGCAGGGGAACAGCCGCACCGACACCTACCAGGAATACGCCGGCATCTATGCCGGCACGCAGGGCGAGCATGCCGACGCCTACTGGCGGGCGGTCGGGCGCTACATGGACAGCGACGCCTACAACGAAGCCGTGCTGCGCGAGGCGCGCGCCTACGGCCAGCAGCCCGGCGGGCTGGTCAGCCCCGAGGCCGCCTGGCAGTGGCGCAACACGGATCACCTGCGCGCTTACCAGCAGCTGCGGGCCGACGCCAACCGCTCCTATGACCGGCGCAATTTCATGACCCTGTTCGCTGTGGTCAACCGCGTGGCCGCGGTCTATGACGCCGTGCGCAGCAGCGTGGACGACAAGATGAACCTGAACGTGCTCGGGCTGCGGATCGAAATGGATGTCTCGCCGTCCCTGCACAATCCCCGCGGCACATGCGTCGTCTCGCGCCGGTTTTGAAAGCGCCGCGCGCCGGTCTGGCGGCCGGGCTGCTGTGCGCTCTGCTCGCCCCGGCCGGTTTGCCGGGCTGCGCGGGCGGGGGCGGGGGAAGGTCGCCGGCCGAAGAAGCGGAGCGGCCGGTTCCGCGCCAGGCCGGGCCGGCCCCGCGCCAGCTCGACTTTCTCTACGTGTTCGAGAACACGCGCGACGCTCCCTACTACCCCGTCGAAGGCATCGGCGGCGTGGCCTACGCGCGGGACGGCACGCTGATCTTCTGCGACGAGAAGGGGGGAAGGGTCCACGCGCGCGATCCGGGCAACGGCGAGTGGTACCTCTTCGGCTCCGGACCGGCTTCGCCGTACCGGCCTGTGGACGTGCGCATCGACGGCTTCGCGATCCTGGTGCTCGATCTGGGCGGGCGCCTGCTCCTGCGCTTCGACATCAACGGCGTGCTGCAGGACAGGCTGCTGAATTTCCGCCGCCTCGACGCCGCGCCTGACCGCACGCCGACGGCCTTCGACGTCGACGTCGACGGCCGGCTGGTCTGCGTCGACGCCGGCGAGTCGCAGGTCCTGCTGTTCGATCCGTTCCTCAACCTGATCGCCGCCTTCGGCGATCCCGGCTCGCACCGCCAGCAGCTGCGCGATCCCAGCGGCGTGGTCTTTCTGCCCGACGGCGGATTCGTGGTCGCCGACCGCGGCAACCGCCGGCTGCAGCGCTACAACCGGCTGGGCTACTACGAGGCTGTCATCGGCGGGGAGTTCGATCCCCGCAATCCGCTGCTGACGCCGCAGGGCCTCGACACCGACCGCCATGGCAACCTGTTCGTCGCCGATCCGGCGGCGGGCGCGGTGCACATCTTCGACGGCCGTCTGCAGTTGCGGCTGAGCCTCGGTTCGGAGATGGGGCTGCTGGCGTCGCCGCTGGCCCCGATGGACGTGGCGGTCGGGCCGGACGACCTGCTGGCGGTCGCCGATCGCGAAAGACAGGCGATCCTGGTCTACCGCATCGTCTACGAGGAGTGAGCGGTCGAGGGGAGGCGGGCTTGGCGACGGCACGGCGCGCCGCTCTTCTCCTGCTGCTGGCCGCGTCGCTGCCGGGGATCGGCGGGCGAAGCGCCACCGCCTGGGCGCAGCCCGGATTGGCACCGGCGGAGGCGGCGGTCGATACCGCCCGCGCCGGCTCCCTGCTGCGCGAGGAGACCGAATGGCATCTGGTCGCCCCGGGCGCTCCCAGCCTGCGCCTGGCCCATCCCCATGTCGAGCCGGGCAGCCTGCGGGCCTGGGTGGAAGGGGTCGCGTGGGATGACGAAAGCGCCTTTCGGGTCGCCGCGCACGACGGGGTCTGGATACCCCTGCGCCCCCTCGGCGAGCCCGGCGGCCCGCCGGTCCTGATCAAGCTGACCTACCTCTTCCGTCCGGCCGCGGTGCCGCCGCGGCGGGACCTGCACCCGGTGGTCATCGCGCCCGCGCCGCAGGCGCCCGCTCCCGCGGCCTCCGCCGCCGTTGCGGCGCCCGAACGCCAGATGCGGCCCGGCGATCTGAACGTCAGCGGCAGCAAGTCGGTGCGGATGGCCTCGGGCTCGCGCCGGGATCTCAGCGTCGACCAGAACCTGCGCCTGACGCTCGACGGCATGCTCACGCCCCAGATCGCCGTCCACGCCGTGCTTTCGGACGACAACCTGCCGGTGGTGCCGGAGGGGAATACCGAACAGCTTCGCGACATCGACAAGGTGCTGATAGAGATGAAGGCCCCCCGCTGGCAGGCCACGCTCGGCGATTTCACGGCGCGGCGCGAGGGCACCGAGTTCGGCGATTTCCGGCGCAAGCTGCAGGGTGCGTCGCTGCAGGCGTCTGCGGCCGCGCTCGAATTCGATCTGCTGGGCGGTTCGCCGCGCGGCGCCTACCGCACGGTGCAGCTGCGAGGGGAAGAGAGCAACCAGGGCCCGTACCGTCTGGGTGCCGGTGACGTGGGGGGAGACCTTTTCCTGGTCGCCGGCTCCGAACGGGTGCTGCTCGACGGGCAGCCTCTGGCGCGCGGCGCCGACCGCGACTACGTCATCGACTACGTGCGCGGGACCATCACCTTCACGTATCGCCGCCTGATCACCGCCGAATCGACGATCGTGATCGAGTTCGAGGAGGGGGAAGGCGCGTTCGCGCGCACCGTGACGGGGGCGGGCGCGCGCGGGAGCTTCTCTCTGCCGGTCGGCGGCGCCCCGGGCGCCTGGAGCGTGCGTCTGACCAGCGAGCGCGACGACGCGCAGCGTCCACGGACCGGCGAGCTGTCGCCCGAGGATCAGCAGACGTTGGCGCAGGCGGGGGACGACGCATCGGCGGCGGTGGGCGGCGGCGTGATCGAACGGGAGCCGGGCCGCGGCGCCTACCGCGCGCAGGATGTGGCCGGCCAGACCATCTACGTCTTCGACCCCGCGGCCGGCGCCTACGACCTGCAGTTCTTCTACACGGGGCCGGGCGGCGGGGACTATGGCATCGACTCGCTGACCGTTAGCGGCGTCCGCGCCTACGGCTGGCGCGGCGCTGGCCGGGGCAGCTATCGGGTGGGGCGCCAGCTGCCGCTGCCGACCAGCCAGTCGTTGGCCACGCTGGGCGCCCGTCTGGGGGAACCCTCATCGGCGGGGCTGGACCTCGAGTGGAACGCCAGCCGCACCGATCTCAACACGCTGTCGGCGCGCGGGGATGGCGACAACGCCGGCGTGGCCTGGATCGCGCGCGCCTCCACCGGGGAGGCTGAGGCGCGGGTGGCCGGTCTGGCGCTGGGCCTGCTGCAGGCCAAGGGGCGGCACGAAAACCGCGATTCCCGCTTCCGTCCCCTGCTGCAGCGCAAGGACATCTTCCACTACGAACGCTGGGGGCTCGGAAGCCGCGCCCGAAGTCCCGGCTTCCTGGAAGAGCGCGACGCCGAGACCGAGCTGGCGGCTGTCTGGCGGGCGGAGTCGGAGCGCCGCTTCTGGCGGCTGGACGCGGACTGGGGGCGGCTGGAGCATGGCGGAGGCCTGGAGGCCACGCGAGGCGCCGGCACGGCGGCCTGGCGTTGGGAGGCCTGGGACGGCAGCTCCCGATGGGAGACGGCCAGGGCCCGGGACAGCGCCGATCCTCTGGATGTCAAGCGCCGGCGCCACCATCATCAGGCGGGGGTCACGACGGCGGTCGCGCGTCCCGGCGTCCGCTACGAGGTCGAGCAATGGCGCGACGACGCCGCGGCCGGAGACGCCGCGGGCGGATCGCGCCTGCGGCGTTGGGGCGCCGGCGTTGAGGCGGCCCCGGGTCGAGCGTTCCGCTGGCAGGGCGGCTGGGAGCGGGCCCTGGCCGATTCGCTTCGGGCCGGAGCCTGGGCGCTCGAACGCGACAGCCGCACGTGGCGGGTGGCCGCGGCGCCTCCCCCCGTCGCGGGGATGCGGCTGGTCGTGGACGGGGCGCACCGCCGCGTGTTGGGCCCAAGCGCGCCGCAGACCACCCGGTTGGCCAAGCTGCAGCTGGCCGGCAACTGGCCGCGCAGCCGCAGCGACTGGAGCCTGGCCTACGGCATCGACAACAGCCGCACGGAGGTGCTGGAGCGGCAGGTCGTCTTCGCGGGCGAGCGCCAGGGCGATTACAACCAGGCCGGCGATTTCGTCGGGCGCAATCAGGGCGATTTCAACGTGGTCTACGCCGGCACCGACAGTCTGGTGGCGACCACGGAAGCCAGCCTGGATCTGACGTGGAGGCAAGATTTCGGGTTCCTCGGTCCTGTGCGCGCCTGGGGCGGGCTGGCGACCTCCACGCATCTGGCCGTCAAGGGGCGCAGCCGCGCCGAGCAGATAGGTCCCCTGCTGAGGTTCGCGCGCGATGCCCTGTTCGATCCCGCCCAGACGGTGCTGGGCGAGATCAGCCTGCGGCAGGAGGCGCACCTGCTGAGGGAGCGGCGGGGGACGGATCTGCGGCTGCGCCTGGAGTACGACGAGGCGCTCGATCGCCAGTTCGCCAGCACCCCGGAGCGTCGCCTGCGCCGCCATCGACAGGCGGTCGGGACGCGCAGCTTGACCGAGTATACCAGCCTGCAATTGCGCACCGGAGTGACCGACGAGAAACGCGACACCGGCGTGTATGGCCTGGGCAGCAACCGGGCCCACGACGCCCGGACGTGGCGCCACGAGGTGGAGTGGTCGGCGCGGCCGGGCCTGGGCAATCGCGTGGCGCTGGCCGGCGAGGTGATACGGCGGCGCGACGCGGTCACGACCGTGGCGCAGCGCGAGTGGGCGCTGCGCCCTTCCGCGCGCTGGCGGCTGGAGCGCCGATGGAGCGCGACCGCCGAGCTGCGCTGGTCGGAGGTGGACAGCGACGAGCCCCCCGGGGTTCTGCGGCCGTTCTTCTTCGCCGTGCCGGGCGGCAACCGCGAGGCGTCGGCCCGCGCCGTCTGGGATCCCAGCCAGCAGTTGACCGTCTCGCTCGTCTACTTCGGGCGACGCCTGGGGGACAGGGGGTGGCAGCACGATGTCAGGCTCGAGTCGACGGCGCGCTTCTGATGCCAGCCGCCGCGGCGGCCGGCGGCTGTTGCCAGCGCTCCCGCTGGGCGCGCTGCTGCTCCTGCTGCTGCCGGGGCCGGGGATCGGGGCCGCATCAGCCGGCGAGGCCGAGACCGCAACGCTGCCGCCGTCGGGGGGCGCCGGCGGCGGCGCGGCAGGCTGGCGCCTGGCCTGGGCGCCGGGCGTGCGCCCCACGCCGGAACTGGAGCGCCATCTTCGCGCCGATCAGGCCTGGCTCGAGCGGCTGCCGCCGGCGGCCCGCATCGTGCAGTGGCCGGCGGCCGTGGCGCCTGCGCGCGAGCTGGTGCGGCGGCTGGCCGGGGGCGGCTCCGGCGCGGAAGCGGCGCGCGGGGCAAGGGATCTCTTGTCGCGGCTGCGGGCGCGCTGGCTCGAGCGCGGCCATCTGCTGGCTTCGTGCGCGGCCGACAGCGTGGCGGGCACGGCTGGGCGCGGCGTCGAGGTGCGCGTGGCGCCGGGGCCGCCGTTCCAGAACGGGGCGGTCGCGGTGGCGGGCCCTGAGTTTCCCGGGCGCGAGCGCCTGTTGGCCGCCTGGCTGCCGCGGCCGGGAGACGCGTTCCGGCCGCGGCAGTGGGACGAGACGATCGATCGCTTGCTGGCGGGCGCGGGCGATGCGGGGCACCCGTTCGCGCGCTGGACGGTCCAGAGGGTGCACGTCGACTCGGCGGCGGCCACTGTCGATGTCGAGGCGACGCTCTTCATCGGGGCGCGAGCGACGCTGGGCGGCCAGACCAGCACGCTGCCCGGCGGGCGCGGTCAGACCTTCCTGGAGCGGGCGACCGGGCTGCGCCGGGGGGAGGTGTTCCAGCAATCGCGGCTGGCGCGCGCCAGGCAGAGGCTGCTGGCGCGCGGCCTGTATGCCGAGGTCGGGGAGCCCGAGGTGCGCGCGGCCGGCAGCGTGGACACCGTGCTGCTGCACTGGCCTGTCGCGCCGCGGGCGCGGCCCAATCGCGCGGCCGCCGTGCTCGGCTTCAGCCGGCGGCAGGACCAGGGAGGGGCCCGGCTGAGCGGACAGGTCGATCTGCTGCTGCCCAACCTCGCGGGCACCGGGCGCCGGCTCGGACTGCTCTGGAGCGATGACGGAAGCGAGCGGGCCCGTTTCGGCCTCGAGTACCTGGAGCCTCTGGCGCTCGGTTCGCCGCTCGACCTGGAGACGAGGCTGGAGAGCGAGGTGGTGCAGGAGGTTTACACCCGCCTGCGCGCCGATCTTCGCGCGCGGCTGCCGGTGGTGGCGGCTTGGGGCGTCGAGGTGGGGCTGGGCTGGGACCGCGGCACCTATCCGGCCGGACCCTGGACGCGCACCGCACGCGTGCGCGCCCGCGGCGCGTTCCTGCATCGCCGGCTCGATCCCGCGCGGAGCGGTTGGGAGGGAGTCTTCGCGCTGGAGACGGCGCGTCGCGAAGCGGAGGCGAGGACCGACAGCTCCGACGCGGCGGTGGGCACGCTGGCGCCGCTGCAGCGGCAACGGCTGCTGGAGGCGGAGGCGCAAGGCGAGCTGTTCCTGCGGCCGGACCTGAGCCTGGCGGCGCGGGGTGCCGTGGCGGAGGTCGGCGGGGAGGGCGGGCAGATCGCCATCTCCGAGCAGTACCGCTTCGGCGGCGCCCGGACCTTGAGGGGCCATCTCGAAGGGCAGTTCCGCGGCGAGCGCGTGGCTTATGGATCACTCGAATGCAGGCTTGGAACCCCCCTTCGCTCAAGACTTTACATGTTCTATGACCTCGGGTACTTTCGCTTTGAGACGCGGGAGCCGCTCCCCGACGACCCGGAGCGTCGGGTGGAGCGCAGCGGCACGGTCCGCGGTTTCGGGCTCGGCATCGAGACCAGGGCCGCCGGCGGGGACATCTCCCTGGCGGTGGGATTCCCCGGGAGCTTCGATTTCGACCTGGCCAAGCTGCACGTCGCCCTGCTGCAGGCCTTTTAGGACGGGGAAGGAGAGGACCGCCGTGGCCACCAGCGAGGATGCTCGGACGGAGGCGGCGCGGCTGCGCGCGGAGATCGCGCGCCACGACCGGCTGTACTACCGGGACGCCGCCCCGGAAATCACGGACGAGGAGTACGACCGGTTGGTGCGCCGGCTGCGCCAGCTGGAGCAATCCCACCCGGAGCTGGCGGCGCCGGACAGCCCCACGGCCACGGTGGGCAGCGATCTGGACGGGCGCTTTCCCAGCCTGCCGCACAGCCGCCCGATGATCAGCCTGGCCAACAGCTACGACCGCGAGGAGGTCGTGGCGTTCGATGCCCGCGTCCGGCGGGAGCTCGGCGTGCCGGCGGTGGCCTACACGGTCGAGCCGAAGATCGACGGCGTCGCTGTCGCCTTGCGCTACGCGGAGGGAAGGCTGGTCGCGGGCCTCACGCGCGGCGACGGCCGGCGCGGAGATCTGGTGACGGAGAACCTGCGCGCGTTGGCCGAGGTGCCCGAGCGCCTGCCCGACGGCTGGGAGCGGCATCTGCCGGGCCTCGCGTCGGGGGTGCTGGAGGTGCGCGGCGAGGTCTTCCTGACCCGTGAGCGCTTCGCGGACCTGAACGCCGAGCGGGAGGCGGCCGGACTGGCCCCCTTCGCCAACCCGCGCAACGCGGCCGCGGGCACTTTGAAGATGCTGGACGCTGTGGAGGTGCGGCGGCGGGGGCTGTCGCTGCGCTGCTACCAGCTCTTCCCGCTGGCGCAGGGCGAGGAACCGGAAAGCCACACGGAGGAATTGCGACTGCTGGCGCGCCTGGGATTTCCGACGCAGCAGTGGCTGCGGCGCGCCGAGGGAACCGAGCGGCTGCTGGCCTGCCTGGCCGAGCTGGCGGTCGACCGCGCGGCGCTGCCGTACCAGATCGACGGCGCGGTCATCAAGGTCGACAACCGGCGCTGGCAGGAGGCCCTGGGCGCCACGGCGAAGTCGCCCCGCTGGGGGCTGGCGTTCAAGTACGCCGCGGAAACCGCCCGCAGCCGGCTGCTGGAGGTGGTCTTGCAGGTGGGGCGCACCGGGGTGATCACGCCCGTGGCCGTGCTGGATCCCGTTTCGCTGGCCGGCACCACGGTGACCCGCGCCACCCTGCACAACTGGGAGGAGATCGAACGCAAGCAGATCCGCGTGGGCGATGTCGTGGTCGTGGCCAAGGGCGGGGACATCATCCCCAAGGTCGTGCGCGCCGTCCCGGAGGAGCGCAGGGGCGGAGAACAGCCGATCCCGCGCCCCGCCGCGTGCCCGGAGTGCGCCACGCCGGTCGTGCAGCGCGAGGGCGAGGTGGCGCTGCGCTGCCCCAACGCCGCCTGCCCGGCGGTGGCGGCCGGCAGGCTGCGCCATTTCGCCGGGCGACAGGCGTGCGACATCGCGGGCCTGGGCGAGCGTTCGGTCGTCCAGCTGCTGCAAGCCGGTCTGGCGCGGGGGCCGGCCGACCTCTTCCGCCTGCGGCGCGAGCAACTGGCGGCGCTGCCAGGCTGGGGCGAGAAATCGGCGGACAACTTGCTTGCGGCCATCGCGCGGGCGCCCGACCGGCCGTGGGCGGCCAAGATCTACGCTCTGGGCATACCGTCCGTGGGAGTCGCCACCGCCCTGACTCTGGCGCGCCGGTACCCGAGGCTGGACGCGTTGCGCGCCGCGACGCCTGAGGATTTGGCGGGGCTGGCGGACATCGGACCGGTGGTCGGCCAGGCGATCGCAGGCTTCTTGCGCAGCCCGGAGGGCGCGGCGCTGGTCGGCGAACTGGAGGCCGTTCGTTTCTGGAAGGAGCGCGAGGACGCGCCGGCGCCAGAGGGGCCGCCTCCCAGCGGCTTCTTCTCCGGGCGCAGCTTCGTCTTGACCGGGTCGCTGGCCGGCCTGACGCGCGCCGAAGCCAAGCGCGCCATCGAGGCGCGGGGAGGCAAGGTCACCAGCGCCGTCAGCCGCAAGACCGGCGCCCTGATCGCCGGCCGGGACCCGGGTTCCAAGCTGGACGAGGCGCGGCGGCTCTCCGTGCCGATCCTGGACGAGGACGCCTTCCTGAGCCTGCTGGCGGAGGAGGGGGGCGGCGGTGGCGGTTGACGCCGGCATCCCCAAGCGGGCGTTTCTCACGGCGCGCCTGCCGGGGGCGGAGGCGCCGCCCTATTTGCTGCTCGACGCGCACGACCAGCGCACGGTGATGGAGGTGGAGGCGGACCGAGGCGCGCCGACCGCGCCGGCCGGCAGCCTTGTGGTGATCGACGGCAGGCGCGCGGAGGCGCGGCCGCGGCCGGGCGGGGGGCTGCTCGTCACCCGGGCGCTGCTGTGGTCGCTGCTCGATCCCTGCGCGGCCACCAGAGGCCAGTGCCTGGACGCGGTCGACCGGGTCGAGGCCGAGAGACTGCTGCGCGCCGAGGCGGCGCGGCTGGCCGAGGGTCTGGGTTGGTGGCGAAAGCTGCCGGCGGTCGAGCGCGCCGCCTGCCGCGAACTGTGCGCCGCCGCCGGGCTCGGTCCCGCCCGTCTGGCGCGCTGGGTGGAGGCGCGGGCGCGGGAGGCGGGCGGGCCGGCGGCAGCCGGTTTCGCTAGCATCCCCGGCGGCACGCCGGCGCCATCGCCGCCTGCGCCACTTCCGGCGCCGCCGGACCCCGAGCCGGATGGGGTCGCGGCGTGGTTCACCTCGCCCGCGGGGTTGGGCGGGCTTCTGGCGGAAGGTTTCGCGGTGCGGCCGCAGCAGGCGGAGATGGCCGCCGAAGTGATGCGCGCCCTCGCCGCCGACACCCCTTTGCTGATCGAGGCCGGCACCGGCATCGGCAAGACCCTGGCCTACCTGCTGCCGCTGCTGGTCGCGATCGCCGGCGGCGGGGGGCGTGCGGTCGTCGCCACCCACACCCGCGCGCTGCAAGGCCAGATCCTCGAGCAGGAGTTGCCCCGCCTGGCCTGCCTGTTTCCGGGTCTGCGCTCGCGCCTGCTGATGGGGCGGCGCAACTACCTGTGCCGGCGCCGGCGGTTGCAGTTTCTGGCCCGGGCGGCGGCGCAGCATGGGCCGGCCGTGCTGGCCGCATTTCGGCTCTGGCTTGCGGCCACGGGCAGCGGCCAGCGCGAGGAACTGGCTGGGCATCCTTTGCTGGGCCCGCATCTGGCCGAGCTCTTCGATTCGCCCGAGCCGTGTTCGCCCGCCGTCTGCCACGGCAACGACGAGTGCTTCGTGCAGCGGGCCCGGCGGCTGGCGCGCGAGGCCGACCTCGTCGTGGTCAATCATTCGCTGCTGATGAACGATTTCGCGGCAGGCCACGCGCTGGCGGGCCCGTTCACGCGCTTGGTCGTGGATGAGGCGCACCGCCTGCCTGCGGCGGCGCTCGATGTCTCGGCGGTCCGCTGCGATTCCGGACGCTTGTGGGTGCTCGAGGAACTGGTGGGGGAGGCGCGACCCGGCGGCGGCGCCCCCGAGCTGGCGGCCGAGCTGGCCCGCGACGCCGCCGCGCTGCCGGAGCCCGTGCGCGGGGCGGCGTTGGCCGCCGCGACGGGAGCGGGAGAAGCTTTCGCCGCCGGCTTCTTGGCGTATCGCGCCTGGCTGGCGGCGTTGGCGCGGCGCTGGGATGAAGCCGCCGCCGCGGTCGAGGTGCGTCCGGCGGGGCGCGTGCGGATCCATGACGGCGACGAGGTGTTTGGTCCGCTGCGTGCCGAGACCGCCGCCTGGCTGGCGGCCGCGGAGCGGGTGACGGAGGCGGCGGCGGGATTGGAGCGCAGCCTTGCCGGTCTCGAGGCGCCGGCCGCTGGCCTGCAGGAGCGGGTGGCCACCATGGCGCGCGCCGCCGAGCTGGTCGAGGCGTTGCGCCGGGACGTGCGGTTCGTGACCGCCGCCGGAGATCCCGACTGGGTCTACTGGCTGGAGCCCGATCCGGCCGCCGGCGTGCGCGCCGCCGGGGCTACCCTGCTCGAGGCGGGTGGCTTGCTGGGCGAATGCTGGCGAGGCGCCGGCCTGGCTCCGATCCTGACCAGCGCCACGCTGAGCATCACGGGCGATTTCGAATTCATGCGCGCCGAACTCGGCCTGCAGGGCTGGCGGCCGCCCGCCGGCGCCGCGGTGATCGATTCTCCTTTCGCGCACGAGCGGCAGGCGCTCTATCTGACGCTGGGCGACATGCCGCCGCCGGACAGCCCGCGCTTCGCGGAGGCGGTGGCCGATCTGCTCGGCGCGCTGTCGCGCGCGGTGCGCCGCAAGACGCTGGCATTGTTCACCTCGTATCGGACGCTGCAGGAGGTCGCCGCGCGTCTGGGAGTCGGCGCGCCGACGGACGATCTGTTCGCCGCGGCGGGGCAGGGGCGGGCGCCCTCGCCCGCCGGGGCGCCCGTTGTTCTGGCACAGGCGCCGGGCGGGGATGCGGCGGCGCTGCTGGCGCGTTTCCGCCGCGAACGACGGGCCATCCTGCTCGGCACCACGACTTTCTGGGAGGGCGTGGACTTTCCCGGTAGCGAACTCGAGGTGCTGGTGGTGACCCGTCTGCCGTTCCAGGTGCCGGCGGATCCGTGGGTCGAGGCGCGCTGCGAAAGGATCAGGGCGGCCGGCGAGAACGATTTCGAGACCTTCATGGTGCGCGACGCGGTGTTGCGTCTGCGCCAGGGCACTGGCCGCCTGATCCGGCGGCACGACGATCGCGGGGTGGTGCTGCTGCTCGATAGTCGTTTGCACACCATGCCTTACGGGATTACTTTCCTGAACGCCCTGCCCGTGTCGCCGCGCTATTGCCCCGACGCACGGGACGCCATCGAGCGGGTGGCCGCCTTCTTCGCCGCCGGCGAGCGGCCGCCTCCAGCCGCGCCGCGCGCGCCCGAGGCCTGATGGACAACGACGCTACCTCGCCCCTGGTGCTGGGAGACCACGCCCTGGACCTGGATAGTTTCCTGGATGTCTGCGCCGGTCGCCGCCGGGTCGCGCTCGGCCGGGCCGCCCTGGCTCGCGTGCAGGTCTGCCTCGAGTATCGGCGCCGCCTGGAAACCGGCGGCGCGCGCGTCTACGGCATCAACACCGGCTTCGGCCGCCTGGCCGACACCACCATCGCGCCGGAGCAACGCGAGCGGCTGCAGGTCAATCTGATCCGCAGCCACGCCTGCGGCTGGGGGCCGCCGCTGAACCTGGAAGAGACGCGTGCGCTGATCCTGCTGCGCGCCGCCAGCCTGGCGCGGGGTCATTCGGGGGTCAGACCCGTTGTCATCGACCAGTTGCTCTGGTTGCTGGACGCGGGCCTGCATCCCCATGTTCCGGCGCGCGGTTCGGTCGGCGCGAGCGGGGATTTGGCGCCGCTGGCCCACCTGGCGCTGGTGCTGCTGGGGGAGGGGGAGTTCGTGCGGCCGGACGGCGGCCGCGAGCCCGCCTCCGCGGTCCTGGCGCGCGCGGGGCGCGCCCCCCTCGTCCTGGAGGCCAAGGAGGGTCTGGCGCTCATCAACGGCACGCAGCTGATGACCGGCCTGGGGCTGCTCGCGGTCGCGCGCGCCGAGCGCCTGCTGCGGTGGGCGGTGCTGGCGGCGGCGCTCAGCTGCGAGGCGCTCGAGGCCAGCGTGGCGCCCTTCGGGGCCGCTTACCATGCGCTGCGTCCCCATGCCGGCGCGGCGGCCGTGGCGGCCGCCTTGCGGCGGCTGCTCGCGGAGAGTCCCATCGTCGAGTCGCACAGGGGATGCGAGCGCGTGCAAGATCCCTATTCGGTGCGCTGCGCGCCCCAGATTCTCGGCGCCTCGCTGGAGGCTGTGCGCCGAGCGCGCGCGGTCCTGCTGCGCGAAGCGGAGGCGGTGACGGACAATCCGATCCTGATGCCGGAGCAGCAGGTCGTGGTTTCCGGAGGCCACTTCCACGGCCAGCCGCTGGCCCTGCAGCTGGATGCGCTGGCGCTGGCCTGCGCCGAGGTCGGCAGCGTGTCGGAGCGGCGCCTCTATCTGTTGCTGGGAGGCAATGGGGGACGGTTGCCGCGCTTCCTGGCGGGGGATCCCGGCCTCGAATCCGGTCTGATGATCGCGCAGTATCTGGCGGCGGCGCTGGTCAGCGAAACAAAAAGCGGCCTCTTCCCCGCCAGCGCCGATTCGATCCCCACCTCCGACGGGCAAGAGGACCACGTCAGCATGGGCAGCGTGGCGGCACTGAGACTCGGCCCGCTGCTCGCGCGTGTGGAAGCGGTGGTGGCGCTGGAGCTCCTGGGGGCGGGCCGCGCTCTGCAGTTCATCCGCGCGCCGCGGCGGACCGCGGCGGAGGTCAGGCCGCCGCTGGAGCCGGGTCCCTGGGGGCGGCGGTTGCTGGCGCGTTTGGCGCAGGCGGCGGATCTTTCGCCCGCCGACCGCCCCCTGACGGGCGATCTGTCGGCCATCTGCGCCCTGATCGCCGGCGGCGAGGAAGAACTGGCTCCCTTCGCCCCCGCCCTGGCGTCGCTCGCTCCGGCCGGCCGGCCGGATGAGGCCGGCTGGACCGGATCCCCCGCACGGCCTGGAGGTGGCGTCGATGGTGCATGACCGCTCTCCGTCCGCCGACCGGGACGGCGCGCCGCAGCTCTGGCACGACGCCGGCGTCGCGGACCGACCTTGTGCGGATCTGCTGGTGCGCGGCATCGGCGAATTGTGCACCGTGCACGATCCCAGGCTCGACGGACCGAGCGGCGGCCCGCGCCGAGGCCCCGGGCTGAGCGCGCTGGGGATCTTCCGGGGCGCCGCCCTGGCGATCGCGGGCAGTCGGGTGCTGGCGGCGGGCCGCGAGGACGCCGTGCTGCGGGCGGTGAAATGCGATGCCGGCACTTCGGTCGTCGACGCGGCAGGCGCCTGTGTCGTGCCGGGCTACGTGGACCCGCACACGCACGCCGTATTCGGCCGCACGCGGCAGGACGAATACGAACGCCGGCTGCGCGGCGAGACCTACTTGCAGATCGCCGCCGCCGGCGGCGGCATCCACGCGTCGGTGGCCGATCTGCGCGGGCGCGACGAGGCCGAACTGGAGCGGTTGACCGTGACGCGCCTGCGCGCGATGGCCGCGCACGGCACCACCACGGTGGAGATCAAGAGCGGCTACGGCCTGACCCTCGAAGACGAGCTCAAGATGCTGCGCGTGGCCAGGCGGGCGGCCGCCGCCGTGGCCCTGCGCGCCGTGCTGACCTGCCTGGCCGCCCATGAGGTGCCGCGGGAGTTCCGCGAGCGCCGGGCGGAGTACGTGACGTTGGTCAAGGAACGGATTCTGCCCGCGGTCGCCGCGGCCGGCCTGGCGGAAAGGCTGGACGTCTTCTGCGAACCGTCGGTCTTCGACCTGGCCGAGACCGAGGCGATCGTGCGCCGCGGACGCGAGCTCGGTCTGGCGGCGGCACTCCACGCCGACGAGCTCGAACCGATGGGGGGAGCGGCGCTGGCCGCGCGGCTGGGCGCCCGATCGGCCGACCATCTGATCAAGATCGACGACGCGGGCATAGCGGCCCTGGCCGCCTCGGACACCATCGCCGTCCTGCTGCCCGGCACCGTCTTTACCCTCGGCCTGCCGGCCTACGCGCCGGCGCGGCGGATGATCGCTGCCGGCGTGGCGGTGGCGCTGGCGAGCGATTTCAATCCCGGCAGCTGTCCCATCTCCAGCCTGCCGCTGATCCAGGCGATCGCCTGCACGCAGATGCGTCTGTCGCCGGCCGAAGCGCTGGTGGGCGTTACCCTCAACGCCGCCTGGGCGCTGGGCCTGCAGGACGTCGTGGGGTCGCTGGCGCCGGGCAAAGAGGCCGACTTCCTGGTTCTGGATGGCGAGGACCATCGGCTCGTTCCCTACCGCGCCGGGCACAATCCCGTCAGGGCGGTCTACCGCGCCGGAATGCCTCTTCCTTTCTGATCGCGGTCCCCTCGGGCGGATCTGGAAAGCATCTTGCTAGGCGGCCGCAGGCGGCCGCGGGCGGCAGAAAACGCTCAACTGTCGCGCGCGCATGGCGATGCTTACAGGCAGCCCGTCGGCGCGTCGATCGTTCCGTTTGGCGGCGTGGCAGCATCCCAGCCCGGCAGCGCGAAAGCGGAGGCGCCTCTTTGTCGAAGGTCAGCAAGCTGAAGCAGGAAGCCTACGAGGCGGGCAAAAAGCGCGACTGGGATCGGGTGGTCGTGCTGTACGAGCGCATCCTGGAGCTCGAGAAGAACAACCCGGCGCTGATCAACGAGCTGGGCGACACCCACCTGCGCAAGGGCGACATCCCCCGCGCCATCGAGCATTTCCTCTCGGCGGCCGAGAAGTACCGCGCCACCGGCCTGCTCAACAACGCCGTCGCCATCTACAAGAAGATCCTGCGCTTCGATCCCGCCAACGCCAGCGCGCACTGGTTCCTGGCCGAGTCCCGCTGCAGCCAGGGCCTGGCGGCCGAAGGCGCGCAGCACGCGCTGCAGTTCCTGGCGATGGCGGAGAGGATCGGCGATGGCTTCAAGGATGCCTACCAGAAGCGCTGCCTCAAGCTGCTGGCGATCTATGCGGGGCAGGCCCCGGTCTTGGAGCGGTTGCGTGAAGTGTTCAACCATTGGCGGTTGCCGCTCGAGACGGCCCGCGCCGCTTGCCTGCTGGCCGTCCTGATGCTCGAGCGCGGCGAGGAGGCGGCCGCCGAGGCGCGGATGGAGGCGCTGCTCGAGGCCCATCCCGAGCTCGTCAACTACGCCGAATGCAAGATCTGGCGCGAACGTCGCGGCTTGGACGCGCCGGCACCGGCGGTCGCGGATCCGTTCACGCCGGATGCCAACGCCGTCGAGCTGGGCGACCGCCGCGCGCCGGCGGCTCGGGATGCGCACGTCGTTGCTGCGGGCGAGACGCCGGCGGCCGCAGCCGGCAGCCTCGCGCAATCGCTCGGCCTGATCGACCTGGATGGGGGCGCCGCGGAGGCGCCCGGGGCCGCCGCCGGCGCAGCCGGCGGGGAGGCTGGGACTTCCTGGGACGACGGTCTGCTGCGCACGGGACGCGCGCGCTTGTTCGACGTCCAGAGCGACGGTGGAGGGGGCGGGCAGCGGGCGCAGGCGCCGGCGGCGCCGGAGCCGGGCGGCCCAGACCCGGAAAGACCGATCGACCTGCTGGCCGAGATCCTGGCCGAGACCGCGGCGGAAGCGGCGGCGACGGACGCGGCGCAGGTGGAGACCATCGTCACCGAGATCGAGACGAAGCTCGGCGGCGCTGCGCCGAACGACCCCGAGAGCCAGTACAACATGGGCCTGATGTATATGGACATGGGGCTGTGGGAACAGGCGGCGGATTGCTTCGCGGCGGCGGCGGGATCTGCCCCGCACGCGCTGCGCGCGCACGAGATGTGGGGCATCGCGCTCGTTCACCAGGAGCGTTACGAGGAGGCGGTCGACGTGCTGGGGCGCGGTCTGCGCGCTCCCGGGGCCGAGCCGGCCGATCTGCTCGGGCTTCTCTACAACACGGGCCAGGCTTACGAGCGCGCGGGTCGCAAGGGAGCCGCCCGCGAGTACTACCTGCGCGTCCACCAGCTCCGCCCCGATTTCCTTGACGTGGAGCAGCGCCTCGAGATCTGCGAAGCCGTCTGACCACACCGCTGCCCTACGGAGCCCGCCCGCCGCCGCCGACCCGCCGCTGCCAACCTTGTCCCCGACCGGTCGATCGGGTAGGATGCCGCGCTATGGCCATCCGCGCCCATCCCCGTGCCGCAAGCGGCACCGTGCGCCGCGCCGTTCTGGTGGGGCTCTTCGCCGGCACCGGCGTCGGGGCCGGATACCTGCTGAGCGGCGCGCCGAATTGGGAGCTGATGACGCTGGTGGCGGCGCTCGCTGGCGGCACGATCGGGCGCAGCGGAGGCGTCGCCGCGGGCGCGCTGGGCGCGGCCATCTACTCGTTGGGCAATCCCCTTGGCGCGCCGGCGCCGCCGGTGTTGGCGGCGCAGGCGGCCGGCATGGGGGCGGCCGGCTGGTTGGGCGGGACCCTCGCGCCTCCCGTGCTGGCGAACTGGCGCGCAGGCAGGCGTGTCGCCGCGAGCGCGCTGGCTCTGCTCTGCGGAGTGCTGGCCACGCTGTTCTATGACCTGCTGACCAACCTTTCGCTGGCGCTGGCCTTCGGGCTGCCGCCGGCGGCGACGTTGATCGTCGCCCTGCCGCTCGCCGCCGTCCACCTGGCCACCAACGCCGCGCAGTTCCTGCTGCTCTTCCCCTGGCTGCTGGACCGGTTCGCCTGGCGCGGACAGGAGCCGCTGCGCGGTGTGTTGCGCCTGGCCGCCATCGGCGCGCTGGCGGGCGGGCTGGCCGCGGGCGGCGCCGAAGCGGCGCCGCGGGGCAGCGAGGGGCTGCCGGCAGGCGAGGCGGCGGTGGACACGCTGTCGGCTCGGACCGCGACCGACGCGACGGCCCCGCCGCCGGGGGCGCTCGACGCCGCGGCGCCGGACACCGGGCGCGCGGCACCGGCGGAGCCGCCCTTCTGGGCGCCGTTCGCCGCCAATCTGCCGGAAAGACTGGCGCGCGACAGCCGGCTGGTGCCGCTGATCGACGGGGGCTTCGGCGCGCGTCTGAGGCTGGTGCACGAGGCGGACACGGGCGCGCCGCTGTTCCTGCGCGACGGGATTCCGCTCGGCGTCGGCCACCGCTGGGCGGACGATCCATGGACGGTGTCGCAGACTGGATTGGAGCTGGCCGGCGTCGGCTATGGCGCCGACGGCTGGGGCGGCACCGGAGGCGTGATCCAGCTGGCCAGGGCTGACCCGGAGCCCGGGGTGGCGCGGACGGACACGCGCTTCACCAAGGGCCCTCATGGCAGCTACCTGCGAAGTCTGGCCTTCCGCACGCCGCGCGCGCCGTGGCGGCTGCGGTTCGATTTCGAGGAGACGATCGATCAGCAGGGCTACGATTTCCGGCCGCCGGACTTTCCCGGTCTGCCCGGCATGCCCGCTCTGGGCGAATCGCGCTTCCGGGCGGGCAGGGGGACGCTGGAACGCCTGTTCGGCGGCGGTCGCGAGCTGAGCGTGAGCCTGGAGAGCGTGCGCAAACACAAGCGAGGCCTGCCGTCAGCGGACCTGCGGCACGAGGAGCTCTGGAGCGACCACGCCTCCGCCGACTGGCGATCGCCGACCGCGGCGGGCGCCCTGCGCGCGGCTCTCTTCTTCTCCCATGCCGACGTCCAGCGCCAGCACGCCGATCAGCCGCAGGTCGCTCCCCAGGACCGCCGCAAGCTGGAGATGTCGCGCGAGGGCGTTCTGTGCGAGCTGGCCGGCCATGCCGGCCGCCGGCTCGTCGCGGGAGGATGGGCGTGGCGACTGCACGACGGCGGCGCGGAGGCGTCCTGGGCAGCCGGCGCGGCGGGTCCGGTTGAGGCCGGGGGCGAGGGGGCGCACGTGTCCCTGGAGCAGCCTCTGCGAGGTCGCGCGGTCGCGGCGACCGTGGCGCTTGCGGCCTGGTGGGACGACCACGGCGGCTGGCTGGCCGGAGGGGGGCTGACAGCCCGGCCGGCGGCGGGACGCTCCTGGTGGGAGGCGACGCTGGAGGCGGGCGGCCGCGCTCCGCGCCCGGACGAGCTGCACACGGCCGATCTGGCCGCCGGGGGTGGGCAACAGGTGGCGCTGCTGCCCAATCCGGATCTGCGGCGGGAACGGACCTGGCGCGCCGCCCTGAAGCTGAGCGGGGCCGCCGCCGGCACCGAAGTTGCGTTGGACGCCTCCGCCCGCCTGCTGCGCGGCGGCATCGGCTGGCGGGCGCTGCCGGAGCAGCCGGACAGGGGACGCTGGGAAAACGGCCTCGACCTCGATTCCTGGTGCCTCGCGCTTGGCGCGCGCCGCGCCGGGAGGCTGGCCGGCAGGGTGGAAGCCGGCGCAGACGTCATCTGGCGGGGACATGAGGTGCGCGCGGGCGTGCCCGTTGGTTTGCCTCCGGCGCGCTCTGACCGTCTTCGCCTGGCCTGGGAGCGCTCGCTTTTCCATGGCGACGGAGTGCTGGAGATCGGCTACCTGCTGGAGCGGCGCGGCGCCATGGACGATCCCTGGCTGCCGGCCGGCCGTTTCCGCCTGCCCTCCCACCTCCTGCACCATCTGCTGCTGGGGTTCCGCCTGGTGGGGGTGGACCTCACCATGGAGCTGCGCAATCTGGCGGACGCCGAGCCGCGGCTGTCCACGGGCGCGCTGGGATACGGCCGCGAGCTGCGCTGGCGGATGGAATGGAGCTTCCGCCGCTGAGCGATCCCGCGGCGGAGAGACGCGCGCATGACGCGGCGGCAGGCGTGCGGACTCTGCCTGGTGGCGCTGCTGCTGGCGGGAGGAAGACTGGTCCGTCACGCCCTGCTGGTCGACGCCGGCGGAGCCTGGCGCGATCCTCTCTGGCTCGAATCGCTGCTGCCGCCGGACACCGAGCCGCAGCTCGCGGCGCCGACGGCCGCCGAGGCGGCGAGCGGGGCGGCCCGGTCCGCCGCGCCGCCGCACCCCTTGGATCTCAACGCATGTCCCGCCGACTCCCTGGAACTGCTGCCGGGCATCGGCCCGGCGCTGGCGGCGCGCATCGTGGCCGACCGCGTCGCGCAGGGGCCGTACCGCGATCTGGATGACCTGCAAAGGGTCAAGGGGATAGGGCCGCGTCTGGCGGCCCGCCTGGCGCCGCACGTGCGTTTTGCGACGCCGGCGCCCGCCGCGCGCCCTTCCCAGCCTGCCAGCCTGGGGGAGCCGACGCCGTAAGTCCCGCCGCTTCAACGCCGTTTGCAAATGGCCCTCAAGTTGCGAAAAGGCATGTCGATGACGGGGAGGCCGCTAGAGGCGCGCGATCGCGCGCCCGGGCGCCGCGGCGCGAGCTTCAACGCACGCCGGCGGACGCGCCGCACCCTGAGTGCAGGGAGCGTCCGACGATCCGCCGAGCCGCCGGAGGAGGGGCATGGCCAGCACCGCCAGCAAGGGTCTCGTCGTCAAGGACAAGATCGCGGGGCGCCTGCTTGAGGCGAACCTGATCAGTCAGGAAGACCTGAACAAGGCCCTGGAGCTGCAGCGCAAGGAGGGGGGGACGCTCGGGCAATCGCTCGTTCGCTCAGGCGCCATCAGCGACGCTGCCTATGCCGAGTTCATGGGCAAGGTCTACAACCTGCCGGTGATCAATCTCGAGCGCCTCGAGGTGAGCAAGGAGTGCATTGCTCTGATCCCTGCGGACGTCGCCACCAAGTTCCAGGTGCTGCCCCTGCGGCGCGAGGGTCGCGTCCTCACCGTCGCGATGGCCAATCCGAGCAACATCTTCGCCATCGACGACATCAAGTTCATCACCGGCCTGGACGTGCAGCCCGTCGTTTGCGGGGAACTGGCGATCAAGCGCGCGATCGACACGCACTACGACTCGGCCGATTCGCTGGCCGCGATCATGCAGGGGCTCGAGGAGGACATCGAGATCGTCGAGGAAGACGACGAGGACGAGCTGGCGTCCCAGGAGAGCAGCCAGAACGCGCCCGTCGTCAAGCTGGTCAACACCCTGCTGGCCGAGGCGGTCAAGATGGGCGCCAGCGACATCCACATCGAGCCCTACGAGAAGAACATGCGGGTGCGCTACCGCATCGACGGCGTGCTGGAGCCGATGATGGAGCCGCCCTTCCGCATGAAGAACGCCATCATCAGCCGGCTCAAGATCATGGCCGAACTGGACATCGCCGAGCGGCGCATCCCCCAGGACGGGCGCATCAAGCTGAAGATCGGCGACAAGAAGATCGACCTGCGCGTCAGCACCCTGCCCACGATCTTCGGCGAGAAGGTCGTGATGCGAATCCTGGACAAGGGCAACCTGAACATAGACCTGGCGGCCTTCGGCATGGAGCGCAAGGCGATGGAGGACGTGCTCAAGGCCATCGCCTCGCCCTACGGCATGGTGCTCGTGACGGGGCCGACCGGTTCGGGCAAAACCACGACGCTCTACTCCTGCCTGTCGCGGCTCAACACGCCCGAGCTGAACATCATGACCGCGGAAGACCCCGTCGAATACAATCTGGAGGGCATCAACCAGGTGCAGGTGCGGGACGAGGTCGGCCTGACCTTCGCCGCCGCGCTCAAAGCCTTCCTGCGCCAGGATCCCAACGTGGTCATGGTGGGCGAGATCCGCGATCTGGAGACCGGCTCGATCGCGACCAAGGCCGCCCTCACGGGCCATCTGGTGCTGTCCACTCTGCACACCAACGACGCGCCCAGCACCATCAACCGCATGATCGACATGGGGATCGAGCCCTTCCTCGTGGCCTCCTCGACCAACCTGATCATGGCGCAGCGGCTGGTGCGTCGGATTTGCAAGAACTGCAAGGCCGTGCACAAGGTGCCGCCGGAGTCGCTGCGCGACGTCGGCCTGCCGCCCGAGGCGGTCGTCTACCGCGGGTCCGGCTGCGACCAATGCGGCGGCAACGGCTACTCAGGCCGCCAGGGGCTCTATGAGGTCATGCCGGTGACGGCGGAGATCCGCGAGATGATCCTGGACCGCTGCTCGACGGCGGAGATCCAGCAGAAGGCGATCGAGCAGGGCATGCTGACCCTGCGCCAGGACGGTTTGCTCAAGATCCAGCAGGGCATCACCACCGTCGAAGAAGTGCTGCGCGAGACCTCCGCGGTTGAATAGCGCGGGGTACGGTTAGGAAAAAGGGAGGCTGATCGTGTTCAACATGCGCGAACTGCTCGAGGAGATGGTCAACCGCGGCGCGTCCGATCTGCACCTGACGGCCGGCGTCCCACCGCAATTCCGCGTGGATGGCGCCATGCAGTCGAGCGACTTCCCGGTGTTGACGCCCGAGGCCACGCGGCAGCTGGCGTACAGCATCCTGAACGAAGAACAGAAGAAGCGGTTCGAGAACGACAAAGAGTTGGACTTCTCCTTCGGCGTGCAGGGGATCAGCCGCTTCCGGGCCAACGTGTTCCTGCAGCGCGGCGTGACTTCGATGGCGATCCGACAGATTCCCTATTCGATCCATTCCTTCGAGGAACTGGGGCTGCCGCCGGTCGTCCGCTCGCTGGTCAAGAAGCCGCAGGGCTTGATCCTGGTCACCGGTCCCACCGGCAGCGGCAAATCCACGACGCTGGCCACCATGGTCGACCATATCAACCGGAATCTCTGCGGGCACATCATCACGATCGAGGATCCCATCGAATACGTGCATCAGCACAAGAAGTGCATCATCAACCAGCGCGAGCTCAACAACGACACACAGTCTTTCCCGGCCGCGCTGAAATACGTGCTGCGGCAGGATCCCGACGTGATCCTGATCGGCGAAATGCGGGACCGCGAGACGATCGCGGCCGCGCTCACGATCGCGGAGACCGGCCACCTGGCGATGGCGACCCTGCACACCAACAGCACCTATGAGTCCATCAACCGGATCATCGATGTCTTCCCCTCGGCGCAGCAGAACCAGGTCCGGTCCCAGCTTGCGTTCTGCCTGTCGGGCGTCATCACCCAGCAGCTGCTGCCGCGGGCGCAGGGGCGGGGGCGCGTGCTGGTGCTGGAGATCATGATCTGCACTCCGGCCATCAAGGCCATGATCCGCGACAACAAGGTGCACCAGATCTACGGCATCATGCAGGCCGGCCAGAAGTTCGGCATGCAAACCATGAATCAGTCGCTCTACCAGGCCCACGTGAACAAGTGGATCACGCGCGAACAGGCGCTCGCTCGCAGCCCCGATCCCACGGAGCTGCTGCAGATGCTGGGCGAACCGGTCGGCGCGGTCTAGCAAGGAGAAGGTGCTGTGGCAACCACGACGTTCGTCTGGAAAGGGCGGTCGCCCAAGGGCGAGATCCTCGCCGGCGAGTACCAGGCCGCCGACAAGAGCGAGGTCTCCGAGTACCTGCGCAAGCGCCGGATCATCATCACCTCGATCCGGAGGAAGAGCCGCGAGTTCAGCTTTTCCTTCCGCCGCGCCGGCGTCAAGGTGCGTGACATGTGCGTCTTCACGCGCCAGTTCTCCACCATGGTCAACGCCGGTCTGCCGCTGGTGCAGTGCCTCGACATCCTCGGCCGGCAGACCGAAAAGCCGCACTTCAAGTCCGTCATCCAGCAGGTGATGATGGACGTCGAGGGGGGCAGCACCCTGGCCGAGGGGCTGCAGAAGCATCCCCGCGTCTATTCCGATCTCTACACCAACATGGTGGCGGCCGGCGAGAGCGGCGGCATCCTCGACACGATCCTGTCGCGGCTGGCGGTCTATCTGGAGAAGGCGGACGCGCTGCAGCGAAAGGTCAAGGGAGCCATGACCTACCCCAGCATCGTGCTGTTCGTGGCGGTCGGAGCCTCGGTGTTCATGCTCCTGTTCGTGATCCCGGTGTTCGCCAAGATGTTCAGCGATTTCGGCGGCACCCTGCCGACGCCGACGCGCATCGTGATGGGCATTTCCGAGTTCTTGCAGGCGTACTGGTGGGCGCTGGTGGCGGGCATCGTGGGCGCGGTCTTCGGCTTCAAGCGCTACCGCGCCACGGCGGGCGGGCGACTGCTGACAGATCGCCTGTTCCTGCGCGTGCCGATCCTGGGCGACGTGCTGCGCAAGTCCTCGGTCGCCCGCTTCACGCGCACGCTGGGCACGCTGGTCGGTTCGGGCGTGCCCATTCTCCAGGGCCTGGAGATCACCGCCAAGACGGCGGGCAACGTGGTGATCCAGCGTGCCATCGAGGCGACGCAGACGAGCATCAGCCAGGGCGACACCATCAGCGAGCCCTTGCGGCGCAGCGAGGTGTTCCCGCCCATGGTGGTGCAGATGATAGGCATCGGCGAGCAGACGGGCGCGCTCGACGAGATGCTGGCCAAGATCGCCGACTTCTACGACGACGAGGTGGATGCGGCGGTCGAGGCACTGACCGCGGCGATCGAGCCGCTGATGATCGTGATCATGGGCGTGCTGGTGGGCGGCATGCTGATCGCCATGTATCTGCCGATGTTCCAGATGGCCAATGTGGTGGGCTAGCCGACTGGATGGTGGACCAGCCGCAGGGACGGTGACCGGTCCGAGCGCGCAGGAACTGCCCCTGCTGCGCCTGCTGCTGGCCACCTTCGTGGCGGGCACGGGCGTGGTCGTGGCGCGCCTGGCCACGGGGGCGCTCGATCTGCGCGGCCCGCTGGCGGTGCTGGGGTTGCTCTACGCCAGCGCGGCGGCGGCCTGGGCCGCCGACCGGGGCGGTCGCGCCCGCGGCGGCAGCGTCGCCTGGCAGCTGGGGGTGGACGTCGCCGGCCTGACCGCCATCTGCTATTTCCTGGGCGGAGCGGCTTCGCCCTTTCGCTTGCTGCTGTTCGTGCCGGTCCTGCTGGGGGCCCACCACCTCGGCGCGCGCGGTGCGGTGCCTTTGGCCACCGGCGCGGCGCTGGCGATGCTCGCCCTGCAGCTGGCGGGCGGGCCGGCCGGCGTGCCCGCGCTTGGTCCGCAGGCGGCGGCGGCGGTGGCGACCCATTTTCAGGTCATCCTGCTGCTGCTGGTCGGGGTCGGCGCCGGCCTGGCCGCCGACCGCGCGCGGAGCCGGGAAAGACAGCGGGCGGAGGCCGCGAGCCTGCTCGAGCGCGCGCGCGTGGAGACGCGCAACATCGTGGACAACCTGAGCAGCGGGCTGCTGATCGTCAACCGCCAGGGCACGATCGTGCGCCTCAACCCCGCTGGCGAGCGCATCCTGGGCGTTTTCGCGGAGGAGGTCGTCGGGCGCGATCTCGACAGCGCCTTCGGCCATTCGCTCGAGGGCTTCGTGGGCCTGGTGCGGCAGGCCTTGCGGTGCGGGGAGCCGCTGGACCGCAGCGAACTGAACATCGTCCGCTGGGACACGGTTGTGGTGCCGGTCGGCTTGAGCCTCAGCCATTTGCGCGATGCCGCCGGCGAGATCGGCGGCGTGATCGGCATCTTCCAAGATCTGACCGAGGTGCGGCGCATGCGTGAGCGCATCCGCGAGGCCGACCGTCTGGCGGCGGTTGGCGAACTGTCGGCGAACATCGCGCATGAGATCCGCAATCCGCTGGGGAGCATCCGGGGCAGCGTAGAAATCCTGGCCGGCGAGCTGACCCTCGACGACCGGCAGCGGCGGCTGATGGAGCTGATCCTCAAGGAGAGCGGGCGCGTCAACCAGATCATCAACGATTTCCTGGCCTTCGCGCGCCTGCGGCCCACGCGGCGCCGCCCCCTGGCGGCGGAAGCGTTGGTCGACGACGCGCTGCTGCAGATCAGGCAGCACGTCGCTTTCCACGGCGGCGGGGTGCAGGTCGAGCACAGCGGCGATTCGCAGGCGCTGCGGGTCGCCGCCGACGCGGAACAGCTCACGCAGGTCTTCCTGAACCTCGCCATCAACGCCTGCGAAGCGATGGGAGGGCAAGGGCGGTTGGTGGTGGAATCGGTGCGGGCGACCGACGGCGAACACTGGTTGCTGCGCATGCACGATTCAGGCCCGGGCCTGCCCGAAGAAGAACGCGAGCACATCTTCAAACCGTTCTACACGACCAAGCCGGAAGGCACCGGTCTGGGGTTGCCGATGGTCGCGCGCATCGTGCACGCACACGAAGGCAGCATCGAGGTTGGGGATTCGCCTGTCGGCGGCGCGGTGTTCACCGTGCGCCTGCCGCTGGCGCCGGCGCCGGCGGAAGCGGCGGCCCTGGTCGAGAGCCAGGACGCCGAGCACGCCTGCCTGGCTCGTTGAACACAACGCTGGAGGAGCACGATGGCTGACGGCCGGATCCTGGTGGTGGACGACGAGGAATCGATGCGGCAGTACCTCAGCATCCTGCTGGAAAAGGAAGGCTATGAGGTGGGCATCGCCGCCGGCGGGGCCGACGCGCTGCGGCAAATGGAGGAACGCCCCTTCGACGTCGTGCTGACGGACATCCAGATGCCCCGGCTGGACGGCATCCAGCTGCTCAAGGGGATCAAGGGGATCGACCCGCACACGCCCGTGATCATGCTCACGGCCTACGCCAGCGAGAAGTCCGCCATCGATGCCGTGAACCTGGGCGCCTTCTCCTATCTGCAGAAGCACTGCAAGAACGACGAGATCAAGATGGCGGTGCGCAACGCGCTGGAACTGCGGCGCGCGCAGACCGAGAATGTTCGCTTGCGCCGCGAGCTCAAGCGCAAGAGCGGCAAGCAGCGCATCATCGGCCAGAGCCCCCGCATGCTGGCGGTCTACAAGATGGTCGACAAGATCGCGGCCACCTCCGCCACGGTGCTGATCAACGGCGACAGCGGCACCGGCAAGGAATTGATCGCGCGTGCGATCCACGAGCGGAGCGAGCGTGCCGGGGCCCCCTTCGTCGCCATCAATTGCGGCGCCATCCCCGAGACTCTGCTCGAAAGCCAGCTCTTCGGGCATGTGCGCGGCGCCTTCACCGGCGCCGACCGCGACCACGACGGCTTCTGCCGGCAGGCGGAGGGCGGCACGATCTTCCTGGACGAGATCGGCGAGACGCCCGGCGTCATCCAGGTCAAGCTGCTGCGCATGCTGCAGGAGCGCGAGATCTACCCGGTGGGATCGAGCAAGGCGGTGAAGGTGGACGTGCGGGTGATCGCCGCCACCAACCGCGATCTGGAGGCGGATGTCGCCGCCGGACGCTTCCGCACGGATCTCTTCTATCGGCTCAACGTCATCCCGTTGCAACTGCCGCCCTTGCGGGAACGCGCCGACGACATCCCGCTGCTGGTGGACCATTTCCTGAAGCTCCACTCCGCCAGCTACGGCGGCAGCCTGTCGAGCGCCGTCGACGAGGCGGCGCTGCGCTGCCTGCTGGCTTACGAATGGCCGGGCAACGTGCGCGAACTGGAGAACGTGATCGAGCGCGCGAGCATCATCCGCGAGGGCGAGCGCATCGGCGTGCGGGACCTGCCGGACGCCGTCCGCAGTCCGGCGGGCGCGCCGCCGGCCGGCAATCTGATCGGCAGCCACGTGACCCTGGAGGAAGTGGAGAAGGCGCACATCCTGCAGGTGCTGGAAAGCATGGGCGGGCACAAGAAGCGCGCCGCCGAGATCCTGCAGATCAACCCGTCGACCCTCTACCGCAAGTTGATCCGGTACGGCCTGGCAGTGCCGGGGGGGGAGGAGGACGAGGCGTCGGCGGAAGGGTTCCAGGAGGCCCAGCAGAAGGATGGAGCTGCGGCGCCAGCGCCTCGCGACGTCAACGGCGAACTGTTGCCCGTCTAGTGCGGCCTGCGGCGCGGCGGGGAGGAAAATGCCGCCGGCCGCGCAGTTTGCACGGCGCGCGCGCGGGCGCCAGCCGGGTGGAGCGTGGGCGATTATCGGCAAGCATTGGCCAGACAAGGAGATGACCTGGCGCACGGCCGTGTCGCGATTCGTGGCACGGGCATTGCAAGCCGAGGCAAGCTGCTCGTGAGGGTCCGTTCGCGCGGGGCGAAGGGCACCGGTTCAAATGCAGGGGCGAGGTCGGTCGCGACCGTAGAAGGAGGTCACTCCAGTGTTCAACCGCAAGGGATTCACTCTGATCGAGCTCATGATCGTCGTGGTCATCATCGGCATCCTGGCTGCGATCGCGATTCCGAACTTCATCAACATGCAGTCGCGCGCCAAGGAAGCGAGCACGAAGTCCAACTGCCACACGGTGCAGCTGGCGGCCGAGGACTTCTCGGTCCAGAACGACGGCGTGTACGCTGCCGGCACGGGCGACGCCCTGCCCAACGGCAACACCATGATCGACCTGCTGCCGGGCGCGCTGTCGCTCGAGAACCCGTTCACCAAGGCCCGCACCGAGCCGGTGAACGCCCAGGCCGCCAACCCCGGTGAGACCGGCTACGTCCCGGTCGATCCGGACGGCGACGGCATCTGGGACGGGTACGAGATCACCGGCTTCGGCCGAGATGCGATGATCATCACCCTGACCAGCGGGCAGTAAGAGCGCGGCAACTCACAGGGGCGGGGTCGCCATTCCGGCCCCGCCCTTGGCGCGCCGCGCACCGCGCGGCGAAGGGACGGAAGCCATGAGGCACGGAATCGGCCGTCAGCGCTCCCACGGCTTCACATTGATCGAGCTGATGGTGGCGATCGTCATATTGGGCATCCTCGCCACGCTGGCCATTTCGTCCTACATGCGCATGCAGGCCCGCTCCAAGGAAGCGCGCGTCAAGGGCAACTGCCACACCCTGCAGCTGGCGGCGGAGGATTTCGCGGTGCAGAACAACGGCCTCTACGCCGCCGCACTCAACGATGTCCTGCCCAACGGCCAGGACATGATCGCGCTGCTGCCCGGCGGGCAGCTGCTGGAGAATCCCTTCACGCGCGCTCGCACCGAGCCCATGGATGGCGTCGCCATCGATGTCGGCCGCACGGGTTACGTCGCGGTCGATGTGGACGGCGACGGCAACCAGGACGGCTACAGCATCAACGGCTTCGGCGAGGACGCCGAGGTGTTGGTGCTGACCAGCGGGCAATGAGGCGCCTGCGCGGTTGGCGCCGCGCACGCGCTTGACCCACGCTGCCATCCATCTCCCCGAGCACACGTGAATCACAGCCGGAGCACGACCGCCGCCGCTGGCATCCCGTTTGCAAACAACGTGTTAAAGCCGGTCCTGGCGACCGCCTGAGGCCGCGCGTGCCAGTCCGGCGCCACGGAAGTGGCCGGCGGCGGTGCGAAATCAACCGCGCGGCTGCAACCGGCCGGGAGGATGCGGAGTGCAAGAGAGCCGCCGAGCGCAAGTCAGCGGGCCGGAATGGACGGAGCAGGGCCTCCCCGCCCCGGACTGCCGCGTCGCCGGTCTGGCGAAATCCTATCGCTGCGGCTTGCGGGGACGGTCGCGTGCCGCTCTGGCCGGCGTCAGCTTCGAGGTGCCGCGGGGAAGGATCGTCGGCCTGCTGGGCCACAACGGAGCGGGCAAGACCACCGCCATCAAGGCGATCCTGGACCTGGTCCGTCCCGACGCGGGCAGGATCGAGCTCTTCGGCCGCGACCATCGCGAGCTGGCGGCGCGCGCGCAGGTCGGGTACCTGCCGGAGAATCCCTATTTCTACGATTACCTCAGCGGGCAGGAACTGCTCGATTTCCACGGCCGCCTCTGCGGCCTGTACCCGCGGGACCGCCGCCGGCGGGCGGCGCAGGTTCTGGCGCAGGTCGGGTTGGCGGAGCAGGCGCGCCTGCCGTTGCGAAAGTACAGCAAGGGCATGCTGCAGCGCATCGGTCTGGCGCAGGCGCTGCTGGGCGACCCGGCGCTGTTGATCCTGGATGAACCGATGTCCGGGCTCGATCCGCTGGGGCGGCGGGAAGTGCGCGATCTGCTGGGCGAGCTGCGCGCGCGCGGCAAGACGGTGCTGTTGTCGTCCCACATCGTGCCCGACCTGGAGGCGCTGGCGGACAGCGTGGTGATCCTGGCGCACGGGCGCGTGGCCGCGGTGCACGACCTGCAGCTAGCGGCGGCCGCCCGCTTCGAGGTGTGGGCGGCGCGCGCGCCGGCCGCGTTGGCCGGGGGCGCGCCGGCGGACGGCCGCGATCCGACCTGGACCGGCTGTCCGGTGCGCCCGGCTGGCGGCGGGCGCGCTGGCGTGGTCATGACCGTGCCGGATCTGCCGCGCTTGCGGCTGCTGCTGGCCAGATGCGCCGACGAGGAGATCACCGTCAGGGGGGTCGATTCGCACCAGGGCGGGCTGGAGGAGTTGTTCTTGCGTTCGCTGGGCGCCGAACCGGCGGACGGCGTCCCCGGGCGGGCGGCTGCGCGCCGGGCGGCCGGGGTACCGGCGGCATGGGCACAGCCCGAGCGGGGACAGGCGCGCGCCGTGCCGGAAGCGGCGGCCGGGCCGCAGGCCGGCGCGCCGGCGGCGGCGGATGAACTCATCGGCGCGGGCGCGGGGGCGGGGGAGGCGAGCGGCCATGATCGGCAGTAGCGCGGGACAGATGTGGGCCGTCGCCTTGAACACCTTCCGCGAAACCGTCCGCGACCGCGTCTTCTATCTGGTGGGACTGTTCGGCGCGCTCCTTATCGGCGCCAGCGCCGTCATGTCGCCGCTCACCATCGGCGCGCAGCGCAAGATCGTGGCCGATGTCGGACTGGCAGCGCTCGCGCTCTTCGGACTGCTGGTCGTGGTCTTCGTCGGCAGCGGCATGGTGCACAAGGAGATCGACCGCCGGACCATCACCACCATCCTGGCGCGACCGGTCTCCCGCCGGGCCTACGTGGCGGGCAAGTACGCCGGCCTCTGCTTGACGCTCCTGTGCATGCTGGCCGTCATGGTGCTGCTCTGGGCCGGGGTGGCGAAGGTGACGGCGACGCCTCTGCCCGCCGGCAGCCTCGCCGCCGTCTACCTGACCTTCCTCGAACTCTGCCTGATGACCGCGGCGGTGGTCTTGCTGTCCACCTTCGCTTCGCCGGTGCTGGCGGGGATCTTCGCCCTGGCGCTCTACGCGATCGGGCACTGCAGCGCCGATCTGAAGCTGTTCGGCGAAATTGCCGGCGGGCCCGTGCTGCGCGCCGGCACGGCCGCGATCTACTATCTGCTGCCGAACCTCGAGATCTTCAACGTGCGCGGCGCGGTCGTGCACGGCCAGACCGTGTCCGGGTCGTACCTCTGGTGGGCCACGGTGTACGGCTCGGGCGCGGCCGCCTTGCTGTTGCTGCTGGCGGCGGGCATCTTCGCGCGCAAGGAACTGAAATGAGCGGCGGCGCCGTCGCCGGCGCTCCGGCCCTGCGCCCGTCACGGCGCCGGCGCGCGCCCGGATTGCACGCCGTCTTGCTGGCCGCCGTGATGTCGGCGGCGTGCGCCACCGCCCTCAGCCGGCTGGAAACGCCGGCCGGCGCCGGCGTGCGCGGGGAGAAGCTGTACCTGCCGTCGGGCCTCTTCCTGCGCCAGGCCGCCCTCGGCTTCCGCGAGCCGGGGGCCGATTGGCTCTGGTTCCAGGCGGTGCAGTACTACGGCGGCTACCGCCTCGGCCGGCACGGCCTGGAATACTTCCGCGGCCTGATGCACAACGTCACCCGTCTGGACACCCATTTCCTCGAGGCGTACCGCTTCGGCGCCTTGGTGATCGCCACCGACATGGGCGACGTGGCCGGCGGGATCGATCTGCTCAAGCGCGGCGTCCTGGCCAACCCGGGCCGCTGGATCCTGCCGTTCGAGATCGGCTTCCTGCACTATGCCATCCAGCGCGACTACGCGCGTGCCGCCGTCTGGTTCGAGGCGGCCGCGAGGGCGCCCGACGCCACCGACTTCGCGCGCCGCTTCGCCGCCTTCGCGCGCGGGCGCGCCGGCCAGGTGGAAGTGTCCCTACTGCTGTGGCGCAACCTGCGGGATACGACCGCAAGCCCGGACATGCGGGATCTGGCCGAGCGCATGATCGCCAAGTGCGAGGAAGAGATGCGCCAAACCCGTGCGGCTGCGCCGGCGCCGGCGCGCGCGGAAGGGGTGGAGCGTGACTGAGACCGTCCTGCCATGGCTGATCGCCGCCATCGCCTCGGGCGCCGCCCTGGGCAGCTTCGCCAATGTGCTGATCCACCGCCTGCCGCGCGATGAGAGCATCGTGGGGCCGCGCTCGCGCTGTCCTGCGTGCGGGCATTCCCTCCGCTGGCGCGACAATCTGCCCCTGCTGAGCTGGGTGCTCCTGCGGGGGCGCTGTCGTGATTGCGGCGCAGGCATCAGCATCCGCTATCCGCTGGTCGAGGCCGCGGGAGCGCTGGCGGGCACGGTGGCGTTGCTGCGCTTCGGGCCGACGCCGGAGGGCGCCGGGGGCTTGCTCTTCCTGGTGGGAATGCTGGCGGTCGCCCTGGTCGATTGGGAGCACATGATCATCCCCCACACGATCACCGTGGGAGGCATGGCGGCGGGGGTGGCTCTGGCCGCCTGGTCGCCGGTCGGCCTGCCCGGCGCTCTGCTGGGCGGGGCAACGGGAGCAGGCGTCGTGCTCCTGCTTGCCCACGGCTACCGGCTGCTGCGCGGCGAACTGGGCATGGGCGGGGGCGATGTCATGCTGATGGCGATGGTGGGCGTGTTCACCGGACCGTGGGGCGCCGTGCTCGTGCTGTTCGGAGGCGCTTTGCTCGGTTCCCTCTACTGTCTGATGCGATTCCGCTCCACCCTGGACGGCAAAACGCGCCTGCCCTTCGGGACCTTTCTTGCCGCCGCCGGCGCGGGCGTTTTCCTGGCGGGGGACGAGGCCTTCCGCTGGTGGCTGAATCTGGCGCGTTGAGGGCCAGAGCGGCGCAGATTTTCCTCAAGCCGCGCCGCCGCCTTCCGAAATCACGCGTGGCATGCATGTTGCCCCCCCGGGGGCCGTGCGCCGCGAGTCCGGACGCCGGCGCGGCAGATCGCGCGCCCAGACCCCCCTCAAGGCGGGTAGGAAATGCTCGGATTCCTCAAAGGCAAGAAGAAGTCGCTGATCGGGCTGGACATCGGGTCCAACGTCGTCAAGTGCCTGCGGTTGGACCATACCGGCCCCCAGCCGCGGATCACGCATTTTGCGATGGTGCCCCTGGTGCCCGAGGCGATCGTCGACGGCGAGATCATGGATCGCGAACTGGTCATCCAGGCGATCAAGGAGTGCGCCGAGAAAGCCGGGGTGCCGGCGGAGCCGGTGGCTAGCGCGGTCTCGGGACGGGCGGTCATCGTCAAGAAGATCGTCATGGACAAAATGAGCGCCGCCGACGCCAAGGAGGCCATCTACTGGGAGGCCGAGCAGCACGTGCCGTTCGACATCGACGATATCTCGCTGGCCTTCCAGGTGCTGCGCGAGGACGTCGGCGCGAACCAGATGGAGGTGCTGCTGGTCGCGGCCAAGAAGGACATGATCCTGGCGCACGCCGATCTGATCCGCGACGCCGGATTCAAACCCGGCGTGATCGACGTGGCCAGCTTCGCCAACCAGAACGCCTGGGAGTTCAGCTCCGGCGGCGCCATCCAGGCCGAGTCGGACGGCGCGCCGCCGGATGAGCTCGCGGGGGCGGGGCGCGGCAGCGCGGGGCAGTTCGTCGCCCTGCTGGACATCGGCGGCGGGGTCACGAACGTCAACATCATCAAGGACGGCGTGCCGTACTTCACGCGAGACCTGCCGATCGGCACGGCGCAGTTCATCGAGATGTTCCAGAAGCAGTTGGGTCTGACCTACGAGCAGGCGGCGGCGGTGGCCCAGGGCAGCCTGGAGGGGATGGACGCCGAGGCCGTGGCGGAGATCGTGCGCGCGGTCGGCGCGGACATCTACCACGGCCTGGAACCGTCGCTCTCGTACCTGCGGGCCGCGGGCGAGGCGGAGGGCATAGACCGCATCGTCATCAGCGGCGGCGGAGCCAGAATGCCCGGCCTCCGTGAATACCTGGCGGGCTGCTACGAGGTGGAGGCCGAGGTCGCCAACCCGCTGGGGGCGCTCGACTACGCGCCCGAGATATTCGGCGCCAGCGAGCCGGAGGCTCTCAGCCCGCTGCTGACCGTCAGCGTCGGGCTCGCGCTGAGAAAGGCGGTGGAGTGATGATCCGGATCAACCTCCTGCCCCAGGAGGAAACCTCCACGAAGCGCAGCTTCCGCCTGCCCAAGGTCGGCAGCGTCGTGCCGCTGCTGATGGTGGTGGCCGTGATCGCCGGTCTGGCCCTGACGCACACGTACCAGAGCCGCAAGATCGCGGACCTGCAGGCCACCATCGCGGAAGAGGAGGCGGAGTCGCGCCGCCTGGCGCCCGAGATCGCCAAGGTGCAGCGGCTCAACCGCGAGCGGGAAGAGGTCAACCGGCGGCTCGACGTGATCACGCGCCTGGACCGCGACCGATACTTCCGCGTGCATCTGCTGGACGAGCTCAATCAGGGGATGCCGGAGCACATGTGGTTGACCGCCTTCGAGGAGCAGGGAGGCGGGCGGTACGCGGTCGAAGGCGTGACCTTCTCCAATTTCCTGGTCAGCGACCTGATGCAGGCCTTGTTGCGGTCGAACCACATCACTGCCGTCGACCTGGTGGTGGCGGAGCGGGGTCAGATCGAACAGGTGCCCGTGGTCAAGTTCAAGGCGACGGCCAGCGCGCTCCGGACGGCTGGCGGGGTGGCCAACGCGGCCACGGTAGGCGTCGACGGGACGCCGGCGCCGCCGGCGGGCGGCAAGGACCGGGCGACCGGCGGCACGGGCCGGCGCGCGGTAGACGCCGCGCGCAACGTCACCGGCGAGAAGGCCGCCCGGGCGGCCAGCGGACACTAGGCGCTCCGCGCCGCCCCGAGGAGGAACCATGGACATCGATGTCAAGGACCCGAAGGTGATCCGCTGGCTTCTGGCGGCGCTGGCGATCCTCGTGCTGGTCCCGGTCTACTTCTTCACGACCGCCCTGCCCGTGACCTATCCGGCCCGCCAGGCCGAGATCGCCAAGCTGGAGGCGCGGCACCAGGAGTTGAGCCGGGATCTGGAGAAGGCGCGGCTGCTGGTCAAGAACCTGGACCGGGTGGAGAAGGAATACCAGATCCTGCATGAGCAGTGGCAGGTGGCGCAGATGCTGCTGCCGCAGACGAACGAGATGCCGGCGCTGCTGCGGAAGGTGACCGCGGCGGGGCAGCAGTCGGGCGTCGAGTTTCAGCTGTTCAAACCCAAGCCGCCGATTCCGCGCGAGTTCTACGCGGAGAATCCGGTCGAGGTGAAGGTGCAGGGCGGGTTCCACCAGACGGGCGTGTTCCTGAGTCGGCTGGCCAACCTCAACCGCATCGTCAACGTCTCGGATCTGAAGCTCAAGGGGCTGGACAAGCAGGACGAGCAGCCCTTCACGGTCGAGGCGTCGATGACTTTGACCGCCTACACGCAGCAGTCGGGCGGCGCCCCCACGGCCGCCGAACCGACGCAGGACCAGCTGGCCACGGCCGGCGCCGCGGGCGCCGGCGGCCGCTAGGAGGGATGGCGCATGAGCACGCGGTTGCATCGTAAGGCCTGGGGGCCGGCGCTGGCGCTGGCGCTCTGCGGCCTGCTGGCCATGGCGGCGTCCTCCGCAGCGGCGCCGGACCCGGCGACGACCAGCGCCGCCCCGGCGGCCGAGGAGTCCGGCGCGGTCAATCCCGCGCTGGCGGCGGAAGCGGCGGCGGCGGCGCTGGCGCAGGCGGAAGCGGCGGCGGGCGACGCGGCGGCGGAGTTCGGCCTCTGGCCGGACGGCACGGACGCCTCCTCGCCCTCGGCCGAGGCCGCCGCGAAGCTGCAGCAGCTGCGCCGCAACGAATTCTTCTACCAGTCCTACGGCAAGGCCGATCCCTTCAAGACCCTCGTGCAGGGTCGCTATGAGCAACTGGCCGGCAGCGAGCTGGTGGACCTGAACAGCGCCCGCCTGGTGGGCGTGATGTGGGGCGCGGACGATCAGTTCGCGCTGGTCGAGGACGGCAACGGCTTCGGGTACATCCTGCGGGTGGGCGACCCGGTGCTCAACGGCACCGTGGTGAGCATCCGCAAGAACTCGCTGACGGCCAAGATCACGCTGTACGGGATGACCTCGACGGTGTCCCTGAAGCTCGACAGAACGGAGGGCTAGGCTATGTTCGGGCAGTTGCGCTTTCCCGCCGCGCGGGCGGCGGCCGCCGCCCTCGCGCTCATGCTGACCATGCCGGCGGTGGTGGGCGCGGTGGGGCAGGCTCAGGATCTCGTCTCGCTGCGCGCTGGACGGGACGACGGGCGGACGATCTCGCTGGACGTTCAGGGTTCGGAGATCGGCACTGTGCTGCGCTCGCTGGCCAGCTTCTCCGGCGTCAACATCGTCGCTTCGCCACGCGTGCAGGGCAAGGTGACCGTCAAGCTGGACAACGTGCCGTGGATGGAGGCGCTGGCGGTCATCCTGCGCGCGCACGGTTACGACTATGTCCAGGAATACGGCATCCTGCGCGTGGACACGATGGAAGAGCTGCGCAAGGAGGCGGTGGAAGGCAAGCGCGCCGACCGCGCTGCCGACGATCTCGAGCCGCTGGTCCTGGGCGTGGTCGGCATCGACTTCGCCAACGCCGGCGAGGTTCGCGATGCGCTCAAGAACATGTTGACCAAGCGCGGCACGATCGAGGTCGACCAGCGCACCAACACGCTCCTGATCAATGACATCCAGTCGCAGGTGGACAAGATACAGAAGGTGGCGCGCAGCCTCGACACGCGCACGCCGCAGGTGGAGATCAACGCCCGTCTGGTCGATCTGGACCTGCGCGCCAGCCGGGAGCTGGGCATCACCTGGTCGGCCAACAACCTCAAGCCGGGCGACGCCAACGTGGTCGGCGGCGCGGGCGTGAACGTGCCGCTGCAGAGCCCGGCCGGCAACGTGCGGGTGGGCACCGTGCAGTCGTTCGGCGATCTCATGCTGAACCTGCAGGCGCTCGAGCAGCGCAACCTGGCGAAGCTGATTTCCAACCCCGTGATCACGACCACCGACAATCGCGAGGCCAGCATCCTGGTCGGCCAAAAAATACCCTTGATCGTGGCCGACGAGGCGGGCAACGCCATCACGCAGCTGACCACCATCGGCATCCTGCTGCGGGTCACGCCGCACATCAACAGCAACGAGAAGATCACCCTGGACATCCACAACGAAGTCAGTGACCTGTCGTCGCAGGCGACGGTCCAGGGCGGCGTCATCATCAACACGAGCGAGTCGGACACCCGCGTCCTGGTCGACAACGGCGCCACGGCGATCATCGCGGGCCTGATCCGCGGGGTCGAGAGCGAGCTGACCACCGGCGTGCCGGTGCTGCGCGAGCTGCCGCTGCTGGGCGCGCTCTTCCGGCGCGACGCGCGCATCAAGAACAACCGCGAATTGATGATCTTCGTCACGCCGCGCATCGTCACTGACGACTACCTGCTGCGGGAGAAGCTGACGCTGGATCAGAACTCGCTGCAGTGGGAGAAGCGAGAGAGCTACTGACCGGCCGTCGACACGGGCGGACACGCGGGCCGGGGCGGTGCTTGCCCCGGCCCGCTGTTTTGCCTATGCTCGGCCTGGGCGCGGCCAGGGTGCGCCCTCGAGGAGCGCGGCATGTGGATTTCCTTCATCGGCTTCATGGCCAGCGGCAAGAGTTCGGCGGCCCGGGCGCTCGGCGAGGCCACGCGGCTGCCGGTGGTGGACCTCGACGCGGCCGTCGCGGGGCAGGCCGGCCGCGCCCTGCCCGACATCTTCGCGACGGAGGGGATCGCGGGCTTCCGTGCGCGTGAAAGCCGGGCGCTGGCCGATCTGGATCCGGACGGGCAGCTCCTGCTCGCCACGGGCGGCGGCGTGGTCGAAGGGGAGGACAACGTCAGACGGCTGCGGGCGGGCGGCCCCGTGATCTGGCTCGATGTCCCCTGGGAAGCGGTGCGGCGACGGCTCGGGGCGGCGGCAGAGGCGCAGAGGCGTCCGTTGGTGGAGCATCTGGGCTGGGGCGGCCTGGAGCTTCTGTTCCGCCGGCGGCAGCGCCTCTATGCGGGGGCGGCCGATTTCCGCTTGCGCGCCGACCTGGAATCGCCGCTCGCCGTCGCGCGGCAGGCGCTGGCGCGCGCGCTGCAGTGGTGGGAACGCCACGACCGCGATGCCGCGGGCGGCGAGGCACCGCGAGGCGGTGGGGGCGTGTGAGCCGCGTGATCGCGGGCGTCTGGCGGGGGCGCCGGCTGGAGGCCCCGGCAGGCGGGCAGCTCAGGCCTACCGCGGGGCGGGTCAAGGGCGCCTTGTTCGCGATCCTGGGCGGGCGTGTGGAGGGCGCCGAGATCGCCGACCTGTGCTGCGGCACGGGCGCGCTCGGCATCGAGGCGCTCAGCCGCGGCGCGGCGCTCGCGCATTTTGTGGATGACTCGCCCCGCGCGCTGCGGGCGGCGCGCGGCAACCTGGAGCGCTGCCAGGCGGCGCGCCCGCTCTGGCGCCTGCACCGCGCGGACGCCGCGCGCTGGCTGGCCGGCTGGGCGGCACGGCCGCCGGCGCCGGGGCGGCCCCGCCTCGTGGTGGCGGATCCTCCCTACGCGTCTCCGCTGGCGGCGCAGCTGGCCGCCTTGCTGCTGGCATTGCCGGCCGCGGCGGGAGTGACGGCGGCGGCCATCGAGCATGCGCCCGAGGCGCTGGAATCGATCCCGCCTGTTCCTGCCTGGCGGGTGTTTCGACGCCGCTACGGCGGCACGGTTCTGACCGTCCTGGAGGACTGAGCGAAATGCGCCACGCCCTGTATCCCGGTACCTTCGATCCCTTCACCTGCGGCCATCTCGACATCGTGCAGCGCGCGCTGGCGCTCTTCGATCGGGTGACGATCCTGGTGGCGGCCGGGGGCAAGCCGACCCTGTTCACGCTGGAAGAGCGGCTTGGCCTGGCGCGCGAGGTGGTGGGCGGTCTGGCGGGTTGCGAGCTGCGGCCGCTGCCGGGACTGTTGGTCGAGCAAGCGCGGCAGACGGGCGCCGCGGCGGTGGTGCGGGGCATCCGCTCGCCGGCCGACTATCAGCATGAGTGGTCGATGGCCGCCATGAACCGTGTCCTGTGGCCCGCCTGCGAGACCGTGTTCCTGTTCGCCAGACCGGAGTTGGCCGCGCTCAGCAGTTCGTTGGTGCGCGAAATCGCGCGCCTTGGCGGGGACGTATCGCCCTTCGTGCCTGCGCCGGTGGCGATGGCGCTTCGCCGACGCTGCAGCCAAGCGGCAGGCTGAGGGCACGGTCCCCTCGCCGCTGGCACGCCTGGTGCAAGGGGCGGCAGGGAGGGCGTGGAGGGTTGGCGGGCGTCGCCGGGCGCTGACAGCCTGCCCGGCGCCGGTGGAAGGGGCGTGGTGACCGTGTTCGTGGACATCGCCGAGATCGCGGTGGAGGGGGGACACGGGGGGGCCGGCTGCGTTTCCTTCCGCCGCGAGAAGTACGTCCCGCGGGGAGGACCCGACGGCGGCAACGGCGGACGGGGCGGGTCCGTCTGGGCCGTGGCCACTGCCGACAAGACGACGCTGCTCGATTTCCGCTACCGGCGGCGCTACCGCGCGGAGAGAGGGGACCAGGGCGAGGGTTCCAATCGCAGCGGGCCTGCCGGCGCCGACCTGGAAATCCCCGTGCCCTGCGGCACCCAGGTGTTCGACACCGCCAGCGGCGATCTGCTGGGCGAACTGCTCCACGACGGGCAGCGTCTCTGCCTGGCGCGCGGCGGCGCGGGAGGCCGCGGCAACCGCGAGTTTCGTTCGCCCACCCGCCAGGCGCCGGACCACGCGCAGCCGGGTCGGGAGGGCGAGAAGCGGCTGGTGCGCTTGGAGCTGAAACTGATCGCAGACATAGGCCTGATCGGCTTGCCCAACGCCGGCAAGTCGACCCTGCTGGCGCGCTTGACCTCGGCGCAACCCAAGATCGCGGATTACCCCTTCACGACCCTGGTGCCCAACCTCGGCATCGTGGATCTCGGCGATTTCGATAGCTGCACGCTCGCCGACATCCCGGGCCTGGTGGAAGGGGCGAGCCGGGGGAAGGGCTTGGGACACGATTTCCTGCGCCATGTCGAGCGCACGCGGGCGCTGCTGTACCTTGTCGACGGTGCCGAAGGGGCGGTGGCGGCGGCGCTGGCGGTGCTGCAAGGGGAGTTGCGCGACTACGGTCGAGGTCTGGAGTCGCTGCCCTTCGCCGTGGCGGTCACGAAACGCGATCTGGCGCCGCCCGCGCAGGCGCGCGCCGCGCGCGAGGAAGCATCCGCCTGGGCGCAGTGTCACGGCGGCGCCGAGGTTCTGGCGGTTTCCGCCGTGACGGGCGAAGGCGTGCCCGAGCTGCGGCATGCCCTGCGGCGACTGCACCGCCAGGCGCTGGCCGCCGAGCGGCGGGACAGCGGCGAGGCGACGACTTCCTGACCAGTTTCCTCCCTCCATCAACCCTCCCGGAAGGGCGGTACGGCGTGAGTGCGCCGCGCCATGCTCAACGCGATGAGCCTGTCTGGCGGCTGACGCCAGAGGACGGAGCCTGGCCGCCCTTGTGGCGGGAAATCACCGATCCTCCCGCGGAGGCGATGGGACAAGGCGACCCTGCCTGCCTGAGGCGGCCGATGGTGGCCATCGTGGGCACCAGGCGGCCCACGCACCGCGGGTTGACCATCGCGCGCTGTCTGGCCGGCTCGCTCGTCGAAGCGGGCTGGGTGATCGCCAGCGGTCTGGCCTACGGCATCGACGCCGCGGCCCATGAGGGCGCTCTCGAAGCGGGAGGCGAAACCGTCGCGGTGCTGGCGCACGGCCTTGATCGCACCTACCCGCCGGCCCACGCCGGACTGCGGCGACGGATCGCGCGCCAGGGCTGCGTGGTCACCGAGATGCCGCTGGGCGCGCCGCCCTTGCCCCATTGTTTCCTGCGGCGCAACCGGCTGGTGGCGGGCCTGGCGCACGGAGTGCTGATCGTCGAAGCACCGCACGCCAGCGGCGCGCGCTCGACCGCTTGCTGGGCCCTGGACTACGGGCGGGAAGTGCTGATCCTTCCGGGGCCGGCCGAGCAACCTCAGTACCGAGGCAGCCACGAGCTGATCCGTGACGGGGAGGCCCAGCTGGTCGGATCCCTGGCGGACGTTCTGAGCTCGCTGCCGCCGGTGGCGACGGCGTCGCGGCCCCGCCCGCCCGCGGCGGCGATGCCGCTGCCCGGCAGTCCGGCGCGATGGATCTGGGACCGGCTCGACCTTGACGGGGTGCCGCTGGATGAACTGGAGCAACGGTGGCGCGGCGCGCCGGAAGTCTTCGCGGAGGGGCTGATCGCCTTGGAGCTCGCCGGGCTGACCGCGCGGTTGCCGGGGGGGATGCTGGCGCGTAGAATCTGTCGTCTCTAGAGCGGCGCCGCCGCGCCGTGGGAACGACGGGGGGTCGCGGTGGCCGCGAATCGCAAACGCCTGCGCTGGCTAGTCGAGTACGCCGCCCTCTATCCTCTTTTCCTGGTCGCCCGCCTGCTGCCGCTCCGCCTAGCCGTGGCGGTGGGGCGAGGCGCCGGCCGCCTGGCTTACCGCGTGTTCGGCATCCGGCGCAAGGTCGTGCGCGACAACCTGCGTGCGGCGCTCGGCGGCGCGCTGGCGAAGCCGGAATTGGATGCGCTGGCGGGGCGCAGCTACGCCAACCTCGGCGGCACGCTGCTCGAATTCTGCAAGCTGCATGACACGCCGCGGTCCCGGCTGCTCTCCTGGGTCGATTGTGAAGGCCGCGAAGGATTGGACGAGCTGCGCGCCGCGGGGCGGGGAGCGTTGCTGACGACGGGGCACTTCGGCAACTGGGAGCTGCTCGGCGCGGTGGTGGCTGCCAGCGGCTACCCGATCAGCTTCCTCATCAAGGACCAATCGAACCCCCACATCAACCGCCTGCAGAACGAGATCCGGCGTCGCGCCGGGATCGGCGTCATCCGCCAGGGCGCGTCGGTACGCCACCTGCTCTACGCGCTGCGCCGCGGCGAATTCGTCGGCATCCTCGGCGACCAGGACGCGGGGTCCCAGGGCGTGTTCATCGAGTTCCTGGGGCGGCCTGCCTCGGCCTTCCGCGGCATCGCCTACATCGCCTGGCGCACGGGCTGTCCCATCGTCCCGAGCTTTCTCGTGCGGCAACGGGATGGGCGCCACCGCGCGTTTTTCACGGCACCGATCGAGGTCGACCCTGCCTGGGACGAGCAGACCGCGGTGCCGCTGCTGACGCGGGCCCACAACGAGCGTTTGGAGGCGTTCGTGCGGGCTCATCCGGACCACTACTTCTGGGTGCACAGGCGATGGAAGACGCAGCCCCCCCCCCGCGCGGGAGCCGCGTGAGCGCTTCGGCTTGGGCGGCTCAGTCGCCAGGCTGGAAGCCGATGCCGTTGGCTTCGGGTCGGCCAGGCAGCCGGATCTCGCCGTGCGTGCTCTCGTAACGCTCCAGGTTCGTGCCCAGCGTGCGGTGCAAGGCCTTGGCGTTCTGGGGGGTCATGATGATGCGCGCGAAGACCTTGCTCTTGGGCAGCCCGGGCAGCAGGCGCGCGAAATCAATGATGAACTCCGAGGCGCTGTGGGTGATGAAGACCAGATTGCTGTAGATGCCCTCGGCCTCGCGCTCGGGCAGATCGACGGTGATGCGAGTCGGCTGCTTGTCCACGTCCGCTCCTCGGCTGGGGTGCCGGCGCCGTCGCCGGCGCCGTCGTCAGCATAGCAGGAAACGGCGCGCAAGCGCCAGCCTTCGGGAGCCGGGCCAACGGACGGTGCCCGGCTTGACCCCCCACCGCCGCCGGCCTATGATTCGCCCTCGCGCGCGGCGGCCGCGCGCGGCGAGGGGTGGGCATGCGGAAACACCTGCGCGAGATCCTGGAGCGGTTGCCACATCTGCGTCTGGCGGTGATCGGCGACTGCATGCTCGATCGCTTCCTCTGGGGCAGGGTCGACCGCATCAGCCCGGAGGCGCCGGTGCCGGTCGTGCGGCTGGAGGGGGAAACCCGCAAGCTGGGGGGGGCCGCCAACGTCGCCAACAACGTCCGCGCGCTCGGCGCGCGGGTGGCGCTTTTCGGGGTCGCCGGCGAGGATGAAGCCGGAGGCGACCTTGTCCGTCTGCTCGCCGAACGCGAGATCGTCACCGACGGCCTGCTGCGCGTCGCAGGTCGACCCACCACGCTCAAGACCCGCATCATCGCGCACAACCAGCAAGTCGTGCGGGCCGACAGCGAGAGCGACGAGCCGCTGTCTGCGCTGCAGGGGGCCGAGCTGCTGGGGCGGCTCGACGCGCTGGGGCCGTTCGCCGGCATCATCGTGAGCGATTACGGCAAGGGCGTGCTGAGCGACGACCTGCTGGCGCGCGTGATAGAACTCGGGCGGGGCAGCGGCGCGGTGGTCACGGTCGATCCCAAGAATGGCGATTTCCGGCAATACCGGGGAGCGACCTCGCTGACTCCCAACCAGAAGGAGGCGGGCGCCGCCTGTTCCCTGGCCATTGTCGATGAAGCCTCGCTGCTGCGCGCGGGGCGGATGCTGCTGGACCGGACCGCTGCCGACGCGGTGCTGATCACGCGTGGCGAGCAGGGCATGGCGTTGTTCGAGCGCGGCGGGATCGTGCACCAACTCCGCACGGAGGCGACAGAGGTTTTCGACGTCACGGGCGCTGGCGACACGGTGATCGCCGTCTACACGGCCGCTCTGGCGGCTGGAGCCGGCCACGCAGCGGCCGCCTCGCTGGCCAACCACGCGGCCGGCCTCGCCGTGCGCGAACTGGGCACGGTCGCCATTTCGGGGGCCGATCTGGCCGCGGCGCTGGAGCCTTGAGATGCGGCCGCGGCGCAAGGAGAAGCGATGCCGCCGACGCTAGCCGCGGTCATCGGGCGCCACGAGCTGGCGGCCTGGGGCGAACAGCAGCGCGTCTCGGGACGCACCGTAGTCTTGACCAACGGCTGCTTCGATCTGATCCACCGGGGGCATGTCGAGGGGTTGGCTGAAGCGGCGACGCTGGGGGACACGCTGCTGGTCGCCTTGAACTCGGATTCCTCTGCGCGCGCTCTCAAGGGACCGGGACGTCCGCTGGTGTCCGAGGATGACCGGGCGGCAGTGCTCGCCGCCTTGCGCGCCGTGGGGGCGGTCACTATCTTTGCCGAACTCACGCCTTTGGAAACGATTATGCTTGTGCGCCCGTCCGTTCTGGTCAAGGGCGCGGAGTACGCCGAAGCGGACATCGTCGGCGCCCGCGAGGTGCGGTCGTGGGGAGGGAGCGTGGTCCGCGTGGCCATGCGCCCGGGGCGTTCGACCACGCAGCTTATCGCCCGCATCAAAGCGCTGCCGTGACAGGGGGGCGGACAGCCTCCGGCGCGGCGGAGCCCGGCCGGCCGCGGCGGCGGCGGTCCGCCGGGGCAACCGGTCGCCGCCGGGGAGGCTGAGGAGCGACTATGGCCAAGGAGAAGATCATCATCATCGGCGCCGCGGGGCGCGATTTCCACAACTTCAACTGCGTCTACCGCGACAATGAAGCCTATGAGGTGGTGGCCTTCACGGCCGCGCAGATCCCGGACATCGATGGCCGCGTCTATCCGCCTCAGCTCGCGGGCAAGCTCTACCCCGACGGCATACCCATCCTGCCCGAGAACGATCTGGCGGCGCTGATCGCCCGGCACGGCATCGACTGCTGCGTTTTCTCCTACAGCGATGTCTCGCACGAAGCCGTGATGCACAAGGCGGCGCTGGTCAACGCCGCAGGCGCTGATTTCAAGCTGCTGGGCGGTCGCCTGACGATGCTGCCCAGCCGCAAGCCCGTCATCAGCATCTGCGCCGTGCGCACCGGTTGCGGCAAGAGCCAGACCACCCGGCGCGTCAGCGACATTCTGCGCGCGGCGGGCAAGAAGGTCGCGGCGGTGCGCCACCCCATGCCTTACGGCGACCTGGCCAAGCAGGCGGTGCAGCGCTTCGCCAGCCTGGCGGATCTGGCCGCGCACGACTGCACGATCGAGGAGATCGAGGAATACGAACCGCATCTGGCGCGGGGCAATATCGTCTATGCCGGCGTCGACTATGGCGCCATCCTGCGCCAGGCCGAGGCGGAGGCGGACGTCATCCTCTGGGATGGCGGCAACAACGACACGCCCTTCTTCAAGAGCGACTGCCATCTCGTGGTCGCCGATCCGCACCGCGCTGGCCACGAACTGACCTATTACCCCGGCGAAACCAACGTGCGCCTGGCCGATGTCGTGATCATCAACAAGGTCGTCGAAGCCGAATTCGAACACATCGAAGAGGTGCGTGAGAACATCCGCTCGGTCAATACCCGCTGCCACATCATCGACGCGGCCTCGCCGCTGACGGTCAGCGACCCGGCCGCCATCACCGGCCGGCGCGTGCTCTGCGTCGAGGACGGTCCCACGCTGACGCACGGAGGCATGAAGTATGGCGCCGCGGTGGTCGCGGCGCTGCGGCACGGCGCGGCCGAGATCGTCGACCCGCGCCCCTGGGTTACGGGGCGCATCGCCGAGACCTTCGCGCAATACGCCGAGATCGGCACGCTGCTGCCGGCCATGGGCTACGGCCCGGAGCAGGTGGCGGACCTGGAGCGCACGATCAACGCGGTCGAATGCGACACGGTGGTCATCGGCACGCCCATCGACCTCACCCGGATCGTGAAGATCCGGCGGCCGACAGTGCGGATCGGCTACGAACTGCAGGAGATCGGCCGGCCTAATCTGCCCGATCTGCTCGAGCGTTTCACCAAGTGAGGCGGCGCCCGGGACCGCGGTCCGGAGCGTCCAGTCGCGGAGGTTTGCGGTGAACATCCACGAGTACCAAGCGCGGGACATATTCCGACGGTTCGGCTTGCCGGTGCCGGAAGGCCGCACGGCGGCCGACCCCGCCGCGGCGGTCGAGCACGCCCGAGCGGTGGGGCTGCCGGTGATGGTCAAGGCGCAGGTGCTGACCGGCGGACGGGGCAAAGCGGGGGGCGTGAAATTCTGCGGCACCGAGCAGGATGTGCGGCGGCAGGCCGAGGCGATACTCGGCATGGACATCAAGGGGCACACCGTGCGCCGGGTGCTGGTGACGCCGGCGGCGGACATCGCGGCGGAATACTACCTCGGCTTGCTGGTCGACCGTCGCAGCCGCCGGCCGCTCGTGATGGCCAGCGCGGCGGGCGGGGTCGACATCGAGGAAGTGGCGCGGACGGCCCCGGAGAAGATTCTCAAGCAGACTGTCGACCCTCGCTATGGACTGCTGGAGCACGAAGCTTTCCGCCTGGGCCTGCGCCTCTGTCCCGGCGACGCGCCGAAGGCGAGGCAACTCGCCGCCGCTCTGCGCAAGCTCTACGCCGCCTTCATGCACGCCGACGCCAGCCTCGCCGAGGTCAATCCCTTCATCTTCACCAAGGACGGCCGCGGCCTGGCCATCGACGCCAAGATCAACCTGGACGACAACGCGCTCTTCCGGCACGCGGACTACGAGTCCCTGCGCGATCTGGAGGCCGAGGACGCGTCCGAGCGCGCGGCGCGCGAGGCGGGGCTGTCGTTCGTCAAGCTCAATGGGAACGTCGGCTGCCTGGTCAACGGCGCCGGCCTGGCGATGGCGACCATGGACCTGGTCCAGCACTACGGGGGCATGCCGGCCAACTTCCTGGACATCGGCGGCAGCTCCAACCCCGACAAGGTGGTCAAGGCGCTGCAGATCATTCTCGCCGACGCCAGCGTGGAGGTGATCCTGTTCAACATCTTCGGCGGCATCACCCGGTGCGACGATGTCGCGGCGGGGATCATCGAGGCGACGAAGCGTCTGGCGATCGAGGTGCCCATCGTGGTGCGGCTGACCGGCACCAACGAGGAGCAGGCTCGCGCCATGCTTGCCGGCACGCGACTGGTGGCCGCGGCGACGATGGACGAAGCGGTTCAGAAAGCGCTAGAGCTGGCGAAGCATAGCTGATGCCAGATAATGTTTTGGGATTTTGGCCGTGCGCTCGGTGAGCGCTCTTGCAGTGGCCGGGCGCTCGGCGCCTGGGAAAGGATGACCCGCGATGGCGATTTTCTGCGACGCCTCGACCAAGGTGCTGGTGCAGGGGATCACGGGGCGCGACGGCAGTTTCCACGCCCAATCCATGCTCGAGTACGGCACGCGGCTCGTCGCCGGCGTCACGCCGGGCAAGGGGGGCCAGGCCTTCGCGCCGGGAGTGCCCATCTTCGATACCGTGGCGGAGGCGGCCGACGCCACCGGCGCCGAGGCCTCCGTCATCTTCGTGCCGCCGGCGGCCGCTGCGGGCGCCATTTATGAAGCCGCCGACGCCGGGCTGAGGCTGATCGTCTGCATCACGGAGGGGGTGCCGACGCGCGACATGGTGGTCGTGACCCCCTATCTGGCCGAGCGCGGCGTGCGCCTGATCGGTCCCAACTGCCCGGGCTTCATCGTGCCGGGACAGGCCAAGCTAGGCATCATGCCGACTTCGATCGTCAAGCCGGGGCCCGTGGGCGTGGTGTCGCGCAGCGGCACCCTGACCTACGAGGTGGTCCTGCAGCTCACCCTGGCCGGACTGGGGCAATCCACCTGCCTCGGCATCGGCGGCGACCCCGTCGTCGGGACCGATTTCCTGGACGCCATCTCCGCCTTCGGCCGCGACCCGGACACAAAGGCGCTGGTGATGATCGGCGAGATCGGCGGCGACGCCGAGGAGAGAGCGGCGGAGTACATCCGCCAGAATCTGAAGATTCCGGTGGTCGCCTTTATCGCCGGCCGCACCGCGCCGCCGGGCAAGCGGATGGGGCACGCCGGCGCTATCGTTTCCGGAGGCTCGGGGACGGCGGCGGAGAAGGAACGCGCGCTGGCGGCGGCCGGAATCCCGGTGGCGGTTCGCCCCGCTGACATCGTGCCGCGACTCAAGGAGATCTGGCCGGCGGCCTGAATGAAGACCGGAGGAGCATGGAACAGACGTTCATGATGATCAAGCCCGAGGTCGTCGCGGCCGCCTCGCAGAACATCGGCGCGATCGTGGAAATGGTCCAGCGCTGCGGCTTCCGCATCCTCGATATCTCGCTGCGGCGGCTGGATCGGCCGACGGCGGAGAAGTTCTACGCCGTGCATCGCGAGCGGCCCTTTTTCGCGAATCTGATCGGCTACATCGTCTCCGGACCGGTCGTAGCGTTGCGCTTGGAGCGCGAGGAGGCCGTGGGCAGGCTGCGCGAACTGGTGGGCGCCACAAATCCGCGCGACGCGGCGGCGGGCACCCTGCGTTTCCTCTACGGGACCTCGCTCCAGGAGAACGCGGTGCACGCTTCCGACTCGGTGGACAACGCCAATCGCGAGATCGGCATCATATTCGGCCATGGTGTCTGAGTCTGCGACGCGGCACCGCCGGCGCGCGGCTTGACAGGCGCGTGCACAGCGCTTAAGGTGGCGCGCTTGCGATGAAATACGACCTCGATCGCCAGCCCCAGGGCCGTTTCCTCGTGACCGTCGCCGAGGTCATCGTGATCGAGCCGCCGGCGGCGATGTCCGAGACGCTGCCGGACCGGGTGGCCCTGACGGGCGAGCTGACGGTCGACAATCTCGAGGCGCGGGTTCTGCTCCGCGGCGAGTTGGCGGCGGAGGCCGAGCTGGCCTGCGATCGGTGCCTGGAGAACTACCGCGCGCGCTTCGAGGCGCCGGTGGAGATCACGATATTGCGCGACCGCTCCTCGGAGGATGAGGCCGATGTCTGCGTCATCCACCAGCGGTCGGGCGAGGTCGATCTGGGCGCGCCCCTGCGCGAAGCGGCGCTGCTGGCGCTGCCGCTCAAGAGGCTCTGTGGCGAGCAATGCCGGGGCCTTTGCTCCGGTTGCGGCGCGAACCTGAACCTGGAACCGTGCCGCTGCCCCGCGCGTCGGCACGACCCACGCTGGGACCAGTTGCCAGAAGCTTGAAGGCGGTGCTAGCCGCCGCCATTCGGCAAGGAGTGATCGGCATGGCCACACCCAAGAAACAGACTTCCCACGCGCGCAAGGGCAAACGCCGGTCGCACTGGCACCTGACCGCGCCCGGCGCCAACAAGTGCCCGCACTGCGGTGCCCCCCGCCGCCCGCATCGGGTCTGCCGGGCCTGCGGGCATTACGGCGAGCGCGAAGTGCTGGTGGTCGAGACCTGAGCCGGGCGCGCCTCCCCGCCCTGGGCGGCTGGAGCGGCGCGGAGGAGAGGCCAGCGTGACCGAAACCAAGCGGCGTCCGGTGGTGGCAGTTGATGCCATGGGGGGCGATTTCGGGCCCGCCGTGGTCGTGCCCGGCGCCGTGGCGGCGCTGCGGGAAGCCGGCGACTTCGCCCTGGCCCTTTACGGCGACGGACAGGCGATCGCTCGCGAGCTTGCCCAACTCGACGTGAGCGGGCTGGCGGTCACGGTCCAGGCCTGCAGCCAGATCATCGACATGGCGGAGGCCCCCGCCGCCGCCATCCGCGCCCGCCCCGATTCCCCGATCGTGCGCTCCGCCCAGGACCACAAGGCGGGCCGCGTGGATGCGATCTTCAGCGCCGGCAGCACGGGCGCCATGGTGGCAGCCAGCCTGATCATCCTGGGCCGCCTGGCAGCCGTCGATCGGCCCGCCATCGCCACGCTCATTCCCACGCCCACTGGACATTTCCTGTTGCTGGACGCGGGCGCCAACGTGCAGTGCACGCCCCAGCACCTCTTGAGCTTCGCCGTGATGGGAGATCTTTACGGCAGGCGGATTCTCGGGCTGGCCGCGCCTCGGATCGGTTTGCTCAACATCGGCGAAGAGGAGAGCAAGGGCAGCGAGCTGAGCGTGGCGGCGCACAGGCTGCTGCGCGCCTCGGACCTCAATTTCGTCGGCAATCTCGAAGGGCGGCGACTTCTGCTGGGCGATGCGGACGTGGTCGTCACCGACGGCTTCACCGGCAACATCGTGCTGAAGCTGATCGAGGGCGTTGCGCCTTTCTTGCAGGCTCTGGCGGAGCGCGGTTTCGCGCCCGCAGAGCAGCGCGTTCTTGCCCCGGCGCTGGACTTGCTTCGGGGGCGTCTGGACTATGCCGATTACGGCGGCGCCCTGCTGCTCGGGATCGCCGGCGTCAGCGTCATCGGACATGGGGCCAGCTCCCGCAAGGCCGTGCGGAGCGCGGTGCTTGCCGCGCGGCGCCTGGCGCAGGAAGACGTCCCGGGATTGCTGGCCGCCCGGCTCGCCGGCGCCGGGTGAGTCCGGGCGCCAAGGAGGGCGATCGTGCAGCGCGTACCGATGGTCTTTCCCGGACAGGCCTCCCAATTCGTGGGGATGGCCACCGATCTCGGCGAAGGCGATGGCCCCGGCGCCGGATTCCTGCGACATGTCAACGGCATCCTGGGTTACGACCTTCTGCGCCTCATGCGCGATGGGCCGCTGGAGGTGCTGACGGAGACGCGGCACGCGCAGCCGGCCATCTTCGCGCATGCGGTGGCGGTCGTGCTCGAGCTGCGCGCCCGCGGGCTGGGGCCCTCGGTGACCGCCGGACACTCCCTGGGCGAATACGCGGCGGCGGTCGCCGCCGGCGCCTTGTCGCCCGAGGAGGGGCTGCGCTTGGTGCAACGGCGCGGCGAATTGATGTTCGATGCCGGCCGCCGCCGTCCGGGCACGATGGCCGCAGTGTTGGGGCTGTCCGCCGCGAAGGTGCAGGAGGTCTGCGCCGAGGTTGCGAGCGACGCCGGCGTGGTCGTGCTCGCCAACCACAACTCGGCCGACCAGGCGGCCATCTCGGGGGAGGTGGAGGCAGTGGCCGCGGCCGGTCCCGCCTTGCTGGCGGCAGGCGCCAAGCGCGTGATACCGCTGACGGTCAGCGGTGCTTTCCACTCACCGCTGCTGGCGGAGGCGGCGGAGGAATTCGCCGGGGCGCTCGCAAGCGCGCCGCTGGCGGATCCGGAGGCGGCGCTGCTGGCGAACGTTTCGGCGCAGCCGGTGCGACGTGCAGGGGAGTTGCGAGACTGCCTGGCACGGCAGCTGACCGCCCCGGTGCTGTGGCACGCGACAATGGAGAGCATCGCCGCGGGCGCGGGGCAACCGCCGCCGCGACTTGTCCTGGAGGTGGGCCCCGGCAAGATCCTGAGCAATCTGGCGCGAAGGGCTCATCCTGAAATCACGTTTCTGGCGGTCGGGGCGCGCGCCGACCTCGACCGCGCACTGGACAGCGCGCGGCAGGCGCTGGCATGATCGGCGGGGCGGGAGCGGGAGGAGGCACGATGGGCACGGGAGCGGTCATCCTCACCGGCGCCAGCCGGGGCATCGGGCGCGCCATCGCCCAGCGGCTGCACGCCGACGGGCATGAACTGATGCTCGTGGCGCGCGATGCGGTCCGCCTTGCCGATACAGCGGCTGCGCTGAGCGGCGGAGCGGCGGTGGCGATCGAGGCGGGAGACGTCTCGAGTTGGGAGGACGCCGAGCGCATCGTGACCGCTGCCCAGGAGCGTTTCGGCGCGATCTATGGCCTGGTGAACAACGCCGGCGTGACCGCCGACGCGCTGCTGGTGCGCATGCAGCCCTCGCAATGGGACCGGGTGATGGACGTCAACTTGAAAGGGACGTATCACTTTACAAAGGCGGTGGTCCCACTTATGATGCGCCAGAAATCGGGGCGGATCGTCAACGTCACGTCGGTGGTCGGCATGACGGGAAACGCCGGCCAGGCCAATTATGCCGCCAGCAAAGCGGGCATCATCGCCTTCACGAAATCCATCGCCCGCGAAATTGGCGGCCGGGCGGTGACGGTCAACGCGGTGGCGCCCGGCTACATCGTGACGGACATGACGGCTGCCCTGACGGACCAGATCAAAGCCGAGATGCTCAAGCGGATACCCTTGAAGCGTTTCGGCGAGGGTCAAGACGTCGCCGGCGTGGTGGCCTTTCTGCTTTCTCCGGACGCCGCCTACATCACGGGGCAGACCATCGTCTGCGACGGCGGTATGGCGCTGTAGGTCATTCCTGGACTTTTGCCGCAGGAGGATACCCCTGTCATGAGCTCGATCAAAGAGAAGGTCTACGAGATCATCGAGAGGAAGCTCTCGGTCAATCCAGAGCAGATCACGCCCGAAGCGTCCTTCACCGATGACCTGGGGGCCGACTCCCTCGACACCGTCGAGCTGGTCATGGATCTCGAAGAGGTTTTCAACATCACCATCCCTGAGGAGGATCAGGAGAAGCTGCGCACCGTCCAGGATGCGATCAACTACCTCGAAGCCCACCTGGAGAAGAAGTAGCCGTCCGCCGGCCTGCGAGCCGGCGGCTTCCATATCGGCGGCCCGGTGCCCGGCGAGCGTCCCGCGGCGCCGGGAGGCCGCATTTCCGCTCCGCCGCGAGGAGGCCTCATGGAGCGCCACAGGGTGGTCGTCACTGGCCTTGGTCTGGTCACGCCCTTGGGTATGACGGCGCCGGAGACCTGGACCGGACTGGTCGCCGGGCGTTCGGCTGTCGCCCCAATCACGAGCTTCGCCGTCGATGGCTACCGGACGACCTTCGCTGCCGAGGTGCGTGACTTCGATCCCAACCAGTTGCTCGATCCCAAGGACGCGCGCAAGGCCGATCGCTTCTGCCAGTTTGCGCTGGTCGCTGCGCGCGAGGCGATGGCGCAGGCGGCGCCGGGAGAGGTCGATCCCTTCCGCGCGGGGGTCATCATCGCCTCCGGCATCGGAGGCATGCTGACGTTCGAGGAACAGCACCGCCGTCTGCTCGAACGTGGGCCGGCGCGCGTCTCGCCGCTGTTCATCCCGATGCTCATCGCCGACATGGCTGCCGGGCTGGTGTCGATCGAGTACGGTTATCGAGGGCCCAACTTCGCCACCGTCTCGGCCTGCGCCTCCAGCGGGCACAGCATCGCCATGGCCTACGACATGATCCGACTGGGCCAGGCAGATGTGATGATCACGGGCGGCAGCGAGGCCAGCGTTTGCCCCTCGGCGCTGGCGGGCTTCGGGGCGATGAAGGCGCTATCGACCCGCAACGACGACCCGGCGCGGGCGAGCCGGCCCTTCGATGCCAGCCGCGACGGCTTCGTCCTGGGCGAGGGCGCCGGCATTCTGGTGCTGGAGAGTCTGGAACGGGCGCAAGCTCGAGGCTCCAGACCGCTGGCTGAAATCGTGGGCTACGGGCTGACCGGAGATGCCTTCCACATGACGCAGCCGGACGAGAACGGCCAGGGAGCAAGGATGGCGATGGCGGCCGCAATCGGGGCGGCGGGCGTCGACCCGGTCCAGATCGGTTACATCAACGCGCACGGCACATCCACGCACTACAACGACAAGATCGAGACGCTGGCGATCAAGGACCTCTTCGGCGCGCACGCCAGGAGTCTGGCGGTCAGCTCGAACAAGTCGATGCTGGGGCATCTGTTGGGCGCGGCGGGCGCCGTCGAAGCCGCGGCCACGGTGCTCTCCCTCAAGGAGGGAGTGTTGCCGCCGACCATTAACCAGGAGACACCGGACCCGGAGTGCGATCTGGACTACTGCGCGAACCACGCGGTGCGCCGGGAGGTGGAGTACGCACTCTCTAACTCGTTCGGCTTCGGCGGGCACAACGTGTCGCTCTGCCTCAAGGCCTGGCGCTGAGACGACCGCCGGCGGGGGACGCCCGTCATGATTCTGCGCGCGTGGCTGCGGCGCTGGCGCCGCGGGCGCACGCCCCCGCCTGCGGGCACGCCCAGGACGGCCGATCTGGATCTGGCGGTCCGTCTGGATCAGGCCGAGAACCGCCTCGGCTACCGTTTCCATGATCGGTCGCACCTGCAGAAGGCTCTGGTCCATCGATCCCACATCCACGTCACGGGCAGCAGTCGCCGAGATGCCAACGAGCGCCTGGAATTCCTCGGCGACGCCGTGCTGGGGCTTGTCGTCAACGAGTACCTTTACGCTCGCTTTCCGGCGCGCGAGGAGGGCGATCTGACGCGGATGAAGTCGCTGCTCGTTTGCGGCTCGCGCCTTTCCGAGGTGGCGCTGCGGCTGGACCTGGGCGGTCTGATCCTGATGAGCCGCAGCGAAGCCGCCACCGGAGGCCGGCAACGATCGAGCATTCTGGCCGATACGATGGAAGCCATCATCGGCGCGGTTTATCTCGACGGAGGCCTGGAGGCTGCGCGCGGCGTCATCGACCGCTGGCTGCTGGAGAACGCCGCCAGCGTTCTGGCGAGGCGATCTCTCGGCAACTACAAGAGCCGCTTGCAGGAGTTGATCCAGGCTCGCTACAAGCTGCCGCCGCGCTACCGCGTTCTCAAGACCGTGGGGCCGGACCACGATCGGATCTTCACGGTCGAGGCGGTCTTCAACGGGCGTGTCCTGGGCGCGGGCGAGGGGCACAACAAGAAGACCGCCGAGCAAGAGGCTGCCCGGCGGGCCCTGGAGTATCTCCAGGAGCATCCCGAGCTGCTGGATCGGCCTTCCTGAGGGGGCTCCGCCATGAGCAAGCCGCAGCTGCCGCCGCGGCATACCGATTTCATATGGGGCGCGCGGCCTGAGGACCTGTGCGAGGTCTGCGAGCTGCCGTGCGGTTTCGACGCCTGCGGCGCCACCTGTCACCGGCGGCATTTCCTGGCGGGGCTGCTGAACTGCTCCTATCTGCACCACGGTCACTGTTTTCTGGTTGATGTTCCCGGCTGTGCCTTCGACAACGGCGGACAGACCGAAGGCCACTGGTTGCCGCTGCTGAATTCCTACCTTCACAACAAGAGCCGTGAGACGGAATCCGCGGATTATCTCAAGGCGCGCCAGCGTTCGGAGGAGTATCTTCAGGAACAGATCGAGGCGGAGAACGTATACCTCTGCCGGTATCTGGAAGAGGTCTATAACCTGGCCCTCGCCAGCGGCGGTTCGTTGGCCGAGGAGGAACTGGCGCATCTGGAGGCCGCCATCCTCAAACTGCTCTCGGGAGCTCCTCGCAAACCGTGATGTCTGCATCGCCCGGCAACCGGCGGCACCTCGGGATTGCCGCGTTTCTGGCTTGGGTCGGCCTGGCCGTCGGCTGGCCGGCGTGTTCGGCCGCGACCGGGGGCCATGCGCAGCCCACGGCCGCCCCTGTCGCACCGCCGCCGCCCCTGCCTCCAGGCGTGGCGAGCGATTATCTCCTGGGCGTCACCTTGCTCGGTCAGGGGGACGCCGCCGGCGCCTTCCCCTTTCTCGACCGCGCCTACCGATATGCCACCGACCAGCCGCACATAGCGGAGGCGCTGCTGGCGGCTCTGCTGGGGACGGGCCAACTGGAGCGGGCGCAGACCGTGCTCGACCAGATGTCCCGCTCCGCGCCCGACAACCTGGAACTGCGCAAACAGCGCATCGCGCTGCTCACCGATCGCCGGCTGTACAGCGAGGCTCTCGACGAAATCGGGCGCGCGCGCGGGCTGGCGGCCGGGGGGCCGGAAGACGACGAACTGCTCCTGATGGAAGGGGAAGTGCTGGCGCGCAGCGGGCGATGGCAGGAAGCGCTGCCGCTCTACCTCGCCGCCAATGAGCGGCTGCCCGAGCGGCGCGAGCAGATCCTTCCTCTGGTCGCAGCGCTGCTGGCTCGGAGCGGACGAGCGCAGGAGTCTCCTGCGCTATGGCGGGCAGCGCTGGCCGGCGCGCCCGGATCGGGCGCCCTGCGGCAGGGCCTGCTGCGGGAACTGGTCGCGCAGGGAGAGGATCGCGCGGCCATCGCGGTGGCGGATGAGGGCGATGTCCTGGCGCGCGGCGCCGCGGCAGCCCGGGACGGCGAGCCGGACATCGCGCAGGAGAGCGAGGGCGCCGCGCCCGCGTCGTGGCTGGCGTATCTCGGCAACCTTCTGGCTCAGGCCGGAAGACCCGCGGTGGCGCAGGGGCTCTTTCAGGAGCGCTGGCGTGCAGGGAAGCTGGCGCTCGAACCGGCGCTGTGGCTGGCGCAGGCCTTGGTGCGGGAAGACAAGCTGGCCGAGGCCGAGCAGTTGCTGCGTGAGATGACGCGGCGTTGGCCGCAGGCGGGGCGCGCGCAGCAGTTTCTCGGTGAAACCCTGATGTCGCGGGGCGATCACGCCGGCGGCGAGGAGGCCCTGCGGCGCGCAGTGGCGGCGGACCCGCGCGAGCCGGAATTCCAGGTCTCGCTGGTGCGCGCGCTGGCAGTCGGCAGCGACCGAGCCACGGAAGCGGGCGAGCCGGCCGACAAGCTCGCCGTGCGCCGCCAGGAACTGCGCCGCGCTGCCGAGGGTGCGGCGGCAGCGGTGCGAATCGATGACCGCCGCGGCCGCATGATTCTGGGCTTTGCCTTCCGCGGCCTGGGCGATCATGCCCAAGCCTCCCTCCAGTTCGCCGCGGCGGCGGCGGAGCCGCAGTTCCGCCGTGAAGCGCTGCTGCAACTGGCGGCCTGCCAGGACGATCTGCGGCTGTTCAACGACGCTCGCTCGACGTTGGAGACCCTGATCAAGGAATACCCCGACGACGCCACGATCGCCAACTTCCTGGGATACTTTCTCGCCGAGCGGGGCGTGGAGCTTGAACGGGCGGAGAGGCTGATCCAGCAAGCCCTGGCCACCGATCCTGACAGCCCGGAGTATATCGATTCCCTGGGATGGGTGGCATACCGGCGCGGTGATTTTCAGAGAGCCTTCGACCTGCTGGTGACGGCGGTCAACTCCCGCCCGAACGATCCGATCATCCTGGAGCATTTGGGATTGACCCTGCGCGCCTTGGGGCAGCATCAGGAGGCGGCGCGGATCTTCCGCCGCGCCCTGGCGGCCGGGGGCGATGCCGAGCAACTGTCCGCCTGGCTGCGGGAGCTGGATCGGAACGGGGAGGCGCCATGAAACGCAACGGCGCTCCGGTCTGGATCTGCGGGCTGCTCGCCGCGATGTTGGGCAGCTCCGCGACAGCCGCCCCCGCGCGCGACGACAGCCTGCGCGCCGTGTGCTGGCGAGGCTGGGCTCTGGGCGAAAGCGCCGCCGGCTCGGCCTGTTGGCTGCGCGACGACGGCGGTGCGCTGCGAGTGGAGATCGCGCGGCACGGCGACGGCGAGGCATGCGCGCGCCCCGCGTGGGGACGCCTGCTGCTGCGTGGCGGTCAAGGATGGACCTGTCTGGCGGACGGCGAACGGGGCGGCGTGCTCATGGCTTGGGGCGGCCGCCTGGAGGAGTTCGCGCCGGCTCTGGCGCTGCGTCTGCACGTGCTGGCGATTCTGCTTGAGGCGGGTCCGCGCTGGGAGCAGACCGAGCTGGATGGCAGGGGGCGCTGGTTGCCCGCGGCGCGGCGCTATCGCCAACCGCGACAGCCAATGGCGATCGCGTCGACAGCCGCTGCCGCCCGGGACGGTGGAGGCAGGCGCCTGGCTCTGTCGTGCACCGCCGCCGCGGGGGATGCGCGCGGCTCGTCGTCCAGGCGACGCCTTGAGGCACGGGGCCGGGGCGCCGGCGGCGACGGCGAGATATGGACGCTGCGCACCGCGAACGCAGGCGACCTGGCGGGCGCCCTGCGGATCGAGTCCAACCGCCGGGCGGGGCAGTTGATGCTGACGCCGCTCGAAGCGCTGCCGGTGTCCTTGGACCCGGAGGAAGTTTCCCTCCCGCTGTGGCCTCTGGCGGAGCTGCTCGATCTGCCGCACGGTTGGCCGGGGGACGAGGGCGGCGGCGGCGCAAACTGACTCCAGCGGCGATTTTGCATCGCCGGCGGGAACTTTTCCTCGGTCGCTCCTGTATCGGCAAGGCCCCGCCTTCCCGGGGAGGAGCGGCTGTGATGCGGAGATTCCAGGTGGTCCAGGACGAGCACAGACCGTCAAGCGGCGGCGGCGCGGCCGTCGATTGGGCCGGCGCGAGGGACGAGGATCTGATCGCGCACGTTCAGGGAGGGCAGCGGCGCGCTTATGACGAGCTGGTGCGCCGCTACAAGGGGCGCCTGTTCAGTTTCATCCTGCGCATGGTGCGGGATCCGGTCGAGGCGGAGGAATTGACCCAGGACACCTTGATTCGGGCCTACATCCACGCCGACAAGTACCGCGAGATCGCCCGGTTCTCGACCTGGATCTTCACGATCGCTACCAACCTGGTGCGCAACCGGATGCGGCAGAGGAAGCGGGAGCCGATTCGACTGCCCCTGAACCCAAGGCCGGATGACGACGAGACGCTGCTCGATCCGCCTGATCCCCGCGCCGATCCGACACGGGAGGTCGAGGGCGAGGAATTGGGACGCATGATCAGCCTGGCGACGAGTCGCATCCCCGAAAAATATCGGGTTCCGTTCCTTTTGCGCGAGGTCGAAGAGCTTTCGTATGAGGAGATCCAGCAGGTCACCGGCTTGAAACTGGGCACGGTGCGCTCCCGCATCAACCGCGCCCGGACCCGTTTCCGGAGGTTGATCAAGCCGTTGTTGAAGGACGAGACAATGCTGGTCGAACTCGAGCGCCTCGAGGCCAGGCTGGCCGCCGAGGACAAGGACCAAGAGGACGAATGAGCGACCGGAGGATTCCCGATGTTTTGTCGCCGCGCACGTAGCTGGATAAGCCTGGCTCTCGACGGCCGCCTGCCGCCGAACCGCACCGTTGCGCTGGAGGAACATCTGGAGCGCTGCGCCGCCTGCCGCGCGCATCGCGCGGACCTCGTGGTGGCCCGGCGCCTGTTGTCGGCCACGGCGCCGCGGCTTTCCGAGCGTTTCGAGTGGCGTCTGCAGCTTAGGCTCAACCAGACGCTCCGCGAGGCCGCTCGCACGGAGCTTTCTCCCTGGGCGCGGCGGCAAGGTGGTTGGCGGGGCTGGCTGGGGGTCGCTGGTTTTGGCGCCGCCGCCAGCCTGGCCCTCATCATGCTGGCGTTGCGCCTGCCGACCACGATCCACCAGCCGCGGGGCGCAGTTCCCCTGGCATATCAGGAGGCGACGACGGCGGCGCCCTCCCCGCGCGAGGGCGCGCGCCCGCAGGCGGCGGACCTGGGTGCCGGGGAACCGGAGCGCGAGTCCCTGCGCGTGACCGACACGGCGGGCGATCCGACGCGGACCGCCCTGGGGAGCCCGCAGCGCCCGTTGTTGTGGAATGGCGGCGCCTTGGGCCGCACCGTCGATCTTGGTGGCGGACGGGCGGACGAAGGCCGGGGCTTCTTCCCGCCGGCCGCCTGGTCGGGGCGCAGCCTGGAGGATCTGCGCATGATCAGCCAGTTGCGGGATGAGAACCAGCGGCTGCGCCTCTCGCTCACCATGGCGCAGCGCGAGGTCCTTCTGCTCAAGGCGCAGCTTGACACGGCTGGCGGTGCCCGCGACGATCGGATCGAAGCAGCGCGTTGAGCGCTCCGGACCACGCTCGCGGACGGACTCCGAGGTCCTTTGCATGTTTTTCGGTTCCATCATCGCCGGAGCGCGCCGCGCGGCCGGCCTGGCGGCCGTGGCCGCTCTGGCCTTCGGCTGGGGGGGCTGCGGGCGCGGGGCGGACCTGCCCATTCTGATGGCAGTCGGTTCCTACGGTGACGTGGCGCTCGTCGCCTCCTCGGATGCGGCATTGCGCGCGGCGCGGCCTGCTCTGGACCGCATCAACGAACCGATCGATTTCGTGATCAAGGACGAGCCCCCGTTCCGATACGATGCTTTCCCCGGCGCGAAATGGAAGCTGAGCCGAAACTACAAGAACCTGCTCTTCCTGGTTGACTGGTCGGAGGGAGGGCCCGTCGTCAAGGAGGCGCAACGGCTGCTGGACGAGGCGGCGCGCGCGCGCTTGCGGGCTGGCGACGGGGTGCTGGCGCAGGTCGCCGATCCCTACGCGACGTTCCAGTTCGCGATCATCGCCGCGGCGCCCGACCGCAACAGTCTGGCCAGCCTGCTGCGTCGTCACGAAGGCAGGATACGCGGCATGCTGGAAGAGGAGAACCGCGCCCGGCTGCGGCGCCAGTTCGCGCGCGAGGGCGTGCGCGATGACCTGCACAGCCGCTACTGGCGCCAGCACCGTTTTCTGATCGAAATCCCGCAGGCCTACCGCGAGAATCAAAACCAGCCGGGTGGGTTCCCCGGCATAGAATGGGTGCGCAACCAGCCGACCAGGGGCATCACGCTGGCCTGGGAGGGAGTCGATGATCCGTCGGCTGCTCTGGCGGATCGAGCCCGGCTGCTGGCCCTGCGGCGGCGCATGGCGGACAGGATGCACGCCGAGGATCTCGAAGACGACACGCTGGCCTGGGAGGTCGACGCGCGGCTGGGGCGCCTGCCCGCTGTCCGCCTGACCGGACTCTGGACAAGCCGCGAGATCAGCGGCGGCGGCGCCTTCTGGTGCTATTTCGTCGCCGATCCCGAAGGCCGCCGCGTCTTTTGCCTCGACCTGCTCGCTTATGCGCCGGATCTCGACAAGGTGCCCCTCTACCGGGAAATGCTGGCGATCGCCGAGAGCTTCTCCCTCAGCCGGCCCCACCCCTGAGCGGCCGCGGGGCCGCAGACTTGACAAATTCGCGGTTGATGTCATCCTGCAGCCATGAAGACGCAGTCACGTAGCGGCGGCCGGCTGGCTGGGGCATCTCTGCTTGGGGCCGTGGCGCTGTTTGCGGTCGTGAGCGGCGGGCCCGCTCCTAGGGCGGAGGCCGGTGCAGCCACGCGGGCCGTTCACCACGGCCGCATCGATGGCGCGATCGGCCCTATCACCGCCAGCTATCTGGCCAGGGCGCTGCGCGACGCCGCGGCCGATTCGGCCGAGCTTCTCGTCATTGAGCTGGACACTCCCGGTGGGCTGGACACCGCGATGCGCCAGATGGTGCAAGCCATCCTGGGATCGCCGGTGCCGGTGGCGGTGCACGTGCGCCCCGGCGGCGCCCGCGCGGCCTCGGCGGGTGTCTTCCTGCTGGCGGCCGCGCATGTGGCGGCCATGGCGCCCGCCACCAACGTCGGCGCCGCCACGCCGGTCAACATGGGTGGCGGCCTGGACGAGGCCATGCAGGCCAAGGTCACCAACGACGCCGTGGCGTATCTGCAGGGGCTCTACCGGGAGCGGGAGCGCGCTGTGGAGTGGGGAGAGAAGTTCGTGCGCGAGGCGCTCTCGGTGACGGCCGAGGAAGCGTTGCGCGAGGGCATCATCGACCTGATGGCCGCCGATCTGCCCTCCCTGCTGGCGGGCGTTAACGGCCGGGAAGTCAGTCTGGCCGGCGGCTCCCGCGCGCTGCGCACGGAGGGGGCCATGGTGGTCGAGCGCCCCTTCAATTGGCGGGAGCGGCTGCTGCACAGGATCACCGACCCCACCATCGCCTACATCTTCCTGTTGCTGGGCTTCTATGGGCTGTTCTTCGAGCTGAGCAATCCCGGCTCCGTGTTCCCGGGCGTCGTGGGCGCCCTCTGCCTGCTGCTGGCATTCCTGGCCTTTCAAAGCCTGCCCGTCAATTACGTGGGCGTGCTGCTGATTCTCTTGGGATTGCTGCTGCTGCTGCTGGAGATCAAGATCGCCAGCCTTGGCCTGCTCACGCTGGGAGGGGTGGTGGCGTTGCTGCTGGGCTCGCTGTTGCTTTTCGATGGCGGCGGCATGGCCGGTCTGCTGCCGTTGCGGGTGATCCTGCCTTCGGTGGCGGTGACGGTCCTTTTCTTCGCGCTGCTGGTCGGGTTGGGATTGGCGGCGCAGCGGCGTCGGCCGCGGACCGGACTGGATGCGTTGCGCGATGCCGCCGGGGAGATTCTGCGCGCTGACGGGCCGCGCGACGGCGGGCACGAGGGGCGCGTGCTGGTGCAGGGCGAAATTTGGGCTTGCCGCGCGGCGCATCCACTGCGGCGAGGCGACCGCGTGCGCGTGACGGGACGCGCGGCAGGGCGATTGTTGGTCGAGGGCGATGCCGAGGCGCGCGGGCGGACGGCCTGAGCGCGAAGGAGGCGGCGGGACACCGCGAACCGGAAGGATGCTGACATGACGGCGATGTCGCTGGGGTTATTGCTGGCGCTGGTTTTCATGTTCTTCGCCAACGCCATCCGGGTGCTGCGGGAATATGAACGCGCAGTCATCTTCCGGCTCGGGCGGCTGATCGGGCTCAAGGGGCCGGGGCTGATTCTGCTGATCCCGATGATCGACCGCATGGTCAAGGTCAGCCTGCGCACGATCCCCATGGACGTGGCGCCGCAGGACGTGATCACACGCGACAACGTGTCGGTCAAGGTCAACGCGGTCATCTACTTCCGGGTCGTGGAACCGGACAAGGCCGTGATCAACGTCGAAGACTACCTGTTCGCGACCACGCAGATGGCGCAGACCACGCTGCGCAGCGTGGTGGGGCAGGCGGAACTGGACGATCTGCTGTCCAACCGCGAGAAGTTGAACCTGGAGATCCAGCAGATCCTGGACAATGCCACCGATCCATGGGGCATCAAGGTCTCGACGGTGGAGATCAAGGATGTCGATCTGCCGGTCGAGATGCGGCGCGCTATGGCGCGCCAGGCCGAGGCCGAGCGCGAGCGGCGATCGAAGGTCATCCACGCCGACGGCGAATTCCAGGCCAGCCAGCGCTTGGCCGACGCGGCACGCGTGCTGTCCACCGACCCCGCGGCTATCCAGCTGCGGTATCTGCAGACGCTGGGCGAGATCGCACGGGAGAACAATTCGACCACCATTTTCCCGGTGCCGATCGACCTGGTGCGGATGTGGGTGAAGGATCGGCAGGTCGGAGAGTGAGACCCCGGGGGCGGGCCGCCTCGGCGGCGGCGGGCGCCCTGCTCGCGTTGGCGGCGGTGGGCACCGGCCCCGCGCTGGCCCAACGCGAGGCGGTCACGGGCCGTTGGGCGCCGCCGCCGCAAGAGGCCGTGCAACGCACGACCGGGCGCTGGAGCGTCAGTGCCGGCGGTGGCCTGCTGACGAGCGGTGATCTTTTCAACGTGACCGCGACTTCCCTGGTTCAGGGCCGCCCGCCCTACGGCGCCAGCGAATTCCGCGTGACCCTGGATGAAGACCTGCTGATCGCCCTGAGCGCAGCCTACCGCGCTCGCGAGCGTTGGTCAGTGCGCATGGAACTGGGCTGGTCGCGGGTTGACGCCACCGCGGAGGCCAGGGTGGGGCAGACGGTCGTCTTGCAGGAATACGACCGCCTCACCTTCACGCTGGTGGGGCTGAGCGCCGAGCATCGCCTGCTGGCGACGCGCCTGTATCCCTATCTGTGCGCCGGAGCGGCCCTGGCGCGTTTGTCGGCCGCGGAGGCCGAGGGGCTAACGCAGACACGGTTGGGCGCACGCCTGGGGGCGGGCCTGCAGGTCGAGTTGGGGCCGGCATGGGGCGCCAGAGCCGAGATTCGCGACACAATCTGCCAATTCGACAGTGATCGGCATGCCGGCTCCGCGCCGGGTATCGCCGCTTACGAAGAGCTGGGCCCGCAGCACCTTTTTGAGGTTATAGTAGCCATGAGCGTCATATTTTGATACATAATGATAAACAAGCATCTCGCCTCCATATTGATATCTTTCCTTCTTTAGACATTATAAATTGCTGTGGAGAAGCAACTTACTCATTTCTGCGGCTCCCGGGGCGCCTGCCGGGGTCATTTTCTCTTGGCGAGGTTGCCGCGATGGCATAACTTGGATCGTTTGATTCTGGCGTTCACTGGCCGGACCGGACGCGTGGCGCCCGGGGGCGGGGAGGTCGGCATGAGCAACGTCATCGCGGTCGTGAACCACAAGGGGGGTTCCGGCAAGAGCACCACCGCGATCAATCTCGCGGCCGGCCTGACGCGGTACAGCGATATAACCTCTTCCTGTCTTTTGATCGACATGGACCCGCACGGATGCGCGACCTCGACGCTGCTGGGCAAGCTGGACGGCGAGCCCCCTGCGCGCAGCGTCTTCGACGTGTTGCGACGCGCGATCACGCCGCATGACGGCATCGCCTCGACGGTTTACGACGAGAACATCGACATCCTGCCCAGCCACCCTTCGCTGGAGAGCATGGCCAAAACGCAGATCAACGACCGCCTGGCGAAGGTTACTCAGGCACTGGCCACCTCGTACGGTTGGATCATCATCGACACGCCGCCCAACCTGGGCGTGCTGACCCAGAACGCGCTGGTCGCAGCCGATTATGTGCTGATCCCCACTCCCTGCACGGGCCTGGCCGTGCCGACGCTGCGCCAGCTCAAATCGTTGATCGAACAGATCCAGGAGCGGCAGAATATCTGGCTGCAGATACTCGGCGTGTTGATCACGATGAAGGATGGGCGCACCCCATCGCACAAGGACGCGCTGCGGGAACTCAAAGGGATTTTCGGCAAGGATCTTTTCAAGACCGTCATCACCACCAACATCAAGATCGAAGAGGCGCCCGCCAGCTTCCGGAGCATCTTCTCCTACGATTCGGGCTGTCTGGGAGCGTCGCTCTACCGCGACTGGATCAAGGGCGAGATGCTGAAGCGGCACAAGGCGCTGGAGAAGAAGCGGGTCGAGAGGCTGGAAAGCACCACCGCCCCCCAGATGGGGCCGCCCGTCGCCTCCTAGAGTCTGACGAAGGGATTGGCGGCCATCTCACGCGCCACTGTCGTGGCTTCTCCGTGGCCGGGATGCAGGAGCGTTGCCGGGGGCAGGGCGTAGACCTTGCCGCGGATGCTCCTCTCCAGCTGAGCGAGGCTGCCGCCGGGCAGATCGGTGCGCCCGATCGAGCCGGCGAAGATGACATCGCCCACCAGCGCATGGCCCGGCCAGTGCAGCATGATATGCCCGGGGGAATGGCCCGGCACGTGGTGCACGTGCAGCGCGATTTCCCCAAGCCCGATGGACGCGCCTTCGACCAGGGTCCCCTCCGTGCGTGGCACCGGCGTCGGGGGGAAGCCGAACATCGCCTGGTGAGCCTGCATGCGCTCGATCACGGGCACCTCGTCCGGGTGTGCCAGCAAGGGCAGATCCCAGTGGCGCTGCAGGGCCGCCGCCGCGGCGATGTGGTCGAAGTGCCCGTGGGTGCAGACCAAGGCTTTCAGGCGGCAGCCGGAGGCATCGACCGCCGCCGCCAGGCGCTCGGGTTCGTCTCCCGGATCGACCAGGATCGCCTCGGAGGCGGCGGGCGCAGCCACCAGGTACGCGTTCATCTGCAGTGGCCCAACCGCGAGCGCGGTCAAGGTCAAGTCGGCCATGCCGATCCCCCGCAGCGGCTCAGTTCTCGTCGTAGTACTCGCGGCCCAGATGCGTGATCTGGTCCTCGCCCATCATCCAGCGCAGCGTATTCTTCAACTTCGTGTGCTGGATGAAGAGGTCGTGTTCCGGATAGAGGCCCGGCGCGACGACGGGGCTCTTGAAGTAGAAGGAGAGCCACTCCTGGATGCCGGCCAGGCCCGACCGCTTGGCCAGGTCGAGCAGCAGGGCGACGTCGAGGACGATGGGCGCCGCGAGAATGGAATCGCGGCAGAGAAAATCGACCTTGATCTGCATCGGCATGCCGAGCCAGCCGAAGATGTCGATGTTGTCCCACCCTTCCTTGTTGTCGCCGCGGGGCGGATAGTAGTTGATCCGCACCTTGTGGAAGACGTTGCCGTAGAGATCGGGGTAGAGCTGGGGCTGCAGGATGTGCTCGAGCACGCCCAGCTTCGACTCTTCCTTGGTCTTGAAAGATTCTGGGTCGTCCAGAACCTCGCCGTCGCGGTTGCCCAGGATGTTGGTGGAGTACCAGCCGGCGACGCCGAGAAGGCGGGCCTTGAAGCCGGGCGCCAGGATGGTCTTGATCAGAGTCTGGCCGGTCTTGAAATCTTTGCCACACAAGGGAGAGCCATTGCGCTGGGCCAGCTGTTCGATGGCCGGGATGTCCCCGCTGAGGTTGGGCGCGCCGTTGGCGTACGGCACCCCGAGCCGGGCGGCGGCGTAGGCGTAGATCATGCTGGGAGCGATATCGGGGTGGTTCTCCTTCAGCCCGGCCTCGAAGGCCTCGATGGTCTCGTGCACCTCGCTGCGCTGCATGTAGATCTCCGTCGAGCCGCACCAGACCATCACCAGACGGTCGCACCCGTGCTCCTTGCGGAAACCCTCCATGTCCTTCATGAGAGCCTCGGCGAGCGCCATCTTGTTGCGCCCCTTCTTGACATGCTGCCCGTCGAGCTTCTTGACGTAGTAATTGTCGAAGACGGCCTTCATGGGGCGGACGCCGTCCAAAACCGGCTGCAACTGGTCCAGCAGCGGCCGCTCGAGCACCCCGGCCTTGACGGCGGCCTCGTACACGGAATCCTCGAAAATATCCCAGCCGCCGAAGACCAGATCCTTGAGGTCGGCCAGGGGCACCAAATTGCGAATCAAAGGCTGCCTGTTGTCGGTGCGCTTGCCGAGTCGAATGTGGCCCATCTGCGTCAGGCTGCCGATGGGAAGGCGAAGCCGTCCGCGCACGGCCTCGACGCCGGCGATGAAGGTGGAGGCTACGGCTCCCATGCCCGGAGTCAGGACGCCCAGCTTGCCCTGGGCCGGCTTGATCGTAAGGCCAGCACCCATCTCGCTGCTCCTCTCGTGCGTGCCCCGACGTCGGGGATGTTCGGGCCCCCAGGATATGGCGCTCGACCTGCTAAAGCAAAAGAAAGTTCCCGCGGCCAGGCGATGCGGAACGGCCTGACAAACGCCTGCTCGGCAAGACCAATCGTTCTTTAATTTGATAAGTTATCATGCCGGCTGGACTGTCGAACGGCCACGTGCTATAATCTGCGGACTCGGTCGCGATGTGGGGAGCCCGAATACGGCGGCGGCGCCGCTTTCCCCGAGGAGCAGCAGATGCAAAAGATCGTCCAGTCGGTGCCGTTCCTGGACCTGACGGCCCAGACTGCCCCTCTGCGGGGGGAGCTGGATGGCGCGATGGCCGCGATCATCGACCGCAACGCCTACATCCTGGGGCCCGCTCTGGAGTCCTTCGAGAGCTCGTTCGCATCCTATTGCGAGGCCTCCCATTGCGTGGGGGTGGATTCCGGCACCCAGGCCCTGCACCTAATCCTGCGTGCGCTGGGAATCGGGCCGGGGGACGAGGTTATCACGGTCCCCAACACGTTCATCGCCACGATCGAGGCGATTCTGTACACCGGCGCCACGCCGGTGCTGGTGGATGTTGATCCCGACACCTGGTTGATGGACCCGCGCCGCCTGGAGCAGGCCCTGGGGCCCCGCACGCGGGCCATCTTGCCGGTGCATCTCTTCGGCCACCCGTCCGACATGGGGGCGATCGGCCGGCTGGCCGAGACCGCGGGTGTGCCGGTGATCGAGGACGCCTGCCAGGCGCACGGCGCCAGCTTGGGAGGGCGCCGTTGCGGGCGCCTGGGCCACGCCGCCGCGTTCAGCTTCTACCCGGGAAAGAACCTGGGCGGGTTCGGCGACGGCGGCGCCATCGTCACCGCAGACGGCGGACTGGCGGAACTGGTCCGCTCGCTGCGCCATCACGGGCAGACCGACAAGAACCGCCACGATCACATCGGCTACACGGGACGGCTCGACACGTTGCAGGCGGCCGTGCTGGGCGTGAAACTGCCGCATCTGGACGGATGGAACCAGGCGCGGCGCGCCCATCACGCCCACTACCGGCGGCGCCTGGGCGCCGCTTACCGCATGCCCCAGCCGGTGGACGGCTCGGAGCCCGTGCACCATCTGATGCCCATCCACACTTCGGATCCGGGCGCTGTCATGGCCAGGCTGACCGAGGGCAAGGTCGCCTTCGGACGTCATTATCCGGTGGCTGTGCATCTGCAACCAGCTTTGAAATCTTTGGGTTACGGGCCCGGACATTTCCCGGTGGCGGAGGAGCTGTGCGCGGGGATCATTTCCCTACCCATGTACGCGGAACTGACGCAGGAAATGGTGGACTACGTCTGCGATCATCTGCTATAATGACCAAGTTGTGGCCCGGGCTTGCGGTAGGGTCCGAGGCCTGCCATCACTCCGCGAGAGGAGCCGGATGCCAGGATTGCTAACGCGTTATTCATGACAGCTCCACACGACGCCTGAGGACTGCCAAGGGAGACTCGGCATGAAGGAAGACGCGGCGGCAATCACGTGCGTTGCTGATACCGTTCTGCCCGTCAAACCTACTTTTTGGCTCCCGGCCGACGCCAGCCGCATGCGCGGTTGGCGCTTGGCTGTCAAGCGCGTCTTCGACGTCGCCGCGGCCGCGCTGGGGATGCTGGTGACCGCGCCTCTGTTCCTAACCATAGCCGTGCTGATCAAGCGCTCCGGTCCCGGCCCGGTGTTCTTCGTGCAGCAACGTCTTGGCAAGGACGGCCGGCCTTTCGCGTTCTACAAGTTCCGCACCATGCGCCATAACAGTGACGACGCCATCCACCGGCAGTTCGCGGCGATGTTCATCAATGGCGAGAGCGCCGGCAGCCGCGTCACCCGCGAGGGCAAGGTCTACAAGCTGACCGATGATCCAAGGGTCACGGAGATCGGTCGCTGGCTGCGCCGGACGTCGCTCGACGAGCTGCCGCAGCTTATCAACGTGCTGCGCGGCGACATGTCGCTGGTCGGGCCTCGGCCGCCCATATCCTACGAGACGGAGCACTACCAGCCCTGGCACCACGAGCGCCTCAAGGTCACGCCGGGGCTGACCGGCCTCTGGCAGGTGAGCGGGCGCAGCAACGTCCCGTTCGATGAGATGGTCAAGCTCGACATCCACTACATCAACCACTGGTCGCTGCGTGGCGACCTCGCGATCCTCCTCAAGACGGTGCCCGTCGTGCTCACTGGTAGCGGCGGGTTCTGACCGCGGAGGTGCGCGCTCAAGTCAGCCCTGTTTCGCGCGATACTGCCGTCAGAGGCCTGCCGGGATCGCCCGCCCGGTCTGGGCCCAGCCATGCGCGGCCTGCTTCCCGGGCAGAATCGGCGAGGAGGCACTGATGATCAAGGTGGCGGTCATAGGTTGCGGCTACTGGGGACCGAACCTCATCCGCAATTTCCACGGCGTGCCCGATTTCGAGCTGCGCGCGATCGCGGATCTGGACGAGCGGCGGCTGGCGCACGTTGGCAAGCAGTACCCGCACGTGAGCAAGACGACCAACCACCGTGAGATCCTGGCGGATCCCGCGATCGAGGCGGTGGCCGTGGCCACGCCGGTCTCATCGCACCGCGAGCTCGGCCTGGCGGTGCTGGAGGCGGGCAAGCACCTGTTCATCGAGAAGCCGATGGCGGCGAGTGCCGAGGACTGCCGGCGCATGTTGGAGGCGGCCGACAAGCGCGGCCTGCAGATCATGGTGGGGCACACATTCCTGTTCACGCCCGCCGTGCGCAAGATCCGCGACCTGATGCGCGCCGGCGAGCTCGGCAGCATCTACTACGTCAACATCACCCGGGTCAATCTGGGGCTCTTCCAGAAGGACACCAACGTGGTTTGGGACCTGGCGCCGCACGACATCGCCATGCTCAATCACCTCTTCGAAGCCACCCCGCAGGTGGTCAGCGCCACCGGGCGCTCCTATGTCCAGCATGGGATCGAGGACGTGGCCTTCCTGACGCTGGAGTACCCCGGCAACCAGATCGCGCACATCCACGTCAGCTGGTTGGATCCAAACAAGATTCGCCAGGCCACCTTCGTCGGCAGCCGCAAGATGCTGGTGTACGACGACGTGTCGAGCCTGGAGAAGATCCGCGTCTACGACAAAGGGGTCGACGTTCTGCCCCATTACGACAACTTCGGCGAGTTCCAGCTTTCCTATCGTTTCGGCGACATCTTCATCCCGCGCATCGAGCAGGTCGAGCCCCTGAAGATCGAAGTCGCGCATTTCGGCGCCTGTCTGCAGGGGCGCGAGCGGCCGATCAGCGACGGCGAGCGCGGCCTGCAGGTGGTCGAAGTGCTCGAGAAGGCTTGCCAGTCGATCAAGGAAGACGGCCGCCCCCATCTGGTCAACCACACGCTCTGAACGGCGGCGAGCTCGCGCCCCCGGCTCGACACGCGCCGCGCGGCACGCTATGATCGGGCGGCGACGGCCGCCGGCTGGCGGCGCGCGCGGAGGAGCGCATGGCGGAGCGCCGTCCCACGATCGCGATGATCGGCCAGAAGGGCTATCCGCCCGTGCACGGCGGGATCGAGAAGCATGTGGCCGAGCTGGCGCGCCGCCTCGGCGAGCGCGGTTTCGAACTGCAGATCTACAGCCGCCCTCACTACAGCGACAGCGACGGCGCTACCGGCCTGGCGGGCGTGCGGGTGAGGCGGCTGCCCAGCATCCCGACCAAGCACCTGGACGCCATCAGCCACACCCTGCTCGCCACCGTCGACGTGTTGGCCAGGCGCGCGGACATCGTGCACTATCACGCGCTGGGGCCCGGACTGCTGGCGGGGATGCCGCGCTGGTTGGGGGGATGTCCGACGGTGGTGACCGTGCACGGCCTGGACTGGCAGCGGGAGAAATGGGGACCGCTGGCGCAGGGCGTGTTGCGTCTGGGGGAGGTGGCCAGCGCCCGCCTGCCTCACCGCACGATCGTCGTCTCGATGGCGCTGCAGGAGTACTACCGGCGGCGCCACGGGCGCGACACCGTGTTCATACCCAACGGAATCTCGCCGCCGGTGTATCGTTCGCCCAACCTCATCCGGGAACTGGGCATCCCCGGCCGGTACGTGCTCTTTGTGGGTCGGCTGGTGCCGGAGAAAGGATGCCACCTGCTCTGCCAGGCGTACGCGCGGCTGCCGGCACGGCTGCGTGCCGAGGTCGCGTTGGTGATCGCCGGCGACGCCGGCTTCACCGACGCTTACGTGCGCGGGCTCAAGGCCGGCGCGCCGGTCGAGGCCCGATTCCTGGGTTTCGTGCAGGGCGATCTGCTGGCGGAGCTCTACACCAGCGCCGACGTGGTGGCCTTGCCCTCCACCCTTGAGGGATTGTCGATATCCCTGCTCGAGGGGATGAGCTACGCCCGCTGTTGTCTGGCCAGCGACATCCCGCCCAACCGTGAAGCGGGCGGGCAGGCGGCCGCCTATTTCCCTTCCGGCGACGCCGCCGCCTTGAGCGCCGCCCTGGAACGTCTGCTGCAGGCGCCGGAGACTCGAGCGCGATTGGGGATGGCGGCGCAGCTGCGAGTCATCGAACACTATTCCTGGGATCGCGCCGCCGATCTGACGGCGGAGTTGTATCGGGATTTGCTCGCCGCGCGGTCGAGGCGTGGCAGGAGGGGGGCCTCGGCATGAACGCCGTTCGCGCGCTCGGCCTGGCGGCATTGCTCGCGCTGGCCGCCGCCGGCTGCGCCAAGCACCGCTGGCTGCAGGAAGCGGGGCGCGCCTCCCCGCCGGACGCTGCCGGCGACCGCGGCACGACCGGGAGCCAGTCCCACCCGCTGCAGCGGCAGCCTCTCGCGGCAGCAGCGGACGACACAACGGCGGCGCAGGCCGCGGACGAGCCCGACCCTGTCGCCAGTGGCGCGGCGCCTCTGGCCATGCGGGCCACGCGCGTAAGCGCCGAGCTGCCTTGGGAGCACGACGAGGAAGCGGGTGCGGGCTTGGCCGCCTCGCCGCCGCAGCCCGCCGAAAGCCAGGCACTGTACTGGCTGCAGGTGGCCGCGCTGGGCGACAGCGCCGGCGCCGGTCTTCTGCTCGTGGCGGCCCGGAGGCTGGCGGGGGGGGAAGATCCGCTCCCGGACGGTGAGATCGTTTGGGAACGGGGGTTTTGGAAGCTCCGCGTCGGTCCCTTCGCGGAATGGTTGAGCGCTGACCTGGCGTTGCAACGCCTGCGCGCGGGCGGGCATCCCGGAGCTTGGCTGATCAGACGCTGAGGGCATTTTGCGGTTGACGCCGCCCAACGGCGCAATTAGATTGACGAACGCCTGTTGCGGGCATAGCTCAGTTGGTAGAGCACTACCTTGCCAAGGTAGTGGTCGCGAGTTCGAGTCTCGTTGCCCGCTCCAACTACCGCCGGAAGGGCCGGGGGCCTCTGCGCCGCCGGCCCTTTTGCGCCGAGGCCGGCGGCGTCCCTTGACACCGCTGTTGGCGCCAGGCATTCTATGACTCACCTCTGCGGAGGCGGCATAGCCAAGTGGTAAGGCGATGGTCTGCAAAACCATTATCCCCGGTTCGATTCCGGGTGCCGCCTCCAGTCCCCGCCCGTTGGCGCGTTGACAGGCCTCTGCAGGCATCGCATCATCCTCCCGCCGCCGGGGTGGCGAAACTGGCAGACGCAAGGGACTTAAAATCCCTCGGGGCTTTGCTCCGTACCGGTTCGATTCCGGTCCCCGGCACTCCGTCATCGGCCCCGTGATCTCCCGGCGGGGGACCGGGGCCGCTCTCCTGCGCGGAGGCAGCGCGTGCGTCTGGCGTTCCTGAGCATCGGCCGCCACATCCACACCGAGCGCTGGATCAGTTGGTTCGCTGCGCGCGGGCACGATTGCCATCTGTTGACCGTGCAGCCCGGCCCGCTGCCGCAGGCGCGCGTGCACGACATTCGCGTGGCGCTGCCGGGCAAGCCGCTGCGCTACGCCGCCTCGCTGATCAAGGTGCGCGGCCTCCTGCGGAGCCTGCGGCCGGACCTGCTCAATACCCATTTTCTGACCGGCTACGGCTACTGGGGCCGTTTCTCGGGCTTCCATCCCAACGTGCTGACCGTTTGGGGGGACGATGTCTACGTCACGCCGCACCAGAGCCCGCTGAAGATGTGGCTGGCGCGCAGCGCCCTGCGTGAGTGTGACGCTCTGACCGGCGATTCGCACGACATCCTCGAGGCAGCAGTTAGGCTGGGAGCCTCCCCCGACCGCGCCTTCCGCGTGCTCTGGGGGGTGGATTTCCAGCGCTTTCGGCCTCACGACGCTGCAGTCTACCGCGCCCAGCTCGGTTTCGGCCCGGACGATCTGGTCTGTTTCTCTCCCCGCAGCTTCACGCAGCCCTATTACAATATCGACATCGTGATCGCGGCCGCGGCCAAGGTGCGCGCCCGCCTTCCGCAAGCCAGGTTCCTGTTCGCCGGCTATGAGGGCGATCCCGCGCCCTTCTGGCGCGCCGCCGAGGCGGCCGGCGTCGGCGATATCAGCCGCTTCGTGGGACGTCTGGCCCACGATCGGTTCGCGACCGCGCTCTGCGCCGCCGACGTCTTTATCTCGGTGCCGTCGGTCGACGCGACCGCCGTCAGCCTGCTGGAGGCCATGGCCTGCGGGCGCGCCATTGTCGTGTCGCGGCTGGCCTCGAGCCTGGAATGGATCGAGGACGGCGTGTCCGGTCTGACCGTGCCGCCGCGCGATGCCGAGGCCCTGGCGGCCACGCTGTTGCGTTTCGGGACGGATCCGGGCCTGCGCGCCCAATGCGGCCAGCGAGCCCTGTTGGTCGCGAGGGCGCACGCCGGCTTCGACGCGAATCTGGCCGCCATGCAGCGGATCTTCGACCGGTTGACCGGCCGCGGCGAGGGATGGCCGGCCGAGTTCGGATTGCCGCGCCTGCGCACCTCGGCTGTCCGACGGGGCGAGTCATGATAGCCACCATCGTCATCCCTACCCGCGACAAGGCTCCGCTGCTGGCCCAGACGCTCGACGCGCTCAGAGGTCTGGAGCCGCTGCCGGAGCCTTGGGAGATCGTGGTCGTGGACGACGGCTCGGCCGATGAGACGCCGGACTGCCTGGCCGCCGCCGCGGCGGGGGGCGGGTTGCCGTTGCGCGTGGTGCGGCACGAACGCGGCTTGGGGCGCGCCGCGGCGCGCAATCGTGGGGCGCAGGAGGCGTCGGGCCGCTGGGTGCTCTTCCTGGACGACGACATCGTGGCGCCGTCCGATCTCCTGCGGGCGCACCTGGAGCTGATCGGCGGCCGCCGCCGCTGGGGAACGATCGGACGCGTCGCCACCGCACCCGGGCTTGTGGACGCGCCGCACTTCCATTACCTGGATAGCCGCGGCGTGGCCAAGGTCAGGCTGCAAGAGGCGCCTGCCCGGTACTTCGTGACGCAGAACGCGATGCTGCCGCGTGATGATTTCCTGGCAGTGGGCGGCTTCGACGCACGCTTCACGGCATGGGGCCTGGAAGACATGGAGATCGCCTTCCGCCTCGAGGATCGGCGCGGGTTGCGTTTCGCGCCGCTTCTGGCTCCCGTGCCTCTGCATGTGCACCACCACACGTTGTCCGAGTTGCTGGCCAAGAAACGCGAATGCGGCCGGCACTCCCTGCCGCTCCTCGCCCGGCTCCACCCGGAGCGGTTGCGCGAAATGCGGCTGCACCTGGTGATCGACGTGCCCGGATCGGCGAGGGCGCCGCTGCCGATCCGTTGGCTGCGGTCGCTGGCCACGGGCGGAGCGGCGCGGCTGCTGGTCGAAAGGCTCGAGCGCTGGCCCTGCGACGCCGGCATGCATCCGCGCCTTGAGCGGCTGCATGCCCTCTGCATGGACGCGGCCATCCTAGCAGCCTACCGGCAGGGGGTTGTGACGGCTGAAGATCAGACCTGACCAATCTGCACGAAATACTGACATATTGTCTCTCAGGCTGTGCCCTGCCATCTTCTGTCATAAAGGCACATTTTGGCCATCTTTGTAGTGCTTTGATTTAAAAACGCTTAGGCGATTTTGCCGTCTATTTTCAATGGCACACAACTTGATATAGGTGCGCCTGACGTATAGCTGCAGGTTTCAAGATCGCACGCAGTAATGAAGGAGTTTTGGATGAGCAAGATCATTGGCATCGACCTCGGCACGACCAACAGCGTGGTGTCGGTGATGGAAGGCGGCGAGCCCAAGGTCATCGCTAACAAGGAAGGCAATCGCACGACGCCTTCGGTGGTGGCGTGGAACAAGGCCGGGGAACGGCTTGTGGGCCTGCTGGCAAGACGACAGGCCGTGACCAATCCGCAGAACACGGTCTTCTCTATCAAGCGGTTCATGGGGCGCAAGCACGGCGAGGTCGGCCGCGAGATATCGGAGGTGCCCTACCAGGTGGTTGCCGGTCCGAACGGCGATGCGCGCGTGCGCACCAATCAGGGAGAATTCTCGCCTCCGGAGATTTCGGCCGTCATCCTGCAGGCGCTCAAGCAGACCGCCGAGGAGTATCTGGGCGAGCCTGTGAATTCGGCCGTCATCACCGTGCCGGCCTATTTCAACGACAGTCAACGGCAGGCGACCAAGGACGCCGGCAAGATCGCCGGTCTCGAGGTCAAACGCATCATCAACGAGCCGACCGCCGCGGCCTTGGCCTACGGGCTGTCCAAGAAGAAGGAGGAGACTGTGGCGGTCTTCGACCTGGGCGGCGGCACGTTCGACATCTCAATCATGGAGATCGGCGACGACGTCTTCGAGGTGTTGGCCACCAACGGCGACACCCACCTGGGCGGCGACGACTTCGATCAGCGCATCATCGACCACCTGGTCGACACCTTTCTGCACCAGGAAGGCATCGATCTGAGCAAGGATCCCATGGCACTGCAGCGGCTGAAGGTCGAGGCCGAGCGGGCGAAGTGCGAGCTCAGCACTGCCACTCAGGCCGACATCAATCTGCCTTTCATCACCGCCGACGCCGCAGGGCCGAAGCATCTGGCGATGACTCTGACGCGCGCCAAGTTCGAGTCGCTGGTGGAAGACCTGGTCGAGAGGACGGCGCAGCCGTGCCGCAACTGCCTCAAGGACGCCGGGCTGTCGCCTGCGGACATCGATGAGGTCATCCTGGTCGGAGGCGCCACGCGCATGCCGGCCGTGCAGGCCAAGGTCAAGGAGCTGTTCGGCAAGGAGCCCAATCGCTCCGTCAACCCCGACGAGGCGGTGGCGATGGGCGCCGCCATCCAGGCCGGCGTTCTGGCCGGAGACGACCTGGGGATCGTGCTGCTGGACGTCACGCCGCTGAGCCTCGGTATCGAGACGCTGGGCGGGGTCATGACGCGGCTGATCGAGCGCAACACCACGATCCCGACCAAGAAGAGCCAGATCTTCTCGACCGCGTCGGACAACCAGGACACCGTTGACATCCATGTGCTGCAGGGAGAGCGCGAGATGGCGATGGACAACAAGACCATCGGCCGTTTCCAGCTGACCGGCATCCCGCCGGCGCCGCGGGGCATCCCACAGATCGAGGTCACGTTCGACATCGACGCCAACGGCATCCTTTCGGTGTCGGCGGTCGACAAGGCGACGGGCAAGGAGCAGTCGATCAAGATCCAGGCCTCCAGCGGTTTGACCGAGCAGGAGATCAAGCGGATGGTCAGCGACGCCGAAGCGCACGCGTCCGAGGACAAGAAGCGTCGCGAGCTGATCGACGTGCGCAACGCCGCCGACAGCCGAGCGCACGCCGCGCGCAAGTCGCTGGATGGTCTGCGGGCCAACGTTGACCAGGCCTTGCTCGCCGATGTCGAAACAAAGATCAAGGCGCTGGAAGAGGTCGCCAAAGGCGAGGATGCAGAGATCATCAAGACCGCGCTCAATGCTCTCGAGAGCGCGATGCAGGCGGCCGCGAGCGCGGCGTACGCCAAGGCAGGGGCCCGGCAGGCCCAGGGGGGCGAGCAGGCTCAAGGCGCGAAATCGTCCGCGGAGAGGGACAAGGGGTCGGGCACCGGCTCGGTCGATGCGGACTACGAAGTGGTCGACGAATAGCGGATAAGCTTTAGCAGTAAAAAGATTTGGAAGCGGCGACGCCATGCGGAGGCGCCGCCGCCGGGAAGCTGCGGCAGCATAAAATAGATAAAAATAGTCTTTGACTTGCGGTTCGCGGTCCGATACTATACTAGCGAATTTCATTATTAAATTCGTCTGCGATGACGGCTGCTGGAACGATTCGTTGAGTCAAATAGTGGGATATTGACGGAACCTGGTGGCCGACGCGGCGTAGAAGAGGGGATCCCGCTCGGTCGGGACTGAAGAAGAAGACGGGGTCGGCGGGGCCGATCTGCATACAAGGGGAGGGGCGAGGTGTACGAGGTGGAACTGAGCAGCGATCGTCGCGAGGATGCCAGCCTGCAGCACTACCTGCAGACGATCGGCAAGTACAAGCTGTTGACCAAGGATGAGGAATTTGCGCTGGCCCGACGCATCCGGGAGGGCGACAAGGAGGCGCTTGACCAGCTGGTCAACGCCAACCTGCGGTTCGTGGTCAGCGTGGCGAAGAAGTTCCTCAATCACGGCCTGAGCTATATGGACCTGATCGCCGAGGGCAACATCGGCTTGATCACGGCGGCCAAGCGCTTCGATGAGCGCCGCGACTTCCGCTTCATCAGCTACGCCGTATGGTGGATCCGCCAGGCGATCCAGAAGGCGATCGCCGAGCAGACCAACACGGTGCGTCTGCCCATCAACCGCACCCAGCAAGCGCAGAAGATGAAGCGAGTGGCCCAGAGTTTGGAGCAGCGCTACCAGCGCAAGGTCAACGAGGACGAGATCGCCGAGGCGTTGAGCCTGTCGACCAAGAAGATGGGGCAGATTCGCGCAGCGAGCCGGCCCTTGATCAGCATCGACGAGACTCTCTATGACGACGAGTTGTCGCTGGCCGAGACCCTCGTGGACGAGGAGCTGACCAATCCCGAGGAGGGCTACATCGAGGGCGAGCTGCACGGCGAGATGGTCATGGCGCTCGATCTGCTCAGCAGCCGGGAGCGGGAAATCGTCGTGCGGTACTATGGTCTGGCGGACGAAGAGCCGGCCTCGCTCGAGATCATCGGCCAGGATATCAATCTGTCGCGCGAGCGCGTGCGCCAGATACGCAACCAGGCGCTCGGCAAGATCCGCCAGGCGGTGACGGGCGAGCGGCTGGCCGATTATCTGAATTGACACGCTGGGCGGCCCGCCGGCCGCCGGATGATCGCGGCCCCCGCCGGCGATGGTGCGGCGGGGGCCGCGGCGTGTCCGCGCCGAGTTTGGCGTTGACAGGCGGCCGGCCGCTCGCTTAGCTTGTCGAGCCGGGAGGGGCGATTAGCTCAGCTTGGTTAGAGCGCTTGCTCGACACGCAAGAGGTCACTGGTTCGAGTCCAGTATCGCCCACCATCCCTTTTAGACCGCGACGAGGTGGTGCGGCCCGCATCACCTCTTTAGTTTGGGCGTGGGCGGCGTGATGGACGCCGGGATGAGGTGCAGGATGGAACAACTGGAACTGATCTTGCCGGACGGCCGCGCCTTGCGGGTGCCACGCGGGGTCACTTGGCGGGAAGCGGTGCAGAGCATCGGGGCAGGTCTGGCCCGGCAGGCATTGGCGGTCACGGTCGCGGGCACGCACCACACGCTGGACGAGCGAGCGGAGAACGGGGGGGGCTTCGCGGTGATCACCCGCGACACCCCGGAGGGACTGGAAGCGCTGCGGCACTCCACGGCGCATCTGATGGCGTGGGCGGTGCAGGAGCTCTTCCCGGGCGTGAGCTTTGCGTTCGGCCCCGCCATCGAGAGTGGTTTCTACTACGACTTCGACCGCGAGCAGCCTTTCAGCGAGCAGGACCTGGCGGCGATCGAGTCGACCATGCGCCGGCTGGCTGCGGGCAAGATCCCGATCGAACGGCGCGAAGTCACAGCGGCGGAGGCGCGGCAGCTGTTCGCCGCGCAGCCCTACAAGCTGGACCAGATAGAGGCGCTGGGCGAAAAGCTGCTGTCCGTCTACCGCGTGGGCGGCTTCCAGGATCTTTGCGAGGGGCCGCATGTGCCCTCCACCGCGGAACTGAAGGCATTCAAACTGCTTTCGGTCGCGGGCGCCTACTGGCGTGGCGATAGCCGCAATCGCATGCTGCAGAGGATCTACGGCACCGCTTTCTTCAAGCAGAAGGACCTGGACGCGTATGTGCAGATGCTGGAAGAGGCGCGCAAGCGCGACCACCGCAAGCTGGGCCGCGAACTCGACCTGTTCGGCATCATTCCGGAGGCTGGCCCCGGACTGTCGTTCTGGTTTCCGCGGGGAGACATCATCCGGGACGAAGTCATAGGCTACTGGAAGCGGCTGCACCGGGAGCGGGGCTACGTCACGGTGACCACGCCGCACATTTCCCAGGCAGACCTGTGGCACACCTCGGGACACATGCAATTCTATCGCGACAGCATGTACCTTTTCGAGCAGGATGCGCGCCCGTACGTCCTGAAGCCCATGAACTGCCCGGGACACATCCTGATCTACAAGCGCAAGACGCGCAGCTATCGCCATCTGCCGATCCGCTACGCGGAGCTCGGCACCGTCTACCGCTATGAGCTGCCGGGGGCGCTGCACGGATTGCTGCGTGTGCGCGGCTTCACGCAGGACGACGCGCACATCTTCTGCACGCCCGAACAGCTCGAAGCGGAAGTGTGCGGCGTGCTCGACCTGACGCGGGAACTGCTGACCACCTTCGGCTTCCGCGAGTTCCAGATCGAGCTTTCGGTGCGCGACCCCGCCGAAAAGCAGAAGTATGCCGGCAGCGACGAGGAATGGGAGGCGGCGGAGCGCTCGCTGGTCAAGGCGGTGACCGAACAGGGGCTGCCCTACCGCCGGGTGGAGGGCGAGGCGGTCTTCTACGGTCCCAAGATCGATGTCAAGCTGGTCGACGCGCTGGGCCGCATGTGGCAGGCCAGCACGGTGCAATTCGACTTCAACCTGCCGCGCCGCTTCGGCGTGACGTACGTAGACGCGGGTGGGGCGGAACGCTTCGCCTACATGGTGCACAGAGCGATCATGGGCTCCCTGGAACGCTTCATCGGCGTCATGACCGAGCACTACGCGGGCGATTTTCCGCTCTGGCTGGCGCCCGAGCAAGCCCGCGTCCTTTCCGTCAGCCGGGACCAGAGCCCGTATGCCGAGGGTGTGGCCAAACAGTTACGGGCAGCCGGCTTACGGGCTGCGGCCGACACGCGGGACGAGAAGATAGGCTTCAAGATCCGCGAGGCGGAGATGCTGCGCGTTCCCTACATGCTCGTGGTGGGGCGCAAGGAGGAGGAAACGGGAGCCGTCGCCGTGCGCTCGCGGCGCAGAGGCGAGGAGGGGCAAAGAACGCCGGCGCAGCTGTCCGAGCTGCTGCTTGACGAAATCGCCCGCAAGAGCTAGATTGGCGCGATCAGAAACGCCCGGCGAGAGTTCGCCGGCCATCGCGAGGCAAGCAGAGGCCCGCGCGCCTCTCACCGTTGCCGGCCCCCGTGCGGGAAGGAACGGTTGACGACTCGGAGCGGGCCCACGTGTCCGCTTATTTTTTTCTGGTCAGCGGAGCACGGGCAGATCATCTAGCGGGAGGTGCAGGAGTATCAAGACCACGGCCAAGACGATCAGGGTCAATCGCATGATCAAGATCCCCCGTGTGCTCGTGGTGGACGAGAACGGGGAGCAGCTGGGGGTGCTCGACACCACCCAGGCGCTGGCGATAGCCGAAGAGCGCGGATTGGACCTGGTCGAGGTGGCGCCCATGGCGCGACCACCGGTATGCCGGATCATGGATTACGGCAAGTACAAGTACGAATTGAGCAAGAAGGCTCGCAAGGCGCGCCAGCAATCGCACACGCAAAAGGTCAAGACCATCAAGTTTCGCCCCAAGACGGACGACCACGATTACAACTTCAAGCTCAAGCACATCGTGTCGTTCCTGCAGGAAGGGGACAAGGTCAGGGTGATCATGCAGTTCCGCGGCCGCGAAATCAGCCACCTGGACCTGGGGCTGCGCTACCTGGAGCAGCTGATCCAGGACGTCGCGGAACATGGCGTGCCCGAATCGACCCCGCAGCAAGAGGGGCGCACCATGACCTTCATCATCGCTCCGCGCAAGACCGCCGGCTGATCCCGGCGCGCCCAGCGCCGGCTGGGAATGCACCGCGAATCCCGCGGCGGAGGGCCGGCGAGCGGCAAGCGCCGCAGAAAGGCAAACGGCATGGGAGCCAAGGCCAAGATGAAGACAAACAGGTCGGCGGCGAAGCGTTTCCGCAGGACCGCCAGCGGCAAGGTCAAGCGCAATCAGGCCTATCATGGGCACCTGTTCGAAGCGAAGAGCCCCAAGCGGAAGCGGAACCTGCGCAAGGCGACCTTGATCGCCGACGCTGATCTGGCACGCGTCAGGAAGATGATCGGCGGTCGCTGAAGGGCGCCGCGGCTCGTGTCTCGTTGCGCAGCCGACAAGTATCGAGGAGGCAATCGTCATGTCGCGGGCAACCAACAATCCTGCCGCCAAGCGGCGGCACAAGAAGATACTCGAGCGCGCCAAAGGCTTTTACGCCGGCAAGCGGACCCAGTATGTGGCCGCGCGCGAGGCCACCGATCGCGCGGGCAACTTCTCGTACCGCGACCGTAAGGTGCGCAAGCGCGACTTCCGCCAGCTGTGGATCATACGCATCAACGCCGCCGCGCGCCTGCACGGGCTGAGCTACAGCCACTTCATCAACGGCCTAAAACAGGCCCGCATCGAAATCGATCGCAAGCTCCTGGCGGACTTGGCGGTGCGGGACGCGGCCGGATTCGCGCGGCTGGCGGAGATCGCCAAGAAATCGCAATGACCGCTGCGCCGGGGGACGACATGGGCGCGGAGAAGAGCCTGCCCATGGAGGATTTGATCGCGAGACTGCGACGGGAGGGGCTGGCGCGCATCGCGGCGGCGGACTCGAGCGAGGCGATCGCCGACACGCGCATTGCCCTCTTGGGGCGGAAAGGGGCGTTGACCGGCCTGTTGCGCGGCGTCAAGGAGCTGCCAGAGGCGCAGCGGCCGGCCGCCGGAGCGGCCCTGAACGCTCTGCGCGCCGTGCTTGAGCAGGCGCTGGCGGCCCGCGCCGGCGCCGCCTCGGGCGAGGCGCCCCCGGCGTCCCCCTGTGATCTGACCTTGCCCGGCGCGCCGCCGGCCTTCCTGGGTTCGCTCCACCCGCTGGTCAGCGTGGTGGAGGAGATCTGCGACATCTTCCATGGCCTGGGCTTCACCCGCGCGGAGGGACCGGACGTCGAGCTGGACTATTACAACTTCACGGCGCTGAATTTTCCGGACGACCATCCCTCGCGGGACGCCCAGGACACCTTCTACATCGACGATCGTGTCTGCCTGCGGACCCAGACCACCCCGGTGCAGGTGCGGATGCTGGAACGGCACGCGCCGCCCCTGGCCTGCGTTGCCCCGGGCCGCGTCTACCGCAACGAGGCGGCGGACGCTTCCCATGCCAGCGAGTTCTTCCAGATCGACGGCTTCTGCGTCGACAAGGCGATCAGTCTCGCCGACCTGCGCGCCACGGTGCACCGGTTCGTCGAGCTGTTCTTCGGAGAGGGGCGCCGCGTGCGCTTCCGGCCGCATTTCTTCCCCTTCACCGAGCCGTCGGTCGAGGTTGACATGTCCTGCGCCAGCTGTGGCGGCGCCGGCTGCGCCGTCTGCGGGCGCACCGGCTGGCTCGAGATCATGGGGGCGGGGATGATCCATCCCAACGTGTTCGCGTCCGCCGGCTTGCCGCCCGATGCCTACACCGGGTACGCCTTCGGCATGGGCATCGACCGTATCGTGATGCTGCGCCATCGCTTGGGCGACATCAGGCTGCTGTACGAGAATGATCTGCGCTTCCTGTCCCAGTTCCGAGGTGGGCGGTGAAGATCAGTCTGGACTGGCTGCGCGACTTCGTCCCCTGGGAGGGGGACGCGGAGGAATTGGCCGCGAAGCTCACCGCGGCCGGCCTCAATGTCGAGGGCATCGAGGAATTCGCGCTAGCGTTTCCCGGCGTCGTCACAGCGCGCGTGCTCGCCACCCAGCCCCATCCAGACGCGGGCAAGCTGACCCTCTGCAGCGTCCATGACGGCCGCGAGAACCTCGCTGTGGTTTGCGGCGCTTCCAATGTGAGGCCTGGGCTCAACGTCCTTCTCGCGCGGCCAGGCGCGATCCTGCCGGGCGGCGTGCACATCAAGGCGGCGCGCATTCGCGGCGTCGCCAGCGAGGGCATGATCTGCTCCGCCAGCGAATTGAGATTGGGCGACGAGCAGTCGGGCATCATGGAACTGCCGGCAGACACGGAACCGGGCACGGCGGCGGATGAGATCTTTGGATGGCGCGACCAGGTTCTCGATCTCGAGGTGACGCCCAACAGGCCCGATTGGCTGAGCCACTTCGGGGTCGCGCGCGAAGTCGCCGCCTTCAGCGGGGCTTTGCTGAAGGTCCCCGCCGTCTGGACTCCGCCCAAGAGCGGCGGCGAGCGCCTGGAGATGACCGTCGAGATCGAGGATTTCCAGGATTGCCCCCGCTATCTGGCGCATCTGGCGCGCGGAGTCAAGGTGGGACCCTCGCCGGCGCTGATTCGTCGCCGCCTGCTGGCGGTAGGGACGCGCCCGCGCAACAACGTCGTCGACATCACCAACTACGTCATGCTGGAGCTGGGACAGCCCCTGCACGCCTTCGACCGGGCCAAGCTCAGCGGAGCCCGCATCACCGTGCGGCGCGCCGCCGAGCAGACGCCGTGCGTGACGCTGGACGGCCAGACGAGGCGGCTCGGAGCCGCGCATCTTGTGATCGCGGACGCTGTCGGACCGGCGGCCATCGCCGGCGTCATGGGCGCGGCGCGCAGCGAGATCGATGCCCACACGCAGGAAGTCCTGCTGGAAAGCGCCTTCTTCAACCCTCGCGTGGTCAGACAGTCGGCGCGCAGCCTCGGGTTGGTCAGCGAAAGTTCGTACCGGTTTGAACGCGAAGCCGACTGGAACATGGTGGAGCGTGCGGCGCAGCGCGCCCTGCATCTGTTGCAGCAGCACGCGGGGGCGCGCATCGTGCCGGAGCGGGCCGACAGGCAGAATCCGGACCGCCCTGTCCAGCCGGCCATTCCCTTGCGCATGGCGCACGTCAATCGCCTGCTCGGCACCGCGCTGGAAACGGCGGAGGCCGTCCGGCTGTTGCAGGCGCTCGGGCTGAAGGTCGTCCCGCTCGGACCCGCCACGGATCGCAAGAGCGGGGCCGCCAATCTGATGGTCGAAGTGCCCAGCTTCCGCCGGGACTTGAAGCTGGAAGTCGATCTGGTCGAGGAGATCGCGCGTCTTCACGGGTACGACCGGCTGGACACCGAGGCGCCGGCGCGGGGTGCGGGGGGGCGCCGCCGCCCCGTCGACGTGCAGCGAGAAAGCTGCCGCCATTATCTCAGCGCCGTCGGCTATGCAGAGATCGTCACTTCCAGCTTCATGTCCGCCGGCGACATGGACCGCCTGCGGCTCAGCGCGACGGACCGGCGAAGGCGCGGCCTGACCGTCTGCAACCCGCGGCACGGCGGCGAGACCATGCTGCGGACAACGCTGCTGCCCTCTTTGTTGGGGGCCGTGCGGCACAACCTGAATGCCGACACGCCCACGCCGCTGCGGCTATTCCAGATCAACCGGGCGTTCCTGGCCGACGCGCCCGCGCCGCCCGACCTCAAGCACGCGGATGAGCGGCTGCTGCCGGCCGAGCCGCTCTTTCTGCAGCTGGCGGTCGCGGGCAGACGGGACCGCGTGTACGACGACGCGGCCGCCGACGTTTTCGAGATCAAGGGGGTGCTCGAGCAATTGGGGCGCCGGCTGGGGATCGCCTGGGAACTGCTGCCGGACGACGTGGAGCCCTTCTGCCAACCCGGCCGCCAGTGGCGATTGCGCGGGCCCGGTGGAGAAGCGCTGGGCACGGCCGGGGCCCTCGCGGCGGAGGTGCTGGCCGCCTTCGCTATCGATCAGCCGGTGGCGGTGGCGGAAATCGAGCTTTCCATGCTGCCGTCGCCAGCCGGCCCTTCGCTCTTCACAACTTTCAGCCGTTTCCCGGCGGTCAAGCGCGATCTCTCCCTGCTGGTGCCGGAGGGGACGCCGTTTGCTGCAGTGGCCGCAACGGCCCGCGAGGCGGGCGGCGAACTGCTGGCGGAAGTGGAACTCTTTGATATCTATCGAGGTAAGGGGTTGGCCCCGGGTATCTTTGCGCTAGGAATTCGCTTGAAGTTCCGCTCCAACAAGGGTAATTTGAAAGGGAAGACGATCGACAGGGCGATTGCTCAAATCACCGCGGCCCTGGCCGATCGGCTGGGTGTAGGGCTGCGCGGCTGAGTGCTGGAGAGCCGGCGCTGGCGCGCCGCTTCACGGAGGAAGTGGACGCGATGCAAGAAGACCGTCTGAGCCTGCTCGAGGAGCGAGTCCTGAAAGCGGTGCGCCTGATTCAGGAGCTGCGCGGCGAGAATGCGCGCCTGATGCAGCGGCGGACCGAATTGGAGCAACAGCTTTCCGCCATGCAGGCGGAAAAGGAGCGCAACGAGCGCGAGCTCGCCGAAGCGCGCGCGGCCGTTGCGGGCATAGAGCGGATCGAAGAGAACCGCAGGATGATCGAGGAGAAGGTAGGAGGCCTTTTGGAGAAGCTCGAGCAGATCGGGTGATGCGCCGCCGCGCGAGCGACGGCGCGATCTCACCCGCACGTGGCGCCCCGGCTGGGGTTAGCGTAGGAAGTTGTCGCGGATGCTCGATCCTCGCAGCGTCAGAGTCAGCATCTACGGGCATGAGTACACTCTCAAGGGGGAGGCGGAACCGGAGTACGTCGAACAGGTGGCGGAGTTCGTGGACCGCAAGATGCGTGAGGTCGCTGAGAACTCCACTCTGGTGTCGACAACCAAGGTGGCGATCTTGGCGGCGATCAACATCGCCGATGAACTGTTCCGCGAACGCCGCAAACGGCAGGAAGCCTTGGCGATGTTGGACGACCGAACCGGACAGATCGCGGCCCTCTTGGAAAAGGAAATGGACCAGCTCTGAGCTGCGGGAAAGCGGTTTGATTCCCTGCCTGACGCGTGATGCGTTGGGTAATTTGAGCCAACACTGTTACCTGCGGGTCTCTGAAGCCGCTGGCCGACGCCACGCCCGGTTAGGGTAGGTGGAAGCTGGCAGCAGGGGGCCCACCTGAAGCAAGCCGGTTCAATTGCTTCTGGCGCACACGGTTTGGCGGGGAATCTCTCTCGGCGGCGCCTCTCCTCCCTCCCTTCTCCTTTCCCTCGGGAAAGGGGTCTTGATGTCAGGCTACCTGGTGTACCCGGCCATCGCCGTCGCCGCGGCGGTCGCGTTCGCGTTGGGGTGGGTGGCGCAGCGGCGGCGCAATGAACGGCTCAATGGCGCTGCGCAGCAAATGCGGGCCCGCATTCTGGACGAGGCCGACCGCGAGGCGCGCACCCTGCGCAAGGCGGCCACGCTGGAGGTCAAAGAAGAGGCTCACCGCACGCGCCAGGAATTCGAGAGAGAGACGGAGCGGGTGCGGCAGGAGATGGGTCGGCGCAGCGAGGCCCTCGATCAGCGCGAAAACAACCTCACCCGCAAGGTGGCGTTCCTCGATCAGAAGGAGGCGCGCCTGGAGCGGATGGAGGAGGAGCTGAAGCAGCTGCGGACCGAATTGGCGCTCGAGCGCGCGCAGGCGGCCGAGCTCATCCGCGAACAGACACGCCGCTTGGAGCACATAGCGGGATTGAGCGCCGAGCGGGCGAGGGCCATGCTCGTGGAAAGCCAGATCGCCGAAGCCCGCGCCGTCGCTGCGCGCAGCGTCAAGGAGGCCCGTGAGGAGGCGGAGCGCACCGCCAAGCGCGAGGCGCAGACGATTCTCAGCCTGGCGATTCAGCGCTACGCCGCCGAGCACGTGGCCGAGGGATCGGTGGCAGTGGTCGATCTGCCCAGCGACGACATGAAGGGACGGATCATAGGCCGGGAGGGGCGGAACATCCGCGCCTTCGAGCTGGCGACAGGCGTCGACGTCATCATCGACGACACGCCCGAGGCGGTCATCATTTCCGGCTTCGATCCGGTGCGGCGCGAGGTGGCCTGCCAGGCGCTGCAGAAACTGATCAAGGACGGGCGCATCCATCCCGGGCGCATCGAGGAGATCGTGGCCAGGACGCGCCAGGACATGCAGGAGAAGATCCGCGAACTCGGCGAGCAGGCCTGCCTGGAGATGGGGCTGCAAAGCGTGAATCCGGAGCTCGTGCCGCTGGTCGGACGTTTGCACTATCGCACGAGTTACGGCCAGAACCTGCTGCTGCACAGCAAGGAGGTCGGCACCATCGCGGGCATCATCGCCGCCGAGCTCGGCCTCGACGCGAAGCTGGCCCGCCGCTGCGGCTTCCTGCACGACATCGGCAAAGCCGCCGACCATGAACTGGAAGGCCCGCACGCCCTGATCGGGGCTCGGCTGTGCAAGAAGCTGGGCGAACCCGAGACCGTGATCAACGCCGTGGGCGGGCACCATCAGGACCTCGAGGCGATTTCGCCCTACACTTTCATCACCGCCGCCGCCGACGCCGTCTCGGCCTCGCGGCCGGGGGCCCGCCGGGAGAGCCTGGAATCCTACATCAAGCGCCTCGAGAGTCTGGAGCAGATCGCGGACAGTTTCGAGGGCGTGGACAAGTCCTACGCCATCCAGGCCGGGCGGGAGATTCGCATCCTGGTCAACCACACGAAGGTCTCCGACGTGGACGCGGCCACGCTGGCCGAGGATATCAGCAAGCGGATCGAGGGCGAGCTGGAATACCCGGGGCAGATCAAGGTGATGGTGATACGCGAGACCCGCGCCGTCGCCTACGCCCGCTGAAATCGACCCCGGGAGGCGGCGGCGTGGGGGCTCGTATCCTGATCATCGGCGACGTCGTCGGCAAGGGTGGGCGGCGCGCGGTGGCGGGGCTCTTGCCGGGCCTGCGCGCAGAGCGCGGTCTGGATCTGGTGGTCGCCAACGGCGAGAATCTCACGGGCGGCTTCGGCTTGACCCAGAGCGCCGCGGAGGAGTTGTTCGCGGCGGGCGTCGATCTGCTGACGGGCGGCAACCACCTCTGGGACCGCCCCGAGGGCCTCGCGTATCTGCGGGGCGAGGCGCGGATCCTGCGCCCGTACAACGCGCCCATCGGCTCGCCCGGCCAAGCCTACGCCGTCCGGCAGGCGGGAGGGGTGCGGCTGGCGGTGATCTGCCTGCTGGGGCGGCTCTTCATGCCGCCGGCGGACAGCCCTTTCCGGGCGTTGGACGATGCGGTGCAGCGGCTGGCGAAGGACGCCGAAGCCGTGGTGGTCGATTTCCACGCGGAAGCGACCAGCGAAAAGGCCGCGCTGGCGCACTACGGCGACGGTCGGGTGGCGGTCGTGGCGGGGACGCACACCCACATCCCCACGGCCGACGCCCGCCTGCTGCCGGGCGGGACCGCCTTCATCACCGATATCGGCATGACCGGAGCCTACGACTCGGTGATCGGCATGACCAAGGAATCGGCCGTGGCGCGATTCCTGGAACCCACGCCGAGGCGGCTGGAGGTCGCCAGCGGCGATCTGCGGCTCTACGCCGTGCAGGTGGATCTCGACGCCCGCGGGCGGGCGGAGGGGATCGAAGCGATCTCGCGCACGTGGTCCTGACGCGGGAGAGGGGTTAGAGGATGGAAATGCTCAGCTTGCGGGGCGAGCCCGTGCGCGACCAGGTGCTCGCCCAGCTCAAGGAGCGACTGCGCGGTCAAGGCCGCCCACCGGGCTTGGGAGTGATCCTGGCCGGCGAGGACCCGGCTTCAGCCGTCTACGTCGGTCGCAAGGAGAAGGCCTGCGCCGAGCTCGGCTACCGTCGGGAAACGCACCGCTTCCCCGCGGCCGTGACCACGGAACAGCTACTCGACCGCCTCCACCGGCTCAACGAAGATCCGTTTATCGATGGCATTCTTGTGCAGTTGCCGCTGCCATCTCAAGTAGATTCGGAACGCGTCCTGGCGGCCATCGATCCTGTGAAGGATGTCGACGGCTTCCATCCAGAGAATCTGGGGCGCCTGCTGGCGGGGCGGCCGCGCTGCGTGCCGTGCACCCCCAAGGGCGTCGTCAGGTTGCTGCAGCATCACGGCGTGCCCATCGCCGGGCGGCGGGTGGTGATCGTCGGCCGCAGCGTCGTGGTGGGCAGACCGCTGGCGATGCTGATGTCCCTGAAGGGGGCGCTTGGGGACGCCACGGTCACCCTGTGCCATTCGGCCACCCGCGACCTGCCATCGGTCGTGCGGCAGGGCGAGATCGTGGTCGCAGCTATCGGCTCGGCGCGCGCGCTGGGCCGCGAGCATATCGCCGAAGGAGCCGTGGTGGTCGACGTGGGCATCAACCGCCTGCCCCCTGCCGTTGCTGGCGGCAAGCCGCGGCTGGTGGGCGATGTCGACGCGGAGGCGCTGGCGGGCTGGGCGTCGGCCGTGACTCCGGTGCCGGGAGGCGTCGGGCCGATGACGATCGCCATGCTCATGGAGAACACCTGGGAAGCGATGTGCGCGCGGGAGGCCGAGGCTTGAGGACGCCGTCCACGCTGGCGGCCGCGCTGGCCGCCGACCGCCGCGCTCTCGAGGCTCGCCTGCGTTTTCTGCTGCGCGCGGAGGGCGGCACGCCTCCGCGCCTGCGTGCGGCCATGGCGCACAGCCTGCTGGCGGGCGGCAAGCGCCTGCGGCCGCTGCTGTTGCTCTGGTGCCATGACGCCTGCAGCTCGAGGCGGCGGCAGGCCGGGCTCTCCAGCCGCGCCGGCGCCATGGATGCGGCCTGCGCGCTCGAGATGATCCACACGTATTCTCTGATCCACGACGATCTGCCGGCGATGGACGACGACGCGCTGCGGCGCGGCCGTCCGACCTGCCATGTGGTCTTCGGGGAAGCGACGGCGATCCTGGCCGGCGATGCCCTCCAGGCGCTGGCGTTCGGCGTGCTGGCTCGCCTGGGTCCGGCGGGATGCGCAGCGGCGGCCACGATCGCCCGCGCGGCCGGTCCGGCGGGGATGGCCGGCGGGCAGCAGCTGGATCTGGAAGCGCAGCAGAAGCCGGCTTCGGCGCGCGTGGTCAGGGCCATCCAGGCGGGCAAGACCGCGGCGCTGATCGGTGCGGCGCTGGGCGCGGGGGCGCAGATGGCGGGCGGATCCCCCGATCGCGTCGCGGCGATCCAGCGCGCCGGGCTGCGGCTGGGCGCGGCGTTCCAGCAGGCGGACGATCTGCTCGATCGCAGCGGCGACCCCGCCCGTCTCGGCAAAGGCGCGCGCAAGGACGCCGCCGCCGGCAAGGCCACCTGGATCGCCGTCGAGGGCGCGATCGCCGCCCGCCGGCGTCTGGCGCGGGAGGGCATGGCGGGTTGCCGGATGCTGGCCGCCGCTCTGCCACCCGGTCCGGCGGCGGAGCGGTTGACGCAGCTCGCGCGCGCCCTGTGGGAGCGGGACCGATGAGCGGCCTGGCCCCTGCCGCGGGCTGGCCGATCTGGTCGGCGGTGCTGTTGTGCGGCGCCGCCAACCAGATCCTCAAGCTGCTGGCGGCGCTTCTGGTGCAGCGCCGCCTCGTGCTGCCGGTCCTGTTCGAGAGCGTGGGCCTGCCCAGCCTCCATGCGGCGACCATGACATGCTGCCTGACGCTGGTGGGGATGCGGGGAGGCTGGGAAACGACCGCGGCCTCGCTGGCGCTGGTGATGGCGGCGGTGGTCATTCACGACGCCGTCCGCTTCCGCGGCCACGCCCAGGAGCAGAGGACGGTGCTCTACTGGCTAATGCTGCACGTCGAAGACGAGGAGCGGCAGGCAGGGGCCACGGGGCGGTTGCTGCGGGTCTGGGCACACCGGCCATTCCATGTTGTCGCCGGAGTGCTTTTTGGGCTACTTTTTGCGCTGGCGTGGCCGGGGTCGCGGTGAGACCTCCGGCCCGCGCGCTGCGGCCGGGCGCTTTCCCCGGCCCGGGAAAGGAACGCCGACACTCATGGAACCGATCCTGCCGCGCCTGCGCGGCCCCGCGGAGCTGGCCAGCTTGAGGCTGCCCGAGCTGCAGGCGCTTTGCAGCGAGTTGCGCGACGAAATCATCACGACCGTCTCGCGCAGCGGCGGACATCTGGGCGCCAGCCTGGGTGTGGTCGAACTGACGGTGGCGTTGCACCATGTGTACAGCTCGCCCAGCGACAAGATCATCTGGGATGTGGGCCACCAGGCCTACGGGCACAAGCTGCTGACCGGAAGGCGCGATCGCTTCCACACACTGCGCCAGCGGGGGGGGCTGAGCGGATTTCCCAGACGCGACGAGAGCCCCCACGACACCTTCGGCGTTGGCCACGCCAGCACGGCGATCAGCGCCGCGCTCGGCTTCGCCAAGGCGCGTGACGCGCGGGGCGAGGATCACCATGTCGTGGCCGTGGTCGGCGACGGCGCCCTGACGGGGGGCATCGCCTACGAGGGGCTGAACAACGCCGGCCAGCTGCAGACCGATGTCACGGTCATCCTCAACGACAACGAGATGAGCATTTCCCCCAACGTGGGGGCGATCGCCAAGTATCTCACGCGCATCACCGCGGGTCGCACCTACAACCGCTTCGAGGGCCGCGTCTGGGACCTGCTGGGCAAGGCGCCGCACGGCGGCAAGGCGCGCATCCTGGCCAGCCGCATCAAGGAGAGCCTCAAGCACCTGGTGGTGCCGACCATTCTCTTCGAGGAGCTGGGTTTCAAGTACTTCGGCCCCATCGACGGCCACGACCTGCGCACGGTGATCCGGACGCTGCGCGCGGTGCGCGACATCCGCGGGCCGGTGCTGGTGCATCTGGTAACCGAAAAGGGGAAGGGCTACCCGTTCGCGGAGCGCGACCGGCTGAAGTACCACGGCGTGGGTAGGTTCGACAAGGCGGAGGGCATCAAGGCGGTGCCGGCGGTCCAGCCCACCTTCACCTCGGTGTTCGGCGACACGCTGGTGGAGCTGGCGGCCACGGACGAACGCATCGTGGCCATCACGGCGGCGATGCCCGAGGGCACCGGACTGACGCGTTTCGCCGAGACCTATCCCACCCGCTTCTTCGACGTCGGCATCGCCGAGCAGCACGCCGTCACCTTCGCGGCCGGCTTGGCCTGCGCCGGTATGCGGCCCGTGGTGGCGGTATACTCCACGTTTCTGCAGCGTGCCTTCGACCAGGTGATCCACGACGTGGCCCTGCAGCGGCTGCCGGTGGTCTTCGCGGTGGACCGGGGCGGGGTGGTGGGCGAGGACGGTCCTACGCATCATGGCGTGTTCGATCTCTCCTATCTGCGCTTGGTCCCTGAGATGGTCGTGATGGCGCCCAAGGACGAGGACGAACTGCGGCACGCCCTGGCCACGGCCCTGGCGCGCGCGGACGGTCCCTCGGCCCTGCGCTACCCGCGCGGCAATGGTCTGGGCGTGGAGATGAGCGGACCGCCCCGGCCCTTGGCGATCGGCCGGGCGCAGCTGCTGGCGCGCGGCGACGCCCTTTGCCTGCTGGCGGTCGGCGCCATGGTGCGGCCGGCGGAGGAAGCGGCCCAATGGCTGCGCCGCGCGGGCCTGGCGGCGACCGTGTACAACATGCGCTTCGTCAAGCCGCTCGACGAGCGGGCGTTGGAGGACGCCTTCACCCGGCATCGCCTCGTGGTCACCCTGGAGGAGAACAGCGCCGTGGGCGGGTTCGGCGCGGGCGTGCTCGAATGGCAGGCGGCCACCGGCACAGGGACGGGCGTGAGGGTGCTTCCCCTGGCGCTGCCGGATCGCTTCCTCGAGCACGCGGCTCGACGGGACCTGCTCGCCGCGGCCGGCCTGCAGGGCGAACAGATCGGCCGCCGCTTGCTGGCGGAATGGGCGCGGCCGGCGCAGCAACGCCAGGCCCGCTCGGTCTTCTGACGGGCGCACCCGGAGCCGCCATGAACATCCGCACCATCGCGCTCTACGGCAATCCGCACAAACCGGAGTTGCGGGCGGCCGTGGCGACGATCCGCGCGCGCGGCCTCGCCGCCGGCGTCGCCGTGCGGCTTGAGGAAACCCTGGCGGCCAGTCTGGAGGCGCCGGCTGATGGGTTGCCCGCGCCGGACCTGATCGAGGGCGCGGATGTGGTCATCGCTCTGGGCGGCGATGGCACCATGCTGCACGCGGCGCGCGCGATCGGCGCCAGCGGCACACCGTTGCTGGGCATCAATCTGGGGTCCCTGGGATACCTGACCGATGTGCCCGTTTCGGAGCTGGATAACGCCCTGGCTTGCCTGCTGCGCGGCGAGTTCCAGCTCAGCCCGCGCTACCGCGTCGCCTGCTGCGTCTGGCGGGAAGGGCGGCAGCTGGTGGCGCAGACCGGCTTGAACGACGTCGTGGTCAACATGGGACCGCTGCCGCGGGCGCTGGAAATGGAGGTCCGCATCGAAGGCGTCTCGTTGGGGCGGTGGCTGGGCGACGGGTTGATCTTGAGCACGCCGACCGGATCAACCGCCTACAACCTGGCGGCGGGCGGGCCCATCTGCCACCCCGCGGTGGCTTGCCTGCTGGTCACGCCGATTTGCCCCCACAGCCTGGGCATGCGACCTCTGATCGTGCCGAACGAGAAGGACATCGAGCTGTGCCTGCACGAGGCGGGGCAGGGCGCGACCTTGACAGCCGACGGCCAGGAGGCCACGCCGCTGCGGGCGGGCGACCGCCTGACCGTGAGGCTGGACAACCAGGCGGTGATGCTGGTGAAGCTGCCGACCGCCGACTTCTTCGCGGTGATGCGCCGCAAGCTGCAGTACGGAGCGCCGCCGCGCCGCGGCCGCGACTGAGATGCTGATCGAACTGCGCATCGGGCAATTGGCGATTGTGGACGAGCTGGCGCTGCGGTTCGGCCCCGGCCTGACCGTGCTCACCGGCGAAACCGGGGCGGGAAAATCCGTGCTCGCCGGCGCCCTGGCGCTGCTCTGCGGCGGGCAGGTGCCCAAGGAGCTGGTGCGGGAAGGCGAGGACGCCGCCTTTGTCGAGGGGCTCTTCGATCTTTCCGACAAGCCGGTGCAGCGAGGCCGCCTGGCGCGCTTGGGCATCCGCGTCGGAGCCGACGGGATGCTGGTGCTGCGCCGGGAACTGCGGCGTCAGGGTCGCAACCGTGTGGTCATCAACGGGCTCGCGTCTTCCCTGGCGGTGCTGGAGCGGGCGGGGCCGCTGCTGATGACGATCCAGAGCCAGGATCAGCAGCGGGAGTTGGCGGACCCGACCTACGCGCGCGAGTTGCTGGACGAATTGCTGGACCTCGCAGACCAGCGGGCGCGGATGGCGCAGGCCTGGGAAGAGTACCGGCGCGCCGCCGCCGCGCACGCGTCACGCCAGCAGGAGGCGGAGGTTCAGCGTGAACAGCTCGATTTCTGGCGACACCAGCAGAGCGAGTTGGCGCGAGCGGCGCTGCGCGAGGACGAAGAGGAGCAGCTGAGCGAAGGCCTGGCGGTGCTGCGGCATGCCGGAGCGCTGCAGGCTGCCGCAGCTTCCGCGATGGCCAGGCTGGACGCCGACAACGGTGGAGCCCGCGAGAGTTTGGGCGAGGCGTTGGGGGCGCTCCGGCCCCAGGCCGGACGCAGCCGGCGGCTGGCGGAGGCGTTGGCAGCGCTGGAGACGGCGGCCAGCGCTGCGGGGGAGGCGGCGGCGATCCTGGCTCGCTTTCTCGACGGGCTCGATCTCGATCCCGCACGGCTCGAGGAAATGGAGGCGCGCAAGGCTCTGTACGAGGAGCTGCGCCGCAAGCATCGCCGCGACACCGGCGGGCTGATCGCGCTCGAGGCCGAACTGTCCGCTCGCTTGCAGCGCCACGACGGCGCGGCCGCTGAACTGGCGGAGCTGGCACGGCGGCGAGAGCAAGCGCGGCTGGCGCTGGCTGACGCCGCGACGGCGCTGCATGAGTCGCGCCGCAACGGCGCGCCGCTCGCTGCCCGGCGGGCCCAGTGCTCCACGCGTCCCCTGGCTCTGCCGCACCTCGAACTCGGCTTCGAGGTGGAAGCCCGGCGGCAGGCGGGAGGGGTGCTCGAGATCGAAGGGACCCCCAGCGCGGCCGCCGCTGACGGCGCCGACCGCGTGGCGTTGCTGGTCCGCACGAATCCCGGCGAGAGGATGGGGGAGGCCGGCGCCATCGCCTCGGGCGGCGAACGGTCGCGCATCCACCTCGGGTTGACCGCTTTGCGCCGGCGGGAGGCGGAGCCGCCCCTGCTGCTGTGTGATGAGATCGACGCTGGCTTGGGCATGGACGCCGGCCGCCCCGTGGGGGAGATGCTGCGCCGCATGGCGCGCGGGGCGCAGGTGATCTGCATCACGCACCTGCCGACCGTCGCCGTCTACGGCGACGCTCACCTGGCGGTAAAGAAGCGCGCGCGCGACGGCCGCACGGTGCTGGCGGTGCGGGCGCTGGACACGGAGGCGCGCCTGGCGGAAGTGATGCGGCTGCTGGGCGGAAGCGCGGCCGAGGCGGCCGCTGCGCGCCGCGTCTATGCGGCGGAGTTGCTGCGCCTGGCGGCGCACGCCTGAGCGCGGGCCCAAATCGCCGGTTGACCGGCGCTTGCTTCGCTACGATACTGTTGGCGCCGACAGGTGCGCCCGTAGCTCAGCTGGATAGAGCGTCTGCCTCCGGAGCAGAAGGTCGTGGGTTCGAATCCCGCCGGGCGTACCAGCGCCCCACATCGTCCACGCGCCGGATCTACCGATGATATTGCGCTGGCTGCTTTACCTACTCCTTTTCTGGTGGCTTGGCCGCCTGCTTGGCCGCCTGCTGCGCCCACCGCGCGCCATGCCGCCGCGGACGCCGCCGCAGCGCCACCGGGGCGATCTTTCGCATCTGACGCAGCAGGAGATCAGCGATGCTGATTACGAGGAGATCCCCTAGGCGGGCCGGTGGCGCGTTCCGCGCCCGCCTGGAGGCGGGGGGGGGCGAATTTTCGGCTCGACAGGAGCGGCGATGCCGCGAGGAGCTGGCGGGTGCCGGCTTGCACGCGGGGGTGCTGGCGGCGCTTGTTCTGGCCTTGCTGGTTTTCGGCCACCGCCTCTGGCTTCTGTTCCAGCGCCACAGCGATATACGCCCCGGCGTGCGGCAGGCGGTGCTGCTGGGGCTGGCGGCGGCTGTCGTGCTTGCTCTCTGGCGGCTTGTTCTTAAGATGAGGCAAATAAAGGAGTTGAGACAGGAGCTGGCCACCGCGCGCTCAGAGCGCCAAGCCGCCGATCGCCCTCCGGCTTCCAGCTAACCTCTTTTCTGGCATTGCTTTTGCACACCCATGCCGGCACGGTGCAACCGGTCGGGGGATAGGCATGGTCGAGAGCCGCAACATCGAACTCCTGTTCAACACGTTCCTGGAAATATCCAGTTTGATGCGCGCAGGCGGCAACAAGGAGGCCATCCTGACCCAGACGCTGCGCTGCGCCCACCAGCTGCTGGGCGCTTCGCTGATCCACCTGTTCATCCTGGAAAAGGACGCGGTGGTCCGCTACGTGCTGGGAGAGGAGGACGAAGGCCGGGTCAGCATCACGATCGAGAGCTTGGAGCAGCGCCCCGGCATCGTCAATTGGATCGTCCACGAGCATACCGCCGCGCTCTGGGCGGCCGACGGCAAGGAGGCCATGGTCCCGATCCCCGCCGTCGGTTGGCTGCGGGTGCCGCACGGCCAGAGCCTGATCACGGCGCCGCTGAGCACGCGCACCCGGCGGCTGGGCATCATGCTCGCCTTCCGCGAGCATGGTCGCTTCCAGCGCGAAGATCTCCAGCTGCTCAAGGTGCTGGCCAACCAGGTGGCCGTGGCGGTCGAGAACGCAGAGCTCTACAAACAGATCGAGGAACAGGCCATCACCGACGGCCTGACCAATGTCTTCAACTACCGCTACTTCATGGAGGTGCTGGGCCGCGAGATAGAGCGTGCCAGGCGGTTCCAGGAATGCCTCTGCCTCTTGATGCTGGATGTCGACAACCTCAAGAGCTACAACGACAGCTTCGGCCATCTTAGCGGCAGCAGGGCGTTGACTGAGCTGGCCGATCTGCTGCGGCTCACCGCCCGCAACGTGGACGTCATCGCCAAGTACGGAGGCGACGAATTCGCAATCATCCTGCCCCACACCGACGCCGACGGGGCCGTACAGTTCGCCCGACGGGTCATCGCCGCCGTGGGGGACCACCAGTTCGAGGGCGATCCCAGGAAGCGATTGACGATCTCGATGGGCGTTGCTACTTTCCCGCAGTCCGCGGCGGACGGCACCAACCTGCTGAAGATGGCGGACAGGGCGCTGTACCAGGCCAAGCGCAACGGCAAGAACCGGTACGCGGTGCTCTACTCGCCGGCCACCGACATCGTCTACACCTGAGAACGGAAATGGATGCAGGGCGCCGCCCCGGGGGCGCCCGCCAAGGAAGAGGTCGATACCGCAATGGAGACGCGCGACAGATTCATCGCCCGGCAAGCCCGGTTGGGAGTTGTCGGTCTGGGCTACGTCGGCTTGCCGCTGGCGATCGAATACGCCAAGGCGGGGTTCCGGGTGACCGGCTATGACCTGGTCGAGGAAAAGACCGCGGCGCTGATGAGGGGCGAGAGCTACATCATCGACGTGCCGGCCGGCGATGTGGCCGCCATGGTCTCCGCGGGACGCTTTCGCGCCACCACCGACCCCGCCTTTCTGGCGGAGGTCGACGCCGTCAACATCTGCGTGCCAACCCCGTTGGGCAAGACCCGCGATCCCGACATCTCCTATATCCAGGCGGCGGTCGAGACGATCGCCCCGCGCTTGCACCGCGGGCAGCTCGTGATTCTGGAAAGCACCACGTATCCCGGCACGACCGAAGAGGTCATTCTGCCGCGGCTGGCCGGCGGCGGGCTGGAGGTGGGGAAGGATTTCTACCTCGCCTTTTCGCCTGAACGCGTCGACCCGGGCAACCCCCGGTACGGCACGCGCAACATTCCCAAGGTGGTCGGCGGCATCACGCCGGCCTGCACGGAGATGGCGGCGGCGCTCTATGGCCAGGTGATGGACACGGTGGTGCCGGTTTCCTCGGCGCGGGTGGCGGAGACGGTCAAGCTGCTTGAGAACACCTTCCGCAGCGTCAACATCGGCCTGGTCAACGAAATTGCGCTGATGTGCAACAAGATGGGCATCGATGTCTGGGAGGTTATCGAGGCCGCCGCGACCAAACCGTTCGGCTTCATGCCCTTCTACCCCGGACCTGGTTTGGGAGGGCACTGCATCCCTATCGATCCCTTCTACCTGGCCTGGAAGGCCAAGCTCGCCGGCTCCGAGGCGCGTTTCATCGAACTGGCGGGCCAGGTCAACGGCAACATGCCGCGGCACATCGTTTCGTTGGTGTCGGCGGCGCTCAACGGCGCGCGCAAGCCGGTCAACGGCAGCCGCGTGCTGGTGGTGGGGGTCGCCTACAAGGCGGATATCGACGACGTGCGGGAATCGCCGGCCCTGGACATCATGGAGCTTCTCCAGCATCAGGGCGCGCAGGTGCAGTGGTACGATCCGCACGTGCCCGACTTGTCGCCGCCGGTCACGGCCGCCAAGCTGCCGCGCTGGCACCGCGAGGAGCTGGCTCGTTTCGACGCCGCGGTCATCGTCACGGCGCATCGCGGCGTCGAGCACGAGCTGCTGCTGGAGGCAGGCACCCTGGTGATAGACACGCGCAACGCTCTGCGAGGGCGGCGGGCGCCGCAGCTGGTGCGCATCTGATCGGCTGCGGGGACGGGAGAGGTGATGGCCAGGCATCTGGTGACGGGCGGAGCAGGCTTCATCGGGTCGCATCTGGCGGAGGCGCTGGCTGCTCGCGGCGACGAGGTCGTTGTTCTGGACGATCTGTCCACGGGCAAGATGGCCAACCTGGCCTCCTGCGCCGAGCGCATCCATTTCATCCGCGGTTCAGTCACCGCCCCGGAGGTCGTGCGCGAGGCCTGTGCCGGCGTGGACGTGGTTTTCCATCAGGCCGCGCTGGCGTCGGTGCCACGCAGCATCGACGACCCGGCGGCCTCGAACGCGGCGAATGTCGACGGCACGCTCAACGTGCTGCAGGCTGCCCGCGCGGCCAAGGTCAGGCGCGTCGTCTATGCGGCGAGCAGCTCGGCCTACGGCGACACCGACGAGCTGCCCAAGCGTGAGGACATGCCGTCCCGGCCGCAATCGCCCTACGCGGTGACCAAGTACGTGGGGGAGCTCTACTGCGCGGTTTTCGCCCGGATCTACGGGCTGAGCACGGTGGGGCTGCGCTATTTCAACGTCTTCGGCCCGCGCCAGGACCCGGCCAGCCAGTACGCGGCGGTGGTGCCGATCTTCATCACGCGGCTGCTGCGCGGCGAGTCGGCCACGATCCATGGCGACGGCGAACAGACGCGGGATTTCACCTACATCAAGAACGTGGTGCAGGCCAACCTGCTGGCGGCGTCTGCACCCGATCCCGGCGGCCGCACCGTGAACGTCGCCTGCGGAGAGCGCTACAGCCTGAACGATCTCTACCGGCGTCTGCAGGAGTTGACCGGCGCGCGCGTGCCGGCGGTTCACGGACCGCCGCGCCCGGGCGACGTGCGGCATTCCCAGGCCGACATCTCCCTGGCGCGCCGGTTGCTGGGATTCACGCCGGCGGTCGATTTCGCGGCCGGACTGGCGGAAACCGTGGCCTGGTATCGCGCCCGCGCCTGAAGTGAGCGAAGCGCAGGCGCGCGGGGGGGAAGACACATGCGCACGAGTCATCGCGCCCGGGTTCTGCTGGCGGCGGCTCTGGTCGCGCTCGCGGCCGTGCCGGCCGTGGGACAATCGCCGACGGGCCCCTATCGGCTGGGAGCCGGCGATCAGATCCAGCTCAACGTGCTGCAGCAACCGGAGTTGGATCGCCAGCTGACCATCCGCCCGGACGGCACGGCGATCATCCCGCTGGTTGGCAGCCTGCCGGTCGCGGGCCTGACCGTGGCGGAGGCGGAGGAGCTGATCCGCCAGCGGCTGCGGCTTTTCAACCGCGATATCAGCGATGTCTCGGTGACCATCACGCAGTACAACGCCCTGCGGATCTACATGCTGGGGGCGCTGAATTCCCCGGGCACGTACACCTTCGACAGCCCGCCGACGCTCTGGGATGCCGTGCGCGCAGCGGGCGGAGCGCAAGAGACCGCCAACCTTGGGGCGGTGCGACTGATCCGCACGGTCGACGGCGTGCCGCAGTCGCAAACGTTGGATTTCTCCGCTCTGTTGACCGGCAGCGGCAACTTGCCGCAGATAGCGTTGCGCAGCGAGGACACCATCATCATCCCATCGCGGGACGCTCCCATTGCCGGCCCGCTGCAAACCGGCGTGCAGGTGTTCGGCGGCGTGGGGTCGCCCGGCACGTATTCCCTCACCGAACCGACCCGCCTGCTGACCGTGCTGATGCTCGCGGGCGGCCCGATCGAGACAGGCGATCTGAGCAAGATCTGGTGGGTGCATCAGGAGACGGGCGGCCGCCACCGCGCCAGCAGAGTCGATGCGCGCCTCTTCCTGCAGGAGGGCAGCCTGGTCGGCAACCCGCTGATCCACCCCGGCGACACCGTGCGCGTGCCGGTTCGAGGCGTGGGATTCTGGCGGGGATCCTTTCCCATTCTGCTGAGCGTGCTGACGTCGGGCACAGCGATCTACATCGCCGCGACCCGTTGACGCGCGGAGTCTAGGGCTCGGGGGCGGCAGCCACCAGGAAGCGACGGCGCCCCGCGCCGAACGTCGTCAAGCCGATCGCCACCGCCAGCCACAGCGTCGCCAGCCGCACGATCAAGGCGGCGGCCACCGCGGCGTCGTGGGGCACGCCGGTGCCAGCCAGCAGGAGAATCAGAGCGGCTTCGGTGCCGCCCAGCCCGCCCGGCAGAAAGAACAGCGATCCCGCCAACGTGGCGGCCGCGTAGATGAAGATGGCGTCGGTCAGAAGCACCGGGGTCTGCAAACCGTTGCATACCAGCCAGAGGCTGCCGCATTCGGCGAACCAGGCGGCGAAGCTCAGCAGCAGGGGAGCCGCCAGCAGCCGCCCCGACAGCAGCCTTCCCAGACCTTCCAAGGCGCCAGAGAAATCCGGTCGGTAGCGACGGAGAACGCCGCGCGAGGCGAGACGGTCCACCAGAGCGCGCCGCAGCGCGCTCGACCGCAACAGCAGGAACGCGGCCGTCAGCAGGCAGCCCATGAGCAAGGTGGAACCCATGCCCGCCAGCGGGCCTCGCCAGAAGACAAGTCCCGCGCCGGCGAGGATCAGCACAGCGGAAAAGTCGAGGAAGCGCTCGGCAAGGATGATGGGAAGCCCTGTCGACAGCGGCACGCGGCGGCGCTCCCAGAGGTACGCTGCCTTGTAGATCTCGCCGATCTTGCCGGGGGTTATCACCATGGCGAAGGTCGCCAGAAAGAGCGCCAGGCTCTCGCGGGCGGGCAGCGCGATACAAAGGCTCTTTCTGTAGATCTCCCAACGCCAGAAGCGGAGCAGGTAGTTGAGCAGGGAGAGGGCGACCAGGGGGACCGCGTAGAGCGCGGGGAAGCCTTGCAAATGATTGATCAAATCACGCCAACCGGCGATCAGACTTATTGTTAAATAGAAAACAATAGCACAGCCGACAAGGAGAAACACTTTTCCTGTCCGACTCGTCATTGTTTTGGCCCGCAGCCGTTTCGAGGATTTCTCAGCGTTCCCAAGCGATCGGGGCCGAATGTCCCACCGCGACCGCCTGGTGGCAAGCGATGATTGTTCCTTTCTTTTGCATTTTGGGCCTTGCAGCCGGCACCTCCCTGTGGTAGAATACTTGCGTCCTCAGAAGTTTGAGGAGGGGGACCTCAAAGGCTGGCGACATGAGGACCTTCCCAGCAGCACCGACCCGCCAAACCTGGGGCGGCCAGGTCGGGTAGAGGAGCGGGCGAACAGAATCAAGGACAACAGAACTCCTATACCTGGACGGGGGTTTGATAGATGAATAGAGTCGAGGAGGGGCACTCGATCGCCTTGCCCGGGCCGGGCTTGGCATCGGGCATCGATGGATCTGTGCTGCGCATCTTGTTCGCGACCGAGGCGGCGGCGGCGCTGCCTGCCGGACAAGATGCGAATCTGGACGAGGTGCTGCGGCGCCGGGAGCGCCTGCTGAACGCCATCGCCAAGCGCGTCCTGGATGTCGCGATTTCGACCCTGGCGCTGGCTGTCTTCGCCCTGATGCTGCCCGTGATCGCCTTGGCGATCAGGCTCGATTCTCCGGGCCCGATCTTCTATTCCCAAACCAGGATCGGGATCAACCGCCGGCGCCGCCGCATCGGCACCGGCCTGGCGGTGGACCGCCGGAAGATTCTGCAGCCGGGCCGTCCCTTCCGCATCCACAAGCTGCGGACGATGCGCACCGACGCGGAGAGCGCGGGGCCGCAGTGGGCCGCAAAGAACGACGACCGGATCACCCGTGTGGGACGCTTCCTGCGCCGCACGAGGTTGGACGAGGTGCCGCAGTTCATCAACGTGCTGCGCGGCGAGATGAGCGTGATCGGCCCCCGGCCGGAGCGCCTCTGCTTCATCCACAAGCTGGAAAAGGAAGTGCCGCACTACCGTGAACGACTGCTCGTGCTCCCCGGGATAACCGGGCTGGCCCAGGTGGTCAACGGGTATGACGACAGCACCGAATCGGTGCGCCGCAAGGTCGAGCTGGATCGGCGGTACATCCGCGAATTCGGCCTGCTCACCGATCTGAAGATCATTGCGCGCACCTTCAGGGTCGTGCTCTCGGGCGAAGGAGCACACTAGCGGCAAGGTCGTCCGCGATCTCCGAGCGCATCCGAGGCCGCCGTTCCCCCCAAAGGAACGGCGGCGGTGTTTTCGGCACCAGCCGCAGCACTGGCCAGCGCCATTCCCGCCTTGCGCGGCGGGCGGGCGCCGAGGATAATCGCCGCACTGTCAAGCGTGCCACACCAACCCCCGCGAGGAACCTTGCGGCCCGTCGCCGTTTGGATGCGCGTCGCGATTGTCTTGCTTCTGCTGGGGCCCCTGCTGGCCTTCGCGGCGGGTCTTGGGCTGGGCCCGACCTGGCCGGGGCTGCTCGCGCTGGCGGCCTGGGAAGGCGGCTGTGTCATTCTCGTGTGGCGGTGGCACGCCAGGCGGCTGCGCGAACGCGCCGAGCTAGCGGCCCTGCTGACCGAGGAGAGGAATCCAACGCGGACGGACTCTTTGACGAATGCCCCCACACTGCCCGAGGCGGCGGCCGTCGCCTTGCGCCGGGCGCGCCGGGAGCGCGACGAGGCCGCGGCGGACCTGGTTCGGGCCCATATTCAGCTGCTGAGCCAACACGAACTGCTGCAGGGGATGACCTCCGCCACCAGCGCCGCCGAGATGGCGGACGCCGTGCTGCGCCACTGTATGCGCCGCTTCGGCGCGCTCGAGGCGGCTTGCTTCATGCGGGAGCATGACGGCAGGATCCGCAGCCGCGGACTCCGGCTGACCGCCGCCGGCGAACAGGTCGAGGAACGAGTATGCTCTGCTCCCGGCCGAGGCGGTCTGGCCACCGTGCTGCAAGAAGGCCGCGCCCTGCAGATAGGAGACGCCGTCAGGCATCCCTTCCTGGAGGAGGGGGAGGCGGGGACGTCGGCCAGGCACCCGGCTGCCGCCGGGCCCTACATCGCGGTGCCGTTGACGCGTGCGGTCGCCATCGCGGGGCTCTCAGGCCAGTCCAATGTCGCCGGTGCTCTGTGGCTGCGGCCGGCCGACGACCGCTGGCCTCCCAGCGGCGATTGGCGCGAGATGCTGGAGGCGGTGGGGCGCACCGCCTGCGCCCTGCTGGACAACGCGGAACTGTATGCGCGGCTGGAAGCGGAACGCGCCCTGCGTGATGGAATCCTCAACAGCCTGACGGCGGGTCTGATTGCCTTCGACGGCGCGGGCGAGGTGCGCTTCTCCAACCGCGCCGCCCTGACCATGTTGGGCTGCGGACCCGCTCGGGCGGAGCGCCTGACGCCCTACGAGCTCGTGCCCGAACTGAGGATGGCGGGCTCCCCGCTGGCGGCGGTCGCGGCGGGCGAGCAGGATCTGGCGGTCGTGGAGACCGCTCTACCGAGAGAGGGCCGCGATCCCTTGATGGTGCGGCTGACGTTGGCGGCCTTGCCGCCAGGGCCGGGGGAGAGGCACGGGTTGCTCTGTGTCTTCGATGACCTGACCAGGGTGCGGGCCATGCAGGATCAGATCCGCCAGCTCGACAAGCTGGCGGCCATCGGCAGATTCACATCGAGCGTCGCGCACGAGGTGCGCAACCCGCTGGCCGGCATCGCGGCGGGCATCGATTACCTGCGACGCGACAACCAGTTGAGCGCGGAACACCTGGCCTACATCCAGATCATCAGCCAGGAGATCGATCGCCTGGACCGGGTGATCCGCAACCTATTCACGGTGGCGCGGCCCGGCTACCTGATGTTCCGTCGCTGCTCGCTCGAGCCGGTGCTCGAGCGGGTTCTTGATCTCCTGGCGCCTGCGGCGGCCGCGCGCGATGTGAGCTTCACAGTCGAGCATCGGCGCGAATGGCGGGACGTGGAATGCGATCCGGATCAGATCCAGCAGGTGTTGCTGAACCTGATCAAGAACGCGATCGAAGCCGAGAACCCGGGCGCCGCCGTGCACATCCGCGTCGACCAGGGCGGCTACGACGCCTTCGGCCGGCGGTCGACCGAGGTGTCCCCGCCGCCGGGCTTGATACTGAGCGTCGAAAACGGCGGTCAGGGCATCCCGCCCGAGGATCATGAGCGGATCTTCGAGCCGTTCCACACTCGCAAGAGCGACGGCACCGGCCTTGGCCTGTTCGTCTCCTACAACATCGTCAAACAGCACGGCGGGGCGATCGAGGTTGAAAGCGGAGCGGCGGGGCCGACCCGCTTCAGCGTCTATCTGCCCTTCCAGCAGCCGCGCTCCGCGGAGGCGCCATGAAGCCACTGATCCTGATCGTGGACGACCAGGAATCCATCGTCTTCTTCCTGGAGAAAACCCTGCGCGACGAGGGATTCGAGGTGCGCACCGCCACGCGGGGCCGCGCCGCTCTGGAGATCATCGAAAGGGAGATCCCCGATCTGGTGCTGCTGGATCTGAAGCTGCCCGACCTCAACGGCCTCGAAGTGCTGGCGCAATTGAAGCGCCAATTCGCGGATATCTGCGTGGTCATGATCACCGCCTTCGGCGAGATCGAGACGGCGGTGCAAGCCATGCGCGCGGGCGCCTTCGACTACATCAACAAGCCGATCAACCTGGAACAGCTCCTGGTCGTGATCCGGAAAGGTCTTGACGCCACGCGCGCGACGCGCGATCTCGACCGGTTGCGCAGGCAGGAAAACCTGTTCCAGGACGAGCGGGACATCGTGCCGAGCGTGGCGGCGGCGATGCGCGAAGTCTACGAAACGGTGCGCAAGGTGGCGGTGGGCCAGCGCACGACCATCCTGATCGAAGGCGAGTCGGGCGTGGGGAAGGAGGTGATCGCCAACGCCATCCACAAGACCTCGGCGCGCCGCGACCACGCCTTTCTGGAGATCAACTGCGCCGCGCTGCCGGAGAAACTGTTGGAGAGCGAGCTCTTCGGGCACGAGAAGGGAGCTTTCACCGACGCCGTGCAGCAGAAGCCCGGCCTGCTGGAATTGGCGCACCGCGGAACCCTGTTCCTCGACGAGATCGGCGAGCTGAGCGTGCCGATCCAGGTCAAGCTGCTGCGCGTTCTGGAGAAGATGACGTTCCGCCGCGTGGGCGGAGTCAAGGACATCACCGTCGATGTGCGCATCATCTCGGCCACAAACCAGGACCTGGCCGAACTGGTCCGGGCCGGGCGTTTCCGCGAGGACCTGTACTACCGCCTCAAGGTCATCCCCCTGCGCATCCCGCCCCTGCGCGAACGCCCCGAGGACATCGTGCTGCTGGCCGAGCATTTCCTGCGGGTGTTCGGCGCGCAGTTTCGGAAACAGTTCACCGGCATCTGCCCGGAGGCGGCGGCTCGCCTGCGAGCCTATGGCTGGCCGGGCAACATCCGCGAGTTGCGCAACGTGATCGAAAGAGCCGTGCTGCTCGACAGCGGGCCGCTGTTGCTGCCGTCGCACCTGACCCTGGGTGGAGCGGCGCCGCCGCAGGCCGAGCAGCTGCTGAGCGCCCTGGAATCCGCTCTGCGCGATCCCTTGCCGCCGGAAGGCGTGCCGCTGGAAAAGCTGATCGCCGAAGTGGAGAGGGCGTTGATCTGCAAGGCGTACCAGCTGGCAGGCAACAACCAGACAGTCGCGGCGCGTCTCTTGCATTTGAACCGCGACAAGCTACGTTACCGCATGAAGACCTATGAAATATCGGACTGACAGTCGAGCGGCGGGCGCTCTCCTGCGCGTGGTCGCCCTGGCGGCCATGATGGGGGGGGCGCTGGGCTGGGCGTCGTGCGGCGTCTATTCCGTGAGTTCGGGGCGGCTGGATCCGTCCTTGCGGCGGGTGGCGGTCCCCTTTCTGGAGAACCGCTCGCCCGAGCCCAATATCGAGGTCGAGCTTACGGATCTGATGGTGCGCGCCCTTCAGGACGACAACACGCTGAAGGTCACGGATGAGCGTGGCGCGGACACCATCCTGACAGGTGCCGTGGTGCGCTACCATCTGCAGGAAGCTTTCACCCGGCCCGACCTCCAGGTCGACGAATACCAGGTGCAGATCGTGGTCGAGCTTAGCCTCACGGCCAAGGCGACGGGCAAGGCTCTCTTCGAGAACAAGCGGCTCACCGGCAGTGGCAATTTCATACTGAACGACCCCCAGGGCAGCAGCGAGGCGACCGCTCGCGCCGAGGCGGCCGCGGAGATCGTGCGCGAGCTGGTGGCGCTCGTGGTGGAGGACTGGTAGCCGTGGCGCGGCCGCGTCAAGCGCGGAGCGGCAGCGATGACGCTGATCGGCTCTGGGCCGAAATCAAACGCCAGCATTACCGGCCGGTGTACGTGCTGGAGGGGGAGGAGACGCTGCGGCTGGAGAACGTTGCGGCGCACTTGCGCGACGCTCTGCTCACGCCGGCGGAGCAGGCGTTCGGCCACCATGCCTTCGATGGCGACACGGCGGACTTCGGAGCCGTGTTGCGGCAGGCGCTCAGCTTTCCGATGCTGGCGGCGCGGCAGATGGTGTGGCTGAAGCAAGCCGACCGCTGCCTCGCGGGCGCCGAGCAGGAAGCCGCCTTGGAACTGTATCTCGCCTCGCCGCCGGCCAAGACCGTGCTGGTGATGACGGCGGCCAAGCTGGACGGCCGCCGCCGCTGGGTCAAGCAGGTCAAGGCGGCGGGTTTGCACTTCCTCCTGGCGCCGCCGCGCGGGGCGGCGTTGGTGGAATGGGTGATGAAGGCGGCGCGGCAGCGCGGATTGCCGCTCGACGCGGAGGGTGCCGAACTGCTGGTCGACCAGGTCGGCGGCGATCTGCGCGCCCTGGAAAGCGAGCTCGACAAGCTGGCCTTGGTGGCCGAGGAGGCCGGGGTGCTGCCTGCACCGAGCTCGCTGCGGGATCTCGTGCTCGCGCAGCGGCAAATCGATCCCTTCGAGCTGGTCAAGCTCCTCGGACAGGGCGATCCCCGTCGGGCGATCGCGCTGTGGCGACGGTGGGCGGCGGAAGGGCGCAGCCCCTACGAATTGGCCCCCCTGCTGGCCTGGCGGATGCGCCAACTCTCGCTGGTTCGTTCCCTGCTGCTGGCGGGCCACGGGGAGCGGGAGGCAGCGCAAGCCGCCGGCGTGCCGCCGTTCGCGGCCGGCGCGATTTGCCAGGCCGCCGGGGCTTGGCCCCCAGAAGCCCTTGGAGCGGCGCTCGAGGCCTGCCTGGACTGCGAGAGGGGGCTGAAGGCAAGCCCCCTGCGGCCCGAGCTGGTCCTGGAGAAGGCCATCCTGGAGATATGCCTGGCTGCGGGCTAGCCAGGAGCGGCCCGGCGACCCAGGCCGCCGGGGATCGCGGACGGGTTCGGCGACAGGTACTGAGAATGCGCCATGCATCCAGCGAAAGGACGTTCCATGGCTGCGACCGTGCTCGAGCTGACGGATGACGGGTTCAGGAAGACGGTCCTTGAATCGCCCTTGCCGGTGGCCGTTGACTTCTGGGCGCCCTGGTGCGGCCCATGCAAGATGGTGGCGCCGATTCTGGAAGAGCTGGCCGGCGAACTATCGGGCAAGCTCCTGGTGGGCAAGATGGACATCGTTCAGCAGCCTCAAACCGCCGCGCAATACGGCATCCGATCCATTCCGGCGATCCTGGTCTTCAGGGGCGGACGCGTGGTCGAGACCATCATTGGGGCGCAGCCCAAGCAGAAACTGAGAGATAGGATCAAATCTGCGCTTGAGACCTAGACCTCGAACCGCTCTCCTGGGAGCAGGCATCGCGCGCAAGCCATGATCGCGGGCTCCCAGGCGCCAAAGCGTCCGAGGTTCAGAGTCCAGGTCGCCTTGTGCAGCCATGTCGTTGATTTATAAGCATATCATCTGTTGGTCGAGTTGCTTCAGCCGCCAGGGATTCCTGCCGATAACGACTTCATCATGGACGAGCACATCATCAATGCGCGCATGCTCACCGGGGCAGGCCCCCTGTGGATGCTGCTGGAGGCGCTGCGCGACAACGCCGCCGCCGTCCAGGCGCGCTTGATCATATCCAACGAGACAACCGCTCTGGAGGCTGTGGCGGTGCTGCGTGCCTGCGGATGGAGCGCGTCGCTAGATCCGATCGGAGGCGACTTCCACGTGCGTTGCCGGCAGGCGGAGGGAAACAAGAGGGAGCTGGAGCAGTGGCTGCAACGCGGAGCCGCGGGCAGGCTCGGGGATGGAATGGATGTCGTCGAACAGGGCTCGGCCAGAAGGGATACAACCGCAACTTAACATAATATACATTATACGCAATGACGGCAGTCAACCGGCCAGCACCTATCTCCCAAATTGGCAATGGCTTGATCAGTGAATGGGCACCCTGTCGGAAAGTTCGTCCAACGCCGGCAGGCTCCAGGACTCTCCGGACAAGGCCTTGACGAAGCCCACGGCGGACACGAGCAAGAACACCAGGAAAACAGCCAGATGCAGCAGAATCGATACGAATAGGCCCAGGATCGGGATCCTGCCGACGGTCCGCTCTATGATATAGAGCACGAAGAAGGCGACGATTTCAGCAAACAGCAGCGCGAAACCCTGCCGGCAATGGCGGGCCAGGAACTCGGTCTTCGGCTTCTGCATGATGGGCAGGATGACCAGAAAGCTGAGGTAGCAGACAGCCCCCAGCCAGCGGTCGTTGACGCTCGCCTCGCGCACGCGCTCCCTCCTCCGGGCGGCGCCGGCTCTAGCCGGCGAGAGCCTTTAGCAACTGGATGCGGCTTTCGAGGTCGCGTTCGCGACCCTGGACCTTCAGCTCTCCGCGTTCTATGCGGGCGAGCAGCTCAACAAGCACCTGCGCGCCGTCGGCAGGCCGACCAGCGAGCTTCAGGCAATCGGCCAGCGCCAGCGCCAGCTCGAGGCGCGCTTCGTCCGGCAGGTCGGCCACCGCCAGCAAGTCACGGTACACGTTCTCGGCTTCCGGCAGACGCTGCAGCGTGATCAGCGCGGCCGCGCGCAACCGGGCGCTGGCCAGCGCCAGCGGATCGTTGGCTCGAAGTCCACGCGCGGCTCGCTCGATGCTGGTCAGGGCCTGGTCGGGCTCACTGCCCGCCAGCTGCGCTTGCGCCAGCCCCAGCGCGGCCTGCTTGCCGAAGGGGGTTCCGCCGAAGCGATCGACGACCTCCTGCAACGGCCCCCGTGCGGCCAGGTGATCGCCGCGCAGGAGCAGCGACTGTCCCTGGTAGAGCAAGTAAGAGGCGCGTTGCGCCGAGCGCCGCTGCCCCTCCCGCACAAGACGAACGCCGAGGATCAAGGCGAGGATCAGAAGGACGACGATGCCGACTCGCATGTAGTGGACCTGGAGAAAGTCGCTGGCGCGCCCGGTCCAATCCACGAATCCATCGTGCTTCAGTTCCTTGCGGGTCAATTTGTGGGACGGCACGGCCGACACTCCAGGGTGGGTTGTTAATGGTGAATGCCAGTGTTCAAACAGCCCCGCCGGCCAGGCGGCGCCACGCGCGAATATAGGCGATCTCGGGGCGAATTTCCACCCTGCGGCGATGGCATCTCGATCGGGCCCCGGCGATCTTGCCGCCAGGTGAGGAAATCCCCCGCCGCCGCATTGATGGGATTGACCACCGCCCCCGCCTGCGCTAGGATCACCGGGCCAGGGGATAGTGGTCCGCCTGTGCCCCTCGTGATCCAACGGCTCTGGAGCCAATTCGAAGGTCAGCCTGAGAATTCGGGGGCCACTGCAGAGCCTGTGCGACACGTTCCACGCGGGTGGCCCTGTCCTCTGGCTGGGATCCCCGCGCTTGACGGGGCTGCCAGTCGCACCTGCATCCCTCCCCTACGCTCACAGATCCGCGCGACGTTGCGGCTGCTCCGGCGTCGCCGTCGCGCAGCTGTTTCACTCCACCCTCGCCGCCCGGGCTTCGTTGCCCGGCCTGCAAGGAGCGCACGTGGCAAGCGCCTCCCCTCCCTCGCCCCCGCCCGCCTGGCACCGCTGGGCGGCGCTGGGGATCGTCTCCCTCGTCACGTTCAGCGGGTATTTCGTCTACGACTCCATCAGTCCCATCGCTCCAATCATCCGGGAGAAGATGCAGGTCGGCGACACCGTGATCGGGCTCTTCGGCAGCCTTTACAGCCTTCCCAACATCGTGATGGTGCTGCTGGGCGGGATGCTGATCGATCGCATCGGCAGCCGTCGCGCCGGTTTCTTGTTCGCGCTGCTCTGCACCATCGGGACGGCCATGACGGCCGCGGGACAGAGCATCACGATGATGCTGGCGGGTCGGGTCGTCTTCGGCATCGGCGCCGAGTCGCTGATCCTGGCGCAGAATAAGATCATCGCCAAGTGGTTTCGCGGTAAAGAGTTGGCGCTGGCCTTCGGCCTCAACATCGCCGTCTGCCGCCTGGGCTCCCTGCTCGCCTTCGGGGGCATGGCGGCGCTGGCCTCGCGACTGGACTGGCGCGGCGCGCTCTGGGCCGCCTGCGTGCTGACCGTGCTCGCCCTCGGCGCCTTCGCCGCCTACATGGCCATCGACCGCCGCGCCGAGCGGGGCCGGCGGCTGGTGGAGGAGCAGAGCGACAGGCTGACCCTGTCGGACGTGACGCGCTTCAGCCCGAGTTTCTGGCTCATCACAGTCCTGTGCGTCACGTTCTATTCGGCGGTTTTCCCCTTCACCTACTTCAGCACCTCCTTCTTCGTCGACAAGTACGGCCTCTCCCTGGAGGCGGCCGGACGGACGACCGGCATCCTCGTGCTGGCGGCCATCTTCTGCACGCCGCTCTTCGGCTGGATCGTCGACCGCTGGGGGCGCCGCGCCAGCCTGATGGTGTTCGGCTCGCTGCTCTTTGCGCCCACCTACTTCGTCCTGGGCGCGACCCACGTCAACCCGGTGCTGCCGATGGCTGTCATGGGCGTGGCCTTCTCGCTGGTGCCGGCGGCGTTGTGGGCGGCGGTGCCCCTGATCATCGCGGAGAAGCGGCTGGGGACGGCCTACGGCGTGCTCACGCTGATCCAGAACGCCGGCATGACGCTGCTGCCGTGGATCGCGGGCGGCCTGACCGACCGGACGGGTGGCTACGGTGCGGCGATGTTCCTCTTCGGCGCCCTGGGGACGACGGCGCTGCTGTCAGCACTGCTGCTGCTGCGACGCGAGCGCAGCGACCGCGGTCATGGCCTGGAGCGGCCGCCGCGCCGGCTCGCGGAGGCCTTAGCCGGCGCGCGGCGTGCGAGTGGTGCCCCAGGCAGGACTCGAACCTGCGACACCAGGTTTAGGAAACCTGTGCTCTATCCACCTGAGCTACTGGGGCCTGGGGCGGGCGCCGGCCGCCCGGGGCGCGGCTGGAGCTTGAACTTAAGGGCTTCACGGGTAGCGAACAAGCGAAAAAACTGGTGCCGTGCGCAGTCGCTCCCGACCGCGCAGGCCTTCCAACTCGATCAGGAACAGATAGGCCGCCACCTGCGCCCCCAATTGCGCCGCCAGCCGGCCCGCGGCCTCGGCCGTGCCGCCGGTGGCCAACAGATCATCGACGATGACAACCCGCTCCCCCCGCCGCAGGCTGTCGGCGTGCAGCTCCAGCGCCGCCTCGCCGTATTCCAGGGCGTAGCTGAGCGTCACTTTCGTCCCGGGCAGCTTGCCAGGTTTGCGCAGCGGCACCAATCCCCGCCCCAGCGCGGCGGCCAGCGGGGCGGCGAACAGGAAGCCGCGCGATTCTATGGCGCACAGCTTGTCGCAGCGCAGTGGGCGCACAAGCGATTCCAGCCCGCCCAGCGCCGCGCGAAACGCCGCCGGATCTAGCAGGACCGGGGTGATGTCGCGGAAGATGATTCCCGGCCGGGGAAAATCGGGGATTTCGCGGATCACGCCTTTGAGGTCCATGGCCGCCTCCACGGTCAGCGCAGCAGCCGCCCAGGCGGGACCGCCTTGTTGTTCTGCCGCAGTTCGAGATGCAGATAGGGCAGATCGCCCTCAACCGGGGCCGCGGTGCTTCCCAGCCTGTCGCCGGGCAGCACGGCGACTCCGGCGCGGCACGATGCGCTATCGGGCGCCAGAGGCGCCAGGACGGTCGAGAACGCTCCCCCGTGCTCGATGATCACCACGACGCCGAAACCCTCCTGCTCGCCGCAATAGCGGACGACTCCGGCGGCGGGGGCGAGCACGGCCGACCCCAGCGGCAATTCCACGTCCACGCCGGTGTGCGGCACCTGCACGCCGTGCTCCTTGACCTGCACGCCGAAATCGCGCAAGACGCGCCCCGGCGCGGCCTCGAATGGCCGGCGCCAGTGCAGATCGGCGGCGCGCAGGCGCCGCATCGGCTGCTGCAGCCGCAGGCGCTGGCCCGGGTGGATCACGTCGCTCTGCAGCCCGTTGTCGCGTTTCAACTCCGCCACGGTCACGCCGAAGCGCTGGGCGATACGGGAGAGGAAGTCGCCGGACCGGACAACGTACCACGCGGGAGCGGCGGCGGCGGGGGCGGCGACCAGCAGCAAGGCGAGCAACAAGCTTGGCAAGGGCCGCGGCAGGCGACGGGAAAGCTCGGGCATCCGTGTTCCATCCTCCGTCCGGAACCGGCAGCACCAGTGCGGAACGGTGGTCGGGGCGGGGAGATTTGAACTCCCGACTTCCTGCTCCCGAAGCAGGCGCGCTAACCGGGCTGCGCTACGCCCCGACCTGAAACGCGGAACCGGGCAGGCCGCCCTAAAAAAGCGACCAGAGACCGACGGCGCCGAGGGAAACCAGCGCCACCACCACCCCGGCCAAGCAGATCCCAAGAATGATACAAGGGAAGGCCAGACGCAAGGGCAGCTTGAAGAGATACGCCAGCACCGCGCCCGTCCCAGCCCCGGTGATCGGCGCGGGTATCGCCACGAGCGGCATCAGGCCGATCGCCTGGTAGCGCCTCACCAATGCGCTGCGCGCGACCGCCCGCCGGAAAATCCACTCGGACAGCCTATCATAGACGCGAAATCGGCGCAAATGGCGCTCGGCCGGACCGCGCGGCTCGAAGACCGGCAGCATGGTGATCAGAAAGACCGCCAGCCGCGGCGGCAGCTGCTGCAGCCGCTGCAGCAGATCATGGGTCACGACGCGGCCTCCACCGCGATGCCGCGCAGCAGCGGCACGAAACGACACGGCAGAGAACGTTCGATGCACGGCAGCCCGTCCCGCAGCCGGTAGCGGTAGAGGGATTGGGCTGTTCCCCGGCCGATCGGCGCCACCAGCCTGCCGCCGGGCGCAAGCTGCTGGTGCAGCGCCGCGGGCAACCGCTCGGCGCAGGCGGTCAACATGATCGCGTCGAAGGGGCCGCGACCGGCGAGTGCGACGCTGCCGTCGGCCGCCAGCACCTCGACATTGTCGCAGCCGAGCTCGGCCAGGAGGGCGGCGGCCCGCCGGCACAGCGGCGCCAGGCGGTCCACCGTCACAACGCGTCGTGCCAGGCGCGAGAGCACAGCCGCCTGGTAGCCCGAGCCCGTGCCGATCTCGAGCACCGTCTCGTCGCCGCGCAGCTCGAGCAACGCCGTCATCAACGCCACGGTGAAGGGCTGGCTGATGGTCTGGCCGTATCCGATCGGCAAGGCGCACGGCTGGTACGCGCGGTGGCGCAGCAGCCGCGGCACGAAGCGGTGCCGCGGCACTTCCTGCATGGCGCCCAGCACGCGCTGGTCGCTCAGCCCGGCCGCGCGCAGCTGCTCGGCCACCATGCGGCGGCGCGCCACGCGGTGGTCGTTCATGAGCGGGCCGACCGCGCCGGCGCCGGCAGGCCGTCTCGTTCCAACGCGGCCAGCGGTCCGAGAAGCTTGTGGTGCGTGAGGTCGATCTTCAGCGGCGTCATCACGACGTACCCTTGCTGCACCAGCACGTAATCGGTGTCGGGATCGTCGGCCCAGGTCGGCCCTCCGCCGCCGATCCAGATGTAGGGCCGTCCCCGCGGGTCTGTCTGCGTCGTGATGACATCGTGGTAGACGCGGGACCCTAGCCTCACCACCCGCACCCCGCGGATCCGGTCGGCCGGCAGCTCGGGAATGTTGATGTTCAGCAACGCGCCGTTGCCCAGCGGGAAGGCCAGCAAGTCCCGCAGGCAGCCGCGCAGGAACGCTTCCGCACCGTCCCACTGCTGCGGATGCCACGCCGCCAGCGACATGGCGCAGCTGGGAATGCCCAGGATGGCTCCCTCCATGGCGGCGGCGACGGTCCCGGAGTAGGTGACGTCCTCGCCCATGTTGGGACCGTGGTTGATTCCGCTCAGCACGAAATCGGGCCGGTCGCCCTTGAGGATCTCCTCGACCGCAACCAGCACGCTGTCCGTCGGCGTGCCCGTGACGGCGTAGCGCCCCTCCCCCATCGGCAGCACCCGCAACGGCATGGTCAGCGTGAGCGAGTGGCTCGAAGCGCTTTGCTGATCCGAGGGCGCCACCACGGTGAGGCGGCAGAAATCCATCTCGCGCAGGGTGTGCTCGAGGACCTGCAGGCCGCGGGCGTGGATGCCGTCGTCGTTGGTCAGCAAGATGTGCGGCTTTTTCATCTCATCCGCCTCGGGGCGACGCCGGCGCGGCGCCGTTGGTGAGGGTCAATCCCGGTCGCGCAGCAACCTCGCCACCAGTTGGAAGAACCTAACCGTGTCGCGCAACGGCCGGATGGCGCTGCGCTGGTCGCCGTAGACCGTCGTGATCGACACCGCGCCGATCCGACAGCCGCGGCGCGCCAGGCGCACCAACACCTCGGATTCGGTGTCGTAGCGGCTGGTGCTCAGCCGCAAACCCGCCAGCCGCGGAGTGCGGAACAGGCGAAAACCACTCTGCGAATCCGGAATGCGGCAGCCGGCCAGCCGGCTCACCACCGCCGAGGTGAAGACGTTGGTGGCGCGGCGGATCAGCGGCATGCCGGCGACGGCATCCATCCTGGTGCCCACGACCACGTCCCACCCTTCGGCGGTGGCCGCCTGCAGGAAACGGCCCATCTCCGCCGGCAGGTGCTGGCCGTCGGCGTCCATGGTATATACCCAATCGCAAGCCGTGTCGAGCGCCCAGGCGAAGCCCGTGGCCAGCGCCGCGCCCTTGCCCCGGTTGCGGTCATGCCGGATCACCTCGGCACCCGCGGCCGCAGCCGCCGCCGCAGTCGCGTCCCGGCTGCCGTCATCGACCACGAGCAGGCGGAATTCAGGCTGGCGCTCCCGGATCTGCGCCAGCAACTCCGGCAGGTGCGCAGCGGCGTCCAGGGCAGGCAGAATCACGCCGACGTTCACGCGCTTCCTCCCGCGACGGGAGCGGGGCGGCGGGGGGCAAAGAAACGCGGGCATCGCCCAGGGGCTGCCCGCCTCCGCTGTCAGCCTGCTGTGGTCGGGGCGGCGGGATTTGAACCCACGACCCCTTGCACCCCATGCAAGTGCGCTAGCCGGGCTGCGCCACGCCCCGACCATCGCCCCGCTACCGGCGGGCCGCTGGGCCCGGGTGCGAGTCGCGGCCACAATCTAGCACGCCAAGGCGCCTTCGACAAGGCCGCTCTGGCGCGCCCGGAGCCTGTTCTCAGGCCTTCTCCGCTCGCGCACGAGGCGGTGCCGGGCCGCCGGCGCGTTGATCGCCGGCAGCCGGGCCGGATCGCTTTCCGGCAAGCAGATCGCGGCACAGCGCGATCTCGCCGTGCAGCCGCTGGAGCAGATCGCGCACCGCCCCCAGCTCCGTCTTGAGATGGGCGGCCTGCTGGGCGGCGCTGAGTTCATGGAACGGAATCGCCAGCTGAGGCGGCGGATCCTGCGGCAGCTCCTGGCGGCCCAGGCGAGCCTCGCGCCGGAGCCGCACCGCCCCTTCGATGCGGAACCCGTCCTGGTAGAGCAGCTTCTTGATCGCCAGGACTTCCTCGATGTCCCGGCTGCGATAGGTCCGGTTGCCGGAGCGTCCCTTGCGCGGGCGCAGAGTCGAGAACTGCTCCTCCCAGTAGCGCAACACGTGGGGTTTGACGCCGGTCAGCTCCGCCACCTCGCTGATCGAGTAGTAGAGTTTCGAGGTCGCGGGCGCCGGCGAACTGGCGCCGGATGGAGCCGCCTGCTGGCAAACCGGGCGCTTGGGCATGGTTCTGCTCCTCGGATCAGCCGCGCTCATTCCATCTCGGAGCGCGGTTCGCGCTCCATCAGGTCGCGCATGGCCACGCGTGGCGGTTTTCCGGAAAATAGCACATGGTGAACTTCTTGTGTGATGGGAAGTTCAATCTGATGCTTCAGGCCGAGCCTTAGGGCGGCTTGCGCCATCACCGCCCCCTCGACGACCTGCGGCGATCGGTCCAGGATGGCCTGGGGATCGCCGTCGCCCCGTCCAACCGCCTCTCCGTAGTTGCGATTGCGGGAATACCGGCTTGTGCAGGTGGTGATCATGTCGCCGATACCCGCCAGACCGTAAAAGGTCCGCCGCTGCCCTCCCAGGGCAATGCCCAGGCGCGCCAGCTCCGCCAGGCCGCGCGTCATGACGGCGCCGCGCGTGTTGTCGCCCAGGCCCAGCCCGTCACAGATCCCGCTGGCGATGGCGATGACGTTCTTGAAGGCCGACGAGACCTCCACGCCGAGCAGGTCGCTGTTGGTGTAGACGCGGAAGGTGGGGCCGGCGATCAGCTGTTGCCATGGGCGCCAGTCGGCGGCGGCCGAGCCCGCCAGCACCACCGCCGTCGGCAGGCCGCGGGCCACCTCTTCGGCGTGGCTCGGTCCCAGCAGCACGGCCACCGGCGGCGCTCCATCGGGCCGTTCGCGCCCGAGTTCCTCCTCCAGCACCTGGCTGAGGCGCTTGAGCGTGGTCAATTCCATGCCCTTGGCCAGGCAGACGACGGGACAGCGGGGCGGCGCCGGCAGCCGCGCCAACGCCGCCGCGACCTTGCGCACAGCCTGGCTCGGGACGACGACGAACAGGGCGTCGGCGCCAGCCGCGGCCTCCTCCAGATCGCCGGTCGCCGTCAGGTTCGCTGGCAGAGCCAACTCGGTCAGGTAGTCCGGATTGCGATGCTGGGTGGCGATGCCGTGCACCTGCCGGGGGACGACGCCCCACAGCACCACCTCGTCCCATGTGGCCGCCAGGTGCCTGCCGAACGAAGTGCCCCAACTGCCGGTGCCCAGAACCGCCGCCTTCACGGCCGGCCACCCTTGTCGCTGCGCTCGGAGCTGTTGCCGGGCTCCAAAGGTTTCTCGGTGCCCGATTTCAGACGCTGGATGTTCGCGCGGTGTTTGAGCATCACCCAGACGCAGATCACCAGCGTGAAAACGAAGATGGTCTTGGAGAATCCATCGTGCGAGCGCCACTCGAAATAGGCTACGGCGACCGGCAGCACCGCCGCCGCACTGAGGCTGGCCAGCGACACGATCCTGGTCACCGCCATGGCGGCGGCGAATACCGCCATGGCGGTCAGCAGGGGATAGGGAGCCAAGATGAAGTAGGCCCCAGCCGTCGTCGCCACCCCCTTGCCGCCCCGGAAGCCGACGAAGGGCGAAAGCGTGTGGCCGAGCGCGGCCAGGAAACCGGCGAAGATGCGCCAGATGTCGCGCGGCAGCCGCAGCGGCATGCCGTCGGCCGGATCGAGCAGGCCAAGCAGGGTCTGCATGAGCAGCACCGCCGCCGCCCCTTTGGCCATGTCGAGCAGCAGCACGAGCACCCCCCAGCTGGGGCCCAGCGTGCGGTAGATGTTGGTGGCGCCGAGGTTGCCGCTGCCGTGGCGGCGCAGGTCGATGCCCTTGACCCTCTTGGCGACGAGCTGGCTGAAGGGGACGGCGCCCAGGGCGTAGGCGGCCAGCAGAGCGAGCAGGGCGAGCACCACGCGGACCTTTCCTCCGGTTCAGTGGGCCTTGAGCTTGATGAAGATGCGACTGCCGGCGAAACCGAATTCCTCGCGCAGGCGGTTGTTGAGATAGCGGATGTAGTGCCGCGCGAAGCGGGCCGGATCGTTGACCGAAAGCACGAACGTCGGAGGCGCCGATTCGGCCTGCGTGGCGAAGTAGACCTTGCCCAGCCCGCCGCCGTGCGTGCGCGGCGGTTGTTCGCGCACGATGCGCTCGAGCACGCGGTTGAGCTGCGCCGTCTCGACTCGCCTTTGCCGCGCCTCGTGCACCTCCCAGGCCGTCTCCAGCAGGCGGCCGCTGCGCTGGCGCGTCACCGCCGAAAGCGTCAGCCAGGGCGCGTACGACAGGAAAGGAGCCTCGCGCAGGAAAGCCTCCCACACCTGCAAGTGGGTGCGGTGGTCCTTTTCCACCAGATCCCATTTGTTGAACGCCACCACGACGCCCCGCCCCGCGTCGTGGATGAAGCCGGCGATGCGCGCGTCCTGGCCCACCGTGCCCGCGGCCGCGTCGACCACCAGCAGAGCCACGTCGCACTCCTCGATGGCTCGCAGAGTGCGCAGCGCGCTGAAGGCCTCGACCGCCTCCTGCACGCGAGACTTGCGCCTCAGCCCGGCGGTGTCGACCAGCCGCACCACGCGGCCGTGCCAGCGCAGGTCGGTGTGCACGGCGTCGCGCGTGGTGCCGGGGATCTCGCTGACCAGCGCCTCGTCACGCCCTACCAGCAGGTTCAGCAGGCTCGACTTGCCCACGTTGGGGCGGCCGACGATGGCGACGCGGCAATCGCACGGCTGCTCGGGCGCCGCCGGCGGGAAGTCCGCCACCAGGCGGTCGAGCATCTCGCCGACCCCCTGCCCGTGCAGCGCGCTGATGGCGAAAGGGTCGCCCAAGCCCAGCTTGTAGAACTCGGGCGCTGCCAGCAGGCTCGACAGCTTCTCCGCCTTGTTGACCGCGAGCACGACCGGCTTGCCGCTGCGCCGCAGCAGGTCGGCGATGTGGTCGTCCCAGGCCGTCGGCCCGGTCCCGGCGTCGACGACCAGCAGGATCGTGTCGGCCTCGGCGATCGCATCCTCGGCGACCTGGGTGACGAGCTGGTCGAAAGCCGAGACGGTTTCGCCGAACGGCACGATGCCGCCGGTGTCCAGCAGCAGGAAAGGATGGCCGCTCCACTCGGCGCGCGCGGCCAGGCGATCCCTCGTGACCCCGGGCGACTCGTGCACGACGGCGCGCCGCTCCCGGATGATGCGGTTGAACAAGGTTGACTTGCCCACATTGGGGCGCCCAACGATTGCCACGGTGCGCAGGGCCACGCGCCGCTCCCGCCCGCGGCCGTCCGGCCGCTCACGCCACAAGATCAACAATTGCAAAGGATTTCGCTGTCGAGGGGAGAACCTAGTCGATCCCGGCCCAGAAGTCAACCAGCCCCTCCTCGGGGGGCGTATCGATGTTGTGCGGCGACCCGGACGCCACCGCCGCTAGATCGAGGTCGTCGAGGGTCAGGCCGTCGCTGTTGAACATGCGCGGCGGCAGCAGGACATTGCGTCGGGGACGGGCGGGCAGAGCGAGCAGGGCCCGTCGCACATCGGCGCCGGCGAGCAGGCCGGCCACCGTCACCCCGCCGCCGTAGAAGCGGTTGTCGACGCCGATCACCTCGATCGGCGGCCCCCCCTCCCACCTCAGGGCCGGCAGCAGCTCGCGCTTGAACGCCTGTTCGCCGGCGCGCCCGGTCACGATGGTCAGCGGCGCCGACGGCAGCCGCCCCGCGGCGGCGGCCAGATCGGCCCGCCAGGTCTCGCGCAGGTGCACAGTCAACCCGATGCCGTTGTCCACCTGGGGAAAATCGTCGTAGGCGGCGGCGGCCGGAAAGGGCGCGCCGGCCAGGAGATAGAACTCATCAGACAGGTGGACGAAGGTCTCTCGCGTCTCCGTGCGCGCCACCTCCTGCCAGCGGCCCACCTGCGCCAGCGTGGCCCGCGCGTGTTCGGGCGTGACCGGGTCCAGACGAGCGCGCCCCTCGCGGTGCCCGGTAAGGCCGACCGGCACGATCGCCAATGACGCCACCCCGGGATGAAGCGCGTACAGCTCGCGCAGCGACTTTTCCAGGATTGGGCCGTCGTTCCAGCCGGGGCAGAGCACGATCTGCGTGTGCACGGTGATGCCGCCGTCGACCAGCTGCCGCAGGATCGGCAGCACGTCCAGACGCCGCTTGATGCCTAGCATGCGCGTGCGCACATCGGTGTCGGTGGCGTGCACCGAGACGAACAGCGGCGACATCTTCTGCTCGATCACCCGGCGCAGCCCCCGCCGCCCCAGCGAGGTGAGCGTGATGTAGTTGCCATAGAGAAAACTGAAGCGGTAGTCCTCGTCCTTGACGTAGATGGGCGGCCGCATGCCGCGCGGATTCTGGTCGATGAAACAGAACACGCAGTTGCAGGCGCAGGTCTTGAACTCCAGCGGCGCGAAGGCCTTGGTGACCGCCCCCAGCGCGTCCGGCGGCAGGGCCACCACCGTTTCCGCGCCGTCCGCCCGCCGCACGGTCAGCATCATCCGCGCGCCGTCCGGCACGTAGTAGTAGAAGTCGAGCATGTCCTCCACCGGCCGCCCGTCGACCGCCACCACGGCGTCCCCCTGCCGCCAGGCGTGCGCCCGCTCGTAAGGCGGCGGGAACGGTCCGATCAGAGGAATCATGCGCAGGCCCCTCGCTTCCATGTGCCAGGGCGGCATTCTTGGCCTGGGCGCACGGCGTCTTCGCCCGCTGCACAAAACACCAAACGGGCCGCGTTCGCAACCCGTTTTCTGCCCATTAGTTTGGAGCGGGCAACGGGTCTCGAACCCGCGACCCTCAGCTTGGGAAGCTGATGCTCTACCAACTGAGCTATGCCCGCTCCGTGCGTCCAAGCTAACGCGGCGCGAGGCCGGATGTCAAGGCCGGGGGCGCGCGGCGGGCGGCGCCTGGCTCAGGGAATGGCCTGGGCCACCTGCAGCAGGCGGCTCAAGACGTGCTCGACGCGCGGGTCTTCGGGGGCGCCCCCGACGGCCGCCGGCAGGGCCTTGAACCAGGTCTGCTGGCGCTTGGCGTACTGGCGGGTGGCCAGGTCGATCGCCGTGGGCAGATCCGACTGCGCCAGGCGGCCTTCCAGCATCGCCATGATCTCGCGGTAGCCGATGGCGCGCAGGGCGCGGGCGGCGGGGCCGTGCTCGGCGACCAGCGCCGCGGTCTCGTCGATCCAGCCGGCGGCGAGCATGGCGCGGGTGCGGGCGGCGATGCGCTCCGCCAGCTCGGGGCGCGGTCGGTGCAGGTGCACCAGCGGGAAGCGCAGGCCCAAGGCCGGATCCGGGCTCTGGCGCGCCAGATGCGCGCTCATGGTCTGGCCGGTGGCCAGGAAGATCTCGAGGGCGCGCTGGCTGCGATACCGATCGCGGGCGCGGATGCGCTCCCAGCTGCCGGGATCGGCGTCGCGCAGGCGCGAGCGGATCTCCTCGAGCGGCAGCGGCTCCAGCTCGGCCCGCACCCGCGCCAGCGCGCCGGGCGGGCCGTCGTAGGGGAAGAGCCCGTCCTGCACGGCCGACAGGTAGAGGCCGGCGCCGCCGACCAGCAGCGGCACCCCGCCGCGGGCGCGGATCTCACCATGGAGTCGGCAGAAATCCGCCCGGAAGCGCGCCGCAGAGTAGCCCTCGGTAGGCGGCAGGAAATCCACCAGGTGGTGCGGGCAGGCGGCCTGCTCGGCGGCGGTCGGCTGCGCGGTGCCGATGCGCAGGCCGCGGTAGATCTGGCGGCTGTCGAGCGAGATCACCTCGATCGGCCAGCGCGCGGCCAGGCCGACGATGAGCGCGGTCTTGCCGACCGCGGTCGGGCCGGCCACGACCGGGCAGACGCCGCGGACCGGCGCCGCACCGTCCGCCGCCATCTCAACGCCTCCCGAAGCGCTTTTCCAGGTCTTCGAGCGTGAATTGGATCAGGGTGGGACGGCCATGCGGACACGACAGCGGCGTGTCGGTGGCGAAGAGGCGGTCGACCAGGTTCTGCATTTCGGGCACCGTCAGCGGTTCCCCCGCGCGCACGGCGCCGTGGCAGGCGAAGCTGGCCAGCAGATCCCTGTTCTCCTCGCCGCCCTCGCCGCCGGCGGCCAGATCGTCGAGCAGGTCGAGCAGCAGGCGACCCTCGCCCCAGTTCCTCAGCGACGACGGGATCCCCTGCACCAGGATCGATTGCCCGCCGAACGGCTGCACGACGAAGCCGATGCGCTCGAGCTGAGCGCGGCAGCTCTGGAAGGCCTGCACCTGGGCGGGGCTGAGCTCCAGATGCACGGGGAACAGCAGCTGCTGGGTCGGGATGGCGGCGCCGCCGTCCCGCAGCGCCTGCCGCGCCTCGTTGTAGAGGATCCGCTCGTGGCTGTTGTGCTGGTCGATCAGCACCAGGGCGCCGCGTATCTGGGTCAGGATGTAGGTGCGATGCAGCTGCCAGAACGGGGACTGCCGCAACGGCAGCGCGCCGGCGTCCGCCACCGCCGACTCCAGGGCGGAAGCGCCGCCGCTGCGGCCGGAGCCGAACAGATCGCCCTGGCCACGCGGCGCCGGGGGCTGACCGGCGGCGGCGGCCGGACCGCCGAAGTGGCGCTGCAGGTAGTCGTGCTCGGCAGCGGCCAGGCCGGCAAGAGGCCCCGTCAGCTGCCCGGCCAGCGCGCCGGCGCTCAGCGGCGTGGGCGGCCCGCCTTCTGCCCCACCCGCGCCTGCAGCCGCCGCCGCTCGCAGGTCCAACCCTTCCCGCAGCGCCCGCACCAGGAGGGTGAAGACGCTGCGCTCGAGCAGCAGGCGCACCTCGTTCTTGGCGGGGTGGACGTTGACATCGACCTCGCCCGCGGGCACCTGCAGGAAGACGATCGCCACGGGGTGGCGGCCGGGCGGGATCACCTCGCGATAAGCCTGCTGGATGGCCTGCAGCAGCGGCGGGCTGTGGATCGGGCGGCGGTTGACGTAGAGGAATTGCTGGCTGCGGTTGCCGCGCGTCCAGGTGGGGCGCGACGCCAGCCCGCCGACGGCCAGGCCCGCCTCGCTCTTTTCGAAGCGCGCCAGATGCTCCAGCACCGCGGAGCCGAAGAGGTCGCGCGCCCGCGCCGGAAGCGAATCGACGGGCAGCAGGTCCAGCAGCGTCTGCCCGCTTCCCGCCAGCAGCCAGCGCACCTCGGGATGCGCCAGCGCCAGGGCGGTGACCGCCTGGACGACGGCGCGCTGCTCCGCGGCGGCCGTGCCCATGAACTTGCGGCGGGCCGGCGTGTTGAAGAACAGGTCGGCCACCGTGACCGTCGTGCCGCGGTTGCGCGGCGCCGGTTCGCGCCGCTCGATCTGGCCGCCGGTCACGGTCATCATGCCGCCGACCTCGTCCTCCTCGACGCGCGAGAGCAGCGTGCAGCGGCTGACCGAGGCGATGCTGGCCAGCGCCTCGCCCCGAAAGCCGAAGGTCCCGACCTGCAGGATGTCGGCGGCCGAGCCGATCTTGGAGGTGGCATGCCGTTCGAAGGCCAGCGGCAGATCGCGTTGCGGGATGCCGTGCCCGTCGTCCTCGACGACGACGGAGGCCAGACCGCCCTCCTGCAGCACGATGCGCAGGCTGCGTGCGCCGGCGTCGAGCGCGTTCTCGACCAGCTCCTTGACCACGGAGGCGGGGCGCTCGATCACCTCGCCGGCGGCGATGCGGTCGACGGTGGCGCTGTCGAGCAGGCGGATCGGCTTGCGCGCGGGGGCGGCCATCTTCCCTTTCCCGGGTAGGATGCGAGGCGGTGCAGGCGCCGCAAGGGCGCGCGGGAAAGGTTAAGGGCGGCCGCCGCTGGCGTCAATATCCGTGACGACGCGCTGGCCCCTGCTCAACCCGCCGCGGGCAAGTCGGCCAGCAACGCGGCGAGCAGGCTGCCCGCGTCGTCGTGGCGGCCCGGGTAGAGGACCTGGGCGGCCGACAACGCCTGGGCCGAGTCGCCCCCCTGCTCGCGCAGCACCGCGCCCAGGCGACGAGCCAGCCGCGGAGCGGCCTGCGTGTCCTCGGGCGCCAGCACGATCAGGCAGCCGCAGTCGTGCCAGGTTACGTAGTCGGAGCTGCGAGCCTGCGCGCTCAGCGTCTCGGCCAGCCGGCGCGCCTGCGCGGGGGTCCAGGCGGCCGGCGGCAGGGGGCGCCATGCCGTCAGCGAGAAGGTGGTGTGGTAGCGGTCGCAACGGTCCATCTCGCGGCGCAGAATGGACAGCAGCGACTCCTGCCGCTGGGCGGCCGCAGCCTCCGCCAGCGGCGGCGCTTCCGCCGGCGGCTCCTCGGCTCCCGCCACGATCTGCAGCACGGCGGGCTGAGGCTCGGCAGCCGCCGCCGCCAAGGTTGGCAGCAGCCTCGCCAGGCGGCCGGCCAGCTCGGCGTCGAAGGCGCTGAACACCGCGCCGTCGAGAGCGTGCAGGCGCCGCTTGCCGCGCAGCAGCAGTCCCGGCGCCGGCCGTCCCGCCTCCGCGACAACCGCCAGCAGCGTCAGGTGTGCGTGCGTCTGCTGCTCCTGCGCGCCGGCGGCCGGCGGCTGCTCGATGAGCGTGGACCGCCAGCCCGCCGGCGCCGCCTCGGCCAGCAGGCGCGTCGCCTGCGCTGATAGCCACGCGGGCGCCGGGGATTCGTCGCCGGGGCCGATCAGGACGGGGCGATCGCCCGCGAGCGAGCCGACGAGTTGAACCTCCTCGGCGCCCGTCAACCTGCGGGCCGCGTCGCGCAGCAGCGACAGGGCCTCGGCGGGACGCGCGGCGGCGGCGGCGATCTCGGCCAGGGTCTGGACCAGGTCGGCGAACCTCTCCAGGCGGTCTTGCTGGATGAAGCGGCTGACCAGCTCAGGCAAACGCTTCTCCAGCAGGTAGCAGATCTCGCCGCTGAGGTCGTGGAAGCGATGGGCGGCGGGCGCGTCGCCGAAACCGGCGGTCAGTATGGCCTGAGGCCCAGGCCGCCCGACCGGCAGGTAGAAGACGGTCCATGCGCCCGCGGGGGCGGCGCCGCGGCCGGCTTCGCCGGCCGTCTCGCGCACCACCAGGGGGCGCCCGCTTTCCAGCACCTCACGCCAGGCGGGGTTGGCGGGCGGCACGTGCTCCAGGTTCGCCGCCGCATCGCGCTGATCGTCGGCCGCCAGCAGGGAGCCGTCCTCGCACACCAGCGCGAGCGACAGCCGCGACGAGCCCGCGCTTTCGCGCAGCGCCGCGGCCCATCCCTGCAGGATGGCGCCCAGAGGGTCGCCGCCCCGCATGCCGGCCTGCAGCCGGCGGTCGAGCGTCTGGAAGCGCTGCCCCTCGCTCGCCTGCTGGATGCCGAGGAAGCGGTGCAGGATAAGGCTGATGCGGCGCGCCAGCCGGTCGATGGTGGCCAGGTCGTCCTCGTCTAGCAGGCGTTCGCCGATCGCCACGCTGACGTTCAGCACCCCCAGCAGACGCCCCTCGTGCAGCAGCGGCGCGCTGATCGCCGCGGCGATGTCGGGCCGGTCGCGTGGCCCCGCGTCTGCCGGGCGGTGGCGCACCAGTTCGGCGCGCAGCCTTTCGGCCACGCGGCCTGCGATCCCCTGGCCGCGCGCCAGGCGCGTGGCGTGTATCGTCGCCTCGCTCAGGCCGTGGGCGAAGGCGATGTACAGCTCCTCGCTCTTCTCGTCGTGGAGCATGATCGAACCGGTGGAGGCGCCCACCGCCCGCGTGGCCAGGGACAGGAGCCAGCGCAGCAGCGACTCGCGGTGCAGCACTTCCTCGATGCGGCTGAGCGTCCGGTGGATGGTCTCGGTCTCGCGCTCCAGGCGGTCGCTGTGCGGCGGCAGGGGGCGGGCCGTCTGGACCGTCGGGGGCGGCGGTTCGAGGAGCCGCTGGAAGTCCTGGCTCGAAACCGGCACAAGGCCCAACCGGTCGGCGGCGGCGATCAAGCGGTCCAGCCCCGGACAGACGGCGGGGTGGATCAGATAGTGCGCCTGCCGCAGCGGTTCGGCGTCCGCGGCGGCGTGGACGGGGATCCCCATCACCTCGGCGATCGTCGTGCCGATCGCCTCTCCCGTGGGATCGACGACCCCCACCACCCGGCAGTCGCGCCGGCGCGACAGCTCCGCCAGAAGCGAAACTTCCTGCTCGCCAGGCACGGCGAGCGCGACAAGCCAGAGCGGCGGACGCTCCATCGCTTCCTCCGGCACCCCTGCCGAGCTGCAACACGCGGTCGTTCAGAATGATGCATCGGCAATCCCGCGCTCAACTTGACCGATTCGGCGGGGGGCGCCTCCGCGGTCCCGGAAGTGCAGGCTGATCCACTTTTACGGATTACCTATCTCTTGTAATACCAATAAGTTGAGTTTTTATTTTCACAAGCCACATGAAAGCTTCGACGGGTGTGATCCGCTCGAGGTCGATCGCGGCCAACGCCTGCAACACATCGCGCTCGCCGCTGGAAAAGAGGGAAAGCTGTCGGGCCGGCTGGACCTCCGATGCGCCCTTTCCCCCGCCGTCGGCAGCCAGGGAGGCTCCGTGCGGCGGTTCGCGGAAGTGCCCGGCCTCGAGCGCCCGGCGATCCTCGAGCGTCAGGCTGTGCAGGATGTTCTCCGCCCGCTTCAACACCGCCTCCGGCACCCCGGCCAGGCGGGCGACGTGGATGCCGTAGCTCTTGTCGCCGCGTCCAGGCCGCACCGCGTGCAGGAAGATGATCCTGCCCTCCCACTCCTTGACCTCCAGCCGCAGGTTGACCAGGCCGGGCAGGGTCGATTCCAGTTCGGTCAGCTCGTGGTAATGGGTGGCGAAGATCGTCCGCGGGCGGGGGCCGCCGGCGCGCGCCAGATGCTCGGTGATGGCCCAGGCGAGCGAGAGTCCGTCATACGTTGCGGTGCCGCGCCCGATCTCGTCCAGCACGACCAGACTGCGGCGTGTCGCCTGGTGCAGGATGCGCGCGGCTTCAGCCATCTCCGTGAAGAAGGTCGACTGCCCGCGCGCCACGTTGTCGCTGGCGCCGACCCGCGTGAAGATGCGATCGGCAAGACCGACCCGGGCGGAACGCGCGGGCACGAAGCTGCCGGCCTGGGCCAGCAGCGCCAGCAGGGCGACCTGCCGCAGGTACGTGGACTTGCCCCCCATGTTGGGGCCAGTCAGCAGGATGATCTGGCGCTCCTGGCCGTCGAGGCGCGTGTCGTTGGGGATGAAGTCGCCGCCGATCAGTTGTTCGACCACGGGGTGGCGGCCCTGCTCGATCGCCAGCTCCAGCGAATCGTCGACCCGGGGGCGGCACCAGCCCCGGGTCTCCGCCAGCTCCGCGAACGCCGCCAGCAGGTCGCAGGCTCCCGCCCGCTCCCCCGCGTCGCAAAGCGCCGGCAGGCGCGCGGCGACCGCATCCAGTAGCTCCTGGTAGAGTCGCCGTTCGATCTGCTCCGCCCGCTCCTCGGCGTCGAGAATCTGCCGCTGGGCGTCGCGCAGTTCGTCGGTCTGGAAGCGGGCGGCGTTGACCAGGGTCTGGCGCTGCTGGTAGCCGGCGGGGACCTTCTCCAGGTGCTTGTTGGTGACCTCGAAGTAGTAGCCGTGCACCTTGTTGTGCCCCACCTTCAGGGTGGGGATGCCGGTGCGCTCGCGTTCCGCCGTCTGCAGGGCGGCCAGGAAGCCCTTCAGATCGCTCCCCAGGCGGCGGCAGCGATCCAGCTCGGCGTCGAACCCTCTCCGCAGCGCGCCACCGGCGGACAGCGTGGCCGGCGGATTGTCGGACAACGTGGCGAGCAGGCGGTCGGCCAGATCGGACAGAGCGGTCAGCGGCGCCGACCAGGCGGCGATCGGATGTCCCGGCGGTCCCTCCTGCGCCGCCGCGTGCAGTCCGGCCAGGGCGCGCAAGGACAACCCGAGCTGGCGCAGCGCCGCCGGGCCCAGCCGGCCGGTGGCAGCCCGAGCCGCCGCCCGCGGCACGTCCCCCACTTCTCGCAGCAGACCCCGCAGTCGCTCGCGCCACGCGCGTTCGGCCGCGGCCGCGGCCACCCCATCGTGCCATTGGGCCAGGACCTCGAGATCGGTCAGCGGCTCGGCGAGGCGGCGCTCCAGCAGGCGGCGTCCCATCGGCGTGACCGTGGCGTCGACGTGGTGCACGAGCGTCCCCTCGCCGCGTTCGCCGCGGAACGTGCGGAACACTTCGAGATTGCGCAGAGTCTCCTCGTCCAGCAGCAGGCGGTCGGCGCGATCGGCGAAGCTCAGGGTGGTGACCTGGGACGGCCGTTTGAGGCTCAACGCGGTCAGATACCGCAGCAGCGCGCCGGCCGCAGCCACCGCCGGCGCCCGCGCGGGCGCAGCCAGTTCGAAGGCGTCGAGCGAGGCCACGCCGAAATGCTCCTGGAGGCAACGGGCCGCCAGCGCGGGATGGAACCAGGAAGCGCTGACCGCGTTGAACACGACTCCCGGCAGCTGCGTCCGCCAGGCCGCCAGCGTTTCCCCGGGCGTTTCCTCCCCGACGATGACCTCGCGCACGGGATGCCGCTCGCAGAGCGTGCCCAGGTCGGCCTGCTCCTGCCCGCAGCGGAATTCCCCGGTGGAGGCGTCGAGCAGCGCCCAGCCCGCGACCTCGCGCCCCGGCTGGTAGGCCAGGCAGTAGTGACCGCCCGCCCCGCCCAGCAGCTGCGGCGACGTGGCCGTGCCCGGGCTGACGACCTCGACGACCTCGCGCTTGACCAGCCCCTTGGCCAGCGCGGGGTCCTCGACCTGCTCGCAGATCGCCACCGTGCGGCCCGCGGCCAACAGCTTGGCCAGATACCCCTCCAGCGCGTGGTGCGGCACGCCCGCCAGCGGGACCGGGTTGTCGCTCTTGGCGTCGCGAGATGTCAGCGCCACGCCGGTCAGGCGCGCCAGGTCGCGGGCATCGTCGAAGAAGGTCTCGTAGAAATCGCCCATGCGGAACAGCAGCAGGGCGTCGGGGTGGCGCGCCTTGATCTCGAGATACTGGGCGAACATCGGCGTGGTCTTGCCGCTCATGGCTGCCGGTCCGCCTCCACGACGAGCACGGACAGCCCGTGCGCCTCGCGCAGCCGCGCCGCTTCCGCCGCCGCCTCCTCGCGGGTGGAATACCTGCCGCCGCGGACTTTGAACAGGCGGGCGCCGGCCGGCCCCGATTCCTCGCTCACGCGCAGATCCGGCAAGAGGCCGCGCCAGGCGGCCGCGAACTCCTCGGCCCGCGGCGCCTCGCTGAAGGCCCCCAGCTGCAGGCGGAAGCGACCGCCGGCCCCTGCGGCGGGGCGGGCTGGAGGCGCGCCGGCAGCGGTGCGGCGCAGCGCCGCGCCGCTGAGCTGGGCGATGAGCGCGGGCTCGCCCCCCCAGGCGTCCGGGTCGAGCTCGCGCGCCCGTTCGAGCAGCGCCAGCGTCTCGGCGTGCTGTTCGCGCGCGTGCAGAAGCCGCGCCGCCTCCACCGCGGAGCGGGCGCGAAGCGGCGTGGGCAGCGAGGTGCGTGCCAGCCCGGCGCGCCAGGTCTGCAGAGCGATGGCGGGGTCGGTGGCCAGCTGCGCCGTCCAGAAGAGCCCCTCCGCCGTGGCCGCCGCCTGAGCGCCCAGGACCTGCCGGGCCCGCTCCGCTTCGGCGTAGCGGCCGCGGCGGAAGTGCTCGGCCACCTCGCTCCAGCCGCCCGGGGCGGCCGCCGCGGTCGGACTCGGCGCGCCGGCCAGCAGCAGCGCCAGCGCCAGGGACGTTTCCCAGCGGCGCATTCCGGCCTCCTCAGCGCGGCGAAAGCACTATGGTCTGGAAACGGCGGCAGGAAGGGCAGAACCAGAGCACGTCCGGATGGCGCGCATCGCAGGCGGCGCAGCGCCACTGGGTCGCGGAACCGGGCATGCGCAGCAGGCGCCACACGCGCGCGAAGTCGGAAGCCGGCGCGTCGGCGACCAGCAGGCGCAGGAAGGGCGCCGCCGCGTCGGGCGTGAGTCGGGGATCGTGCGCCTTTTCCTCGAGCAGCGCGATCGCCTTGTCACGCTCCTCGAGCTTTTCGTACAGCAAGCACAAAGCGATCCAGAGGGCGGGCGGGGACGCCTCCGCCTGCGAGGCCGCCTCCAGGATCGGGATCGTGCGCTCGTAGTGCCCGCTGGCCAGAAGCAGCTGCTGCAAGGCGGGCAGGAACAGGTGCATCTCCTCGGGGTGCTCGACCAGCCCGGAGGTCAACAGGCCGATCGCCTGCTCCAGATCGCCCTCCTGGCCGGCGATCAGGCCGCGCACGAACCGCACCTTGGCGCCCGCTTCCCCCTCGGCGCGGACGCCCTTGAGCAGCTGCCGGGATTCGCCGGCGCGTCCATTGCGGGCCGCGCGCAGCGCCCGGTCGAGCTGGTACAGCTCGAACTCCTGCAGAAAGCGCCCACGGGCCCCCAGCTCGGCGCGCCGCGACCCATCTTTGAGCGCGCGCGCTGCGCCGCCCTCGTTCCCCAGACCAGCCCACTGGTGGAAGCGGGCGCGCCAGAAGCGCGGCGAGGTCGGACCGCCGCTCTCGAGCTCATCGAGAACGACGCGCGCCTCCTCCCAGGCCCCCATCTGGATCAGGTCCTCCGCCAGCGCCAGCGCGATGGAGAAGCGCTTCGCCTGGGGAACGTCGTGGCGCACGGTCAGGGTGCGGTGCAGGACGGCGGCCCGTTTGGCGTCTCCCGTCTGGCGCAGCAGGCTGCCGAGCTGGAGATACGGATCGATGGCGCCGGGATCGGCCTCGATCGCCAGCCGGAAGGCGGCGATCGCGCCCTGGCGGTCGCCTGCCAGCCACAACTCCAGCCCCCGCGTGTAGTGGTCTTCCTCCAGCAGCGCGCGGCGCCGGCGGCGGAAGATGTAGAACAGGGCCGCCGCTGCGGCGGCCCCGATCAGTCCGAGCCAGAACCACACGCCCAGATCAGCCATGGTTATCCTCCACCGAGCCGCCTCGGGGCGCGAAATCATGCAGCGGCAGGGTGCGCAGTTCGGCGATCTCGCGTTCGCGCTCCTGGATGGTGCGGCGCAGCTGCCTCAACTCGCCGTGGAAGCGCAGCTGCCGCACGGTGGCCATCACGAAACAGGTCAGGAAGCCCAGCAGGTAGGCCAGCAGCAGAACCCAGAACACCTGCACGTCCAGGTACTCCCGCCCGAACAGATCGATGTCGACCGTCTTGTTGCTGTTCATCCCGAAGAACGCCACCAGCACCGCCAGCAGCAGCAGGAAGAAGAAGCCCTTGACCACCCACACAGCGCTCACCTCGTCTCCGGAAGGGGTTCGCCCCGGAAGGTCGTGGCCTCCCAGCCCGTGACCCGCACGCGCAACTCATCGCCCGGCCGCCCCGCCGTCAACGGCGCCAGCACCTTGCGGTTGTTGGCGGTGCGCCCTTTCCAGAAGCCGGCCGGACGCCGCGCCGGACCTTCCAGGGCGATGCGCCAGACCTGCCCCACCTGGGCGGCGGCCAGGCCGCTCCAGATCGCCTCCTGCGCCGCCATCAGGATCGCCAACCGCTCGCGCTTGACCTGCTCCGGCACATCGTCGGCCAGGCGGGCGGCCGGCGTGCCCGGCCGCGCCGAGTACTTGAACATGAAGGCCTGATCGTATCCGACCTCCCTCACCAACTCAAGCGTCTCCCTGAAATCATCCTCGGTCTCCCCGGGGAAGCCGACGATGAAATCAGAGGAAAAGGTCGCCTCCGGCAGCAGCTGGCGGGCCCGCTCTATCATGCGCAGGTAGCCGCGGCGGGTGTAGAGGCGCTTCATGCGCCGCAGGACGCGGTCGCTGCCGCTCTGCGCCGGCACGTGCAGCCAGGGGCAGACCGCCGGCAGCGCGGCCATGGCCCGCAGCAGCCGGTCGGTCAGATCGCGCGGATGGCCCGTCAGGAAACGGATCCGGCGCAAGCCCGGAACGCCCGCCACGCGCTCGATCAGCCCGGCGAAGTCGAGCCACCCCTCCCAGCTGTAGGCGGTGACGTTCTGGCCCAGCAGCGTGACCTCGCGTCCGCCGGCGGCAACGATCGCGGCCACCTCGTCGAGGATGGCCTCGGGGCTCTTCTCGCGCTGCGGTCCCCGCGTGGCGGGCACGATGCAATAGGTGCAGCGATAATCGCAACCCTTGTGGATGGTGACCAGGTGCGAATTGTTCTGGGGATATGCCTCCGGAGGCGCGACCCAGTGGGCGTCGTCCCGGTGGCCGGTCGCCACCCGCGCCGCCGGAGCTTCGCCCGCCAGCAGGGCGCGCAGCATCTCGCCCAGCCGGTCATACTGGTCGACGCCGACCGCGAGGTCGACGCCGTGGCCGCCGTCGACTAGGCGTTCCGCCAGCCGCTCGGCCATGCAGCCGCACACACCCAGCAACGGCGGCCCGTCCCGCCGCGGCGCGCGCCCGCGACGAAGCTCCCCCAGGCGGCTGATCACGCGGTGCTCGGCGTGCTCCCGCACCGAGCAGGTGTTCAGGAGGATGACATCGGCCTCTTCGGGCTGCTCGGCCCGCGCGAAGCCGTGGCCGGCCAGCAGCCCGTGGATGGCGGCCGTGTCGTAGACGTTCATCTGGCAGCCGTAGGTCTCGATGTAGACCGACCACGAGGCAACGGCGTCCTTCATCCCGGAGGCTCCTGTGCCGCCGGCGGCTCCGGCGGCAGCGCCCAGGCCCGCCGGGCGTACAGCGTGCCGCCCCGGCGGCCGGCGATTTCGGCCAGCAGCAGCGTGCCCGCCGGCCAGCGGTCGGGCACCTGCAGGGTCACGTAATTGTCGGTCGTCGCCCGACGCCAGCCCGGCCGATCGCTGCGGGCCTCGACCATCGCTTCACGCCGCTGCGCGATCAGCGAGACGGCGAAGCGCCGCCGCCGCTCCTGCGCGTGGCGGCGCAGGCGCTCGGCGCGACCGTTCACGATCTCGGGCGCCACGCTGCCGGGCAGCGCGGCGGCGTCCGTGCCCGGGCGCGGCGAGTAGCGAAAGACGTGCAGGTAGGTCAAGGGCAGCTCTTCCAGCAGGTCGCAGGTCTGCTGGAATTCAAACTCGGTCTCGCCGGGAAAGCCGACGATGACATCCGCCCCCAGACCGCAATCGGGCGCGGCCGCGGCGGCGGCCAGCACCGCCCGGCGGGCATCGGCGGCGCGGTAGGGACGGCGCATGCGCTCCAGCACCGGATCGCTGCCGCTCTGCAGCGACACGTGCAGATGCCGCCGCAGGCGCGGCTGCGCGGCCAGCAGCTCGAGCAGAGCGGGCGTCAGCTCCTCCGGGTGCAGGCTGCCGAGCCGCAGGCGCAGCGCCGGCAGTCGCTCGAGCAGGAAGGCCGCCAGGCCTGCCAGCCCCTGCCGGTCGCCCAGATCGCGCCCCCAGCTGCCCAGGTGGACTCCGGCCAGCACCAGCTCCGCGAAGCCGGCCGCGTGCAGCGTGGCCGCCTGCGCCAGGACCTCGTCCCGCGGCCGCGAACGGCCGGGCCCGCGCGCGCGCCAGATGACACAGTAGGAGCAGCGCAGGTCGCAGCCGTCCTGGACCTTGAGATAGGCGCGGGCGCGCCCGCCGAAACGCCGGATCTGCCGTCCGGAAAAGGGACGTGCGGGCGGAAACTCCTCGACCGCCAGCAGCCGGCCTTCCCCCGCCAGCAGCCGGCGCAGCCACGCTTCGAGCTGGTCCTTGCGGGTGTTGCCGACGACGGCGTCCACCTCGGGCAGCGCCAGCAGCGCCTGCGGCTGGATCTGCGCGTAGCAGCCGGCGACCACGACGCGGCAGCCCGGCCGCCGTCGCTTGGCCTGGCGCGCCAGCTGGCGGCACTTCTGGTCCGCCTTGCCGGTGACCGTGCAGCTGTTGAGCACGTACACATCCGCCGCATCCTCCCACGGGACGATCGCCCAGCCGCCGTCGGGCGGCAGCGCGGCGATCATCTCCTCGGTGTCGACCTGGTTGAGGCGGCAGCCGAGCGTCGTGAAGGCGACGCGCACGGGGCGGCGCAGCGTGCTGTCCACGGCTCTCCTCGGGGCGGCGCAGTCCGGCGCGCACACGCGGGGAGGGGGGCGGCGCCCTGCGTCCACCCCCCTCCCGCTGCGGCGGCGCGGCCGCGGGCCGCGCTCAGTCGTCGGCGTCCAGGGCGGGACCCGGCAGGTCCGCCTCCTCGGCGTAGTCCTCGACGCCGCGGGAGGCGCCGCCGCCCTCCGCTTCGGCGGCGACCACGTCCTCCAACCGGGGGTGCTTCGCCACGAACTCCTGCAGGGCCGCCTTGTCGTCCTTGAAGCACTCGGCGATCGACAGGACGATGCGGCGGTTCTCGGAGTCCATCTTGATCACTTTCAGCGGGATCTGCTCGCCCTCGCGGAAGTAGTACTGCGGCTTGTCGAGCTTGGAGATGGCCAGATGTCCCAGCGGCACGAAGCCTTCCAGCTCGTCGCCGATCTCCACGATGATGCCGTGGTCGAGCATGCGGATCACCCTGCCCTCGGTCTGGTGCCCGATCGGGTAGTCCTGGGCGAGGGTCGGCCACGGGTTCTCGTGCAGCTGCTTGATGCCCAGGCTGATGCGGCGCTTCTCGGCGTCGATGTCCAGGATCTGCACCTGCACCGTGTCGCCCCGCCGCACGACCTCCTTGGGGTGCCGCACGCGCTTGGTCCACGACATGTCGCTGATGTGGACCAGCCCGTCGATGCCCTCCTCCACCTCCACGAAGGCGCCGAAGTCCGTGAGGTTGCGCACCTTGCCCTCGAGGATCGTGCCGACCGGGTAGCGGTGGGCCAGCGACAGCCAGGGATCGTCCTCGCACTGCTTGAGCCCCAGCGAGATCTTCTCGTTCTCCTTGTCGATCTTCAGCACCAGCACCTCGACCTCGTCGCCGATCGTCACCACCTTCGAGGGATGCTTGATGTGCCGCGTCCACGACATCTCGCTGATATGGATGAGGCCCTCGATGCCCTTCTCGAGCTCCACGAAGGCGCCGTAGTTTGTGATGCTGACCACCTTGCCCCGCACGCGGCTGCCTTCGGGGTAGCGGCGCTCGACATCCTCCCAGGGGTAGGTCTGGAGCTGCTTGAGACCGAGGCTGATGCGCTCGCGCTCCTGCTCGAAGTCGAGCACCTTGACCGTTATTTCGTCGCCGATCTTGACCACCTCCGACGGATGCGACACCCGCCCCCAGGACAGATCGGTGATGTGCAGAAGGCCGTCGATGCCCCCCAGGTCGACGAACGCGCCGAAATCGGTGATGTTCTTGACGACGCCCTTGCGCACCTGGCCCTTCTGCAGCTCGGCGATCAGGGCGGCCTTCTTGCGCTCGCGCTCCTGCTCGAGCACGACGCGGCGGCTGACCACGACGTTGCGGCGGCGTTTGTTCTTTTTGATGATGCGGCAGGAGATGGTCTGGCCGATCAGATCGTCGAGGTCGGGAACCTGGCGCAGGGCCACCTGGGAGCCGGGCAGAAACGTGTCCACGCCCCACAGCTTGACCACCAGGCCGCCCTTGATGCGGCGGTCCACCAGCCCTTCCACCACCTCGCCCGATTCGTGCGCGATCTTGATCTTGTCCCAGACCTTCAGGAAATCGGCCCGTTCCTTGGACAGCACGACCAGGCCATCCTGATTCTCGATCTTCTCCAGGAAGACGTCGAACTCGTCGCCCGGCTGGATGGCCGGGCTGTCTCCGAACTCCTCGATCGGGATCACGCCCTCGCTCTTGAAGCCGATGTTCAGCAGGACCTCGTTCTCGCGCACCTCGACGACCGTGCCCTTGAGGATCTGCCCCTCCTGGATCTCCTGGAGCGTCTGCTCGTACTGGTTGATCAGCGAGAGGAATTCCTGGCCGTCCATGCCGGCATCCTCGTCCAGGAAGTCCTGGTTGACGATGCTGCCGGGATCGAACTCCTTGGTCAGCTTCGGAGCGGAAGGCACCTGCGCGGTCGGAAAGCTGTCCTCGTCGTCGTCCTGCCACCGGCGCGAGCCGCCGCGGCGCGGCCGCTCGTCTCCGTGCCCGTGGCGGGAGTCGCGAGACCTTTCCTCACCGGAAGAAGAATGGAACGCCATAAACCAACGCCTCCTTAGACCCATGAATTTACCCGGCTTGTGAGCCGGGCAGACCGGGTAATATACACGATTCCAAGCGCTTTGGCAAGAAACTAGAGGCGAGCCCGGCGGCCTCTTGCGGGCGATTCACCCCGCCCCCGCGCGCCCGCGCTCAACCCGCGGCGGCTTCCCTGCCGCCCCGGCCGAAGACCCTCTGCGCCTTGCGCCGGTAGATCTGCGCCTGCCGCCGCCCATCTTCCTGCTCCCAGACGGTCAACGGGGTTTCGGCGCAGGAGCGGGCCTGCATCTCGCGGTAGATGGCCTCGAACAGGCGCGCGATCTGCTGCGAGATCGCGCGCTCGTCGTGCCGCGCCCGCAGCGCGGGCAAGGCGCGCAGCCGGACCGGTGCCGCGAACCGCACCTCCAGCGGCGCCAGCGGCGAGCCGCCGGGACGCAGATGGCGCGTCCCCCGCACGAACAGCGGCACCGCCGGCGCCGCCGAGCGCTGCATCAGGGTCCCCAGACCGCTGCGCACCGGGCCGGGCTCGCCCACGGGGCGGCGCGTGCCCTCGGGGAAGATGAACAGATCGCCGCCGGCTGCCAGGGCATCGAGCGCGGCTTGAAAGGCGTTGCCGTCGTAGCGGTCCCGCCGGATGGGGATCGCGTCCAGGAAGCGGAACAGGGCGCCCAGCGGCTCCGGATGGAAGAGTTCCGCCTTCGCGAGCGTCCGCACCCAGCCGCGGCGGATGGTCGCGCCAGCCAGCGGCGGGTCCCACCAGCTGATGTGGTTGGCCGCGATGATCAGGCCGCCCGGCTGGTCGAGATGGTGGCGTCCGTGCACGCGCAGCCCGTAGAAGCGGGCCAGCGCGCCCAGGACGTTGTAGGCCAGGCGGTACTTGCCGCGCAGGGCGGCCGCGCGCGTGCCGGGCGCGGGGGGTTGCGGCGCCTGCTGCGCGGCCATCTCCAGCACCGCGCGGGCCGCCTCCTCCTGCTGGCGCGACGCGCTCCAGCCGCTGGTGTCGAGCACGGCAGCGTCGGGAGAGATCGCCAGCGGGCTGGCCGACCGCTCGCTGTCGAGCCGGTCGCGCCGCGCCATTTCCGCCGCGATCTCCGCGCACGGCAACGCGCCCCCCCTGCCCTCCTGCTGCCGGCGCCGCCGCTGCACCCGCGCCTCGAGCGTGGCGTCCAGATAGAGCTTCGCATCGGCCAGCGGGAACACGGCGCTGCCGATGTCGCGCCCTTCCATCACCACGCCCCCGTCGCGACCCAGGGCCCGCTGCCGCTCGATCATGCCGGCGCGCACCTCGGCGTGGGCGCTCACCTCGGACACCGCCGCCTCGACCGCCGGCGAGCGGATGGCCGCCGTGATCTCGCGCCCGTCCCAGAACACCCGCGCGTCGCCGCCGCCTGGCCGCAATTCCAGCCGGGCCTTCGCCAGCAGGACGGCGAGGCGCGGACCGTCGGCGGGCGCCACCGACGCCTCCAGAGCCGCCCAGGTCAGGGCCCGATACATCGCGCCGCTGTCGACGTAGAGCAGACCGAAGCGATCGGCCAGGACGCGGGCCGTGGTCGACTTACCGACGCCGGCGGGGCCGTCGATGGCGATCACCGCGCCCGGCCGCGGCGCGGCCGCCGCGGCAAGGGGCGGTGCAGGGGCGGCGCTCATGACCGCCGGCCTACCGCGCGCGCGACCACCGCGCAGGCCGCCGCCAGCGCGGCGAAGGCTTCGGGCGCCAGCGACTGCTCGCCGTCGCTGAGCGCGCGCTCGGGCTGCGCATGCACCTCGACCAGCAAGCCGTCGGCGCCCACCGCCACCGCCGCCCGGGCCAGCGCTTCCACATAGGCGGCGTCCCCGGCGGCGTGGCTGGGGTCGACCACCACGGGCAGATGGGCATGCCGCTTGACCACCGCCACCGCGCCGAGGTCGAGCGTGTTGCGCGTGGCGCCCTCGAAGGTGCGGATGCCGCGCTCGCAAAGAACCACCTGGTCGTTGCCCGCGGCCAGCACGTACTCGGCGGCGCACAGCCATTCGTACACGGTCGTCATCATCCCCCGCTTCAGGAGGATTGGACGCCCGCTGGCGCCGGCTTCGCGCAGCAAGGGGAAGTTCTGGATGCTGCGGCTGCCGATCTGGAGCATGTCCGCGCGCTGGGCGACCAGTTCGACGTCGCGCGGGTCCAGCACCTCGGTCACGAAGGGCAGGCCCACCTCGGCGCGGGCCTCCACCAGCAGATCAAGGCCCCGCAAGCCGAGGCCCTGGAAATCGTGGGGCGACGTGCGCGGTTTGAAGGCGCCGCCGCGCAGCACCGCGGCGCCGGCCGCGCGCACCGCGCGGGCCACGGCCAGCAGGCCTTCGCGGTCCTCCACCGCGCACGGGCCGGCCACCAGCACGACCGCCGGACCGCCGAACACCGCCTCCCCCACGCGCACGCGGGTCGTCTCGCGCGCGGCCGTCCGGCCCGTCAGCGGCAGGCGCGAGGCCGGCAAGACGGCGCCGTCCTGCGGGCGGTCGGGCGGCCGGCGCAAGGGCGCGAACTCTTCTTTCAACGTGCTAACCCTCTAGGATTTCCGTCAAGGCCGCCACGCACCGCCGATTCTCCTCGGGCAGCCCCACGCTGATGCGCAGCGCGCCGTCGCCCAGGCCGAACGCAGCCATCGGCCGCACGATCACGCCGCGGCGCAGCAGCGCCTCGGCAAGCTGTCCGGCCGGCCGGCCGCAGCGCACGAGCAAGAAGTTCGTCTGGGACGGCGTCACCTGCAACCCCAGGCGGCCCAGTTCGGCGCCCAGCCAGGCGCGCTGCTCGCGGTTGCGCCGCGCCCGGTCCGGCAGACGGTCGAGGTGGCGCAGGCAGGCCAGGGCCGCCGCCTGCGCCACGCTGCTGACGTTGAACGGCTCGCGCGTCTTGTGGAATTCGCCGATCATTTCCGGATGGCCCACCGCGTAGCCCACGCGCAGACCCGCCAGCGAGTGGATCTTGGAGAAGGTTCGCAGCACGAGCAGGTTGGGCCGGCGGGGCAGCATCGCCAGCGTCTGCGGATAATCAGGCGCATCGGCATACTCGTAGTAGGCCTCGTCCACGGCCACGATGGTCCGCGGCGGCAGCGCATCCAGGAACGTCTCGAACTCGCCGGTCGAGTTGTGCGTGCCGGTGGGATTGTTGGGATTGCAGACGATGGCCAGCTTGGTCTGGGCGTCGGCGGCGGCGGCCATGGCCGGCAGGTCATGCTTGTCGTGAGCGTCCAACGGCACGGGCCGCCCGGTCTGGAAATGCACGTCCGTTGTCAGGCGGTAGACGATGAAGCTCGGGTGCGCGTAGATCACGTTCTCGCCCGGCGAAACCAGCGCGCGGATGATGATGTCCACCACCTCGTTGGAGCCGTTGCCGAGAAGGATGGCTGCCGGCGGCACCCCGTGGTGGGCCGCCAGCGCGCGCGTCAGCTCGTGGCATGAGGCGTCCGGATAGCGGTTGACCTCCGCCGCGGCGCGCCTGATCGCTTCCACGACCTCGGGCAGCGGACCTTCCGGGTTCTCGTTGCTGGCGAGCTTGACCACTTCGCGCAAGCCGAGCTCGCGCTGCACCTCCTCGATGGGCTTGCCGGGAGAGTACGGTTGCGTGGCCAGGATGCCGGGGCGGAACAAGCGCTTGAAATCCATCACGTTCCCCTTTCGGCCGGTATCCCGGCCGCGCTCCGCAGCGCGGCCTGTTCAACCGCGGACAGGCGCCGGAAACAGCCCGGCGCCAGCCGCCCCAGAGCGATGGGACCCACGGCGGTGCGGTGCAGGGCCGTCACCTCGACGCCGAGGGCGGCGAAGAGCCGCCGGATCTGCCGGTTGCGCCCCTCCCGCAGTTCCAGTCGCCAGCGCCGGCCCTTCCCCCCGGCGACCGCCGCCAGGCGCGCCGGCATGCAGGGGCGGCCGTCCAGCAAGACGCCGCCGCCGCGCACTCTGGCGGCGGCGGCGGCGTCCAAAGCGCCGGCCAGCGTCACCAGGTAGCGCTTCCAGACACCGTGCCGCGGGCGCATCAGAGCCTGCGCCAGCACGCCGTCATCGGTCCAAATGAGGAGCCCCGTGGAGTCCGCGTCAAGCCGGCCGACCGGCACCACGCCCGGCGGCAGGCTGGCCGTGATCCGGAATTCCTCCAGCGCCTTCTGTCCCCCCTGGGCCCTGAGGGTCGAGACCACGCCCAGCGGCTTGTGGAAGGCCAGCACGGTCCAGGCTGCGGGCAGCGCGCAACGCCCGCCGTCCAGCGTCACCACGTCCGCCCGCGGGTCGACCAGCGTGGCCAGCGCCGTCACCACCCGCCCGTTGATCGCCACGCGACCGTCGCGGATGGCCTGTTCCACGCCGCGCCGCGAACCGGCGCCGGCCCGGGCCAGAAAACGGTTGAGGCGCAGCGCGGCGCTAGTCTCTGCCCGCCTCATCGACGCCGGGGCTTTCCGCCGCGATCTCTGGCGCGGCCGGGGCTGCGGGCTCGGCGGCGGGCGCTTCCGCGTCCTGATCCTCGAGATCGAGCACGCCGGCCTCCTCGTCCTGCATCTGCCAGGGTTCGAAATCGTCGTCCGTCAGTTCCTGGCCCAGCTGCAGAGCGAACTGTTTCAACCCTTCCCGATCGCCCAACAGCCCCTCGAGGTCGGGCAGGGGCGGCAGCTGGCTGATGCTCTGCAGGCCGAGATGGGCCAGGAACTCGCGCGTCGTGCCGTAGAGGATCGGGTGGCCCACGGTCTCGGCGCGGCCCACCACCGCCACCAGGTTGCGTTCGAGCAGGGTGGCCAGCACGCCCGTGGTCTGCACGCCGCGGATATCCTCGATCTCCAGTCGGGTCAGCGGCTGGCGGTAGGCGATGATCGCCAGCGTCTCGAGCGACGCGCGCGACAGCCGCAGATGCCGCCTACCGCCGTAGAGACGATGGATCAGCGGGGCGTACTCCGGCCGGGTGGCGATCTGCCATCCGCCGCCGAATTCCACGATGGTGAAGGCATGGCCTGCCTGATCGTAGTCCGCGCGCAGCTCCGCCAGCGCGGCGCGCAGCTCGGCCGCCGCCGCTTCCGGGAAGAGAGCGCGCAGGCGCGGCAACGCCAGCGGGGACTCGGTGGCGAAGAGCAGAGCCTCCAGGTCGCGCTTCATGCGCCGGCCGCCTCTCCCGCGGCCGCCGCCGCCGCGAGGGGTGCGGCAGGTTGCGCGCCGGAGGAGGCGTGCAGCCAGATCGGCCCGTTGGCCTCGGTTTGGAAGAAGCGCAGCCGCCCCCGCCGCGCCAGCTCGAGGATGGCGATGAACGTGACCACGACCTCCATGCGGATGGCGTCCTCGGCGAACAGATCCTGGAAACGCACGGGCGCGCCCGCCTGCAGCCGTTCGACGATCTGCACGAGCTTCTGCTCGACCGTGAAGGGCGTGCGCCTGACCGTGTGCACGCGCGGCCCCTCAAGGCGGTCGACGACCTCGGCCAACGCCGCCAGCAGCTCGTAGAGGCTGAAACGCAGCTCCGGCGGGGAACGCTCGGCCTCGGTCAAGAAGGGATAGGGCGAACGGCGCGTGGCCCACAGGCTGCGCTCCGCCTCGAGCCGGCGGAATTGCGCCGCCGCTTCCTTGTATCGCTTGTACTCCAGGAGGCGGCGCACCAGCTCCGCGCGCGGGTCCTCCTCGCCAGGTTCTTCTTCGGCCGGCACCGGCAACAGCATCCGCGTCTTGATGCGGACCAATGTCGCCGCCATCACCAGAAAGTCGCCTGCGTTGTCGAGGTCGAGCAGCTTGATGACCTCCAGGTAGCGCAGGAACTGGTCCGTGATCGAGGCGATCGGAATGTCGTAGATGTCGATCTCGTCCTTCTGGATCAGGTAGAGCAGCAGATCGAGCGGCCCCTGAAAGCCGTCCAGCTCGACGCGGTAGGCCTCGCTGGTGCGGAAGTACTCCAGCTCGGCCGGCAGGTTCCAGATCGGATCGGGCGCGGGCGCGCCAGCGGCCGGCGGGGGCGGCGCGGCGGCGAAGTCATCGCTGGGTCGGATCACGGCGGGCTCCTTCTCAACCGATCCCCATGGCGCCGCGGACCTGCTCCATCGTCGCGCGCGCTGCCTGCCGCGCGCGCGAACAACCCGCCGCGATGATCTCGTCGACCAGGGCGGGTGCCGCGGCGTAACGCGACCGCCGCTCGCGCAGCGGTGCGAAGTGGGCGCTGGCCGCCTCGGCCAGCATGCGCTTGCAGTCGACACAACCACGCCGCGCGGTCCGGCACTCCTCGGCCGTGACCTCGGCTTGCGCCGGCGCGAACTTCTGCCAGTAGGCGTAGATGGCGCACACCTCGGGGTGCCCCGGATCGCTTCGCCGCAGCCGGGCGGGATCCGTGAACGCGGGCTGCAGCCTGGCGCGGATCTCCGCCGGCTCAGCCGCGATCTCGATCGTGTTGCCCAGCGACTTGCTCATCCGACGCCCGTCGGTCCCGGGGAAACGCGCGAACGGCGTCACCAGCCCCTCGGGCTCGGGGAACAGCGGCCGGAAGAGGTGATTGAAACGCCTCGCCATCTCCCGCGTCAACTCCAGATGCGGCAGCTGGTCCTCGCCCACCGGCACCGCGTGGGCGCGGTAGGCCAGAATGTCGGCCGCCTGCAGCACCGGATAGCCCAGGTGACCGTAGCTGATCTCGCCGCCGAGCTCCAGGTCCCGCACCTGCTCCTTGAAGGTGGGATTCCGCTCCAGGCGGCCGAGCGTGATCAGCATGCCCAGCAGCAGATAGAGCTCGGCGTGCTCCTTGATGCGCGACTGGACGAAAAGCACCGATCGCTCGGGATCCAGCCCGGCCCCCAGCCAGTCCAGGACCATCTCGTGCGTGTGCCCGGCGATGTCGCCGGCGCGGTCCAGCGCCGTGGTCAGCACGTGCCAGTCCGCCACCATGAAGTGGCAATCGTACTCTTCCTGCAGGCGCACCCAGTTCTCGAGGGCGCCGGTGTAGTTGCCCCAATGCAGCCGGCCGGTGGGACGGTTGCCGCTGAGCACGATCTTGCGGCCGGCGCCGCCCGGCACGGGCGGCGATTTCGGCTGGTCGTTCACGAGGGCCTTTCCCGGTTGGGTCCGCAGGCGCGCGCAGGTCCTGGCGGCGACGCGCCGCCGCGCCCGCTCTCGCGCGATCCGCTAGAGTACCATCGCCGGCCGGGCCTGTCAAAGAAGGCGCCGCTCACCGCCGCGGCGTCCCGCGCGCGCGCGGATGCGCGGCGCGGTAGGCCTCGATCAGGAAGGCGCGGTCGACGTGGGTATAGATCTCGGTCGTGCCGATGTCGGCGTGGCCGAGCAACGCCTGCACGGCGCGCAGATCGGCCCCGCCCTCGAGCAGGTGGGTGGCGTAGGTGTGCCGCAGCGTGTGTGGGTGCAGCGTGGACGGCAATCCCGCCGCCACGCCCCAGCGTTTGAGGATTCCCCAGACGCCGACGCGCGTGAGCGGACCGCCGCGCTGGTTGAGGAACAGGGCGCCGCAGGCGCGCCTGCCCGCCAGCCGCGGTCGCCCGTGGCGCTGATAGGCTTCGACGGCGCGCAGCGCGGGAGCGCCCACCGGCAGCACCCGCTCCTTGTCGCCCTTGCCAGTGACCCGCAGGGTGCGGCCGCGCGCGTCCAGATCGGCGGCCGTCAACCCGCACAGCTCCCCCACCCTCAGTCCGCAACCGTAGAGTAGCTCGAGCAGAGCGCGGTCGCGCAGGCCGGCGGGCTCGCCGAGCGGCGGCGCCGCCAGCAGCCGCTCTACCTGGGCCCGCGACAGCACCTCCGGCAAACGTCGCCCGGCGCGCGGCGACAGCAGGGTCAGCGTCGGATCGCGCGGCGCCAGGCCTTCAGCCAGCAGGAAACGGTGGAAACCCCGCAGCGTCGACAGCATGCGGGCGCGCGAACGCGGCCCCAGGCGCTCGGCGGACGCGATCAGGAAGCGGCGCAGATCGCCGTCCCGCAGCCGCGCCGGCGTCGCGATGCGTTCGACCGCCCCCCATCGCTGCAAAGCCGTCAGATCCCGGCGGTACGCCTCCAGGCTGGCGCGCGCCAGTCCCCGGTCAGCCGCCAGATGGTTCAGGTAGGCGCTGATCGGCTGCTCCCAGCCCGCGCCGCCCGCCCCCGCCGCCGCCCTGCTCACGGTCCCTCCCGCCGCGCCGCAAAGTAGGCCAGGATGCGCTCGACATCGCGCGCGGTCAGGCCCCGCACCGCGGCCAGCTCGGCCGACCCCGCGGCGCGCACCGCGGCGGCCGATCCGAAATGGTGAAGCAGGGCCAGTTTCTTCATCGGCCCCACGCCCGGGATGAGGTCCAGTTCGGACGCGCGCGTGCGCCGGTCGCGCAGCAGGCGGTGGTAGGTCAGCGCGAAGCGGTGCGCCTCGTCTCGGACCCGCTGCAGCAGCAGGCGCGCCGGGCTGTGCGCCGGCAACGCCAGCGGCGGCTCCCCCCGCTCCCGGTAGACCAGCTCCTCGGCCTTGGCCAGGCCCACCGCCGCGCTGTCGTGGAAGCCGTACGCCGCGAGCACCTCGCGCGCCACGCCCAGCTGCCCGGCGCCGCCGTCGACCATCACCAGATCGGCCGGGCCGCCGCCAGCCGCCGCCAGACGCGCGCAATGCCGCGTCAGCACCTCGCGCAGCATGGCGTAATCGTCCGACCGCTCCGGGCCACGGAGGCGGAAGCGGCGGTAGCGCGACTTCAGCGGCTGGCCGTCGCGGAAGTACACAAGCGCCCCCACCGCCTCGCGCCCCTGGAAGCTGGAGATGTCGAAGCACTCGATCGTCGCCGGCGCCACCGGCAGCCCCAGCGCCTCTTGCAGTTGCACATGCGCCGGCGTCAGCCGCCGCGCCCGGCCCCCGCCCAGTGCCGAAGCTCGATTCAGTTTGAAGGTGGCATTGGCGGTCGCCATCTGCAGCAGGGCCAGCTTGGCGCCCCTTCTGGGGCGGCGCAAGCGCACCGTGCCGCCCCGGCGCCCCGCCAGCCAGACTTCCCACGCCGCGCGGTCCGGCAATTCGTGCGGCACCAGCACCTCCGCCGGGATCTCGCCGGCCCGGGGATAGTATTCGCGCAGCAGCTGGGGCAGCGCCGCCGCCGCTCCCCGCTCCAGCCGATCCGTCAGCTGGAACTCGTGGACGGTCAGGACGCGCCCGCCGCGCACGCGCAGGATCACGCCGCAAGCCGCGGCGCCGTCGCGCACCAGCCCGCAGGCGTCCAGATCGCCGCGCACGCCGGCCGCGGCGAGCGCTCTGCCCGCGGTCTTGTCCAGCCGCGCCAGACGGTTACGCACCTGCGCCGCTTCCTCGTAACGCCGGGCGCGCGACAGGCGCGCCATCTCGGCGCGCAGGCCCGCCTGCAGGCGCCGGTCGGCTCCCTCCAGGAACAGCACCAGCTGCCGCACGCGCCGCCGGTACAGCGCCTGGTCCTCATAGGAGACGCACGGCGCGGGGCAGCGCCCGATCTGGTAGTCCAGGCACGGCCGCGGCACCGACTGGCGCGGCAGATCGAGGTGGCAGGTGCGCACGCCGAAAAAGCCGGCCGCGAACTTGAGCGTCTCGCGCATCGCGCGCGTGTCGGTGTACGGGCCGAAATAGCGCGCTCCGTCGGCGAGAATCCGGCGCACGACCAGCACCCTGGGGAAAGCCTCCTGCAGCGTGATCTTCAGATACGGGTAATGCTTGTCGTCCTTGAGGCGGACATTGTAACGCGGGCGGTACTCCTTGATCAGCTGATCCTCCAGCACCAGCGCCTCGACCTCGTCGGCGGTGGCGATGAAGTCGAAGTCCGCGATGCGGGTGACCAGAGCGCTGGTCTTGGCGTCGTGGGCGCCGCCCTGGAAGTACGATCGCACCCGCGCTGAAAGACGCGCCGCCTTGCCGACGTAGATGACCTTGCCCTGGCGATTCTTGTGCAGGTAGACGCCAGGGGCGTCGGGCAGGGCCGCCAGCTTAGCCGCCAGCTCCGCGCCGCAGCCCTCCGCCCCCGACGGCGGCTCGTCCGGCGCGGGTTCTCCGCCGCCCTTGCTTCGCTGCCTTGACATCACGGAAGGGCCTTGCTACATTTCATCGCTTGTTCCACGCAGCAGGAGGTCGCCGATTTGCCCCATCACAAGAGTGCCAAGAAGCGCATGATCACGGCCGAGGCCGCGCGCCTGCGCAATCGCCAGAACCGCGGCGCGATGCGCAGCGCGGTCAAGAGCTTTCGCGCCGAGGCCAAGTCCGGCCAGAAGGAACAGGCGCAGGCCAAGCTACCGGCGATGTACAGCATCCTCGACGTGCAGGCTCGCAAGGGGATCATCCCCAAGAAGCGGGCGGCGAGGCTCAAGTCCCGCCTGGCCGCACTTGCCAACAAGTAGACTCACCGCCGCCTCGCGCCTCGCCGCGACGCGCGCGGGCCGCGGGCGCCGGCGTCAGCCGCCGGCGCCGGCGAGCACATCCTCCAGGCCGAAATAGCCGCACGGCCGCGCCGCCGCGAACCGGATCGCGGGCGCGACGCCCCGCAGGAAGGCGCGGCGCGAGTGCGCGCGGTGCGCCAGCAGCAGGGTCTCCTCCTCGTCGCTCAGCGTCCAGGCGTGTTCCCCGGTGATGCCTCCCACCCGCACCGAAACGGTGGGGACCGGCCCGGCGCCGCGCGCCTCCTCCCAGGCCTGCGCCAGCAAGCGGGCGGTGCCGCTGGGACGGTCGACCTTGTGCCGATGATGCGTCTCGACCTGCGCGGCGTCGAACTCGGGCGGCAGGATGCGCGCCATCAGCGCCAGGGCCAGCCGCAACGCCGGCACGCCGATGCTGAAATTCGCGGCGTGCACGACGGGCCGGCGCAACGCGAACGCGCGCAGACTCGCCAGCTGCTCCTCGCTGTGTCCGGTGGCTCCGATGACCAGGGGCGATCCCAACGCCGCCGCCCCCGCCAGCAGGGCATCCAGCGCCGGCGCCAGGGAGAAATCGACGATGACGCCGCCGGCGGGGCAGACCTCGACCAGGCGATCCTGCCCGCAGAGCGGCAGCGACGGGTGGAAACGCCCCGCCGCCTCCTCGCGCCCCGGCTCGCTGACGAGCGCCGCCAGGCGAAGGTCGGGCGTGCCGCTGATCAGCTCCGTCACCAGACGGCCCATGCGCCCTTCGGCGCCGTGCACCGTCACCGCGATCACGCCGGCTCCTCCCCATCGTGCGCGATCATCGCCGCCAGGACGTCGCGGTGGAAATCGTGCAGACGCGCGGCGGTCGCCGCCGCCGGCGCCGCAACCGGCAGGCGAGGCTCGCCCGCGCACAGACCGGCCAGGGCCATGAGCGCCTTGACCGGCGCCGGATTGGTCTCCAGGAAGCAGGCGCGGCATACCGGCGCCAGGCGCCGGGACCAGCGCCACGCCGCGGCGACGTCGCCGTCACGCCAGCGCGCCCACATCCGCGCCAGCGAGCGCGGCAGCAGGTTGCTCACCACCGACACGGCGCCCCGCCCTCCCAGACCGAAGATCTGGAAGTTCAGCCCGTCGTCGCCGGAGAAGACCTTCAGATCGGCCTGCGCGATGGCCTGCTCGATCTGGTCCAGGTTCCCACTGGCCTCCTTGAGCGCGACGATGCCGGGCTCCGCCGCCAGTTCGGCCGCCGTGGCGGGCAGCAGGTTGCAGGCGGTTCGCCCCGGCACGTTGTAGAGCATCAGCGGCAGCGGCACCGCGCGCGCCACGGCCCGGTAGTGGGCGATCAGGCCGTGCTGCTGCGGCTTGTTGTAATAGGGCGTGATGAGCATGGCGGCATCCGCGCCCCAGTCCGCGGCCGCTTGGGTCTGGGCGATGGTGGAGGCGGTGGCATTGGTGCCGGCGCCGGCGATGACCGCGCAGCGCCCCCCGGCCGTCTCCACGGCCGTCCGCACCAGCCATTCCTGCTCGGCGGCCGTCAAGGTCGCCGCCTCTCCCGTGCAGCCCAGCGGCACCACGCCGGCCACGCCGGCCGCAGCCTGCCTCTCGACGAGCCGCGGCCAGGCGGCGCGGTCGACGGCGCCGTCGCGAAACGGCGTGACCAGCGCTGTGTAGACGCCGTCCGGCATCTCCCAGATCTTGTCAGACATCGAGCTCCACCTCTCCCGCGAAGGCGACCGCGGCCGGTCCTTGCAGCGCCAGCCGGGGCCCCGCGGGGCCATCCTCCACGTGGATTGTCAGCAGGTCGCCGCCGCGCGCCCGCAGGCGAACCGGCGCCGCGGCCGCGCCCAGGCGCACGAGCACCAGCGCCGCGGCGGCGGCCCCGGTGCCGCAGGCCAGCGTTTCCGCCTCGACCCCCCGCTCGTAGGTGCGCAGCGGGTGCGCGCCGTCCGCCGCCGCCGCGCCGACCCAATCGACGTTCACGCCCGCCGGCGCGAAGCGGGGATGATGCCGCAGGCGGGGACCCCAGCCCTGCAGGTCGACCGCGGCGATATCGTCCACCGGAATCACCAGGTGCGGCACGCCGGTGTTGACATAGTGGTGCGCGGGAAAGGGGGAGTCTGCCCCCAGCGGCACCTCCAGCTGCAGATCGCGCGGCGGGGTGAGCGCGACGCGGACCTCGCTGCCGGCGTCCTCCCCCGCCACCGGCCCCGAGCGGGTGGCGAACACGCACCGCGCCCCGGCCAGGCCCAGCCGCCGCGCGAACGCCACGGCGCAGCGGGCGCCGTTGCCGCACATCTCCGCCTCGCCGCCGTCGGCGTTGAAGTAGGTCATGGAGAAATCGACGCCGGCGGCTGGCGCCACCACGATCAGGCCGTCGGCGCCGATGCCGCGCCGCCGGTCGCACAGGGAGGCGATGCGCGGCGCCGTCAGGGCGGCGGGAGGCCAGATGCGCCCGTCGACCAGCACGAAATCGTTGCCGGCGCCGTGCATCTTCAGGAAGGGCAGCGCGCGCCCCATGGGCAACTCCTCCTCGATGCCGCCGCCCCGGCCGTCAGCCGCCGCGGGCGGTGTCGGCGGCCGCACCCGCCGGCTCGGGCAAGGCGGCGGCCCCGGTGTCCGGCGACGCCGGCAAGGGCCCCCGCCAGGGCTGCAAGGTAGCAGGGAAGCGCGGCGCCGGAAAGAGGGTCTCCAGGCCCGGCTCGATCAACAGGGAATCGAGCACGGCGTGGGGCTCCAGCCACGGCGCGCCACCGGCCGTGTCGGGCAGGACGCCGAAAAGGCTGTCGCCGTCCAGGTCGGCGAACAGGAAAAGACGCACCAGCCCGGGGGCCACCCTGTCCCACGTCGCGCGGGCGCCGAGCTGCAGCCGGCGCTGTCCCGGATCGCGCTCCGTCCGCGGCGCGATCGCCGCCCCGGTATCGCCGTCGGCGATGCGCTCGAGCCAGCCGTAGAGCGGTGCCGTCCAGGGCGGCGTCGCGCCCGCCACGCCCGCCAGCACGCCGGGCGTTTGCGGCCCGAAGACTGGCAGCCGGCCCAGGTCGCGCCGCGGCGCATCCTCCGCCAGCCGCACGGTGTCGGGCATCACCCGCTGAGCCTCGCCAGGACCCGGACGGCGGTCGAGGTTGCGGTCGTCGAACACCCTCAGCAGCCAGGGGCCCCCGGGCGCGGGCAGCCAGGAGAAGCAGAACGCGCCTGTCGAATCGCTCCAGGCGCGCCGCAGCGGCGTCTGCTGGAAAAGGCGCAGCGTCTCCGGCGCGACGGCGTGCAGCTCGATCAGAGCGGTCGGCAAGGGCTTGCCGTCCAGCAGCACGATGCCGCGCAGCTCGCCATCCGGCAGACGCGCGGCCGTGGCCAGAGGGTAGCGCATCGGCGCCCGCGTCGCGACCTGCCGGTCGTCCTTCAGGCCCGGCGGAAGCTCGACCACGATCACCGTGTCCGGCGGCAGCGGCTCCGCCAGGCGCAGCGTCGCCTCCGCGCGCCCGTGCCAGCGGGTCTGCTCCACCTCGATGGGCGGATAGAGGACGACGAACCGCCCCGCGTCAAGGCGCTGCACCTTCTCGGAGAAGCGCAGGCGCAGCTCCGTGACCCGCCCCAGGCCGACCGCTGCGGACTCCGGCCAGGCAGCCGCCAACCGCGGCGGCGTGCGGTCGATCGGGCCGCCGCCGGGCGGCTCCATCGAGGCGCAGGCGAGGCTCAGCCCCAGGGCCAGGCCCATGGCCAGCGGCGCCGCCCGGCGCCGCCCCAGCGCGGCCGCCGCCAAGCCTACTCCAGCAGCAGGGCCAGGATGGCCCGCTGCACGTGCAGGCGATTCTCCGCCTGGTCGAACACCGCCGAACGCGGCCCGTCCATCACGGCGTCGGTGATCTCCTCGCCGCGATGGGCCGGGAGGCAATGCAGCACGATGCAGGAGGGATCGACCCCCGCCAGCAGCTCGTCGTTGATCTGGAACCCGGCGAAGTCGCGCAGCCGCTTCTGTCCTTCGGCCTCCTGTCCCATGCTCGTCCAGACGTCGCCGTAGATCACGTGCGCCCCCGCCACCGCCTCGCGGGGATCGTGCGTGATCATGTACGAAGCGCCCGCGGCGTCGGCCTGTGCCATGATGCCCTCGTCCGGCTCGTAGCCCGGCGGGCAGGCCAGGATGAAATTGAAGGGGAAGCGGATGGCGGCGGTGAGCCAGCTGTGCGCCAGATTGTTGCCGTCGCCGACCATGACCACCGTCTTGTTCTCGATCGTGCCCAGGTGTTCCTCGATGGTCAGGATGTCGCCCATCACCTGGCAGGGATGCAGCAGATCGGTCAAGCCGTTGATGACCGGCACCGTGGCGTGCCGCGCCAGATCGTTCACGTCCTGCTGCTCGAACGTGCGGATCATGATGCCGTCCACGAAGCGCGACAGCACCTTCGCCACGTCGTGCACGGACTCCCGCTTGCCCAGGCCGATCTCGGCGTCGGTGATGTAGAGCGAGCTCCCGCCGAGCTGTCGGATGGCCACCTCGAAGCTGACCCGGGTGCGCAGGCTCGGTTTGGCGAAGACGCAGGCCAGCACCCGCCCCGGATGCGACGCCGGCAGGGCGTGCCGCCGCGCCAGAGGCTTCTGCTCGCGCGCCAGCTCGAGGATCCGGCGCAGCTGCGCCGCGTCGTGGTGTTCGATGGAAAGGAAATCCTTCTGCTTGCCCAGTGACATGCCGCCTCCTCCAGATCGTGGCCTGCCCCGCCCGCGGTGCTGCCGCGGCGCCGGGGCTCCTCACAGAATGTACCGGCTCAAATCCTCGTCGCGCACGATGTCGCCCAGCCGCGCCCGCACGAAGTCGCGGTCGATCGTCACCGCCCGCGCGCTTTCCCCCGTCGCCTCGAACAGCAGCTCGTCCAACAGCTGCGCCATCACCGTCTGCAGCCGGCGCGCGCCGATGTTCTCCAGGCGGCGGTTCAGCTCGGCCGCCAGCGCCGCCAGCTCCGCCACGGCGCCCGGCTCGAATTCGACGCGGCAGCCGTCCACCTCCAGCAGCGCCCGGTACTGCTTGAGCAGCGAATTGTCGGTCTCCGTCAGAATGCGCGCGAAGTCATCCTCGCCCAGCGGATCGAGCTCCACCCGGATGGGGAATCGCCCCTGCAGCTCGGGGATCAGATCGCTGGGCTTGCTCATGTGGAAGGCGCCCGCGGCGATGAACAGCACATGGTCGGTCCGCACCGGGCCGTACCGGGTGGTCACGGTCGCCCCCTCGACGATCGGCAGCAGATCCCGCTGCACGCCCTCGCGGCTGACGTCCGGCCCGGCGCCCCGTTCGCCGCGGCTGGCGATCTTGTCGATCTCGTCCAGGAAGATGATGCCGCCCTGCTCGGCCAGCGCCACCGCTTCCTGCGCCGCCTGCTCGGCATCGAGCCGCCGCTCCAACTCCTGGTCGCGCAGCAGCCGCCTCGCCTCGGCGACCGCCATCACCCGTTCGCGCCGCTCGCGCGGGAAGAGCTGTTTGAGGCTGTCGGCCAGTCCCCTCTCGAACTCCTCGCCGGCGGCCGCGAAGATGTTGGCCAGCGGCGCCCGCGTCTGCTCGATGGCGATGGTCACCTGGCGGTCGTCCAGGACCCCTTCGCGCAGCTGCTGGCGTATCTTCTCACGCGTGCGCGCCAGGCGCTCCGCCCGCTCCGGGTCCCCCGCGGCCAGCGGCGGGAAGAGGGCGTCGATCAGGCGCTCTTCCACCGCGCGCGTCAGCTCGTCGCCCAACGCCTCCTCGCGCCGTCTGCGCACCAGCGCCAGAGCCACCTCGACCAGGTCGCGCACCATGGTCTCGACGTCACGCCCGACATACCCCTTTTCCGTGAACTTCGTCGCCTCGACCTTCAGGAAGGGGTAGCCGGCGATCAGCGACAGCCGCCGCGCGATCTCGGTCTTGCCCACGCCGGTCGGTCCGATCATGATGATGTTGTTGGGCGACACTTCGGCGCGCAGCGCCGGCGGCAGGCGCAGGCGGCGCCAGCGGTTGCGCAGAGCGATGGCCATGGCGCGTTTGGCCCGACCCTGGCCGATCACGTAACGGTCCAGCTGCGCCACGATCGCGCGGCAGGTCCAGCCCCCCGTCTCAGACTCGCCCGCCAGGCGCATCCTCCCCCCCTCCTTCCTCGGGCAGGCTCAGCACGGTGATCCGCGTGTTGGTGTAGATGCAGATCTCGCCCGCCAGGCGCAGCGCCTCGGCGCAGATCGTGGCCGCCGGCAACAGGCTGTGGGCGCAGAGCGCGCGGGCCGCCGCCAGCGCGTAGCCGCTGCCGGCCCCGATGGCCGCCGCGTCGTCGTCGGCCTCGATGACGTCGCCGTTGCCGCCGATCAGGATGATGCGCTCGCGGTCGAGCGCCAGCAGCATCGCCTCCAGCCGGCGCAGCACGCGGTCGCCGCGCCATTCGCGGGCCAGTTCGACCGCCGCGCGGGCCAGGCGCCCCTGCGCCCGCTCCAGGTGCCCCTCGAACTTCTCGAACAGGCTCAGGGCGTCGGCCGCGCCGCCGGCGAAACCGGCCAGCACGCGGCCGTCGTGCAGGCGCCGCACCTTCACCGCGCTCTGCTTGACGACCGCCGCCCCCAGTGTCACCTGGCCGTCGCTGCCGATGGCGCAGCCATCGGGGCGGCGCACCGCCAGCACCGTGGTCGCCCGCCAGATCATGGTCCGCCTCCCGACGCGGCCGCGGTCCGCGCCCGTTTCACCGCGCCCTGGGGTGGGCGCGGCGGAAGACCTCGCGCAACTGTTCGCGCGAGAGGTGGGTGTAGATCTGGGTCGTGCCCAGATGAGCGTGGCCGAGCAGTTCCTGCACGATGCGGATGCCCGCGCCTCCGTCGAGCAGGTGCGTGGCGAACGAATGCCGCAGCGTGTGCGGCGAGACGCCGGTCAAGCCGGCCAGACGCACGGCGTAGTGGGCCACCCGCGCCTGCACCGTGCGCCGGGATATGCGCGCCTGCCCGCGCCCCGTCAGCAGGGGCCAGCCCGCGTGCTGGGGCCGCAGCGCGCCCTCGCGCAGCTCCAGCCAGGCCGCCGCCGGCAGACGCCGCTCCAGGTAGGCCGCCAGCGCCTCCGCGGGGCGGCCCAGCAGCGGCACGATGCGCTCGCGCCCGCCCTTGCCCAGGACGCGCACGCGCTCATCCGGCAGGTCCAGATGGCGCAGGTCGAGCGCCACCACCTCGGCCAGCCGCAGCCCCAGACCGTAGAGCAGTTCGAGCAGCGCGCGGTCGCGGCGGCCGATCGCGGTGCGCGGGTCGGGCAGATCGAGCACGGCCGCCAGGTGCCCTTCGTCAAGATCGCGCGGCAGCTTGCGCTGGCGGCCGGCCGTCCCCTGGGAGAGCAGCGCCGGCGCCTCGGCCGCCGCTCCGGTCAGGCGCAGGAAGCGGAAATAGGCGCGGATGCCCGCCAGACGCCGCGCCACCGTGGCCCGGCTGGCGCCCGCGCCGCGCAGCCGCGCCAGGTGGCCGCGCAGCAGATTCCTCTGCTCCGCGGCGCAGCCCCAGTCGGCGCCCCGCGGCAGGCCGGCCGCGTCCGCATCGGCCAGGAAGGCGGCCGCGTCGCGTCCGTAGGCCTCCACCGTGCGCGGGCTGGCGCCGAGTTCGAGCGCGAGATGCGTGAGAAACGGCTGCAGGCGGTCATCCGGCATGGCATCGCCCGTCGCCGCCCCGGCCCGGCCGCGCTCCTACGCGCGGCCCGGCGCGGCGAGCCGCGGGGCCCGAATGTATCATCCACCCGGTGGCGGGGCAAGCAAGGCGGCCACCGGCGGCGACGCCAGCAGCCGCTCGGTCGCCTCCAGCGCCCGCTGCGCCAGCGCGAGCTTCCGCTCGTGCCGGCGCCGCACCGCGACGGCCGGCGCCGGCAACAGGCCGAAATTGGCGTTCATGGGCGACAGGCGGGGGCTGGTGGCATCCAGCAGGAAGCCGAAGAGAAGCGCGCCGATCATGCTCTCGTCTGGCCAGGGGGGCAGCGCCAGGCCGCGCCTCTCGGCCGCCAGGAGCCAGGCGCTGACCAGGCCGGAAGCGATCGACTCCACGTATCCCTCGACCCCCGTGATCTGTCCGGCGAAGCGCACCAGGGGAGTCGTTCTCGCGCCGAAGCCGGCGTCCAGGACGCGCGGCGTGTCGAGGTAGAAATTGCGGTGCAGCTGGCCGAACCGCACGAACTCGGCCGCCTCCAGGCCGGGGATCATGCGGAAGACCCGCTGCTGCTCCCCCCACTTCAGCCGCGTCTGGAAACCGACCAGGCCGTAGAGGGTGCCGGCGCGGTTCTCCTGCCTGAGCTGCACCACGGCGTGGGGCCGGCGGCCCGTGCGCGGATCGCGCAGCCCGACCGGCCGCAGCGGACCGAAAGCCAGGGAATCGGGCCCCGAGGCGGCGATCTCCTCCAGCGGCTGGCAGCCGGCGAACAGTTCGCCGCGTTCGAACGCGTTGACCTGCGCGCGCTGCGCCGACACCAGGGCGGCGTGGAAGGCGCGGTAAGCGGCCTCGTCCAGCGGCGCGTTCAGGTAGTCCGCCTCACCCTTGCCGTAGCGCGCGGCGCGGAACAACCGGCTATGGTCCAGCGAATCGCGGGTGACCGTCGGCGCGATCGCGTCGAAGAAATGCAGCCCCTCGCCCCCGGTCAGACGGCCGATCTGCGCGCGCAACGCGGGCGAGGTCAGCGGTCCGGTGGCGACGAGGCAAGAGGCGCCGGGGGCGACGGGCAGCTCCGTCACCTCCGCGCGCACCACCGAGACGAGCGGCGTCGCGGCCAGCCGCGCCGCCACTTCCGCGCTGAAGAGCTCCCGATCCACCGCCAGCGCGGCCCCCGCGGGCACGGCGGCGGCGCGCGCGCACGCCAGCAGGCGGCAGCCCAGGCGCTCCAGCTCAGCCTTGAGCAGGCCGGCGCCCGTGGTCATCTCCATGCTCTTGAGCGAGTTGCTGCAGACGATCTCGGCCAGGTCGCCGGTGCGGTGGGCCGGCGTGGTGCGGCCGGGGCGCATCTCGTGCAAGACCACCGGCAGGCCGCAGCGCGCCAGCTGCAGCGCGGCCTCGCAGCCCGCCAGTCCACCGCCGACGACGTGCACCGGCTGGTCGGGCGCGGTCATGCCGTCACCTAGTCCAGCGCTTCCGTCTTGCAGGCCGGACACACCAGGTGGCGGCCCTTGGCCTGGCTGTACTTCTGCACCAGGAAGGGATGCCCGCAGGCGTCGCAGGGCCGGTCGACGGGCTTGTGCCAGGAAACGTAGTCGCACTCCGGATAGCGGGTGCAGCCGTAGAACACCTTGCCGCGCTTGCTGCGCCTCTCGGCCAGCTGTCCACCGCAACCGGGACGCGGGCAGGCGACCCCGAGGGTGACCGGCTGGGTGTGCTTGCAGTCGGGGTAGGCGGTGCAGGCGACGAACGCGCCGAAACGCCCGTTGCGCACCTGCAGTTCGCTCCCGCAGAGCGGGCAAGGGGTATCCAGCCGCACGAGGTCGGCCGGCAGCGGCTGCGAATAGCGGCAGTCCGGGTAGCCGGGACAGGCCAGGAACTTGCCGTTGCTGCCCCACTTCTCCACCAGCAGGCGCTGGCACTTGGGACAGGGGATGTCGCTCTGGGCCATCAGGGAACGCCGCAGCTGGTCGCGCCGGCGCTCCAGCTGGTCGAGTTCGGCGCGGAACGGCACGTAGAAATCGCGCACGACGCGCTGCCACGGCAGCTCGCCCGCTTCGATCCGGTCGAGCTCGTCCTCCATCGAGGCCGTGAATTCCACCGCGAACAGGTGGGGCAGCGCCTCGCCCAGCACCTGCCACACCTCGCGCCCCAGCCGCGTCGGCACGAACTGCTTCTGGTCGCGGTCGGCATAGCCCCGCTCGAGCAAGGTCGAGATGATGGCCGCGTACGTGCTGGGCCGCCCGATGCCGCGGGCCTCAAGCTCCTTGACCAGGGAGGCGTCGCGATAGCGCGCCGGCGGCTGCGTGAAATGCTGCTTCGGCTCGAGCTGCGCCAGCGCCAGCGGTTCGCCGGCGGCGAGCTCCGGCAACAGGCCCCCGTTCTCATCATCGGGCTCCGGCAACGCCGCCAGAAAGCCGGGGAAAAGAACGACCGAACCGCTGGCACGGAAGCGCAGGCCGCGCTCGCTCCCCTCCTCCGCCAGCGAGTCGAGGGTTCCGGCGTCCACGCCCAGCACGCTGACGGTCGTCTGGTCGAAGCGCGCGTCGGGCAGCTGGCTCGCCATCGCCCGGCGCCAGATCAGCTCGTAGAGACGCGCGTGATCGCGCGGCAGCAGACCGGCCACTGTTTCGGGCGCGCGCGCGAACGAGGTGGGGCGGATGGCCTCGTGCGCGTCCTGCGCTTGCTTGGCGCTGCGGTAGACGCGCCCGCCGTGCACCGCGTAGGCCGCGCCGAAGCGCTCGCCGATCACCGCCTGCGCCTGCGCCCGCGCCTCGTCGCTCAGGCGCACGGAATCGGTGCGCATGTAGGTGATCAGGCCGACCGGCCCTTCCGCACCCAGCTCGAGACCCTCGTAGAGCGCCTGTGCCAGGGTCATGGTCTTCTTGGCGGAGAACCCCAGGCGCCGCGCCGCCTCCTGCTGCAGGGTGCTGGTGATGAACGGGGGCTTGGGAGAGCGCCGGCGCTCCTTGCGCGCCACCTCCGCCACCTTGTACTCGGCGGCGCGGGCGCGTGCGGCCACCGCCGCCGCCGTCTCGCCGTCGTCCAGAGTGGGTTTGCGGCCGTCCACGGCCGCGAGCTCGGCGGCGAACTCATCGCCGCGCGGGGAGCGGAAACGGGCGTGGACGCTCCAGTACTCCTTGGTGCGGAAGGCCTCGATCTCCGCTTCCCGCTCGCAGATGATGCGCAGCGCCACCGTCTGCACGCGGCCCGCCGACAGGCCCTTGTAGAACACCGTCCAGAGCTGCGGGCTGACGAGATACCCGACCAAGCGGTCGAGAATGCGCCGCGCCTGCTGCGCGTTGACCTTGCGCGTGTCGACCTGCCCCGGCTCCTCGAGCGCGCGGGCGATGGCCGCCTTGGTGATCTCGTTGAAGACGATGCGCTGGATCGGCTTGCCCGCCTTGGCCAGATGGTTGGCCACATGCCAGGCGATGGCCTCGCCCTCGCGGTCCAGGTCGGTCGCCAGCAGCACGCGCTCGCTCTTGCGCGCCGCGGCCAGCAGCTCCTGCAGCACCTTGGCCTTGCCCCGGATGACGGTGTAATCGGGCGCAAAATCCCGCTCGAGATCGACGCCCAACTTGGTCTTGGGCAGGTCGATGACGTGCCCCACCGAAGCCTTGACGTTGAAGTCCCTTCCCAAGTAACGCTGGATGGTCTTGGCCTTGGCCGGGCTTTCCACGATCAGCAGCTGCATGCCAGCCTCTCGCCGGGCGGGGCGGTGCGGCGTCGCCGCTCCCGCGCGCGGCGCCTGCCACCGGCGCTCTCGCGCCCGGTCAATGGTAGGTTGTCCGACCGTTCGGGGCGGCCCCCGCGTCCCGGCCGGGGAAAGAAAAGAAGAGCTGGTCGAGCAAACGGTCCGCGTCGCGGCGGTTCAGGGGCGCCACCGAGACCAGCGAGGCATAATGGATGACCGATTCCATCTGCGCGGCGCTCAGACGGCCCTGCTGCCGCAGGCCCAGCAGATAGCCGAAGGCTTCCGGGGTCAGCACCTCGCGCTCCGCCGGCTCGAAGCCGCGCAGCGCGCCGCCCCGCGTCTGGTCGCCCGCCAGCGCGCGCGCGTCCTCGCGCGCCGCCGACAGCCACTGGTCCTCGAACCAGTCCAGCAAGCCGGCGATCTCCTCCTCATCATAGCCCGCGGCGGCGAGCCCGGCCTGGAAGCGCAGCTTGTCCACCCGCACGGAGCCGCCTCCCGCCTCGATGGCCTCGAGCAGGATGATCAGCAGTTGCTTGAGTCTTTCGCGCACCGTTTCCATCATGTCGGCCGCCGGGGCCGCCGGCGGTGGGCTACCGTATACCACAGGACCCGCGGCGCCGCAACCGAGCCCCGCCGCGCCGCCTCAGGTCTGCTCGCGCCCATGGCACTTCTTGAACTTCAGGCCCGACCCGCACCAGCAGGGATCGTTGCGTCCGACCTTCGGCGTCGCCCGGGTCACCGTGCCGCCCCCTCCGGGCGCATGCTCGCCCCTGGCCGCGGCGGCTGCCGGCCGGGGCGGCGCGCCGGTCTCGCCCTCGGCGGAGGATCCCCCGAACGCGCCGACCTCGTCCTTGCGCGCCTGCAGCTGCCCCGGCGGCGGCGGCGGCGGGGCTGGCCGCGCCACCAGTTCGGCGCGGAAGAACAGGCTGACCGACTCGCGTTCGATGGTCTCCATCAGCGCCTCGAACATGGTGAAGGCTTCCTGTTTGTATTCGACCAGCGGATCGCGCTGGCCGTACGAGCGCAACCCGATGCCGCTGCGCAGCAGCACGAGCTGGTTGAGATGATCCTTCCAGTGCTCGTCGATCACCTGCAGCAGCACGAAACGCTCCAGCCGCCGCGTCAGCTCCGGGGTCAGCCGGCGCTCCTTACCCTCGTAGCGCTCGCGCGCCAGCGCCAGCAGCCGGTCCTGCAGCTCGGCGTAGGGCAGCTGCAGGTGTTCGCCCTCCGCCACCGGCAGCGGCGCCAGCAGCAGGCCCAGGATATCGCGGCGCAGCGCCGTCATGTTCCAGTCGTCGGGCGCGCGCTCGGCGTCGGCGTGCCGGGCCAGGGCCTTCTCCACCGCGCTGTCGATGTAGCCGCGCATGACCTCCGAGACGTCTTCCTCCAGCAGGATCTCCCGCCGCAGCGAGTAGATCACCTCCCGCTGCTTGTTGACGACGTCGTCGTACTGCAGCAGGTGCTTGCGGATCTCGAAGTTCTGGTTCTCCACCCGGATCTGCGCCTTCTCGATGGCCCGCGTCACCATGCGGTGGGTGATGACCTCGCCCTCCTGCACGCCGAGCCGGTCCATCACCTTGATCAGCCGGTCGGAGCCGAACAGGCGCATGAGGTCGTCCTCGAGGGAGAGGAAGAACACCGCCGCGCCCGCGTCCCCCTGCCGGCCGGCCCGGCCGCGGAGCTGGCGATCGATGCGCCGGCTCTCGTGCCGCTCGGTGCCGACGATGTGCAGCCCGCAGGGGACATCCTCCAGGCACTCCTTCTCCTTCAGGATGCCGTCCCGATCGCAGCCCGGACGGTCGCACTTGATGTGGCAGCCCTCGCGGCAATGGATCACGGCGGGGTCCAGCTTGATGTCGGTGCCGCGCCCCGCCATGTTGGTGGCGATGGTCACCGCGCCCCGCCGCCCCGCCTCGGCCACGATCGCGGCCTCGTGCTGGTGGTGCTTGGCGTTGAGCACGTTGTGGTTGATGCCCCGGCGGGCGAGCAGGCGGCTGAGCAGCTCGCTCACCTCGACCGTGGTGGTGCCGACCAGCACCGGCAGCCCTTTCTCGTGCAACCGCGCCACTTCCTCGACGATGGCGTTGTACTTCTCCTTCTTGGTGCGGTAGATGACATCGTCGTAATCGATCCGCCGAACCGGCTCGTTGGTGGGGATCACCGCCACGTCCAGCCCGTAGATGGAGTGGAACTCGGCCTCCTCGGTTTCGGCCGTGCCGGTCATGCCCGCGAGCTTCTCGTACATGCGGAAGAAGTTCTGGAGCGTGACCGTCGCCAGCGTCTGGGTCTCCCGCTCGACCTTGACCCCCTCCTTGGCCTCGAGTGCCTGGTGCAGCCCCTCGCTGAAGCGACGGCCAGGCATCAGGCGGCCGGTGAACTCGTCGACGATGATGATCTTGCCGTCCTGCACGACGTACTCGTCGTCACGGTCGTACAGCGCGTAGGCCTTGAGCAGCTGGTCGACGTTGCTGATCTGCTCGTTCTTGACGGCGTAGGCGCGCTCCACCTCCTCCAGGCGCCGCGCCTGCTCCTCCAGCGACAGCTCGCCGTCGTTCTGGATCTCGCCGACGAGGTGCGCCAGATCCGGCAGCACGAAGAAATCCGGCTCGTCCTGCGCCAGCGCCTCGCGCCCCTTCTCCGTCAGATCGACCGTGTGGTGCTTCTCCTCCACCACGTAGTACAGGTCGGCGTCGGCCTCCCACATGGCCTTGTCGCGCATGTAGGCGGCCTCGGTCCGCTGCATGGCCTCGAGCACGCCGGCGATCTGCGCCAGGCGGCGGAAGCGCTTGTGCTTTGGTGCGCCGCGGCTGATGCGCAGCAGCTTCAGGGCGGTGTCCGGATCGATGGACGCGTCGGCGATCTCTTCCTCGCCGTCGGCCGCCAGCGCGGGGCGCAGCCGCCGCTCCACGTCCGCCACCCATTCGTTGACCAGGCGCATCTGCTGGCGCACGAGCCGGTCGACGCGCGGGCGCAGCTCCTCGAAGCGGTGCGTCGACTTGTCGACCGGCCCGCTGATGATCAACGGCGTGCGCGCTTCGTCGATCAACACCGAGTCGACCTCGTCCACGATCGCGTAGTGAAAGCCGCGCTGCACCAGCTGATCCTTGTGGATGGCCATGTTGTCGCGCAGGTAGTCGAAGCCGAACTCGTTGTTGGTGCCGTAGGTCACGTCGCAGTGGTAGGCGTCGCGGCGCTGCGCGGGCGTCATCTCGGTGACGATGTAGCCGACGGTCAGGCCGAGGAAACGCAGCACGCCGCCCATCCATTCCGCGTCGCGCCGCGCCAGGTAATCGTTGACCGTGACCAGGTGCGCGCCACGGCCGGCCAGCGCATTGAGGTAGAGCGGCATGACCGCCACCAGGGTCTTGCCCTCGCCCGTCGCCATCTCCGTGATGCGGCCCTGGTGCAGAACGATCGCGCCGGCGATCTGGACGTCGTACGGCACCATGTCCCAGACCATCTCGCGGTCCCAGACCAGCCAGGCGGCGCGCCGCTCGGCCAGACGGCGGCATGCCTCCCACACCACCGCGTAGGCCTCGGGCAGCAGGTCGTCCGTCGATTCGCCCTCCTGCAGGCGGGAGCGGAACCGCTCGGTCAGGCCGCGCAGCTGCTCGTCGGACAACTCGCGCAGGCCCGCGCGGTGGTCCTTGATACGGGCCAGCAGCGGCGCCAGGCGGGTGAAGTCGCGGTGTGATTTCCGGCCGAAGAGCCCTTCCAGGAATCCGGTCAGGCCTGGGGACATGCCCGGCCTCCTCGCGCTCGCAAAAACGGGTCTCTCCGGCGGGCGGACGAGACCCTTGTCCAGGGAGGTGGAGCCGGCGTGGCTGCCGGCTCCGCGTCTAGAAGGTAGGCGAGCGCCCTGGGGGTGTCAACGGGAGATCAGCTGCTTGAGCGATCCCAGCAGCCCCCGCTTGCCCGCGGGGCGCTGCCGGGAGAGATGGCGGCGCGCCAGAGCTTCGGCGGGATCGATCTTGAGCGCTTCCTCGCAGTGGCGGCGGGCCAGGGCCTCCAGGCCGGCGGCGGCGTAGACCGCCGCCAGGCGCGCGTGATGCTTGGCGTCAAAAGGTTCGATTTCGATCGCGCGGCGGCAGAGATCGCGCGCCGTGTGCAGGCTGTCCCCTGTCTGCGCCAGCGCATAACCCGCCAGGGATAGGAACGAGGCGTTGTTCTTTTCCATCCGCACGAGCGCGAGCAGCAGGCGCGCGGCATCCTGGAACCGTTCCTCCTCCACCAGCTGCTCGGCCTTGAAGTAGGCGCGGCCCGCCTCGCGCTGCGTGCTCCAGGCGGTCGCGCCGTTCTCGGCGCGGGCGGTCGCCGCAGCCGGCTCGGGGGGCGGCGCCGCCTCCTGGACCTGCTCGCGGCTGCGCAGCTCCAGATCGTAGAGCTGCCTCTTCTCGGGATTCGACAGCACGGTGTAGGCCCGGTTGATCTCGATGAACTTCTCCGTGTCCTCGGGCTTCTGCTGGTGGTGCTTCAGATCCGGATGATAGAGCTTGGCCAGGCGGAAGTAGGCGTTGCGGATCGCCTCCGCGTTGGCGGTCGGATGGAGCTGCAGGACCTGGTAATGGGTCAGGTCGCTCACGCTCACACCTCCCTGAGCGCCGCCAGCTCGCGCAGGGCGTTGAGCACCAGGGGGTTGGTCGGCTCCGCATCCTCCGCTTGCCTGAGCTGCGCCAGGGCCGCTTCCGTGTCGCCGCGTTCGAGCAGGGACACGCCGAGGTTGATGCGCGCCTTCACGAAGCGGGGGTTGAGCTCCAGCGCGCGCTCGAACTCCAGGATCGCGTCGTCAACGAGGCCGGCGTTGCCGTAGGCCAGTCCCAGCATGTGATGCAGGTCGGCGTAATCGCCGTGCCGCGCGATCAGGTCAGCAAGGATGGATACCGCCCAGCCGTTGTCGTTGCGCTGGATGGCGGCGAGCGCCTGCGCCTTGCGCAGCTCGAGCTCGTTGGGTTGCGCCGCCGTCAGCTCCGACAGCGCAGCCTGCAGCGTCTCGCGGTCGGCGTTATGGCAACGCCGCGCCAGCTCGGCCGCCTTCTCCCGCATTTGCGGCGGGCAGACCCGCTGCAGGTCGAGCAGTCCGGCGACCGCCGCGCCGGCGTCCTCCCCCTCCGCCAGCAGGCGGATCAGATTGAGCCGAGCACGGAAGAAGCGCTCGTTGCGCGCCAGCGCAGCGCGGAAGGCGGACGCCGCCTCCTCGCGCCGGCCCAGGCGCCACAGCATCTCGCCCAGCTTGTTGTGAACGTCGGCATACCCATTCTGCAGGCCGAGCGCCTCGCGATAGCAGGCGATCGCGGCCTCGGCCTCGCCGGCGGCCGCGTGCCCATCGCCAAGCTGGATGCACGCCTCGCAAAGGTAGAAAGCGGCCCTTTCCCGCTCGCGGCCGCCCGGCTGGGCGAGGTATCGTCGCCAACGTTCGCAGGCCGCCGAGTACTCGCCGCGGTTCTGGCAGGCGAGCGCCTCGCCGTAGACGCCTGCGGGCAGGAAGCGCAGCAGTCGCTGGAGGAACATCACCGTCTCCCTCGGCCGCCGGCCGGGGGCGGCGCTACCCCAGCCAGCTCATGACGTAGTGGATGATGCCGGCCGTGGCCAGCGGCATGGTCAGGTTGTCCCAGCGCCCCGGCGTCCACCGCTCCATCAGGGCGGCGGCCAGTCCACCGCTGACGATCAACACCGGCCGCGGCCCCATGGCCAGCCCGATCATCGCCATCGAGACCACGAGGCAGCCGAGCGTCCCTGCCAAGGTCTTGCGGCGCCGCTTGTGCACCACCGGCGCTCGCGCCCCCGCGGAACCCGCCAGCCGGCGTCCCTGACGCCAGCGTTCGTGCGCCTGCCCGATCAACGCCGCGGCGGAGTCGCCCCAGGCCAGGCACAGGATGCCCGCCGTGGCGGGGCCGGCGGGAAAGATGGCGGAGGTCAGCGTGACCCCCAGCATCATCACCGAGGCGCCGGAAAGGGTGTGCCGCTCGTCCCGCCGGAAAACGAAGCGAAACTTGCGGTAGACCCAGAGAGCCCACCGGCGCGAGCCCAGGCGGGCCCAGTCCACGGCCAGCACGAAGATGGTTGCAATCGCCAGGCCAATCGACGCCAGGGGCTCCGACATGTAGAAAGTCCAGAGCGCCAACAAGGTAGAGCTCAGATGGATCCCCTTGCGATCCCACTCCAGCTCTTCGCGCCAGGAGGCGTGGGGCCGCGGCCCTGCGGGGGGGGGCGGCTTAGCTGCGCCGCGCGCCGACGGCGGCTGGCGGCGCGGCTGCGGATCGGGCCCGGGCGCGGCCCGTCGCGCCAGATGAGGGAGCCTTGAGTGCCGTGCTTGCAAAAAATGGCTCCTGCTGCCCTACGGGGGGCAAAAAGCGTCAAGGCGCGGCCAAAAAACTGCCGGCCAGTATCGAACCGTAAATCTCCCTGTCGATCAACACCTTTTCCACGTACTCGCGCGTTTCGCCGTAGCCGATCCAGGCCAGGAACAGATCGGCGTCGCGGCGCCCTCCCAGCTGGGAGATCCAGCGCTCCACGGCCGTGGAGCCGGCGTTGTAGGCGGCCGTCGCGAGGTAGGCGTCGCCGCCGTGCCGCCGGCTCTCCTCCGCCAGCAGCCGCGCGCCGCGCGCCAGGGAAGCCGGCGCGCGCCGCCAGAGCGGCTGGCCCCCGACGAAACCCCGCTGCGGCCAGTGCAGCGGCATGACCTGAGCCCACCCCAGAGCGCCGGCCCAGGATCGGATCGCCGGCTCGAAAAGCGACTCGTTGCGTGCGATGGCGAGCATGAGCGCCGGCTCCACCGGCGCAGCCGAGACCGCCTCGGCCAGGGGGCCCGTGGGCAAGGGGTAGAGGAAGAGCAGCCGCTCTTCCTCCCGCAGCCCCGCCGCCGGCAGATGGACGGCGAGCGCGATCTGTCCGCGCGCATCGCCTCCGGCAAGGCAGGCGGCCAGCGCGGCGTGGCGCGCCAGCCAGGGCGCACGGTGGCGCGAGAAGGGCAGCTCCGGGATGGGCGACGGCCCCGCCGACCACCCGCCGTCGGCCACCCTCGCCAGATCCAGCTCGAGCGCCCAGTCGAGCAGCCGCTCGCCGAGAACGTCCTGTCCCAGCCAGCGGCCGGCCGCCGCGCAGGCCGCGGCGCGCCGTGCGCCGGCCGGCACCTCGGCGGCAATCGTCTCCAACGCCTCGAGGTAGGCTCGATCGGGCGCAGTGAGCACGCCGCGCCGAGCCGGCGCCCCGGCCAGCGCCAGCCCCCATCGCGCCCACAGCCGCCACAGCGCCTGCGAATAGTCGGGCCCGTCCAGCGCGGCGGGCGGCGGCGTCCGCCCCACGACCATCGGCGCCGCCCACCCATGGCGAACCTTGTGCGCCGCCTGGCCGAGGCTGCTGCCCGAGCCTTCCGGCGCCGTCGGCTCGCCGGCCAGACGCCGGCGCAGGGGAGCCGTGCGTTGGCGCCAGGCCTCTCGCTCCTCCGCGCTGAGCAGCGACGGAACCATCGCCAGAAAGGAATCCGCCTGGGCCGTGTTGCGCAGCGCCGCCGCGCGCACCGCGCCCTGGTGCGCCTGGATCAGCAACTGCCGGCGCACCGCCCCCATCCCCTCAGCGTCCGCCGCCTGCAGGAAGCCCTGCCGCAGCGCATGACGAGCCGCCCCCCACTGGCCGGCCAACAGCCGATCCTCCGCCGCGCGCCGCCAGAGGCGCGCCCGCGCCAGGGGGCGCAGGCGAGAATCGCCGGCCCAGCTCTCGGTCGCCTCGGTTGCGCGCTCGTCCAGACGTCGCCTGCCGCTCAGCCACGCATCCTGGAAAGCGCTATCGGCGGGCGGCGCGGGATGGCGCGCGAAGTGCCGCCGCAGCGCGTCGCCGGCAGGCAGCGCCACGGCGCCCAGGGCCGCCAGGGCCTCTTCGGGCAGCGCCGTGCGCTCCAGGTCCTCCTCGGTCAACCAGGTCTCGCGCACGCGCAGCAGCCAGCGCGCCAGATCCACATCGCGCCAGCCGTCGGGGAGCGTCGGCAGCCCCAGCGCGCGCCGCCGCGCGCTCCAGATTGCCCATGCAGATTGGCCGTCGTAGGGGTTGAGCTGCTCCAGCTCGCGCCAGGGCTGTTCGTCGGCCACGCCAGCGACCGGAGCGAGCAGCTGCGACAGACAGAGCCGGCGCAGCCGCCAGACAAAACGTTCCTCCGCGCCGAGGCCCAGTTCGTCGGCGCGGTCCAGAATCGCAGAAACTACTGCATGGCATGAATCATAAGTTCCTGCATGATAATAATATATAGAGTTTTTATAAAGTAGATCCTTAATGAGCCATCCCCGGGCGTCTCGCAGCATGCTCGCCGGCGCCGGCGCCTGGTTCAACAATGCCCGCGCCCGATCCCGTCGCGTCTCCAACCAGATCGCCCAGCCGCTGGGGGCGCCCAGCGCCGGCGCCAGGAACCGCCAGGCGTCCAGTTCGCCGTCCATGCGGGCCGAGCCCGCGAAGAGCGGCGCGACCGCACTCGCCCAGCCGGAGTCGGGCGCTCCCGGAGCGAACAGATCCGCCGGCCATCCCTGGACAAGGCTCAACGAGCTCGGCTCGCGCAACTCGCCGACCCGCAGCCGCTCCAGGAAGGGGTCGATCCAGGCCGTGGCAGGCGCTTCGGCCGGCGCGGCAAGCGCGCCAAGCACGGTCAGCAGCGCCGGCGCGGCCATCATCCGCATGCGCGATCGCATCACCTCAGGCGCACCACCTTCCGCACGGCCTTCGCGCCTCCTGCCTCCAGGCGCAGCAGGTAGACGCCCGCCGCCAGCGGTCGCCCCTGCCCGTCCCGCCCATCCCAGTCAAACCATTGCCGGCCACCGCCCAGGCGCCACGCCGCCAGCCGCCGACCGCGCGCGTCGAACAGGGAGAGGCTGGCCGGCGTCCCATCCGCCACGGCGATGGGCAGCCGCACGGCACCGCGGGAGGGATTGGGATACGGCACGCCAAGCTGCGCCGATCCGACGGCCTCCGTCACGGGAGTCGCCGCCACCGGCCGCGAAACGACCGGACCATAGGCGGTCAGCGCCGTCACGCGCAACAGGATGCGATCGCCCGGCGCCACCGGCGGCAGGGAGAGCTGTTCCGATGGCAGCAGATGGGGCCAGCCGTCCGCCGGCGCTGGCGCGGCACCGCTCCAGGCTTCGTCCCACCTGGCGCCCTGATCGCCGCTCGCTTCGACCCGGAAGCCCAGCGACCGCTCCCAGGGCCAGTCCCAGACCAGAGCGGGTTCGCTGCCGGCCTGGACGAGCCAGCTGACCGGAAAGGCGGCGCCGCGCTGCGGCGGCGCGACCCCGTCCAGCTTGGCCACCAGCCAGCCGCGCCCGCGGTTGATCTCGTCAGCGGCGAAGCGCAGGCGCAGACGGACGGTCGCGCCTGGCACGCCCTCGGGCGGAACGAACAGATCGATGCGCCAGGCACCGCCCTCTGCCGGGGGTTCGTCCTGACCGGCGAACGCAGCGCGGCCGTGCAGCGCTTGCCGTGCGGTCGGTTCGATCCGTCCCCCGTAGCCTTCGAGCGGCTCCGCCGGCACGACGCTGCCATCGGCGAGCACGAATTCCACCAGACCGCCGTCCCAGGCCAGGCCCGGCCGCGCCACTTCCCCGTCGATCGCATGCACCAGGCGCAGCGCCGCCCCGCCGGACAGCGGCGGGGTGGTCAACCAGGCATCCGCGCCGTTGCGGTAGGCCACCTGCGGCCAGGCGGCGGGCGCCGTGTGCTCGCTCCCCGTGCAGGCAAGCACCGCGTCGCCGTCGCCGGCCAGGTGCGGCGGGCCGACCCAGCGGTGCCAGGTCGTGCCCTCACCGCCCGGCGTCTCGACGCGCCATCCTCCGGGCCAGGCGGCGCCGAACGCCAGCGCGTCCGGGTCGTCCCGCCAGAGCCATTCCAGCCGCTGCAGCTGCACGAAGTCTTCCGGGCCACGCAGGCGAAGCCTCAGCGTGCTGCGCGCCCCTGCCGGTCGGTCCGGCGCGGCCAGCCAGACGGGATCGGCGGCCGGACGCCAGGCGCCGCCGGCCTCGCGAGTCAGCTCCAGCGCCAGCGAATCGCCGGCGGCGAACGTGCCGTGCTCGCCGCCCGCGGTGATGACCACGTCGGCGGCCAGCCAGGCGGGCATGGTCCCGCGCTCCTGCGCCGCAAGCACCAGCCGCTGCGGATTCTCGCCCGAGAATGCGGCGCTCAGGGCGAAAGCTGGGCTGGACGCGTCTTGCAGCACCAGGCGCACCGCCTCCCCGAGCGAAGCGATGCCGGTGACGCTCACCTCGCTGGGGCCCCCGTAGCCGGAGCTCGAGGGCTCGGTGTCTGGTCCCCAGGCGTCCCGGCCCAGGGGGCCGGGGAAGAGGTCGCTGACCCCACCCGCGTCCAGCCCCCGGCGCAGCTCGTCCCCGCCATCCGCCTCCACGACCCTCACGCGCAGGTGGCGCGCGGCGGGATCGGAGGAGGACTGGGCTCGTTCCGGCAGGCTCTCATCGACGTGCAGCACCAGAAGCTGCCCCGCCGGCAGCGCCGCGTCCAGCGGCCCGGCTGCGGCGCCGCCACGCGTCTCCAGGATGAAGTACTCGTCCTGGCCGGCGCCGTGAGTCCAGACTCGCCAGGCGGTCCCGGTGGCCGCCGTGCTGCGCAGCGTGTCCGGCGCGCCGCCTCTGGCCCGGCGCGGTTCCAGATCGCACCAGCCGAGCAGGCTGGCGCTGTAGGCGTCCAGCAGCGCCGCCCCCTCCCCTCCGCCGATGCCGAAGGCCCCGGCCGCCATCAGGCTGAAGATGCCGAGGCCGCCGCGGCCCGCCAGCTCGCTGCCGCCCGAGGGCAGAAAGGGGTCGTAGCGGTCCTCCAACCCCAGAAGGTGGGCAGTTTCGTGCGCCCAGATCCCCAGACCGCTGTGCAGGCTGGCCGTGGCGTAGAGGCGCGCCGCGACCCCGCCATCCAGCACCGGCTCGTCCAGATAGTACTGCAGAGCCTGGATGACCCCTGCCTGGGGTTCGTTCTCGTCGCCGCGGTCCGCATGGAGGATCAGGACGCCGTCCACCTCGCCGTCGTCGTCGCCGCTGCCCGCGCAGCCGTCCGGCCCGTCGTTGTCTGCCAGGCGCAGGGCGACGCCCGCGTCGCGCGCCGCCGCGATAGCTTCGGCCGCCAGACGCCGGCTGCGCGAAAAACCGCTCAGGCCCAGGTCGGAGTAGGACAGGCGCGGTTGCGGCAGGCGGATCAGCGGCGCCAGAACGATCGCCAGTTCGGTGCGTCCATGCGAGGCGACGCGGAAATAGTCGCCGAGGGTCGGCGGGTCGCCGATGGGACCTCCGGGCGGCGAGGAGGGGAACAGCCGGGGGCCCAGGCGCGCCGCGGCGTTCCAGTCCGCAGGCAGGCGGGCGTCGGCGAAGTCGACCGGAATCACGAGCAGCCCGAAGCGGCTCGCCCCCCCGTGCTGGCGCGCGCTCTCCACGCCGGCTTGCACGGCGCCGCGCCTGGCGGCGCGACGGGCGGACAATTCGCGCCACTCGGCGGCGGCATCCCCGCCGGCCGTCTCCCCGCGCAACCCGACGCACCACAGCGACGCCGCGGCCGCCAGGAGCGCCAGCCGCCGGACGCGGCGCCTCCTACTCCCACTCGATGGTCGCGGGCGGCTTGCTGGAGATATCGTAGACCACCCGGTTGATGCCGGCTACCTCGTTGACGATGCGGTTGCTGACTCGCGCCAGCACGGCTTCCGGGACGCGCGCCCAGTCAGCGGTCATGCCGTCCTGGCTGGTCACCGCGCGCAGCGCGGCCACGGCCTCGTACGTGCGCAGATCGCCCATCACGCCCACGGCCTGCACCGGCAGCAGAATCGCGCCCGCCTGCCAGATGCGGTCGTATTCGCCGCTGGCGCGCAGCTCCTGGATGAAGATATGGTCGGCGGCCTGCAGCAGGCGAACCTTTTCCGGCGTCACCTCGCCCAGGATGCGGACCGCCAGACCCGGGCCCGGGAAGGGGTGCCGCATCAGCAGCGATTCCGGTATGCCCAGCTGCCGTCCGACCGCGCGCACCTCGTCCTTGAAGAGGTCCTGCAGCGGCTCCACCAGTTCGAAGCCAAGCCGCTGCGGCAGTCCGCCGACATTGTGGTGGGTCTTGATCGTGCTCGAGGGGCCGGCCACCGAAAGCGATTCGATGCGGTCGGGGTACAGCGTTCCCTGCGCCAGGAACCGGAACGGTCCGCCCTCGCGCGCCGCCTCCTCGAACACCTCGATGAAGGTTGCGCCGATGATCCGCCGCTTGCGCTCCGGGTCGACGACTCCGGCCAGCCGGGCCAGAAACCGCGGACCGGCGTCGACGCGGCGCACGGGGCGATGCAGGTGGCGGTCGAGATCGCGCTGCACGGCGTCGGCCTCGCCCTGGCGCAGCAAGCCGTTGTCGACGAACACGGTGTGCAGGCGCTCGCCGATTGCGCGATCGACCAGCGTCGCCGTCACCGTCGAGTCGACGCCCCCGGACACGGCGCACAGCACGCGCTCGCCCGCCGTCCTGGTCGCAATGGCCGCCGCCGTCTCCTGGACGAAGGCGGCTGCCGACCAGCGCTCGGCGACGCCGCAGATGTCGCGCGCGAAGCGCTCCAGCATCTGCAGCCCGTGCTCGGTGTGCGCCACCTCCGGGTGGAACTGCACGCAGTAGAGCCGCCGCTGCGGATCGGCCGCCGCCGCGTAGGGAATGGCGTCCGAGCGCGCCAGAGGCCGGAAGCCCGCGGGCAAGGCCGTGACACGATCGCCGTGGCTCATCCACACCCGCTGCCGCGCCGGCAGCCCGGCCAGCAGCGCGGTCGGCTCGCCGACGGTGATCTCGGCCGCGCCGTACTCCCGCGCCTCGGCCGCCTCCACTGCTCCTCCCAGCCGCGCGCACATCAGCTGCATGCCGTAACAGATGCCCAGCATCGGCACGCCGGCGGTCCAGGCCGCCGGATCGAGGTCGGGACTGCCGGGCGCGGTCACCGTGGCCGGCCCGCCCGACAGGATGATTCCCCGCAACTCCTCGCGCGCGAGCGCTTCGGCGGCGTGGTGGTACGGCAGCAGCTCGCTGAAGATGCCGAGTTCGCGCAGGCGCCGGGCGATCAGTTGGCTGTACTGCGAGCCGAAATCGAGCACCACCAGACAGGGATGCGCACGCCCGCGCGCCTTGGGCTGCATGGCGGGTCCCTCCTTGCAGGCCGCGACGCCGGCTAGTGCCGGAAGTGACGGCGTTGGACCAGGATCAGGGTCACGCCGCGCGCGCGCGCCGCCGCTGACACCTCGTCGTCGCGGATCGACCCGCCCGGCGCGATCACGGCCTTCACCCCGGCGTCGGCCAGCAGTTCGAGGCCGTCCGGGAAGGGGAAGAAGCCGTCCGACGCGGCCACGGCGCCCTGCATTTCGAAGCCGCGCTCCTGCGCCTTGCGCACCGCCAGCCGCGCCGCGTCGACTCGGCTCATCTGTCCCGCGCCGACCCCCAGCAGTCCCCCGGCGTCCCCGATGACCACGGCGTTGCTCTTGACGTGCTTGCACACTCTCCAGGCCGCGGTCAGCGCGCCCCGCGCCTGCGGCGCCGGGTCCGCCCCCGCCGCCACGCTCCACGACGTCAGTTCGGGGAAGCCCTCGTCCTCGTCCTGGCGCAGCACCAGTCCGCCGAAGCCGCGGCTCTGGCCGCGAGTTGCCGCCGCGAAGCGCGCGCGGTCGACGGTCAGCACCCGCACGTTCTTCTTGCGGCGCAGCATCGCCAGCGCCTCGCCCGTGTAAGCGGGCGCGGCCACAATCTCGAAGAACCGGCTGGCCAGCAACTCCGCCGCCGGCGGATCGACCTCGCCCGCGAAGGCGAAGACGCCGCCGAAAGCGGCGTCCAGATCGACCGCCAGCGCTCTCTCCAGCGCCGCGCGCGGCGTGGGAGCGATCCCGAAGCCGCAGGGATTGGTGTGCTTGATGACCGCGCAGCAATCCTCGTCGAAGTCGCCGACGAGCTTCAAGGCGGCGACCAGGTCCACCAGATTGTTGTACGACAGGTCCTTGCCGCCCCACTGGCGCAGACCGCAGCTTGCCAGGGGATGGCTAGCGGCAGGCGTCCCGGGCGCCGCGGGTGGCAGCTCGACCCGCGCGCCCTGGTGCGGGTTTTCGCCGTAGCGCAGCTCCAGCGTCATGGGTGCGGCATCGCCGCCGAACCAGGCGGCGATCGCCTGATCGTAATCGGCCACGCGCGCGAAGGCCGCCGCGGCCATGCGCCGCCTGAACTCCAGACTCGGCGCGCCGTCGTGCTTGCGCAGCTCGAACATGAACTCCTCGTAGTCCTCGGGAGAGCTGAGCACCGTCACGCGCGCGAAATTCTTGGCCGCCGCGCGCAGCAGGGCCGGCCCGCCGATGTCGATCTGCTCGACGATGGCGGCCTCGTCGCCGCCGGCGCGCACCGCCTCCGCGAAGCGGTAGAGGTTGACACACACCACGTCCAACGGCGAGACGCCCAGAGCGGCGACCTCGGCGAAATCCTCCTCCCGCGGCGCCAGGATGCCGCCGTGGATCGCCGGGTGCAGCGTCTTGACCCGGCCGCCGAAGATCTCCGGGTAGCCCGTCAGGGCGCTGACGGGAGTGACGCGGATGCCATGGTCGGCGAGCATGCGCGCCGTGCCGCCGCTGGCTACGAACTCGTAGCCGTAGGAGTGCATCACGGTGGCGATGTCCGCCAGTCCCGATTTGTCCGTGCAGCTCAGCAGCGCCCGCCGCGGCCGCGTCAGCTCAGGTGTTGCCGCCACCGCGCGACCTCCTCGGGAAAGAGGATTTCCAGGACCTCGCGGTAGCGCGCGGCGGTGCGCGCCAGCACCTCCTCGGGCAGCGGCGGCGGCGGCGGTTCGCGGTTCCAGTCGAGCGTGCTGAGATGGTTGCGCAGGATCTGCTTATCCCAACTCGGCGGCTCGCTTCCCGGGCGGTAGTCATCCGCCGGCCAGAAGCGGCTGGAATCGGGCGTCAGCACCTCGTCGATCAGCGCCAGCCGCCCGTCGATGAAGCCGAACTCCAGTTTCGTGTCCGCCACGAGGACGCCGCGCGACGCCGCGTATTCATGCGCCGCGTCATAGATCCGCAGCGTCAGGTCGCGCAGGGACGCGGCCGTCTCCTCCCCCACCCGCGCCGCCATCTCCTCGAAGGCGATGTTGATGTCGTGCCCGCTGTCCTCCTTGGTGGCGGGCGTGAAGACCGGCGCCGGCAAACGCTGGCCCTGGCGCAGCCCGGGCGGCAGGCTCAGGCCGCAGATCTGACCGGTGTCGCGGTACGAAGCCCAGGCGGAGCCGGCCACGTACCCGCGTGCGACGCATTCGATCGGCACCCGCTGGGCCTTGCGCACCAGCATGCTGCGCCCCGCCAACGCGGTGCGATGCCGGGCGAACGGCGGCGGAAAATCAGCCGGGTCCATCGTCAGCAGGTGGTTGGGCAGATCCGGGAAACGGGACAGCCAGGCGCTGGTCATCACCGACAGCACCACGCCGCGCCCCGGCACCACGTCGTCCATGACGACGTCGAAGGCGGAAACGCGATCGGTGGCGACGATGAGCATCGTTTCACCCAGATGGAAAATCTCGCGTACCTTGCCGGTCAGATCCGGCCGCAGGCCCAGTTCCACGGTGCTCCGCAAGGCGTGCATGATCAACCTCACTAGCATGGGCGAAGGGAGAGGCCCGGCCGGCGCCGAGTCCGCGGGAACCGGCGGATATTAGAAGCGGTCCCCGGGGGTGTCAAGGCAGCGCCGCAGGGAGCTGCAGAGGAGGCGGCACGCGTCCGCTGCGCCCGCTCGCCGTGCGCCAGCGCAGCGAACCCTCGTCGTCCCAGAGCAGCGCGACGCTGCCCTCGAGGTCCGTGCGCGCCACCGGCAGCGTGTCGCCGCCGACGACGTACGGGCCGTGGCTGGGGTGCCGGTGGCGGTTGGCGACGCCGCAGCTCACCAGCACGAGCGCGGGAGAATGGGCCGCCAGCAGGTCACGCCCGCCGGAGGTGCGGCTGCCGTGATGGCCGGCTTTCCAGGCCTGCAGGCCGGCTCCTGCCGGCAGCGCGCCGCCCGCCAGCAGCGCCGACTCCCCGCCCAGCTCCAGATCCCCCGTCCACAGGGCCACGGGTTGCGGCCCGCGCCAGAGCGCCAGCGCCAGCGAGCGGTCGTTCTCACCGCGCGCGCCCTCGCCCGGCGCATGCACGCAGATCAAGGCCCAAGGGGCGTCGGCGTGCAGCGTGTCGCCGCGCGCCAGTCGCAGCCCGTGCGTCCCGGGCGCACAGGGCAGGTCGAGCGCAGCCGCCGCTCCGCCCGCCGACCACGCGCCCACCGGCACGGTGCGCGCCAGCGCCGCCGCGCCCCCGGTGTGGTCGTCGTGTCCGTGGGAGAGCGTCGCCACAGCGATTCGTCTGATCCCTTCACGCCGCAGCCAGGGCGCCAGTTCACGCATCAGCGGCGGATCGCCTCCGCCGGCGGGGCCGGGCGGTCCGGCGTCGACCAGCACGGCGGCGCCGTCGGGAAACGTCAGCAGGCAGGCATCGCCCTGGCCCACCGCGATCTGCCAGGCCGCCATGTGCCTGCCGCTGCCGCGGCCAGCCGGGAGGATCGCCACGGTCCCGGCCAGCGCCGGCAACAGGCACGCCAGCCAGACTCCCCGGGCACGACCCGCGCTCCGGGCAGCCCGGCGCAGTGCCGCGGTCGCCGCCCCGGTCAGCAGCAGCAGCGCAACCAGCCGCCCCGGTCCCAGCGGCGGGATTCCCAGCGCGTGCGGCGCGGCATGGTCGACGGCGCAAACGCCCCCCTCCAACACGCGCAGCACCAGCCACGACGCCGCCAGGAGCGCCTGCGCCAACCAAGGCGCCACCACGCCGGCTCCCAGGCCCAACACCGCCAGCCACACCGCGGCCGCGAACATCGGCACCGCGATCAAATTGAGGGGCGCCGCCAGGGGATGCAACCAGCCGAAGGCCGAAGCGGTCTCCGCCAGCGTCGCCCACTGCGCGCCGACCGTGGCCGCCAATCCGCCGAGCAGCCAGCGGGCGGCGCCGGGCAGGTCCCGGCAGATCGGCACCACGGCGCCCATGGTCGCCACGATGCCGCCTGCCGCGAGGTAGGAGAGCCTCGTCCCCGTGTCCAGCACCGTCCAGGGGGCAGCCTGGCAGTTGATCCAGAAGAGCAGCCCCAGCATCCGCAGCGGCGTCTGGCGCCGGCCCAAAGGGCGCACGGCCAACGCGAGCAGACACAGCCCGGCGGCGCGCACCACCGAGCCCGACATGCCGGTCAGCGCGGCGTAGACCGGCAGGAAGAGGACGCCGAGGAGCAGGCCGGACCATGGCCCCGGCGCCAGCGGGCGCGCCAGGAAGAAGAGCAGCCCTACCACAATGCCGACGTGCAGGCCGCTGACGGCGAACAGATGCGCCAACCCGAGACGGGCAAACGCATCGCGCAGCTGCCGGCCGCCGTCGCCGCGCTCCCCGAGCAGCACCGCCGCCATCAGGCCCGCTTCGCGAGGAGGAAGACCGGCAGCCAGACCCGCGGTCAGAGCCTCGCGCGCGCCCGCCAGGCGGGCGATCAGGAAGGTGGGCGGATCCCGCCGGCCGCCCGCCGTGCTTTCCAGCCGCCCTTCCCAGAGCAGCCCGCGCCCGCTCAGATGGCGCGCCATGTCGAAACCGCCGAAGTGCGCCGCACCCGCCGGCGGACCGGCGGCCACCACCCCCGCCAGCCGCTCTCCCGGACGCGGCGGCGGGCCGTCTCCCCGTAGGAGCAACCCATCGCCCGGGGCCGGGTCGGGCGCGGCGTTGTCGGAGACGAGGCCGCCTATCGCCAGCAGCGCCGCGGGCGCGCTCCAACGGGCGCTTTCCCCCTGCCCGGAAACGCGTGGCCAGCCGGTGACGCGCAGGACAGCGGCGGCTCGCCAGCGCACCCGGCGGCTGGGCGACCATGGATCGGGCGCGGCAGTCGCGGGGCGGCTGCGCCGGGAGGTCGTCTCCAGCCATCCCCACGCGCCCGCCCAGCCCGCGACCGCCGTCCAGACCGCGACGTCCAGCAGCGGGTGCCCGCCCAACGCCAGCGCGGCCGGCGCCAGCGCCGCCAGGCGGGCCGCCGCAGCCGGCGGCGGCCGCCGCGGGGTTCTCGGTGGCGGCTCCCGCGCCGCCAGCCAGCTGCCGCCGGCATGCCCCAGCAGGTGCAGGGCAGCCCACGTCAAGGCCCAGTTGCGGCGCAGGGCCCGCCGGCCTTCGTCAAGGGAAACGCGACCGCCGCTCTTCAGGAGGCGCGCGAGGCCGCCAAGAGGGTGATGGGATCGCCGCGGGGATTCCAGATGGTGCACCGGTCGCGCCCGCCCCGCTTGGAGAGGTACAGCATGTCGTCGGCCCGGCGGTACAGCTGCGGCGCGTCGGCACCCCCTTCGGGATAGGTGGCGGCGCCGAAGGAGAGCGTCACCTGCAGCGGCGGGCGAAGTCCCCCCGCTTCCACGCGCAGGCTGTCCAGCCGCTCGAGCAGTCGTTGCGCGACCTCGCGCGCGGCGTCCGGCGGCGTGTCGGGCAACAGCAGCGCGAACTCCTCGCCGCCGACACGGCAGACGGCGTCGATGCGGCGCAGACCTCCCTGCAGTTCGCGCGCCACGGCGCGCAGGACCTGATCGCCGGCGGGATGGCCATGCTGGTCGTTGACCCGTTTGAAGTCGTCGATGTCGGCCAGTATCAGCGTCAGCGGGGCGTCGTGCCGCTTCGCGCGCTCCAGCTCGAGCGCGAATTGCGCCTCGAACCACGCGCGATTGCGAACGCCGGTCAGGCTGTCGGTGTGCACCAGCAGACTCACGTCCAGATGCTGGCGCCAACGGGCGGCGACGAAGTCCGCCAACCGCCGCGCCAGCGCCAGCACAGCGTCGCTGGTCCAGCCTCCGGGCGGGGTCACGTACAGCAGCCCCGCTTCCCGCCGCTGGGGCTCCCCGTCCAGCGCCGGCGACGCCAAGGGCACGACCGCCGCGCCGGCGAAAGCCCCCGATTCCGGCGCTGGCTCCAGCGCCGCGCGGCAGCGTGCCGTCAATTCCGCTGCGCTGGGGACCCAGAAGCTTGAGCCGTCCGATCTTGCAGCCGCCCAGAGCGGTCGCGGGGCGCCGCGCGCCAGCACATCCACATGCCGCCCCGGCTGGGCGGGCCCGCCGTCGTCGTGGAGTTCGATGAACAGCCGCAGGCCCGGCAACGCCTGCCTCAGCAGGTCGATGATGCCGTCCAGGATGATCTCGCGCTGATGGCTGCTGGGATCGCCCACCCGCAGCGCCTGCGCCTTCTCCATGGCATCGAGCAACCGGCGGCACGCCGCCGGGTCGGCCGACGCTTCGCCCCCGGCAACGCCCAGAGCCGCCAGCCCGGAAGACGCGGGCGGCTCCGCCCCCTCCAGGGGTGACAAGTCCAGAGGCTCGGTCGCTCCCCGCAGCATGTGCAACGCACCCGCGGGCGCCAGGCGCCCCGCGCTCTCCACGCGCAACAACAGCCCCTGACGCCGCAATTCCCCTGCCACCAACCGTCCCGCGCGACGCAATCGCAGTGGGTCGCCCGACAGCAGCGCCAGCCGCACGGCGCGGCGCAGCGACGGCCCGACCGTGTCGAGCGGCAACGATGACAAGAGGTTGCGGAGGGAATCGGTCATGATGGCTTCGTCGATCCTCCGGGCGCTCGATCCCCGTTTTGCCGGATTCCGCTTGACCGGGGCCCGGCGTCCCGGCTTTATTGCTGGGTTGGTTAATTATGACATATCGTAAGGCCGCTGACAATGCGGCGCACACTGCCTCAAATCACTTATGCGGGTCCTCAGGGCGGCCGATGCTGATGCCATGACGGCCCGGCACTCAGGAACCGCGCCTCGCTGGCATGGAGGCTTCAGCTCGCATGATCCTTGACCGCCCCCCTCACCACCTGTGCCCCCGGAATCTCCTCCAGCGGCGCGCTGCGGGCCTGCTGCTGCCGATGGCCGTCGCCTTGATCCTCTCGGGATGCGCCACTTTGCCATGGCGGGACGCCGGGCGCCCGTTGCCCGAGGACGGCCCAGAACCTTCGCCCGCCGTCCTGGTGGAGACCTGGCTGGACAGCATGGCCGCCGTGCTGCCGCCCCAGGAGCGGATGGATTGGCTGGCCGCCAACCCGGAGGTGCAGGAGCTCGAGGAGCTGTATCGGCAGGCCGTTCACTTCACGGCGCAGCGCTTCTTCGGCCCGGCCGAGGATCTGCTGTTCGTGCTGAAGGAGAAGGTCGCCTCCCCGCCCGCGGCGGGCGCCGACAGCCTGAACCTGGCGTACCGGCGCAGCCTGGAGCGCCGCGTCGTGCTGCTGGCGGGCCTGCTGTCCGAGGAGCGCCTGATTCTGGGCGGCGAGGCGCCCAATGACAGCCTGCTGATGACCTACTACGACGGCCTCAAGGGCCTTTCGCTGCCGGATTCGCTGGCCACGATCACGGTGGAGGAACGCCGCGCCATCGAGCATCATTTGCTCGATGTCCAGCACCCTTTGGTCGACGAATGGATCTCCTATTTCTGCGGGCCCGGCCGCGGGCGTTTCGCCTCCTGGCTGGAGCGCAAGGCCGAGCTCGATTCGCTGCTCACGGCGCGCCTGACGACGGCCGGCCTGCCGGCGGAGCTCATCCACCTGGCAATCATCGAGAGCGGGCTCAGCCCGACCGCGCTGTCGAACGTTGGCGCGCTCGGCTACTGGCAATTCATGCCCGGCACCGCGCGCCACTTCCAGTTGCGCAAGGACTATTGGGTCGACGATCGACGCGACGTGGAGCGCTCGACCACCGCCGCCGCTACCTATCTCAGCCAGCTGTACAAGCAGTTCGGCGATTGGGCCCTGGTGTTGGCAGCCTACAATGCGGGCGAGGGGCGTGTCGAAAGGGCGATCCAGCGGGCCGGTCATCGCGATTTCTGGCGGCTGCCCTTGCCGAACCAGACCGTCAACCACATCCCGAAGTTCATCGCCGCCCACCGCGTCTGCAGCGACCCGGAAGGCTACGGCTTCAGCAAGCCTCGGCCCGCGCCCCTGCGCTTCGAGGAGCTGCCGGTCGACACCCCCACGGACCTGGACGTGCTGGCGCGTTGCGCCGGCGTCACGCGCGAGCAGCTCCGCGCCCTGAACCCGGCGCTGCTGCACGGCGTCACCCCGCCCGACCGCAGCGGCTACACGCTGCGCGTGCCTCCGGGACGCGCGTCCCGCACCGTGGCCGAGCTCGCGCGCATCCCCGCGGACAAGCGGCTGGCCTGGCTTCATCACAGCGTCCGGCGGGGCGAAACGCTGAGCGGCATCGCCGCCCGCTACGGCACAACGGTCGCCCGCATCTGCGAAGCGAACAAGATCCGCAAGGACAGGCCGATCCATCCCAACCAGCAGCTCGTGATCCCGATGACGGGCCAGGCCGGCGCCGCCGCCACGATGCAGGTCGCCAGGGCGGGAGGCGGCGGGCGCGCCGCCGGACCGGCGCGCGGCGAGCGGGTCGACTATCGGGTGCGCCGGGGCGACACGCTCCACGGCATCGCGCGGCGTCTCGGGGTCAGCGTGCGGCATCTCTGCCAGACCAACGGCATCGCGCCGAGCGCGACCATCCACCCGGGGCAGCGCTTGCACGCCTATCCCAACGGCCGCTGACGAGGCGGCGCCGGCGGCATCGCGACCCCAGGCGCCGCCGCCCGCGCGATCAGAAATCGACCGTCAAGCTGATGCGGTGGGTCACCTCGTCGATGTCGAGCGTGTCGCCGGCGTAGGCGTAGTCGATCGTCAGCGGCGAGACGCGGAAGCCGGCTCCCGCCGTCAGATGGCGCGCCCGCCAGCCGCTGTCGAACCCGCCCCGCAGGAAGACCTGACGCCGCAGCGCGATCTCCAGGCCGGCATGCGTGTTGAAGCTGAAGGAGCCTGCGTTGTATTGGTCCGCCGTGCGCCGATTGTCGACCCGCGTCTCCACGCTGCCGGCGACAAGAACCTCGGCGTCCCAGGCCGGCAGCGGGATCCGGTAGGCGGCGCCCGGCACCAGCGCCGGTGTGATGACCTCGTTGCGGCCGGTGCTCCAGGACAGATAGGTGGTGGTGATGTCCTGCAGCTTGATGCCGACGTCCAGCCCGCGCCACAGCCGCGGCCGCAGCGCCGCCAGATCGAAGCCGAACCCCAGGCTGGAATAGTCTCCGACGCTCTGGCGCACCGCCTTGAATGTGGCTCCCAACATCCAGGCCCCCTTGCGCTCGCCGTAGGAGACCAGCAGCGCCAGTTCCTGGTCGCTCTTGAACTGGAATTGATCCTGCAGGTCGTAGAGCCGCAGCAACTCGGTGCCATCGACCAGGCCGTCGCCGTTGACATCGAGCTGGGATTCCAGATGGGCCGTGAAGGGGATGTCGTCGATCCCGAGCCGGATCAGGCCGACGCCGAAGCCCGCGGCCTCGCCGCCTAGAAGCGACCAGCCGACGGGCTGCACATACGCGGCGAAATCGCGGTCGATCAGGTCGCCGAACCGTTCCGCGTGCATCAGCATGAGCTGGCGGCGCTGGATGAGGGCCAAACCGGCGGCGTTCCAGAAGACCGTCGAGGGATCGTCGGCGACGGCGGTAAAGGCGCCGCCCATGGCCAGCGCGCGCGCGCCGCCGCCGTTCTCCATGAACGCGCCGGCGTACTTGGCGGCGCCCGCCGGCTGCGCCGGCAGCGCCAGACAGAGGGCGGCCAGCGCCGCCAGGAAGACACAACGCGCCGCTCGGGCGCGCAGCTGACTCACAGCTAGGGCTCGCGGCATCAGCGCCTCGCAATCCAGGGGGAAGACCAGCGTGCGGCGGGCCCGCCGGGCGTCCCGGCTCCGGCGCGGCGCTGCCGCCGTGTTGTCAGAGTCATTATAGGGCAAGCCCGGCGCCCGGCCAAGCCCGGCCTGCCGCACCGATCTCAGAGACCGTACTTCTTGATCTTGCGGTACAGCGTCCTCTCGCTGATGCCCAGGCGCTGAGCGGCCTGCCGGCGCCTGCCGCCCGAGGCCTTCAACGCGGCCTCGATCACGGCCTGCGACACCCTTTCCAATTCGCCCCCCTCCGGCGCCACCGGGCTGTAGCCCGACTCGCCGGCGTAGGTTTCCACCACCTGGCCTCCGAATGGCAGCGGTCCGGCGGTGGCGGCCGGCAGCCGGACCTGCAGGAGCGCCTTGATCTCCTTGATGTCGTGCCGCAACTCCAGCAGCGTGGCGCTCAACAGCTCGCGCTCCCAGCGCTCCCGATCGGCGGGCAGCGGCACCGGCAGACGCGCCTGACCTCCAGCTTCCCCGCCGGCCCGCAGCTCGGCCGGCAGGTCCTCCAGCTCGATCATGCCGCGCTGCTTGATCACCACCATGGCGCTGATCACGTTCCGCAGCTCGCGGACGTTGCCGGGCCAGGAGTGCTGCTCCAGGCGCTGCATGGCGGGCCGCGCGATGCCGCGGACCGACAAGCCGAGCCGCTGGTTCTCCTGGCCCAGAAAGGCCTCGGCCAGCACCGGAATGTCTTCCCGCCGGTCGCGCAGCGGCGGCAGGGCGATGACCACCACGCGCAGCCGGTAGAAGAGATCCTGACGGAATCGTCCCTCTTCGACGGCGCGCGCCAGGTCGCGATTGCTGGCGGCCACCAGCCGCAGGTCGCTGCGCTGTGTTTCGGAACCGCCGACGGGGGTGAACTCGCCCGTCTCCAGAGCGCGCAGAAAACGGGTCTGCATGCCCAGCGGCATCTCACCGACCTCGTCAAGGAAGAGCGTCCCGCCGTCGGCACGCTTGAACACCCCTTCGTGCCGCGCCACGGCGCCGGTGAACGCCCCGCGCGCATGACCGAACAGCTCGCTTTCGAGCACGCCCTCGCTCATCGCGCCGCAATTGAGGCTGACGAACGGCCCGCGCCGCCGCAGCGAATGGTCGTGGATGGCGCGCGCCACCAGCTCCTTGCCGGTGCCGCTCTCCCCCTGCACCAGGATGGTGACATCGAGCGGCGCCGCCTGGGCGATGAGCGAGATCACCTCGGCCACCGCCCGCGAGCGCCCTGCGATGCCGCTGCGCCTGCGCACCGTGCGCAGCCGCAGCTGCCGCTCCACCACGGCGCGCAGCTCTGCGCCGCCCACCTCCGGCTCCAGGCGTATGATCTCCCCCGGCGGACGCTCTCCTCCCAGACCCGCCAGGGCCTCGGGCGGCCCCAGCAGGACCAGATCGGCGTCTCCCTTGAGGGACAGGAACTTCCGCACCACCTGCCGCACGCGGGCGTAGCCCTGCGCGTCGAACAGCAGCATCGCGCCCCGTCCGTCGGCCAGCAGCGCCAGCGCCTCGGACGGGCTCTCGCGCGCCAGAAGCGTCACGCCGGGCAGTCGCCAGCCGGCCGCCTCGCGCGCGAGCGCGTCCCGTCGCCCCAGAAGGACTAGCGTCAGATCGGACACGGCCACCTCCCCTGCCGCAGCCTTGGGCCCTGGCGTCGCTTTCCTGCCAGGGTGGTGTCGTGGTTGTGCCGCGAGAACTCTTGCTGGTTCGGATAAGACTTTGCTTGACCATAACTTGCCATGGCAGAGGCGTCCAGCGTCAACCGCCTGCCAGGCTGACAATCGCGTCAGGCAGCAACATTTCTCGGCGGCGCAAGGGATGATACACCGGGCGGAGCGGACCGCCAACGCCAACGCGGATCATTCACGAAGGACCGCAGCGCAGGCGGGCAAGACACTTGGCGGGGCGCGCTCCCGCCGCCGCGGTCAGCAGGCCGGAAACAGCCTGGCCAGCTTGGTTCGGATGCTGGCCAGGTCGAACGGCTTGACCAGGTAGCCCGCGGCGCCGGCGCGCACCGCGGCGGCCATGCGGGAGCGGTCGGCCAGGGCCGTGCTCATGACCACGGTGATCGAGGGATCCAGCGCGCGGATCCTGCGCAGCGCCTCCAGCCCGTCCTCACCGGGCATGGCGATGTCGAGCGTGACCAGATCAGGACGGTGCTGCCCGCAGAGGGCGACGGCTTCCGCGGTGCACGCGGCGGAGCCGACCACCTCGATCCCAAGACGGCCGAGCAGGCGCGACATCAGCACCCTGATGAACTTCTCGTCGTCGACGACGACCGCGCGCAAGCCACGATCGATCTGGTCTTCGGCGCGCATGGCATCGCCCTTCGCCGCGGCCGGGCTCACAGGATGTCCAGATAGGCGCGCGCCTGCGCGAGGTCCCGCCGGATGGCGGCGGTCTCTTCGACGTCCCACGTGGGCGGAAGCCCCAGCCGCAGCATCAGCAGCCCGGTCGGCGCCAGCCCGGGATCGAAGCCGGTGTCCACCTTGGCCGGCACCACGCGGTGGGCCAGACGATCCGCCAGCGCCACGATCAGGAGGTCGCGATCGTCCTTGCTGGCCGGGGTCGGCTCGTCCACCACGCTGTGGTGAGCGCGGGCGCTCTCGGCCAGCAGATGGGGGAAACGCCAGGCGCGCCCCAGCACGCTGCCCGCCAGCGCATGATCGAATCCCAGCAGGGAGCGTTCCATCTCCACGAGGGAGCAGCCTTGCTCCCGACGCGCCTCCAGCACCGCCGCGTAGGGCTCCGGGCGGCTGACCACGAGCGCGAACTTGCCCAGGTCATGCAGCAGGCCCGCCGTGAACAGCTCCTCCAGCTTGCCCTCTCCCACCGCCTGGGCGATGCGTTTGGCGATCACGCCGGTGACGACCGCGTGTTTCCAGAGGGCGCGGAAGAGCTGCGGGCTGCGCCGCTTGGCCTGGTCGCGCACGAGATGCGTCGCCACCGAGAGGCAGATCGCCAGCTGCTTGATCGTGTCGAAGCCGAGCACCGTGATGCCGCTCTTGACATCGCCGATGCGGCGCTCCCGGCCGCCCGTGTAGTAGGGAGAATTGGCCAGGCGCACGATCTTGGCCGTCAGCGGCACGTCGAGCCGCACGACCTCGGCCAGGGATTCGCTGCTGCTGCGCGGATCGTCGATGATGTCCCAGATGCGCAGCAGCGTTTCCGGGACAGTGGGCAGATCGTCGATCACCCGCAGCAGCGATTCGGCAGCGGTCTGTTCGGCGAGCACGGCCTCACCCTGCATGGTTCCTCCCTGCCGGCTCAAACGAATATCTCCATCTCGGTTTCGAGAGTCCGGCGCAGTGCGGCCTGCACGTCGTCCAGCTGCTCCTGCCGCAAACCCAGGATCTTGTTGGAGGGGGTCGCCAGCAGGTCGATGCTCTCGTCGTGAACGAAACCGATGCCCTGCTGCTTGCACATCTCGTTGGCCAGATCGAGGTAGAGCAGCAGCGGATTGTCGGCGGAGAAGGTCTCGGGCCGATGGTGGTTGGCGATGATCTCCTCCATCATGTGCGACAGTTTCCATTTGTTGATCAGCATCGCACCGACTTCGGCGTGGTCGAAGCCAAGCAGATCGCGCTCCGTTTCCGCGAAGCGGCGATTCTCGTTGTACACCGTCTGCACGATTTCGTCGAAGCGCTCGGCCGCCTGCTGGTTGAGCACCAGCTTGCCGATGTCGTGCATGAGACCGGCCAGGAACGCCTCCTCGGCCAGATGCGGCGCCTCCATCCGCACGAGCAGGCGGCAGGCGCAGGCGGTGCCGATGGAATGCTCCCAGAGCAGCCGTTCCTTGAGGCCCATGCGTTGGTTGTTGCTCTGATAGAGGTTGCGGGCGGCGCTGGTGACGATCAGGCTGCGGATCGAATTGAAGCCGAGCATGACGATGGCTTCGGTCAGCGTCTTGACCTTGCGGCTGCAGGCGTACATCGCCGAGTTGGCGATCTTGAGAAGACGCGCCGCCATCGCCTGATCGTCGGCAATGACCTGCTGCAGCTTCTGCGCCGAGGTGTTCGGATCCGCCGACAGCTCGAGCACCTTGCTCGCCACGTGAGGCATGGCGGGCAGGTCGCGGGTGGTCATGATCAACTGGCGCAGATCCTCGCGCGCCCCTGCGGGATCAGCGCCAGGCGTCGTCGACCTGGGCGACGGCGCGGTCAATTCGGTCATCGGGCGCTCCTTGCGCCGCGGCGACGCCGCGGCGGCCTCACACCATGCGGATGCCGTGCTCCTCGGTTCTGAAGACATATTCGACCCCGGCGGGGTCCTCCTTTAGAGCCGAAATGTCCTGGCGCGAAGGACTTTCCTCCTCCTCGCCGGCAAGCTCCTCCAGCGCGGCGGCGGCCCGCCGCAGGCGGCGCAGCAAGGGGGCCAGTCCAGGCGCCGCCGCCGGCGACGCTCCCGGCGCCGCGGCCGCCTCCGCCGCGGCCGCCGGGGCCGCTGCGGCCGCCTCCGCGCCATAGGCCTTCCGCGCCGCTGCCGCCGCCGCACTCAACGCGGGCGCTCGGGGCGCCGGCCGGCCGCGCCGACGAAACAACGCTCGCGCCATCAGCGCCAGCCCCGCGAGCAGCGCCGTCGCCGCCATCGCCGCAGCCACCGCCGCGCCCCAGAACAGGGGGCCGCGCTGCGCCAGCAGGTTCTCCAACGGCCAGTCCGCCATCGCTTTCACTCCTCTTCCGGGCCGGGCTTGCCCAGCCCCAGCACCTGGGCCGTCGCCTCGACATCCGCGATCACGCGCGCCGTCAGGCGTGCCAGCTGCGGCCGGCGCAGCCAGATGCCTCGACGCGCCAGCGCCGTCCTGACCGGGCCGCAGAGCCGTTGCCGCGAGCGCCGGGCGGTGAAGGTCATGCCGGCGCGGTTGGCGAGCAGATCGGCGACATGAACGATCTGCACCAGTTCCAGCTCGGCCATTGCCGGGTCGGCGGCCAGCCCCGCGCCGTGATGGGCGCCGACCGCGACGGCGATGCGCTCCGGCAGGCTCCAGCGGCGGATGGCCGCGGCGCCGGCCTCGGCGTGATCGCACCCGAACTGCTCGCGTTCCAGGGCCGCCGGGTCGCGGCCCGCTGTGGCCCCGGCGACGACCTTGCGCATGGCCGCGGCGTCCGCCTGCTGCATCACCAGGCGCCCGATGTCGTGCAGGAACCCGGCGACGAAGTGTTCGCCGGGAAGCACGCGGTACAGGCGGCGGCAGAGCCCGCGGGCCAGGCAGCCGGCCGTGAAGGAGTGCTTCCAGAAATCTCTCGTGGAAAAGGCGGTCGGCCCGGCCGGCTCCACCGCCGCGATCACGTTCAGGCTGAGCGCCAGGTCGCGCACGGTGTCGAAACCGAGCAGGACGACGGCCGCCTCCAGATCGGACACCGTGCGCGAACAGCCGTAATAGGCCGAGTTGGCCAGCTTGAGAATCGCCGCCAGCATGGCCGGGTCCAGCGCGATGACCGCGGAGAGGTCGGCCGCGGTGGCCTCAGGATCGCTCGACATCTGCACCAGCCGTGAAACCGTCGCCGGCAGAGCGGGCAGCCTACGCACCGCCCCCGCGACGACGGCGGCGCTGTCCGCCGTTCGTTGCTGGATCGTGGTCATGCAGGTCCCCCTGCGGGCGATTCACGCCCGCGTGTCGATGTGGATTCCCACCGTTGCCGGATCCTCATCCCCGCTGCCCGGAGCGGGCGCCTGCTCCCGCGTCTGCGCGCCGGCGTCTTGCGCCTCGGTCTCGCCGCCCGCGCGCTCCCGCCGCGCGTCCCGGCGACGCCGCTCCTCTTCCTGCACGCGCTTGCGGTCGCTCGCGGCCGGCTTCTGCACGCGCTGGACCTTTGTGTCCCGGCTCTGGGCCACCTGCTCGGACAGGGGCGTTGTCGTCTGGTGCGTCTGCTGCGCCTTGACCTGGGCGCGGGCCACGTCGCCCGCCTGCGCGATCGTCGTGGGGAGCGAAAGCCCGCCGCTGGCCATGCCTCGGTCCTCCCGGCGCCGCCGCTACAGAGGCGGTCCAGTCGCCAGCAATTGCGCCAGCCAGGGAGCGCAGACCAGGCCGGCGGCCAGCGCGGTCACATCGACCTTGACGGCGCGCTCTTCCTCCCGCCGCCGGGCGCGCAGCTCCTCGGTCAGGCGGCCGATCGAGCTGCGCCCCTCGTGCCGTTCGATCTTGCCCTTGAGACGCATGATGGCCTTGGTGTGGATTTGGCAGACCCGCGACTCGGTGACGTCGAGGATCTCCCCGATTTCCTTGAGCGTCAGTTCCTCGTAGTAGTACAGCACGAGAACCAGCTGTTCCTTCTCGGGCAGCTCTTCCAGACGCTGCGCGATCAGACCGCGCATCTCCTGTTCCGCCAGCGAGCGTTCGACTTCCTCCGAGCGCGGATCCGGCAGGTAGTCGCCGAGGCTGCTCTGCTGATCGCTCTCTTCGCCGGAGGAATCGGCGTCGAGCGACAGCACGGTCGCGAGCGCCACCTCGCCCACCAGACCGTCGAGCTCGTCGACATCGATCTTGAGTTCGCGGGCGATCTCGGCGTCGGTGGCCGGCCGGCCCAGACGGACTTCCAGCTGCGAGTACGCCGCCTCCAGCTGCTTGGCCTTGCGGCGGAGCGAGCGCGGGAACCAATCCTGGCTTCGCAGCTCGTCCAGGATCGCGCCGCGAATGCGGGGTATGGCGTAGGTCTCGAACTTGATGCCGCGCAGGTGGTCGAAATTGTCCACGGCCTGGATCAGGCCGAGCAGGCCGGCCGACACCAGGTCGTTGTACTCGACGTAGTGGGGCAGGCCGATCGCCATCCGCCCCGCCACGTATCTGACCACGCGCACGTAGCGCTGCACCAGGGCCTGACGCGCCTCCGCGTCGCCCTCCTCGAGATATCGCCGCCAAAGGTCCTGATGCGCGAGCTGGATCTCCTGCGACATGTCCGGCCTTTCGTAAGTGCGTTCACGGAGCCTTCATCGCTGCACGATCCATGCCACCGGCGCCCGCGCGGCGCGGCCGGCGTCACCGTCAACCGGCTGTCAGCTGGAATCTTGCGCCGCCCTCGAGCCGCCGGTGCGCCCGCCGCCGGCCGACTTGGGCGCGGCGGGGCTCTCCGCGCGCGGCGGCCGCTGGTTTTCGTTCGCAACGCCGGCCCTGTAGACCAGCGCCAGCAGGCCGGCGAGAAAGAAGAAGGCCAGGTAGCCGACCACTCCGCGGCGCAGCGTTTCGCCCAGGCTGAAACCGCGCAGCAGCGAACTCACGAGCGCCACCAGCGCCGCGGCCATCGCCACCGTCTGCACGATCTTGCTCATGCCCGCTCCCCTTCCGGCGCCCGCGGCTCAGGCGCCGGCCGCCGCCGCCAGTTCACCCCTGCTCTGGCCCAGCAGCCAGTCCGCCAGCTGGCCCGGTCCGGCCAGTTCCGGTTCGCGCTCGGGCCACGCGCCCCGCGCGCAGAGCGAGACCGGGAACGAGACGCGCGCCAGCAGATCGAGCAATTTGCCCGGCCGCCGGGTGCGGTCCAGGCGCGTCAGCGCGGTCCAATCGCAATTCCAGCGCCGCGCCGCCTCCCAAAGCGCCGCCTGCTCCAGCAGATCGGCGTCGAGCGGCACGACCAGGTGCCGATGCAGGGTGGCGTTTTGCGCGACGTGGGATTGCAGATCGCCCGCCGCCGCCAGCGCGGGGGCCTCCAGGGCCGGCGTGTCCACCAGCACGGCGTCGTAGTCCGCGAAGCGGCCGGCATGCCTCGCCAGCTGCCCCGGATCGTGCATGACCGCGGCGTCGTAGCCATGGCGCGCGGCCTCGAGCTGCAGCCGCCTGATCTCCCCCCCGTGCCGGGGCAGCAGGCTCAGCACGAGCACCCGGCGCGAGGCGCGCCGCAGGCGCGCCGCGGTTCCCAGCACCAGATCGCTCTTGCCCGCGCCGGCACCGCCGAGGAAGAGGTGTCCGCCGCCGAAGGTCTCCCAAGCGCCCTTGCTGGTCCGCAGCTGAGCGCGCAGGTGGGTGCGCGCGGCTTCCGGATCGCCGCGCGCCGCCGCCGGGTGGTCCCGGTAGAGCGATGCCAGCCTCTGAACCGCCTCGCGCGAGGCGCCGGCCCGGCGCAGGGCCTCGGCCAGAGGATACGGCTGCCCTCCCGCAGCCTCTTGCGGGCGGCGCCCGCCGGCGATCGTCTCCACCAGGCGCTCGATGCGATCGACTTCGCCCGCCAGGCTCGCCGTCAGGTCCGCCTCGGCCCGGGCGGGCGGTCGCGAGCGCGGGCGCGCCGACAGCGCGCGCGCGGTGCCAGGCGGACCGACCAGCACCTCGAAGGCGTGGCTCTGCCCCAGGCCGTCGCTTTCCCGCAGGGCCACGCGCCGGGTATCGAGGATGCAGGCGTCATCCCCGTACAGGGCCCGCGCGCGCCGCAAGGCTCCCTCCAGGGTGGGAGCGGCCACGCTGGCCGGCGCCGACTCAAGCGCCGGCCGGCTGTTCGCTGCGCTGGTCATTGGTCACCACCGTTCCGGCCGCCAGCACTTGCGCGGAGGGCGCCACCTCCGTGTACCCCATGACGGCCAAGCTCGGGTACGTCGGTTCGATCAGGCGCTTGACGAAGAAGCGAATGGGCGTCGGCACCAGCAGGACCGGCGGCCGGCCCCGGCTGTACGCCGCCTGCAGAGCGCTCTCCAGGCGTTCGAGGAACAGCTGCGCGAAGCGGGGGTCGAGCACGACCGCCCCCGCCTTGTCGGAATCGCGGGTCGCCTGCACCAGCACCTGCTCCGTCTCCGGATGCAGCGATACGACGTGCAACCGGCCGTCCGCCTCCGCGTGCTGCGCCGTCAGCGTGCGCCGCAGCGCCTCGCGCACCTTCTCCACCAGATCGTCGAGGGAGACGGCGGCGCCGGTCCAGTTGGCCAGCGTCTCGAGAATCGTCACGATGTCCTTGACCGGCACGCGCTCGTGCAGCAGCGCTCGCAGCACGTTGTGCAGCGTGTTGATCGGAACCCTGTCGGGCACCAGGTCCTCGATCAGGGCCGGCGCGAACTCGCGCACCGACTCGCACATGTCCTTGACGTCCTGCCGGGAGAGCAGCTCGTCGGCGTGGGCGCGGATCACCTCCGACAGGTGCGTGGCCAGCACCGCCGCCGGCTCCACCACGGTGTAGCCCTCCATCTCGGCCGCGGCCTTGTGATCGCGCGCGATCCAGAGTGCCGGCAGCCGGAAGGCCGGCTCGACCGTCGGCTGGCCCGGGATCCCACTCTCTCCCGGCCGCATGCTCATGGCGAGCAGGCGGTCCGGCCGCAGCTCCGCCCGGGCAATCTCGACGCCCTTGAGCTTCAGCGCGTAGACATGGGCGCCGAGCTGCAAGTTGTCGCGCACGCGGATGGGATGGATCAGCACCCCCAGTTCGGCGCCCACCTGCCGCCGCACGTTGGCGACGCGCTGCAGCAGGTCGCCTCCGCGCGAAGCGTCCACCAGCGGAATCAGGCCGTAGCCGACCTCCAGCTCAAGACGGTCGAAGACGAACAGATCCTCGCCGCGGATCCCCTCGGGCTCCGGCGGCGCCGTCGGCTCCGCCGGCAGAGCCTCGGCCGCCAGCGCTTCCTCCAGCGCCCGCACGCGCCGTCCCATCACCACGCCAGCGACGCCGGTCAGCCCGGACAAGGCCAGGAAGGGACCGGTCGGCAGGCCTGGGATCAGCGCCAGCGCCAGCAGGGCACCCGCCGCCAGCTGCAGCGCGCGCGGCTGCCGGAACAGCTGCAACGCCAGCGACTGCCCCAGGTTGTGCGCGCTGCTCTGGCGGGTCACCACCAGGCCGGCCGCCGTGCTCACCAGCAGGGCGGGAATCTGGCTGACCAGGCCATCGCCGACGGTCAGGATGGTGAAGCGCCGGATGGCCTCGCCCGCCGGCATCCCCATCTGCACCATGCCGATCAGGAAGCCGCCCGCGATGTTGATGATGGTGATGACGATGGCCGCGATGGCGTCGCCGCGGACAAACTTGCTGGCGCCGTCCATGGCGCCGAAGAACTCGGCCTCCGCGCTGATCTGAGCGCGGCGGACCCGCGCTTCGCGTTCGTTGATCAGGCCGGCGTTCAGATCGGCGTCGATGGCCATCTGCTTGCCCGGCATGGCGTCCAAGGTGAAGCGTGCCGCGACCTCGGCGATGCGGCCGGAACCCTTGGTGATGACGACGAAGTTGACGATCACCAGGATGACGAAGACGATGCAGCCGATGACGTAATTGCCGCCGACGACGAAATCGCCGAAGCTCTGGATCACCTGGCCGGCCGCGCCCTTGCCGAGGATCAGCCTGGTCGAGGCGATGTTGAGCGCCAGGCGGAACAGGGTGACGATCAGCAGCAGCGAAGGGAAGGATGAGAACTGCAGCGGCTCCTTCAGGTACAGGGCCACCAGCAGGATCACGACGGCGAAGGCGATGCTGAAGGTCAGCAGCAGATCGAGGGCCAGCGGCGCCACCGGCACCACCATCAGCCCGACGACCACGAGCACCAGCGCGGCGCTGACGAGGTTGCTGTTCGCCAGCACGAGATCGCGATCGATGCCCTTCTGCTGCTCCACGTGCCCTTCTCTCCCCGCTTAGGCCCGGCGCAGGCGATAGACGTAGGCCAGCACTTCGGCCACGGCCTGGTACAGCGACTCCGGCACCAGGCCGCCGACCTTCACGCTGCGGTAGAGCGCGCGTGCCAGAGGCTTGTTCTCCAGCACCGGCACGCGCGCCTCGCGCGCCACCCGCTTGATGGTCGCGGCCAGATGGTTGCGACCCTTGGCGACCACCCGCGGCGCGGGCTGCCCCGACTCGTAGCTCAGCGCCACGGCCAGGTGATCGGGGTTGGTGACCACGACATCGGCGCGGGGCACGTCAGCCAGCATCCGCCGCCGCGCGGTCTCGAGCTGGATGGCGCGCACGCGCGCCTTGATCTGCGGATCGCCTTCCAGGTCCTTGTGCTCCTGCTTGGTCTCGGCCCGCGACATGCGCAGCGTTTCTTCGTGCTGCCATTTCTGGAAAATCCAGTCGAGAACGGCCAGCAACGCCAGCGCGCCGAGGATCTTGTAGAGCAGCTGGCCGAGCGCGGCCTTGCCCGTCTGGATGATGCCGGCGACGCTCAGCAGGCCAGCGCCCAGCAATTCGCGCTGCAGACCGCCGAGCACGCCGGCGGCCACCCAGGCGATGATCGTGATCTTGAGCAGGTTCTTGACCAGTTCGAAGAGCGCGCGTTTGTTGAAGAAGCGCTTGACGCCGTTGATCGGGTTGAGCTTCTCGAAGCGGAAGGCCAGCGCCTCGGCGCTGATGTGGAAGCCCACCTGGGAGATGTTGGCCGCCACGCCCGCCAGCAGCACGGCCAGCAGCAGCGGCGCCATGGCCTCCAGCATCACGTTCAGGTTGGCCGCGCACAGCTCATGCAGGCCCGGCAGATTGTCGGCGCGCAGCAGATGCGCCTGCCCCAACAGGTAGGAGGCGTTGCTTCCCAGCACGCGGCCCATGTGCCCCGCGCCGAGCAGGATCAGGGTCGTGCCGGCCAGCAGCACTCCGGTGCTGTTGATTTCCTGGCTGCGGGCGACCTGACCGCGACGCCTGGCTTCCTCCCGCCGTTTGGGCGTTGCTTTCTCGGTGCGATCTCCGCTGGGCCCGTCCGCCATCTCTCACCTCCCGCCGCGCGGCGCGCTATTGCCAGACCGCCAGCAGCCGACCCAGCTGGCCTTCCATGCCCGACAGCAGTTGGCCCAGCACCTGCCGGAAGAAGGGCAGCGACAGGCCGACCACGGCCAGCCCGGCCGCGATCTTGACCGGGAAGCCGACCACCAGGATGTGGATCTGCGGCACCGTCTTGACGATCACGCCCATGGCCGCGCTGACCAGCAGCATGGTGATGGCGCAGGGAGCGGCGACCTGCATTCCCAGCCGGAAGAACGCGCTGAACTCGCGCACCAGCAGCCAGGCGCCCGGCGCCACATCCTGCGAGGCGAAGGGCGGCGCCGCGACGCAGCTCTGCACCAGCGCCTCCACCAGCACCCGGTGCCCGTCGATGGCGAAGAAGAAGAGAGCCGCCAGCAGGTAGTAGAGATTCGCCAGCACCGAGATCTGGACCCCGCTCTGGGGGTCGATCGTGTTGACGATGGCGTAGCCGATCTGCACGTCGATGATCTGGCCGGCGAACTTCACCGCCTCGAACGGCAGGCTGAGCACCAGCGCGAGCATGGCCCCCACCAGCAGCGAACGCGCGGCCTCGCCGGCCACCAACTGCCAGTTCAGCGCCGGGGGTGGCGGCGCCGCGACCGCCGCCGCCGGCGCCAGCGCCGCTCCCAGGACCAGCGCCAGGATCAGTTTCCAGAGCACGGGCACGGCGCGCCCCCCCAGAAAGGGCAGCAGCGTCGCCATCACCGCCAAGCGCAGCGCCAGCGCCGCTCCCATCGCCACCAGCCGCAGGTCTATTGCCACCGTCACGGTCGCTCCTACATCGCGGCGATGCGTTCGAAGATGCTCACCGTGAAGGCCGTCAGCTGCCGGATCATCCAGGGCAGCGAGAGCACCAGCACCACCATCACGGCGACGATCTTGGGCACGAAGGTCATCGTCATCTCGTTCACCTGCGTCGCCGCCTGCACGATGCTGATGACCAGGCCCACGAGCATGCCGGCCAGCAGCATCGGCCCCGCCACCAGCAGGGTTGTGCGCAGAGCGTGTTGCGCGAGCTCCAGCACGGTATCGGCGGTCATGGTCCTCCCGTCCCGGCGCGCCTCAGGCGAAGGCGGCCACCAGCGACTTGACGATCAGGTACCAGCCGTCCACCAGGACGAACAGCAGCACCTTGAAAGGCAGGCTGATCATCACCGGCGGCAGCATCATCATGCCCATCGACATCAGGACCGAGGCCACCACCATGTCGATGATCAAGAAGGGGATGAAGAGCACGAAACCCATCTGGAAGGCGGTCTTGAGCTCCCCGATCACGAAGCTCGGGATCACCACGAGCAAGGGAAGCTCCGCCGGGTCGGCCGGGGCCTCGCGGCCGGTCAGCTCCAGGAACAGCCCGACGTCCTTCTCGCGCACTTGGCGCAGCATGAAGGCCTTCAGGGGCTGCTGGGCGCGCTGGAAGGCTTCCGCGGGAGCGATCTGCTGGGCCAGATAGGGCTGGAGGGCGTCGCGATTGATGTCATGGAAGACCGGCGCCATGATCACGACGGTCAAGAAGAGCGCCAGGCCGATCAGAATCTGGTTGGCCGGCATGCTGTTGGTGCCCAGCGCCTGGCGCAGGAAGCCGAGCACGATGATGATGCGGGTGAAGCTCGTGAGCAGGATGAGCAGCGCCGGCGCCAGCGACAGCACTGTCATCAGCGCCACCAGCTCCAGCGCCACGTCGACGCGCGCCGGCCCGGCGCCGCCGGTGAGGGTGACGGAAAGGGTCGTGGGCGCCGCCGCGGCGCCGGGCGCCGCCTGCGCCAGCGCGCAGCCGGCGCCCGCCACCAGCGCGGCCGCCGTCGCTCCGGCCACGATCCGCAACCTGTTCATCCGTCGCCTCCCCGCGCCGCGACCGAACGCCGGCCACCGGCGCCCGGAACATCCCGGTTCCACCGCGAAGGCAACGGATATGCCATCCCCCGGCCGGCCCGGCCTGCCGCTCTTCTGCCCCCGCGGCGCCGGCGAGCATTGTAATGGACTGTCATTTAATGATTTAAGATCGTGGCCGCCACGATCGATTCCCCGTCCCGCCGCGCCGCGCGTGGCACGCCGAGCCCCGAGGACGCAATCCGGCCAAGCCTGATCAGGTTCGATTCAGCGGGAGGGAGGGGGCGCGCCCGCGGCCGCGGCGGCACCCGGCGCCCGCAGGAGGTCACGCCAGCGGGACAGCCGGCCCGCGCGACCGCCTCCGCCGGTCGGGCCGCGGCCCTGCTGCGCGGACCATTCCGCGTACGGTTCGCGCGCCAGTGCGAGCATGGCGCCCTCATGCCGGTAGATGTAGTGGACCTGGTCCTTGAAACGCAGCACCTGGATCTCGCGCCGCGCGCCGAGCGGATGCACGGCCAACAGCGCCGCCTCGCGCCCCTGGGCCGCGGGCGAAAGGCGTCCCAGCAGGCGCAGGAAGAGCACCAGCAACGCGAACACCGCCAGCATCGCGGCGGCTGTCTGCCACCAGGAAGCGCCGCCCCCGGCGCTGCTCGCGCCTGCGGCCGCGGCGAGGAACGTGGCGGACGCCGTCATCTCAGATCAGCTTCTTCAGCCGCTCGACGCGATTGAGCAGCTTGGTGATGCGGATGGCGAAGTTGTCGTCGACCACGACGACCTCGCCGCTGGCGAGCAACGCGCCGTTGACCAGGATGTCAACCGGTTCGCTGGCCGGCTTGTCCAGCTCGACGATCGCGCCGGTCGCCAGGTTCAGGATGTCGCGGATCTTCAGCCGCGTCCGGCCGAGCTCGACCGTGACCTTCAGGTTCACGTCGAGCAGCAGGCTCAGATTCTTGGTGTCCGGCACGGCGTCGCTGAGATCCTGCTCCAGGTTGTCGGCGGCACGCGGTTCGACGGCCGGGGCCGCCGCCGGTTCTTGCGCGAGATGGGTCTCGGTCGCCATCGGTCACTCCTCGTTGAGTCGCCGCGTCAACTGGACGGCGCGGTTCTGGCGCACGCGTCCTGCGACGCCGGCATAGGCCGGCTTGCCCTCGACCTCCACCACCAGCGGAGCGGCCACGGGCTGGCCGAGCGGGATGAGGTCGCCCTCCTCGAGCCGCATGATCCGCTCCAGGCTGAGCGTCAGTTCGCCGAGCTTGACCACGGCCTCGGCGCTCGTGCCCTGCAGCACGTCCAGCACGGCGCGGCGATCGCGGCGCACCTCGCCCGGGGATCGCAGCTCGAGCGATTCCTCGGGATCGAACTGGGCGCGCACCGGTTCGAAGCCGCTCAGCGGGATGCAGAAGACCAGCCGTCCTTCCAGGCTCTCCAGCTGCATCATGTACTCCAGCACCACCACGTTGTCGCCGGGCGCCATGGCGCTCAGGTACACGGGGTTGTTCTCGATGCCCTGCAGCTTGGGATCCAGCGCCACCACCCTGGCCGAAGCGTCCTTGAACAGATCGAGCAGCCTCTGCACGATGCTGCGGATGAGGCTCAGCTCGATTTCGGTGAATTCGCGGTTGTGCGATTCGGGCTCGATCGGGCCGCCCAGCAGCTTCTTGATCACGGCGAAGCAGAGCGGCAGATCCAGGTGCAGCAGGGACGAGCCCTTCAGCGGCGCCAGCGTCGCGGAGGCGACGCAGGTGGGGTTGGGCAGCTTGGCGTACCAATCGGCGTATGCCAGCAGCTGCAGCGACCGGAACTCCAGCATGGCGCTGGCGCGAATCTGGTTGGTGAAGTGCAGACTGCTGTTCTTGGCGAACGCCTCGCAGATGTTGCGCAGGTTTTTGTCGAAATTGCGGGAGATGTTGAAGGGGCGGTTGAAATCGAACCGCCGCACCCCAGCCTCGCCGGGCCTCTCCTCGGCCATCTCCGCCAGGGCGCCCTCGATGCCCGCGGCTTCGCCCCCGTCGGCCGCTTGCGCCAGCAGACTGTCGATCTCTTCCTGGCTCAACATCTCGTCCATGTCCGTCCTGCCGCGGCGCCGGGGGGCCGAACCGCTACTGGATCACCAGATCCGAGAAATAGACGTTCTGCAACGAGCGCTCCGGCAAGAGCGCGCCCAGGCGTTGGCGAATCTCCTGCCGCACCTCTTCCTTGCCGGCGGGCGTGCCCAGCTCCTCGGCGCTCTTGGCCGAGAGGGTCATGATCGCCATGTCGCGCAGCTGCGGCATCCTCGCCTCGATCTGGCGCGCGGTCTTCTGATCGCTCACTTCCAGGTGCACGGCGATCTTCAGGTAGCGCGGCGCCGCCGCGCTCTGCAGGGTGACCACGATCTCCTGCAACGGCACGATGATGCCCGACAGCTTGGGCTCGGACTCGGCGCCCGGCACGCCCGCGCCGCCAGCCAGCGCGGCCTGCGCCGCCGCCGTGCTCCGCTGCAGCCGTGGTCCGACGTAGAAGTGCGTGATCCCGAGCGCCAACAGGGCCTGCGCCACCACGATCGCCCCGAGCATCAGCGCCTTGTTGTCCATGAGCTTCTTGCGGGCGGGGGTGGCCTGCTCCTCCGGCTCCGCCGCCTGCGCGCGCTTCTCATCCGCCATGAGCGTTCGCCTCGCTTTCCAGGGGGAGGTCGTCGCGCACGGCGGGCGCCTCGCCCTTCATCTCCAGAAACAGCTCCACGCGCCGATTCCGCTCGCGGCCCTCGACCGTGGCGTTGTCCGCCACCGGCCGGTATTCGCCGTAGCCGGCGGCCAGCAGGCGGGCCGGTGGCACCCCCCGGCCCTGGAAGTGCCGCGCTACGGCAATGGCGCGCGCCGCCGACAGCTCCCAGTTGGAAGGGAAGCGGGTGGTGCGGATCGGCACCGAGTCCGTATGGCCCTCCACCCGCACGGTCTGCTCCATCTGGCTGAGGAAACCGGCCAGCGTGTCCAACAGGGCCGTCGCCGCAGGCCGCAGGTCCGCCTGGCCGCTCTCGAACAGGAATGGCGCCTTGATGCGAAAGGCCACTCCCTTTTCCGTCACGCGGACGTCGACCTGACGGTCGAGTCCCGCCGCCAGCAGGGATTGTTCCAGTTCCTGCACTTTGGACTGCACGTCAGCGGCCGGCGCATGCGGCGGCGGCGGGACGATCTCCGGCAGCCTGACGACGGTCGGCGGAAAGGTCTCCACGCCGAAGGCGGTCTGCAGCGAGATCATGGCGTCGCGGAATTTCGATTCCTGGATGGACGAGAAACTTACCAGGAGGATGAAGAAAGTGAGCAGCAGGGACATCATGTCCCCGTAGGTCATGACCCAGATGTCCAGCCCCTTCTTCTCCTCGGAGGATTTCCTGGCTCTCCGCATCAGGCCCCCCCGCCCTCAGGCCGCCTTGCGTTCCTTGGCCTCGTCCAGCTTGCGCCGCGATGCCGGCGAGAGGAACGAACGCAGCTTCTCCTCGACGATGCGCGGGGAATCGCCGCTCTGGATCGCCATGATGCCGTCGATGATCATCTCCCGCCGCAGCATCTCCTCCTCGGATCGCCCGGCCAGCTTGCCGGCCAGGGGAAGGAAGACGACGTTGGCCAGCAGAGCGCCGTAGAAGGTGGTCACCAGGGCCACGGCCATGCCGGCGCCGATGCTGCTGGGATCCTCCAGCTTGGCCAGCATCTGGATGAGCCCGATCAGGGTGCCGATCATGCCGAAGGCCGGCGCATAGGCGCCGCCCGCCTCGAGGATGCGCCGTCCCTCCTTGTGGCGCGCCTCCAACTGCCCGTTGTCGGTGGCCAGGATCTTCTCCAGCAGCTGGGGATCGGTGCCGTCGACGGCCAGCCGCAGCCCCTTGCGCAGGAATTCGTCGGGCTCCTGCTCCGAGTCCTCCTCCAGCGCAAGCATGCCCTCCTTGCGCGCGCGTTCGGCGTAGGTCACCATCTTGGCGATGACCTCGTTGGGATCGAGCGCCTTGTGGAAGAGGGTCTTGCGCAGGACGCCCAGCACGCCCTTGACGCGGTCGAGCGGGAAGTTGGACAGCAGCGCAGCCGTGGTCCCGCCCAGGACGATGATCAGCGAGGGGACGTCCAGGAACAGCAGGACCGACCCGCCCATCAGCAGGGCCCAGATGATCAGGCTGAAGCCGGCGCACAGGCCGATGATCGTCGCAAGATCCAAGTCTGCCCCTCGCGCGCGAGGCGCCGCGCCTCAGCGCGGCTGGCCCTCGAAGACAGAGCCGGCGCCGCCTACCGGGAGCGGGTAGGCCCTGGCGGCGCGCCGGAAGCTCACGGCCTTCTCGATGACCTCGCCCAACTGTTCCCGCACCATGATCTTGCGCCCGGTGGTGAGCGAGATCAGCGTGTCGGGCGTGCTCTCGACGAACTCGATCAGGTCCGCGTTGACGACGATTTCCGCCCCATTCAATTTCGTGACTTTGATCATGGGCTTTAGCCCCTTCCCACGCGCCGCTCAGGCGGCGCCGCCGCGGCGCTAGCGCAGCAGCGAGACCATCTCTTGCAGGATCTGGTCGCCGGTCGTGATCACGCGCGCGTTCGCCTGGAAGGCGCGCTGGGCGATGACCAGGCGCGTGAACTGCTCCGCCAGATCCACGTTCGACGATTCCAGCGTGCCCGGCGCCAGGCTCACGCCCGAGGCCCGATCGGCGTACACCACCAGCGGATCGCCGCTGTTGCCCGTCGTGCGGTAGGTGTTCATGGCGTCGCGCAGCAGGCCGGCCGGGTTGCTGAACGTGGCCAACGCCACCTGTCCCAGAGCGCGAATCGTGTCGTTGGAGAAGCGGCCGCTGATGATGCCGTAGCGGTCGATCTCGAAATCGACCAGCTCGCCCCGGGTGTAGCCGTCGGCCAGCGCCTGCAAGCTGCTGCTGGCCACGAACTGGCTCAGACCGTTGGCACCGCCGATCTGCCCCACCTCGATGTTGAGCGTCACCGGCAAGGCGCCCTCGGCGTCCGCCGCCTGGGGCAGGAAGGAGAGCGCCGAGGAACCGTCGTTGAACGTCCAGCCGCTGAGCAGCCCCTCGCTCGTGAAGCGCACGCGCCCGGAGCCGCCGCTGAGCAGGGTCTCGCCCCCTTCCATCTCGGCCTGCCAGGTCCATTCGTTCAGGCCGGCGATCTTCTGGAAGACGAAACGCACCGTGTGCAACCCGCCCAGGGAGTCGTGAGCGGTCGCGGCGACCGCGAAACTGCCGGCGTCGCGCGCCATGCGCAGCTGCGTGAACAAGGAGGCCGAAGACAGAGCGCTGTTGGTGACGCCGGCCTCGCTGATGACGACATCGCCGATGGCGTTGGCCAGGCCGGTGTCACCCTGCACCAGGATGCGGCCTTCCCCATCGATCGAAACCGGTTCGCCCGTGATGTTGAAGGCGATGCCGAGCGCGGCGAGCAGATCGCCCATGGTCGTGCTCGCGCCAACATCCAGGGAGTGCGGGGTGATCCCCTGTGCGTTCAGCGTGCCGGCGATCTGCAGCGTCGAGCTGCCGGCGACCAGGCCGAGGGCCTGGCCGTTGGAGTTGTACAGATCCGTCAGGCGGTCGGCGGCGGCGGCCGGGCGGCGCGTCTCGAGGGAGCGGCTGTCGGCGCCGGGAGCGATCTGCGCGTCGAAGCGGAACTGCTGGTCGAAAGCGGCGTGGCCTGGGCTGCGCAGCTGCAGGTTGGTGACCGTCGCGCCGCTGCCGTTGTTGACCGTCAGGGCGCCGGTGGCGCCGTCGACGGCGAAGACGATGCCGGTGTGGCCGGCCCCCTGGAACTGCGAGGTCAGCCAGCCGGCCAGCTCGGCGTACGTGGAGCCGGTGGTGCCGACCACGAACGGCCCCGCGGTGAAGGAGACGCCGTCGATGCCCGCGCTGACCGTGATGGTGTCGTTGCGCTGCAGGCCGAGGCTGACGCCGTTCTGCCCGCGCAGCGAGCCGAGGTCATCGCCCTGCCCCGCACGCGCCAGGAACGAGGGCGACTGCAGCAGGCTGCCCTGAGCGTCTGAATCGGCGTTCAGGTTGCCGTAGAGCTGCAGGCTCTCGCTGGCGCGGGCCGGCACCACGACCGTGGGATCGATGTAGAGATCCTCGAGCGCACCCGGTTGGATGACGCCGTCGGCGTCCGCCATGCGCCCCTGGAGCCGCAGACCGTTGCCGGGGTTGACCAGGAAGTAATCGCGATCCAGGCCGAACGCGCCGGCGCGTGTATAGTATTGTGACGTGCCGTCGCTCATGATGAAGAATCCCTGCCCCTGGATGGCCAGGTCCGTCTTCATGCCGGTGCTGCGCAGGTCGCCCTGGCGAAAGTCGACGTCCACGTTGCCCACCAGCGTGCCCAGGCCGATCTGCACCGGGTTGGTGCCCCCCCGCCCCCCGCTGGAGGGACGGCTGGCGGCGCGGAGCGTCTGGGTCAGCGTCTCCTGGAAATTGACGCGGCTGACCTTGTAGCCGATGGTGTTCGAATTGGCGATGTTGTTGCCGATGACGTCCAGGTCGAGCAGGTTGGCGCTCAGTCCAGACACGCCGGAGTAGAGAGAGCGGAGCATCGGAATCCTCCCTTGCCGCGGGCGCCCGCCTCAGCGGCTTATCTGAGCGATCTCGGAGACGTAGCGGTCTTCGCCCGCGATGCGCACCACCGCCACATTGTTGACGAACCGGATGCTGTCGATGACACCCGTCATGTAAGTCTCGGCCTTGAGCGCCGTCCCGGCGCGGTCGGTCACGGTGACCTTGAGCGTGTAGTCGCCGCTGGCGGCGGCGGTCCCGTCCGCCAGGCGCCCATCCCAGGTGATGTCGCTCCAGCCCGCCTGCACCGCGCGGTTGTACGTGGCGACGACGTGGCCCGCCCTGTCGCGCACCTCGATCGTGGCGGTGCCGCCGCTGCCCGCCAGCACCTGGCTGGTCGACGCCTTGCCATCCTCCAGAACGACCTTATCGCCTGGCACCGTGGCGTTGCGGCCCACCAGGTCGAGCAGCATGGTGTTGTTGAGCGACTGCGAGTAGACCGACGCCTCCGCCAGTTGCTGGTTGACCGCCTGCAGTTGTTCGAGCGAGGCGAACTGCGCCAGTTGTCCCATGAAAGCCTGGTTGTCCATGGGGCTGAACGGATCCTGATGCTGCATCTGCGTGATGAGCAGATTCATGAACTGCGCGGTGTCCAGGCCGCCCCCGCCGGCGCCCTGCACGCCAGCGCCGCCGGCGCTTGCCGCGCGGATGGCTTCGATCGACATCGCCACCCTCCTTCCCGTCCGCCGGGCGGCCGCGGGAATCAAGATCCCTGCTCTTGCCGGCCCTCCCGGCCCCGCTCGCGCGGCTGGCGTTCATCGCCGCGCTGCCTGCCGCCGCCGGGCTCGTGCTCCCGCGGCCGCTCCTCGACCTTGACCTGCACGTCCTGCCAGGGCCCGCGCCCCAGCAGCGAAGCCGCCAGTTCGTCCGCCCCCTGGCGCAGCGCCTGCTGCGCCGCGGGGCTATCCGCGCGGAAAGTCACCTGCAGATGGTCGCCCTCCCGCACGAGCAGCACCTCGACACGGCCCAGGTGCGGCGGATCGAGGCGCAGCTCCAGCCGCTGCGCGCCGTCGTGCAGCCGCAGCTGCCCGCCCAGGGCGATCTGCACCTGGCGCTGGACGGATGCCGGCGCCGCCGAGGCGGATGCGGCGGCGACCGCTCCGCCGGCCGCCGCGTTGCCGCTGGAGGCCGATCCGATCATGACGGCCGGCGGTTGAGCCTGCGGTCCCGCCGCGACCAGCGGCAACCCCGGCGCCGGCTCGACGGCAGGCGCCGCGGCCGGTCCCGGCGCCGCGGTTGCGGTCGCCGGTATGGCCCGCAAGGCTTCCATGACGGTTGGCAAGCGCAGCGGTTCGGAACCTGCGGCCGCGTACGCGGCCGCAGGCGGCGGCCCCTCCACCGGTGCCGCCATCTCGACCGCCCCCGCAGCCGCGGCCGCGGCCGGCGCGGCAGCGGCTGGCAGCGGCGCGGCCAGGGCCGGTTGCTTCCCCGGCTCCGTGACCGCGGGCAGGCTTGCCGTGACGCCCGCCGGTGTCCTGCCTCCCTCGGGGACTGCGGCCGCCGGCGCCGCCGCGACCGCCTCCGCAGACGCCGCCGACGGCGGCGACCCAAAGGCCGCCGCAGGGGGCGCGAGCGTCCAGAGCGCGGATGGAAAGCCTGGCGGCGTCCCGCCGACTCCGAAGGCCGCCGCCTCCGGAGGCGCGGCCGGGGCCGCCTCCAAGGCTGCGGCCAGCGGCCAGGCCGAGACTGCCTGTTCGTGCGTCGCCCTGGGCGCGGCCGTCGCCGCGCATCCCGGCGCGATCGTGCCCGCGGGCACCAGCATCATCCGGTCTCCTTGAGGCTCAGGCGTTCGCTGATTCGGGCGGCCAGGGCGGTGTCCATCCGGGCCAGGATCCGCGCCGCCTGTCGCTCCTTCATGCGCCCCATGATCTCGATCGTGACCTCGAGGTCCAGCGTGGCCAGGATCGGCGCCGCGCTCTCCGGTTTCATGGCCTCGTAGACCTTGGCCACGCGCACCGCGGCCCGCTCCCGTTCGGCGGCCAACTCCGCCCGCTGGCCGCGCAGATCGGCGACCAACTGCTCCAGCCCCGAGGCGGCCTCCTCGATCAGCAGCTTCTCCGCCTCGCTCTGCAGCCGCAGCGCCATCGCCTGCTCGCGCTCCTGCTGCACGCGCTCACGCTCCTGCTCCAGGTCGCGGAAGGCTCTCTCCATCGCTTCGGCATCCGCGGTGCTCAGCGCCGAGACAGCCGGCTGCACAACCGCCGGCGGGGGCAACAGTTCGCTCAGCAGAACGATCACCCCGAAGATCAGGATGAAGGTGAGGGTCGAGAACACGATGATGGTCTTCATGGATCTCGCGCTCCTGCCCGCCCGCTGCCCGCGGGCTCGGTCCACCGGCGGCCGTCGGCGAGGCCGTCGCAACTGCGATGCCAGAACTCGGCCGGCGCCGCCCGCCCCATTGCCGCGCCAAGACATTGCCGGGCTTCTAGTTAAAAACCATGCCCGCGCCCTGTTTCCGGGCGCCGCGGCGCCGAGCGGCAACAACTGCCGGTCAAGTCCCGGCGCGTACGCCGCCGCTCCGCGCGGCCACCTCGTCGAGGAGCCGCCGCTCCCGACGGCGTTCCTCCATCTCCCAATCCTCCAAACGCCTCGCGCGCAGCCGTGTCAGGGCCTCGCGCGCGCGGTGGGCCTCCACCAGCTGTGCCCGGCGCGCCGCCACCTCCGCTGCCGCCTCCCGTTCGCGCGCCGCCAACAGCCGCAGCCGCGACTGTTCCGCGGCCAGGTAGTCGCAGAGCAGCAGCCATCGCGCCACCTCGCGTCCGCGGGCTCGGTCCGCCTGCCCGGTCTCGGCCAGCCGCCGCAGCGCCTCGGCCAGCGCGGCCCGTTCGCACTGCGCCCGCTGCAGCCGCTCGACCGCCTCCCGCAGCGCGCGCGCCGCCGCATCGACCTGCCGCTGCCGGTGGCGCAAAACAGTGTCGAGGCGGAAGCGGAACATCACGCCGCCTCCGCGCCCACCAGCGCCCGCAGGCGGTCGAAGGTGTCCGCGAGCGGCGCCGGCTCGCCGATTCCCTGCCCGAGGAACCGCCTCATCGGCTCGCGCTTGGCCAGCGCCTCGTCCACCAGCGGATCCGCGCCCTGGGCATAGGCGCCGATGTTGATCAGGTCGCGGTTCTCCTCCAGCGCCTTCAACCAGCGCAGCACGCGGCCGCCCGCCTGCAGCAGGTCGTCCGGCAGCACGTCGCGCCGCAGGCGGCTGATGCTGCCCAGCACGTCGACGGCCGGATACTGATTCTCCCGCGCCAGCTCGCGGCTGAGCAGAATGTGACCGTCCAGGATGCTGCGCATCGCATCGCCGACGGGGTCGTGGATGTCGTCGCCCTCGATCAGCACCGTGAAGAAGGCCGTCATCGCCCCCACTTCCGACCAGCCGGCCCGTTCGCAGAGGCGGGGCAGCGCCGCGAAGACCGACGGCGTGTAGCCCTTGGTCGTCGGCGGTTCGCCGGCCGCCAGACCGATTTCCCGCAGGGCCATGGCGTAGCGCGTGGCGGAGTCCATCATGAACAGCACGCCGTGGCCGCTCTCCCGGAAGTGCTCGGCCACGGCCATGGCGGTCTCGGCGCCCTTGGCCCGCAGCACGGCGCTCTGATCGGAGGTGGCCACGATCACCACGCTGCGCGCCAGCCCCTCCGGCCCCAGGTCGCGCTCGATGAACTCGCGCACCTCGCGCCCGCGCTCCCCGATCAGGGCCAGCACGTTGACGTCGACTCGCGCGTTGCGGGCCAGCATGCCCAGCAGCACGCTCTTGCCCACACCGCTGCCGGCGAAGATGCCGAGGCGCTGGCCGCGCGCCACCGTGACCAGGGCGTCGAGGGAACGGATGCCGGTCGGCAGCAGCTGCGCGTCGCGCCGCCGCCGCAGGGCGGGGGGCGGCGAGCCGCCGACGCGGCGCCGCGGCAGGCGGCCCAGCGGGGGTCCGCCGTCGAGGGGGCGGCCCAGACCGTCCAGCACGCGCCCCAGGAGGGGCTCACCGACGGGGATGGTCAGATCGCGCGCCGCCACCGTCGCCGACTGCCCCGGCGCCAGCCCGAGCGGCGGCCCATAGGGCATCAGCAGCAGCGTGTCGCCGCGGAATCCCACCACCTCGCACAGCGTCGGCGGCGCCTGGCGACCGCCGTCGATGCGGCACACCGAACCCACCGGCGCCGCCAGCCCGTCCACCTCGATCACCAGGCCCACCAGCTTGGCGACGCGTCCCACCGCGCGGATGGGATCGGCGCGGCGCACGGCTGCCGCCAGCTCAGCCCAGGGGGGCGCCGTCGACATCGGCCGCCTCCTCCCCGCCGGCGGCGGCCGCCGCCCCGCGGTCGGACTCGCTCGCCTCCTCCAGGCAGGCGTTTATCGCCGCGGCCAGCGTCTCCAGCTGCCCGGACACGGTGGCGTCCCACTGGCGGCGGTCGGCCTCGACCAGGCAGCCGCCGCGCTCGACGCGGCGGTCCTCGCGCACCTCGACCACCCGCAGCCTGGCCAGCTGCTCCGGCTGAGCGCGCAGATAGGAGGCGTCCTCCGGATTGACCGTCACGCGCAGGCTGGCCGCGGCCGACACCTTGCGCAGCAGCATTTCGACCGCGCGCACCACGGCGCCGGTATCGGAGGCCAGTTCCCGGCGCAGAATTCGCTCGGCCATGACCACCGCCAGCCGCACCGCCTCCCGCGCCAGCGCGGCCTGGGTCTGGACCTGCTCCCGCGCGAGCGCATCGCCCAGGCCCGCGAGCAGCGCCTGCACTTCGTCCTGCTGCCGCTGCTGACGGGCGGCGTCCTGGGCGGCCTGCCGGGCCGCCAGCGCGTCCGCCAACTCCCGCTCCAGCGCCTCGCGCTCCTCGGCCGTGAGCATAGCCAGACCTGCCGCCGGCCCACCGCCATGGAGCGGCCGGAAGGCGCCGCCGCCGCCCGTCGCTGGCGGCGGGGGCGCGGCGTCCGGGACCGGCAGCGCCTCCAGGAGCTCAGGAGACCATTTCCGCACCCTTGCCCCCCTTGCCCAGGACGATGGTGCCGGCCTCCTCGAGGCTGCGCACGACCTCCACGATGCGGGCCTGCGCGTCCTGCACGTCCTGCAGGCGCACCGGGCCCATGTACTCCATGTCCTCCTCCACCCCCAGCGCGGCGCGCTTGGACATGTTGCGGAAGATCTTGTTCTTGATCTCGATCGTGGCGCCCTTGAGCGCCATGGTCAGTTCCTTGCTGTCGATCTCCTTGAGGATCTCCTGGATCGCCCGGTCGTCGAGGCTCACCAGGTCTTCGAAGACGAACATCAGGTTCTTGACCTCGTTGGCGCATTCGTCGTCGATCTCGCGCATCTCGTCCAGGATCTCCTGCCAGATCTCCTTTTCGATCTCGTTGAGGATCTCCGCGACCTGCTTCTTGCCGCCGAATTGGCGCTGAGCCTGCGAGAATTCGCCCTGCACCTGCTTGGCGATGACATCCTCGACGATCACGAGCGCCTCGCGGTTGGGGCGATCCAGGCTGGCGATGCGATAGGCGATGTCCCCCTGCACGGCGGCGGGGAGCAAGGCCAGGATCGGACCGCTGTGGCGGGGGTCCATGTGGGCCAGCACCAGGGCCACCGTCTGCGGATGCTCCTTCTTGAGATAGTTGGCGACGGTCAGAGGATCGATGCGCTTGAGGTTCTCGAAACTGCGGCAGTCGCTGTACCCGGTGGCGCGGCTCAGCACCGAGCTGGCCTTGTGCGACCCCAGCGCCTCCTCCAGCATGGTCTTGGCGGAATCCTCGCCGCCGAACTCCATGCCCCGCGTGCGGCGGCTGAGCGTGATGAACTCGACGATGGCCTTGGTCTTCTCCTCGATCGGCACGCGCCCGACGCTGGCGATGGCCGCCGTGACCTTCTCCAGCATGTCCTCGGGCAGGCGCTTGATGATCGGCCCGGCCACCTTGGGGCCGAGCGAGATCAGCAGGATCGCCGTCTTGCGCATCGCCTCGTTCACGCCCACGTCCTCCGTAGCCGGGGCCGCGCTCGCGGCCCGGTCACTGCGACTCCGACACCCAGGCCTGGATCAGCTCCGCCATCTCTTCCGGCTTGTCGGCGGCGTATTCCTTGACCTCGTCCACCATCTTCTCCGCCGAGCCGTGCCTGCCGCCCGCGGAGCGGATCGAGGGCATGGGGATCTCCTCGGCCTCTGCCGCTTCGGCCATGGCAGCGCCGCGCCGCCGCGCCGGCCCCTCGCCCAGCAGCCGCGCTAGATTGCGCTTGAGGGAGAGCAGGAGCACCGCGGCGACCAGGAACAGCAGCACGCGCCCCACCAACTCGGGCGCCCGCTGCAGCAGCGGCTGCCCCAGCAAGCCGGGCTCGGCCTGCGGCTCGTTTTCGCGGCCGCGGAACTGCATGTTGACGACCTCGATCTGGTCTCCCCGACCGGCGTTGATCCCCAGCGCCGTCTGCACGATGCGCCGGATCTGCGTCAGCTCGTCCTCGCTCAGCGGCGTGTAGACCGCGGCGCCCCCGGCGGCGTCCGCGCCGTAGCGCCCGTCGACGAACACGGCGACCGACAGGTTCTTGATGTTGCCCACCTCGCCGACGATGTTCTCCACGGTGCGGTTGATCTCGTAGTTCGTGACCGAGGTCTCGGAAGCGCCGCCGCCCTGCGGGTCGTTTGTCTCCTCGCGCTCCTCGCTGCGCACCACGCTGGCGGTCGGGTCGAAGGTCTCGCGGTTCTTTTCCAGCCGCTCGAAATTGAGCGTGGCGTCGACCCGCACGATCGCCCGCTCGTCGCCCAGCACCTGCGCCAGCATGCTCTCAGCCTTGGCCGTCAGGTACTGCTCCACCTCTTTCTTGAGCGCCAGCTGCCCCTCGCTGCGCCCCACCGCGTCCTCGGTGAAGTGCCGCGACAGCACGGCGCCGCGCTGGTCGATGACCGTCACCTGCTCCAGCGCCAGGCCTTCGACGCTGCCCGACACCAGCGCCTGGACGCCGTAGATCTGTTCCTCGCTCAGGCGTGCTGTCCGGTTCAGGCTGACCACCACCGATGCCGTCGCCGGCGCTTGCATCTTCTTGAACATGGACGGCTTGGGAATGACCAGGTGCACGCGTGCCGACTGGATGCCGGCCAGCGTCTCGATCGACTTGGTCAGCTCTCCCTCCAGGGCGCGCTTGAAGTTGACGTCCTGCAGGAACTCGGTCAGGCCGTACTGCTTGCCGTCGAAGATCTCGAAGCCGACCGTCCCCGAGGAGGGGATGCCCTTGGCCGCCAGATCGACGCGCAGGCGATGCACCTCCTTGCGAGGCACCAGCACCGTCGCTCCGCCGTTGGCCAGATCCGCGGGCACGTTGAGCTTGGCCAGCTCATCCAGCGCCCGCGCCGCGTCCTCGGGCGACAGGTTCGTGAACAGGGCCGTCTTCTCCTCGTGCCCCACCCAGGCGGTGAAGATGACCAGGCTGATCACCGCCGCCGCGGACAGCGCCGCCAGCAGCACCTTCTGGTTGAAGCTGAAGCGGCCATACCAGGATCCCGCGCGGTCGATGTACGTCTTCATGGCATCCACAGCTCACCTCGTCCCGCGGTCCGCGCGCCGGGCGCGTCAGACCTGCAGGCGCATGATTTCCTGATAGGCTTCCAGCAGCCGGTTGCGCACTTCGAGCATGAGCTCGAACGCCAGCTGGGCCTCCTCGGCCGCGACCATCACATCGTGCGCCTCATCGACGCGCCCGGCCACCATCTCCCGCACCGCCTCGTCGCGGTTGGCCTGCAGGGCGTCGGCCTGCCCCAGGGCCGCGCGCAGGGCCGCGGCGAACCCAGGCGTCTGCGGCGGCGCGCTGCCGGCGACGGCGCCGTACATCCGTGAGGGATCGGGCCAGCCGGGCCCGCGGATCGCTCCCACGCTCATCGCCCTTCCCCCGCGTTAGATGTCCAGGGCCTTGTTGAACATGTCCTTGGCGGCCTGCACCGCGCTGATGTTCGCCTCGTAGGCGCGGCTGGCGGCGATCAGGTCCACCATCTCCGTGATGGCGTTGACGTTCGGCAGCAGCACGTATCCGTCGGCGTCCGCGTCGGGATGGCCGGGGTCGTGCACCACGCGGAACTCGGTCGCCTCGGGCGCCACGCTCACCGCGACGCGCACGCCCGCCTGCGGAGCCGGGCCGCTGGCCATGGTCCTGCCGCCCGGCAGGTGCGCGCGGTGCGTGGTCGCCAGGCCCGCGTCGCGGCGCATCGCCGTCGTACCGGCGGCGCGCAAGCCGCCCACGCGCCGGGCGAGCTGTTCCGCGAACACGGCGCGCTGACGCCGGTAGGGCGTGCCTTCGGCGGTGCGCGTGGTTTCGGCGTTGGCCAGGTTCTGCGCCACGGTGTCCAGCTTGATCCGCTGCCCGTGCAGTCCCGTGGCGCTGATGCGAATCGCCTTGAAGAGTCCGTCGCTCATGCCTACCTCCCGCCGCCGCTCAGCGCGCGTTGCCCGTGATCGCGCTGCGCAGCAGCCGGTACTTCATGCTCAGCAGCCGCGTGGCCAGACGGTAGGACAGGTCCGTCGTCGCCAGCGCCGCCATCTCGCGGTCGATGTCCACGTCGTTGGTGCCGTTGTCATGCCCGCGTGCCTGCGCCTCGTGGCGCCCCTCCACCAGCGCCGGCTCGCGCCGGCCGACCGGCAGATGGCCGGGCTGCGTGCGGGCGCCCGCCAGCGCGTGCGCGCCCTGGCCGCGCAGCAGCTCCTCGAAACGGTACTCCTGGGCCCGGTAGCCGGGCGTGTCGACATTGGCGATGTTGCCCGCCGTCACGCGGTGGCGGCGGGCGTAGACGTCCAGCGCCTGCTTGAGCGAGGCAAGGTGCGCGCGGTCGAAGAGGGTTTGCTCGATCATCGCTCAGCCCGGGATCTTCACGCCCAGGTCGTGGTACAGGTGCAGCTTGTTGCGCAGGGTGCGCACGCTGATGCCCAGCTCGCGCGCGGTCTGCGTGCGGTTTCCCCTGGTCTGGCGCAGCTTGCGCAGGATCAGCTCGCGCTCCATATCGCGCAGGGTCAGATCGTCCGACAGCGCGGCTGACGCCGCCCCGTCTCCTTCCAGCTCGTCGGCCAGATCCAGCAGCGATTCCTCGAGCACCTCGCCGCCGTTCATGATCACGGCCCGCTCCAGGATGTTCTGCAGCTGCCGCACGTTGCCCGGCCATTCCAGCCGGCCCAGCACCGAGAGCGCGGATTCGCTCAACCGCATGAGCGGCTTGCCGTTCTCGGCGCAGAAGGTCTGGATGAAGTGCTGAGCCAGGAGCGGGATGTCCTCGCGCCGCTGGCGCAGGGGTGGCAGATGGAGCGGGATGACGTTGAGCCGGAAGAACAGGTCCTCGCGGAAGCGCTTCTCGCGGATCTCATCGCGCAGGTTGCGGTTGGTCGTGGCGATGATGCGCACGTCGATCTTGGTAGGGTACTTGGCGCCCAGGCGCACGAACTCGCGCTCCTGCAGCACGCGCAGCAGCTTGGCCTGCATGGCGAACGGCATCTCGCTGATCTCGTCCAGCAGCAGGGTGCCGCCGTCCGCCAGCTCGAACTTGCCCTTGCGCGCCTGCACCGCGCCCGTGAAGGCGCCGCGTTCGTAGCCGAAGAGCTCCGATTCGAGCAGCGATTCCGGGATCGCCGCGCAGTTGATGCGGATGAACGGACCCTGACGGCGCCCGCCCGCCTCGTGGATGGCGCGCGCCACGATCTCCTTGCCCGTGCCGCTCTCGCCCTGCAGCAGGACCGTGCCGCGGGCGTCGGCGATCATGCGGATCTTCTCGCGCAACTCGTTCATGGCCGGGCTGTTGCCGACGAGGCCCAGGTTGTCGCGCCGCGCCTTCAGGCTGCTGCGCAGGCTGCGGTTCTCCGCCGCCAGGCGACGGTACTCGAAGGCGCGCGCCAGCGCGTGGTCGAGCTGTTCGAGGTTGAACGGCTTGGTCAGATAGGCGAACGCCCCGCGCTTGGTGGCCTCGACCGCCTCGGCGATCGTCCCGAAGGCGGTCATCATGATCATCAGAGGCGGCTCCGCCGACCGCTGCTGCAGCTCGGCCAGCAGGGACAAGCCGTCGCGGCCCGGCATGCGGACATCGCTGAGCACCAGGTCGACACGGGTCTCGGCCAGGGCCGCCAGGGCCTCGTCGCCGTCGGCGGCCACGGTCACCTGGTAGCGCCCCGCCAGGGCCGCGCGCAGGTAGTCCCGCATCGTCGGTTCATCATCAACAACCAGCAGGCTCGGCATCTCATTCATGGATCGCCCTCCCGGCGGCGGCGGCGCGCGCCAGCCGCGGCTGCATCGCCCGGGCCGCCGTCGCCTCCGCGGCCTCGGCCACTTCCAGCTCCACAGACAGGCCGCCGCCGGGCGCGTCGCCCAACGACCAGCGCAGGCCGTACATCTCCAGCAGCGTGTCCACGCGCGCCAGCCCGATGCCGAGGCGCTGCGGCTTCGTCGTCACGAACGGCGCGACCGCTTCCTCCGGCCGCAGCCCCGGCGGCAGCCCGGGCCCGTCGTCGGCCAGCCGCAGCGCCAGCCGATCCGGGCCGCCCGGCGCCGTCGTGATCGCCACCCGAGTTGGCGTCCGCCGCTGCTGTCCCGCGTCGGCCGCGTTGTCCAGCAGTTCCCGCAGGATCAAGTGGAGGTCGCGGGCCGGCAGCAGCAGCGGCCCCGCCGCCGCCAGCGCCGTCACGACCTGCAGGCCGGCGTGCCGGCGGCGCGCATCGGCCGCGGCGGCATGCACGACCGCACCGAGCCGCTCCCCCGCCAGCTGCCCGCGCCGGGGGAAGGCGATCTCCTCCACGGAGCGGTAGAGCGTCTCCATGTGCTCGACTTCCGCCAGGATCTTGCGTGCCCAGTCGGCCGTGCGCAGCGCGTCGCCGCTGGCGGCGATCAGGCTGGCGTACCCCTTGATCCCGCACAGGTTGTTGCTCGTCTTGTGCAGGTAGCCGTGGACCAGCCGCCCCTGGCGGCCGGCCGGCCCCGTCGGCCCGGCGTGCTGCACCATGCGCATCCCTAACCTCCCGCCGCCGCGAGCAAGAGGCGATCGCTCTCGGCCTCGCAGGCCAGGATCTCCTCGATCAGCGCGCCGACCTCGCGCAGCGCCTCCTGCAGCGCCGCAGCAGAACCGCCGCGCAGCGATCCCCGGCGGGCGGCCCACACCAGCTTGGCCCCCGCTGCCTGCTCTTCCAGGCGGGCGATCTCGTCCAGCCGGGAGCGTTTGGCCTGAAGCAGCTCGTGCAGCTCGCGCAGCCCCCCGCCGCCGCGCACAACGTCGGTCTGCCGGCGGGCCAACTCGCGCAGCTCGCGATACAGGCGCGCCTCCTCGTCATAGAGACGCAGCAGGCGGCCGAGCGCTTCCCGCTCGTAGGATTCGCCGCCGGTCTGCGCAGCGACCGCCAGTGTCATGGCGCGCGCCTCCCCACCAGGGCCAGCAGCGTGTCGGCGACAGCGCTCAGCGCGCAGGCGCGCGGCCTCCAGGCCGAGGGCTCCCCCTCCGCGCAGAGCCGCGCGTAGGCGGCGCCGGCCTCGCCGTAGCGGCCCGCCGCCAGGTCAAGCGTGGCGAGCTGGTACAGCGCCCACGCCCGGCAGGCCGCAGGACCGTCGGCCAGCGTCCGGTACGCGGACGCCGCCTGCGCGCGACGGCCGCAGGCCAGCAGCAGATCGGGCCACGCGCCGGCAACCCAGAGACGCTCGGCCGGGCTGAGCGCGGCATCCGCCCCCGGGATCGCCAGCAGAGCGGACAGTTGCGCCAGCGCCGGCTCCCACTGCCCCTGCTGCGCCGCAGCAAAAGCTCGCCAGCACCGCACGCGCGGCCCCAGCCGCTCGGCCTGCGCCTCCAGCTTGCGCTCCAGCAGCTGCCGCGGCCCCGCGACCGCGCGGCCGGACAGCCAGCGCAGGGCCAGGATGGCCTCCTCGTCGCGCCCCGACAGATCGCTGGCCCCGATCAGGTCCACAAGGCAAGCGGTCACGGCGCCGGTGTCGCCCAGCGCGGTGGCGGCGCTCAGCCGGCCCAGCGCCACCTGAGGCGTCAGCGCGTGCTCGCGATCCTGGCCGGCGGCCGCGGCGTACCAGACGAGGGCTTGGGCGTATTCGGTCGCGGCGTGGTAGCGCTGCGCGATCTGCAGGGCGCGGGCGGCGTCGACGCCCGGCCCGGCGCCCGGCAGCGCACGCCGCCGCTCCAGGCGGGTCAGCGAACGGCTCTGATCCAGCTTGCTCGGAGGCGCCGCGCCTGTTTCATCCCCGGCCAACAGGGAAAGCGGGTAGGCCCACATCCTGCCGGCCCGCTCCTCGCCGCCGCCGCCGGCTCCTTCTTCCAACCGCGCCACCCACGAGGCGTGAGCGCTGTCCGGCGCCGCCGGCAGGACGGATCCGGGCTCGTCGGCGGCCGCCGGCGGGCAGAGAGCCGGGCCGATGAGCAGCCAGGTGGCCGCGACGATGGGATGCAATCCAGGGGACCGGTGGGACATGCCTGGCTCCGCGTTCAGCGCCCGGGGGACTCGGCCGCCGGAGGGCGCGTCCGCAAGCGCCATGCCCTCGGACATGGCGCGCGGCCGCCCGGGGGGACGCGTTTGCCGACCCGAGGTTCGACGCGAAGAAGAACCGACAAGACAAAGCGGTAATATGAATTAAGGCGATATGCGGTGCGTTCGCGGCATGCCAGGCCGGCAAGCGCTGGCGGCCCCGGGAAACGGATGCCGACTCAGGCGGGGGCCACTCTCCAATCACCCATGGCCAGATCCTTCACAAGCCCCTCATTCCTCGGCTTCGGCGGCCAGGGGTTCGTCCCCCTCATCGCCCTCCTCGTCCTTCCGATAGAGCCTCAGCTTCTCGCGCAGCGTCTGGCGCGAGATGCCGAGAATGCGGGCGGCCTTGCTCTTGTTGTTGCCCGTCATCTCGAGGGTGTAGAGGATCTGCATCTGTTCGACGTCGGCCAGGGTGGTCAGACCCACGGTCGCCCCGGCTACCGGCCGGCCGCCCAGCCGCGGATCGCGCCCGGCCAGGATGTGCGGCGGGAAGTGCTCCGGCGCGAGCCGCTGCGGCTCTTCCAGGATCATGATGCGTTTGAGCACGTTCTTGAGCTCGCGCACGTTGCCCGGCCAGGGATAGCGCTGCAGGATCTCGAGCAGCGCCGGCGCCGCCGGCTCGGTCTCCAGGCCCAGGGTGGCGTTGAACTCGCGGATGAAATGATCCAGCAGCACGGCCAGATCCTGCGGCCGCTCCCGCAGGGGCGGGATGTCGATCTCGACCACCTGCAAGCGGTAATAGAGATCGTTGCGGAATGTGCCAGCGCGGATCTCCTCCTCGAGGCGGCGATTGGTCGCCGCCACGATGCGCGCCTGGACGGTCAGCTCCTCCTTGGCGCCGCCGACGCGGCGGAAGCGGCGGTTCTCGATCACGCGCAGCAGGCGGCTCTGCAACAGGATTCCCATCTCCCCGATCTCGTCCAGGAAGATCGTGCCCCGCCCCGCCAGCTCGAACAGTCCATCCTTGCGCTGCTTGGCGTCCGTGAAGGCCCCTCTCTCGTGGCCGAAAAGCTCGCTCTCCAGCAAGCTTTCCGGCACGGCGGCGCAGTTGATCTCCATGAAGGGTTCGCCCCGGGCCTCGCCCGCCTCATGGATGGCGCGGGCGACGATCTCCTTGCCGGAGCCCGATTCTCCCTGGATGAGCACGGAGGTCTCGTTGCCGGCACGGCTGCCGCCCACCTTTTCGAGCACGCGCGCCACCCCGGCCAGGCCCGGGCAGGCATGGATGAGATCGAGGCAGGAGACGTCACCGCCGGCGGCGGGCTCGACCGGCCTGCCCCCCGCGCTCCCGCGGGCGCCGACCCGTTCATTCGCGCCGGCCGCGCCCTCCGCCTCGGTGGCCCGCAGCGCGGCGCGCACCTGCTGCTTGACCAGGCTCAGCTTGAACGGCTTCTGGATGAAGTCGTAGGCGCCGGCGCGCATGGCGGCCACGGCCGTGTCGATGTCTCCGTAGGCGGTCATCAGGATGAAAGGGGGCCCGGTCTGCCGGTGGCGCACGGCGCGCAGCAGCTCCAGGCCGCTCAGGCCCGGCAGCTTCAGGTCGCTGACCACCAGATCATGCGCGTCGCCGCGGCAGAGCGCGAGCGCCTCCTCGCCCGTCTCGGCCACCGCGACCTCGTAGCCTTCCGCCGCCAGCGCTTCGGCGAGCGAAAGCCGGATGGTCGCCTCGTCGTCGACAACCAGGATCTTCTTGCTCATCGGGCCAGGTCCTCCTGTTGGCGCGGCGCGGCGGCGGCCGCAGCGGGCAGCACGAGTTGGAAAATGGTCAGACCGTCCCGTCGCCGGGCCAGCAGCTGGCCGCCGTGCGCGGCCGCGATCTTGCGGCAGATCGAGAGTCCCAGGCCGGTCCCGGCGCTCTTGGTGGTGTAGAAGGGGCGGAAGATCCGCTCCGCCTCGCCCGGGGGAAAGCCCGCTCCCGAGTCCCGCACCTCGATGACCGCGCCCGCAGTCAGGCGGCTGGAGCCGCGCCGGGGATCGGCGACCTCCAGCCGCGCTTCGCGGCGCAGCGCCACGGTCACGGTGGAATCGGGCGGCGCGGCGTCGAGCGCGTTGAGAAGGAGATTGAGCACGACCTGCTTGATCTGGGCGCCGTCGATCCGCAACCGCCAGCCCGGATCGGCCTCGTCCTGCGGCGCCAGCGCCAGGCGCAGCTCCACGCGCTGCGCCGCCGCGCGGGGGGCGGTCAGGTCGAGGCACGTGCGCGCCAGCTGCGGCAGGTGGGCCTCCGCCAGCACCGGCTCGTAGGGCCGCACGAACTGCAACAGGCGGCTGATGGTGCCGTTGATGCGCTCCACCTCCGCGGTGATCACGTCGAGGTAGCGTCGCCGCGCATCCCCCGCCGGCAGGTGGGCGGCCAGCAATTCGGCCTGCGCGCTCAGGCCGGTCAGCGGGTTGCGGATCTCGTGCGCCAGGGCCGCCGACATCTCCACCATGCTCGCCAGGCCGTCCGCACGGCTGCGCTCGGCTTCCAGCTTCTTGGCCTCGCGCAGATCCTCCGCCACCAGCACGAGCCATTGCTCGCCCGGCAGCCCGCCGGCCATCAGCGATGCCTGCACCAGCACGGGCACGGCCTCGCCGTCGTCCTGCACGATGCGACCCTCGAGCGGGGGACCCTCGCGTCCCGGATCGCGCAGGCGCGCCAGCGGATTGCCCGGCAACTCCGGCAGCTGCAGGCGGGCGTCCAGCAGCAGCTCGGCGGTACCATCCTCCTCCGACCCGTCCCGCAGCGGTGAGACAGCGCCGGACTCCCGGCGCCGGCCGCGACCGGGCAGGCCGGCTCCGCGCCGCGCCTCGGCGGCCCGGGCGTGGTCGCGGCCGGTGAGCAGGCTGCGGCCTTGCCTGTTGCAGTAGATCGTGCGCCCCTGCTCGTCGAGCACCCAGATTCCGCTGCGCACGGTCTCCAGCACCTGGGCGTTGAAGGAGCTCAGCTCCCGCAGGCGGTCGAGCATCTGGGCGCCGGCCACCTCCTCCGCCAGGATGACCTGCACGGCCTGCAGAAAGGGCAGGCGACCCGCCTCGGCCGCGCCGGCCTCTCTCGCCGCCGGCAGATCGAGCAGCAGCAGGAACCCGAGCGAGACTCCCTGGTGCTCCAGCGGCAGCGCGGTGACGCTCCGCGCACGTCCGCGCGAGGGCAGCGCCTCGCTCTGAAACTGCATGACGTCAGCCGACAGGCGTTGGGCCGCGGCCTGGCGCAGGTGATCCTCGAGCCTGAGCAGCACGCGTTCCCAGGCCGCATCCTCGCCGCGGTAGGTCTGGCGCGCGCGGCAGGGCATGCCGCTGCCGGCTCGCAGCACCAGGGCGGCGCCACCCGCGCCCAGGAAATCGGAAAGGCTGCCCAGCAGACCGTGCAAGGCCTCATCCCAGTTCGAGGCCTGGCTCAGCTCGCGGCCGAACTTGTACAGCAGCGACAGCTGGGAGACGTGGTGCGTCAGGCTGCGGTTGGCCGCCTCCAACCTCTGCTGCGCGCCGATCAACTCCTCGCCCACCCGCGCCAGCTGTTCCTGCAGCGCTCGACGGTGCGCCTGCAGACGTCGGGCGGTTTCTTCCGATTGCCGCCGCAGCTCCAGCCTCTGCGCGGCGGCCAGCCGGCGCGCCGCCAGCCGCGACAGCACGCGCTCCCAGGATTGCGCTTGCACTGGCGCCGCCAGCAGCGCTCCAAGACCATTCTCGTAGAGCAGTGCGCAAGCGGAGGCGCAAGGCGGTTCGCTCACCAGCACCGTGAACAGCCCGGGATGATCACGCAGGAGCGCGGCGATCTCGGCGGCCAGCAGATCCGCGGCCTGCGCCGCGCCCAGAAGATACCCCCCGTGCAGCCACACGCACTGGACGGTCTCGCCCTTGTCCTGCGGCCCGGGCCCGGCCGGGGCGAGAGCTGCGCGCAGCGACGCGAAGTCGGGGGCGGGCCGGGTACCGGCGCCCGGCGCGGGCCATCCCGGCGGCCCAAGGAAGCACGAGCCTGCGGGGATGTCCGCGGGCAGCTGATAGGGATCGGCAGGATTCATGGTGGCGGCCTCTGTCATCCGGTGACCATAGCCCGGGCAACTGTAAAAGAATTGGCCACCTCCGGCAAATGGAATCCCGGCGGGTGCGGAGAAGTCGGCGCCGCGGCCCGGAGACTTGACGGCAGCGAGATCTGGCGCGAGGCGGGAGGAATTCTTCAGCCGATAAGATCATCCAGCTGTTTGAGCACCTTGCCCAGGCGGGCGGCGAGCTCCTGCTGCACCTCGGAGCTGTGGTGCCGCCCCTCGGCGAGATGGCGACGAGCGGCGGCGACCCGGTCGGCGCGAACCTCGGGCTCCTGGTCAAGCGCGCGCCGGGCCTGCTCCATAACAGATTGCCGCTGCTCGAGTTGGCGGGCCTGCGGCGACAGCTCGAGCCGATCGGGTTGGTTGGTGCTCTGGGCTGCCTTGCCTTGCCCCGCAGCAGCGGCCTTGTCGTGCGAGCGAGCCGGCCCCTGGTTGCGGTATCCCTGCAGGGCCTGCTCGGGCAGGGCGGGACGCCCGATTTCCTTCATCGCCATCTCGGATCCCCCTTGTTGGCGCTTCCGCCGTCGCGCTGCTCGTGCTCCCGGACCGGAGGCGCCTCTGCCGCCAGGGTAGCAATCTCGGGGCCGCGCGGCAATGCCTGCCGCCGCCTGGCGCCGCCTGGCGCCGCCCATGCTTCTTTTTCGGCAGCTTGGCGGCAAGATTGAGCCGCAATAGCAAAAGTTTCCGCTTCAGCTCGAATCGAATCCCCAGACGGCCATGCTCATCACGCCGGGCCTGGGCAGGCCCTCGGCGTCGACCTCGCCCAGCCAGGCTGCCGCATCTGTCGCGGCCGCACCTGTCGCCGCAGCGAACGCGGCACCGAGCCTCTCGGGAGACAGGACCACCCAGAGTCCGCTGGGCTGCCAGGCCGCGCCCGCGCCGCCGGCGACCAGCATCGCCGCGAAGGACTCCGTCCCTTGCGGCGCCAGCAGGCGGGTCGCGCCCAGCTCCCTTCGTGCCCTGTCCAGCAGCGCCAGCAGCGCGGCCGTCTGCCCTCCCCATTCCAGGACATAGCCGGGAAAATCGAGGCCCTTGCCCGTGAAGAGGTAGGCTACCGGCACGCCGCCTGCGCCGCGCCACACCAGGCCGCGCGTGCCGGGCATGCCGTAAAGCAGCGCCGAGTCGCCGGCGCGGCGGATCGTGCGGTACGGATGCCCACGATACAGCCGCTCCACCTCCGCGGCGTCCTCGGCGCGATAGGGCGCCGCGCCTCCGGGCGGCGGGTCCAACGGCCCGGGCCGCCAGCCCGTCAGATCGAGATGGCATTCCACGCCGGCCGGCCGAAAACCCCGCCCGGCATAGAGCGCCGGGCGATCGCTCCATAGCACAGCCAGCGGCACTCCCCTGGCCTCGAGTCCGTCCAGCAGCACCGACTGCAGCCTCCGGCTGCAGCCTCGTCCGCGGGCCTCCGGCGCAGTAACGACGTTGCCGATCGCCGCCACCGCGATCTCGCCGACCGAGGTGCGATGCGGCCGCACCAGACAGGCAAGCGCAGCGCAAATGCGCCCGCCCTGCTCGAGCACCAGGATCCCTTCCCTGTTGGAAGGCCCCAGAGCCACCGGAAAGTCCTGCCAGACGCGCGTCGGCGCCTCGGGCGGGCGCAGGCAGGCGTCCATCAGCCGCAGCACCGCGGGCATCTCCTCCGCGGCGGCAGTGCGCACCCTTTCCCCCGGCTGTGGCGTCGCCCGCACGGCTTTCCTGCCCTTTCCTCCCCCGCGCTGCCAGGCTGCACCAGACGGACGCACAGGGCAAGGGCCATTCCACCCCCTGGGCCATTCCACCCCCGCCGTTGTTCGGGCTCAAGTTATCCTCCCGCCCAGCCGATAACCGTGTCTGTGGCGGGGCGCCCAGGCCGGGTCCCCCGCGGTGCCCGCAGAGAGCCAAGCGAAGGAGGCCGGGGCGCACAGCCGCTCGCCCACGAAGACCAGACCGCTCCCGACGGGCAAGGATGTCCTGCACACGATTCAAGGAGGAAGGATCATGGGACTCCGCATCAACACCAATGTCGCGTCCGTCAACGCACAGCGTAACCTGTTCAACACCACCAACATGCTGCAGAAGTCGCTCGAGAAGCTGAGCTCCGGCATGCGCATCAGCCGCGCCGGCGACGACGCCGCCGGCCTGGCCATCTCGGAAGGCCTGAAGTCCGACATCCGCGCCCTGCAGCAGGCGTCGCGCAACGCGGCCGACGGCATCTCGCTGATCCAGACCGCGGAGGGCGGCCTGGAGGAAGTCAGCGGCATCCTGATCCGCCTGCGCGAGCTGGCGCAGCAGGCCGCTACCGGCACCCTCGGCGCCACCGAGCGTGACTACCTGAACCAGGAGTTCACGGCCCTGGTGGAAGAGGTGACCCGGATCAGCGACTCGCTCGAGTTCAACGGCGCCTTCCTGCTCGATGGCAGCGCGGGCAGCGTCTCCATCCAGGTCGGCATCGGCACCGGCGCCGAGTCGCAGGTCGCGCTCGACCTGTCCGCCGACATGGATGCGGCGGGCCTCGGCATCGACAGCCTGAGCATCGACGGCGCGGACAACACGAACGCGCTGGCGGCCATCGCCGCGCTCGACACCGCCTCCGCCACGGTCAGCGCCACGCGGGCCGGCTTCGGCGCCGCGCAGAACCGGCTCGAGTCCACGATCCGGAACATCGGGATGACGGTCGAGAATCTCAGCGCCGCCAACTCCCGCATCCGCGACGTGGACATCGCGGCCGAGACCTCGGCCATGACGGCGTACCAGATCCTGCAGCAGGCCGGCGTTTCGGTCCTGGCGCAGGCCAACGCGACGCCGCAGATGGCTCTGATGCTTCTGCAGCGCTAGCTGCGCCCACCGGCGGCGGGCCCTCGCCTCGGGGGCCCGCCGTCCAACGGTGAGGTGGCGTGATGAACACCATCGGCTCGAGCGACACGGCGGTTGCGGCGCCCGGGGCCGTGCACGCCGGCACCACCGCCGCCCTTCGCCCACAGACAAAAGCCACGGACGCCCGCACATCCCCGCCGCCGCCCGTCGCGGCCGACCGCTTCGCAGACCCGGACCGGCACGGCCTGGGCCCGGCCCGCGAGCGGCTGGCGGATGAGTTGCGCCGAGCGCTGGCGGCAGGAGAGGTCAGCCTGCGGCTGGACGAGGAATCCCACATCTACGTCATCGAGGTGCGGGATCCCCGTGATGGCCGGTTGATCCGCCAGGTGCCCCCGGAGGAGCTTGTGCGGCTCCATGCCCGGCTGCAGGAACTGGTCAAGGAGTCGGGCCTGCTGGTCGACAATGTTTCCTGAACGGGCGAGGCGGTGAGGCCGCGCCTCGATCGAAGGGGATGTAACGGATGAGCATCATCAGCTTCGGCGGGCTGGCCACCGGTCTGGACACCGGCGCGATCGTGGCGCAACTGGTCGCGATCCGCCGCCAGCCGATCGTGAAACTGGACCAGCAGAAGAGCCTGATCGAGCGGCAGCGCGCGGCCCTCGTGGATCTGCGTGGCAAGCTCGAGGCGCTGCGCGAGGCCGCGGCGGCGCTCGACACCTGGCGCGAATTCGGGTCGGTCACCGCCGCCAGCTCGCACGAGAACCTGGTACGCGCGACGGCCAATCCCACGGCGGCGCCGGGCAGCTACGAACTGGTCGTCTCGAGCCTGGCGCGCGCCCAGAAGGAGATGTCCCAGGGATACGACAGCGCCTTCGCGGAGGTCGGCAGCGGCGTGCTGCGCCTGACGGTCGGCGACCAAACCCATGACATCGTCCTGGCCGAGGGCTCCAGCAGCCTGACCCATCTGCGCGATGCCATCAACGACGCCGGCGTCGGGGTCTATGCCACGATCCTGAACGATGGCGGCGAGGACGCGCCCTACCGTCTGATCCTCAGCGCCGCCTCCACGGGCACGGACAGCGCCTTCAGCATCGACGCGTCCGGCCTCGGCGGCGGGGTCGCGCCGTCCTTCACCACCATCACGGCGGCGGCCAACGCCTCCCTGACCATCGACGGCGTGCCGGTGGTCGCCCAGACCAATCAGATCGCGGGCGCGCTCGAAGGCGTGACCTTCGAGCTGCTCGCAGCCGATCCCGCCGCCACGGTCAGCGTCACCATCGCCAACGATCCCCAGGCCATCGGCGACAAGGTGCAGAGCCTGGTCGACGCCTACAACGATCTGCGCTCCTTCCTGAAGGCCCAGCAGGCCGAGGGCGGGGTCCTGCGCGGGCAGGGTCTGCTGCGCAGCGTCGCCGCGCGCTTGCAGGGCATAATCGGCCAGCCGCTGGCCGGCGAGGGGCGCCTGACGCTGCTGCCCCAGATCGGCGTGAGCCAGGACCGCGAGGGCGTTCTCTCCTTCGACCGCGCGAAGTTCGACAGCGCGCTGGCTGACGATTACGCCGCGGTGCGCGACCTGCTGGTCGAGCGCGGCGACAATCTGGGCAAGGCCTATCAGCTGCGCGTGGCGCTGGCCGACATGACCGACGACCGCAACGGCCTGTTCCGCAGCGCCGACCGCGCGCTGGACGACCGGGTGAAGCTGATCGAACGGCGCATCGAGCGCTACGAACGCAGCGTGGAAAGCTACGAGCTGACGCTGCAGCGGCAGTTCACGGCCATGGAGGCCATGGTGCAGCGGCTGCAGGCGCAGAGCGGTTACCTGGCCAGTCGTTTCGGCTACTGATTCGGCGCGAACCCGGGAAGAGGACCATGGCGGAAACCGGCGGCATCCGGCGCTACCAGGAGACTGCAGTCAATTCGCTGGGCCCGGAGAGGCTGATCGTCATGCTGTATGAGGGCCTGCTGCGCTATCTGCGGCTGGCCGGCGAGGCCTTGGCCGCCGGCAAGAGGACGGAGACTGCCCGCCGTCTGGCCCACGCGCAGGCGGTCATTCTGGAGCTCCGCAACACCCTCGATCACGAGATCGGCGGGGCGCTCGCGCGCAATCTCGACGCGCTCTACGAATACGTCGCCGCCGAATGCCTGCGCCTGCTGGAGGACGACGATCCCCGTCACCTGGCCAACTGCGAGCGCGTCTTGTCCCCGCTGCTGCGGGCCTGGAGCGCCATCCCACCCGGCGCTGCCGACCGTGCCCTGCGGGAGCGCGCCGCGGCGCCGCGTGGCCTCGATCCTGCAAGGGCGACCGCCGAAGCGTCCGCCGCCCCGATGACCGGGGCCCAGCCGCAGTGCACCGACAGACCGTTCTCCCTGGTGGTCTGACCGTGTCCGTCCAGCCAATCCCATCGCCGGCAGAGGCGCTGCTCGAGCAGCTGCTGGCGGCCACAGCGGCCGCGGAAGACGCCCTGGCGGCCGGACGTCCTGCGGAAGGGCTGGCCCGCCTGGAGGCCCGCGAGCCTCTGCTGGAGCAGCTGGCGGCGGCTGTCGCCGGCGAGCCTGCGCCGCGCGGCCGGCTGGCGGCGTTGCTGCGGGAAATGCGCGGCCGCGATGAATCCCTCGCTGAGCGCTTGCGGATGGAGATGGCGATCGTGGGAGAGCGGCTGGCCCGCCTTCGCAGCGGGCACCGCGCCGAACCGACCGCGCCCGCGGCGATCGATCTGAGCGTCTAGCGGCTGGTGCCGCCCTGGTTGCCCTTGCCCGTCCGGTTGGCAGGTGGTCCTTCGCCGCCCTGGGCGGGCCGCGCCTTCTGTTTCAACCCGTTCACATCCGGAGCCGTGGAATCCGCGGCGCGCAAGGTGATGTTCTTGATCTCTTCGTAGATTTCGTAGCGGTGGACGGGAATGCTGCGGGGCGCGTCGATGCCGATCTGGACCTGATCGCCTCGGATGTCTACGACCATGATCGCGATGTCATCGCCGATCATGATTCTCTCATTGCGCTTGCGGCTGAGGATGAGCACGGGACCTCCATGTCCACCGGCGTCGCCGAGGGCCGCAACGCGCCGGCTTCATGTCAGAGCGTGGCTTCCTGTCTCTCCCTCTCCAGTGGCTCCGCCGCGCCGGCCTCCGGGCTGCCGCTCGCGGGCAGGGCGGCGCTGGCCGCGTCAAGACCGAATCTCACGTAATCTATCTCCTGTCGCAGCGCCCAGCGCGGATCATCGAGAATCGCCTGCACTCCCTTCCGCGTGCGCGGATCGATCAGGAGCGGAGCGGCCAGGTTCCCGGTCAGCTTCGTGCCGCCGGCGTGCACCGTGGTGATGATCAGAACGACCAGTTCCACGCTTTCGCCAGCCCGCAGGACGCTCAGGGCCGTAGCAGGCGGCCGAATATCGTAATCCTCGGCGTAGTAGCCGGGCGCCGTGACAGGCAGCCCAAAATCGCCGTCGTCCAGCGACTGCAGCCACTTTAGGGGCAGGGAGCGCTCCATGTCGAGCAGGATCCAGCGCTTGAGCGCAGGCAGCCCCACCAGCCCTTCCGGCAGCAGGATCACATCCCGCTCATCGTAGGTCAACCGCCCAAAACGCCCAGACTGCAACTCTTTCATTTTCATCTCCTTAACATCTTCCCCGGACGAGCGGGACCCTTCAGCGCAGATAGCTGATCAAATTGACCTGGAATGCGCGTGCGGCGGCCATCAGGCTGGCCTGGTAGGCCGCCTCCGCCTTCGCCAGCTCGCTGGCGGCCTCGATCAGATCCGCGTCCCTCTCGCGCGCCCGGTTGGACTGCAGCTGCGTCGCGCGCTGTCTCAGGACGCCATCCGTCCATTCCAGCATCGACTCCCTGCCGCCGACCTTGACCAGCAGTCCCAGAACCGACTGCTCCACCTGACCCAGCTCGGCGAAGAGCGCCCGGACGGCATCGCGGTCGCCCGCCAGCAGGGCGTCGCGCATCTCCTCGAAGACGCCGAAGAGGCGGGCGGGAGTGCCGGTACCCAGCAAGCCGAGAGCGGCCGCAGTGCCGCCGCCGTCCTCGCGCACCGTGAAGGCAGAGGTGCCGTCGCCCACGAGCGTCAGGACCCCGCCGTCAAGGCGCAGCGTGAAACCGGGCAGGGCCCCTGCGATGGCAGCTTCCAGGTCGCCCAGGGTCGAGGCCCCCGCCAGGTCCACGACGGTGTCGGCACCGCCATGGATGACGACGATCGTTCCCAAAGGCAGCGCCCCCTCCAGAGATGCGATGGCCGCCAGCGGCGTGGCGGCCGAGGGCGCCGCGCGGATGTCCCCGCCGGCGAGCACGCCGTCCGGCGAGCCGCCCAGCAGCCCCAGCGACAGGGCGGTGGTGTCGCCCCCCTGCTCGCTGACGGCCAGCGGCCCGCTGCCGCTGACGACCAGGCCGGAGCCGTCGGCGGCGATCGTCGCCGAGAGCGCCCCGCCGCTGTCGGAGGCGAACCGCGCCAGGACCTCGCCCACCGTCACGGCGGCGCGCAGGTCGATGGTGTGGGTGCCGCCGGCGCCGTCGCTGACGACCACAACCCCCGGACTCCAACCCTGGCCCCTGTTCAGCTCGGTCAGGGGCGTGTCCGCCGCCAGGCGAGGCGCCACGTCGACCAGGCCGCGCAGCAGGGAGCGGCCGGCGCCGAGCAGAGAGGCCCCCGGCAGATTGGGGACAAAGACCGTGCGCGGGCCTATCTGAGCCTGGATTTCGCCGGCGTCGCCCTGGTAGCGAACGCTGCCGCCGACCTGGATGAAGGGCACGAGATCGGTGCGGAAACCGCCGAAGATGTAGTTGCCCTCGACGGTCCCGTTGAGGGCGCCCAGGAGGCGGCCCAGCAGATTCTCCACCTCGCCCGCAGCATGCGCGTTGGACTCCGCGGTGGCGACGGCCGAGGTCTCGCGCAGCCCCACGACCCGCAGGTCTCGGAGGATGTCCGCGACGTCCTGCAGCGCGGCGTCGGTGGCATCGACGATGGTCCGCGCGCGATCGATGTTCTTGAGGTACTGGGCGTTGATGGCCAACAGGCTGTCGTAGCGCTGGACCGCGCCCACGCCGCGAGGATCGTCGGCGTAGCTGTTGATCCGACGCATGGTCGAGTTGATCCGCTGCAGGCGCAGCACATCGCCCAGGTTGCGCTGCATGGCGCCGAGCAGCGTCCGATGCAGGAAGTTCTCGCTGACGCGAATGCCCATGCCGGCCCCTCCCGCCTAGACCATTTCGAGCAGGGTCTTGAACATCTCCGCCGCCGCCGTCACCACCCGCGCCGACGCCTCGTAGGCGTGCTGGAAGCGCAGCAGATTGGCCCCTTCCTCGTCCAGGCTGACCCCGCGCACGCTCTCCAGCCGCGACAGTATGGTTTCGACCACGTTCTGCTGGTTCTGCAGCAGGAACTGGGCGCTGCCGCGCTGCGAGGCCAGATCGATGATCAGACCGTTGTAGCGATCCAGCAGCGTTTCGGCGCTGCCCTCGACCAGCGGCTGGGTCGCCAGCGCGGCGATCGCCAGCGCCAGGTCGTTGTCGCCCGGCAGACCCGAGCGCGAGGTGGCGATCAGATCCGGATCCTGCTCCAGGGCGGTGCTGAGAGCGATCGTGGCGGCGCTGTCGCCCGTGAAGAACAGCAGGCCGGCGCCGCGCGCGGTCTGGCCCTGGCCGTGCAGATGGTTGACGCGGTCGATCAGCAGACGCGCCAACGCGTCCAACCGCTCGCGCGCCCCGCGGACGTGACCGTCGCGGGCGGCGATCATCCCCTGCAGCTTGCCCTCGTCCATCTCCACCGGACCGTGGTTGGCCTGCGTGACGATCTGGGCGCGTTCGCCCTGGCCGTCCATGACGCGCTGCAGCACGAGCTGCTCTGCGTGGGCGCGCGTGACGACGGTCCGGCCCTTGAGCACCACGTCCAGGGTGCCGTCTTCACGCTCGAGCACCGACACCCGTGTCAGACGCGAAAGCTGCACCAACAGCTGATCGCGCTGATCGCGCAGGTCGTTGGCGTTGCCTCCCTGCGATTCGGACTGCAGCACCTGCCCGTTCAAGGCGGCCACCTGGCGCAGCAGCGCGTTCACGTCCTGGAGTTCGCGCGCGATGCCGTCGTTCAGGCTGCGCTCCAGCTCCGTGAGCGCCGCGGCGGTGGCCCGCAGATCGGTCGCCAGCGCGCGAGCGGCGCTGGCCACGCCCTGCTTGAGCGCCTGGTTCACCGGCGGCGTGGCCAGATCGCTCCAGGCGTTGAAGAAGGCGTTGAGCGACGTGCCCAGGTGGTCGTTGTCGGTGGAGCCGAAGATGGCCTCCACCTCGCCCAGCGCCCCGTCCAGCTGCTCGTAGCCGGCCAGACGCGCCGTCTGGCTGCGATGCTTCTCCAGCAGGAAGGCGTCCGTCAGGCGCCGCACCTGCTCGATCTGCGCGCCCCGCCCCAGGGTGCCGTAGGCCATCTGCAGCGGGCGCCGCGCCGAGAGCACCACGTCCTGCCGGCTGAATCCCGGCGTGTTGGCGTTGGCGATGTTGTGGCTGACCGTCTGCAGGGCCACCCGCGCCAGGAACATCCCGCTGAGGCTTGTGTCCATGATCGAGTTGAAGCTGCTCATCGCGCGCCTCCTCAAGCCTCGCGCCGGACGACGCCGCCGGCAGGAGCCGGGGCGAGCTGCCCGTCGCCGGCATAGCAGCCGGCGGGATTCTCCAGCACGCATTGGCGGAAGATCTCGGACTCCTCGCGGGCGAGGTCCAGGCAGAAATTCGCCAGCAGGACGTTCAAGCCGTTCTGCCGGTGCAGATCGGCGGCGGTCGCCGCCAGGCGCTCCAGGGCGCGCCGCACCCGCGCCTTCTCGGCCGGCTGGGCGTAGTCGAGCAGGTGGCGCGCGGCGCGCTGCGCCGCGGGCAGGCCCAACCGGGCCGCCAGCGCCGCCTGGCAGGCCTCGCGCGCCTCGCGCGCCGCCCGCGCGCCGGGCAGGCAGCGGCTCCACGCGGCGGCGTTCGCCTCCAACCGGGCCGCGTCGTGGCGGCGCAGGTAGCGCGCCTGGCGCCAGGCCAGGCGGCGCAGGCGCCGATAGTGCGCCTCTTCCTCCTCCAACAGGCCGCAAAGAGTGGCGGCCTGTTCCGGCCCCAGGCGCCGGTCACGCGCTGTCGTGGGCGTCGCCATCGTGCTCGTCCTCCGGACAGTTCTCATCTCCCAGGGTTTCTCCCGACCCTATCCAGATCCGTGCCAGTCCCGCCGCGCAGCCGCTCATAGAGCGCCGTTACCTTGCGGACGTACTGCTGGGTCTCCCGGAAGGGGGGCAGCCGGCCGGCGCTGCGCTCGACCGCTCCCGGCCCGGCGTTGTAGCCGGCGAGCGCCAGGTCCAGCCGCTGCCCGAACCGCGCCAGCATGCGGCTGAGATAGCGCGCGCCGCCCATGATGTTCTCGGCCGGCTGCCAGGGCTCGCGCACTCCAACCTCGCGCGCCGTGCCGGGCATCAGCTGCATCAGGCCCAGCGCCCCCTTGTGCGATCGCGCCTGCGGATCGCCGCCAGACTCGTTCACCATCACCGCCAGCAGCAGGGCGGGATCGACGCCGGTGGAGCGCGCCGCGCTGGCGATCTCCGGCCCGAACCGCTGCAGCGAGTCGGCCACCGCGCCCCCCATGCGCGCCGCCGCCTGCTGCAGAGCGGCCAGTCCGGCCGGCGCCTCCGCGCCGCCGGCGGCGCTCGGGGAGCCCGCCCCGCCGGCCGCCCGCGGCAGTGCCGCGGCGGCCTGCCGGCGATACGCGTCCAGCGCGCGCGCCCGCGCCGCCGGGCCGACCGGCGCCGTCGTCCCGCGCGGCGGCGGTCCGGGCGCGACCGGCCACGGCTCATCCGCCTCGCCGCCGATCGGGGGCGGCATGGCCTCGCCCGCATACTGGCGGACGATCAGGTCGGCGATGCCGAAGCCGCGGCCGCTGCGCGCCGCCAGCCGCCCCAGCTCGTCGTCATGCAGCTGGCGGTACTGGGCGAGCGCGCCCTTCTCCTCGATCAGGCCCGACTGCGGCACGGTGGCTCGCAGCGACTTCAGCAGCGTCGCCACCAGCAGCGATTCGAACTCCTGCGCCACGCGGCGCAGCCGGATCTGCTCCCGGTCCTTCCCGGCGCCCGCGTCGCCTCCATCCGGGCCGCGCGCGCCGCCCGGCGGTGCGGCGCCCGTGGCGGCGGCTGGCGAAGACGGCAGCGGCAGCGGTTCCATGGCGTCACATGATCTGCAGATCGGCTTGCAGCGCGCCGGCCTGCTTGAGGGCCTGCAAGATGGCGATGATGTCGCGCGGCGAGGCGCCGATCTCGTTGAGCACGTCCACCACGTCGGCGACCGAGCCGGTGTCGGGGATCTGCAGCACCGACGCCTGCTGGTCATGCACGTCGGCGATCACCTCCGGGGTCACCACCGTGTGCCCGCTCTCGTTGAAGGAATTGGGCTGGGAGACGTCATAGCGGGTGCGGATGACGACCTTCAGGTTGCCGTGCGCCACCGCGGCCTCCCGCAGGGCGACGCCATGGCCGACGACGATCGTGCCGGTGCGCTCGTTGATGACCACCCGGGCGGCGACGTCGCTGGCCGCCTCCAGCTCGCCCATCATGGCGATGAAGGCCACCGGCTGCGCGGCGAAGGCCGACGGTGGGGCCACCTCGATGCGGCGCGCGTCGACCGGCACGGCCGTGCCCGCGCCCCAGGCGCCGTTGATGGCCTGGGCCACCGCAGCCGCGGTGTTGAAGTCGGGATGGTGGAGCAGCCAGGACAGCTTGCCGTCCGGCGCCAGGAACGAGCGAGGCAGCGGCGTCGTCACCCGGCCGCCGCCCGGGATCAGGCCGACGGTAGAGTGGTTCTTGCGGATGGAGTTGTTGGCGCCCCCGCGCACGTTGAAACCGCCGATGGAAACGCTGCCCTGGGCCAGCGCGTGCACGTCGCCCGCCGCCGACTTCAGCGGCGTCATGATCAGCGTCCCGCCCTCCAGGCTGCTGGCGTCCCCCAGGGAGGAGACGGTCACGTCGCAACGCGTGCCGGCGGCGGCGCTGGGGTCGAGCTGCGCGGTGACCAGCACCGCGGCGACGTTCTTGAGCTTGACCTGCGCCGGGTCGACGGTCACCCCCAGGCGCTCCAGCATCGCGGTCAGAGAGTTGACGGTGAAGGCGGCGGTCTGCCCGTCGCCGCTGCCGCTCAGGCCCACCACCAGGCCGTAGCCCAGCAGGGGCTCCGCCTCGGCTCCCGCCAGCGCGGCCAGATCCTTGATGCGGGCCGCGCCCCCGCCGGCTCCCGCCGCGTCGGCGCCGCCGACCAGCACGAGCCAAACGGCCGCCGCGCCCGCGATGCTCTTGCGCCCCATGCCGCCTCCCTAGAACAGCCAGTTGAGCAGCTTCGTGATCAAGCCCGGCTCGCTGGCGGAATTGACCATCCCCGCGCCCGTGTAGCCGATGCGCGCATCCGCGATGTACGTCGACATGATCGTGTTGTCCGCCTGGATGTCTCGCGCCCGGCAGATGCCGGTGATCTCGATCAACTGGCGCTCCCCGTTGATGTCGACCATGCGCGTGCCGGCCACCCGGAAATCGCCGTTGGGCAGCTGCTCGGCTATGCGCACCGTGATTTCCGCCTGCAGGTCCCCGGTGCGCACTGTGCGCCCGTCGCCCTTGTACTTGTTCTCGCTGTCCAGCCCCCACGCCTTGATCAGGTCGAGGAAGCCCAGGCCGGGGCCGCCCGAGCTCTCGGTCTTGTTGTTCGCGTCGGTCCGGGCCGCGGCGTTGGCGCTGGAGGATTCGGTGATGATGATGGTGATGATGTCGCCCACCCGATGCGCCTTGATGTTGGAAACCAGCGACCGGCCCGATTCCAGGTCGACCAGGGGTGTGCCGCCGGCTGCCGCCGCCGGCGCCAGCAGCGCGCCCAGCACAGCCAGCGTCGCCGCCGCCCGCCGGGCCGTTGCTTGCCACGATCGCGCCGTCATGCTCCGCTTCATCGGCCCCCCTCCACGCGTCCAGGCCCGGCGACCCGCGCCGCGACCAGTCGCCCGTTCACCTCGTTGCGCACCGTGATGACCTGTCCCAGCAGGCCGTCCTGCCGCGCCGTCGCCCGCACGGTGGCGGCCACCGCTCCCCGCCCGAAGGTCAGATCGATGGTCTCTCCCCGGCGCACCAGCGGCGTCGCCTTCAGGTCGCCGCGTGCGAGCTGCTGGCCGGCGGCCAGCGCTCGTCCCGCGCTATGACCCGACACGTCCGCCGGCGAGACGGCCCGCCCTGGCGGCGTCGCCGCCAGATCGGTCCATTCCCACACAAACATCTGCGGCTCCAGCGCGGCGCCGGCAGCCACCGGGGCCCGCGCCCGCGCCGTCAATCCGTACGCGTGGCAGACCACGCTGGCGTTCACGAGCGCCGTGCGTCCGCCGCGGCTGACGCGCACGCGCACCAGGTTACGCCCCGGACGCAGCTGTCGCGGCTGCGCCAGCGCCACCAGACAGGAATCGCCAGGCGGCAGCGCCGGCGCGGGCAGGGCGATCTCCAGCCAGGTCGGCGGCGCCCCCTCCGGCGCCGCCGGCAGATGGCTTCCCAGCAGAGCGCGCACGCGCTCGCCCACCTCTGCGGCCTCCACCGGCGCTCCCGTGAAGATGACCCGACAGCGGGAGGCGCCCCCCAGCTCCACGCCAGCGGCCAGCCCCAGCTCGACCAGCCGTCTGATCGCCAGACGGCGGTCGATCCAGATCTCCTCGCCGGCTCGGCCGCTGGCCAACAGCACGGCCGCCGCCTCCTCGGGCAGCGGCGCGGTTGCCACCTCCCCCAGCCGCACCGGGCCCGCCGGCGTCCGCAGCGTGTCCCGCAGGGCCAGAGTCCAGAACGGCGAGGCCGCCTCCTGCGCAGCCGCCACGGTGGGCGCGACGGCCGTCGCCAGCCACCACGCCAGCAGGCGCGCGCGCCATCGCGCCGGCCCGCCGGCGCGCCGGCGGCCCGGGCAGAGAGCGGGCAGGACGGATGCGGTCACGGCTATCTCCGCAGCTGGTTGACGGTCTGCAGCATGTCGTCGGCCACCGTGATGCTGCGCGAGTTCAGTTCGTAGGCGCGCTGCGCCGTGATCATGTTCACCAGTTCCTCGACCGTCTCGACATTGCTCATCTCCAGAAAGCCGGCCGCGATCTCCCCCATCCCGTCCAGGCCGGGCGTGCCCACGATGGGATCGCCGCTGGCGGCCGACTGCAGGAAGAGGTTGCCGCCGCGCGCGGCCAGGCCGCCGGAGTTGGGAAACTTGGCGATTTCCAGCCGTCCGATGTCCTGGACCGTCGTGTTGTCGCCCGCCAGCAGAACCGAGATTGTGCCGTCGCGAGCGATGGCGATCTCCGTCGCCTCCAGCGGTATCTGCACCGCCGGCTCCAGGAAATAGCCGGTCGAGGTCACCAGGTTGCGGTCGGAGTCCAGGTGGAAGCTGCCGTCCCGCGTGTAGGCCATGGTCCCGTCCGGCAGGCGCACCTGGAAGAAGCCGTCGCCCTCGATCATCACATCGAGCGGATTGCCGGTCTGCCGCATCGCGCCCGGCGTGAACATGCGGTCGGTCGAGACCATCTTCACGCCGTGCCCGACCTCCACGCGCGAAGCGGGCGCCAGCCCGCCGCCGCGGACCGCGCCCGCCGGCGCCACGGACTCGTACAGCAGGTCCTGAAACTCGACCTGACTCTTCTTGAAGCCGGCCGTGTTCACGTTGGCCAGGTTGTTGGCGATCGTGTCGATGTTGAGCTGCTGGGCCTTCATGCCGGAAGCGGCCGTGGTCATGGCTCGGAGCATGGCGGCGCCATCCTTTCGTCGCGGTCGCGCCGGCGCTAACGCGTGCTCGGCAGCGCGTTGACCGACTTCTCCAGATTCTCGTCGTTGGCCTGCAGCACCTTCGCCTCGATCTCGAAGGCGCGCTGGGCCGCGATCATGGCCACCAGGGTGTCGATGGGGTTGACGTTGCTCCCCTCGAGCATGCCCTGCGCGATGTCCACCTGATCGAGCGGCACCGGCTCGGCGGGCAGATCGCGCGGCGCCGCCAACAAGGCGTGCCCGCGATGCGTCAGCCGGGACGCGTCGGCGAAGCGGACCACCTGCAGGCGGCCCACCTCGGCTCCGGCGGCCAGCACCGCCCCATCGCGGGTGAGGGTGAACTCGCCCCCGGGGATCTCGAGCGGTCCGCCGGCGCCCAGCACCGAATCGCCCTGGGAGGTCACCAGCCGTCCGTCGCGGTCCAGGCTGAAGCGACCGTTGCGCGTGTACATCTCCCCTTGCTCCGTCTGGACGACGAAGAAACCGTCGCCTTGCAGCGCCAGATCGCCGGGCCGGCCGGTCGTCCGCAGCGCTCCTGGCCGCACGTCCAGCGCGGCCTGCAGCTGCACCGTCGTCACGCGAGCCCAGCCCGCCGGCGTCGGCGGCAGCGGGCGGGCCGGCGCGGCGGTCGGCGCCGCGGCCGTCTCGCCACCATCGTCCTGCCCGGACGCGCCGCGCTCGGTGACGCGCGTGAGCACCTGCCTGAATCCGGCGGCGTCCACGTTGGCCAGGTTGTTGGCCAGCGTGGCGATCTGCGTCTGGCGCACGTTCATGGCCTGTTCGGCCGCGCGCAGGCTCCTCAGCATGCCCGTCCCCTCCCGGCGCGGCCGCGGTCGGGCCGGCGCCGCCGCCCCGCGGCCGCAAGCGACATGCCACCCCCCAGCCGCCCGCGGTCGCCGCCAGCGTTTCGGACCATCGCCGTCCGCCGGCAAAGTCTGCCGCGGTGCGCGGCCGCCGAGGGCGCGCCCCCGCCCGCCCTCCGGCCACCGGCCGAGAGGGCGGCAGATTCTGCCGCCCCTGGCCGCGACCGCACGCGCCGGCCGTGGCCGGAAAACGCTGCCGGCGGTGGCCCGAAGACGCTCAGAGGTGGAAGATTAGTGGGCGGGGACGCCCGCGGGGGCGGCGGGGTGGGCCTCGGCTCGCGGCGCGCGTTCCGAGAACGGGAGCGCCGCCCGGCGCAGGGTGAAACTGAAGCTGCTGCCCTCGCCGGGACGGCTGGTCACCTCGATGGCGCCGCCGTGAGCTTCGACCAGCTTCTTGACGATGACCAGGCCCAACCCCACGCCGCGGATCTGGCGCGCCGCGCCACCCCCGCGCTGGTACGGCTGGAACAGGTTCTCCATCTCGTCCGGCGTGATGCCGATGCCGCCGTCGCTGACGGTCAGACGCACGCGGCCGCCTTCGGCCTGGCCGCTGACGCGCACCCAGCCGCCATCAACGTTGTACTTGATGGCGTTGGAGATCAGGTTCGACAGGATCTGCTTGACGCGCAGCGGATCGGCGTCGACCTGCAGGCCGGGATCGATGCCGTCGGTCTGCACGCGCAGCCCGCGGTCGGCCGCCAGCGGGCTCAGATCAGCAAGCACATCCTGCACCGCCGGCCCGATCGGCATGACCTGCGCGTTGAGGCTGACGAAACCGGCGTCGATCTTGTTGATGTCGAGGAAGTCCCTCAGCAACGCCGTGATCTCGCCGATCTTCTCCTCGATGCTGCCCAGGAATTCCCGCTGGATCTCGTTGAGCGCCCCCGTCTTGCCGCTCGCCAGCAATCCCACGTAGCCCTGGATGACCGACAGCGGCGAGCGCAGGTCATGGGCGATCATCGAGTAGAAGTCGGCCTTCAAGCGCTCGTCGGCCAGTTGCTGGGTGATGTCCTTGAAGATGCAGGCGATGGCCGGCTCGCCCTCGCTCAGGCGGATCGGGGCCGCCAACGTCGTCAACGTGCGCCGCTCGCCGCCGAGGTCGATGGCGATGCGCCGCGCAACGCCGTCGCCCTGTCTGAGCGCGCGGCTCTCGGCCTCCGGCACGCCCAGGGCGCGCAGGATCGCGGTGAAGCTGCGCAGCTGCACGATCTCGCGCGGCATCTGGAACAGATCGAAGAACGCCTGGCTGCCCAGGATGACCCGGTCCTGGCTGTTGCAGATCGCGATCGGCTCGTGCAGGCAGCGGAAGATCTCGTTGAGCTTGTCGCGCTCGCGCAGCACCTTTTCCTGCAGATCGCGGATGCGCATGAAGGCGCGGATCTTGGAATCCAGCTCGTCGGTCCCGATCCGTTTGGAGATGAAGTCGTCCGCGCCCATCTCCAGTCCCAGGATCCGCGCGCCCGGGTCGGTGTCGGCGCTGATCATGAGGATGGGAGTGTAGCTCGTCGCCTGGTAGCGGCGCAGCATGCGGCTGACGGCGAAGCCGTGCAGACCGGGCAGTTCCTTGTCGAGCAGAACGAGGTCGGGCAGCAGCTCCATGGCCAGGTGCACGCCCTGTTCGCCGTCGTGCGCTAGCACGACGTCGTAGCCCTTCTGCTCGAGCACCCGCTTGAGGTACTGGCAAAGCGGCCGCGAATCGTCGATGACGAGTATTCTGCGCCGAGGCGGACCGTCCATGTTCTCTCCCTGCCGCGATGCGCCCGGCGCGGCGCCTGACGGCGCCGTCCGGCGGCGGTGCGGCCCTGGACGGATGATCGACCCGCGGCAAGCGAACCTGAGGGAAAAGGCGGTGCCGGCGGTTCAGGAGGCGGCCAGCATCAGGGCGACGTGCTGCTCCAACCTGGCCAGCGCCTCGGGAGCGAAATGGGTGAAGAACACCGCGATCTCATAGGCGCCGGCATCGGGCGCTGGCGCATCGGGCGTGACGCGCACGACCAGCCCCTCGCAACGGATGAGCGCGGAACCGCGGCTCGTGGCTTTCTCGGCTGACGGCAGCTCGAAGACCATTTCCAGCTTCGTCATCGGCTCGATGAAGCGGTCGGAGCGGAAATAGACCCCCGAACTGCTGAGGTTGAGGGTTTCCCAGTTCGCCGTCTCGGCGCGGCCGCTCCGGAGCGAGATCTGGACCTCGAGCTTCAGGCGGGTCTCGACACGCTGCGCGCGCCTGCGCTCGGGCTGATGGGTGACCATCGACAGGCTCCTTCCGCTCGTCGCCCGCGGGGCATGGCTGCCCGCCGTCCCATTATCGGCCTGCCGGCTCGCGACTTGAGCCGCGCCAGCGGGAGCGGCGGCTCAACGCCGACGCCCCAGCCGGCCCCGCCCGCTCACTTCTTCTTGTGACGATTCTTGCGCAGCCGTTTCTTGCGCTTGTGCGTCGCGATCTTCTTGCGCTTGCGCTTTCTGCCATTGGGCATGGCACATCACCTTCCTCAGGCCGCAGGCCCGATGTGGGAACAGCCGCCAGCCTCCGGCCAGGCCAGGCCCGGCGGGCGGGCGGCGGTGCAGGACACAAACGGCAAATATAGGCTGGACCGGCGCTTTCGCCAAACCGGGCGCGGGTGCGTCACTCCCCGGCGGACTGGTCGTTGAGCCGCGCCTTCAACTCGTTGGAAGCCTTGAAATACGGCACGAGCTTGGCGGGCACCATGACCGAATCGCCGCTGCGGGGGTTGCGGGCTGTGCGGGCCCGCCGGCTCTTGACCTTGAAGCTGCCGAAACCGCGCAATTCGACCTTGTCGCTGGTCTCGAGCGCCCGGCTGATGTTATCCAGGATCATGTTGACGATCGTGCCGGTGTCCTTCTTGCTGACCCCGGTCTCGTTGGCGATGATTTCGACCAGTTCGGCCTTGGTCATCTCTTCCCCCTGCTCGTGACATCGCTGCGCGACCGGGGCGCACGCGCCCGCCGTGCCTGCCGCGCCTTGCTCATCAGATAGCATACAGGCTCGCCAGGGACAAGGTGTTTTTCGCCATCTACCTGCAAAATATCCAGTTCGGGAAACGGCGCGGCCGGCGCGCCAGGCGCGCCGGCCGGGAAGAAATGTTTCCCGCGAACTGCCGCGTGCCCGCCAGAGGAAACCTACCACACGGAGAGTGTAAGCGCTCAGGTGGCAAGTCGCGCGCAGCGCAGGAAACATTGCGCGCGCTGGAATCAAGCGCCATGCCAAGGAGGAATCAGGAAGCGCAAACCGCTCCGCGCAGCCGCGGGAGGGCCGCGGGAGCTCTCGGCGGCGTCCCGAGGGAGCCACGCCGGTTCGGCGCCGGCGTGCAGAATGACACCATCCGGCAGGCGGATCGGGCGGCGTGCGACGTTCTCCGCTCAGCGCGCCAGGGACATGAACAGCCGCTCGTGCGCCGGCGTGAACAGGCAGCCTCGCCGCCCCATCACCGTCCGTGCCACCGCGGCGGCGCGCGCGGCGTCATAGGGAGGGCCGCCCGGATCGCCCCATGTGAAGTTGGGCAGGCACTTGGGCGGAAAGCCGGCCCCGAACACGTTGCTGCCGAAGCCCACGGTGGTGGCCGTGTTGAAGAGCGTTCCGATGGCGCTCTTGGCATGCTCCGCGCACATGACGCCCAGGAAACGCAGGCCGCTGTCGACCTCTCCCAGCCCGTAATCGACCCGCACCGTACCGTAGGTGTTCTTGAGGTCGCTGCAGGTCGTCCCGGCCCCCAGGTTGACCCAGGATCCCAGCACAGCGTGGCCGATGAAGCCGTCATGCTGCTTGTTGACGAAATCGGCGGCCTGCGTCTCGCCGATCTCCCCCGCCATCTTGCAGGCGGCCCCCAGCGCGGTTTCACCATAAAGGCGCGCGCCGGCCTTGATCAGCGAGCCAGGCCCGACATAGAGCGGGCCCTGCAGATAGCACAGGCCCTCCACCCGTGCGCCGCGGTCGATGACGATGGCGCCCGCCGCCGCGTCCATCACCACGCCCGGGCCGATCCGCGCTCCGGCCGCCGTCCAGATCTCTGCGCCCTCTTGTTGCGGGCCCCCGCCATCCGCGCGCCAACGGTGGAACACGCCGGGCTGCCGCCAAGGGGCCGATTCCGGATCAGCCGCCGGATCAGGCGTCACGCCGTAGAGCCGACGCGCGAACGGCCGGCCGGCCGCCACCATGCGCGCGACGTCGGCGACGATCGCCCTGCCCACGGCCGGCACCAGATCCCAGAGGTGGCCGAGTGCCACGGGCGAGCCGGGGCCGCGGCTGATCGCCGCCGCCAGGATCGTGGGCAGCGCGCCCGCCGCCGTCTCCGCGCCGGCGCGCCCGTCCAGCCAGAAGCGCCCTCCGTCCGGCAGGGGCGAACCGTCCGGCGGCGCAGGCTCGTCGCTCCAGAGCACGCCCGGCGACAGCGCGGGGGCGCGGCGTCCTCCCCGCCGCCAGGCGCCTGCCCCATCGGCGGCCCGATCCCAGGCGCTCCAGGCGGCCAGCCAGCGCCCGATCCACACCGGATCAAGCCGCGCCGCCAGCAAGGCACCCTCGCGCCACCAGGCCCACGGCTGCGCCGCCGCGCCCGCCGCCAGCAAGGCGTCCAGCACCTCCCAGTCGGGCCCCAGGCGAGCGCTGAGCAGTAGCGCGCCGCCCGCCGCGGCCGCCGCCGCCTGGCAGTTCGCCGCCCCCGCGACCAGGCCCGGAGACAAGGCCATCTCCTGCAGCTCGGACAGCAGGCCGCGCGGCAACAGGCCCAGGCGAGCCGAGCCCGCGGCGGCGCCATTGCGCTGCGCCTCGGTCAACAGCTCCAGCCGTTCGCGCAGGCTGAACAGCCCGCAGCGCATCTCATGGACCGGCACGCTCCAGGCGAGCGGCCTAAAATCCTCGGCGGTGTGGTCCTCGAAGACGATAATCGCCGGCATCAAGACGCACTCCTCCCTGGCGCACGCCACGGCGCGGCGCGTATGTTAGCCCGACGGGCCGGCCCCCACAACGCCAAATCGCCCGGCTGCGGCCCGTGCTATAATCATGGGCGGCGGCGAACCCCTGACGCCGCGGGAGATGGCGGATGCTGCGACTGCTGAGCCCCCTCGTCGCCTTGCTGTTTCTGCTGGCTCTGGCGCCGGCCGCTTCCTCCGAGCGCGACGTCGACGATCTGGAGGACCTGCTGCCGCGGGCGCCCCTGCCGGCCGAGCGCGCGCGCATGCCCGCCTACCTGGCGGAGACATCGCAGCGGTTGGCGCGGGCGGACGCCCCGCCTGTCCCTCCCGTGCGCAACTGCGCCGAGTGGGAACCGGCCACCGGCGTGCTCATACGCTACCCGCTGGGCCTGCCGTACGCCCTGCTGCGGGCGCTCGCGGACGATGTCCTGCTGCACGTGGTTGTCAGCGCGTCCTACGAGAGTCTGGCCCGCACCAATCTGGCCGCCAACGGCATCGACCTGGCGCGTGTGCAATTCCTGGTCAAGCCCAACGACTCGATCTGGACGCGCGATTACGGGCCGTGGTTCGTGTTCGCGGGCGGCGGGCAATGCACGGTGATAGACCATGTCTACAATCGGCCGCGCGACAACGACGATCTGATCCCGGTGCATTTCGCCGACCAGCAGGCCCTGCCCCTCGCGCGGCATGACATGGTGCACACCGGCGGGAATTACATGACCGACGGCAGCCACTTCAGCGCCTCGACTGACCTGGTCTACCAGGAGGCGGCGACCTACAACGAACTTTCCCCTGCCGAGGTCGACGCTCTCATGCATGCCTACTACGGCGTGACCGATTATCAGGTGGTTCCCGACATCGAGAGCGGAGGCATCCATCACATCGATACCTGGGCCAAGTTCCTGGACGAGGAGACCGTGCTGGTCAAGGAGGTCTGGCCCGGCCACCACACCCATGCCGCGCTGGAGCAACGCGCGACGCTGATCGGATCGCTGACCGCCTCGACCGGACGCCCCTACCTGGTGCGGCGAGTCTACTGTCCGGACATCGGCGGCGGACGGCCGGCCGCCTACACCAACAGCCTGATCCTCAACGGCCGCATCCATGTGCCGCTTTTCGGCCTGGCCGCCGCCGACACGCAGGCTCTCGCCGCGTACCGCGCCGCCGCCCCCGGCTACGACGTGCGGGGACACTATCACAGCGGCTGGCTCACCGACGATGCGTTGCATTGCCGGGTCATGGGCGTGACCGACCGCGGGATGCTGCGCCTGGCCCATGTGCCGCTGCGCGGCCAGCACGTCGGGCCGGTGACGGTGGGTGCCCGCATCCGCGCCCACAGCGGAGCGGCGATCACCCGGGCCGAACTTGTCTACCGCCATGACGGCGGCGACTGGCAGGCCGTGCCCCTGGCGCCGTGCGCGCCCGACAGCTTCGCCGCGGTCATCCCGACGCCCACGGCCGACGCGCTGGCCGAGTACCACCTTCTCGCGGCGGACGCCAGCGGCCGCGCGGCCGGCATACCGCGGGTGGCTCCCCTGGCCTCTTGCGCCTTCTGGCATGTCCGCGCCCCCACCGCGGTCGCCGACCACGCCCCCGCCCCGCCGGCAGCCTTGGCCCCCAACCGGCCCAATCCCTTCAACCCGGCGACAGTTTTCAGCTTCGCCCTGCGGGAGGCCGCGCCGGTCGAGCTGGCCGTGCTGGACCTTCGGGGCCGCCGGGTGCGGGTTCTGGTCGACGACGTCTGCGCGGCTGGCCAGCATGAGCTGGTCTGGGATGGGTGCGACGAGGCGGGGCGAGCGCTCCCCTCCGGCGTCTACCGGCTGCACCTGCGGGCAGCGGGGATCTGCCAGACTCGTCCGGTCACGCTGGTCCGCTGACCGCGGAGGGGCCGCGCGGGCGGCCGCGCGCCTGGCGCGCCAGCAGCCAGATCAGCAGCAGCACGGGCGACAGCGGCAGCGCCAGCAGCAGCACTGCCGCCGGCAACGCCAGCAGCAGCAGGACCCCGCCGAGCAGGATGGCCAGCGCCGCCGCCACGGTGGCCGCCGCCGCCTTCAACAACCAGATCAAGGCCGACAGCGGCCAAACGACCGCCTGCACGACGGCGGCGATCATCATGATCACCGTCCCGATGACCAGGCCCACGCAGCCCAGCACCGCCATCAGCACCAGCAGCTCGACCATGCCATTCCCCCTTGCCGCCTCGCGCGCCCGGTCCGGTTGCGGCGCGTCATGGGCCATTACCCCGGGCGCCTCGGGAATATTCAGTTATTCCACGAAGATTGTTTCCAGATTGTGGATCAGGGATTGGGTCCTAGTTT
>CAYWTR010000001.1:0-323707 GCA_964461255.1 uncultured Fibrobacteraceae bacterium | reverse complement strand
TCGGGTGCCGGCTTAGGTGCGAAGCGGCTGCTTACACAGTTGCGTTGACACACCCAACTCCGAATTAGCAATGTATTAAACCCACCTTAGCCATTTCTAACCGGCGCCTAATCCCCGCCTCTCCTTCGTACCCCATCATCTGCTACTGCCGGACAGGGAAGACCGTCGGTGCGGTGGTCGGCGCGTACGTCAGCACCGTCGCCATTCTCTCTGGACATGGAGGTAGGTTAGCCATGCGCGTCGCGATCTTCGCCGAGACTTTCTTGCCAAAACGCGACGGAGTCGCGCACACTGTCTGCCGTCTGCTCGAGCACCTTGAGGCGCGTGGCCACGCAAGCATCATGTGGGCTCCGCTTGGCGCGCCCGCGCGTTATGCCGCTACGCGGATAATCAGCCATCCGAGCTTCCCCCTTCCCTTCTATCCAGATCTGCGGTTGGTACGGCCCGCCTCCGACCTAACCCGCGGACTGGCTGAGTTCGAGCCCGACATCGTTCATATCGTGAACCCGGCGATCCTCGGACTAGCGGGACTACGGCGGGCGCGAGAGCTGGGAGTGCCGGTCGTCGCTTCGTACCACACCGACCTACCCGGCTACACTCGCTACTACGGCATCAACTTTCTCGAGGACGCGCTCTGGGCCTACTTTCGCTGGCTGCACAATCAGGCCGACCTCAATCTCTGCCCTTCGCGCTTCACCAAGCGCGAGCTGGAGGGGCGCGGCTTCGAGCGCGTGCACGTCTGGAGCCGCGGCGTCGACGCACAGCGCTTTCATCCACGACACCGCGACGCCGTCGTGCGCGCCCGGCTGGGCGTCGCGCGCGAGGACGAGCCGTTGCTGCTCTACGTCGGACGACTGGCCGTCGAGAAGCGAGTCGAAATGCTGCGTCCGCTCCTCGACGCGATCCCACAGGCGAGCCTGGCGATCGTCGGCACGGGTCCCCAGCGCGGGTCGCTCGAGCAGCTCTTTGCCGGCACTCACACCCACTTCGCCGGGTTCCTCGATGGAGGCGACCTCGCAGCGGCCTACGCCTCGGCCGACATCTTCGTGTTCCCGGGTGCAAACGAGACCTTCGGCAACGTCGTTCTCGAGGCCATGGCCTCGGGACTGCCGGTCGTGGCGCCGAACACCGGGGGCCCGGCGGATCACGTGCGCAACGGGCGCAACGGCTTTCTGTTCGAGTCCGACAGCGAGGCAGAGCTGCTGGTACGCACCGCCCGTCTTGCGCGCGACTTGCCTTACGCCCGCGCGCTGGGAAGGCAGGCGCGCGCCTATGCTGAAGAGCAAACCTGGACGGCGATCCTCGACGGACTGCTCGGCTCTTACGCCTCGCTCATCGTCGAACCTGTGCCGGCGGTCGCCGCGGGGTGAGCTGATCGGAGCTCGGCGCGGCGCACCATCGAGAACGCGACCAGCATCAGAGCCGCTGATAGGTTCAGCAGGTAGAAAGTCAGGAAGCGCCAGGCGATAGCCACAGGTATCGCTGCCCCTTGGGGCAGGAGCCCACTGTATAACGTGACAAAGATCGTCTCGGCGCCGCCGGCACCGCCGGGCGTGGGGATCACACTCATCGCGGTGAAGCAAATCCACTGGCGGACAGCCGAGGTCACGGGATCGATCGGCAGGCCGAGTCCGGCGGCGAGCGCGGCGATGACGCTCAGGCGCGCTGTCCACTGCACACCTGCAAGTGCGACGTTGACCGCGAAGCGGCCCCGGCCCCGCCGCAGAGCAAAGCTCGCGGCAGCCCTCAGCTCTTGTGCGATCGTCAAGATCCGCGCCTGAACGCGACGAACCAGGGACGGTCGCGGCACCCATCGTCGGGCGATCGCCAGACCGCCCGCGGTCACGGCGATCACGCCAGCAATGCCCGACACAACCGCCGCGGTCCGGTTCGCCCGGGCCGCCCGGGATCCGGCGAACCGAGCAGCGGCGACCGCACCGGGGTCTTGCCAGGGGGCCAGCCCTAGCCGCGTTGCGGTCCACGCGGCTGGCGGCAAGGCGATGATCATGAAGCATGCCTCTTCGAGCGTGCCCATGGCCGTGAGCAGCATTGCTTCGCCGCTGGTCGTCCCCCGTCCGACGAGCATGGCGATCTTGACCGGCGAGCCTCCGATCGCCGTCGGGGTCACCGCTGCACCGACCTCGCATGCCAAGACAAGACGGAGGACCGCTGAGTATGGCGCCGGCCGTCCCAGCGTGCGGAGCCAACCGTGAACTCGCAGGGTGTTGCACACCCATGGCACGAACGCCAGCAACCCGGCCGCCACGAGCCAACCCGGCCCGAAGCGCACGAGGTGGCTGAACGCCGCTAGGTCCGAGGCCACGGCCGACCAAACGACGTTCGCCGCCAATCCCAGGGGAACAAGCAGCATCAGACGGCGCCGCAGGCGCGGATCAGGGGGCCAGATCACGGTACAGCCTGAATAGACGGTCGAAAGTCCGAGTCCAATCGTAATCGCGCTCGACCATCTGCCGCGCCGCAACGCCCATGCCCGCCACCCCCCCGGCGAGCGCCTCGCGATAGAGCCCTGCCAAGTCATCCCGTGAGTTGGGGACCGCCAGCAGGCCGGTGCCCGGTCTCACCCGCTCCATGAGCGCCCCGGCGCTCACGCCCAGAACCGGCAGCCCGCTTGCCTGCGCCTCGACTACCGAGAGCCCAAAGGTCTCGTGCGGGCCTGCCGTCACGTACACGTCCGCCGAAGCGAGCAGAGTGGCCAAGCGGTGCGGCTCGGTCACATGCGGCGCGAGCACTAGACGGTTCTCGCGATGTGCCTTCCTCTGCAGCCATGGCAGCAGCGGGCCGTCGCCCACCAGCACGAGGCGAGCGGGTGCCGCTGGGGGCAGGGTTTCAAAGGACTCTACCAGCAAGCGCACGCATTTCTCGTTGTCTAGGCGCCCGCAGTAGATGAAGACCGTCTCGCCATCGCAAACGCCCCACGCGCGGCGCACCCCCTCGTCGCGACGCGACGGGTGATACGTCTCGGCATCGACACCCAGCGGGACGAGAAGCGTGCGACGGATCCCCATGTCTTGCAGGCGTGAGATGAAGTTACGAGAGCTGGCGATGGTAACATCGCACTGCTCGTAGAGAGACCGCGCATAACGCTCAGCGGCGCGGCGCGCACAGCCGGCCAGACGCCGTCCTGCGTGGCGCGCTAGCGGCGCCTCGACATACGCAATCGGGAAGTCCGTGTGATAATGCCCCACCACAGCGCACGGATAGAGCCGGCGGTGCCGCAGACCTGCCCACGGCAATAGGTACGGACTGCCCAACTCGATCACATCGGGCCGCTCACGGGCGAGAATCGCGGTCACCTTGTCGAGACGCCGCACGTAGCGGTATGGCGCGCGTCCCGGCACCACCGGGGCGCCAACTTCGCAGGTGGTCAGCGGACCGTCGATCTGATGGCCGTCATGTTCGCCCGGGCGTAGGAGGAGATGCCGATGCGGCGTCTTGCGCACGACGTGATCACGCTTCGCGCGGACGTATGTCCGTATGCCACCGCTCGTCTGGGTGTAGTGCTGGACTAGGTTGCAGACAAGCATGAACGCCTCCTCCGTGAGCGCGTCACGACAGGACATTCACCCTAACGCGGCAACAAATGGACAGGGTTAGAAACATGTTAGACTTAGGTAAGATTCCCACGCTCTGCACGTTCGTGTTCTGATGGACGCGTGGATTCCCGTTCCACCCAGCACAATGCGGCAAATAGACCACGTCGAAGAGTATCCCACCTGCTCCACAGCGTGTGGGAAGCCACCATCTTGCATCCGCGCGCCGCCATCTTGTGAGCCCCGCTCATTTGGATTGCCCCGTCGCGACTCGGCCGGTCGGCCGATGCCGAAGCGCCGTTGGGATCATGTGCCTCGCGAAGAGTTTCGGCGTGACAAGCGTACGGGTCCGAGCGCGTGGCCCTTTACGCGACGCGCGCACGCTGTATCGGCTCAAGTTGCGCGCCGAGAAGGTCATCGGCCGTCAGTCGCCGAGCGAGAGCGTGCTGTTGGCGGAGCCAGCAGTGCACCGCAGGCCGGCTGGTCTGCTTCAAGAAAAAGCGCAGAGCTTCGCGCCCAAGGCTGCGGTGTTGCAGCCAGCGTGAGTTGACCAGCCGCAGCAAGAGTAGCTCGAGGAACTGATTCTGTCTGGGTAGCATCGATTCTACGAGACCCACGCTACGGTTTTCATCGAGGACCGAATCGATCATGCGGTGCACCACCGACAGCATGCCGTGATAGGTCATGTTTGAGGATCGAACGGTGCCCTGACCAGACCAAATATTGCGTAGGAACTCCCGCGCCGTTTCGCCCGGCGCGAGGTTACACGCAACGCCGACGTCGCCGCAGTGGCTGTCGCTATTGCTCGTAAGCACCTTGCCTAGGCTGGCGGCGAGTGTTATGGCGGCCTTATTGAGACGGTGCGGGCGGCCAGCGTTCAGCTCCAAGACGTCGAAGCAGGCAGCGATATGCCGCACCCTGCCGAGGTCAACCGCGCCGCGGCGCAGTTCGGCGTGCTCGAACCATGTCGGGTGGTTATACTGGAAGAAGATCTCGCGCTCGGCGCAGAAGCATAGCGTTTCCTCAAGCGTGATAACCTTGCGGCGCAGTTCGGCGTAAGTATCGGGGTGCAGCATGTACAGATTCAGGTGGATAGTGAAACCGATGTCGGGGTCGCGCAACGTGTGCTCAACGGCTGGGATGACAAGGCAGCGGTCGGTCTCGGGCAGCTCGCGGACCAGCCTGCGATAACCCTCCATGGTGTCGTGATCGGTCAAGGTGAAGTAGTCCATGCGCCGCGACGCCTCCGGGCCGGCGAGGGCCTTCTCGAATAGCGCCCGCGGCGAGAAACAATTGAGTGGCGGCACGTCGTGCGAGAATTGGCTGTGCAGATGGAGATCTGCCTGGAGTAGTCGCTTCATGGTCTGGAAGTCAAGCATCTGTATATTAAGCTGCTGTCATGGTTCACTTAGAATTCGAGCAGGTGATAGGAAGATAGGGTTGGGAATCATGATCTGCCAAGGACGGGACATTCTCGCCCTGATGGCTCATCGTCACTTCGAGGGTCAGCCGACACGTCCCGACATTGTCCGCTTCGTGAGAATGCTGTCCAGGAAACCACGCTCGGCGCCGTCGCCACCTGTGAGTTTGCCAAAGAGAGGCAAGTGGCTGCTGAAGATCCTTGCGAGGGAACACCGGTTCGTTTTCGGCGTGTACCGACGCAAGATGAAGGCCATAGCCTATCTTGGCGAAATCGACCAGCTGTTTTGGGTGCCGAGCACGTCGCGCAAATGGAATACCATCACCGCAATCGCCAAGGCGCTGGATAACGAGCAGCCGCGATGGACGTAGGGGCACGCAGTGGATCGCGCAGAGCACGCGAGTCGCTGCTCAAGCCGATGCAGCGGCGACCCCCGGCAAGGCACCAGGCGCCACTCCCTGACCCTGCCAGCGGACGGTCCGCTGCGCGGCCCGCCGCTGAACCGGGGCGTTATCCCGAAGAGTTACCAGACGGCACCACCAGAGTGGCTTGCGGCAAACAAACCGCGCATATCGGCCTGATCGACCTTCGTTGAAGCCGCTTGTCCGACAATGAAGTGGCCCCGGGCGAAGCTCGGGGCCACGGGGATAACAGTTCAGTGCTTGACTAGCGGTTGCATATCATTTCAGGAGCAGCAGCGCGCGCGCCTGGACGGCGCCGGCGGACGTCAGGCGGCAGATGTACACGCCTCCGGCCACGGTGCGGCCGTGGGCGTCGCGGCCATCCCAGGCGACTGCGCGCGGCCCCCCAGGCAGGAAGCCGTCAACGAGTGTGCGCACCAGCCGCCCGGCGGGGTCGTAGATCGCCAGTCTCGCCGACGCGCCGCCGTCCGGCATCTCCAGGCGGACCAGCGTCGAGGGGTTGAACGGGTTTGGCGCGTTGCCGACAAGCCGCGCCACGATCGCCGGATGCGGCACCGCGGTGGCGCTGCCGCTGACGGATACGCTGAGGTTGTCGATGGCCCATGACTCGTCGAGGCCGCCCTGCCAGTTCTGCGCAGCGCCGCCCGAGACTGCGCCCAGCCGCCAGGTCACTGTCAGCGACGAGGCGGTGTGGGGGATGCTGCTGAACGCCGGCTCCAGCGAGAGGTCGTAGGCGCGATCGCGGTTGAAATAGGAACCGGACGACCAGCCGAGATTGCTCCCCGAGCTCAGCAGGGCGCCGGGCGGCGCGATGTAGCTCGAGTCGTCGCCTGTCGCCAGCTGAAACCAGTGCGAGAACAGAAGCTGACCGTCGACGAGGACCTGCATCAACTCGGTCCCGTCCCAGGAATCGATGATCGCCAGCAGGAAGGCTAGCGAAACATGGGTATGTGGCGGCAGATCCGACAGCGTCAGCGTGGTCTCGTGCAGCGACTGTGTATGATAGCGCAGCACGTTGCTGCCGAACTGGTTGCCCGGGGCGCCGAGCCCGGCCAATCCCTGGGCCGATTCGACCTGCACGCCGTCGCCGGTCACTTGCGGGGGGATGCCCGCGTCGAAATCGGTTGAGAAGACCACTGTGGCGGCGGCCGGTTTCGCCGCGAACAAGATACTGCCCCCGCAAGAGAACAGGAACACCGGCAACAGAGTCAGAAGAAATGCCAGACGTGCGCGCATGATGCCTCCTTAAGAATCCGTTGCTCACAGCCACCTATCTGCGGAACCTCTCGCCCATCGAGATCGCCAAGCGTCCTGGCCTCGATCGACGTTCCGGTCATCGTCGACCCTGGGCGGGTCGGGATCGAATAATCTATGGTCGCCCAAGCGTGCCCCGCGTCGGTGCCTGCCCGCACGTGAAGGGCGTGCCGCCCGCCACGTTCAGGATGTCGGTGCCCATCTGTGAGCTCCAGGCGCAGATTCGCGGCCGGTTGGCCCAAATCCGGACTCCAACCGTGCCGGACGCCGTGATCGTGCCCCGTATGTCGCTGCTCTCGACGGCGCAGCCGCCTGCGGAGGCGCTGATGATGTCGACCACGTTCGAGGCTGGCTGCAACGTGCCCGTGAACTCGAATGTGCCCCCTTCGCCGGTGAACGAGCCGTTGATCTGCGTGCCGCTCTGCGCGATGCTGCCGGAGATCCCCGTCCTTCCGTCGCTGTCGTAGTCCACGACGAATCCCCCGTACGTGTCCCCGGCATCGAGAAACAGGGCGCCATCGGGCCCGCAAGCTGTGATCCGCGCGGCTGCGTGACCGTGGCAGTCGGTCGCCGTCCACAGGAACTGGATGTTGAGGAATCCGTCGATCCGCCGCGTGAACTGCGAGGCGGTCATGGGAATGGGTCCGTCGGCGCAGTCCAGCGTCACCGACCCGTTGAGGAGTTCCTCGCCGCTGAGCGTCCCCGAGAAACTGCCGGTATGCTCGTTCCCCGGCACGTTGGACGTGAACGTGCCCAAGATGCCGTTCTGGATCTGGCTGATCGTAACCACGACCGGGTTGGCGTTAACGCCGTCGAAGTAGCCTCCCCACGACGCGAAGGTGCCGTCGAAGTCGAGCCCGTTGGAGGACACGAGCAAGAACGTCTCCGCGATGAGCGAGGGGACTGATTCGCCCGGAAGAATGACGCTGCCAGTGATCGTCACCGTCACGGCGTCGTTACCCGTCGCCGTGATCACCGTGGTGTAGTGGCCGAACGGGTCCGTGAAGCCCGTCGGGTTGTCCAGCGTGGCGTTGGTCGCCGTGATCGATACCGCGCACGCCACGTCCAGCGTCGTGCCGTCCGAGAACTTCATCAGCAGACGAAAATCGAGCGAGTGTGGATAGCCCACCTGCATGTTCTCCGGGAGCGACACGCCCTCGATCACGAGCTCCGCGCAGAGCGCGGCCCGGACCGTCGCCTCGTCGAGGCCGTTGGCCGGCGTGTCGATGCTCAAGAGCCCCGCCTGCTTCTGCCAGAACACCACGTTGCGAAGCGCATCGAGGCTGTGTGACTGCGTGCACAGGTCGTTGTTGCCCGTCACCGCCGCCTGCAGCTTCGGGATGAACGCCTCCCGGGCCTCCTCGATCTCGGCGGTGAACTCGACGGGAACAGCGAAGAACAGATCGATTATCCGCGGTACCTCGTTCATCCAGAACAGAAAGTCGTTGAGCGCCGCCAGCAGCCGCTGAAGTGCCGGATCGGCACCACGATCTTCCCGTCCTTCTCCACGGCAAGACCCACCGTGAACGCGTCCGCGTCGCCGGAATAGTCGACGGCGATCGGAAACTCCCCTGACCCTGCAGACGCAGCGCTTCCGATCGTCAGCCGCGCCGGCGTGGCGAACACCAGCCCCGAGGGCTTGAACTCGAGCCCGGCGACCACACCATCGAGAACCGGAAACCCCGCGATCGTGCTGACCGGCGTCATCGTGATCGCCACGGGTTTCACCAGCGCCCCTTCCGGGATCTCGAGCGTGTACTGCGTACCGTTCGAGGCCGTCGTGGAAATGCTTCCACCCGAGAGCCCGATCGTTGCCGAGGCAGAATGCCCGGACTCCAGGGTCACCTTCCGCGGTTCCGCCGGTCCCGAAGGGCCGCTGTCGTCCCCGCACGAGACCACGAGCGCGAGCGCCGCGACCGAACAGATCGTCCCATAGGGACAGGTGCCGGATGGCGCCACGATCGCGGCATGCCGGAGGTACGCCAGTTGACGCATGGCGGTATCTCCTGGCGATCGGCATCGTGGCGCCGCAGGCGGCGGCGAGCCGTCCAGGCAAGCCGTGGCCGTCGGGGAATAATAGCCACCAATAATTATCTCTTATTCGACAAAGCATATGCAACTGAAATAATGGGGAATCTCTTTGGGGATGGCGGAACCGCGCAGTCCGCCCCCCGAAGTCCAGGATCGCGCACGATTCGAAGGGACTCCATCATTACGATCATTCAATTTCAAGACGGAAGGCGGGAATTAAGCTGCAAGGGCCCGCGCGTTACGAAACCTCGCCGCATCGGGCCTGTGCCGGAAAGCCTAGTGGCGCGGGGCCGCCAGGAGCGAGGCCGCTTCCATCATGCGCCCCGCCCGCTGTCGCGCCGCCGGGGTGCTGCCCGGATCGCCCCGGATGACCTCGGCCGTCAGCCGGAGCATCTCCTCGCTGTCCTGATGCAGCGCGGCGAAGCGCAGCGCGGCCTGCCGGACGTCGTCGCGCAGCGCGGAGTCCCCCTCGATCCGGGCCGTGACCGCCGTGCTGAGGATCAGCTCGTCGAAGAGCCGCAGCGTCAACTCGTAGGCCTCTTCCTCGCCGGAATCCCAGACGCCGTAGCGCGCTTTCTCGGCCGGGGTCAGATCACGCGGCCGGATTCTCTGGGCCGTCGCCAGCAGGTCGACGGGACGGCTCATGGTCGTGCCATCGGCGGCGCGGTGGAAGATTTCCGTGCCGTCGGGGCTGAAACCGGCGAACCCGTTGCCGTCCGCGCCCGGCGCTCCGAAGGTCAGCAGTTCCTCGCCGGTGCCGGCGTCCCAGAGGCGCACCGTGCGGTCGCGGGAGGTGGTGGCGACGTGGCGGGCGTCGGGACTGAGGACGGCCGTCAGCACGGCGTCGGCATGTCCCCGCAGCACGGACAGGGTCTGGCCGGAGACGGCATCCCAGACGCGCGCGGTGCGGTCGCCGGAGGCGGTGACCAGCCTGGCGCCGTCGGCGCTCAGCGAGAGCGCGTGCACCCAACCCGTGTGCCCGCGGAAGACGGTGCGCACCCGGCTGGCGCGCCAGTCCCAGATGCGGACCGTGCCGTCGGCGCTGGCGGTCATGATGTCTCCGCCGGCAAGGAAACAGCAGCCGGTCAGGACGCCGCCGGGCATCGAGAGGCTAGCCTTCAGTTCGCCCGTTGGCACCTCCCACAACTTGGCGATGCCAGTGCCTTCCATGGAATGCCGCGTGGCGGTGACCACCAGGCGCCCGTCCGGCGCGAAGCGGCAGCCGTTCACATCCTCATCGTGAGGCAGCGGGAGCGGCGCGCTCGCCTGCGGTGGGCGCGGACGCAGTTCGATGACGCTGAGCGCTCGCCCCCGGACCAGCTCCCAGCGTCCTCCGGGTGCGACGCTGTCCGCCGCCGTGAACGCGAGCGGAGGGGGACGGCCGACGTCCCCAAAATCACGTCGCGGCGCGGTCTCGGCGTTCCAGAAGCGCACGGTCGCGTCCTGGGCGATCGTGCAAGCCTGGCGGCCGTCGCGGCTGAACAGGACCTGGTGCAGCGCGTCGGTGTGGCCGCGCAGGACGGCCAGCTCCCGTCCGGTGCGGGCGTCCCAGATCCGCGCGGTGTTGTCGAAGGCGGCGGTGATGATCCGCCCGCCGTCGGGGCTGAAGTTGACCGCACGGACAATGCCCTGATGGCCGCGCAGCTGGAGGGCCTCCTCGCCGGTGTCCGCCCGCCAGATCCGCACCACGGAGTCCCCCCAGGTGGTCGTGATGAGCGATCCGTCCGGGCTGTAGACGATCTCGTACACCGCGATGATCGGCGTGCCGGGCGAGCGGATGACCCGCTTGAGGGCGCCGCTGTCCGGATCCCAGAAGCGCAGGGTGAGGTCGTCGGAGGCCGAGACGACCGTGCTGCCGTCCGGGCTGAAACGCGCCGTGCGGACCTCGTCTTCGTGGCCGCGGAGCACCGCCATCAAAGCGCCGGTCGCGGCGTCCCAGATCCGCACGGTGCTGTCGCTCGAGGCGCTGACCAGCCGGCCGCCGTCGGGCCGGAAGCGCACGCGGATCGCCCGGCTGGCGTGGCCGCGCATGACTCTGAGCTGGGCGCCGGAGCGAGCGTCGTGCAGGTAGACCGGACCGCGCGACGACGCCAGAGCGACGGTGCGGGAATCGGGGCTGAAGGAGAGGTGGCTGGCTGGCGACTCGAGCCCCTCCACGGTGGCCACCAGGCGGCCGGTCCCCACGTCCCACACCGCGGCGTCGGGAAAGACCGAGGGCAGAGCCGCGAGGCGGCCGTCGGGGCTGAAGAAGCCGGGGTTGGTGCGGCGGAAGCGCTGGCCGGACGGATCGAGCGCGCGCAGGGCGAAGAGCGCCTCGCCCGTCGTCGCGTCCCAGATTCGCGGCGCGTCGTCGAAGGCGCTGGTCAGCAGCCTGCTGCCGTCGGGGCTGAGGACGAGAAAGCAATGCGATTCGATGTGCGTCTTGAGCATCTCGGGCAAGAACGGATAGGGACGAAAGGTGCGCGTGCGCAGCTCGCGATTGCGCGCCAGCGCTTCCGCCACGGCGTTGCGCGCGGCCAGGCTGGGGTCGCGGCGTGCGCCCTCCAGCGCCAGCAGCAGAGCCAGGCCGGGGTCGTGCTCGAGCAGCTTGGCCGATTCCGACACGAGACGTTGCCCTTCCGAGATTCGGAGCGCCCGCTCCTTCTCGTCACGCTCGGACTTGATCGCCACCAACTCCTTTTCCTGCAGGTAGAGCTGATGCCGATCGCGCAGCGCCGAATCGCCCGGCCGCAAGCTGAGGGCCCGCACGACCCTGTCGATCGCGATGGTCCACTGGCCCTGCTGTGCCGCCGCCTCGGCCTGCGCCGCAAGAGTTCGGAGCGCGCGGGCACTCTGCGCTTGGCGAACCAGGAAGAACGCGCTGAAGACGCCGGCGACGACAAGCGCGCCGGCCAGCGCGGCCACCAGCGGCCGCCGACGCCGCACCCACTTGAAGGCGCGCGTCGCGGCTCCGGCCGGCCGCGCCAGTATCGCCTCGCCCGCCAGCCAGCGTCCGAGATCGGCGGCCAGCTCGGACATCGTGGCATAGCGAGCCGCGGGCTCGCGCTCCATTGCCTTCAGACAGATCAGCGCCAGGTCGCGGGGGATGCGGGGGTTGATGCGGCGAGGGTCGGTCGGCTCGGCCTGCTGGATCTTGCGCAGGATCTCGGCGGACGACTCGCCCGTGAAGGGACGCGCGAGCGTCAATGCCTCGTAGAGCGTCACCCCCAGCGAGTAGATATCGGTGCGCTGGTCGATGCGGTCGCGCCGGCCCGCGATCTGCTCGGGCGAGACATAGTACGACGTTCCCTCGAACAGGCCCGTCCGCGTCAGCGCCAGGGCGTTCTCGAGCTTGGCCAGACCGAAGTCGCCGATCTTCGCCCTGCCGTCGCGCGTCAGCAGGATGTTCGACGGCTTGATGTCGCGGTGGATCACGCCGCTGGCGTGGGCGCTATGCAGCGCGTCGGCCAGCTCCTGGAACAGCTGCGCCATCTGGCGGAAGTAGCCTCGGGGAACCTCGCTCCCGGCGCTCACCTCGACCAGCAGGTCGGCGAGCGTGCGCCCGCCCTCGACGAGCTCCTGGGCGATGTAGTGCACCCCGTCCTGCTGGCCGACCGCGTGAACGGCGACGATGCCGAGATGTTGCTGGCGACCGCCCGCCTCCGCTTCGCGCCTGAAGCGCAGGATCAGATCCTGGGACAGGCCGTGCCGATGCGCCAGCACCTTCACCGCCACCCGGCGGCGCAACGACAATTGCTCCGCCTCGTAGACGATTCCCATGCCGCCCCGGCCCAGCTCGCGCAGGAGGCGGAAGTCGCCCAGCATCCTGCCTGCGGGGGGCGCCAGCGCCGATCCCCGGCCGGCGGCGCCATCCGGCTGCGAGTCCCAGGACGCTCCGGATTCGCTCTGCGGCGCGGCCTCGCTCCAGGTGATTTCGCAAGCGGAGTCGGAGGGCGGAGGGTCCGGAGGATCCGACCGGTCGCCGTCATCGGGGGTAGGGGACATAGCGAGCGATCCCTAGCGCATGTCCAGGTTCTTCATGAGCCGCGAAAGGTACGACGGCCGCAACCCCAGGCGCTCGGCGGCCAGGCTCTTGACCCCGCCGGCGGCCTCGATGGCTTCCTGCAAGACCTGCCGCTTGAGAGCGCGAATCTGCTCGTGGAACCCGGCGCTCGCAGGGGCGGCGCGAGGACTTTGCCCCGGATGGCCCAGCTGCAGATCGCCGGCTGTGATCAAGGGGCCGGCCGCCAACACCACGGCCCGCTCGATCGCGTTGCGCAGCTCGCGCACATTGCCCGGCCAGTCGTGGGCGCGCAGCAGATCGCAGGCCTCGGGCGAGAAGCCGGCCAGGTTTCGCCCCATCTCCAAGGCATAATCCGCCAGGAACTTGTCGGCCAGCAGCGGTATGTCGCCTTTGCGCCGGCGCAGTGGCGGCATGGCGATCTCAACGACCCGCAGGCGGAAATACAGATCCTCCCGGAAACGGCCCGCCTTGACCTGGGCCGCCAGATCCTTGTTGGTGGCGGCGATCACCCTCACATCGACACGTATCGACTGGGTGCCGCCGACACGCTCGAACTCCCGCTCCTCCAGGAACCGCAACAATTTCGACTGCAGCTCCGGGGGCATCTCCCCGATCTCGTCCAGCAGCAGGCTGCCGCCGTCGGCCACTTCGAGTCGCCCTCGCTTCTGTTTGACGGCGCCCGTGAACGCGCCGCGCTCGTGCCCGAAGAGGTCGCTCTGCAGCAGCTCGTCCGAGAGGGCGGCGCAATTGACCACGACGAACGCGGCGCGGTGGCGGCCGCTCCAGCGGTGGATGCAGCGGGCCAGCACCTCCTTGCCGGTGCCGCTCTCGCCCAGAATGAGAATGGTGGCGTTGCTGTCGGCCGCCCTGCGAGCCATGGCGAGAACGTCGCCGACCGCCGGCGACGAGCCCACGAACAGCGGCGCCCCTTCCTCGACCTGCTCCTGCAACCGGCGCATCTGGCCTCGCAAGCGGGCCGTGTGCTCGCAGTTCTCGATCATCATCGCGACGTAGCTGGCGATCGCGGTGAGCAGCCACAGGTCTTCCTCGGAGAACTCCCCCGGCACAGAGCGGTTGTCCAGATAGACCAGCCCCCGCAGCCGCTCGCGGGTGATCAGCGGCGCGCACATGACCGAGCGCAGGTTCAGGCCGACAACGCTCTCCGCGCGCTGAAAACTGGCGTCGGCCGTGGCGTCATGGCAGAGGAACGACGCCCGTTCGTTGACCACCTTCTCGATGATCGTCCGGCTCAAGGGCAAGCCGCACTGCTCGCTGGTCTGTTTCAGTGAGGCGACCGTCGGCCGCAATTCTCCCCAGGAAGCCTCGGCCAACAGGATGAACACCCGCTCCGCGCCGAAGCTGCGGATCAGGATGTCCGCGATGCGTTTCAGGAGCGGCTGCAGGGCGTCGTCCGCCGTCACGGTCAGCGCGATCTGGTGCAGGACGGCCATCTGCTTGCGCAGGGTCTTCTCGCTCCGAGCCTCGGCGAGCACGCCGCCGCTGTCTGCCTGCGGCGCGTCATCCTGGGCGATCGCGGCGCGGAGGGTGACTGTCCGCCCGCGGTCCGGATCCGAGAGGATCTCCGGCATGGCATCCGGCGCGCCCCGCTCGCCGTCCGCCGCCGTGGTCAGGAAGACGAACCGATGATCGGCGATGGCGATCTCGTCGCCGTGCTCGAGTTGGTGCTCCTGAACGACGCCGCCGTTGACGTATGTGTGGTTGCGGCTCTTGAGGTCGAACAACCGCCAAACCCCGTCCTGGTCGACGATGCGCGCGTGCCGTCTGGAGACGTGGGGGATGGGGATGCAGACGTCGTTGGCCGAGATTCGCCCCAACGTCATCTCACCGCCGGAGATGACAAACGTCCGCCCGATCTGCTGGCCTGCGGAGCAGAGCAGCCGCGGGGCCTCTGGCGTGTCAGCGGCCGCGGTCGACTTGCGTCCGGCCGCCGCCGTCTCGCCACGGTTGGCGCCCATGTTCGCGCTTTCCATTTATCCTTATGGATAGAATCGCTTGCCTAAAAGGATAACCGATGATCATCGTGCGCTGCAAGCAGATGTGCTGAGCGCGGCCCCGATTGCTGTAAATCCATTCTAACCAATACATAAGCAAGGCGGCCGGCGCGGCGCCAAGCCGGGTGGCCTTCAGGCATACGCCTTGCGAAACGCTCCCTAGACCGCGGGCTTGGGCGGGGGCGGGGGGAAGGGGGGCGCTTCGCAAGGGGCGCCCCCCGCTCATCAGGGCTCGGCCTCCGCCCGCAGCCAGCGGGTCTTGGCGGCGATGGCCTGGTGGATGGCGGGCAGGGCGGCGCGGGCGGCGGCCTCGCCCGCCTCGATCAGGCGGCGCTTCTGGGAGAAATCGTCGAAGTCGACCTGGCCGGCCTGCGTCTCGATCACCACGTCGGCCTCGCCGGCGCGCAGGCGGCCGATCTCGGCCGCCATGATCGACACCGCCTGGTAGGCCACGGCCACCGGGTTGCGGGCCGGCGGCTTGCGCGCCGGAGGTGGGATGCTCATGGCGATGACCACCTCGGCGCCCAGCTCGCGCGCCACGCTGGCCGGCACCGGGTTGGTGACGCCGCCGTCGACGTAGGTGCGCCCGCCGATCGTCACCGGCACGAACACGCCGGGGATGGCGCACGAGGCGTGCACGGCCGGCGCGGCCTCGCCGCGTCGAAAGACGACGGTCCGGCCTGTCTCCAGATCCACCGCCACGGCCGCGAACGGCACCGCCATGGCCTCGATGGTCGGGTGCTTCAGGTGGTCGCGCAGGAATTTCTCCAGCTTGCGCCCCTGCACCAGTCCCCCGGACAGGATCGCGAAGGCGCGGTAGTCGAACAAGTCCTCCTCCTCGACCATCAGGGCGCTCAGCTCGGCGTCGAGCACGCGCCCCTGGTCGGCGTAGAGCGCGCCGATCAGGCTGCCGACCGAGGTTCCCACGACCACGTCGATCGGGATCTTCTCCTGTTCGAGCACGCGCAGGGCGCCGATGTGGGCGAAGCCGCGCGCGCCGCCGCCTCCCAGCGCCAGGCCGATGCGCGGGCGCGCCTCGCGCAGCGGCGGCGGCTCGACCGGCGGCGGCGCCGGCGGCCGCGAGGCGCAGCCGGCCGCGGCCAGCAGCAGCAGCAGAAGCGCCGCGGCCGGGCGTCGCGCCGCTCGGCGGCCGGCGGGACGGGTCGCGTCTGGCATCGTCATTGCTTCCTCCCTCCGCCGGTCGCGGCATCGGGCCGGCGTCTCGTGTCTGCGTCGCTCGGCACGGGCGCGCCCCCGCGCTTGCCAGGCTGCGCCGCTTGGTCTATAGGTAGCTCTCAGCGCGAGCGCCCGACGGGCGCCGGGAAAGGAGATCCATGAAGCGCATGCTCTGGCTCGCCGTCCTGATGGTTCTCGCCGCCGCCCAACCCGCGGCGGCCGGGTACTGGGGGCTGCGCGGCGGCATCACCTTCGACCCCGATCAGGTGCACGTGGGCGCCCATCTCGATGCGGGCGAGCTGTTCCGCGACGGCCATTTCGTGCCCAACGTCGAGATCGGCTTCGGCGACAACGTGACCTTGGTCGCCCTCAACCCCGAGCTGGTCTACCGGTTCCCGCAGCGCAGCGGCACGCCGTGGGGATTCTACGTGGGCGGGGGGCTGGGCATCAATTTCATCAGCTGGGACGACGACCTGCCGCGCCGCGACGACTCGGACACGGAGCTGGGGCTGAACCTCCTGGGCGGCATGACCCGCCGCCTTTCCAGCGGCAACGGCTTCTTCCTCGAGCTGAAGCTGGGCGTGGCCGATTCGCCCGACGCCAAGATCACGGCCGGACTGAACTTCTTCTAGGCCGGCGCCGAACGCGGCCGGCGCCGCGCAAGATCACGCCGCAGCGCCGGCCCACAGGCCCCGGAAAAACTGCCGGGCGTTGACGCCCAGGTTGCGCGTGTTGTACCCCCCCTCCTGCACGACCAGCGTCGGCAGGCGCAGCGCTCCCACCGCCCGGCCGTTGCGCTCGAAATCGCGCGACCCCAGGGTCCAGCTGCCGGTGGGATCGCCGCGCGCCGTGTCCAGACCCAGGCAGACGACCAGGAACTGGGGCCGGAACCGGCTCACGACACCCAGCGCGCGTTCCAGCGCCGCGGCGTAGCGCGCGCCGTCGGTCTCCTCGGGCAGCGGCAGGTTCAGGGTCAGGCCGCGCCCGCGGCCCTCGCCCCGTTCGTCGTCGAAACCGCTGAAGTAAGGATAGGCGATGCGGGGGTGGCCGTGAATCGACACGGTCAGCACGTCGTCGCGCGCGTAGAAGATGTCCTGCTGGCCGTTGCCGTGGTGGTAATCGAGGTCGAGCATCGCCACCCTGCCGTGCGGGCAGAGGAAGTTGGCGGCGATGGCCGCCGAGTTGAAGTAGCAGAAGCCGCCGAAGGCGCGTCGCTCGGCGTGGTGTCCGGGCGGTCGCACCAGCGCATAGGCCAGGCGGCGCCCCCGCAGCAGTTCGCCGGCACCGGTCAGGGCGCAGTCCACGGCGCGAGCAGCGGCCAGGTAGGCGTTGCGGTTCAGAGGCGTGAAGGTGTCGATGCAGTAGTAACCGGCGCGCACCGGCAGCTCGCGCGGAGGCCGCGCGCCGTTGCGGATGGGGAAGACATAGGGATAGACCGAACGCCCCGGCTCGACGTTGCGGCAGACGCGGCGCAGATACTCGACGAATCCCGGCTCGTGCACCGCCCTCAGATGCTGCTCGCCATGGTGCCTCGCCGGCAGCTGCAGGAAGAGGCCGGTCGGCGACAGCTGCGCCATGATGGCGCGGACCCGCACGGGCGCCTGGACGTAGCCGCGCTCGCGCACGTGGTGGATTTCGTGCCGCTCGTTGATGATCAGCGCGATGCGCTCGTCCGCCGCCGGCGACGCGTCCGGCGCAGCCGCCCCGCCAGCGCGGTTATAGCGGGCCGGGCGCAGACGCACGGGATCGTCGCGGAAGGAGGCGACCACCCGGTCGACGTACTCGGGCGAACAGAGATGGCCGTACTTGCGCTCCAGGATCGCGCGCACCGCCCTGCGCGCCGCATCCCGGCGCAGGGGAGCGTCGCGGCCCAGCCCGTCGAACACCAGGTAGGGCGGGTTGTCGTCGCCGGGATGGACTCGCTGTTCGTAGATCGTGCCCGCGATGGGATAAGCGCCGAACCTCTCGTAGAAGCGCAGGCGGGCGACGTTCTGCCGCCGGATCTCCGGCTGCCGGGAAAGCTCAGGGTCGTCCGGCAGGCACTCCATGAAGATGCCGACGGCCGCCAGCGCCAGCGCCTCCTGCCGCACGCGCTGGTACAGGGCACCGCCGATGCCGCGCCCCGTCATCCGCTTGGCCGCGGAGATGAAATCCAGATAGCAGAAATCGAGCGCCGGCTCGTGCATCAGGAAGGCGAATCCCTGCACGGCGCCGCGCTGGTCCTCGGCCACGAACAGGATCGAGCGGAAGCGGTGCTTGAGGGGATCGCGCAGCTTCTCGGGCAGGCCGGCCACCTCGCGCTCCGCCAACAGCGGGAACTGGGCGCGCAGGATCGCCTGCACCTGCGCGATGGCGTGCCGGTTGGCCGGGACGATGTCGTCGTGGATGCGGCGGATGCGGAACATGGCGCCCTCCGGGCGTTGGCGGATCCCCACGATGACGCTCGCGGGCGCCGCCGTCAACAAAGCCGTGACGGCCGCGGCCGGCGGGGCTCCGCCCCGCTCAGGAGTAGTAGGGATTGACGCCGGCGTCGTGATCGGTGACGTCGACCACGGCGGTGATCTCGGGCACGTGCTGCCGGACGGCGCGTTCGATGCCCAGCCGCAGCGTGGCCTGTGCGGAGGCGCACCCCTGGCAGCCGCCCCCCAGCACCACGAGCGCCTCGGTTCCGCGCAGCCCGGCCAGGGCGACGTGGCCGCCGTGGGCGGCGAGCGCGGGATTGATCTGCTGTTCGAACAGGCGCTGCAGGCGCTCGCGCAGCTGCTCCTCGCCGGCGGGCGCCGGCGCTGCGGGAACGTCGATCAACGGCCGGCCAGCGGCCTCGGCGGCACGCACGGCGGCGCGGATGGCGGCGCCGATGCGCGGGCCCAGCGCCTGCCAGGGCTCGGTCCCCGCCTGCACGACCGTCACCAGGCTGCCCAACACCGCCACCTCGCGCACCCCCGCGACGGCGAAGAGCTGCTCGAACAGGGGCGATCCGGCAGCCCGCGCCGGGTCGGCGCAGCGCGTCCCGCCGGCGGCGTGCAGCGTGCGGTTGATGCGGAAACGGCAGACGGCGGGGTCGGCGGTCGGCTCGGCCGTGATCCGGATCTCGTCGGGCGGATTCATCGCCGTCACCTCGCAGGAAGATGCCGGGCGCGGGCGCCGGCGCCGCCGCGCCCTCGCGCTAGACCTCGAACGAGTCGCCGCCGGCGCCGCGACAGGCGTCGCAGGAGCAGAGGCGCCGCAGCAGCTCGTGCTTGTAGATGCCCGTGCGGTGGCCGTCGCTGAAGTCGAAGGCCAGCGCGTAGCGTCCCACCGGCGTGACGCCGCCGATGCTCACGTCCAGCGGCACCTGCGCAGGCTCGAGCGTGCGGCGGCCGGTCGTCTCGTCGACGCACGAGGCGCAGGCGCACGCCAAGCGCAGATCGCGCGGCCGCAGGCGGCCGTGATGGCCGTCACGCCATAGGATGTGCAGGTCGCCGGCGTCGTCCAGCGACAGCGCCAGCGGTCCGCCCCCGCCCGCGGCGGCGGCCGCCGCCGTCTCGGCCGCCAGTCGGGCCGCCGTTTCGCGCAGCGCCTGTGCCACCGGCGACTCCGGGTCGCGCCGCAGCACCGGCTGGCCCTCGTCGCTGCCCAGCATGACCGCCGGGTCGAGCGGCAGCGCGCCCAGGAAAGGCGCCGCCGCCTCCGCGGCCAGCGCGCGCCCGCCCCCCTCCTTGAAGACCGCGGTCGTTCGGCCGCAATGCCCGCAGGTGAAGCCGCTCATGTTCTCGATGACGCCGAGGATGGGCACGCCGACCTGCGTGAACATCTGCAGCCCCTTGCGCGCCACGTCGAGGGAGGCGCGCTGCGGCGTGGTCACGATCACCGCGCCCGAGAGCGACGCCTGCTGCGCCAGCGTCAGCTGCACGTCGCCGGTGCCGGGCGGCAGGTCGATCAGGAGCCAGTCCAGATCGCCCCAGGCCACGCCCGAGAGGAACTGCTGGATTACCTTCATGGCCAGCGGCGCGCGCCAGATGACCGGGCCATCGACCCCCATGAGCAGGCCCATCGAGATGAAGCCGACGCCGAATCGATCGACCGGCAGCAGCAGGTCGCCGGCGGCGCGCGCGCCGGCGCCGGCCGCGCCTAGCATGCCGGGCTGGCTGGGGCCGTAGATGTCGGCGTCGAGCAGCCCGACGCGGGCGCCGCCGTCGCGCAGCGCCACGGCGAGGTTGGCGGCCACGGTCGACTTGCCGACGCCCCCCTTGCCGCTGGCGATCGCCACGATGTGGCGCACGCCGGCCAGGGCCGGGTGCAGAGCGGAGGGCAGCGGCAGCGGACGTCCCGGCAGCTCCGCCGGCGCCTCGGCGCCCGTCTTGGCCAGCAGATCGCGCGCCTTGTCGATCAAACCCATGTCTCCACCTCGCGGGCTGATGGGGGAGGGGCATATCAGATAACGTTAATCCGGAACAGTCGGATGTCAACGCGCCGCGGACAGGCCGCGCCGCCGCGGCAGCCGGCGCCAGACGGCCCGCGGCAGGCGCGCCGCCAGGCCGAACAGGTCCTCGGACAGCGAGGCGGTCGTCGGCAGCAGCACGGTGGTCAGGAAGGTCGAGACCAGCAGCCCCCCCATGATCACCAGAGCCATCGAGTAATAGTAGACACCCGCCAGCGAAGGCTTCTGGACCACGATCGGCACCAGGCCGATGAGCGTGGTCACGGCGGTCATGACGATGGGGCGCAGCCGCTCGCGGCCGCCCTGCAGCATGGCCTGCTCGCGCGGCATGCCGGCGCGGCGGTAGCTGTTGATGTGCTCGATCATGACGATGCCGTTGTTGACGACGATGCCGATCAGCAGCAGCAGCCCGATGCCCGCCGGCTGATCGAAATCGGTGCCGGTCAGGTACAGCGTCCAGACCGCTCCGGCCAGGGCGAAGGGCAGCGCGACCATGAGGGCGACGGCCTGCCGCATCGACTCGAACAGCCCCGCCATCACCGCGAAGATCAGCAGCAGGGCCAGGTAGAGGTTGGTGAGGAACTCCTGGGATTTCTCCTGCTGGCGCCGCTGCCAGTCGCCGAACGTCCAGGTGTAGCCGTAGGGAAAGTCCATGCCCGCCAGCGCCGCCGACACCAGCGGCAGGTATTGTTCGCGGGTGCCCTCCTCGTAGCGGGCGCCCACCCAGACGCTTGTGCGCCGATCGTCGCGCTGGATCTGCATGGCGCCCGGCACCTCGCGGAAGTCGGCCACGGACGCGAGCGGCACCTTGCCGCCGGCGGCCGTCCAGAGCGGCAGGTTGCGCAGCTGCGACAGGCTGCCGATCCGCTGCTCGTCGAGCAACAGACGCATCTCCCGCTCGCCGTCCTCGGTGCGGAAGCGCGGCAGGCGCCGTCCGCGGTAGGTCAGGCCGATGACGTCGGCCGGCTGCTGCGGCGGGATGCCGTAGCGCGCCGCGAGCTCGCGGTCCAGCTCGACGTGCAGCTCCTGCTGGCCCTGCTGGTCGCTGGCGAAGACATCGACCAGGCCGGGGATCTCTTCCAGCCTGCGCTTGGCCTGCTCTGCCAGCCCCTTGAGCACGCCGGAATCGTCGCCCACCAGCTGGAAGGCGATGCGCTTGCCGCGATCCTGGCGCCAGAACTGGCCGCCTTCCTGCACCTCCAGCTTCAAACCGGCGATCTCGGGCAGCAGGCCGCGCAGCCGCTGGCGCGAGCGTCCGATGTTCTCCTGATTGGCCTGGCCCTCGTGCAGGTAGATGCGGGTCATCGCCCAGCGGTCGCTCCAGAAGCTGTAGATCGCGCGCGCCATCAGCTCCTCGCGGTGCGGCTCGAGCTGCCGCTCCACCTGCGACACCACCGCCTGCTTGCGCGCCAGGCTCATCTCCTCGCTGAAGTTGTAGTTGAACTGCACGAACAGCTCGCTGTGGCTGGTGTCGAAGTTCTTGTCGATCTTCTGGAAGGGATAGACCATCGAGGCCACGACGCCGAGGCCGATCACCGGCGCCAGCCAGCGCCGCCGCAGGTTGAAGCGCAGCAGGCGCACGTAGCGCTCCTCCACCCAGACCAGCGCCCGCTCGCGCGGGCGGGGCCGCGCTCTGATGAACCAGGCGCTGGCCAGCGGGACGAGCGTCTGGCTGACGAACAGCGAGGCGAGCAGCGTCAGGCAGACGGTCAGGCCGAGCTCGCGCAGGTAGATGTTCATCTCGCTCGGCTTGTTGAAGATCAGCGGCAGGAAAACGATCACCGACGTCAGCGTGGCCGCGGTCACGGCCGTGGTCACCTCGCGCGCGCCCAGGCGGGCGGCCGTCCTCTGGTCGCGCCCCAGCTCCTGATGGCGGAAGATGTTCTCCATCACCACCACCGCGTTGTCGACCAGCATGCCGATGCCGACGATCAGGCCCAGCAGCGTCAGCGTGTTCAGGTTCTTGCCCTGGGCCCAGATCACGCCGCAGGTGGCGATCAGCGAGAAGGGGATGCACAGCACCGCCACCAGCGTGGTCGAGACCCGGCGCAGGAAGCCGAACAGCACCAGGGCGGCCAGGATGGCGCCAAAGACGCCGGTGAAGGTCAGGTCGCGCAGGGTCTTCTTGATCTCCCGCCCCTGGCTGAACCAGACCAGGAAGTTCACCCCCTCCAGCTCGGGATCGTCGTTCATCTGGGCGATGCGCCGTTCGAGCGCCTCGCCCACCGCCACCGTGTTGGCCCTGGCCTCCTGGCTGACCGTGATGCCGATGGCGAAATCGCCGTCCAGGTGCCGGCCGTATTCCAGCGGCGGCTCCTCGTAGGCGACGTCGGCCACGTCGCCCAGGCGCAGGCCGTCGGCGCGCAGCGGCAGATCGCGGATCTGCTGGACGCTGGCCAGCGTGCCCACGGTGCGCAGCGCGTAGCGGGTCCCGCCCGCCGTCACCTTGCCTAGCGACTGGTCGAAGTTGCCGCCGAGCAGCAGGCGGGCGACGTCCCGCACGTCGACCCCGTGCCGTTCGAGGTCGGCCAGGCGCAGATTGACGCGCACCTCGCGCGGGTTGACGCCGTCCAGGCGCACGCGCGCCACGCCGGGGACGCGCTCGAGCGGCTTGACGATGCGGCGGTCGAGGAGGTCGTAGCTCTCGCTCAGATCGCGTTTGCTGCTGAGGCGCCCCTCCAGGATGGGGATCTCGGCCTCGCGCGCGTCCCATTCGCCGCCGACCGTGATGTCGCCGATATCGGCCGGCAGCTCGCGGCGCAGGCGGTCGAGGCGGTCCCACACCTCGGCGCGGGCCAGGCGCAGGTTGGCGCCCCAGTCGAACTCGAGCATCACCATGCCGCCCTGGGCGTCGCACTGCGCCCACATCCGCTGCAGGCCCTTGACCGCGCCCAGAGTCTCCTCGAGCGGCCGCACGATCATCCTCTCGACCTGCTCGGGGGAGGCGTTGGCGTACGGCACGCGCACGAAGATGACCGGCCGCTCGACCTCGGGCATGAAGCCCAGCGGCAGGCGCAGCAGCGCGACGCCGCCGAGCACGACGACGCTGATCAGGATCATCAGCGCGGTCACGGGGCGGCGGATGGCCAGTTCGGGCAGCGACATGGGTTGCCTCACGGATGCCGGCGGGGGCCGGGCGACGACCGGATCATGACGAAATCAGGCCGAGAAAGTTGCGCGGCGAGCCCGCCGCCGTCGGCCGGCGCCCGGGCGGGGCCGGCGCCGGCGCGACGCGGCCTGGCGCCGCCCGCCGCCGCGTGCTATCGTGCGGCCGGCCATGAAGTACCTGTTCTCCCAGTTCGCCTCTCTGATGCACGCGTCGCAGCGGGGCCGCAACCTCGGCCTGCTGCTGCGCTTCCTGCTGCTGCTGGTCTGCTTCTTCGTCCTGTACAGCGTCCTGTTCCATGTGCTGATGGAGCGCGAGGGGCGCGCCTTCTCCTGGGTCACGGGCTTCTACTGGACGCTGACCGTCATGTCGACGCTCGGCTTCGGCGACATCACCTTCACCAGCGACCTGGGGCGGATCTTCTCGGTCATCGTGCTGCTGACCGGCATCATCTTCCTGCTGGTGATGCTGCCGTTCACCTTCATCCAGTTCTTCTACGCCCCCTGGCTGGAGGCGCAGAACCGCGCGCGCGCGCCCCGCGCCGCGCCGGAAGGCCTGAGCGGGCACGTCATCCTGACCCACTTCGACGGCGTGGCCGTGGCCCTGGCCGAGAGGCTGGCGCAATACGGCATACCCTGCGTGGTGCTGGTGGCCGATCTGCCGCGAGCTCTCGAACTCTTCGATCGCGGCTACCAGGTGGTGGTGGGCGAACTGGACGATCCGGCCACCTACCGGCGCCTGCGCCTGCCGCAGGCGGCCATGGTGGCGGTGCTCAATGACGATGTCACCAGCACAAACATCATCTTCACCGTGCGCGAGATCGACGACCGCGTGGCGACGGTGACGAACGCCGACCAGGACGATTCGTTGGACATCCTGCAGCTGGCGGGCAGCACGCATGTGTTCCAGTTCACCAAGCTGCTCGGGCAGGCGCTGGCGCGGCGGGTGCTCGGGGGAAGCCTGCGGGCCAACGTCATCGGCGGCTTCGACCAGCTGCTGATCGCCGAGGCGCCGGTCATGGGGACGCCCCTGCAGGGGCGGACCCTGGCCGCCAGCCGCCTGCGCGAACGCGCCGGCGTGACGGTGGTGGGCATCTGGGAGCAGGGGGTCTTCAGCATGCCGCGCCCCGACACGAGCCTGGGCGCGGCGACGGTGCTGGTGCTGGCGGGGACCGCGGATCAGCTCGAGCGCTACGACCATCTGGCGCTGCCGGGCGACCGGGACCTCCCCCAGAGCGGGCCGGTGCTGGTGCTCGGCGGCGGGCGGGTCGGCCAGGCGGTGGCCGCCACGCTGGCGCAGCGCGGGCTGGATTACCGCGTGGTGGAGAAGCGGCCAACGGCCGCCCTGCGCGGCGAGAAGGTGGTCACGGGCAGCGCCGCCGATCTGGAGACGCTGCAGCGGGCCGGCCTGGATTCCGCGCCCGCCATTATCATCACCACGCACGACGACGACCTTAACATCTACCTCACCATCTACTGCCGTCGGCTGCGGCCCGAGGCGCAGATCATCAGCCGCGCCAGCCTGGACCGCAACGTCAACACCCTGCATCGCGCCGGGGCCAACCTGGTGATGTCGTACAGCTCGCTCTGCGCGACCACGATACTGAACCTGCTCAGGCCGGGGCAGCTGCTCATGCTGTCGGAGGGGTTGAGCGTCTTCCGGGCGGATGTCAACCACGCGCTGGCGGGCCGGCCGCTGCGCGACAACCGCCTGCGCGAGCTGACCGGGTGCAGCGTCATCGCCATCCGCCGCGGCGACGCGCTGCTGGTCAACCCCGATCCGGCGCTGGATCTGCACGCGGAGGACGAGCTGATCCTGGTGGGCGACGAGCAGTCGGAGAAACGGTTCGTTGAGCACTTCCCCGCGGCGCGGCACGAGGCGCCGGTGCGGCTGGCCGCCGCTCACGCCTCGGGCTCGACGCGCGACGGCACGGCCAGGTAGGCGGCCGGGATCACGACCAGCGTCAGCAGCGTGCTGAGGGTCAGGCCCGCGGCGACCGTGATCGCCAGCGGGGCGCGCAGCTCGGCGCCCTCCCCGAACGACGCCGCCATCGGCAGCAGGGCAAGCACGGTGGTCAGCGTGGTCATCAAGATTGGCCGCAGGCGCAGGTGACCGGCGGCGATCACGGCCGCGGACTTCTCCATGCCGCCCCGCCGCAGCCGGTTGATGGCGTCGATCAGCACGATGGCGTTGTTGACGACGATGCCGGCGAGCATGATCACGCCGATCAGCACGATCACCGTGATCGTCTGCGCCGTCGCCAGCAGGCCGGCCACCACGCCCACCAGGGCGAGCGGGATGGTGAAGAGCACGATGAAGGGGTGCAGCAGCGATTCGAAGGTGGCGGCCATCACCAGGTAGACCAGAAAGATGGCCAGCAGCAGGGCGAAGCGCAGGCTGCGGAAGCTGACCTGCATCTCGCGGTTCTGGCCCGCCAGCTCGGCGGTGACGCCCGCGGGGGGCGACGTGGAGCGCAGAACCGTCTCGACGTCGCGGATGGCGCCGCCGAGGCTGCGGCCCGCCAGATTGGCCGTGACCACCGCCGCCCGCTGCTGCTGGAGTCGGTGGATCTCGGCGGGGCCACGGTCCAGCCGCACGTCGGCCACCGCCTGCAGGCGCAGCGGCCCGCCGCCGGGGCCGGGCAGGACGAGGTTGCGCACGTCCTCGACCGACAGCCGGTCGGGCTCGCGATTGCGCACGCGGATGTCGATCTGGCGATCCTCGAGCTTGTAGCGGGTCGGCACCACGCCCTGGACGCGATTCTGCAGCGTCTGCGACAGCGCCGCCAGATCGAGCCCCAGCGCGGCCAGACGCGCGCGGTCGAAGACCACCTGCAGCTCGGGGCTGCCGGCCTCGAGCGACGAGCGCACGTCCACCAGGCCGGGCAACCGCGCCAGCTCGCCCGCCAGCGCCAGGCTGTAGGTCTGCAGCTGCGCCAGGCTCTCGCCGTACAGCACCACTTCGACCGGGGTCTTGAGGCTGAAGTACGACGGCCGGCCCAGCTTGACCTCCAGCTCGGGGATGTCGGCGAAACGGGCGCGCAGCGCCTCGGCCGCGGCGTTCTCGCCCGCCTCGTCCGCGCGCTCGCGCATCACGACGTTGAGCTGGCCCAGGTTCTCCGCCTTGGTGTTGAGCGAGGCGCCGCCCGAAACCAGGCGGCTGCCCACCGAGGCGTAGTGCAGGGCGACACCGGGGGCGGCGCCGGCGGCCTCCTCCATCAACGCCAGCGTCCGGTCGGTGGCGGCCAGCGCGGCGCCCTCGGGCAGCTTGACCTCGAAGAAGAACTCCCCCTCGCTCAGCGGCGGGATCAGATCGGTCGGCAGCCGCCACGCCGCCAGCGCGCAGGCCGCGAACAGGCCGAAGGCCAGCGCCAACGTCCGTCCGCGCCGTCTCAAGGCGGCGCGCAGCAGGCGGTCGTAGCCGCGCGAGAAGCGCCCCAGCGTCATGGCTGGCACAGGGGCGGAGGCCGGGGGGGGGGGGGGGGCGCCGACGGCGCACGCGACGGCGGGGGCCGGCCAGGCGGCCGCGCTGGCGCGGGCGTGGGCGTTGTCGGCGGCGGCGCCCCCGGCGGCGCGCGGCAGGCGCCCGCCGAGCGCGCTGAGCATCGGGATCATGGTCATCGCCACGGCCAGCGAGGCCAGCAAGCTGAAGGTCACCGTCAGCGCCTGGTCCCGGAACAGCTGTCCGGCGATGCCCTCGACGAAGACGATCGGCAGGAACACCGCCACGGTCGTCAGGGTCGAGGCGGTCACGGCCGCGCCGACCTCCGCCGCGCCCGCGACGGCGGCCGCGGCGAGCGGACGGCCTTCGCGCCGCTGGCGGAATATCGCCTCGAGCACGACGATCGCGTTGTCCACGAGCATGCCGATGCCCAGGGTAAGGCCGCCCAGCGACATGATGTTGAGCGAGATGTCGAAGCGGTACATCAGCATGAAGGCCGCCAGCACCGACAGGGGGATCGAGGTCGCGATGATCAGCGTGCTGCGCAGGTCGCGCAGGAACAGCAGCAGCACCGCCACGGCCAGCAGGCCGCCCGCCAGGGCCGCGCCGCGCACCTCGGCCAGGGCGCGGCGGATGAAATGCGACTGGTCGAACAACACGGTGAGCGCGTAGCCCTCGGGCAGCCTGCCGCCCCATTCCGCCAGCCGCGCGCGCACCTGGGCGGCGGCCGCGACGGCGTTGGCGTCTCCCTCCTTGTGAATGGCGATCTCCACCGCTTCGCGGCCGTCGACGCGCGTGATCTCGTCCCGTTCGCGCGCCCCCATGGCGACGGCGGCCACGTCGCGCAGGCGCACCGGCGCCCCGCTGCGCTGCTCGACGATCAGATCGGCCAGCTCCTCGACCGAATCGTATTCGTTGACCGTGCGCACCAGGTACTGGCTGTCCTCGCTGCGCAGCATGCCGCCCGGCAGGTTGATGTTGGAGCCGCCGACCGCCTCGCGCACCCGCGCCAGCGGGATGCCGAGGGCGGCCAGCCTCTCCTGGTCGATCTCGACCTGGACTTCCTCGATCAACCCTCCCTTGATCTGCGCCGCCGCGACGCCACGGATTGTTTCGAGGTCCTGCTTGAGCTGCCGCTCCGCCACCCTGCGCAGCGCGGTCAGCTCGCCCGGACCCGACAGCGCCACCCGCATGATCGGATCCAGCGACGGATCGAAGCGCAGCACCACGGGGTTTTCCGCCTCGGCGGGCAGGACCAGGCGGTCCAGCTTCTCGCGCACCTCCATGGACAGCAGGTCCATGTCGGACTTCCAGTCGAACTCCAGCGTGACCTCGGAGATGCCGGAGCGGGAAACCGAGTGGATCGACTGCAGGCCGCGCAGCACGCCCAGCGCCTCCTCGACCGGCCGCGTGACCAGGTTCTCGACTTCGGGCGGCGCGGCGTCGGGCAGCTCGGTCTGGACCGTGAGCGAGGGATAGGTCAGGTCGGGGAACAGCTCGAGCGCCAGGCGCTGGTAGCCGATCAGGCCGAAGGCGATCAGCGCCAGGGCCGCCATCAGCACGCTGACCCGCCGCCGGACAGCCATGTCGATCAGGCCGCGCATCAGGAATCTCCGGCGGCGATGACGGCGCTGGAGTCGGCGGCCGCGGCGGAATCGGCGGCGGCGGAGGCCGGCGCGCCGCCCTCGAGGATCTTCAGCGGATCGCCCGCCTTGAGCGCTCGCTGACCCTTGACCACCACGCGCTCGCCGGGCTGCACGCCGGCGACGATCTGGGCGTGGTCGGCGTCGGTGAATCCGAGCGCGACCGTGCGGCGCTGGGCCGTGTCGCCCGCGGCGGCCACGAAGACCACGTCCTCGCCCCTGTCGCTGACCACGGCGGCGCGCGGCACCAGCACGGCGCCGTCGCGCCGTTCCGTCACGATCCGCACCTCGGCGAAATCGCCGGGACGGATGTCCTCCGCCGCGGCGGCGATCTCCACGGTCACCTTGATCGTGCCGCTGGCGGTGTCGATGACGGGGCTGACAAGCTTGATCCGTCCCCGCAGCAGCCTGCGCGAGCTGTCCAGGGCCAGCTCGACCGGCTGGCCGACGGCCAACTGATGGAACTCCTTGGCCGGCACGTGCACGCGCGCCAGCAAGGGGTCGAAATCGGCCAGAGTGAACAACGGCGTGCCGGCGCTGACGGTCTGGCCGACGTTGACCAGCCGCCGCACGACGCGCCCTCCGAACGGCGCCGTCACCTCGGTGTACGACAGGTTCAGACGGGCCAGCCCTTCTTCGGCTTCGGCCGCGGCCAGCTCGCTGCGCGCCGTCTCGAACTCCTCCTCTGACGCCAGCTCGTGAGCCCTCATGTCCGCCAGCCGCTTGGCGCGCGCGGCCAGGTTGGCCGTGCGCGCGGCCGCCTGCTCGGCCCGCAGGCGGTACTCGTCGTTCTCGATGCGCAGCAGCACCGCCCCGGCGCTCACCCGGTCCCCTTCCTCGCAGCCCAGCGCCTCGACCACGCCCCCGACCCTCGCCAGGATGTCGGCCTGCTTCTCGGCCTCGAGCGACGCCGTGGCCTTGTGGATGCTGGCGATGCTGCCCAGGAAGGCCGGCTGGACGGCCACCGGCGCCGGCGGCGCCGCTCCCGCGCGGCCGGGGCCGGCGGAGCGGCCGTTCGCCTGGCCGTTCGCCTGGCTGCCGGACTGGCCCGCGCCTTTGGCGGCGCCGCCGGACGAGGCCTGCTGCTTGCGGCCGCAGCCCGCCGTCAAGGGGGCCGTCGCCAGCGCGAGGGCCGCCGTCAGGGCCAGCATCATGGTCAGAGCCGGAACCGGCAAGGCGGCGGTCCGCCGCGCGGTGCCGGGCCCGCGCTGATGGTGCGCAACGGTGATCACGGCAATCTCCTCGGCGATTCGAACCACGGTCTTCCGTTTCCGGACGCATGGCCGGGAAGCGACACCGGCGCCGCTGTGCTGGCAGTGCGCGCCTTCTTCTGGAAGAGAGCACAGAGCGATAAGACGGGAATTACGCCGGCGCGGCCCTCAAGGTTGCGCGGCCGGCGGCGCCGCGGCCCCGGGCGGCTCAGCGGGCGGGCGGATTGACTCTCGGCGCACGATCGCGACGAGGCTGAGCGATCCGCGGCAAGCGCGATACAGCCATCGTCGCGAGTTCACCCGGTGAACATCTATAAGCAGTTATTTTATAATAAGCTACAAAGATGCGCACAAAATCTATGCACATGTATGGTGGTTGATAATGATCAATTGCAATAATGGCCGCCACCGGGATCGATCCTTGGCCTCGGGGAAAATTTGCCTCCTGTTGTAACAAGCGTTACATAACGACCGTACTGAACGACTTTCAGGCTCAGCAAGGGATGTGGCGATGCCGCCCAGGGCCGTTTTCAACCGCGATGTCGTGCTGGAGGCGGCTCTGGCGTTGGTCGATGAACGCGGCTGGCGTGGCTTGACGGCCCGGACGCTGGCGCAGCGTCTGGGGGCTTCCACGGCGCCTGTCTACCATCATTTCAACACGATGGAAGCCTTGTCGCAGGCGGTCCTGACCCGCGCCCGCGATCTGATGCTGTCGTATGCGGTCGCTCCCCACACCGACAACATTTTTTTGAACATGGGCGTGGGCATCGCGTACTTCGCACGCGATCACAAGCAGCTCTTTCGGGCGCTGTATCTGGAAGAGATGCGGGGACGCGACATCCCCGCCGAGGTGGAGGCGGTCTTGCTGCCCCGCCTGGCGCAGGACGCGCGGCTGGCGGCTCTGCCGGACGACGTCAGGGTGGATCTGCTGCACAAGATGGGCATCTTCACGATCGGGTTGGCGACGATGATCTCCGTGGGCTTGCTGCACGACACCAGCGACCAGGCGATCGTCCGCACGCTTGCCGAGGTCGGCGCTCCCGTGGTCGGAACGGTGCTGGCCGCGAAGCCCGGCGATCCGCATGGACATGGGGGCGCGGTCAAGAGTCAGGACGGCGCCTCGCCGGTCGAGGGAGGAGAAGGATGAGGTTGAATTGGTCGGCGATGCTGGCGTGCACGCTGTTGGCGGTCGCGGCGGCGGCCGCAGCGGCGGCGACGCCGCCGGCCCTGGCCGCGGGAGACGGCGTGGTGGTCGCGCGTCCGGGCGGGGGCGAGGCGTTCGACCTGGCGGCGTGCGCGGCCGCGGCGCTGCGGCACAACGACGCCCTGCGCGCCGAACGCGAGCGGCGGCGGGAGCTGGACGGACAGATGTTCCAGGCGTTGGCGACCGGCCTGCCGACGCTCGACCTGACCGGCGACTGGACGCGCAGCCGCGATCCCAGCTTCGCTCTGGACGAGACATTTGGCGCAGGAGCCGCTCTGCCGGCGCCGCTGGACAGTCTGCTCGGCGGATTCAGCTTCCTGCCGGCTCCCCAGGACATTCCCGCGCAGTCGTTCTGGCGCACGTCGCTGAACCTGAACTGGACCGTCAACCCGGTGAAGGTGGCGGGCGCGGTCGGCGCCGCCAACCTGGGCATCAGGCGGCAGGAGCTGGGCATCCTGGCCGTCGAACACCAGACCGCGGAGCAGGTGGTCGCCGCCTATCACGGCATCATCCTGGCGGCCGAGCAACTGACCGCGGTCGAGGCGCAACGGGCCACCCAGCGCGAGCTGCTCGACATCATGAAGCTGCGGCGCGAGCTGGGCCTGGCCACCGACCTGGACACGCTGCAGGCGGCGGTGGCCCTGGCCAACAGCGAGCCGCAGCTGCGCCGGGCGCGGCAGGGCCTGGGGAATACCGGAGCGCGCCTCAACGCGCTGATGGGACGCGACCCCGGCGCGCCGCTGGCGATCCGTCGCGAGCAGACGATCGAGCTCGACGCGCTCGATCGCACGCGGGCGCTGGCGTTGGCGGCGCGGCGGCCCGACCTGGAGCAGGTGCGCCTGTTTGGAGACATCCTGCGCCGCAACCGCGCCGCGCAGAAGGCCGACCTGCTGCCCTACCTGACCTTCAACGGCGCCTACGGGTACGTCGGTCGCGGCACCGACGACCTGTTCGACACGGGGCACGATTTCTGGCGCGCGGCGGCCACGCTGACCCTGCCCCTGTTCGACGGGCTGCTGACCAGAGGGCAGATCAGGGAGACCAGTGCGCAGATCCGCCGGGTCGAGGCCGAGCGCAGCGGCCTGGAGCGGCAGGTTCAGGTCGAGGTGCTCGAGCTGCTGGACAACCTGGAGGCGGCCCGCGCGAATCTGCGCGCGGCGGACCTGAACCTGACCCGCAGCGAGGACGCGCTGGCGCAGAGCACGCTGAAGCTGAGGCTGGGCACGGCGGACTACCTGACCGTGCTGGAGGCCGAGGAGAATCGGGCGCTGGCCCACACCAACCTGATCGAGGCGCGCTACGAGGTCCTGACGCTGACGGCGTCGTGCAAGCGCGCTCTTGGCCACTCGCCGTTGTCGCCCTTGGCGGCGATCGACGGACTTCTGTCGGAGGAAGCGCGATGACGAGGAATGAAGCGACGGCACGCGGGAGATGCCGGCTGGCCCCGACGGCGGCGCCGGCGCTGGCGATGCTGGCGGCCGTGACCGCCGCGGCCCTGGCGGGGGGCGGCTGCGCGCCGGGGCGCCGGGCCGAGGCGCCGGCCGAGGCGCCGCGCAACGTGCGGGTGCTGACGCTGCGGCCGGTGGCGCTGGACGAGTACTTCGAGATCGCGGGACCGGTCAGCCCGGTGCGCGGCGCCGACATCAGCGCCGAGGAGACCGGCGTCGTGACCGCCGTGCTGCGGGACCGCGGCGCGCGCGTGGCGCGGGGCGAGCCGCTGCTGGAGCTGGACCGGCGGCTGCTGCAGGCAGAGCTGGAGTCGGCGCGGTCGACGCTGGAGCTGCAGCAGTACACGGCCGACAAGACCCGCCAGCTGTTCGAGGCCGGCAAGGCCAGCCGGCAGGAGCTGCTGGCGGCCGAGGCGCAGCACGAGCAGGCGCGCGCCCAGGCCCGGGTGGCGGCGCTGCGGTACGAGCGGGCGGCGATCGAGGCGCCCTTCGCCGGGGTGGTGGCGGACCGCTACGTCGAGCCCGGCCAGCTGGTCGCGGCCGGCACGCCGGTGGCGCGGGTCGTCGACCTCTACACGCTCAAGCTGGAGGGGGCGCTGACCGAGCGCGAGGTCGGTTGGGTGACGGCGGGCGCGGCGGCCCGCGTCGCGCTCGACGGCCGGCCGGAGCCGGTCGCGGCCCGCGTGCATTGGGTGGGCGCCGAGGCCGATCCGCGCAACGGCAAGTTCAAGATCGAGCTGCGCCTGGACAATCCCGACCTGGCCCTGCGCGGCGGGGTGATCGGGCGGGCGCGGGTGCTCAAGAACGTGCACGACGAGGCCATCGTCATCCCGCGCGACGCCGTGGTGACCTCGGCGGCCGGGCCATCCGTGTTCGTGGTGCAGCAGGACACGGCGCGCATCGTGCCCGTGGCGCTCGGGCCCGACCAGGGGCTGCTGGTGGTCGTCGCCGACGGGCTGAGCGCCGGCGACCGCGTGGTCGTGCGCGGCCAGCGCGATCTGATCAGCGGCGTGCGCGTGCGCGTGACCGCCGAGGCGGAGGCGCCGGACGGATCGATCGCCGGCGATCCGCGCGAGGTCCGCGCGTCGGCGGCGCAGCCCCGCGTGGCGGGCGCCGGAGGGGACGGGCGATGAAGATCACCGACGTCTCCCTGCGCAAACACCCCATGATCTTCGCCTTCATGGTGATCATCACCATCATGGGACTGGATTCCTACCTGGGGTTGCCGCGCGAGTCGAGCCCGGACGTCAAGATTCCCTTCGTGATGGTGATGGCGCCCTACGCCGGCACCAGCCCGGCGGACATGGAGAATCTGGTCACGCGCAAGATCGAGAAGCAGCTCAAGGGGCTGCCGCATCTCAAGGAGATGACCAGCACCTCCATGTACGGCGTGTCGAACATCCTGCTGGAGTTCACGCCCGACGTGGACATGAGCGACGCGCTGCAGCGAGTGCGCGACCGCATCGAGCTGGCCAAGCCGGACCTGCCGCAGGACACGCGCGACGATCTGCTGGTGATCGAGGTCAGCTCGGCGGACTGGCCCATCATGCAGATCAACCTGTCGGGGGATTACGACCCGACCGAGCTGAAGCGTGTGGGCGAGACGCTGCAGGAGGCGTGCGAGCAGATCCGCGGGGTGCTCGGCGTCGACCTGACCGGCGGCGTGGAGAACGAGGTGCGCGTCGACGTCGATCCCGAGCGGTTGCGCTTCTACAACCTGGGCCTGGTCGACGTGCAGGACGCCATCGCGCTGCAGAACCTGACCATCCCCGGCGGCAAGCTGGGGCTGGGCGCCTACGATTACCAGGTGCGCGTGCCGGGCGAGGTCGAGCGGGTCGAGGAGATCCTCAATTTCGTCGTCAACGTGGCCGTCGATCCGCCTGTCTACGTGCGCGACGTGGCCGAGGTCACGTTCGGCCTGAAGGACCGCGAGACGATTTCCCGCGTCAACGGGCGCGACGCGGTCACGCTTTCGGTCAAGAAGCGCAGCGGCGAGAACATCATCCGCATCGCCGACGAGGTGCGCGCGACCATCGAGCGGCTGCGGCCGTCGCTGCCGCCCGGCACGCACATCCACATCGTGGGAGACCAGTCCGAGTACATCCGCGACATGGTGGCCGAGCTGGAGAACAACATCGTCAGCGGCCTGATCCTGGTGGTGGCGGTGCTGTTCGCGTTCTTCGGGCTGCGCAACAGCTTCTTCGTGGGCGTGGCCATCCCCTTCTCGATGCTGATCGCGTTCCTGGGGCTGCGCGCGGCCGGCATCACCCTGAACATGGTCGTGCTGTTTTCGCTGATCCTGGCGCTGGGGATGCTGGTCGACAACGCCATCGTCATCGTCGACAACATCTATCGGCACCGGCGGCAGGGGCACGGCCCGGTGGAGGCGGCCAGCCTGGCAACGCGCCAGGTCGGGGGGGCCGTCGTCTCGTCGACGCTGACCACCCTGTGCGCCTTCGCGCCGCTGGTGTTCTGGCCCGGCATCATGGGCGAGTTCATGAAGTACCTGCCGCTGACGGTGATCATCGTTCTGAGCGCCTCGCTGCTGGTGGCGCTGACCTTCAACCCGGTGCTCTGCTCGCGGTTCATGACGCTGCCGAAGGAGGAGAGCAAGGCGCGGCTGGGCGACCGCCTGCTGGCTTTCGGACTGCGGACCTACCGCCCCACGCTGGAGTGGGCGCTGCGGCGGCCCGGCCGCGTCCTGGGCGGCATGTTCCTGCTGCTGCTCGTCGTGATGGCGCTGTTCGGGGCTCTGAACGCCGGGGTGGAGCTGTTCCCCGACACCGACCCCACGGTGGCCTACGTCAGCCTGGAGGCGCCCAGCGGCACACGTCTGGAGGTCAGCGACGCCTACGCCCGCCTGGCGGAGGCCGAGGTGGCCAGGGTCGGCGACCTGAAGGCCTACACGGCGCAGGTGGGCGCCGCGCTGGGCAACGGCCTGGGCAGCGGCGGCGGCGCGCCCAGCCACCAGAGCATGATCACGATGGAGTTCCAGAAGATGGAGGAGCGCCGGCGCTCCAGCCGCCTCGAGGTCGAAGAACTGCGCGACCGGCTGCGCGACTTCACCGGCGCGCGCGTGACGGTGGACAAGCAGGACGAGGGCCCGCCGACCGGCAAACCGGTGAACATCGAGATCAAGGGCGACCGCTTCGAAGTGCTGGGCGAGCTGGCGGCCGAGATCAAGGAGCGGCTGCGCCGCGTCGAGGGGCTGGTCAACATCCAGGACAACTTCGACCGCGGCCTGCCCGAGATCCTGGTGCGTCCCGATGTCGAGAAGGCGGCCCGGTTCGGCCTGCGCACCTGGGACGTGGCCGGCACCATGCGCACCGCCCTGCACGGCGCGGAGACCGCAAAGTACCGCGTGGGCGAGGACGAGTACGACATCGTCGTGCGCTACCAGCAGCCGTTCCGCGCCAAGGCCGAGGATCTGGAGAACCTGCACGTGTTCTACGAGGGCGAAAACGTGCCGCTGGCGGCCTTCGCCGGCGTCGACTTCCAGACCAGCCTGGCCGCGATCCACCGGATCGACGCCCAGCGCGCGGTGACGGTCAGCGCCGACGTCGCGGCGGGCTACAACGGCAACGCGCTGCTGGCGCTGGTGCGCAAGGATCTGGCAGGCATGCCCCTGCCGCTGGGCTACAGCCTGGACTACACGGGCGAGAACGAGTTCCAGGAGGAGTCGCAGGAGTTCCTGAGCGACGCCTTCGGCGTGGCGATCATGCTGATCTTCGTGGTGCTGGTCGGCCAGTTCGGCTCGGTGACGGTGCCGTTGGTGATCCTGTCCAGCGTCATGCTGTCGCTGATCGGCGTGCTGGCCGGCCTGCTGATCACGCAGACGCCGTTCGGCATCATCATGACCGGCGTGGGCGTGATCTCGCTCGCCGGCGTCGTGGTCAACAACGCCATCGTGCTGCTGGACTACATCATCAAGCTGCGCGCGCAGGGGATGGACAAGCTCGAGGCGGTCGTCACCGCCGGCCAGACCCGTTTCCGGCCGGTCGTGCTGACGGCGGTCACGACGATCCTGGGACTGATCCCGCTGACCACCGGTTTCTCGATCGACTTCGCGCGCCTAGCGCGCGGCGAGTTGGCCCACGCCGTCGTCATCGGCGGCGAATCGAGCCAGTGGTGGGGGCCGATGGGCGTGGCGGTGATCTGGGGCCTGACCGTCGCGACCTTCCTGACTCTAGTGGTCGTGCCGGTGATGTACTCCTCGCTCGAACCCGCCAAGGCGGCGCTGGCGCGCTTCTTGACGCTGGCCTGGCTGCGCCGGCAGCGGGCGTGAGCGGGCGAGGACTGGCCTGCGGCCGCCGCCGGGACACGCGCCGGCGAGTGATTCCTCGACCGAGGAGAGACCGATGAGCCTGCGCATCGTCCGCCTGGGAACCCCGCGGCTGCCGGGGGAGGGCATCAGGATCGGCACCGTCCGCCGCCCTCCCCGCGGCGTGCCGAAGACCATGTTCGCGGCGCAGAGCTGGTACGACGTGTGGTTCCCGAATCTGGCGCCCGGCGTCGAGACCATGAAGATGGGCCAGGACGCGGCTTCGCCCGCGCAATGGGCGGCCTTCGTCCGCAAGTACAAGGCGGAGATGGCCGCCCCCGGGCCGAAACACGACCTGGAGCTGCTGGCGGCGCTGTCCCACACGGCGGATTTCTCCGTCGGCTGCTATTGCGAGCACGAGCACCGTTGCCACCGCTCGATCCTGCGTCAACTCCTGCTCGACCGCGGGGCCGAGATCGAGTAGCGATGGCGGCGAACCGCGGGGAGGCCGGCTGACCTCTTGCTTTCGCGGACCGTCTGCTCATAGGATCGTGGCAGCAGCGTCGTCGCCGGCGATCCCCATCATCCGCTCACTCGCTGCCGGCGGCAGACGCCGCCGCCTGCCCGCCGTCGCCGAGAGGAGGCTGTCATGAACCGCCGGTTGCGCCCATGAAGCGCTGGACCAGACGCCTGGTGATCCTGCTTGGCGCGGCGGTCGTGATCGTCGCGCTGCGCCTGACCTTGTTCCGCCCGGCGCCGGTGCCCGTGACGGTCGCCGTCGTGGAGCGGGGCCGGGTCGAGAGCACGGTCGTCAATTCGAAGGCGGGCACCGTCAAGTCCCGCTATCGTTCCGACATGAGCCCGGGCGTGTCGGGCCTGGTGGCCGAGATACCCGCACGCAAGGGCCAGAGAGTCGCGGCCGGCCAGGTGCTGCTGAGGCTGGACGACCGCGAGCAGCGCGCCCAGGTCGAGCTGGCGGCGCGCGCGCTCGAGGCCGCCCGCGCGGGGGGCGAGGAGGTCTGCCTGGGCGCCGCGCAGGCCGAGCGCGACTGGCGGCGGGCCGAGGATCTGTTCCGGCAGAACCTGGTCTCGGACCAGCAGCTGGAAACCGCGCGCACGCAGGCCGAGGCCGCCCGGGCCGGATGCGCGGCGACCCGCGCGCAGGCCGAGCAGGCGGCGGCGGCGCTGGCGGCGGCGCGGGCGACGCTGGCCAAGACAGAGATGGTGGCGCCTTTCGCCGGCGTCGTGCTGGATGTTCATACCGAGGTGGGCGAGTGGATCACCCCTTCACCGCCCGGCGTGTTCATCCCGCCGGTGATCGCGCTGATCGATCCCGCCGCGCTGTATGTCGAGGCGCCGCTGGACGAGGCCGACGCGGCCAAGGTCGCGGTCGGACTGCCGGTGCGGGCGACCTTCGACGCCTTCCGCGGGCGGGAGTTCGCCGGCCGGCTCACCTACCTTTCTTCCTACGTCGAGACGACCCAGGAGCAGAACCGCACCCTGACGGTCGAAGCCGAGCTGGCGGGCGAGCTGCCGGCCAATCTGCTGCCCGGGTTGTCGGCCGACCTGGAGATCATCCTCGAGACGCGCGCTGACGTCGTGCGCGTGCCCAGCTACGCTTTGCTCGAGGGCGATCGGGTGCTCGTCGCGCGCGGCGGCCGGCTGGTCAGCGTGGCGGTCGAGATCGGACTGAGCAACTGGCAATACACCGAGATCCGCGCAGGACTGTCGCCGGGAGAGCGCGTGGTCGTCTCGCTCGACCGTCCCGAGATCAAGGCGGGCGCCCGGGTGCGGATCGCCGGCGAGCTGCGCCCATGATCGCCCTGAGGGGCATCGCCCGCACGTTCCAGGTCGGCGGGCGGCCGGTGCGGGCGCTGCACGACATCGACCTCGAGATCGCCGCCGGCGACTATGTGTCGATCATGGGCCCTAGCGGCTCGGGCAAGTCGACCCTGCTCAATCTCATCGGTTGTCTCGACCGGCCCAGCGCCGGCTCCTACGTCCTGGACGGGCGCGAGACCGCCGGCCTGTCCGAGCTGGAGCTGGCGCGCGTGCGGCGGCACAAGATCGGTTTCGTGTTCCAGTTCTTCCACCTGGTGCCGCGCCTGACCGCGGCGCAGAACGTCGAGTTGCCGCTGATGTTCGCCGGCGTCGAGGCGCGCGAGCGCCGCCGGCGCGCCGAGGCGGCGCTGGCGGCGGTGGGGTTGACGGCGCGCGGCCATCATCGGCCCGATCAGCTTTCGGGCGGGGAGCGGCAGCGGGTCGCCATCGTGCGCGCCACGATCATGGAGCCGGCGATCCTGCTGGCCGACGAGCCGACCGGCAATGTCGACACCACGGTCGGGCAGGAGATCATCGAGCTGCTCGAGCGCATGAACGACGGCGGCCTGACGCTGCTGATCGTCACGCACGATCCCGCCGTGGGCGGACGGGCGCGCCGGCGAGTGCGGTTGCGGGACGGCGGCGTCATCGCCGACGAGGTGCCGGCATGAACGGGGCCGACCTGCTGCGCTTCGCCGCGCAGGCGCTGCGGGGGCATCGTCTGCGCACGGCCTTCTCGCTGCTCGGGGTCGCCATCGGCATCTCCTCGGTCATCACCCTGACCGGCCTGGGGGAGGGCGCCCGCCTGTACGTCACCGGCGAGTTCACCTCGCTGGGCACCAATCTGCTCATCATCCTGCCCGGCAAGACCGAGACGCTGGGCGGCGCGCCGATGATCAGCACAGCGCCCAACGACCTGACGCTCGCCGACGCGGACGCCGTCCTGCGCCGCGTGCCGCAGATCTCCAAGGTGGCGCCGGTGGCGCTCGGTTCCGCGGCGGCCGGCTACGGCGAGCGCAGCCGGCGCATCATGGTGGTGGGGTCGACCGCCGATCTGCTCGAGGTGCGCCGGCTGCGGATGGCCGTCGGGCGATACTTGCCGCCCGACGAGACCAGCGCGCCGGTCTGCGTGCTGGGGGCGAAGGTCGCGACGGAACTCTTCCAGCGGGACAATCCCCTGGGCCGAACGATCCGGCTCGGCGATTCGCGCTTCCGGGTGATCGGCGTGATGGCGGCGCGCGGGATGTCGATCGGCTGGGACATGGACGAGGTCGTCCACATCCCCGTCGAGAGCAGCCTGCGCCTTTTCAACCTCACCAGCATGTTCCGCGTGCTGTGCCAGGTGCGGTCGCATGACGCGATGGACGCGGCGCGCGACGCCGCCCTGGCGGTATTGAAGGAGCGGCACGGCGGAGTCGATGACGTCACGGCGCTGACGCAGGACGCCGTCCTGCAGACCTTCGACCGCATCCTGAGGGCGCTGACGCTGGCGCTCGCCGGCATCGCCGCGGTCTCGCTTGCGGTCGCGGGGATCGGCATCATGAACGTCATGCTGGTGTCGGTCAGCGAGCGCACGCGCGAGGTCGGGCTGCTCAAGGCGGTCGGGGTGACGCGCCGGCAGATCGTGGCGGTTTTTCTGTTGGAAGCGGCGCTGATCTCGACGGCCGGCGGCCTGCTGGGATTGCTCGGCGGCTACGGCCTGGGGCAGGCGCTGCGGCGGATCGTGCCGGATCTGGCGGCCGCGCCGCCGTCATGGGCGGTGGCCGCCGCGCTGGCGGTTTCGATTTCGGTGGGGCTGGCGTTCGGCAGCCTGCCCGCGCGGCGGGCGGCCGGCCTGGATCCCGTGGCGGCGCTGATGCGCAGCCGCGCCTGAGGAGCGCGTCGTGACCCTCGAGGACGCCATCGCGCAAGCGGCGCAGGCCATACGCGGCCACCGGGTACGCTCGTCGCTCACGATGCTGGGCATCGCGATCGGCATCGCCTCGGTCATCCTGCTCACCTCGATCGGCGAGGGGGCGAGGCGGTTCATCGCCGCGGAGTTCACGCAGTTCGGCACCAACCTGGTCGGGATCAATCCGGGCAAGATCGAGACTCACGGCAGCATGCCCGGCCTGCCGGGAGGCACGGTGCGCAAGCTGACCATCGCCGACGCCGAGGCGCTGGCGCGGGTGCGCGGCGTGGAGAAGGTCGTGCCGATCAGCATGGGCACGGCGCCCGTGGCCCACGGCGGCAAGAGCCGCGGCGTGTTCGTCTACGGTGTGACGGCCGACGGACCGAGCGCGTGGGGCATGAACGTGCGCGTGGGCCGCTTCCTGCCGCCGGGCGACCCGCGCCACGGACCGCCGCAGGTCGTGCTCGGCCCGACGCTCAAGCGCGAGCTGTTCGGCCCCGAGAACGCCCTGGGCCGGCATGTGCGGATCGCGGGCCGGCGCTTCCTCGTGATCGGCGTCATGGAATCGAAGGGACAGTTTCTCACCTTCGACATCGACGACGCCGCTTACATCCCGGTCTCCCAGGCGCAGTCGCTGTTCAATCGCGACGACCTGCACGAGATCGACGTGCTGGTGGCCAACACCTCGCTCGTCGACTCGGTGGTGGTCCGCATGCGGTCGCTGCTCGTCGAACGCCATGGCGAGGAGGACTTCACGATCACGACGCAGACCGGCATGCTCGAGGCGTTCGATCGCATCCTGAGCATCGTCAGCCTGGCCGTCGGCGGGATCGCCGCCATCTCGCTGTTGGTCGGGGCGATCGGCATCCTGACGATGATGTGGATTTCGGTCAACGAGCGCACCGCGGAGATCGGCCTGGCCAAGGCGATCGGCGCCACGCCGGCGCAGATCCTGCAGCTCTACCTGTGCGAGGCGGCGGCGCTTTCGCTGAGCGGCGGCGTGGCGGGGCTGGCGGCGGGTTTCGCGCTGTCGCGGCTGCTGCACGCGGCGGTGCCCGGGATGCCGGTGCACACGCCGGCGCTCTACGCCCTGCTGGCGCTGCTGGTGAGCCTGGCCGTCGGCCTGGCCAGCGGCCTGTTGCCGGCGCGCCGGGCGGCGCGTCTGGATCCGGTGCAGGCGCTGGCGGCGGAGTAGAGCGCGGGGCGCCGGCGGTCCGGAGGCCCTGGGACGGGGGATGGATCTCGAGCGAGCCTCGTCACGGCTTCGCTCACGCTACGGCTTGTCCCCCAGAAAGACGTACGTGTACTCCTTCAAAGCGGCGTCGAAGCTCACCAGTTTGATCTTGCCGGTGCCCGCCTTGTACAGCTCCCGGCCCACCCACTTGCCCGCGATGGCATCCTTCATCTCGCCCAGGAGGTTGAAGTGCTGGGCGATCGTCGGGGCCTGCTTCTTGCCGCCGCGGCGGTCGTAGCCGCCCGCCCCTCCAACGTGCACGCCCTCGTGGGCGGCCGGACGCTCCGGGCGCACGCCGACCTGCCAGTCATCGAGGGCCATCCTGATCTGGGGGTATCCCTTGTCGTGCTCGAAGACGAGCTTGATGAACTTCTCCCGCTCCTCGTCGTTCGCCAGATTGGGCCACAGGCTCGCCGTGCGCGTCATGCCGTCCCGCGCACGCTGGCGCAGCTCGGCGGGGTTCAGGGCGAAGATCTTGAAATCCGCCCTGCCGCCGAGGATGCCGCCCGCGACCTCCGGCCACCTCGCCTTGAGGGCCTCGTCGAGGTCCGTCACCAGCTCCACGGAGGTTCGCGGCGACAGCTCGTGGAAGAGGTGCTCCGCGTTGTGGAACATCCGGCAGGCGAGCCGGAGCCGTTTCTGCACTCGATCGAGGTCCTGCACCATGCCAACCCACCCGCGATCCTCGTGGCTGCTCACCTCCTTGACGAACTTGAGGATCTCGCCCGCGACGCCCTGCGCCAGGTCCGGCTCCCGCAAGCCCGCGACGATGGTCGCCACGCGCCTCTTGCGCGCCTCCTTCTCAACGGCGCCCATGTTCAGCGGCATCTGCCCGCCCTGCCGCTTGAGCGGCGGCGGGCCCGCCTTCAGCTCGGACCATTTCGCCGGCTTCTTGCAGTCCGGACAGATCTTGGCCGGAGGAGCCACGGGGCCCATAGTCTCGACGACCCGCCCGCACGGCCGGCCGTCGACCCTCGCGTTGGTGCACTGCCACTTCGCCATTGTCGGCCTCCCCTCCCGGTGCACGGATGCGATGATAGCACGGAAGGCGGTCAGCCTCGCCAGCGGAACCTGGCCTCTGCCTGGCGATACCCCGCAGCCGCCGGCCCGCTCCACGCAGCCCGCCCTGTGGCGCGGTCGCGTTCGTCCAGGTTGCGAGTCGGCCCCAGGTTTCGCGTGAGACCGCCGGCGCAAATCCAATCAGACCGCGACAAGACAGCCCGGGCGAGCGGATCGGGAGGCGACGCTGCCGTGTGCTTCGGCGGTCGCATCCCCTGGGCCGCTCCATCCCTGAATCAGCGCGACGAGCCGCGTCACTCGGGTATATCGAGCAGGCGGCAAACCTCCGCGTAGGGCATGGAGCTCATCGAGCTGGCCACTTGCGCGTTCGGGATCCCCTCGCGCTGGGCGGCTCCGGCGATAACGCCCCCCGGAATCAGGACATATCTGACCTGATTGTTGCTGGGAATGACCGTCGGATCCGTTGTGGGGCTCGAAAGAAGGAAATAGACGGCCTTGATGCTGCCGGGCTGCGCACGAAACAGGAATTCATAGCTCGACCCAATGTCGACGATGATCACGGGCAGCTGGTTTATCGCCGGGCTGCTATGGAGTGACCGGCCCCCTTGTCGTAACGTCGCCACCGTCGTTCAGGTGGTAGGCGATGGCGGCCGGGTGGCAAGCACCGCAGTCGCGGGTTAGCGCCGAGGCGCCAGAGCCGCATACGACGAAGGGAGCCGGCAATGAGCAGTATAACCTACGTCGGGCTGGATGTGCACAAGAGGACGATCGCCGTGGCGATGCTCTGCCCCACGACCGGTGAAGTGAACCAGTGGGAGGTCACGCACGAGCCGACCGCGTTGCGCCGGTTCATCCGCAAGCTCAAGGCTTACGCCCCGTTGCGCTGCGTCTACGAGGCCGGCCCGACCGGCTACGGCCTGCAGCGGCAGCTCCAGGCGGCCGGGATCGATTGCATGGTCGCCGCCCCGTCGCTGATCCCGGTCCGCCACGGCGACCGGATCAGACCGATCATCGGGACGCCCGCAAGCTGGCCGAGTTGCACAGCGCCGGCTTGCTGACGGCAGTCCACCCGCTGACCGAGGACGAGGAGGCAGTCCGCGACCTGTGCCGCTGCCGCGAGGATGCGCAACTGGACCTGGTGCGGGCCCGGCACCGGCTGGGCAAGTTCCTGCTGCGCCGCAGCCTGACCTTCCACGCCGGGTACCTGTGGTCACAGCGGCACCGCACCTGGCTGCACGGCTTGAAGTTCTCCCGGCCGGTCGACCAGATCGTGTTCGAGGATTACCTGTTGGCGGTCGAGCAACAGGAGGCCCGGGTTGCCGCACTGGACGAGCAGCTAACCACGGTGGCGCAGCAGGAGCCGTACCAGGCGCCGGTGGCCCACCTGCGCTGCTTCCGGGGCATCGACACGGTCACGGCACTGTGCCTGACCGCGGAACTGCACGACGTGCGGCGGTTCGCCACAGTGCCTTCCCTGATGGCCTACCTGGGGCTGGTGCCGTGCGAGTACAGCAGCATCGTCGTGGCCATCGCGCGCATGTTGATCGGGTACGTGTGGGAGACGCTGCGTGAGGCGCAGCCCAGCGCATCCTGAACACCAACGAACCGGCAGTCGGGGAAGGCGGATGAGAGCAGGCACGATCCAGAGGACCCGCGTTATCGGTGTGCGACTGGGCCACCGTGCCCAGACTCACGATCTCAGAGTGCGGCAACTCACGACGGAGCACGGTCATGCGGCACGGCACCGGTGCGCCGGCGCAACCCGCGTATATCAGAGTGACTCGTCGTCGAAGCGTCCTGCCTCATCCGCCTTCTCCGGCTGTCGGGGCCAACAACCGCAGGAGAAAAGGCCGCCTCCCCGGAGGAAGACGGCCTTGACAGGGGTCACTCCATATCAGCGATACAGGCTCTTCAGCTCTCCCCAGGTGGATGGCGTCGTCGGCACCGACGTCGTCACGACGATCCTGACGGCCGCCGCGGGAACGGATGCTTCGCCCCAGCCAGATCCTGCCAGCCAGGGGCTGCAGACCCAGCCGCGGTCGATGGCGTCCTGTGCCTGCGCGGCGCTCCAGTCCGCGACGTCATGGCCGTTGTCCCAGACGTTGCCGCCGGGCGTGCTCCAATTGGTGCACGACAGCACGTTGCCGCAGTCGAGCTCCCAACGGGCGGCGAAGAATAGGTAGTAGGTGCCGGCCGTCGCCGGCGCGGTCAGGTCGATCGTCACGGAGTAGCTGGCGCTGCCGGGCGGGTTGTGCAGCCAGCTGTCGACCGTCCAGCCGCTGGCGGAGTGGACTCCCCAGCTCGGCGTGGCGCAGACCGGGAAGATGTCGTACTGGCCGCCGTGGTTCTCCGCATGCAGGTTGATCGTGCCGCTCAGCGGTTCGCCCCGCCCGACCTGGCATTCGGGCCAGGCGGCATCGACCACGTTCCCATTGAGGGCGCCGGGCAGCAACACGATGCGACCGCCGTCGAACGAGGGGTCGCACCCGCCCTCATCGTGGGGAACCACGATCCTGACGGCCGCCGCCGGCACCTGGGCGGTCTGCATGCCGCCCGCACCGAGCCAGTCACAGCTCACCCAACCCTGCGCGATGGCCTGTTGGGCCTGGCTGTAGCTCCAGTCGGCAACGTCGTTGCCGTCGTCCCAAACATTGCCTCCGGGCGTAGCCCAATTCGTGCCGGAAAGGACATTGGCGCAGGTCATCTCCCAACGCGCGGCGAAGAACAGGTGGTAGGTTCCCGGCGCCGAAGGCACCGTGACGTCGATCGGCACGCTGTAGGCGCTGCTGCCGGGCGGGTTGTGCAGCCAGCTGTCGATGGTCCAGCCGCTGCCGGCGTGATCGCCCCAGCTGGTGGTTCCGCAGACCGGAAAGACGTCGCCGCCGCCGCCGTTGTTCACCACGTGGATATCGACCGTGCCGGTGAGCTGGCCGCCGCCCGACAACAGGATCCGCGGATAGGATGGATCGAGCGCTTGCCCGTTCAGGACGGCGGCGGTCACGACGATGCTGCCGCCGTCGAATTCCATCGCGCAGACCGCACCGTTGGGGACGATGCCGGCGGCGGTCGCGGCGAGCAGCCACAACAGCCATTGGGCCTTGCTTGCGATATGCCTCATTTCCCAACCCCCTTGCAGGATGATCTCTCTGCTGGCGATACGCGCTGGCATGCGGACAATCGGCCGCCGCGCACGCCTCACCTCCTCCGCCGCGGACAGCACTGTAGCCTCGACATCTGGATGCTGCATGTCGAAACAGCGGCATGGCGCCGCGGCTCCATCGAGCGTGCGGCGTCGGCACACTGGGATATTCTGATGAGGATGGTCGATCATTATCATGAATATGCATTCACTGTCAAGAACGCTTCCGGTGACGAGCGGCCCGGTCTCGCCCGATAGGCGCCGCTCGGCTATGCTGCGCCGGGAATGCACCGGGGGCACGGGACGGCCGGCGGTTTTTTCGGAGGTGCTGGGAGATGACAGCGACGGCGGCGGCGGGGGATCTGCGGCGCCTGGAGCGCATCGTGGCGGAATACGGAGCGGGCAGCGGTGTCGCCAAGAAGGCGCTGCTGGCGAGGCTGGAGCGCGCCGCCTTGCCGACGGCCGGGGCGGTGCGGCGGCTGCACGAGGCGCTGTGCTTCCTGCAGGCCTACCCCGACGACGAGGCTCTGTTGGCGAGGGTCGAGCGGATGCTGGCCGCCTTCGACCGGCGGCCCGACCTGAAGCGGCACGCGGCGCGCTTGCGCGACAGCGGCATCGCCGGCACCGAGATCCATTACGAGTTCTTCGCCGAGATGGCGCGCTGGCTGGCGTCGCGCTGGCCAGACCGGCTGAGCGTCGTCTGGCGCGACCTGGAGCAGCCGGAAAGGCTGGAGGCGATCCTGCCGCTGCTGGCGCTGTATGCCGAGACGCCCGCCCTGGACGAGATCGGCTGGCCGCTGCGGACCTGGGTGGAGCGCCTGTGCGGCCCCGGCGAGAGCGACGCTGCCTTCCTGGTGCGCCGGATCGCGGCGCTGCCGCTGCCGGCGGACGCCCACGAGCTGCTGTACCAGGAACTCGGCCTGAAGCTCGGCCTGGCGCCGGGGCCCGACACGCCGGCGCGCACGCGCGCCAAGATCGCCGGGGCGCGGGTGCGTTTCCAGACCGCGCCGCTGCGCCGCGGCCGGCCCGATCTGCGCGCCGAGGTGCTGCGCCCGCCCCGCGCCGTGCGCGCCGTCTCGGTCCGGCGCGGGCAGGAGCTGATCGACCTGGCGCGCTCCTGCATGGTCACGCGCAGCCGCGATCTGGACGCCTTCGCCTACGGAGACCCGCGCGACGTGCGTCTGGTCGACGCCGGCGGCGGCTTGCAGTTCGTCGTGATCGGCGTCGTGCCGGAGCGCCGGCTGCTGCTCGAGGCGGTCTACGGGATGCTGGTGCTGCAAAACGGCGTGCCGATAGCGTACGTGCTCAACAGCGCGCTGCTGGGCTCGGTGGAGGTGGCCTACAACGTCTTCGAGACCTTCCGCGGGGCCGAGGCCGCGCACATCTACGGCCGGCTGCTGGCGACGTTGCGCCTGCTGTTCGGCGCCGATGCCTTCACGATCTACCCCTACCAGCTGGGCGGGCACGGCAATGACGAGGCGCTGGCCTCGGGCGCCTGGTGGTTCTACCAGAAGCTGGGTTTCCGCGCGCGAGCGCCGCGCGTGCTGCGGCTCATGAACAGGGAGCTGGCGCGGATGCGCGCCGATCCCGCGCACCGCACGGACGTGGATGCGCTGGCCGAGCTGGCAGAGGAGAATGTATATTGGTACTTGGGGCGGCCGCGGGACGATGTCATCGGCCTATTGCCGTTTTCCGCGGTCGGCCTGCGTGTCACCGACTGCCTGTCGCGGCGGTTCGGCTCGCGGCGGGGCGAGGCGGACGCGGTGCTGCCGCGCGAGGCCGCCCGGCGACTGGGCTACGCCCGGCCGCCGGCGCGGACGCCCGGCGAAGCGCTGTCCTGGCGCCGTTGGAGCCCGCTCTTGCTGCTGCTGCCCGGCGTCGAGCGCTGGAGTTCCGCGGAGCGACGCGCGCTCGCGCAGGTCGTGCTGGCCAAGGGCGGCCGGCGCGAGTCTGATTTCGTGCTCGCCTTCGATCGCCATGCCCGGCTGCGGCGCGCTGTGCGCGCCCTGGCCGCCGAATAGCCATAGAGCGCGGCCGCCTCTCCGGCGGTCGCCCGGTCCCGAGCGATCGCCGGCCCCGGCCCTGCCGCCGCGGCGCCTCTGGTCGGCCTCACGGCGGCGCCGTCGCGGGAGACGGCGCCGGGCGATCCCTTTTCCCGCACCGGGAGCGGCACGAGCATGCAGGTCCCGACCACCTTCACCCGCGAGCTGTTCCTGCGCGAGGCGCAGCGTGTGCTGGCAAGGCTGCGCCCCTGCCGGGACCTGGAGGCCGCGCGGCGGGAGCTCTACCTGATGGTGACGGGGCTGCAGTTCGACGCCAGCCGCGGGCAGCCGGAAGAGCCGCCCGCCCACATCGTCATCATGCGGGATTGCGCGCGCGTGCTGCGCAGCCTGACGGCCGAGCGGTCGGACGTGCTGGCCGGCTTCAGCGTGACGCGGGCGATGTGGGACCTGGCCCGAGAACGCGCGCGGCCCGATCTGGAGCCCGGTTTCTACGCCGAGCTGACGCAACTGGTGCGCGGCATCGAGGATCGGGTCGACCCGGCGCTGATCGAAGAGACGACGCTGCCGCCCGGTCTGGCCGGACGCGAGGCCGCCCTGGCCCGCACCGAGGAGCTGGACCGCCTGTGGGAGGGAGCGGCGCCGCTGATGCTGCGCTATGAAGACGGACTGGGCGAGGATGCTCGGGCGCGCCGCGCCGTCCGGCGCGCGCAGGTGCTGGCGGCGCTGGGCGGCGCAGAGGACGACTGGGACGACTGGCGCTGGCAGGCGGCGCACGTGCTGACCGATCCGGAGCAGCTGGCGCGCGCGGTCGCTCTGCGGCCGGAGGAATTGGCGGCGGCGCGCGCCGCGCGTGCCGCGCGCCTGCCGTTCGGCGTCACCCCCTACTATGCCTCGCTGTTGGACAACGATCCGGAAGCGGCGCGTGACCGCTCGCTGCGCGCCCAGGTGCTGCCGCCGGCGGACTACGTGGCCGAGATGGCGGCGGGACGGTCCCGGCGAGAGCAGGCGTGCGACTTCATGCTCGAGCGCGACACCTCGCCCATCGACCTGGTGACGCGCCGCTACCCCAACATCGCCATCCTCAAGCCCTTCAACACCTGCCCGCAGATCTGCGTCTACTGCCAGCGCAACTGGGAGATCGACCAGGCGATGGCGCCCGGCGCGCTGGCGCCGTGGGAGCAGATCGACGAGGCCTGCCGCTGGCTGCAGCAGCATCCGGCGGTGCACGAGGTGCTGGTCACGGGCGGCGATCCTCTGGCGCTCGACGACGCGCAGCTGGGTCGCGTGCTGGCGCGCGTGGCCGCCATACCGCAGATCGATCTGCTGCGCGTCGGCTCGCGCACCCTGGTCACGATGCCGATGCGGGTCACCGAGGCGTTGGCCGATATGCTGGGAGGCTTGCGCGTGCTGGGCCGGCGCGAGGTGTGCGTGGTGACCCACGTGCAGCACCCGTACGAGATCACGCCGGAGCTGGCGACGGCCTGCGACCGGCTGCGCCGGCGCGGCGTGGCCGTCTACAACCAGCTGGTCTACACGTTCTTCGTGTCGCGGCGCTTCGAGGCGGCCCGTCTGCGCCAGCTGCTGCGGCGCGTGGGCATCGACCCCTACTACACGTTCGTGCCGAAGGGCAAGCAAGAGACGCGCGCGTACCGGCTGCCGCTGGCCCGCCTGCTGCAGGAGCAGAAGGAGGAGGCTCGGCTGCTGCCGGGACTGAGGAGGGCGGACGAGGCGGTCTACAACGTGCCCGGCCTGGGCAAGAACTACCTGCGAGCCTACCAGCACCGCGACCTGATCTCGGTCAGGCCGGACGGCGCCCGGGTCTACGAATTCCACCCCTGGGAGAAGAACATCGTCCGCCGCGAAGGGTACGTCGGCGAGGACGTGCCGATCATCGAGTACCTGGAGCGCCTGCGCGCGATCGGCGAGGATCCGGCCGCCTACGCCAGCATCTGGTACTACTTCTGAGGGGGCGCGGGCCGGAGGGTCGGCCTGCCGACCGGCGCATTGGCGGTGCGCCGGCGATGGGTTACTCTTCCGCGCGGGATGCGCCGGCGCCCGGCCGGCGATGCGCGGAAGGGTGCCGATGGCGAGTAGCCTGGCCGTTCTGCTGGCGGCGGCGATCTGTTGTCTGGGCGGCTCGACAGGGGCCGTCGCCGCGCCGGTTCCCGGCCCGGCGCCGGCGGCCGCCAACCTGGCCGACGGAACGGAGGGGGAGCCGGAGGCCGCGCCGCGCTATTACTTCTACCGCCGTCTGGGCTACGGCACCGACGCCCAGATCCATCCGCTGCGGATGATCATCAACGGCGGCTATGGCATCTTCCAGATCGACAACCGCGACAACCGTCCCTGGGACGTGGATTATCGCAACGGCGTGACCAATGTTTGGAAGAACATCAGCGACCCTTTCGGGTCGATCCAGGCCGAGGGCTGGGGCGAGTTCTTCTTCCGCGAGCTGCTGCCGGTCAGCGTTCGGCGCAAACACGCACGCTACTGGCCCAACTACACCCAGCACCTGATCGGCGGCGGCATGAGCTACCGCCTGATGGCCGAATGGTATCGTTACCATGGCTTCGCCCACCCGCGGACCTGGTCGGTGGCCACGATGGCGGTGTATCATTTCCTCAATGAGGTGGTGGAGAACGACCGCACCGTCGGCTGGACCACCGACCCCGTCGCCGACCTGCTGATCTTCGATCCGCTGGGCATCCTGCTGTTCGAGTCGGACCGCGTGGCGCGCTTCTTCGGCGAGAAGCTCAGCATGTCCGACTGGTCTTACCAGCCGTGCTACGATCCGTGGCAGGGGTCGCTGGAGAACAACGGCCAGAACTTCGCCCTGAAGTACCGCTTGCGGGCGCGGTCTCGCTGGAGCCTCTTCTACCACTACGGCACCCATGCCGAGCTGGGCCTGTCGCACACCTGGACGGACGGGCGATGCCTGTCGGCGGGCGCCGGTTTCAAGGCCAAGAACCTGGTCGAGGTCGGGCCGGGCACCAAGACCGTGGACCTGGCGGCATCGGCCGGCATCTTCTACGACCGCCATCACAGCCTGCTCGCCTCGCTGCTGTTCGCGTACACCAAGGACTATCGCCTGCGCCTTAACATGTACCCGGGACTGGTGCGGCTGGGGCGCTTGCAGCCTGGCGTATTCATGGGTCTGACGGCCGAGGAGCGTTTCATCGCCGGGATCACCGTGCACCTGGGCACGCAGTGGCCGATCGGCCTGGCGCGCATGTTCTGACGGCCGGAAAGGGACCGATGGCATCGACTGACGACGCGGCGGCGGCCGCAACCGGCGACGTGCTGGCCGAGTTGCCGTCCTGGGTATCGATCGCGGTGGCGGGTCAGGACGCCGCGGGCTTCCTGCAAGGGCAGCTGACCTGCGACGTGCGCCGGCTGAGCGATGAGCGCAGCCTTCCGGCGGCGGCGTGCAACGCCGAGGGGCGGGTGATCGCGTGCCTGCGGCTCTGCCGCCGCGGCGATGTGCACTGCCTGCTCATGCCGGCGGCGGGCGCGTCCGAGCTGGCGGCGCACCTGCGGAGGTACGTGCTGCGGGCGCGTGTCGCCATCGACGATCGGACGGTCGGGCGTTTGCTGCTGGGCCTGTCCGGACCGGGCGCTCCCGCCGCGCTGCGGGTGCTCCTGGGTGGAGCGCCACTGGCGCCGGACGGCGTGCTGCACGCGGCGGGCGCAACCGTCCTGGCGCTGCCGGGCCCGCATCCGCGCTACCTGCTGGCGGCCCCCGAGGGCGGCGCGGCCGCGCTGCGGGAGACGCTGGCGACGACGGCCCGGCCGGTCGGCCCCGCGGTCTGGGACCTGCTTGACATTCGGGCGGGGCTACCGTCACTCTCGCCGGTGCACCGCGGAGCGTTCCTGCCCCAGATGCTCAACCTGGACTTGAGCGGCGCTGTCAGCTTCGAAAAGGGATGCTACGTGGGACAGGAAGTGATTGCGGCGCTGCAGGACCGCGGCCGCGTCGCACGCCGGCTGCATCGTGCGCACCTGCCCGGCGGCGCGCCGCCGCGCCCGGGCGACCCGGTGATCGCGCACAGCGCAGCGGGCGCCCCCGGGCGCGAGGCAGGTCAGGTGGTCATGGCCGCGCCTGCGCCGGAGGGCGGGCAGGAGCTGCTGGCGGTGCTGCGCGTCGCGGACGTGGAGGCCGGAGGCGGCGCGGCTCGTCTGACGCTGGCCGGCGATCCCGGCCGGACGCTGCGTCTGCTGCCTCTGCCGCCGGAGGCGGGCTGACGCCCGCTTCCCAGCGATGGGGGTGGAGCCATGCTCCTGACTTCGATCAGCGCGCCCCGCGCCATCATCCACGTCGACATGGACGCCTTCTACGCCAGCGTCGAGACGCTGGACCGGCCCGAACTGCGCGGCCTGCCGGTGATCGTCGGCGGGGCGCCGGAGGGACGCGGCGTGGTGGCCGCCGCCTCCTACGAGGCGCGCGCCTTCGGCGTCCACAGCGCCATGAGCAGCCGGCGCGCGCGCCAGCTCTGTCCGCAGGCGGTCTTCCTGCGCCCGCGCATGCAGCGCTACACGGATCTGTCGCAGCGGATCTTCGCCATCCTGGGACGCTGCACGCCCGTCATCGAGCCGCTGTCGATCGACGAGGCCTTCCTGGACGTGACCGGCAGCCAGAGGCTGTTCGGGCCGGCGGTGGAGATCGGCCGGCGGCTCAAGACCGAAATCCGCGCGGAGACAGGCCTGGTCGCCTCGGTGGGCGTCGCCCCGAACAAGTTCCTGGCCAAGCTGGCCAGCGACCTGGAGAAGCCCGACGGCTTCGTCGTCATCGAACAGGAGGAGGCGCCCGCGCTGCTCGCCCGGCTGCCGGTCGCCAAGCTCTGGGGCGTCGGCAAGGTCACGGAACGCAAGCTAGCGGCGCTGGGGGTGGTCATGGTGCGCGACCTGTTGGCCTGCCCCGCCGCCGAGCTGGAACGGCGGTTCGGCGCGCTGGCGGGCCACCTGCGGGAACTGGCGCTGGGCGTCGACGACCGCCCCGTCGTCAGCGACGCCGAGGCCAAGTCCCTGGGGGCCGAGATTACCTTCGACCAGGATCTGGCCGAGGACCAGGAGCTGCGCGATCGCCTGGACGCCCTGGTCGAGCGCGTGGCCCACCGCCTGCGCCGCGAGGGTTGCCGTGCCCGCACCGTGCACCTGAAGGCGCGCTATCCCGACTTCACCACCGTGACCCGCGCCTCGACCCTGCCGGCGGCCACCGACAGCTCGCCGGCGCTGCGGGCGGCGGCCCGCGACCTGCTGGAGCGGCGTCTGGGGCGGCAGGGCCGGCCGCTGCGCCTGCTGGGCGTGTCCGTCTCGCACCTGGAGCCGGCCGGGGCGGAGCAGCCGGAGTTGTTCGGCGATGCCGGGGACCGGCGCGTCGCCCGCGTCGACGGACTCTTGGACGACCTGCGCGACAAGTACGGGCCGCAGGCGTTGCGGCGTGGCGCGCCGCGGCGCCCGCGCGGCGGCGGTGGGGACGGTGGCGGCCGGGAGGCGGCGGACTGATCCGTCGGCCCGCGCCCGGCGGAAAGGCACGGATGGACAGCGTCTTCTGGTATCCGGGGCACGAACTGCTGGCGCCGGACATCGTCCGCGCCGAGAACTGCCATCTCCACGATTCGCGAGGCCGGCGCTATGTCGACCTCGAGGCGGGCGTCTGGTGCCTGCCGCTGGGACACGGCCACCCGAGGGTGCTGCGGGTCCTGGCGGAGCAGGCGGCGAGCATCTGCCACACCGGCTTCGGCTACGCGCACCGCGCCGTGGAGGAGGCGGCGCGGGCGATCCTGGCGCTGCCGGGCTTGACGGGCGGGGCCTGCGTCTTCCTCTGCTCCGGCAGCGAAGCGGTGGAGTACGCCGTGCGCGTGGCCAGGATGATCTCCGCGCGCCCGCTCTTCTTGACGATGAGCGACTCGTACTTCGGCGCCTACGGCTCGGCCAGCACGAAACGCCCCGACGAGTGGTTCCTGTTCGACTGGGCGCCGTGCGCCGACTGCCCGGACGACACGTTATGCGGCGATGGCTGCGACCGCTGGCGGCAGATTCCGCTGGCACGCATCGGCGCGTTGCTGTTCGAACCCGGCAGCTCCTCGGGCCTGGTCCGCTTCCCGCCCGTCAAGCTCGTCCGCGGCCTCGCCGCCGCCATCGCGGCCGGCGGCGGCCTGGTGCTCGTGAACGAGGTGACCACGGGTATGGGCAGAACGGGGGAATGGTTCGGCTACCAGCACTACGGGCTGACGCTTGATCTGGTGGCGATGGGCAAGGGCGTCGGCAACGGCTATCCCGTCAGCGTCGTCGGCGCGGCAGCAGGCGTGCGGGAACGGCTGGCGGGCAGACCGGTGCCATACGCCCAGTCCCACCAGAACGATCCCCTGGGCGCTCGCGTGGCGCACGAGGTGGTGCGCGTGATCGCGGAGGAAGGTCTGATCGAGCGCGGCAGGGAGATCGCCGCCCTGCTGTCGGCCGGGTTGGAGGAGGTGCGGGCGCGCGCCGGCGGCATCGCACAGGTTCGCAGCCGGGGCTTGATGGCGGCGATCGAGCTGGCCGGCGGTGCCGATCCGGCGCCGGCGATCCGCGTCCACCGCGGACTGGCGCGGCGGGGGTACTTGGTCGGGCGCCGCCCGGGCGTCAACGTCCTGCGGCTCGACCCCAGCCTGACGATCGAGCGCCAGGATGTGGTGGGTTTTCTGGGAGCGCTGGAGGATGCGTTGTGCGACGCCGGCGGCCCCGCCGTATGATCCGCGCCCGCCGCCCCGCCCCGGCCGGCACCGCTTGACTTCGCCCGGGCGAAATCGCTCATTTGGCGCTGGACCGTCCGCCCGCGCGGGCCGTATCCGGATGCGCGCTTGCCCCTGGCGTTGGGCGCGCGTCGCGGCGCCCGGCAGGCGGTCAGCTTTATCTCGAGAGGGGATGATCCCATGGCTACCGGCGCCTACAATCCGTTCGTCACCGCCCAGGCCCAGTTCGACAAGGTGGCCGAATTCCTCGGCCTGGACGCGGGCACCCGGGAGTTGCTGCGCAATCCGATGCGGGAATACCACTTCAACATTCCCGTGCGCATGGATGACGGCAGCTTCAAGGTGTTTCGGGGCTTCCGCGTGCAGCACAACGACGCGCGCGGCCCCGGCAAGGGCGGCATTCGTTTCCATCCCCAGGAGACGATCGACACCGTGCGGGCCCTGTCGATGTGGATGACCTGGAAATGCGCCGTGGTGGACATCCCGCTGGGCGGAGGCAAGGGCGGGGTCATCTGCGATCCCCATCACCTGAGCGCCCGCGAGCAGGAGCAGATCTGCCGCGGCTGGGTACGGCAGCTGGCCCTCGATGTCGGTCCCCTGCGCGACGTGCCGGCTCCCGATGTCATGACCAACAGCCAGCACATGCTCTGGATGCTCGACGAGTTCGAGACCATCCACGGGCAGCGGCTGCCGGGCTTCATCACCGGCAAGCCGGTGGGGATGGGAGGCTCGCTGGGCCGCACCGAGGCCACCGGCTACGGCGTCATCTACACGGTGCGCGAGGCGCTGCAGGAAATGGGCTTGAAGCCCCAGGAGACCACCGCCAGCGTCCAGGGCTTCGGCAACGTCTCCCAGTATGCCATCCGGCTGTACGAGCAGCTGGGCGGCAAGGTGGTGTGCGTATCCTATTGGGACCAGAAGGACCAGGCGTCCTACTCGGTGCGCAAGCTGTCCGGCATCGACATCGACCAGCTGATGACGATCACCGACCGCTTCGGCGGCATCGACAAGGACAAGGCCAAGGGGCTGGGATACGAGATCCTGCCCGGCGAGGCCTGGATCGAGCAGGATGTCGACATCCTGATCCCGGCGGCGCTGGAGAACCAGATCACGGCCCAGACCGTGGGCAAGATCAAGCCCAGGGTCAAGCTGATCGCCGAGGGGGCCAACGGGCCGACCACGCTCGACGCCGACCACGTCATCCAGGAGCGCGGCATCTTCATGATCCCCGATTTCCTGGCCAACGCCGGCGGCGTCACCTGCAGCTATTTCGAGCAGGTGCAGTGCAACATGAACTACTTCTGGGAGAAGGCCGAGGTGCTGGAAAAGCTCGACAGCAAGATGACGGCGGCTTTCCTGGCGGTGCGGGACCTGGCCAAGAAGCGTAATATCTACATGCGCGATGCGGCCTACGTCATCGCCATCGGCCGCGTCGCCCAGGCCTGCCGGGACCGCGGCTGGGTGTGAGGGGCGGGCGGGAAGGCGACGCAGCGTCCTGAAGCGCCGCACGGCGCGGGCGCGGCCGGGCCGCCCCGCGCCGTTCGCGTCCCGGGGCTTCGGGGCGGCGCCCGGCGCGATCGCGGGACGTGCGATCCCGGAACGGGGGAAGAGGTGTGATCCGCGGATGACCGACCAGAACGCATCGCTCAACCGGCTGCTCTACATGCTGCAGGAACGATCCAAGGAGCTCAACTGCCTGTACCGCATCGAGCAGGTGCTGGCCGAGGCCGGCGGGGATCTGCAGCGCGCCTTCGACGGCGTCATCAGGACCATTCCCGCCGGCTGGCAGTACCCGGAGATCTGCCGGGTCAAGATCATCTGCGACGCCCGGATCTTCCAGAGCCCCGACTTCCTGGAAACCCCCTGGCGCCAGAGCGCTGAGATCCGCGTGCTGGACGAGCAGGTCGGCAGCCTCAGCGTCTATTACCGGGATGAGATGCCCCGGGTCGACGACGGGCCGTTCCTGGCCGACGAGGCGCGTCTGATCCGTTCCATCGCGGATCGGCTGGGGCTGTACATCATGCACGAACGCATGAGAACGGTGCTGGAGGAGCACCAGACGGCGGGGCAAGCGACGACCGAGAGGACCGAATGGCAGGTCGTGATCGACCTGCTGCGGCAGACCGACAAGAACCTGTTCCGCGGCGTGTCCCACAAGATGCTCAACCACCTCTGCTGGTCGGGAGTGGAGGAGGCCGAACGCCTGCTGGCCCGCGTGGTCTCGGGACAGGCCGACGGCGAGCTGGCCGAGAGCGAGGAGAGCAACCGCCCCGACGAGCGGCGCTCGATAGGCATCACCGACCAGATCAGCGCCGAGATCTTCCGCATCGCCGCCGCGCAGCTGGGCGACCAGGAGATCCTGCGACGCCTGCAGAAGTGGATCCAGGAGGACAAACTGAACTTCCTGGTCAACGCGCTGGTCAGCCTGAACACGCCGCTGTCGCAGGTGGTGGACGCGGTCCGCCGCTACCACTTCATCGCGCCGCAGGGCGACCCGCTGTCCACCGCCACCAACAAGAACGTGCGCGTGTCGCTGATCCGGCGCTTCTTCACCGAGCATCTGGGTTTCATCAACATCGCCAAGGACTACATCGAGGTCGCGGACTACTACGACCTGCTGCAGAACATCATCTACTCGGCCGACAGCCACGGCAAGCTGGGCGGCAAGAGCGCGGGCCTCTTCCTGGCCACGCAGATATTGAAGAAGTCGCCCGAGGTGGCCGAGCTGCTGGGCGCGCTCAAGGTGCCGAAGACCTGGTACATCGCCTCCGACGTGACCTTGAGCTTCATCCACTACAACAACCTCAACGAGGTGGTGGAGCAGAAGTACAAGGAGATCAATCAAATAAGGCTGGAGTACCCGCACATCGTCCAGACGTTCAAGGCCAGCAGCTTCCCGCCCGAGATCGTCAAGGGACTGTCCGTGGCGCTGGACGATTTCGGCACCACGCCGCTGATCGTGCGCAGCTCGAGCCTGCTCGAGGACCGCATCGGCGCCGCCTTCTCGGGCAAGTACAAGAGCCTGTTCCTGGCCAACCAGGGCAGCAAGCAGGAGCGGCTGGCCGCCCTGATGGACGCCATCGCCGAGGTCTACGCCTCGGTGTTCGGCCCCGATCCGATCGAGTACCGCACCGAACGCGATCTCCTGGATTTCCATGAGGAGATGGGGATCATGATCCAGGAGGTGGTCGGGCGGCGCGTCGGCGACTACTGGCTGCCCGCCTTCGCGGGCGTGGCCTTCAGCCGCAACGAGTTCCGCTGGTCGGCGCGCATCAAGCGCGAGGACGGCCTGATCCGTCTGGTGCCTGGTCTGGGCACGCGCGCCGTCGATCGCACGGCCGACGACTACCCGCTGCTGGTGGCCCCCGGCCAGCCGAATCTGCGCGTCAACGTGACCGCCGACGAGGTCGTGCGCTACTCGCCGCGCAAGGTCGATGTCATCAACCTGCGCACCAATCGTTTCGAGACGATCACCATCGAGGAATTGCTGCGCCAGCACGGGCGGGAGATCCCGCACCTCGAGCAGTACGTGTCGATCTGCGAGGGCAGCCATTTCCGCCGCCCCTTGGGCAAGCAAGTCGATTTCGAGCGCGACGATCTCGTCTTCACCTTCGAAGGCCTGATCGCCAGCACGCCGTTCATCAAGCAGATCAAGACCATGCTGGGCACTCTGGAGCAGAAGTTCGGCCACCCGGTGGATTTCGAATTCGCCTCTGACGGGCAGGATCTGTTCCTGCTGCAGTGCCGGCAGCAGAGCTCGGCGTTGGACGCGGCCGCGACGCCGATCCCCAAGGGCGTGCCGGCGGAACGCATCGTTTTCACCGCCAAGCGCTACGTGTCCAACGGCTGCGTGCCGCCGGTGACGCACATCGTGTACGTCGACCCGCAGGCCTACGCCGAGCTGGGCGACCGCGCGGCGCACGTGGCGGCGGGGCGCGCCATCGGCCAGCTCAACAAACTGCTGCCCAAGCGCCAGTTCATTCTGATGGGCCCCGGGCGCTGGGGCAGCCGCGGCGACATCAAGCTGGGCGTGCCCGTGACCTACTCCGACATCAACAACACGGCGATGTTGATCGAGATCGCGCGCCAGAAGGGCAGCTACCTGCCCGATCTGTCCTTCGGCACGCACTTCTTCCAGGATCTGGTGGAGGCGCAGATCCGGTACCTGCCCCTCTATCCCGACGACGACGGCATCCTCTTCAACGAGGCGTTCCTGCAGCGATCGCCCAACATCCTGGCCGAGCTGGCGCCGGAGCACGCGCGGTTGGCTCCCGTGATCCGCGTGATCGACGTGCCGCGGACCACGGGCGGCCTGGTGCTGCACGTGCTGCTGAACGCCGATCTGGAAGAGGCGATGGGCCTGCTGGGACGCATGACCACCGGTTGCGCGCCGGTCGTCCTGGAGCCGGGGGAGGCCGCGCCGCGGCCCGAGGCCTTCTGGCGCTGGCGCATGTCGATGGCGGAGCAGGTGGCGGCGGCGCTTGATCCCGAGCGTTTCGGCGTCAGGGCGTTCTATGTCTTCGGCAGCACCAAGAACGCCACCGCCGGCATGGCCAGCGACATCGACGTCATCGTCCACTTCGCCGGCGACGAGCGGCAGCGGGGGGAGCTGCTGCACTGGCTCGAGGGCTGGAGCCTCTGCCTGGCCGAACTCAATTACCTGCGCACGGGATACCGCACCGAAGGCGGTCTGCTGGACGTCCACCTCGTGACCGACGAGGACATCGCCCGCAGGACCAGCTTCGCCGCCAAGATCGACGCCGTGACCGACGCGGCGCGTCCGCTGGCGATGGGCGTGCGCAAACCGGCGTAGCGGCGCGGAGGGCGGCGGGCGGCTCAGACCAGTGTCCGCGACGCGCCGGCCGGCGCCGCGGGATCGAACGTGACCACCGCCAGCCCCGGTCCGTCGTGCGCCGCCTGGAACATCCAGGTGCGCCCGCGCAGCTCCCGCCAAGCGCCGGTCAGACGCGTCGACTCGTGGACATGTCCGTGCAGGGTCACCAGCGGCTGGCGGCCGGCGATCAGGCGCGCGACGGCGACGCTGCCGATGTGGACATCGCGCGGGTGGCCGCCGATCCGCATGCCGTCCAGGGCCGCGCGGTCGAGACGCGAACGGTACGGCGGCGTGTGGAAGAGCATGATGGCCCGCGCCAGGTCGTTCCGCCCGGTCAGACGCGCCAGGTCGTCCTGGATGGTCAAGCAGGCCGCCTCCTCCGGGGGCGGCGCTGCCGTGCGGATCCCCTGCTCAGGCGGAAGGCAGCCGGGGGGAGCGGCGCGCTCCACGTCGTAGCGGTCCCAGTCCTTCAAGCGCAGCGGCGTCGGCGGGACGCAGGCGTAGCCGTAGACCTCGTGGTCGCCGAACGGCAGCCGCCGGCCGTGCGCGTAGTCCCACAGACCGCCGCCGCCCGCCGCGACCACAGCCTCCTCCTCGCTGCGGGGGTCGTCGTTGCCCAGGATCAGGAAGACACGGGGGTAGGCGGAGCCCAGGGCCGCGCGCAGGCGGGCGAATCCGGGTGCCAGGAAATCGCCGACGAAGTCACTTCGCTGCGCGTCCGCGGCGGGCCGGGAGAGGCTGCGATGCGGCAGCAGATCTCCCCCCAGGAAGATGGCGGAAGGAAGCGCCCCGGCGGCCAGCCGCCACAGCTTCTCGTAGCGGTCGGTCCGGCCGTGCAGGTCGGAGGCGAACAGGCAGGCGGGCACGCTGCGGTTCTCCGGCTGGGGTGGCGGCGCCGGCGGCGACTCTAGCACTCGGCGCTTGCCCGCGGGAAGAGCCCGATTATACTCGGCGCCGGCCGCGCGGCCCGGCCGGCCGGACCACCCGCATCCTCGAGGATGTCATGGAGCGCTCGCTGGACATCGGCCTGACCTACGATCTGAAGTCCGACTACCTGGCGCTCGGCTTCGCGGCCGAGGACGTGGCCGAATTCGACTCGGCCCAGACCATCGACCTGCTGGAGCAGGCGATCCGCGAAATCGGCCACCGCACCGACCGCATCGGCCACGCGCGCGCCCTCTGCGCGCGGCTGGTCGCCGGCGAGCGCTGGGATCTGGTCTTCAACATCGCCGAGGGGGTGCGGGGGCGCAGCCGCGAGGCCCAGGTGCCGGCGCTGCTCGAGCTCTACGACATCCCCTACACGATGTCCGACCCGCTGGTGTGCGCGGCCACGCTGGACAAGGCGATCGCCAAGCGTCTGGCGCGGGACGCGGGGCTGGCGACGTCGCCCTTCGTCGTCGTTCGAGAAGCGGCCGACCTCGAGGGTCTTGATCTGGAGTATCCCCTCTTCGCCAAGCCGCTGGCCGAGGGCACCGGCAAGGGCGTGATGGACCGCTCGCTGGTGCGGACTCCCGAGGAGCTGGCCGCGGTCTGCGCCGAACTGGGCGCGCGTTTCCGCCAGCCCGTCCTGGTCGAGGAGTACCTGCCGGGGCGCGAGTTCACCGTCGGCGTTCTGGGCACCGGCGTCAGGGCGCGCGTGCTGGGGTGCATCGAGGTGGTGATCGGCGGTGCCTTCCCGGTGCCGGTCTACTCATATCAGAACAAGCAGGATTTCGAGAATCGCGTGCAGTACGTCGAGCCGCCCGCGGACGGACTGCGCGGCCAGGTCGAGGCGTTGGCTCTGGCGGCGCACCGGACGCTGGAGTGCCGCGACTGCTCGCGCGTCGATCTGCGGCTCGATCGTCGCGGGCGGCCCTGCTTCCTGGAGATCAACCCGTTGCCGGGCATCAACGCGGTCATCTCCGATCTGCCGATCATCGCCCGCCAGGCGGGCCTGTCGTACGCCGAGCTGATAGGCGGCATCATCGACAGCGCCCGGGAGCGGATGGAGGAGTCGCGATGAGGAGTCCCGCTGGGCCGCTGCCGCCGGTGCTCGTGCTGCACAACGTGCCGCTGGCGCACGACGCGCCCGTGGAAGGCGGCCCGGAGCCGCCCTTCCTGGAGAGCGACGCCGGGGTGCTGGCCGAGGCGGCCGCCGTGGCCGCGGCCCTGCAGCGCCTGGGCGCGGCGCACCGCGTGGCCGGCGTGCGGCGCCTTGGCGAGCTACCGGCGCTTCTGGCCGGCGCGCCCGAGCCGATCGTTTTCAACCTGGTGGAGGCGCTGCGGGGGCCGCCGGCCGACGTCGATCTGGTGCCGGCGGTCTGCCGGGCGTTCGGCAAGGAGTGCACCGGGGGCGACACTCCATGCCTCGCCCTGACCATGGACAAGCATCTGACGAAGGCGGCGCTGGCGGCCGCGGGTCTGCCGGTGCCGGCGGGCGTGGTCGTGGCGCCGGGCGAGCGCCTGCCGTCCGCTCGCCTGCCGGCCGGGCCGCTGATCTGCAAGCCGGCGGCGTCCGACGCCAGCGAGGGGATCGACAGCGATGCGGTCTTCCCGGGGCCGGGCGCGGCTCTGGCCCGCGCCGTGCGGCGCCTGCACGAACGGTTGGGCCAGGCGGTGGTGGTCGAGCAGTTCATCGAGGGGCGCGAGCTGAACGTCTCGTTGCTGCAGCGCGGCGGCGAGTTGGCCGTGCTGCCGCTGGCCGAGATCGACTTCACCGGCTTCGGCCCCGACCGGCCCCGCATCGTCGGCTACACGGCCAAGTGGCAGGAGGATTCGTTCGAATACGCCCACACCCGGCGCCTGATACCCGCGCCGCTGCCGGAGCGCCTGGCGGCGCGCGTGCGCGCGCTCGCCTTGGCGGCCTGGCGCGCCTGCGGCTGCCGGGATTACGCGCGCGTGGACATGCGGCTGTCGCGTCGCGGCCGGCCCTTCATCCTGGAGATCAACCAGAACCCCGACGTCGCGCCCGACGCCGGCTTCGCGGCGGCGCTCAAGATCGGCCGCGTCCCGTACCACCGCTTCGTGAGCGATGTCGTGCGCAGCGCCGCGGCGCGGCAGGCGGCCGCAGCCGCGGCGGCGGGCAGCGCTTCCGCGCAGGCGCCGGCGCCGTCGGATCGCGGCCGCGCCGCCGCCGGCTCCGGCCGCCGCCCGGCGGCTGCACCCGCCCGCCCGCGCCCGCGACCGGTCATCCGCTACACGATTCCCGCCGACCGCGAGCGCATCCTCGCCCTGCTGGCCGGTACGCGGTTCTTCCGTCCCGACGAGCTGGAGGTGGCGGCCGAGGTGCTGGACGAGGCGCTGGAGGCAGGCGCGCGGGGGCACTACCAGTCGTTCGCCGTCGAGGACGAGGGCGATGTCGCGGGCTGGGTCTGCCTCGGACCCACCCCTTGCACGCTGGGGGCCTACGACATCTACTGGCTCGGCGTGGCGGCGGACCGGCAGGGCAGAGGGCTGGGGCAGGCGCTGCTGCGGCATGCCGAGGCGCTGATTCGCCGCCGCGGCGGCCGCCTGGCGGTCATCGAGACCTCGGGCAACCCCACCTACACGCCCACCCGCGGTTTCTACCTCAAGGCTGGATACGCGGAGGCCGCCCGCATCCCCGACTTCTACGCGCTCGGCGACGATCGGATCATCTACACCAAGATCGTCGGCTGAGCGGCGGCCAGACCTTTCCGGCGCCTGCCCGGCGCGCGGAAGCCCGACCTTGCGGCCGGGCTTCCAGGCGTTCCGGGCGGCGCACCGCCGCCGGCGTCGCGACGCGCGGCGTCAGAGCTTCGACACCGCGATCAGGTAGTCCTTGCCCAGCGTGCGCGCGTGCCAGTCGGTGACGCGCTCGCCGGGGATCAGCACCGGCCAGCCGGGCGGGCAGTGGGCGATCATCTCGGCGGCGATCCGCCCGCGCGCCGCGCCGACGGGCACGCGCTCGAGCGGCCCGAAGTGAGCCTCGCGCGGCGGGCGCGCCATCTCCGGACGGTTCATCGCCAGCGGCGCCCGCGCCAGCAGCGCCGGCGCGGCCAGCAGCTGCGGCTTGACCTGCCGGCAGGCCCGCTCGAACCGCTTCAGGTCGGCCAGCGTGTTGAGGATCGAGAAGATGAAAAGCACGCCGCGCGCGTCGTTGAACTCGTGGTCGACGCCTGCCTCGTAGAACCAGCGCGCCAGGGTCGCCGGGTCGGCGTGCTCGGTGGTCAGGAAGAACTTCAGCGGATCCTGCACCGGCACCCCGTCCGGCACGTGGTAGCGGATCAGGCCGTCGCCGTTGTGCTGGCGCCGCTTGACGCCAGCCAGCTCGGCGATCAGCCTCTCGATGTGCGCCGCCGCGGCGGGATCGAACAGGCGGTCGACCGCCTTCTCCACGCTCAGCAGCAGCAGGTTGCTGATGGTGGTGGTCTCGAGCAGGTCGAGCGCGCGGGCGATGTCATCGCCGCCGAGCCGCGAACGCTCCGGCAGGTGGATCAGCGCCGTCTGCACCAGCGCGCCGGCGTACTTGTGCAGGCTGTGCAGGACCAGGTCCACGTCCATGCGGATGGCCGAGCGCGGCAGAGCGCCGCTGGCCGGCCAGTGGCTGCCGTGGCTCTCGTCGACCACGATCTCGAGCCCGTGGCGCCGGCAGACGGCGGCGCACGCTTCGAGGTCGCAGCTCCAGCCCTCGAAGGTCGGGTAGGTGAAGATGATCGCGGAGGGCCCGCCGGGCGGGGCCGCCGCCAGATGCGCCTCCAGTTCCGCCGGCGTGATCACCGCGCCGGCCGGCACGATGAACTCGACCTCCAGGCCCGACAGCACCAGGCCGTTGATCACCGACTTGTGGCAGTTGCGCAGCACGTAGACGCGGCGATGGCGCCGCGCCAGCGCCAGCACCGCCGCCTCGACCCCCTGCGACGTGCCGCTGGTCAGACAGAGCGTCTGCTTGGTGCCGTACAGCCCCGCCAGACGCGACTCGAAAGCGGTCAGCTGGCGGCGCGTGAAGTACGGCACATCGCGCACGAACAGCTGCGCGGGCATCAGCCCCTTGACCGTCGTGCGGCCCTGGTGCGCGGGGGTGTGCAGGTGCAGGCTGATCGCCGGACGCGCCTCGAGCATCTCGGCGAAGGTGGAGACCAGCTTAGCCATAAGCCACCACCTCCAACGCGCCGAACGCCTCGGCCTCGACGGCCTGGACCGGACGAACGATCGTGTCGCGGGCGATTCCCGCCCGCATGGCCAGCAGGTAGCCGGCCGCTTCGGCGTAGCTGGAAGCGCGGATGATGCCCGGGTGGTCGGCCATGCCGAGCGCCTCGGGGGACAGGCCGAAGGCGGTGCGGTTGTCCTCGACCAGGATGACCGGCACGCCGCGCTCGAGCGCCATGAAGAAGGGGATGCCGCCGACCGCCGTCGCCGGCAGCACCACCGCCGCCACGTCCTCGGCGGCGATCAGGCTGGGGTCCGCCGGGGCGGCTTCGGCGTCGCGCCGCCGCGGGCGCGGCGAGCGGTGCAGCCCCTGCAGCACCGAGCAGATGTACGACGACGAGATCAGCTCCGACGCGTCGCGCGGGTCGCCCTTGGTGCCCAGCATGGCGTGGTCCAGGTGGCTCAGCAACGGCGCGTGGGTCACCGGCAGCGGGTAGAAGGTCGTCGCGGTGTGCGTCAGCACCGCCTCGCCGCCGCCCCAGGGGTTGGGCAGGTCGTTCTCGGTGTAGTAGCGGTGGCGAACGGCGTCCGAAACGATCATGGGGCTGGCGATGGCCACGGCCTCCGCCAGCGGCGCCAGGCGGTCCATGCCCTCGAACAGCGGCCCGAGGTCGGTGTACTCACCCGTCGCGTGGCCGAACTCCGAATAGACACAGTGGATGTCGAACGGCTGCCGCGAGACCAGCACGTTGTGGATCGGCAGCCCGGCCACGGTCCGCATCGCGTTGATGGCGTTGACCACGTTGTTGAGGAACATCTCCTCGGCCGGTTTGCCGATGATGACCGCGATCTCGCGCGGCCGCAGGTCCGACAGGTTCACGTTGCCCAGCAGGAAATGGCACAGGAGGTTGCCCTCCAGGACCCGTACCTTGGGGCCGGCATGGTACAAATCCGACGCCGTCACGGCGTTCGGGTTGGTGATGAGCAGATCGCAAGCCTCCGCCAACAGGTTCGTGACCGGCACGCCGTCGCCGCAGAAGCCGCCGTATTCCGCCCTCACTCCGGTCGGAATGATCGACGCCACGACGAAGCGTCCCCGCGACCGCCCCACGGAAGGGTTCGGTTTGAGCAGGGATCCCCATGCCGGTTTGCGGTGGGTCTGGGCCGAGCTGGCTTCGAACCAGAGCTGGTCGCCCTCGGCTTTGACCGCGATCACCCTGACGGGCGTGCGGCCTGCGGGAAGCGACTTCGCGAGCGCCTCACCAATGCGGGTCCAGGACCTTTCCTTGGGAGGGAGTTTTACCACGCTTACGTGGTAGGCGATTTCGGCCATCGGGCTCCTTTGCGACCGGTTGGAAGGTGGCTCTCCATGCCGGACCCAGCGGGCCGGCGTGGTTTTATGGCGCGAAAGTATAGATGCATTCCACCGGATTCCCAATAATAAAATAATCGGGCGGATTCTATTCAGGTTAAATGCCGCTTTTTGCCGACTCGCCCGAAATTTCCTCTGTATATGACCTGCCTGCCGCAAAAAAAGCCTCCCCGCCCAGATCCGGGACTTCACAGCTCCGGAAAGGGCGGGGAGGCGGTGGCGTCGATCTTGGCCGGGCCCCGCGCGGGCCGCGGTCACATCCGTTCGATGATGGCCGCTCCAAAACCGCTGGAGCCCACTTCGACCACGTCCTGGCGCCCCTCGGCGCGCATCAGCCGCGCCAGGTCGTAGGTCACGTGGCCCTGGCGGATGGCCTTCTCCATGCCGCCGTTGATCAGGTCGGCAGCCTCCCCCCAGCCCATGTGGTTGAGCATCATGACCGCCGACAAGATGATCGAACCGGGGTTGACCATGTCCTTGCCGGTGTACTTCGGCGCCGTGCCGTGCGTGGCCTCGAACAGCGCCACCTCGTGGCTCATGTTGGCGCCGGGGCCCAGGCCCAGGCCGCCGACCAGGGCGATGGCTGCGTCGCTGAGGTAGTCGCCGTTGAGGTTCGGCGTCGCCAGGACGCTGTACTCCCCTGGCCGGGTCTGGATCTGCTGGAAGATGGAGTCGGCGATGCGGTCCTTGACCAGGATCTTGCCCGCCGGCATCCGCCCCTGGTGGCGGTCCCACAGCTCCTTCTCGGTCACCGTCAGGTCGCCGAACTCCTCGGCGGCGGTCTCGTAGCCCCACTTGGCGAAGCTGCCCTCGGTGAACTTCATGATGTTGCCCTTGTGCACCAGCGTGACCGACGGCAGCTTCTGCGCCGCCGCCCACTGCAGCGCCATGCGCACCAGCCGCTTGGTGCCGAAGACGCTGATCGGCTTGATGCCGATGCCGCTGTCCTCGCGGATGTCGCGGCCGGTCTTCTCCTTGACCAGCTGGATGACCGCGCGGGCCATGTCGCTGCCGCGCTCGAAGTCGTGCCCGGCGTAGACATCCTCCGTGTTCTCGCGGAAGATCACGAAGTTGACCTGGTCGGCGTACTTGTTGGGCGCCGGCACACCCTCGAAGAAGCGGACCGGCCGCACGCAGGCGAACAGATCCAGGTGCTGGCGGAAACGGACGTTGATCGAACGGAAGCGCGCGGTCACGCCGTCGTCCTTGCCGCAGCCCGCGCAGCGTCCCGGCTGATTCTGCTGGTGGGCGCAGTGCAGGCAGACGTGCGTCTCCTCGCCGATGGGGGTGGTGAAGGGGCCCTTGATGGCGATCTTGAGATGGCGGATGGCGGCGACCGTCTCGTCCGGGAATTCGCTGCCGTAGTGCTGCAGTCCCTCCAGCCCGGCGTAGAGCGGGCACCAGGCTATGCGCCGCTCGTCGCCGTAGGCCTTCCGCACCGCCGCGTCGACGACCTTCACCATCACCGGGGTGATGTCCAGCCCGATGCCGTCGCCGCGCAGGACGCCGACGATCGGCCGCCGCCCGATGACCAGCCGGCCGTCCTTGAACTCGATCAGGTCTCCCTCGGGCAGCTTGACTTCCTTGAACTGCATCGCGCCCATGCCTCCGCGTTGCGGGTTCCGGCCGCCTGACGGCGGATCATGCTGACAACCGCCCGAAGGTAACGGTTTGAAAATGGCTTGGCAACCGGGCGGCCGTGCAGGGGCGCGGGGAGGCGCCGAGAGGGGGGGCCGGCTTTGCCTTATCGCCCCGATTGGCTTAGGCTGTGGCGGGCCGCGGCGCCGCGGCGGTCGGACGCCGCGGGACGGGAGAGGGGACGATGGCGGAGCGGACGTCGGACGTGCCCGAGAGGATCGAGCGCGACGCCATGGGCGAGATCGCGGTTCCCGGCTGGGCCTACTGGGGGGCGCAGACGGAGCGGGCGCGGCGCGTGGGCGACATCTCGGGCCTGCGCATACCGCCGGCGCTTGCCGCCGCCCTGGGGTTGATCAAGGCCGCCGCCGCCCGCGCCAACCAGGAGCTGGGGCGGCTCGAGCCCGCGCTGGCCGCGGCCATCGCCGAGGCCGCGGACGAGGTGGCCGGCGGACGCTGGTTGGACCACTTCCCGGTGGACGTCTTCCAGACCGGCTCGGGCACCTCGTGGAACATGAACGCCAACGAGGTCGTCGCCAACCGGGCCAACGAGCTGCTGGGCGCGGCCCGCGGCGCCCGCGCGCCCGTGCATCCCAACGACCACGTCAACCGCGGGCAGTCCTCCAACGACGTCGTGCCCAGCGCCATCCAGATCGCCAACCGGCAGGGCGCGGCGAGCCTGCTGGACGAGCTGGCGTCGCTGCGCGCGGCGCTGGATGCGCGCGCCGCCGAGTTCGCCGGCGTCGTCAAGCTGGGCCGCACGCACCTGCAGGACGCGGTGCCGATGACGCTGGGGCAGGAATTCTCGGGCTACGCCGCGCAGATCGGGCAGGCCGCGGCGCGCTTCGAGGCGCTGCTGCCGCGGCTGGAGGAACTGCCGTTGGGCGGCACCGCCGTCGGCACCGGGCTGGGCGCGCATCCGGAGTTCGGACGGCGCGCCTGTGCCCTGCTCGCCGCGCGCACGGGGCTGCCGCTGCGCGAGGCGGGCAACCGCTTCGCCGCCATCGCCGCGCGCGACGCGCAGGTCGAGTTCATGGGCGCGGCCAGCGGCCTGGCGGCGGCGCTGCTGAAGCTGGCCGGCGACCTGCGCCTGCTCGCGAGCGGCCCGCGCGGCGGCCTGGGGGAGATCGAGCTGCCGGCCCTGCAACCCGGCAGCAGCCTGATGCCCGGCAAGATCAACCCGGTCGTCCCCGAGCTGGTGGCCCAGGCGGCCGTGCAGATCATGGGGCGGGCCGTGTCCGTGACCTTCGCCGGCTCGCAGGGACCGCTGGAGCTGAACATCATGCTGCCGCTGATCGCGCACGAGACCCTGGGCGCGGGCGAGCTGCTGGCCGGCGCCTGCCGCGCGCTGCGCCAGCGATGCCTGGACGGGCTGCGCGCCGACGCCGCGCGCTGCGCCGCCGCGGCCGCCGCCAGCCTGGCCCTGGCGACGCCGCTGGCTGCGCGGATCGGCTACGATCGCGCGGCGGCGATCGCCCGGCGCGCCTGGCGCGAGGGGCGCAGCGTGCGCGACATCGCCCTGGCCGAGGGCGTGCTGACCGCAACCGAAGCCGACGCGCTGCTCGATCCCGGCCGCCTGGCTCGCGGCGAGGAATGAGCGCGCGACGCCCCAACCGGAAAGGAACGACATGGCCGAGATCACCCTCAAGGGCAATCCCATCCACACCATCGGCGCCCTGCCGCAAGCGGGGGCGCCGGCGCCGGATTTCAAGCTGACGCGCGCCGACCTGTCCGACGTCTCCCTGGCCGACTTCGCCGGCCGCAAGCTGGTGCTCAACATCGTGCCCAGCCTGGACACGGGCGTCTGCGCCGCCTCGGCCCGCCGCTTCAACCAGGAAGCGGCGGCGCTGCCCGGCGTCGCCATCCTGACCGTCAGCAACGACCTGCCGTTCGCCCAGGCGCGTTTCTGCGAGGCGGAGGGGATCGGCGCCGTGGTCATGCTGTCGCAGCTGCGGGACCGCGCCTTCGGCAAGGCGTACGGGGTGGAGATCGTCGACGGTCCGCTGGCCGGCCTGCTGGCGCGCGCCGTGGTCGTGCTCGACGCGCGGCACCGCGTGGCGCACGCCCAGCTGGTGCCCGAGATCGCGCAGGAGCCCGATTACGCGGCGGCGCTCAAGGCGGTCGCGGCCGCGTCCTGAGCGGCCGGCCCCGGCCGGAGAGGCGAGGCCCCAGGCGACGCCGGATCGCCTGGGGCCCGCCCTGTCGATGCCGCCGCTACCCGGCGGCGCTTCGGCCCCTCTACTTGGCGTCGAGGATGCGCGCCGACTCGTCCTTGTCCACGTCCATCACGTACTGGATGCCGCTGGTCTGGCTGGCCTGCTGCGTGAGCGCGCAGATGTCGTCGCGCCTGAGGTGTTCGAGCGCGAACTTGCGCTCGCCCGCCATCAGCTGCCGCAGCCCCTGCGCAAGGCGCTCGTAGTAGGTGTACAGGCCGAGCGCTCCGGTCGGGACCTTCTCGAAGGCTTCGTCGCCGAGCTCGTGGCGCAGGTCGGCGGCCGTGACGAAGATCTCGTCCTTGGTCGTGCCGAACCGCTCGACGTAGACCGGCAGCTGTCCCTCGTCGATCGTGCGGCCGATGGTCTTGCCCACCATGGCCGCGGCGATCGGGCCGCGGGCCATGCCGACCAGCTTGACGTGCGGCGCTCCCAGCGCCAGCGCCTTGAAGATCTGGTCCTCGAAAGTGAAGCCGCCGGCGAAGGCGATGGCGGGAACGTGCTCGCCCCGGTCGGCCAGGCGCTTGGCGTAGGCGTAGGTCAGGGAGTGCAGCTCCACCGGCGGGATGCCCCACTCGTTCATCATGCGCCACGGGCTCATGCCGGTGCCGCCGCCGGCGCCGTCGACGGTGAGCAGGTCCAGCTTGTACTTCGAGGCGTACTTGACCGCCCGCGCCAGATCGACGGGGCGGTAGGCGCCCGTCTTGAGGAAGACGTACCTGGCTCCCGCGCGCCGCAGCTCCTCCACCCTGGCCGCGAACGACTCCTCCGAGACCATGCCCACGCGGGAGTGCCGCTCGAACTCGCGGAAGGCGCCCCGCTCGAAGGCGGCGATGACGTTGGGGTCGGTGGGGTTGGGCAGCACGACGTAGCCCCGCTCGTACAGCAGCTGCGCCTTCTTCAAGTTGCGGATCTTGACCTCGCCGCCGATGTTCTTGGCTCCCTGCCCCCATTTCAGCTCGACGCACTGCACGCCCAGCTTGTCGATGGCGTACTCCTGCGTGCCCAGCTTGGTGTCCTCGACGTTGGCCTGCACGATGATGGCGCCGTAGCCGTCCCGCTGGTGGTCCTTGTAGAGCATGACCCGGCGCTTCAGGTCGACCGTGTCGACCGCCTTGCCGTCGACGATCTTGGCCTCGACATCCATGCCGACGACGTTCTCGCCGATGGTCAGGCCCGTCCCGGCCAGCGCGGAGCCGATGGCCAGCCCCTCCCAGTTGTTCTTGGCGATGTCGGTCGAGCCGATGCCGGGGATGATCCAGGGATAGCGGAACTTGAGCTTGCGGTCGTGCCCGAAGACCACCTCGAGGTTCACGGCGGGGAAGATAGCCACGTCGCTGTCGGCCTTGATGCCGTGTGCCCCCACCGCGGTGCCGAGGATGCTGAAATGGGAATAATCGACGGGGTAGGTCTTCTCCGCGGCGGTGGTGATGACCCCGAACGGCTGCGGGTAGATCACCTCGTGGCCGCGGTAGGCGGACTTGCCGATCTCGCACATCCCGATGCAGCCGTCGACGCAGGTCACGCACATACCCGACGCCGGCACGATTGATTCCTCGGTCCGGTTCTTCGTAAGGGTGGCCGCGGATGCGTTGACTCGCGAAAACGTGGGCATGGTCGTCCTCCCTTGTGCGTTCAATCTTTCTTGATTTCACACGCAACACACGGCGACAGATAGCACATCATGTCATGGAACTTCTCTTTCTCTATGCAGGGCGGCGCCAGGTTGGCGCAGCCGCCGCAGATCGCCTTCTCGGGTGTGTTGAAGGTGCAGCGGAGCTGGCAGGCGGGGCAGACATAGATGCAGCCGCCGCAGAGGCGGCAGACCTCGGAGCGGACGTCGAAGGGGGTGCCGATCGAGCGCCGCTCGCCGCGACCGCGGAAACCGATCGCCTTGGCCATCATCTGTTCCTCGCACATGCGCACGCAGCGCCCGCAGTAGACGCAGTCCTCGTGCTCCTGGCGGAAGCGCTGCTGGGTGATCTGGTGCGCCGAAGCCAGGTCCTGGATGACCTTGGATTGCGGGCACGAGGCCAGCAGCAGCTCGATCACCATGCGGCGCGCGCGCAGGACCCGCTCGGAGGCGGTGCGCACCTTCAGCCCCTCCTCGACCGGATACGTGCAGGAAGAGACCAGCCGGGCGCGTTCGCCCTCGCCGATCTCCACGACGCACAGGCGGCAGGCGCCGTAGGGCGACAGCCCCTCCATGTGGCAGAGCGTGGGGATGGGGAAGCCGTAGAACTGCGCCGCCTCCAGGATGGTCGATTTGTCCTCGACGGCGACCTGCAGGCCGTTGAGCGTGAAGGTGATCATGCCGGTTCTCCTTCGGCCCGCGCGGGCGCGGCGCCCACCAGGGGGGGCGTCACGAACTCCAGATCGCAACGCAGGCATCGCCTGGCTTCCCGTCTGGCCTCTGCGACGGTCAAGGCCATCTCCACCTCGGCGAAGCCCCGCCGGCGCCATTCGACGTTGGCGCGGGGGACCTCGACGCGGCGCCCATCGTCCTCCTCGTCGGGATCGGCTGGCGCCGGCTCCACGAAGACTTCCGGCAGGCGGACCCGTGCGGGTTGGTGCAGCGCCTCGCCGCGCACGAAGCGGTCGATCATCACCGCCGCCCGCTTGCCGGCCGCGATGGCGTCCACGATGGTGTTGGGCCCGGTGACGATGTCGCCGCCGGCGAAGACGCCGGGGCGGTTGGTCGCCAACGTCTCGGGATCGACGACGACCGTCCCCGCCGCCTCGTCGGTCTCGATCTTCATCAGGCTGGCGACCGACAGGCAGTCGATGTCGGAGCTTTCGCTGATGGCGACCACCAGGGTGTCCAGCGGCGTGTCGAACTCGCTGCCCGGTATGGGCACGGGCCGGCGCCGGCCCGAAGCGTCGGGTTCGCCCAGCGAATTGCGCTGGCAGCGCAGGCCGGCGAGCCGGCCGCCGCGGGCCAGAATCTTCGCCGGCGCGACCAGCGTCTCGATCTTGATGCCTTCCTCCAGGGCGGCCTCGATCTCCTCCGCGTAGGCCGGCATCTCGGCGCGCGTGCGGCGATAGAAGATGGTCACGGAGCTCACGCCTTCCTGCCGCAGGGCGGCGCGGGCCGAATCGAGCGCCGAGTTGCCGCCTCCGATCACGCCGACCGCGCCTTTCGCCAGCTTCTTGCCCAGCACGTTCAGCGAGCGCAGGAACTGGATCGAGGGGTAGACGCCGTCCGAGTCCTCGCCCTCGATCTTGAGCGGCTTGCTCTTGTGCGCGCCCAGGGCCAGGAAGACCGCCTTGAAGCCGTCCTTCAGCAGGCCGTCCACCGTGATCTGGCCGCCCAGCGCGGTGTTGAGCTTGAGCGTGATGTTTTCGTCGAGCAGCGCCTCGATCTCCCGTTCGATCACCTCGCGCGGCAGCCGGTAGGCGGGGATGGCGGTGAACATCATGCCGCCCGGCTTGCGCTCGGCGTCGAACACAGTCACGCGGTATCCCTTGAGCGACAGGTAGTGCGCGGCCGTCAAGCCCGCCGGCCCGGCGCCCACCACCGCCACGCGCGCGCTGTCGTCGGTCGCGCGTCGCTCCCGCTGCGGGACGAAGGAGAACGGGTCGCTGCGTTCGGTGACGAAACGTTTGAGGGCGCGGATGGCGATCGGCTGGCCGCCGCTCGCTCCGGCCCGGCACTTGCTCTCGCAGGGGTGGTTGCAGACGCGCGCGCAGATCGAGGGGAAGGGGTTGGCCTCGCGGATGGCGTGGTAGGCCTCGTCGTACTCCCCGCGCGCGATGTGCGCGATGTAGCGCCAGGCCTCGGTGCCGATGGGGCAGGTCGAGTGGCAGGGCGCGCCCACCAGCTCCTTGCAGACCCCCGCCGCGCAGTGCTTGTTGACGATGTGGTCCAGGTACTCCTCGCGGAAGTAGCGCAGCGTCGACAGCACCGGATTGGACGCGGACTGGCCCAGCCCGCACATCGTGGTGTCCTTGACGACCAGCGCCAACTCTTCCAGCAGCTCGAGCTGCGCGATCGTTCCCCGGCCCGCGGAGATGTCGTCGAGGATCTCCCACATCCGCTGCGTGCCCTTGCGGCAGGTGTAACATTTGCCGCAGGATTCGTCCTTGAGGAAGCTCATGAAGTACTTGGCCAGGTCTATCATGCAGGTATGTTCGTCCATCACGATCATACCGCCGGAGCCCATGATCGAGCCGGCCTTGGCCAGGCTGTCGTAGTCGATCGGCAGGTCGAACATGGCGGCGGGGATGCAGCCGCCAGACGGCCCGCCCGTCTGCACGGCCTTGATTCTGGCCTCGCCCGCCGGGCCGCCGCCGATATCGTGGATCACCTCGCCGATCCGTATCCCCATCGGCACTTCCACCAGCCCGGTGTTCTTGACCTTGCCGACCAGGCTGAAGATCTTCGTGCCGCTGTTGCGCGGCGAACCGACCTTGGCGAACTCCTGCGCGCCGGCCTGCACGATCAGCGGGACGTTGGCCCAGGTCTCGACGTTGTTGATCGCGGTCGGGCGGCCGTTGATGCCCTTGACGATCGGGTAGGGGGGGCGCTGCCTGGGCTCGCCCATCCGGCCCTCGATCGAGGCGATCAGGGCCGTCTCCTCACCGCAGACGAAGGCGCCGGCCCCGCAGACGAGCTGCAGGTCGAAGGAGAAGTCGGCGCCGAGGATGGCCCGGCCCAGCAGGCCGAGCTCGCGCGCCTGCCTCAGCGCCACCTCCAGATGCTTGATCGCCAGCGGGTATTCCTTGCGGACGTAGATGATGCCCTCGGCGGCGCCGGTGGCGAAGCCGCCGATGATCATGCCCTCGATGATGCTCTGGGGGTTGCCCTCCAGCACGCTGCGATCCATGTAGGCGCCGGGATCGCCTTCGTCGGCGTTGCACACGATGTACTTGCCGCGGTCGCCCTTCTGGGAGGCGAGCAGCGCCCATTTCTGGCCGGTGGGGAAGCCGGCCCCGCCGCGGCCGCGCAGGCCGGAGGCGACGACCTCGTCGATGACCCACTGCGGGTTGCCGTTCTGCAGCGCCCTGGCCAGGGCGGCGTAGCCGCCGGCAGCGATGTAGTCGTAGATCCGGATCGGATCTACCAGCTCGCTGCGTTCGAGGATCGACCGCCGCTGCCGGCGGTAGAAGGGGTGCTCGTCCTGCGTCGGGATCGCCCGCCCCGTGTCGGGATCCACCGGCAGCAGATCTTCCAGGACCTCGCCGCGCGCGGCGGCCGCGATGATGCGCGGCATGTCCTCGCGCGCGGCGCGGGGGTATAGCGTGCGCCGCGGCAGGATCAGCACGGACGGCTCGATTTCGCAGAAGCCGTGGCAGCCGGTCACGCGCAGCCCGACCTCGCCCACCAGCTTCTTGGCCAGCAGCTCCTTCTTGGCGATGCGGATCAGGTCGTTGGCGCCGCTGGCCTGCCCGCAGGTGCCGGCGGAGATGACGATCGTCGGCTTCCGGGGATCGCGGCCGTCGACCAGCCGGCGCCTCAGAAGCTCCAAGTCTGCGCAGGAGCCGAGTTTTTGCATGGCAGAGTTCACTTTCCCCAAGCGGGTTCGGCTTGCACGTCGGCCGCGCCGGCGGCGGGCCACAGGTTGACGCCGCTGATGTCCAGCATGTGGGCTGCGCACCCGCGGCGGGAGCAGATCTGCAGGACGGCGCCGCCGCTGACGAACAGCGAAGCCACCGGCGCGCCGCATTCCCCACACGGCGGCCCTCCGGTCAGGGCGCTCTGGCAGTGCGGGCAGTGCAGCTCGGTGACGTCCCCCAAGGGAATGTCATGATCACAGGCGAAGCTGCCGCTGCCGTACAGGCTGGAAAGATGGAGTTTGCCGAAGCGGCCGGGGGTGGAGACGATCAGACGGATCGAGGCGCGGTCGTCGATCAACCGTTCGGCATCCATGAGGCTGTGGTTGCAGCGCGCGCATGTGACCTCGAGCGGAATGACCCGGTCGTCGTTCTTCGGGTCGGCGGCCTCGATTCCGGCCAGTGCCTGGTCGAGAATGGATTTCACCATCGACGGCCTGACCTTGGAAAAGTAATGTCCGTCGATAACGACAACCGGTCCCAACGCGCAGGCGCCGAGACAGTTCACCGTCTCGAGCGTGAATTCATTGTCCGGCGTGGTCTGACCGGCGCTGATGCCCAGTTGCCGCTCGAGCTCGCGGGCGATCGCCGGGCCGCCCCGCACATGGCAGGCGGTGCCCAGACACACCGCGACCTGATGATGGCCGCGCGGCGTGAGGCTGAACGCTCGGAAGAAGGTCGCGACGCCATAGATGTCTACCATCGATTGTCCTGTTTCGCGCGACACGCGCCGCAGCTCATCGGCCGGCAGATACCCATGTTTCGCCTGAATGTCCTCGAGAATCGCGATGATGCCGCCCGCGCGGTTGGGCAGGGTCGGGGAAGCCGCCCTGGTGTCCCGTTGGCCCATGCTTCGGCCTTCCAATCTGGTAGAGGAGAGAATGACTCCAGTGAACGCGACAGCCACGGCACGCGCTCGCGGCTGGCCGCGTCGCTCGCCGCGGCGCCGCAGGATGCGCCGGCGCCAGTATAGGCCAGGCGCGAAAGCAGGGTCAAGCGGCTTGCCGCGCCGCCGGCGGATCTGGTAGGCTGGCGAATCGTCGCGGTCTCGCCGTTGAAGCGCGTGGACCGCCGGCGGCGGCGAAATGGATGTAATAAATGGATGACCTCGAACACTCGCTCGGCGGTCGACCGGACGGCGTGGAGCCGGAGTCGCGCACGCGGCGCTGTCTGGCGGCGATCGCGGAGCAGATAGGACGGCCCGACGCCAACATCAACAAGGTGTGCCGTGGGATCGTGCAAACGCTGCCGCAGGGATTCCGCTTCCCGGAGCTGTGCCGCGTCAAGGTGACGATCGAGGACGCCGTCTACCAATCGCCGGACTACCGCGAGGCGGGAGGACCAGCGGCCGCCAACATCGTCGTGAAGGGACGCACGATCGGCGCGCTGACGGTCTGTTACAGCGCGACAATCGCCCCGGCAGGCGAGGCGACATTCCTGCCGGCGGAATCGCAGCTGGTGTGGCTGGTGGCGCAGCGGCTGGGCCACTTCATCATGTTCCGGCAGACCAAGCACATGGAGGAGGAGAAGACCGGGTCGCCGCCGCCGCCGGAGGCGCCGCGCCGGGGGTCCTGGCGGGTCGTGCTCGACCTGCTCAAGCAGACAGACCGGGCGCTCTATCACAACATCTCACACAAGATGCTCAATCACCTGTGCTGGAGCGGCGTCCGCGAGGCGGAGGCCTTGCGCCGCGCCGCCGGCTTCGCAGGGGGGACCGAGACCGGCGAGCATGAGCGCGACCCCAATATGCCCCATCTCAGCCGGCCGTCGGGCATCTCCAACGGCCTGGTGGAGGAGATCTTCCAGCTCGCTGAACAACGGCTGCGCGATCAGGAGATCTTGGACAGCATCCAGAAGTGGATCCAGGAAGACAAGCTGAGCTACTTCGTGCAGGTCGCCAACCGCAACCTGCCGCTGTCCGAGGTCGCCAACGCCATCCGCCGCTACCAGCAGACGGAGGAGGAGGAGGGCGCGGCGCCGTCGCCAAGCCGGCGCGGGATCAAGGTCTCGCTGATCCGCCGGTTCTTCTCCGAGCAGCTGCCGTTCATCAACGTGGCCAAGAACTACATCGACATCGGCGACTTCGCTGCGATTCTCGAGCGCACGATCTACTCGCCGGAAAGCTATGGGCGCCTGGGCGGCAAGAGCGCCGGCCTGCACCTGGCGAAAAAAATCCTGGAGGGGGCCGGGAAGCAGGACGACAATTTCCCGCAGGTGGTGGTGCCGGCCACCTGGTATATTACCTCCGACATGATGTATGCCTTTATACATTACAACAACTTCGACGACATCATCGAGCAGAAATACAAGGACCGCGAGCAGATCCGCTACGAGTATCCCTTCATCGTGCAGACCCTCAAGAGTTCGCCGTTTCCGCCGGAGTTCATCAAGGGGCTTTCCGTCGCGCTGGACGAGTTCGAGAACCGCCCGCTGATCGTGCGCAGTTCCAGCCTGCTCGAAGACAGCGTCGGGTCCGTGTTCTCCGGCAAGTACAAGAGCCTGTTCCTGGCCAACCGCGGCAGCAAGAAGCAGCGCACCGCCGCCCTGCTGGACGCGATCGCCGAGGTCTACGCCTCCGTCTTCGCCGCCGACCCCATCGAATACCGCAGCGAGCGCGGGCTGCTCGATTTCGCCGAGGAGATGGGGATCATGATCCAGGAGGTGGTCGGCGTCCGGGCCGGCCCCTACCACCTGCCCGTGATCGCGGGGGTGGCGTTCAGCCACAACGAGTTCCGCTGGTCGCCCCGCATCCGCCGCGAAGACGGGCTGCTGCGCATCGTGTTGGGCCTGGGCACGCGAGCCGTCGACCGCCTCGCCGACGACTATCCGGTGCTCATCGCCCCCGGACAGCCGAACCTGCGCGTCAACGCGGCGCCAGAGGAAGTTCTGCGCTACGCGCCGCGGTACGCCGATGTCATCAACCTAGAGCACGGCCGCCTCGAGACCCTGCCCGTCGCCGAGCTGCTCCGGCAGATCGGCGCCGAGCTGCCCCAGGCGGAGCGGCTCGTTTCGGTCTGGGCCGAGGATCGCCTGCAATCGCCGCTGAGGGGGCAGCTCGACTTCGCCCGGGACAGCCTGATCGTCACTTTCGAAGGCATGGTCCGGGGGACCAGATTCGTCGCCGACGTGCACCGGATCTTGAACACGCTCCAGGAACGTCTCGGCATGCCGGTGGACATCGAATTCGCGCACGACGGCAGGACGCTGTATCTGCTGCAGTGCCGGCCTCAATCTCACGCCGAGGAAAGCCAGCCCGCGCCCATCCCCCGCAACCTGCCCGACGAGCGCGTGGTTTTCACGGCCTCGCGGAACGTGACCAACGGACGCCTGCCCGACATCACGCATGTCGTCTACGTCGACCCGCAAAGGTACGGCGAGCTCGAAACACACGCCGACCTGCTGGAGGTCGGCCGCATCGTCGGCCGCCTGAACAAGCTGCTGCCGAAGCGCCGCTTCATCCTCATGGGGCCCGGACGCTGGGGCAGCCGCGGGGACGTCAAGCTGGGCGTGAACGTGGGCTACGCCGACATCAACAACACCGCCCTGCTGGTCGAAATCGCCCGCCAGACCGCGCATTACGTGCCGGACCTGTCCTTCGGGACGCACTTCTTCCAGGATCTGGTCGAATCGGGCATCCGCTATCTGCCGCTCTATCCCGACAGCCCGGACGCCCGCTTCAACGAGGCGCTGCTCCTGGGCGCACCGAACATCCTGGGCCGGCTGCTGCCCGACAGCGCCCGCTTCGAGACTTGCGTGCGCGTCATCGACGTGCCCGCCAGCACCGACGGGCAGGTGCTGCGCGTGCTCATGAACGCGGATCTCGACGAGGCGATCGCGATGCTGGCGCCGCCGCCGGCATGAGCGTGTGCCGGGCCCGTCGCGCGGCGCGGTGCGACTAGCTGCTGGCGAACAGATGTATCCGGGCAACGATCTCGACGCACGCCGCGCCGCGGCAGACGAGGGTCGAACCGTCGACGTTCAGCGGGAAGTCGCGGCCGTCCTCGGGTTCCAGCGCCAGCGAACTGCCGATCGTGTATGCTTCCCATCCCCAGCGGGCGGGATCCTCATTGATGCGCCCGCGGCGGGCGTGCAGGGCCTGGGCCGGCAGGCGGCGCAGGCCCAGATCCTTCATGCCGAATAGATGGAAATGACCGGAGCCGAGGGGATCGGCGGCATACGGCAGGTCGCGCCCCAGGTGGCCGTTCACGATCACCAGAGCGTGGTAGGCGCCCGACTGCGCGGGCTGGTTGTCGATCACGATGCGCCAGCGCCGGGGACCGCGCAGCGGCCGCGTGAGCGCGCACTCGCCCAGGGCCAGCGTCATGCCGGTAGTGAACGGCCCCAGGTCTCCGAACACGACGCCCAACACTCCCTTGTACCACTTCATGAAGCGGTTCTCGGTGTAATGGGGTATGCGGCCGAACAGGCCTGCACCGCCGTAGCCGACGAAGTGCCGAGGTTTGGCGCGGCCGCTGGCGTCACGCGCCAGCAGGATGTCGCACGGCATAGTGGTGTCGTCGCGGATCGCCGCGGCGAAAACCGCGATGGCGCTCTCGATCTCGTCGGGCATGCCCAGTGCCTTGCCGATCAGGTCGGCTGACCCCTTGCGCAGGAAGCCCAGGCGGATCTCGTCCAGCGGTGCTCCCGCATCACAGCAGCCCTCGAGGACGGCGTTGAAGGTGCCCGAGCCCCCGGCCGAGATTATCGTGCGCGCGCCTTCTGCCACGAGTTCGCGCGAGCGGGTGCGCGCCTGGGCGTGGCTCTCGGTCACCGACAGGCGCACATCGTCGAACCCGTGCTCCGCGAACAAGGGAACGATGCATCCGACCTTGCCCCAATCCTTGATCGAGCCCGAAATCGTAGTGGTGACGACCTCGATGCGTCCGGACGATCGGGTTTCATCTCCCATGGCGCTGCCTCCTCACGCCCTCGGCGAAGGTCTTGGCCGCCGCCGCCTGCGCTTCCGGGGAGCCGGTCCCCGGCAAGCGCAGCAGCGGCGCGCCCCATTCCGCCTGTGCGGTTGCACAGGCCAGGTTGTAGGCCGCCCGCAGGCGTGTCAGCTTCTGGTCGGACTCATGCGCCTGCACGGGGGCGCCGCGCTGCGCGATACGGTCGAGCGCGAGCCGCGGCTCGACATCGAGGAACACGACGGCGTCCGGCATCCTCAGTCGCGTCAGGCCGAGGCGCCGCAGGGGACGCAGCTCGGCCAGCTCCGCCAGCAGCGGCCGATCGGCGGGCAGCGGCGGCCGGCCGCTCAGGGCGCGCAGCACGGCGGCGCAGAAACGCCCCGCCGGCTCCTGCTCGCGGTAGAGCGAGCTCCAGGCCGTGATATTCAGGAGCGGCGCGCCATCGAGCACGGTCCAGGCCGGCTGGTACCAGCGCCTGCTCTCGGCGAGCACGCGTTCGCGTAGCAGCATTTCCGCCAGCTTCGGCAGCTTGTAGCCAGCCAGCGAACGAGCCTGCTTGGCTCGGCGGCCAAGCCAACGCCGCAGTCGCTCCTCGATCAGCGGCTGGAAGGGGGCTGGAGCGCCGCCGGCGAACAGCTCCAGCCCGTCGCTGATCAGGCAGACCGTGCCGTCATGGGAAAGCGCGCCGGCGAGATCGCGGGCGAGCGTGCTCTTGCCCGAGCCGTCGATGCCGACCACCGCGACCGTCAACCCGGGTGGACGCGGCGGCGCGCGGCGATGGCGGTGCGCGGTCGCGACGCGCCCCAGCTCGACCACCGCCGTGGCAACGGCGGCTGTCGTCTCCGTAGCTCCTTCGACGGTGAGGCGCAGGGGCGGGCCGACCGCGACATGGTGCCACAAGGGCAGCGGCAGCGACGCGCCGCGCGGCAGCGACCGCTCCGGTCCCAGGATAAAGGCCGGCACGACCGGCACGTTGCGGCGCGAGGCGACGAGACGGCCGATGCCGCGCCGGAAGGGCGCCAGGCGCCCCGGCTCGCCGCGCGTTCCCTCCGGAAAGATGATCAGGCTGTCGCCTTCGTCGAGGCGCCGCTGCATCTCCGCGAGTGCTTCGCCGCCGTGCGCCTCGCGGTCCACCCAGACCGGCGCGAACAGATTTTCCAGCACGCGCCTCAGCCAGGGCCGGCGGCCGAAATAGTCCGCCGCCGCCACCGGGTGGGTCGTCGTCAGCTGGCGCCAGGGCAATGCGGCGTAAAGCAGGAGCACGTCGAGATGGCTGTTGTGGTTGGCGGCCAGGATGAACTGTTCGAGCCCGCGCAGGCTTTCGCCGCCGCGGATCGTCAACCCGAATCCCAGCCGGAGCAGCGGGCGCAGCACCACCGCGTGTAACAGAAGCAGCGGCCATCTCGATGGCCCGTGCATGGAGGTGACCTCAGTAAATGTCGGTGAAGTAGCGCACGTAATGGAAGACGACGGGCGCGGCGTAGATATAAGGCTTCAACCCGTCCAGATACCGCCCTCGGCCCGGTTCGAGACGATCATGATCCACTCCCAGATCGGCTTCCAGCACGGAGAACGTGGTTCTTCCCATCACCACCAACACGGGCAGCAGCGCGCCGACGATCCAGGCGTGGCGGGATGGCAATCCCACGGCCGGTGCCAGCAGATTCGCCAACGCCGTGCACGCGGCCAGGGAAAGACCGAAGCCGGCGGCGGCGGCCCCGCGGCCGCGCCAACGCCGAGTGCGGCGGCGCAGGTTGTCCAGATCGCACAACCCAGCGCCGAGCGCGACCAGCAGCGCCAGGGGCCAGGAGCTGCGCAACAGATACGCGAAGTGGCCCAGGCAGTACACGAACAGGAACAGGCCGAAGTCTATGGCGCCGATCGAGAAGACCGCGCCGCGTGCCTGCCGCCCGCCGAGCGCGACGAGGAACGGGATCACCAGGAAGAGGTAGACCGGGATCGAAACGACGAAGAATCCGTACCAGTCGCGCTGCACCAGCCAGAAGACAAGCGGGATGCCGGCGTAGCCAGCGAGGACGCCCCAACGATCCTCGAGGCGGATGTCCACGAGCGAGTAATACTCCCGCAGCGCCAGGAACGAGAGCACGGCCAGCAGCCAGATGGCGCCACTGAGCGAAACCCAGCGCGCCGCGGCGACGGCGGCGAGCATGACACCCAGCGCGACCAGCCAGCCGGCAAGCGGCGTGTCGGGGAGCTTCATCTCCGCACCTCGCCATCGGCGCCGGCCCGTTGCCGGCGCCCCTCATCTGGCCAGGAACGGCAGCACTTCGATGAAGGCCTCGTCCCTGGCCTCTCCCATCGTGAGGGTGGCCTTGTACCTGCCGGGCGGCACGAACTGCTCAGGACCGGGGATGTCGTTGCGGCTCACGCCGAGGCTGTGCTTGGCGTCCGGCTTGAGGTCCCAGACGATGCGGTTCAGGCCGGCGCGCGCATGGCCCTCGAGCGTGCGCAGCACGAAGCCCGCGGAGTCGGCGATCGCCATGCTGACCGGCTCGGGGTTCTCGCGCACCCAGTAGTTGAGATAGGCGCCCGGGGGAGGATTCTTGGCGCGGAAGATGCCGTGGCCGCGTCCGTAGTGCGCGCCGCGGTGCAGGCGCGGCCTCGCCGGACGCGGAGCGAGCAGGGCCAGCGGCCGTTCGCGCGTCGCCGCGTCGAGCTGCCCGAACATCGAGATGTCGTCCAGCACCCAGACGCTGCGTCCGTGCGTCCCGGCCACGAGATCGCGCTCCCGCGGATGGATGACCAGGTCGGCCACCGGCGCCGGCGGCAGCGAGGCGCCGTTCAGACGCAGCCAGCGGGCGCCACGGTCGAAGGTGACATAGGCGCCGAACTGCGTGCCGCAGTAGAGGACGTCGCGGCTGCTCGGATCCTCCTGCACCACCAACGCCGGCTGGTCCGCCGGCAGATCGCCGGTGATGTCGAGCCAGCTGCGTCCCAGGTCGGCCGTCATCAGGATCAGCGGCCGCAAGACGTCGCTGCGGTGGCCGTCGAGCGCCGCGTACGCGGTCCGCGCGTCATGCGCGGAAGGGGTTAAGCAGGCCACGTAGAGGCTGCCCCCGGCCTTGGGCGTGACCTGGCGCCACGCGCCGCCTCCGTCCTCGGTGACGTGGATCAGCCCGTCATCGGTGCCGGCCCACAAAAGCCCCGCGCGCAGCGGCGATTCGGCCAGGCTCACCACGGTGCCGTGGGTCTCGGCCTCGCTGCCGGCGGTCATGATCTTGTCCGCCTCGCGGCGCGACAGATCGCCGCTGACGGCGAACCACTTGTCGCCCCGCTCGGTCAGCCGGAAGACCTTGTTGCCGGCGTGGTAGAGCACAGCCGGGTCGTGCGGCGAGACGAAGAACGGCGCGTCCCAGTTGAAGCGCAGGCGTTCCTGGCCCTCGCGCGGCGAGGGCCGCAGCCGGTTCATGACCGCGTTGTCCAGGCGGATGCGGGTCAGGAAGCCTCCCTGGCCCGTGGCGTACACGAGGTTTGGGTCGAGCGGATCGAAGGCCACGCCGAACCCGTCCCAGCCGTGGATCATGCGCCAGTCGCAGTTGAGGATGCCGTCCTTGGCCTCGTCGTCGGTGACGGTCAGGGTCGCCGACGGTCCGATCCACGAGCCGTTGTCCTGCAGGCCGCCGCCGATGCGATAGGGATCGCCCAGATCCACGGCGACGCGGTAGAACTGTCCCACCGCGAGGTTGTCTAGCAGCAGCCAGCTCCGGGCCCGGTCGTGCGAGATGTACGCGCCGCCGTCGGTGCCGATGAGGATCCGCGCGGGGTCACGCGGATCGATGGCGATGGCGTGCAGGTCCACATGCACGTGCTCGCTGGAGCGGCGGAAGCTGCGGCCGCCGTCATCGGACACGAGCAGGTCCCACCCGAGCAGGTAGACGCGCTGGCCGTTCTCGGGATCGACGGCGAGGCGCGAGAAGTAGAACGGCCGCGGGTTGATGTCGGACACGCGCGTCCAGCTCTCGCCGTGGTCCTCGCTGCGGAAGACGCCGCCGCTGGGCGAGCGGTCGTCGAACTCGTCACGGCCGGTGCCGCCGACATCGCTCTCGACGACGGCGTAGACGATGCGCGGATCCCCCGCGAACACCGCCAGGCCGATGCGCCCGGTGCGCGCGGGCAGACCGGCCGTCAGCTTGCGCCAAGTTGTCCCGCCGTCTTCGGAACGGAAGATCCCGCCGCGCTCGCTGCCGCCGGTGAAGTTCCACGGCGTGCGCCGCCGCGCGTACATCGCGGCGTAGACGCGGTCGGGCTGTCCGGGGTCGATGGCCACGTCGCAGGCGCCGGTGTCGGCGTCGATCCTCAGCGCATGGCGCCAGGTCTTGCCGCCGTCTGCGGTCTTGTAGACGCCGCGCTCGGGGTTCGCGCCCCAGAGACGGCCGAGGGCCGCGACATAGACGACATCGGGGTCGCGCGGATCGATGGCCAGGCTGGGGATGTCGTGGCTTTCCTTCAGGCCCATGCCGGCGAACGTCGCCCCGGCGTCGGTCGAGCGATAGACGCCGCCGCCCCAGGAGGAACTGTTGCGCCCGTTGCCCTCGCCCGTGCCGACCCAGACGATCCTGGCCGCACCTCGGCGCGCCCGCTCGGCCGGCGGCGTGTTTTCCGGCTCCCAGCCCGGCCAATCCGCGGGCGCGTCGGCGACCGCCACGGCGCCGATGGAGTGCTGGCCCGTCTTGTCGAAGACGGGCGTGAAGGTGGTTCCCAGGTTCTCCGTCTTCCACAGGCCGCCGGTGCCGTAGCCGACGTAGAACGTCGCGCCTCCGCCCGGCGCGAGCGCGATGGCGCTGACGCGGCCGCCCATGTTTGCCGGCCCGACGCAGCGCCATGACAGTCCTTTGAGATCGTCGGCGGTGACGGCGCGCGCCGCCGGCGGCTTGCTCTTGCCGGCGGCCCGGGCCGGCGCGGGCGCGGCGGCGAGGAGGGCAGACGACAGGGAGAACACCAGGCAGGCAAACACCGCCGCCGCGCGGCGGGGGAGCGGCATCATGATCCAGGCCTCCTGTGCGGATGTCGCGAACGGCTACGCCGCCGAGTCCTCGCGCTTGGCCTGCTTGAGGTAGCGCTCCAGGATCATCGGCACGCGGTCCGGAGTGACGGCGCCGAAGACATCTTCCCCCACCATCACCACGGGCGCAAGGCCGCAGGTGCCGACGCAGCGCGAAGCTTCCAGCGTGAAGAGGCCGTCCTTGCTCGTCTCCCCGAAGCCGATGCCCAGCTCCTCCTTGAACCGGGCCACCACCCCCTCGGCGCCCTTGACGTAGCACGCGGTCCCCAGGCAGACGGAGATGCGGAAGCGACCCACCGGCTGCAGGCGGAAATAGTGGTAGAAGGAGGCGACCCCCGAGACCTTGGCCGCCGGCACCTGCAGCAGCTGGGCCACGGCGTCCAGCTGCGCGGCGCCCAGGTGGCCGAAATGGCTCTGGACCCGATGCAGCACCTCGATGAGGTGGCTCTCCGACCTGGGCAGCGCGAGGCAAGCCTCGATGAAGGCGACGATCTCGGGAGTGAGATCGGCGGCGGCCGCGGCCCTGACCGCGGGCCAGTTGTCCATGTCGGCGCAGGCACGGCAGTTCATCGCACACCTCGCGGCAGGCGGGGGGCGTAGCAGGTGTGGAGCAGGGCATGGGCCTTCTCCCCGCCCGGGGCGCCCAGGAAATCCTCGTAGAGCCGCTTGACGGCTGGATTCTCGTGGGAGCGGCGCACTCCCTTGGCGCCGTCGATCTGATAGAGCGCCTGCGCGCGGCGGCGCAGCACCTCGTGGTCCAGCGCGTGCTCGACGCCGGGCGGGTATGGCTGTCCGCCGCCGCCGATGCAGCCGCCGGGGCAGGCCATCACTTCGATGACGTGGAACGACTCCTCGCCCCGCACGACCTTGTCCAGCAGCGTGCGGGCGTGCCGCAGGCTGTTGGCCACGCCGACCCGGAGCAGGCGCCCGGCCAGGGCGACGTCGACCGTCTTGATGCCGCCGACCGCCCGCACCTCGGGGAATTCCAGCCGCTCGGGCTCCTTGCCGGTCAGCAGCTCGGCGGCGGTGCGCAGGGTCGCCTCCATCACCCCGCCCGTCGTGCCGAAGATGTCGCCGGCCCCCGTGGCCAACCCCAGCGGGGCGTCGAATTCGCCCTCGGGCAACGCGCTCAGATCCACGCCCCAGCACTTGATCATCCAGGCCAGCTCGCGGGTGGTCAGCACCGCGTCGGTGGCGCGGACGCCGCCGGGCAGCACGTGCTCGGGCCGGGCGGCCTCGTATTTCTTCGCCGTGCACGGCATGATCGCCACCACGAAGATGTCCTCGACCCGCACGCCGCTCTGCTGCGCCCAGGCGGTCTTGACCAGCGTCGACAGCATGCTCATGGGGGACTTGCAGGTCGAGGCGTGGGGGATCAGCTCGGGATAGAACTTCTCCAGGAAGGAGATCCAGCCCGGCGAGCACGAGGTCAGCATGGGCAGCGGCCCGCCCTGTTCCAACCGCCGGATCAGCTCGTGGGCCTCCTCGACGATGGTCAGGTCGGCGCCGAAATCGGTGTCGAAAACCAGGTCGAAGCCCAGCCGCCGCAGCGCGGTCACCATGCGACCGGTGACGGGCGTGCCGGGCGGCAGACCGAAGGCCTCGCCCAGGGCGGCGCGGATGGCCGGCGCGGTCTGCGCCACCACGACCTTGCTCGGATCCGCCAGGGCCGCCCAGACCGGTTCGGTGGCGGGCTTTTCCAGGAAGGCGGCCGTGGGGCAGACGTTGACGCACTGGCCGCACTGGATGCACACCGACTCGTCCATCTTCGCCCCGTGGGCGGGCGACACCACGGTGGTGAAGCCGCGGCCGTGCTGCGACAGGTTGTGCACGCCCTGCACCTCGTCGCAGACGCGCACGCAGCGGCCGCAGAGGATGCACTTGTCCGGCTCGCGCACCACGGCCACCGAAGAGGCGTCGGTGGGGAAGTGCTTGCGCTTGCCCTCGAACAGCCGCTCCCTCACCCCGTGGCGCCACGCCACCTTCTGCAGCTCGCAGTTGCCGTCGCGCTCGCAGGTCTGGCAGTCCATGGGGTGGTTGTCGAGGATCAGCTCGATGATGTCGCGCCGGGCCTGGCGGATGACCGGCGAGTTGGTGTTGACCCGCATGCCGTGCCAGACCTTCTGGGTGCAGGCGGCCAGGTAGTGGTCGACGCCCTCGACCTCGACGATGCACACCCGGCAGGCGCCGGCGATCGACAGATCGGGGTGGTAGCAGAGACGGGGGATGCTGATGCCCAGGCTCTCCGCCGCGGCCATGATGGTGGTGCCGGCCGGCACCGCCAGCGGCGTGTCGTCGATCCAGATGGAGACCTTTTCGTCGCTCATCGCCGTCTCCTCACGACCGCAGCACCGCGTCGAAGCGGCAGACGTCGAAACACTGCCCGCAACGGATGCAACGTGCCTGGTCGATCACATGCAGCTGCTTGCGCTCCCCGGCGATGCACGCCACGGGGCACTTGCGCGCGCAGACGGTGCAGCCGACGCACGTCGCCGCGTCGATCTCGTAGTGGATCAGGGCGACGCAGCGCTTGGCCGGGCAGCGCAGATCCGCCACGTGGGCCTCGTATTCCTCGCGGAAATAGGCCAGCGTGGAGAGCACCGGGTTCGGCGCCGCGCGGCCGAGGCCGCACAGCGACGCCCGTTTGACCAGCATCCCCAGCCGCAGCAGTCGTTCCAGGTCCTCGGGCCGCGCCTGGCCGCCCGTCAGCCGCTCCAGCACCTCCATCATGCGGGTGGTGCCCTCGCGGCAGGGCGTGCACTTGCCGCACGATTCGTCCTGGGAGAAGGCCATGAAGAACTTGGCGATGTCGACCATGCAGTCGGTGTCGTCCAGGACGATCATGCCGCCCGAGCCCATGATCGAGCCCAGCTTGTGCAGGGTGTCGTAGTCGACGGGCGTGTCCAGCAAACGCGCCGGGATGCATCCCCCCGCCGGCCCGCCGGTCTGGACCGCCTTGAGCCCCCGCTCGCCCGCGACGCCCCCGCCGATCTCGTCGACGATCTCGCGCAGCGAGGTGCCCATGGGCACCTCCACCAGGCCCGTGTGGCGCACCTTGCCGGCGAGCGCGAACACCTTGGTGCCGCCCGAGGCCGCGGTGCCCAGACGGGAGAACCACTCGCTGCCGTAGTTGATGATCGGCGCCACGTTGGCCAGTGTCTCGACGTTGTTGATGCAGGTGGGGGCGCCCCACAGCCCGTGCTCGGTGGGGAAGGGGGGTCGGGGGCGCGGCTGGCCACGCTCGCCCTCGATGGAATGGATCAGGGCCGTCTCTTCCCCGCACACGAAGGCGCCGGCGCCCAGCCGGATCTCCAGGTCGAAGGCGAAGGGGGAGCCCAACACCGCGGCGCCCAGCACCCCCCATTCGCGGCACTGGCGGATGGCGTTCTCGAGCCGGCGGATCGCCAGCGGATATTCCGCCCGCACGTAGAAGAACCCCTTGCCGGCCCCGATGGCGTAGCCGCCGATGATCAACCCTTCGATGATGTTGAAGGGGTCGGACTCCAGCATGGAGCGGTCCATGAAGGCGCCGGGATCGCCCTCGTCGGCGTTGCAGATGAAGAAGCGCTCGTCGCCGGGTTCGGCGCGGGCCTGCTGCCACTTCAGGCCCGTGGAGTACCCGCCGCCGCCCCGGCCGCGCAGCCTGGCGTCGCCGACGCGGCCGATCACCCATTCGGGATCCCCCCGGGCCAGCACCGCGGCCAGCGCCTTGAAACCGTCGTAGAGCAGGTACTCGGCGATGCTCTCGGGGTCGATGACGCCATGGTTGCGCATGGCCACGCGGGTCTGCCGCGAGAAGAACGGCACGTCCGCGTAGAGGGCGAAGTAATCCTGCCCGACCAGACGCTCCTGGACCTGGAGCTCCGCGGCCTCGCCTTCCCCGTGCACCCGAGCGCGGATGATGCGGTCGATCTCCTCCTGGGTGTCGAAGCGATACATTGCTGCCCCGGGGCGAACCAGGGCGTGCCCGTACCTGCCCTCTTCCGCCGAACCGCAGGATCCGAAGCAGGAGGCGGTGAGGACCCGGACCTGCTCCTGCGCGCCGAGCTCGGCCAGCCGCCGCTTGAACAGTGCGGTCTTGCCGGCGCCGCACCGCGTCCCGCTGCACAGGACCAGTTCCAGACGGGCCGGCGGCGCGCCGCCGCCGTCCAGGATCTGTTCCACCACCGGTTCGCCCGCCAGGACGTGCTGGGTGAAGATGCGGTGCACGCTCTCGCGGTCCACCCGTTCGTACTTGATCGGCATGCGCCCCGGGTGCAGCACGCCGACGATGGGCTCGCGGCTGCAGCGGCCCGTGCAGCCCACGCGATGCAGCTCGATATCGGTCCGACCCGAGGCGGCGATGTGCTTGCGCAGCTCCGACGCCACCTCCAGCGCCCCGGCGGCGTGCTCGCAGGTGGCGGAGCCGACCTGGATGCGGATCGGCGTCGTCCCGCCTCCGGCAGCCAGGCTCGACCTGGCCCGCTCCACCAGGCCGCGATGGTGTTCCAGCACCCCCGGACTCATCGGGCGCCCCTTCCTGTCCGCGCGCAACACGCTCGGCCTGGCTCAAATGTATGCTGCGCCTCGCCGCCGGACCAGAAAAGTCGGGATTGATGCCGGCCGATTCCTGCGTCAGCGCCCGTCCGCCGGAGGCCGCCACGGCAGGCGGTCCAGGTCGACATTGCCGCCCGACAGGATGATCCCCACGCGCAGGCCCGCGGCCGGGAGCGCCCCCTCGAGCAGCGCCGCCAATGGCACCGCCGCGGACGGCTCGACCACGATCTTCATGCGCTCCCAGATCAACCGCATGGCCCGGACGATTCCCTCCTCGGAAACCGTGACGATGCGGTCGACATGACGGCGGATGGCGGTGAACGTGCGCTCGCTGAGCGATGTCAGCAGGCCGTCGGCGATCGTGCGCGGCTGCGTCGAGGGGACGATGACGCCGGCCGCCAGGGAGCGGCAGGCGTCGTCGGCGCCGGCGGGCTCGACGCCGACCACCCGCGGGCCGAACGCCGCGCCGGCGGCTGCCCGGCCCTCGGCGGCCAGGCCGGCGACCGCCAGCGCCGTGCCGCTGAGCAGGCCGCCGCCCCCGACCGGCGCCAGCAGCAGGTCGAGCGTCCCGACCTCCTCCAGCAGTTCCAGCGCCGCCGTGCCCTGCCCCGCGATCACGCGCGGGTCGTCGTAGGGATGGACCAGCACGGCGCCGGTGGCCGCCCGCACCTGCGCCAGGATTTGCTCCCGCGCCGCGAGGGTGGGGGCGCAGAAGGTGATCAGCGCGCCGTAGCCGGCGACCGCCGCCCGCTTGACCGCCGGGGCGTTATCTGGCATGACCACATGGGCGGGCACGCCGCGCAGGCGCGCCGCCAGTGCCAACGCCGCCGCGTGATTTCCCGAGGAGTGCGTGGCCACGCCGGCCGTCGCCGCGGCCGGCGGCAGAGACAGGACGGCGTTGCAGGCGCCGCGGAACTTGAAGGCGCCCGCCTTTTGGAAGTTCTCGCACTTGAAGTGCAGGCGCGCTCCGGTCAGGGCGTCCAGCGCGCCGCAGGTCATCACGGGCGTGCGCCGGGCGTGCGGGGCGATGCGGGAGGCGGCGGATCGGATGTCGTCCAGGGTCGGCAGGTCGTCCATGCGCGCTCCTCGCTGAAGGACACCGGGCGCCGGCGTCCGGCGCCATGATACACTCGGCGGGCTGGACTGGTCCTGTCGTTTGGGGCATCGCAGCCCGATTCGCGTCTTGGTATCACAGAATGTGATACCAAGATCGATTCCGGCCCAGAGGGATTACCGTGCACGAGCTGGAGATCCTGCGCTCCTTGGTGGCGGTCATCGCGGCCTCGCTGCTGGTGGTCTACGCCTTGAGGCGCGCCCGCGTGCCGATCGTCGCCGCCTTCATCCTCGCGGGCGTCATCATCGGCCCCGGCGGGCTGGGCGTGGTCTCGGAGCGCGAGCGCATCGACGTCATCGCCGAGATCGGCGTCGCCCTGCTTCTGTTCAGCATCGGCCTGAAGCTGTCGTTACGGGACTTCATGCGCCTCAGGCTGCTGATCCTGGGCGGCGGGGGCCTGCAAGTCGCGCTGACCACCGCTGCAACGGCCGCCGTGGCGATCGGCGCCGGCGAGCCTGCGGCCCGTGCGGTCTTCTACGGTTTCCTGGTCGCGCAGAGTTCGACCGCCGTGTTCCTCAAGTTGCTCGAAGAACGCGGCGAGACCGATGCCATCCACGGCCGCTTCGGCGTGAGCGTCAGCGTCTTCCAGGATCTCGGCACCGTGCCGATGATCATGCTGCTGCCGCTGTTGGGCGGAGCCGGCCTGCTCTCCTTGGAGGCTGCCGGCCTGACCCTGGCAAAGTCGCTGGTCATGGTGGCGCTGATCATCGTCGCCGCGCGCTCGCTGTTCCCATGGTTGATGACGCGTGTGGTGAGGACACGCAGCCGCGAGGTGTTCACGCTGACGACGCTGCTGGTCGCCCTGGGCACCGCCTGGCTGGGTTCCCTGGCCGGGCTGTCACTGTCGCTGGGAGCGTTTCTTGCCGGCATCGTCATCTCCGATTCGGAGTACTCGCAGCAGGCGCTGGCCGAGATCGTCCCCCTGAAGGACGCCCTCAGCAGCCTGTTCTTTGTGTCGGTCGGGATGATGGTCGATCCGGCGTACTGGCTGACCGGACCGCTCGAGCTTTTCGGTCTCGGCCTGGCGGTTGTGCTTGGCAAGGCGTTGATCATCGCGGCCATAGCCCTGGGATTCGGCCTTGGACCGCGCGTGGCGGTGCTGGCGGGGTTGGGTTTGGGACAGATCGGCGAGTTTTCCTTCATTCTGGCCCGAGCGGGCGCCCCGCACGGCTTGATCGACGGCGAACGCTACCAGGCCTTTCTGTCGGTGACGGTGCTGACCCTGGTGCTGGCCCCGCTGGCGACGCGGCTATCGCCGCACCTGGCGACGCGTACCGATGGCATGGCCTTGCCGCCGCCGCGGACGGGCTGGAAATGGGGGCGTGGCCGGGGGCGTGGCCGCGAAGGCGTCGCGGCCGCGCGCTCGGCCGGCGCGGATCGGGGCCATCTCGTCGTGGCGGCGGACGAGCTGTCGGATCATGTTATCATCGTCGGCTACGGGATCAACGGCCGCAACGTCGCCCGCGTGCTGCGCCGGCTGGGGGTGGCGTACATCGTTCTGGAGCTCAATCCGCTCACCGTCGGCGCGTTGCGCGAACAGGAGGAACCGGTCCTGTACGGCGACGCGGCCAGCCGCGACGTGCTGATCAAGGCGGGCGTCAAGCGGGCGCGGGTGGTGGTGGCCGCCATCGCCGATCCGGCTTCCAGCCGCCAGATCGTGGCCGTCGCCCGAGGGATCAATCCCGGCGTGCGGGTCGTGGTGCGCACGCGCTACGTGGCCGAAGTCGAGGCGCTCTACGCCCTGGGCGCCGACGAGGTCGTGCCGGAGGAGTTCGAAACCTCTCTGGAGCTGGCCGGCGCGGCCATGGCCGCCTACGGCGCGCCGGGGCGGGTGATCGAGCAGGAAAAGGCGGCAATCCGCCGCGAGCGCTACCAGCTGCTGTCCAGCGAGGGGCGGCCGGCTCGCGCGGGCCCGCCGTTGCACCAGCTGCTCGGCGCCGCCGACATCGCCCCGCTGGAGATCGCCCCCGGCTCGCCTGGAGCGGGCGCTTCGCTGCGCTCGCTCGAGCTGCGCGGGCGCGCGGGGGCGTCGATCGTCGCCGTCGACCGCGGCGGGCGGATGATCGGCAACCCTGAACCCGATTTCGAGCTGGCGGCGGGCGACGTGGTCTACCTGTGGGGTCAAGCTGCCCAGATCGAGGCGGCGCGCGGGATGCTCGAGAAACGGCCATGACCGAACCGTCGGCGGTGGAAAGGGGCGGGCCGGCTGCCGGTTCCGGGTGCTTCTCCAAGGCCCGCCCATCCATCTATCTATGCTGAGCCGCGGCGCGGCGCGAAGCGGGACCGGGAACGCGTGCTACCAGGCGCGGTCGGGATTTGTCGCACGGCGTCCCCGGCCACCGCGTGCACAGGATAGCCGCCCATTGTGAGGCCTGTGTTAGCGCGGTGTTAGTTCTGGGCCCGGCTTTGACGTTGACAAGGGGCGCGCACGGGCCTCAGGCTAACGCGAAGCGCATCGCGATCTCATGCAATTCTAACCTGATGCGAGCATATTTGCGGTCCGCCTTTCTGCCATCATGCCGCCGGAAAGGAGACCTCCCCGCCATGGCCCGCGAACACATCCTGGTGATCGAAGACGAGGGAGACATCCTCGAGCTCATCCGCTACAACCTGGCCAAGGAAGGCTATCGCGTCACGGGCGCCGCCAGCGGCGAGGAAGGCCTGGAAGCCGCCGGAGCCGGCGACCTTGACCTGGCGGTCCTGGATCTGATGCTGCCGGGGATCGATGGGCTGGAGGTTTGCAAGACGCTGCGCGAGGATCCCAGGACGCGCGGCCTGCCCATCATCATGCTGACGGCCAAGGGCGAGGAGTCGGACGTCGTCACCGGCCTGGAACTGGGCGCGGACGATTACATCACCAAACCGTTCAGCCCCAAGGTGCTGGTGGCGCGCGTGCGCTCGGTGCTGCGGCGGCGGACCCGAGAGCCCGAGCCGGTCGAGGACGCGACGACGCTGCGCGTGCACGATCTGGTCATTCATCCCGGGCGGCACGAGGTGCTGGTCGCAGGGCGGCCGGTCGAGCTGACCCTGACCGAGTTCCGCCTGCTGCACTACCTGGCGCGGCGGCCGGGCTGGGTGTTCACCCGCAACCAAATCGTGCAGGCGGTGCGGGGAGACGATTACCCGGTGACCGAGCGGTCCGTGGACGTGCAGATCTTCGGCCTGCGCAAGAAGCTGGGCGAGGCCGGCGGCTGCATCGAGACCGTGCGGGGGGTCGGCTACCGCTTCAAGGAATAGATGATGCGCAGGCGGCGGCTGCGAGGGCTTTTTCTCCCCCACATCCTGACACTCGTTTCGCTGGCGGTGCTGGCGCTGGGCGGGCTCTCCCTCCGCGCTCTGCACCGGTCCGCGCGCGATCAGGCCTTTGTCGGCCTGGAAGCCCGCGCGCGCCTGTTCGCGGCGCTGGTCGGCGATCGTCTGGCGGCCGGGCCGCTGGACGAGGATGCGATCGACGCGCTGTGCAAGGAGCTGGGCCGCGCGACCGGGACGCGGCTGACCGTCGTGTTGCCCGGCGGCGGCGTGCTGGGGGACGCGGCGCGGGATCCCGTCCTGATGGACAACCACGCCAGCCGGCCCGAGATCGCGGCCGCGCTGGCTGGCCGCGTCGGCCGCTCGGTGCGGTCCAGTCCCACCCAGCAGGCGAAGCTGATGTACGTGGCCGTGCCGCTGCCGCTGCCCGACGGCGGTCGGGCGGCGGCGCGGGCCGCCCTGCCGTTGGCGGTCGTGGACGCCCCGGCGCGGGCGGTGCTCCTGGAGGCCGCGCTGCTGTGGCTGCTGTTGTCGGCGGGGGCGGCGGCCTGGGGGCTGGGGCTGGCACGGCGCCTGGGCCGGCGGCTGGGCGCACTGCGGGAGGGCGTCGGGCGTCTGGCGGCGGGAGAGCTGCAAGCGCGGTTGCCGGCGCCGGGCGTGGCCGAGCTCGACGCGCTGGCCGGCGGCATCAACGAGATGGCCGCGGCGCTGGACGAGCGCCTGCGGGCGGGGCAGCGGCGGCTCAGCGAGCAGGAGGCGGTCCTGCGCAGCATGCTCGAAGGCGTGCTCGCCGTCGACAACGACGAGCGCCTGCTGCGCCTGAACGCCGCCGCGGCGCGCCTGCTGCGGGTCGAGGCCGCGCAGGTCGAGGGCAGGCCGATCCAGGAGATCGTCCGCAACGTCGAGCTGCAGCGCTTCATCGCGCGCGTCCTGGCCAGCCGCGAGCCCCAGGAAGGCGAGATCATCCTGCGCGACGATCCGCGCGGTGATGGCGAACGGTACATGCAGGCCCATGGCACGGTCCTGCGGGACGAGCAGGGACGTGGCTTCGGCGCCCTGGTGGTGCTCAACGATCTGACCAGGCTGCGGCGCCTCGAGACCGTGCGCCGGGAGTTCGTGGCCAACGTCTCGCACGAGCTCAAGACGCCGATCACCTCCATCAAGGGCTTCGTCGAAACCCTGCTCGACGGGGCGCTGCGCGATCCGCAGGACGCGCGCCGCTTCCTGGAGATCGTCGCCAAGCAGGCCGACCGCCTCAACGCCATCATCGAGGACCTGCTCGCACTGTCCAGTCTGGAGCAGGCCGAGAAGGACGAGAAGGCGGCGCTCGCGCGCGGCGAGCTGCGGCCGGTGCTGCAGTCCGCGGCCCAGGTGTGCGAGGCGGTCGCGCGTGACAAGGGCCTGGAAATCCGTCTTGATTGCCCGACCGACCTGGCCGCGCGGATGAACGCGCCGCTGCTCGAACAGGCCGTCGTCAACCTGATCGACAACGCGGTGAAGTACAGCGATCCCGGCGGCGCCGTCGAGATCGCCGCCGCGACGACCGGCGGCGGGGTCGAGATCCGCGTGCGCGACCATGGCTGCGGGATCGCCGCCGAGCACCTGCCGCGGCTGTTCGAGCGCTTCTACCGGGTCGATCGGGGGCGCAGCCGCCAGCAGGGGGGCACCGGACTGGGTCTGGCGATCGTCAAGCACATCGTCCTGGCGCACGGCGGCGCCATCGAGGTGGCCAGCGAGGTGGGCAGCGGCAGCGTTTTCACGATCCGGTTGCCGTGAGGCGGGTCCGCGCCGATGGCTCGCTAACCAAATCCTAATGATCCGCTAACAATCGAGGAACCGCCCTTGACTACCTTGGAGTCGGGGATTCTCGGGCTGATCAGCAGTCGGAGCGGCCGGCGGGCGATCACGCCAGCGGGCAGTCGGAAGGAGAGACACGATGGCGAAGTGGCGGGTGGTGGCCCGGCGGACGGCGCCGGCGCTGGCTCTGCTGCTGCTGGCGGTGGCGCCGGCGGCGGCGCAGCTGGCGGTCGATCCGGAGCTGCCGGCGTACCGGCCGGTCGAAGGGGTTTCGGGCAGTGTCAAGAGCATCGGCTCGGACACCATGAACAATCTCATGACGCTGTGGGCCGAGGGCTTCAAGACCGTGTACCCGAACGTGCAGATCGAGATAGAGGGTAAGGGCTCGTCGACGGCGCCGCCGGCCCTGATCGCCAACACCGCGGGCTTCGGGCCGATGAGCCGTCCGATGAAGGCCGGGGAGATCGACGAGTTCGAGAAGGTCTTCGGCTACAAGCCGACCGCCCTGGGCGCGGCGCTGGACATGCTGGCGGTCTACGTGCACAAGGACAATCCGATCAAGGGGCTGACGTTGGCCCAGGTCGACGCCATTTTCTCGGCGACCCGCAAACAGGGACATCCGGCCGACATCCGCACCTGGGGCGAGGCTGGCCTGGCCGGCGCCTGGGCGAACCAGGCGATCAGCATGTACGGCCGCAACTCGGCCAGCGGCACCTACGGCTTCTTCAAGGAGCACGTGCTGGCCAAGGGAGATTTCAAGGCTTCGGTCAAGGAGCAGCCGGGCAGTTCCTCCGTGGTCGGCGGTGTCGCGGGCGATCGCAACGCCATCGGCTACAGCGGCATCGGCTACAAGACCGCCGATGTGCGGACGGTCCCGCTGGCGGTCGACGCACGCGCCGATCACGTGCCGGCGACGCCCGAGCACGCCTACACCGGGGACTATCCGCTGGCGCGGCTGCTGTACGTCTACGTGAACGCCAAACCGGGGGGCGCGCTCGATCCCCTGCGCCGGGAGTTCATCAAGTACATCTTCAGCCGGCAGGGCCAACAGGATGTCGTCAAGGACGGTTACTACCCGGTGACGGCCGACATGGCGCGCGCCGCGCTGCGTTCGGTCGGCATCACGCCGGACTTCTGACGCCGGCCTTCGGGCGGCGGAGAACGGATGGCATGAACGCCGGCGACAGCTTCACCGGCCGGACCAGGCGGAGGACCACGCGTAGAACGGTGATCCTGGCCGACCGTCTGGCGCGGGGCATGATCACGATCGGCGGCGTCGCCACGATCGTGCAGGTCTCGGTCGTCTGCCTCTTCCTGCTCTGGGTGGCGCTGCCGCTGTTCCGCGCCGCCGCCGTGGGCCAGCCGCGCGAACTGGCCGGCGGGGGCGCGCCCACGCGGCCGTTGCACGTCGCCACCGACGAACAGCAGCTGCTCGGCTGGGCGTTGCGGCCTGACGGAGTGCTCGATGTCTTCTGTCTGGCCGACGGCCTGCTGCTGGAATCGCGGCCGCTATTTGCCGACCGTGTCTTGACCGCCGCATCGTTCCCCGTCCAGGAGGGCGAGGCGGCCTTCGGCTTCGCCGACGGCAGTGTCCAATTGGGCGAGATCGCGGTGCGGGCCCGGTTCCTGGATGTGGACGAGGAACCGGCCGCGGCGGCCGCGCTGCATGCCGGCGCAGCAGTGCCCTGGCGCGCGGGCATGCTGCAGCGCACGCCGGAAGGGCAGCTGCGCTGGGAGACGGTGACCGTCCAGCTGCGGCCGGTGCTGACTCCGGACACGACGGCCGCCGCCGTGCGGCTGATCGCGCACACGCGCACCGCGGCCGGGCCGATCTTCTGCCTGCTGGACGATGCCGGCGCGCTGCGCATGGAGGCGGTGCGAGAGCGGCGCAATCTCATCACCGGCCAGACCACCTATCAGGTCAGCGAGGGGCGGCTGCCTTACACGCGGCCCGCCCAGGGCGATCCCCGCTGGCTCTTGCTGGGCGGCCAGGGAGACGTGGTCTTGCTGGCCTGGCCGGACGGCACCCTGGTGCGCTACGACACGCGCGACCTGGCGCGCCCACAGATCGCCGAAACCATCGACGTCGCCCCGGACCCCGGCACGCGGCTGACCGCCCTGGGTTTCATGAACGGCGGCGTGACTCTCATCGCCGGCGACAGCGGGGGGCGGCTGCGCGCCTGGTTCCGCATCAAGCCGCTCGACGCCTTCACCAGCGACGGCGCCGTGCTGACCGCCGCGCGCGCCATCGAGGGGACGCCCGCGGCGGTGACGGCGCTGGGTTTCTCGTCGCGGGGGCGGCTGGCCGCCGCCGGGTTCGCCGACGGCACGGTGGAGGTGTACCACGTCACCTCCGGGCGGCGTCTGGCGCGGGCGCGGGCGGCCGAGGGCGCAACGGTCGACCGGGTGAGCCTGGCGCCGAAGGATGACGGCTTCCTGGCGCTGGCCGGCCGGCGCGCCGCCGTCTGGCGGCTGGATGCCCGCCATCCGGAAGCGTCGCTGGCGGCCTTGTTCACTCCCATCTGGTACGAGGGCTACCTCAAGCCCGCCCATGTCTGGCAGTCGTCGAGCGCCACAGACGAGTCCGAGTTGAAGTTCGGGCTGATGCCGCTGGTGTTCGGGACGCTCAAAGCCACGTTCTATTCCCTGCTGTTCGGCGTGCCGCTGGCCCTGCTGGCAGCCGTCTACACCAGCGAGTTTCTCAAGCCGCGGGTCAAGGCGCAGATCAAGCCGACCATCGAGCTGATGGCCAGCCTGCCCAGCGTGGTTCTGGGCTTCGTCGCCGCGCTGGTCATCGCGCCCTTCGCCGAACGCGCCGTGCCGGCCATCCTGACCGGGTTCGTCGCCGTGCCGCTGGCCTTTCTGGCGGGCGCGGTCGTCTGGCAGCTGCTGCCGCAAGGGCTTGCCCTGCGGCTGGGGGCCTGGCGGCCGCTCGCCATGGCCGCCGTGCTGCCGGCCGGCGTGCTGGCGGCGGCGGCTCTGGGGCCGGCGGTCGAGCGCCTGCTGTTCGCCGGCGATCTGAGGCTCTGGCTGGACGGGCAGGCCGGCGGGCCGCTGGGAGGATGGCTGATCCTGACCTTGCCCGTGGCGGCCCTGACGGTGGTGCTGCTGAGCGGTCGCCTGCTGCGTTCATGGCAGCGCGGCTACTATGCGGCCCACGGCCGTGCCGCGGCGGCCGCGGCCGACGCCCTGCTGACGCTGGGGGGCGCGGCGGCCGCGCTGGCGCTGGCGCTGTTGGCCTCGATCGTCCTGACGGCCGTGGGGCTGGATCCGCGGGGTGGAGTCTTCGGCACCTATGTGCAGCGCAACTCGCTCGTCGTCGGTTTTGTGATGGGCTTCGCCATCATCCCCATCATCTACACGATCGCCGAGGATGCCCTTTCCTCGGTGCCCGAGCACCTGCGCGCTGCATCGTTGGGCGCCGGCGCCACGCCCTGGCAGACGGCCGTGCGTATCGTCATCCCGACCGCCATGAGCGGCCTCTTCTCGGCGGTGATGATCGGCCTGGGCCGGGCCGTCGGCGAGACCATGATCGTGCTGATGGCCGCCGGCAACACCCCCATCATGGAATGGAACGTTTTCAACGGCTTCCGCACACTCTCGGCCAACATCGCCGTGGAGATGCCCGAGGCGGTGCGCGACAGCACGCACTATCGCATTCTCTTCCTGGCGGCTCTGACGCTGTTCGCGATGACCTTCGTGCTCAACACGGTGGCCGAGGTCGTCCGGCAACGTTTCCGCAAGCGGGCGTTCGAGCTATGAGCGCAACGACGGCGACCACCGCCGCGGAACGCAGCGGCAGGACAACGACCGAGCATTCGGTTCCGCCCGGCGGGGGGCAGCCGCCGTCGGCCCCGGTCCGGCGGCGAGGCAAGGGCGCCGGCGGCTCCACCCTGCTGGCGCACGGCGAACCGCTGGTCTGGCTGACGGGCGGCGCGCTGGTGCTCTGCCTGGCGATGATCGTGGGACTGCTGGGCCTGGTCGTCCACCAGGGGCTCGGCAGCTTCCGCGTCCTGCCCGTCGAGGCGCTGGCCACCGTGGACGGCGCGCGGCTGCTGGGCGAGATCACGCGGCGCGAACACTACACGCCCGAACCGGACGGGGCTGGCGGCGCCTCGTCGGCCGCGGCGGATGCGGCGAACGCGCGCGGCCGACTGGCGCGCGGCCTGGTGCGGATCGGCAATTTCGAACTGACCGGCGAGCACTATCGCTGGGTAGACGAGCACGAGATCGCGGCGCGCGAGCTCCCGCCCTGGGCGCTGGTAGTCGAGCGGACGGCCTGGGGACGGTTCTACGGTCTGCTCGACGCTTTCGTGGTCGATGGGCAGGATGCGGCGAGCACTCCGGACGCGGCCTGGCAGATGTACCGACAGCGCCGCGGCGAGGTGGCCGCGCGGCAGCGCGAACGCCGGCGGCTCGAGACGCGCGACATCGGTCGGGTCAATCACGCGCTGGAGCAGGCCCGGCTGCGCGTCCGCGCGGCCGAGCTGCGCGCCGGCGACGGATCGCCGGCCCACGCCGAGGCCGTCACGCGCCACGCCGAAGCGCAACGCCGGGCCGACGTGGAGTTCGCGCGCCTGCGCGGCGAGATCGAGCGCCTCAACGCCGAGAACGCGCGCCTGGCGCTGCGTCTGATCACCGCGGACGGCGCGACCAAGCTGCTGCCGCTGGGCGACATCGTGCGCGCCTACCCCGCCAACCGGCTCGATGCCGGCGGGAAAGCGCGGGTGTACCTGGCGCGTGCCTGGGAATTCCTGTCGCGCGAACCGCGCGAGGCCAACAGCGAGGGCGGCGTCTTTCCCGCCATCTTCGGCACCGTCACCATGACGCTGCTCATGTCGATACTGGTGGTTCCGTTCGGCGTGCTGGCGGCGCTGTACCTGCGCGAGTACGCCAAGTCGGGACCGATTGTCAGCGCGGTGCGCATCGCCATCAACAACCTGGCCGGCGTGCCGAGCATCGTGTTCGGCGTCTTCGGACTGGGTTTCTTCTGCTACATCATCGGAGGCGGTCTGGATCGCTGGTTGTTCGCCGCCAAACTGCCGACGCCCACCTACGGCACCGGCGGCGTCTTCTGGGCGTCGCTCACGCTGGCGCTGCTGACGCTGCCGGTGGTCATTGTCGCCACCGAGGAGGCGCTGGCCGCCGTGCCGTCGTCGATGCGTGAGGGTTCGTACGCGTGCGGCGCCAGCAAGTGGCAGACGATCCGGCGCATCGTGCTGCCGCGCGCGCTGCCCGGCATCATGACCGGCATGATCCTGGCCATGGCGCGCGGCGCCGGTGAGGTGGCACCATTGATGCTGGTCGGAGCGGTCAAGCTGGCCCCCGAGCTGCCCGTCGACGGCGTGTGGCCTTATCTGCACCCCGAGCGCAGCTTCATGCACCTGGGGTTCCACATCTTCGACCTGGGATTCCAGAGCCAGAACAGCGAGGCGGCCAAACCGATGGTCTTCACGACCACGTTGTTGCTGATCGCCATCATCTTCATCCTGAACGTGACCGCGGTCCGCTTGCGCACACGCCTGCGCAAGAAGTTCCTGGTCAGCCAGTTCTGAGCGAGGTTATGGTCCAATGTCGGGACAGCCGCAACTAGCGCCGCAGCGCCGGCCGGCCGCCGGCCTCCGGAAGAGGATCGAGATGAGCGCAACCAGGCCACCAGACGGCGCGCCGCCCCCCGCGACGGCCGGCGGACGCCTCGAAGCCATCGCCCGCGGCGAAGCGGTGCCCTGCGAGACGCACCCCACGGTCGCGCGCGAGGAGGCGGTGCTCGAGATCGGCGGCTTCAACCTCTGGTACGGCCACAAGCAGGCGATCTTCGACATCGGCCTGGCGATCCCGCGCGGCCGGGTGACCGCGCTGATCGGCCCCTCCGGCTGCGGCAAGTCGACCCTGCTGCGTTCGGTCAACCGCCTCAACGACCTGATCCCCACCGTGCGCGTGACGGGGCAGATGTGGCTCAACGGCGACCCGCTCTACGACCCGGCCGTGGACGTGATCGAGCTGCGCAAGCGGATGGGCATGGTCTTCCAGAAATCCAATCCCTTCCCCATGAGCATCTACGAGAACATTGTCTACCCGCTGCGCATCGACGGCGAGCGTGACCGGCGAGTCCTGGACGAGGTGTGCGAACGCAGCCTGCGCGGCGCGGCGCTCTGGGAGGAGGTCAAGGACCGGCTGCACGAGAGCGGGCTCGGGCTGTCGGGCGGTCAGCAACAGCGGTTGTGCATCGCGCGCGCCATCGCTGCCGAGCCGGAGGTGTTGCTGATGGACGAGCCGTGCTCGGCTCTCGACCCGATCGCCACCGGCAAGATCGAGGAGCTGATGGACACTCTCAAGGGCGACTATTCCATCCTGATCGTCACGCACAACATGCAGCAGGCGTCGCGGACCAGCGATTTTACGGCCTTCATGTATCTGGGGCGCGTGGTAGAATACGGGCGCACGGCGGACCTGTTCACCAACCCGGTGCTGCGCGAGACGGAGGACTACATCAGCGGCCGGTTCGGTTGAGCGCGCCGCCGCCGGGCGGGAAGGAGCCGGCGCCCATGGCCAAGCACTTGATGATCGAGATCGCCCACCTCAAGAAGCGTATCCTGCACATCGGCGCCTGGGTCGAGGAGAGCATGGCCAACGCCATCCAGGCGATCGCCAGGCGCGACGCCGATCTGGCGCGGCGCGTGCTCGAGACCAACAACGATGTCGACCGCATGGAGGTCGATCTGGAAGAGGAGTGCCTGAAGGTGCTCGCGCTCTACCAACCCGTGGCGCGGGACCTGCGCTTCATCGTCTCGATCCTGAAGATCAACAACGATCTGGAGCGCGTGGGCGATCTGGCCGAAAACATAGCCGAACGAGCGCTCAACCTGTGCCGCGAAAAGCCGCTGGCGATCCCCTTCGACTTCCTGGGCATGGCCGAACACGCGCGGATCATGCTGCACGACAGTCTGGACGCGCTGGCCAACATGGACGCAGCGATCGCATACCGCGTCTGCGCCTCGGACGATCATGTCGATCTGATCAACCGCGACATGTACCGGCGGGTCAAGGCGGCGATCCAGGAGAATCCGGGGCAGATCGATGCGCTGCTGCACCTGCTGTCGGCGTCTCGCTACGTCGAGCGGGCCGCCGATCACGCCACCAACATCGCCGAGGATGTGATCTATCTGCTCGAGGGGGGGATCGTGCGCCATCGGCTGGAGAGCGGGCGCGGTTCCCGTTTCCAGGAGTGAACCGCGCCCGTCCGTCGCCGCTGCCCGCCGTCAGCGCGTCCGCAGCACCACGTCGCCGCTGAAGGTCGTCAGGTTGAGCCTGGCGCCGCCGCCGCCGGTCGTGAAGTCCAGTTCGCGGCCCGGCGCATACTTGCTGGTGCGCTTGGCCTTCGGCCCGAAGCCGTTGTCGATGTCGCCGCTGAAGGTCTGCACCGTCCAGTCGGCGGCGGTCTTGGCGGGCAGCGTCAGCAGCAGGTCGCCGCTGTGGCTTTCGATGGAGACGCTGGCGTTCTCCGCAAACGCGCCGCTGAAATCCAGATCGCCGGATACCGAATTGAGACGCAGCCGCTCGCAGCTCTCCAGGCGCAGCGTGACGTCCCCGCTGATGGTCGAGGCCGTCAGCTCGGCGCCGGCGCCTTCGAACCGCACCTCGCCGCTGACCGATTCCAGGCGCACGACGCGCGCGTCCGACACCACCTGCAGATCACCGCTGACCGACTGGGCGCTGAGCTCGCGCGGATCGCCCCTGACGGCGACGTCGCCGCTGACGGTGTGAATGTCGAGCGCGCCCGCGATCCCCGCCGCCGTCACGTCGGCGCTGACGGTCTCGACCGTCACGTCGCTGCCGCGGGGCGCCTTGATCGTCAGGTCGCTGCCGTCGACGCTGCGGGCGTGCCGGGGCAGGACCACCTGGATCTCGGCGCGGCGCCCCTCGACCGTGAAATCGAGACGCTCCGTGCCCTTGCCCAGGGTGCCGGTCACGGCGATCTCCGCCCGGTCCCAGCCCTCGACCTGCACAGAACCCGACACGTTCTTGATGCGGACCTTCCCGTCGGGCGCGGCGGCCTCGCGCCGGTCGACCTGTTCCTGACCGGCGGCGGGCGCCGCCGGCACCGCCGCCAACGCTGCCGCCAGGATCGCGGCGATCAGCAGGCCGGCGTCGTGCACTCTTCCGATCTTCATGGTTGCTCCCTTCCAGTGTGCGGTCAGGCCAGCACGGTCGAGCGGATCGCCTGGCGCAGCAGGTGGATGCGTCCTCGATAGCTTTCCGCCAGCCGGCGGGCGAGCTGCACGTTGTCGGGGTCCTCGGCCAGCGCGGCGCGCGTGGCGCTGATCGCCCCGTCCACCAGCCGCAGGTTGCTGTCGATCAGCGCGATGACCTCGGGCGGCAGGCGGTCGCCGTGGGCGCGCAGCGCCACGACGTACTCATCCTGCGCCTGCATGCTGCCTCCCTCGAGACCCCGCGCGGCGGCCAACGCCACTGCCGCCGGCGCCGCGGGCTCTTCCGCCGGCAAGGGGGTGCGGGCCGGATCCGGCCCCCGCGCCAGCAGGATGTACAGCACGGCCGCCGCGGCGGCCGCCCAGCCGGACCAGGTCCAGAGCTGGCGCGGCCTGCCGAGCCGCCGCGGCTCAGCGCGGTCCGCCCGCGCACCGCGGGCGTCCGTCGCGCCTGGCGCCGCCGCGCCGCTCTCGCTGTACGCCCCGGCCAGGCGGGCACGGATCTGCGGCCACAGGTCGCGCGGCGGCTCCACCTCGGGCGGCAGGGTCGCGGCGGCCAGCAGCAGCTCGCGCAGCCGTTCCACATCGCGGCGGCAGCGCGGGCACGCGGCCAGGTGCTCCTCCACCCGTTCCCGCCGGGCCGCATCCAGAGCGCCGTCGACGTAGTCGTGCAGCACCTCCGGAGCCAGCGCGTGGGCGCCGTCGTCATGATTGCGTTTCATCGCTCCAGAACCTCCCTGAGCAGGCGCCGCGCTCGGTGCAGCTGAGACTTGACCGTGCCCTCGGTCACTCCGGTCAGCACGGCGATTTCCTGATGCCGGTAGCCTTCCACGTCGTGCAGGACGAAGACCAGGCGCGCCCCCGACGGCAGAGCGGCGATGGCACGCTCGATATCGAGCGCGTCGGGCACGCCCTCGGCCACAGCCGCGGTGGCCGGCTCGGGCGGCGGACCCTCCTGTCCGGCCGCCAGCTCTTCGAACGCGATCACCCGGTCGCTGCGCCGCGCCGCCGCGCGCTGCTCCTCGACCACCAGGTTGACGGTCAAGCGATGCAGCCATGTGCTGAAGGCGCTGCGGCCCTCGAAGAGGCACAGCTTCTCCCAGGCCCGCACGAAGGCGTCCTGGGTCAGCCCTGCGGCCCTTTCCGGGTCTCCGCTCAGACGCAGACACAGCGCGTAGACCCTGCCGGCGTGCAGGCGGTAGAGCTGCTCGAAGGCGGCGGCGTCGCCGCCCTGGGCGCGGCGGACCAGACCGCTGATCTCGCGCTGGGCCTCCGCGGGCGCCGGCTGGGGCGGTGGATTGGGTGTCTGCGTGCTCACGGTTCGCGCCTCGAGGCTGCAGGTGCGCGGCGGAGCGTCGCGCCGCCGACATCTCTAAGACGGCGGCCGCCCGCAAAAGGTTGGGCCGGATTCTCAGCTTGGTCCGGCGGTGCCGCCGATGTCTGTCGCGACAGTCTCAAGTTACACAAGGGCAATGGACTATCTTGAATACCGGGGATCGCCCTGGTCCTGCCGCCCGTCCACGTCCAGCCTGCCCAGCGCGGTCCCGCCGCCCAGCCAGCCGCGCCGCCGAAAGAAGATGAGCAGGGCGGCGGCCACCCCGCCCATCAGGCCCAGGGCGAAGGGATAGCCGTAGCTCCAGTTCAGCTCGGGCATGTTCCAGCCTGAACGTTCGGGATTGAAATTCATGCCGTAGACGCTGGCGATGAAACCGAGGGGGATGAAGATGGTCGAGATGATGGTCAGCAGCTTCATGATCTCGTTCATGCGGTTGTTGACGCTCGAAAGGTAGACGTCGAGCAGGCTCGAGGCGATCTCGCGGTAGCTTTCCAGCAGCTCGATGATCTGCACGATGTGGTCGTAGCAATCGCGCAGGTAGAGGCGCGTCTCGTCGCGCACCAGCGTCGAGGCTTCGCGGCTCAGCAGGCCGAGGGTCTCGCGCAGAGGCCAGATGGCGCGGCGCAGCACGATCAGATCGCGTTTGACGGCGTGGATGGCGCTGATGGTGGCGGGACGGGGATTGCTGACGATGTCGTCCTCGAGGTTCTGCAGCAGCTCGCCGTAGTCCTCGAGGACGGGGAAATGGCTGTCGATGCCCACGTCGAGCAGCGCGTAGGCCAGGTAGTCCGCGCCCTGTTGGCGGATGCTTCCCTTGCCGGCGCGGATGCGGTCGCGCACGAAATCGAAGCAGCCTCCGGGCCGCTCCTCGAAGGTCAGCACGAAGCCGTGGCCCAGGAACATGCTGATCTGCTCGGTGTCCAGGCGCTCGAGCCGTTCGGGCAGCCGCAGGACCATGTAGATGTGCCCCGGATACTGCTCCAGTTTCGTGCGCTGGTGCGCGTGGACGACATCCTCCAGCGCCAATCGGTGCAGGCCGAACACCTTGCCCACCTGCTCGATGGCGAGATCATCGCCCAGTCCGGCGACGTTGACCCAGATCACCGGCTGCGAGGAGAACTCCGCGCGGGCGGCGGGCAGCTCGGCGGCGCCGGCGAGCCTGCGTTCATGGAAGGCGTCGGGTCCGTAGGCGATGATGTCGATCAAGGGCGATGGGGCGGCCGGATCGGCGCGCAGGGTTCCGGGCGGCGTGCCCGGGGCGTGGCGGTGCTCGGCGGCGTGCGGCCGGCGGCGGCGTCCGTGCCTTTTGCTTGTCATGACGGCCTCCAGACGGCGAGTATTCAGCATCGTCGAGTCGCCAAGGCCGGCGTCAGGCCGCGGCGCCCGAACCCGTTCCCGGGAGGTACGATCGTGACAGCATCGCCCAGCCGCGCTGCGGCGTCAATCGAGCGGCGCCGGCCGGCCTGGCTGCCGGCGGTTGCCGGCGGGCGGGCGGCGAGTCCAGCCGCGGCGCCGGCCGCGCTGGCGGGCGTCGCCGCGGTCTTGTTCGGCGTCGCCGCGGCCGCGCCGGCCGCCGGCGTCGAGACCGCGGCTCCGGCCGTTGACCTGCGGCTGAGCGGCCGCATGGTCTTCCATGTCCACTACGACACCGACCAGATGCGCGAAGGGATCGATTTCGCCACCTACCTGACGAAGGCCGGCGAGGACGAGGTCAACTTCAACCCGCGCGACACCCGCCTGGGGCTGTCGGCCAGGACGGCCGAGGGCGATTGGTCCTATCAGGGCGTTTTCGAAATCGATTTCTACGGCGCCAACGCCGGCAACAACCTCGTGCCGCGCCTGCGCCTGGGGTACGCGCAGCTGAGCCACCGTAGCGGCTTCTCCCTGCGCACCGGTCAGGATTGGATACCGATCGCCCAGCAGAACAGCGGCATGGTCGATTTCGGCAACCTGGCCTGGGCCGGCAACCTGTGGTGGCGCGTGCCGCAGGTCACCGCCCGCCGCACGCTGGGCGATCTCGAACTGCTGGCCAGCGTGATGAAGCACCGCGTCTCGAGCCCGCAGGAGATCGACGAGAAGATGCCGTGGCTGTGCGCGCGCGCCGCCTGGAGCGGCCTGCAGGGCGGCCGCGGCCTGCTCGCCATCGGCTACGCCGCGCGCGCGGTGACCCTGCAGTACGAGATCAGAGACGATGAGGGCACCCTGATCGGGCGCGACGAATCGGAGTACGCGCCCTGGCTCCTGGTCGGCGAGTACCGTGTCGCCCTGGGACAGCGCAGCCACCTCAGCGGCGAGGCGTGGGTCGGGCAGGCGTTCGGGCGTGAGTTCATGCGCTACGACCTGGATTACAATCCCAGCGTGCGGCGCGAAATCCAGGCCTGGGGCGGATTCGCTGGCCTGGCCTTCGACGTGGCGCCGCGCTTGCAGCTGAACATCGGGTACGGCATCGACGATCCCCGCGACTCCGATCTGACAGGGTGGGGTGGCGCGGCTTTCCGCAAGAACCAGGCGGTCTACGGCAATGCCAAGTACCAGGTGAGCAAGCAGTACGGTATGGGCGTCGAAGTGGTGCACTTCGCCACCGACCGCTCCGCGCACGAGACGATCGAGGGCGAGCGTTTCACCACCGGCTGGTGGTTCATCTTCTAGGAGATGCCGGGCGCGTGCGCTCCGGCGGCCGCCTCGCTGCGCGGCGGCGGCAGGTCACCAGTTCACGCCCGCGAGGTAGGTCAGGCAGTAGTACAGGCCGACACCGAGGAAAACGACGCCGGTCAACGGCCTTGCCCAGCGCTCGATCCGTCCGACCCGATCGAAGGCCGCGGCCAGCGAGCGGGCGCCGCCCGCCACCAGAACCGCGAAAACCACCACGGGCAGCCCCGTACCCAGCCCGTAGACCAGCGGCAGCGCCAGGGGCGATCCCTGCCGCAGCGCCAGCGGAATCAGGCTGCCGAAGTACAGGGCGGCGGACACCGGGCAGAAGGTCAGCGCGAAAACCGCGCCCAGCGCAGGCGCTCCCCAGGAGCCGCGGGCCGCGGCCCAGGCGCCCAGCCGCGCTCCCGCGCCGCCGCCGCCGCCGCCCGCCGGCCGCAGCCAGCCGAGCATGACCGCCCCCACCAGCAACAGCAGCGGACCCAACGCCTTGTTCATGACCGTCTGCAGCGCGCGCGCCGTGCCCGGGATCGACAGGATGCTGGCCACGATCAGCGCGCCCAGCGCCGCGTAGGCAGCCATCCGGCCGGCCGTGTACAGCAGGCCGGCGGCCAGCACCCGGCGCGGGCTGTCCAGCCGCCGGCCGATGTAGCTGACCGCGGCGATATTGGTCGCCAGCGGGCAGGGGCTGATGGAGGTCAGCAACCCCAGCCACAGCGCCGCGGGCAGACCCCACAGCGCCTCGCTCACGACCCGCTCTCCTGAGGCTCCGTCAGGAAGGCGCGCACGCCGCCTTGCACGTAGGCGAAGAATTTGTCACGGTCGTTGATTAGCTCCCAGACTCGCGTCAGATTCTCCCAACGCACGCGTTCGCCGCCGCGCATCTCGACCACGACCAGCGACTTGGTGTAGAGCTGGAAATCGCGCAGGAAATGCTCGTGCTGCGGCTCGTCGGTGTTGATCGGCATCAAGAGCAGCGAACTGTCCGCCAGCGCGTCCGCGAACATGCTGCGGATGGCCTCGGCCGACCAGGATTCGATCTTGCGGCAGGTGGCGCAGCGCGCGGTGGTGTGGAAATAGTAGGCGATCACCTGCGTCGCTTCGGGCGTCGGGATCCCGGGGGCGGTGGCCGGCGTGACCGGCCCGGCCGGTTCCGCGGCGGCGACGTTCGCCGCGCCCCCCATCAGCAGGCACAACCCCGCCATCATCGTCAGTGCTCGCATCGGTTGCTCCCTTCGTCTGAACCAGCATTCGATAGACCCGAGGCGGGGCCACCACGTGAAGTCAGCTGATCAAGGCTTTGATCTCTTCCAGGCTCGGAACCTTGCCGACACACTTCACATGCTCGTCGACCACCAGCGCCGGCGTCATCAGGACGCCGTAAGAGGTGATCGCGGAGATGTCGGTGACCTTTTCCAGCCGGAACTCGATTCCAAGCTGCCGGGCGGCTGCATCGGCCTGCTCGGCCAGCTTGTGACACTTGGGGCACCCCGTGCCCAGGATCTTGATGCTCTTCACGCGCGACCTCCCAGTCTGCGACGCGAGGGGCCGGCCGTGCCCCCCATCAGGTAGAGCCAGGTCACGGCCCAGTTGCCTAGCAGCGTGGCCAGGCCGAACAGGAACATCCCGACGCTGAGCAGGGCCCAGCCGGACATGATGTTGCCGATGACGCAACCGCCGGCGATCCCGGCGCCGGCACCGACCAGGATGCCGCCGCCGAAAGCGGTCAGCGTCTCGTCGGGCGGCTTGGGCAGCAGGCGGGCGCGGCCCTCCAACCGCGCGGCCGTCCACGCGCCGAGCATGGTGGCGAGCGACAGCGCCACCAGCCACCAGACGATGGGGCGGGCGGGTGCGGCGGGGGAGGACGCGACCGCATCGCCTGCAGGCGACGCCCGCGCTCCGGTGGCCGTGGGCGGTCCGGCGGGAGCGGGCGCCACCGCGCGGAGCGCGGGGGACACCGAGGATGCGGTGGGCGGCGTCGCGCTGCGCCAGACATGCCGGAATCCGCCGTCGGCCAGCAGCTGCTGAATCTGGAACATGCCGTGCGTGACGCCCAGCGGGTAGTTGCGGCCGCTGGCGGCGGAGGAGAGATAGGCAGGCAGCAGCAGCAGGCCGATGGCCAAGCCGGCCTGCCAGGGACGCCACCGCTGTCGCAGCGCGCGCGCCCAACGGGACGAGCCGGCCGCGTCGTCAGCAGGGCAGACTGCTAGGGGGGATCCCGGCGCGGCCGCCCCGGCGCCGGCGCCTGCCCGGCGGCGGCGCCACCACCACGCGCCGCCGACGGTCGCCGCCGCGAAGAACAGCGCCCATCCCCATTGCGGGATGCCCGTCACGGACGGCAGACTCACCACGTCGCCCGCGTCGGTCTTGACGACCCGCGTCTTGAGGACGGCGTTGACTTGCCTCAGCGGTCCGTACTCCACCATCGCCACCCCCATTGGGATGGCTGCCAGTCCCGCCATCGAGTTGATGTTCCCGGCGGCCGCCTTGAACATGCAGCCGCTCACGCATCCGCCGGCCAGCACCGTTCCGGCGCCGAACACCACCCCTCCCACGAGCGCGCTCTGCCATTGCAGCGGTTTGGGCGCCAGCGTCGCCCAGCCCAGCAGCTCCAACAGGGCGGCGGCGGCCATGCCCGCCACGATCGCCGTCCACACGCCCAGCAGCTTGCGCGCGTCGCGCATCAGCAGCACCTCGCTCATGGCCGCGGCGCCGCACAGATCGCCTTTCTGCAGGAAGAAGCCGAACAGCAACCCTATCGGAATCGCCGCCAGAACCCACAGCTGCACGCTGACAGCGATCGTGAGCGCAGCCGCCCCTGGCAGCATGAAGGCGCCGATCAGCGGCAACCAACCCTGCGTGGCGCGGCGTGTGGACATCAGTCCTGTCCTTCCCCGGCGGGCCCATCGCCGGCGAAACGTCCATCGGCCCGGTCCGTCTGCGCCGCGGAGCGGTCGAGCCAGCCGGCCCTGGCCTCGGGCAGGCAATCGAAGCGCGGGGCGTACGGCTTGATGTCGAGCAACGGCGTGCCGTCGAGGATGTCGACGTCGGCCACCTCGAGCGTGCAGCCGCGGATGTGCAGGAGCCGCACGACGGACATGCCCAGCGGGTTGGGCCGGCAGGGGGCGCGGGTGGCGAACAGGCCGCGCTCGCGGTCGTCCAGATAGGGAACGACCAGCGGCCGGTAGGGTGCGGCGCGGTCGAACCAATAGAGGAGCCAGATGTGCGAGAACCCGTCGAGATCCTGCAGGGCGGCGCTGAACTCGGGGCGCAGCTCCACCGTGCCGCGAGCGCCGCGGGCCGCCGCCGGCTGGATGGGTGTGCCATCCTGACGCGCGAAGGGCGTGCGGATGACGCCGATCGGTTCGATCTGCATGCCGAGCACCACCTCTTGCGCGCGCGGCTCAGCCGGCCAGCGCGCCGAAGATCAAGCCTGTCGCCGCGGCCATCACGACCACCAGGCCGATGAACGCCGCCGTGCGGCGCCCGCCCATGATGCTGTGGATCACCAGCATGCTGGGCAGCGAGAGCGCCGGTCCCGCCAGCAGCAGCGCCAGCGCCGGCCCCTTGCCCATCCCCGCGCCCAGCAGCCCCTGCAGGATCGGCACCTCGGTCAGGGTGGCGAAATACATCAGCGCGCCGGCGGCCGCAGCGAACAGGGTGGCGCCCAGGCCGTCGCCGCCCACGGCGCGCGCGATCCAGGCCGAAGGCACCAGCCCTTCCTCGCCCGGGCGCCCCAGCAGCAGACCGGCGACCAGGACGCCGCCCAGCAGCAGCGGCGTGATCTGCTTGGCGAAGCCCCAGCTGGCGGCGAACCAGGCGCCGATTTCGCCGCGGTTGCGCGCCGCGCTCGCGGAGAAGGCGATGACGGCGACGCTGAAAGCCGCCACTGGCCGCCCGGGCCACAGGGCGGCGGCGATCGCGGTCAGGAGAACCACCGCCGTCAACTCCCGCCGCCGCCAGCCGTGCCAGGCGACCAGCACCAGCCCCAACCCCAGGCCGCTGGCGCCGGTCAGCCACCACTTGACTGCGTGCACGGCGTTCCACAGCCCGCCGGCGCGGTCGGCCGCGCCCCAGTTGGCGAATACCAGGATGGCGATGAGCAGACCGAGCAGAGACGCCGTGCGGCGCAGCGGCTGGCCGCCGTCGCTCGCCGGCGCGAGCGCCTGGGAAGCCGCCGGCTGGTTATCGCGGCGGAAAAGCGCCGCCATGGCCAGTCCGAGCACGATGCTGAACAACACGGCTCCGGCCGCGCGGGCGATGCCGATGTCCATGCCCAGGATGCGTGCCGACAGGATGATCGCCAGCACGTTGATGGCCGGGCCGGAATAGAGGAAGGCGCTGGCGGGCCCAAGGCCGGCCCCCAACCGGTAGATGCCGGCGAACAGCGGCAGCACGGTGCACGAGCAGACAGCCAACACCGAGCCCGACACCGAGGCGACGCCATATGCCAGGGGCTTGGGCGCCGACGGCCCGAGGTACTTCAGCACAGCCCCTTGCCGGATGAAGTTGGAGATCGCCCCTGCGATGAAGAACGCCGGCACCAGGCAGAGCAGCACGTGTTCGCGCGCGTACGACTTGACCAGCTGCAGCGATTCCAGCACCGCCCCGTCGAACCGGCGGCCGCCCACCGGCAGATGATAGGCGGCCAGAAACGCGACCAAGAGCCAGAAGAGCGGCCGCCATTGCGTGCGCCAATCCACAACGTTGCTCCCCGCGCGGCGCGCGCCCGCGCCCGCTCCCGCTCCCGCGGTCACGCCGCTCCCGCTGGCGCGCCCGCAGGCGTTTCAGCCGGCCAGCTCGAAGGTCCGCTGCGCGTTGGCGCGCAGAACGCTCTCCACACACCCGAAGAACTCCAGCACGCAGGGGACGCGCAGTGAGTAGAACACCTGAGCTCCGCGCCGCTGGTCGCCGATGATGCCGGCGGTCTTGAGGACCGCCAGGTGCTTGGACACGGTGGACATGTCGGCGCCGATCATGGCCTGCAGCTCGCAGACGCACCGCTCGCCGCGCGACAGCTCGTCGACGATGAACAACCGCGTCGGATGCGCCATCGCCTTGATCACGCGGGCGCGAGCCTCGTAGCGAGCCTGGGTGCGGTCGTCCATGGTCGGTCTCCCTGGCGCATGGGGCTGTCGGGTGATGGGCATTTGGCAATATTGCCAAATAAATGCCATCGGTCAAGCCCGGAATCCAGCGCTGCAGCCCTGCCTGCCCATCTCCGCCGTCCAAACGGGAGCCTGAAGCTGCGCTCAGGGCGGACCGTGGCCCCGGCTGACCGGAGAATCAGGTTTTCGGCTTGAATCGTGATATGCCGGGACGCGACCGGCGCCATCAGCATCATCGCATTAACCTTCAGGGATACGGGTGCCGGCGGGATGTGCAGGCCGACTGGAGGCGCCGGCCGCGGCGCCCTGGGCACCGCCGGCCGCGGCGCGGTCGGCCGCGGCGCCGCCGCCGCCAGATGAGGAGGCTGCCGATGACATCGCTCAATCTCTTCGACGAAGGCCCGCTGCAGGTCCTGCTGGTTCTGACCGCCGATGTCGCGATCGGGCTTGTCCTGCATGCCGTACTGTTCGCGGCGCTGGGGCGCATGGTCCGCCGCACGCAGACCTCGGTGGACGACGCCGTGGTACGGCACGCGCGCGGTCCGTCGCGACTGCTCGTTCTGCTGCTCGTGCTCAGGATGTCGGTGCCGCTGCTGCCCTTGACGGAAGCGTTGTCGGGCGTGGTCGCCCAAGTGACCAGCATCCTGCTGATTGTCAGCGTCACCTGGCTGGTGATCGCCTTCACGCGCGTGGGCCGGACCTTGCTGTCCCAGCGTTTCGACGTGACCGCGCCCGACAATCTGCAGGCGCGCAAGGTGCACACGCAATACGACATCCTGGGCAAGGTCGTCATCACGGTGGCGGTGGTGCTGGGGCTGGCCAGCGTGCTGATGACGTTCGACCAGGTGAGGCAGCTGGGCGCCGGCATCCTGGCGTCGGCCGGACTGCTGGGGCTGATCGTCGGTCTGGCCGCCCAGAAGTCGCTGGGCACGCTGTTCGCCGGCATCCAGATCGCCCTGACCCAGCCCATCCGCCTCGACGACGTGGTCATCGTCGAGGGGGAGTGGGGACGGATCGAGGAGATCACCCTGACCTACGTGGTCGTGAGCATCTGGGACCAGCGGCGGCTGGTGGTGCCGATCACCTTCTTCCTGGACCAGCCTTTCCAGAACTGGACGCGCGTGACGGCCGAGCTGCTCGGCACGGTCTTCCTGCACGTCGACCACACCGTGCCGGTCGAGGCCGTGCGCGAGGAGCTGCGGCGCATCGTGGCCGACGACCCGCGCTGGGACGGCCGCGTGGCCCAGGTGGTCATGACCGACGTCACCCAGAGCACCGTGCAGCTGCGCGCCCTGGTCAGCGCCGCCAACTCGGGCAACGCCTGGGATCTGCGCTGCCGGGTGCGCGAGCGGCTGGTCGATTTCATCCGCGACCGCTATCCGCACGCGCTGCCCCGTCTGAGGGCCGAGCTGCACAGCCATGCATAACGGTGCTATCATGCGCTGCAGCCGGCGGGACGGCCGGGAGTGCTCGAAGCTGCGACCTTGGACTCTGAGGATGATCGCCAGATGAGAATGGTGACCGAGAATGCGCCGATCTCGAAGGCCGAGTTGCGCGGCCTGGCGGCGTGCCGTTTTGGGGAGATGGTCAAGGCGGTGGTCGATCTGGAGCGGGCGGTCATGCTGCTGGATGTGGAGATGCATGCCGACGCGGAGGCGGAGCTGCTGGCGGGTGGGTCGCAGCAGCGGGCGCTCTGGGGCATCAACCTGTATCCGGATGTCCGGGGGAGCGACTGGCTGGAGTTCGATTCCATGATCAACCTGCGCCCGTCGTCCGGGAATCGAACCCGCGGCGTGGACGACGCGGCGACGCGCGCGAGCATCGCATCCTTGGTGGAAAGGCTGGTCCAGGAATGAACCAGATGCGCCATCGCGAGCTGGCCTCGGGCCGCTGGTGGGAGCTTTCGCTAGCCGCACAGCTCGGCAACGTGGGCAGCGAGGTCGGTCGCGCCCTGAAATGGCGGGACCGCGACGCACGTCTGGCCCAGGGAGCGCTGGAGCGCGCTCTTGAGCTCCTGGATCTGACCCTCGCGGATCCGCGCCATCGCCGTTCGCCCGCGCGCCTGCGCGAACTGGCCCGCGCGCGCGAAGTCACGGTCGATTTCCTGGCCGGCCAGAACCAGTACCAGTCCACCGCCGCCTCTCTGCTACGCTATTTCGACGTCTTCGCAGCCGCCGCGTCTCGCCACAGATAGCTCCTGGCGTTGCCATCGGCGCGCTGGCGCGGGCCGGACCGGCGGCGCCGCGCCTGCGACCACTGGGGCGAACTCATGGCGCGGCACCCCAGCCGGGGGGCAGCAGATCGGGAGGCAGCCACAGAAGGGGGCGGGCAGGGGAGCCGGCCACGCGGCGCAGGAACATCAGGGCGGCATCCTGGTCGGGCTCCGCGAGCGGGTCCAGGCCGGCGATCGGCAGCTGGGGGTGTGTGAGCGGCGGCGTGTCAGCAGCGGCGGCACCGGCAGCGGCGGCGCGGGTGGCGGCAAAGCCGGCGGCGGCCGCGCGGCCGACGGCACCCAGGCCGGGCAGGGGCAGCGGCAGCTTCGGCCAGGCGAAGAGCGGGCGCGGGGGGTGCTCGCGCAGAATGACCTCGGCGTCCGGAGCGATGCCGGCCAGCTCGCGCGCGAGGGCGATGGCGTCTGGCAGGGTGCCCAGATCGTCGCAAAGGCCGCGCGCGACGGCGTCGGCGCCCATCCAGACCCGGCCGCCGCCCAGCTCGCGCACCCGGTCTGCGCTCAGACCGCGACCGGCGGCGACGCCCGCCACGAAAGCATCATACATGTCCAGGATCAGCCGTTTGACCAGCGCCAGCTCGCCGTCGTCGAGCGGCCGCACGGGCAGCGGCGCGCCCAGGAGCGGCAGGCGCAGCGGCGCGAAGAGATCGGCGTGGGCGCCGCGCTGCACGCCGTCGGCGCGCAGGCCGAGCCGGTCGCCCAGTCCGTCGTCGTACAGCCAGCCGGCAATCACGCCGATCGAGCCGGTGATGGTCAGCGGCGTGGTCAGGACGCGGCTGCCGTTCATGCTGATCCAGTAGCCGCCGGACGCGGCGACGTCGCCCTGGCTGACCACGACCGGCTTGCCGGCGGCGACGAGGTGCGCGATCCCCTCGGCCACCAGGTCGCTCGGCAGGGGATCGCCGCCCGGCGAGTCGGCCCGCAGCACGACGGCGGCCACGCCCGGGTCCTCGGCCAGCCGGCGCAGATGGGCCGAGGTCTCACGCCCCTTGATGCCCTCGTCCAGGGCGCACTCGCCCACGGCGTAGACGATCGCCACCGCGGGCGGGCGGCCCCAGCGTTCGTCGTGGTAACGCCGCGCCGCGGCGGCGGCCCCCGGCGCAGCTCCGAGACGGGCGCCGCTGCGCTCGGTCCGCAGCCAGTCCGGCAGGTCATGCCAGCGCGCCACGCCGTCGACCAGCCCGGCCGCCGCCGCCTGCTCGGGCCGCAGCAGCGCGGCATCGTCGACCAGCGAGTCGAAGTCGGCGGCGGTCAGGCCGGTGCCCGCGCAGATGGCGTCGCGAGCCGTCTCGTAGATCACGTCGACCAGACGCTGCCGCTGCTCGCGCTCGCCGGGCGACATCTGCTCCCGCGCCAGCACCTCGGCCGCGCTCTTGTAGGGGAAGTAGCGCAGCTCCTGGAAGCCAAGCCCCAGCTTGTCGAGCAAGCCCTTCATGTAGGTGCGGCTGAGGGCGACTCCGGGCAGGGTGACATCTCCCTGGGGATCGAGCGTGACACGGTCGGCGGCCGAGGCGATGTACAGGCCGAGCAGGTCGAGGCGGTCGGCGTGGACCACCACCTCCTTGCCGGCCGCGCGCAGAGCGTCCAGCTCGCGGCGCAGCTCCCAGGCCAGCGAGGGACGGGACCGCAGCCCGGCCAGATTGATCGCCACGCCGTCGACGCCGCGGTCGTCGCGCACGCTTTGGAGATGGCGGGCCAGCCCGAGCCAGCCGACGTTCCTGTCGTCGAACCAGCGGTAGGACTGATAGGTGAGGCGGCGGTTCTCCAGGTCGACCGGGACGTAGCGCGGCCGACGATCCAACCCCAGGCCGGGCGGGAGCGGCAGGGGACGGTGCGGGGGGTCGAGGCGCAGCAGGAAGGCGGTGGCGTCGCGGCGGCCGGCGCGATCGTAGCTCGGCAGGACGTGCCAGCCCGTGCCGCCCAGCGTCACGCCGGCGTGCAGAGTGAAGCGATAATCGTCGGGCGCGGCCGCTTCGTGGAACTTCACGCCCAGATGCAGGCCGGGCAAGGGGCGCAGCTCGGCGCCCGCCCCCCAGCGACCGCCGCTGAGGCGCTGGCCGTCGCGCCAGGAGTAGTCGGCGCCCAGGGTCAGCCAGGGCGCGCCGAATGGCCGCACGGCCAGGTCGGCGATGCCGAGCCGGGCGCGGGAGCGCGCCGAGAAGGCGCCCGACAGGCCGCAGGACATCCAGGGGGCCGGCCGGACGATCGTGCCCGCGACCAGCGCCTGTTCGCGACGCGTCGGCCCATCGTTGGCGCCGGGGAAGCGCCAGGCCAGGCCGTAGTGGGCTCGCCGATCGCCGCCCGCCAGGCCGATCTGGTAGTCGGACACGCGCCGCCAGCCGCCAGGGGACGGCACGGTCAGGTGCTGCATGGCCAGCCCCAGGCGCCTGCCGATCGACAACCCCCAGTTGTCCAGCCGTCCCGAGCGGGCGCTGCGATCGTTCCACCAGAAGGCGGTCTCGACGCGGTCGTTGGTCGCCCACGAGGCCGGATTGTAGAACGCGCCCGCGGCGCCGCCCGCCGCGCCGGACGAGAGGGGCAGATAGACGGCTCCCTCGTGGTAGTCGGCCAGCGGGTGCGCGGCGGGGTCGGCCGCCCAAACGCCGTGGGCCGGCGCGCCGGCGCCGGCACAGGCCAGGATGAAGGTGACGGCGGCGCGGAGCGAAACGACGCGGCGGCGGAACACGGCATGCCTCCCGGGTGGAGCGTGCGGCGCGATGGCGGCCCGGCCGTCGAGGGTAGCGCGGCAGGACGCGCTCGCCAACCGCGATCGCGCCGCGCGGCGGCGAGCGGACCATCCAGGGAAGCCGACCATCCGGGGATGGGCCCCGCCCGCGGGCTGTCGTATGATATGGAGCCGCCGGCCGACCGCTTTCGTTGGACCCGCGGCCGCCGAGGAGTTGCTGGGGAGATGTCCGCGACCTCGCCGCTTGCCATCGTGCAGGACGAAGCCTACCTGCGTCACGACGCCGGCCCCTTCCATCCGGAGAGGCCTGACCGGCTGCGCGCGGTGGCGGCGGCGCTGGCGGCGTGCGCTCCGGCGGATCGGGTCATCGCCCTGCCGCCCCGCGAGGCCGGCAGCGAGGATCTGCACCTCCTGCATCCGCCGGCCTATGTCGATCTGGTCGTGCGGGAGTGCGCCGCAGCGTCCGCGCCCGTGCACCTGAGCACCGGCGACACCGTGATCGGCCGCGAGAGCGAACGCATCGCCCGCCTCGCCGTCGGCGGCGTGTTGGCGGCCTGCGACGCCATCATGGCGGGCAAGGCCGCGCGCGCCTTCTGCGCCGTGCGCCCGCCTGGGCACCACGCTCTGCCGGCGCGGGGCATGGGCTTCTGCGTCTACAACAGCCTGGCGCTGGGCGCCCGGCATCTCCAAACCCGCCACCGGGTGGAAAGGGTCCTGATCGCCGATTTCGACTACCACCACGGCAACGGCACCGAAGCGGCCTTCTATGAGGATGGATCGGTGTTCGTCTTCAGCTGCCACGACCTGTTCGCGTATCCGGGCACCGGGCATCCTGGCCGCCAGGGAGAAGGATCGGGGGCGGGGCGCAACCTGAACGTGCCGCTGCCGCCGGGCTCCGGCGACGAGGCGATGCTGCAGGCTCTCGAGCGCCAGCTGACGCCGGCGGCCCGCGCCTTTGGGCCCGAATTCCTGCTGGTCAGCGCCGGCTTCGACGGCCACCGCAGCGACCCGCTCGGCGCCTTCACGTGCACCGAGGAGGGCTACGGCGACGCGGCGCGCCTGCTGCGGGAGCTGGCCGACGATCTGTGCGGCGGCCGCGCGCTGGCCCTGCTCGAGGGGGGCTACGACCTGGAGGCGCTCGGCGCCAGCGTGGGCGCCTTCTGCGCCGAATGGAGCCGGCCGTGAGCGGCGGCGGTCCGCCCGCCGCCGGCCGGAGATGGGAACGCGGGCTCTACCTGCGCGACAGCGGCCCGCGCCCCGACGACCCGACAGGACATGGCGTCCTGCTCTTCGTTCACGGTCTGGGCGAATCGGGGCTGTGTTTCGAACATCTGGCCGGCCGCCCGGAACTGGCGCCCTGGCGGCAGCTCGTGCCGGACCTGCCCGGTTATGGGCGCACGCCCTGGCCGGCCGCGGAGATGCCGCCGCCGAGCCTGGCCGACCAGGCAGATCTGCTGGCGGATTGGCTGGCCGGCGAGGACATCGGACCGGTCGTCGCGGTCGGGCACTCCTTGGGCGGGGTGACCGCCCTGCTGCTGGCCGAGAGGCACCCCGGCGCCGTGCGCGCCCTGGTGGATGTCGACGGCAACAAGTCCGCGGACGATTGTGTCTTCAGCGGCGAGGCGGCGCGGCAGCCGCTGGACGCATTCCTGTCCGGCGGCTTCGAGCGCCTGCAGGACGCGGTCTACCGGCGCGGTTTGGAGGATGCGGCGCAGCGCGGCTACCATGCCAGCCTGTGCCTGTGCGATCCGCGCGTCTTCCACGCTCACAGCGGCGAGCTGGTCGCGCTCTCGGCCGGCGAGAGACTGGCTGCGCGGCTGGCGGCCCTTCCCGTGCCCCACCTCTACATCGCGGGCGTGCCCGGCGGCGCCTGCGCTCGTTCGCTCGACCTGCTGGCGGCCGCGGGCGTGCCGGTGGCGGCGATCGAACCGTCCGGCCATTGGCCTTTCATCGACCAGCCCGCGGCGTTTGCCAGCCTGCTCCGCGGCTTTCTCGACCGACTGCCCTGAGCGTTGCCGCCCCGTCTGCGCAAGGAGGGCGCCCGCCGGACGCCCTCCTCGATCTCCGTGTGGTTTTGGTGGGGCCGGCGCCGCCCGCGCGGCGGCGCCGATCCGCCTTGGCAGGCCTACCGGTAGGTGGCCTTCAGCTCGCCCCAGCTGCGGGCGTCTTCCTGGGCCTGCAGGTCGCCGGAGTCGCCCGCCGCCTTGAAGGCCGGCATCTCCTCGTCCGGGCAGCCCATCTCGTTGTAGGCCGCCAGCTCGTCCTTGATCAGCAGGGCCTGGGCGCGCACGGGGCGCGGCAGGTTGCTGCCGACAGGGTACATGGCCAGCAAGGCGTCGGCGCTGTCGATCGCGCCCTGGATCGAGTCGCTGGCGCCGTTGGCGACGTTCAGCTTGGCCGCGATCAGGTGATAGGCCAGGATGATGGTGGCGTTGCCGCCCACCGGCGTGTTGAGGATCGCCAGCAGCTGCGACTGGTTGTACGTGATGGCGCCCAGGGTCAGGCTGGTCACCGGCCACGCTGAGGCGTGGTTCTTCCAGTAACCGGGGGTGAAGTGGCACGCCTCATCCGGGCAATCGCAGGTGAACGCGGCGCTGAAGGTGGCGGTGTTGCGCGGGTCGGCGTCGTCGGCCGGATACTGGGGCGTGGTCAGCACGACCGCGCCTTCCACCGTGTAGTCGCCGCACAGGTCGCCCCAGGCGCCCATCAGGTTGATCTGCGGGAACGAGGCCAGCACGGTGGCCTGGCCACTGTGGGTGTCGACGGGCGACCCGTTCTGCGACAGGACGACGGTGTAGTCGACCAGGGCGTAGGTGACGGGGAATGGCCAGTTGCGGAACTGCACGGTGCCGTTGGCAGTCCAGCCCTCGCAGTTGGCGAAGCCGTCGAAAGAGGTGATGTGCGTGGCCTGTGCCGTGCCGGCCGCCCCGGCGACCAGGAACGTCAGCAGCAGTGCCAGCTTGTAGACAATTGTGCTCCTGAACCGCATGTCCAACCTCCGTCTGGTGATTTCTGATTGGGTTCTTAACGTGCAGCCCCGTGTTGCTCGAATCGTCGCTTGACGACTTCCATTCTAACACAAGGTCCGTGTTGATAGCTACAAAATCATCACGATTTGTTTATTAACAACCGATGGCCTTGGGTATTCATCTTGAGGCGGGGGGCCGTCACGTGGGCCCCCCGCCGGCCGCCCGCGTCCTTCCGGCGCGGTCAGCGCCGCTCGCCCCGGATCCGGTCCTTCAGATCGCGCAGTTCCTCGCGCAGGGCTCGCAGCTCCTCGCGCAAGGTCTCCATCTCCTTGCGGTCCGGACTCAGGTGTCGCTGCAGGTCGAAGTCCTGCGGCAGGCGCGACGCCAGATCATCGTGCCAGCGCATGATTCTGATGTCGTCGCCGCCGAGGTCGATGCTGTCCGGCGGCTCCGACAGGGTCGCGGTCAGCTTGCGCTCGCGGCGTTCCCGCAGCAGCGTGATCTCCACCGTGTCGCCAGGGTCGGCCTTGCGCAAGGCGCGGCGGACGTCGGCGGGCGTTTCCACGGGCTCGCCGTCGAGCGCCACGATGACGTCGCCGGCCTTCAGGCCGGCCTGCGCGGCCGGCGAATCGGGCGTGACCTCGCGGACCAGCGCGCCGCGCCCCTTCTCGACGCCGAAGTGATCGCCCAGCTGCTCGCTCAACGATCCCAACTGCACGCCCAGGAAGGGGCCGTCCGGAGCTTCGAAGAACCGGGCCAGCGGACCCTCCCCTTCGCGCCGGATCAGATCGCGCCAGGCTTCGCCGTCACCTCCGCGCAGCAGCAGCCGTTTGCCGCTTTCGCGCGGCCGCTCTCCGAGCGTGACCTTGTGCGTGCGTTCGACCCCGCCGCGTCTGATCACGATCGGCACGGCGTCGCCCGGCGCGGCGCGCCGCACGCGGTTCGTCAAGTCCCCGGTGTCCTTGATCTCGGCGCCGCCGAACCGCAGCACGATGTCCCCTTCCTCCAGGCCGGCCGCCGCCGCGGGCGAGTCCTTCTCCACCGCGCTGATCAGCGCGCCCGCTCCAGGCTGCAGACCGAGCGCCTTGGCCACGGGGCCGTCCAGTTCCTGCAGCTGCACGCCCAGCCAGCCAGCCTGCTGGGCTTGCTTCAGCTTCTTCTCCTTCTTCACTTCCTGAGCGGTGGCGGTTGCGGCCGCCGCGCCGGCCAAGACGAGCGCGGCCAGCAGGACGGCCGCCGGTCGCGCCGTGGCACGGGAATTCCAGGGGATCCGCGACATGATGGGCTCCTTTCAGGGGGACACGTCCGCCCGGGCCGCCGGGGGTGCGCAGAGCAATACTCCGCCATCCGGGCAAAGGTTCCCGCGGCGTCGTGTCAGCGAGGCAGGGGCTGCGTGATGGTGAAGGCGCCGCGAAGCTCGCCCGCCTGGAAGCCCACCGCCTGGTCGTCGGGGTAGAGCGCGCCCAGCCGCGCGGCCACCGTGCTGTCGATCCGGGCCCCGTGGCAACGCAGGCACTCCGGGCCGGTCGGGATCGCCTTGAGATAGCGGAAGTAGCGCCGCCCGTCGACCGCCGTGACCAACTCATGGCGCTCCAGATCGCCGGGCGCCGCGCCCGCGGCCAGCTCGGCCGCCATCGCGCGCATCCCCTCTTCTTCCCAGGCGTCGGGGGCGTGGTCGGGGTTGCGCCAGCGCAGGCTGGTGCGGCCCACGCGCCAGCCGGTTTCGGCGGCCAGCTCGGCGGCGATGGTCGGCGCGACTTCATGGCAGATGTCGACGGCGGCGGCGGGTCCGCCCTCCTGCATGGCTCGCTGCAGTTCGGCGCGCAGCCGCGCTCCGAACCGCTCCGCGACGTCGCGGCAGGCGGCGGCGCGCTGGCGGTCGGCGCGGTCGCAGCCGGCGACCGCCGCTGGCGCCAGCGACAGCAGGCAGAGCCACAGGGCCAGCCTTCCGCCGGCCCGCTGACGGTGTTCCATCACGGCGCTCCTTTCCCGGTGCGGCCGGACTGGCCTCATAGACCAAGGACCCGGCGTTCGGACTCGAAGTTGCTGGGCCGGATTCGCAGCAGCCACCCCTGATCGTAGGGATCCTGGAGCGCGGCCGCGGCATCGGCGTGCAGCCGTTGATTGACTTCGAGCACGGTGCCCGACAGCGGGGACCAGATCACGTGCGTGCGCAGGTCAGCCGAGAAGATCTGCAGGCACACCGCGCCTTGCGCTAGACGGTCGCCCGGCGAGGGCAGGTCGAGATCCTGGATGACGCCTATTCCGCGCACGAACCCCGCTTCCACGCCGATCAGCACGCTGCCATCCTCCTGCATCATCAGCCAGCTGTTGCGTCCCAGAGTGCGCAATCCCGAAGGCGGAGCGCTCGGCCCGCCGCCCGCCGCCGGCGCTGCGCCGGCCGCCTGATCGGCCGCGACGGCGGCCTCGTCCATCTCCGCCGCCAGGTGCAAGGCCCGTTGCACGATGCCGCGCAGTTCGGCGCGTGTGAACGGTTTGGCCACGTAGTCGAAGGCGCCCATTTTCATGGCCTGCATCGCCGTGCTGATGGTGGCGTAGCCGGTTACCATCACCACCGGCAGGGCGGGCCAGCGCTGCTTGATGACCTCGAGCAGTTGCAAGCCGTCCATGACCGGCATCATCAGGTCGGTCAAGACGAGGTCGACGCCGCCCCGCTCCAGTCGCGTCAGACCCTCGGCGGCGCTGGCGGCCGTTTCGACCGTGAGCAGGTCCTTGCGCAGCAGCTTGCGCGCGCTGTCGAGCACGACCGGCTCGTCGTCCACGAACAGCAACGTGCGCTGCTTCTGCGGCTGGTCCTGGCCGCGCATCATGCCTCCTTTCCCGCGCGGGCGGCCGCGCCGCTCAATCGCCGGCGGCCAGCGGCAGCGTGATGCGGAAATCGGCGCCACCGCCCGGACGATCGCGCACCTCGATCGCGCCGCCATGCCGCTCGATGATGCCCCAACTCACCGCCAGCCCCAGTCCGCTGGTTTGCTTCGTGGAGAAGAATGGCTCGAAGATCCGCTCACGCGCCTCGGGGGGTACGCCGGGGCCGGTGTCGGCCACCGAGACGGTCGCACGCGGCTGCTCCGCCAGGCGTTCGCTGGTGATGATCACGCGGCCCTCGCCATCGGTCGCCTCGCAAGCGTTGATCAGCAGGTTGAGCAGCACCTGCTGCAACTGCCGGCTGTCGGCCGCCACCGGCAACGCCACCCGCGCCAGGCGGCGCTCCAGGCCCAGATTGCGGAAGCGCGGCAGCTTCTCGACCAGAGCCAGCGCGCGCAGCACCACCTCGTTGAGATCCACGGCGTGGATGTCAGGCTCCTCCTGGCGCGCGAAATCGAGCAGGTTGCGCACGATGTCGCGGCAGCGCAGGGTCTCCCGCACGATGACCTCGTAATCGGCGCGGCGGGGATCGTCCGGCGCCGCGTCGTCGCGCAGATCCTCGGCGTAGGCCAGGACTCCGGTCAGGGGATTGTTGATCTCGTGCGCCACGCCGGCGGCCAGCTTGCCGACCGCGGCCAGCTTGGCCGAATGCAGCAGCTGCTGCTGCAATCTGCGCTCCTGGGTCACGTCACGCGCGATCGTGCAGACCCCCTCGACCTCGCCCCGGTAATCCAGCAGCGGAAAGCGGACCGTCTGCAAGTAGTGATCCCGGCCCTCTATGCGATAGTGCTCCAGATAGGTCGCGTGCTCCCGGCGTCGCATCACCTCCTGGTCGTGCCGCGTGATCAGCGCGGCGATATCGGGCGAGTACAGTTCGGCGGCGGTCTTGCCCAGGAACTCCTCCGGCGCGCGGCCGAACAGCGCGGCGGAGGCCTGGTTGAAGACCAGGTAACGCCCGGCGCGGTCCTTGATCGAGATGATGTCGTGCGCCGAATCGATGAACTGGCGGAAGCGCCTTTCCGAGGTTTCCACTTCTCGCCGCAGCAGCATGCGTTCCGTGACGGGATGGTGGGTCTCGACGATCTCGCGGATCCGGCCGTCGGGGTCGCGCCGCGGACAGGCCGTGATTTCGTAGAAGGCGTCGCCCAGGCTCCGCCGTTCGACGATCACCGACACCGGGCGACCTTCCGCCATCGCCCGGTCGAACGGGCAAACGCTTTCGCGGCAGTCATAATCGATCTGTCCCGCGCAGAACACGTCCCGACAGCCGCGGCCGACGGCCGCCTCCGGCGGCATGCCCGTCAATTCGCCGAAGCGCGCGTTGGCCAGACGCACCCTCTTGTCGGCGTCGAGAACGAGCACCAGGTCGGGCAGACTGTCCAGGATCTCCTGCGCGCGACGACGGTCGGCGGCCAGCTGCTGCTGCAACGCGGCACGGGTCCGCAACTCCTCCCGCAGCGACTGCTCCAGGTTGGCCAGGTCCCAGAACACCCTCGCCATGACGTGGTCGATCACGCGCACGCCGCGCGGCAGCGCATGATAGATCTCGGCCAAGATGTCGGCGTCGCCCGTCAGTTCGAGCACCAGCTCCACGCCGGGCAACGCCAGCGCGTTGCGGTGGTCCGGCACCACGCTCAGGCCGCGCGCGCGCGCGTGGGCCAGGCCGGGCGCGTGCGGATCGGGATCGGCGACGCAAACGATGTCCAGGTCCAATTCCCGCAGATGCCCGGATTCGAGCAGGTCCAGGATCGCTCGGCATCCTCGTCCGCCGCCCACGATCACAGTCTTCATGCCGCGTCTCCCCCGCCGCCGCGGCGCGCGCGCGCGGCGGCGTTCAGGGCGCGCCTGGGAATCCACAAGCCAGCGCCTCGGCCACGTCGGCGCGCACCTGGTCCATGCGCGAGTAGTAGGTTTCGGTGCCGGCGGTGAAGCGCCGCAGCACCGCGCCCAGCCGCGCGGGGATATAAGGGAACAGCTTTGCCAGATTCATCACGCGGTACTCGTAGAAGGCCGACCCGTCAGCCGGCGTCAGGCAAGCTTTGACGGCGTCGGGAAAGGCCGCTGACTGCATGACCTGATGGAACGATTGTATGCCCTGGCCGATGATGAAGGCCAGGACATTCCCGATCGACCAGATGTCGAAGTCGCTGAAATCCTGGGTCAGGTCGAAATCGATCCAGCGCAGGCGGCCGCTGCCTCTTTCGATGATCAGATGGTCGTTGCGGATATCGCCGTGGCACAGCGCATGGTCGTGCAACCCCTGGATCGCGGCCATGCTGTCCAGCAGGCCCCGCAGCAGCCGCGGGACCTCCGTGTGGAAGTATTCGGCGTGGGGCAGACGCTGGGCGATCACGTGCTCGTAGATCGTGGGCCCGGGGATGTGATCGATGACGCGCACCAGGTCGCCGCCGGCGTCGCGCACGGTCTCGCCCTGCATGAAGCGCGCGTCGCCGCGCACCAGCGCCAGCACGCGGCTCTCCTTTTCGGGGCTGCGGTAGCAGCGAACGCGCAGCGGACCGATGCGGGCGATGAATTCCTCGTGGAAAACGGTCTTGATGATCTTGGCGGCGCCGCTCTCCAGGTCGAGCGCCCGCAGCACCCAGTACTTGGGCTGATCCTGGATGCCGAAGCGCGACTCGTAGGCGTGCCCCAGCACGACATAGCGGCGTCCGCCGAGCGACAGAACCTGCCCGCGCGCGATGTTCATCGCGTCGCTGGTGTCGGCGGTCACGCGCACCGGGCGCGGCGGCGCCCAGCCGGTCAGGGCCGCGATCCGTCTCGCCAGCTCCTCGTCCGTCCGGCGCGTTGCATCCGACTCGCGCAAGCGTTAACCTCCGGGACGCCGATGGTAGCATGTCTCGCCGGACGCGAGCCAGCGCGGTCGGTGGGCGCGGGGAGCGTCGGCGAGACCTGGGCGCGGGCGGAGGCAGGCATGCGGATCGTCGCGGTCAACATCTCCCCGGCGCGCGGCACGCCCAAGACGCCGGCCGCCGCGGCCTTCGTCGCGCGCGACGGGCTGCGGGGCGACGCCCATGCCGGTCCGTGGCACCGGCAGCTCAGCCTGCTGGCGGCGGAGGCGGTGGCCGAATTCGCCCGGCAGACGGGGCGGGACTATCCGCCGGGCGCCTTCGGAGAGAACCTGATCACCGCCGGCCTCGACACCTCGCGTCTTGCCCCGCTGGATCGCCTGGTCGCGGGGGAGGCGGAGCTGGAGGTCACGCAGCTGGGGAAAGTCTGCCATGACTCCGGCTGCACGATCTCCGCCGCCACCGGCCGTTGCGTCATGCCGGAGCGGGGCGTCTTCCTGCGCGTGGCCGCTGAGGGGACGATCCGGCCCGGCGACGCGGTGGAGCACCGGCCGCGTCCGCTGCGCATGCTGGTGGTGACCGTCAGCGATCGGGTCAGCGCGGGCCTGGCCGAGGACCGCAGCGGCCCGCGCGCCCGCGCGCTGCTGGCCGAGTTCCTGCGCGGCCGTCCCTGGCATCCGGAATTCGCCGCGGCCGTCGTGCCCGACCGCGTCACGGCCATCCGCCGCGTGCTGGAAGCGGCCAGGGCCGACGGCGTCGACTTCGTCGTCACCACCGGCGGCACCGGGGCGGGGCCTCGCGACATCACGCCCGACGTTGTTTGCGGCCTCGCGGACAAGCTGCTGCCGGGAATCATGGAGGCCGTGCGCCAGAAGCACGGACCCGCGAATCCCGCCGCGCTGCTCAGCCGCGGGGTCGCGGCCGTGGCCGGCCGCACCATCATCTACACGCTGCCGGGCGGCGTGCGCGCGGTCGAGGAGCACCTGGCGGAGATCCTGCGCAGCGCCGAACACCTGCTGCTGATGGTGCACGGCATCGGGCACTGAGCGCGCGCGGTCATCCCTCCTGCGGCTCCGCCGGCGCCATCTCGACCGGCGCGGGCGTCGGCGCGCCCGGCCGGAACAGGGGCGGCGCCTGCCGGTGCCAGTCGGTGACCGCCTGGTAGGCGCCGGCCAGCGCCAGCGCCAGGTCCTCACGATAGAGCCCGGCGATGAACGTGACGCTGACCGGGCGGCCGTTGGGCAGGAATCCGGACGGCGCGACCACCTGGGGGTGGCCGGTCAGGTTGGTGAGCGCCAGGGCGCTGCCGCCGAAAGTGGGCGAGACAATGACATCGACCTCCTCCAGCAGCGCCGCCATACGGCGCTGGGCGACAGCCCTGATGCGGTTGGCCAGCACGTACTCGACCGCGGGCACCAGACGCGCCTGGCGAAAGACGTTCGGCCAGGCGTCGCGCGTCTGTCGCACCAGCTGGTCGTCCAGGTCGCCGCGGGAGAACGCGTCGAAAGCGGCTCCGGCCTCGGCCATCAGGATCACCGACATCATCTCGGCGGCGGGCAGATCGGGCAGCTCGAGCGGGCGCGGGCGCAGGCCGAGACCTCGCAGCGCGTCCAGCACGTCGTCGTCGTACCGCTTGTGGTCGCGCTCGGCGGCGAAGGCGCTCTCGACATAGCCGACGCGCAGGCTGCGCACGTCCAGTTCGGCGTCGTAGGGGAAAGGCGCGTCGATCGTGTCCGGATCGCGGGGATCGGCGCCGCGCAAGGCGTCGAAGGCCAGCGCGCAATCCTCGGCCGAGCGCGCGATCGGACCGATCTTGTCGAGCGACCAGCAGAGGGTCATGCAGCCGTGACGGCTGACGCGGCCGTAGGAAGGGCGCAGGCCGGTAGCCCCGCAGCGCGTGCCGGGCGAGACGATCGAGCCGTAGGTTTCGGTGCCGATGGCGAAGGCGGCGCAGCCGGCGGCGACCGCCGCCGCCGAGCCGGCCGACGACCCGCTCGAGCCCTGGGCCAGATCCCAGGGGTTGCGCGTCGTGCCACCGAACCAGACGTCGCCCCAGGCCAGCGCGCCGACCGACAGCTTCGCCAGGGGCACCGCGCCGGCGGCGTCCAGCCGCTCGATCACCGCCGCGTCGAGATCGAGAACCTGCCCGCCGTAAGGGCGCGCCCCCCAGGTGGTCGGGGCGCCGCGCGCGGCCAGCAGATCCTTGATGCCGTACGGGACTCCGTGCAGGGGACCGCGCTGGCGGCCGCGCGCCAGCTCCTCGTCGGCGCGGTGGGCGCTTTCCAGGGCGCGCTCTTCCAGCAGCGTGATCACGCAGTGCAGCGCGGGATCAAAACGCTTCAACCGAGCCAGATACATCTCGGTCAGCTCGCGCGAGCTGACCCGGCGGGCGCGCAGCAACGCCGCCAGCTCCCCCACGGGGCGGAAAGCCAGCTCCTCGAAATCCGCCGGCGCCGGCGGCGCCGTCACCTTGCGCCAGCGCGGCCGCTGGCGGCCCTGCGCCGGGCGCTCTCCCCCGCGGCGGGGATCGAAGCCCAGCGCCGGCGGGTCGGTGTTCGCCAGCGGAACGGCACGCAGGCGTTCGTAGGCGCCGCGCGTCTCCGCCAGGTCCTCCAGCATGAGATCGCGCTGGGCGTCGGTGAAGCTCAATCCCAGCAGCTTTTCGACCTCGCCCAGCATCTCCCGGGTTACGGCTTCGTCAGGCTCGGTCTGCGCCCGCAACGATGCGGGCAACAACGTCGAAGCCAGACCGGCGGCGGTGAAGCAACCGAGGAAACGGCGGCGATCCATGCGGGCACCTCCTGCAAGGGTGCGGCCAGCGTCCCCGGCCCGGGTCGCGGCGCTCTGGCTGGCTTCTGGGCAAGAATCTAGGCCAGGAGGCGCCGGCGCGTCCAGGGCGACGGCACTGGCCGGACGGAGTGGCGCCCCGCCCGGGCGTGGCCAGGCGGGGCGCCGGAGAGAGAGCTGGCGCTGCGTCGCGCGTCGCTCCTGTCATTCCTTTTTCGGCTTCCAGACCTTCCACACCTTGCCGACCAGGTCGGGACCCGGCTTGAGCGTGGGCTCGCCGGGGCGCCAGCCCGCAGGGGTCGCCTCGGATCCCTTCGATTCGCGCACGCGCTGGTATGCCTGCACCTGGCGGGTCAGCTCCGCGAAGTTCCGACCGACCGGCGGCGTCATGATCTCGGCGGCCTGGATGACGCCGTCGGGATCGATCAAGAACCGGCCGCGGATGTCCACGCCCGCGTCCTCGTCGTAAACGCCGTAGGCCATGCCGATGCGTCCCCCCGCATCCGAGAGCATGGGAAACGGCACGCCGCCTTCCACCATCTTGGACAGTTCCTCTTCCTGCCAGATCTTGTGCGTGAAACGGCTGTCGGCGCTCATGGCGAGCACCTGGACGCCCAGCTTGACCAGCTGATCATGATTGGCGGCGACCGCCGCCAGTTCAGTCGGTCAGACGAAGGTGAAGTCGCCGGGGTAGAAGCAAAGGGTCACCCACTTTCCCCTGTAGTCCGACAGCTTGATGTTGGCGAAGCTGCCGTTGGCGTACGCGCTCGCCTCGAAGTCCGGAGCCTCTTTGCCCACGGTGGCGGTCATCCTGCGCTCCTCCTTCCCGGCGCCGCTCTCGGGCGCCGCCTTCTCACGTCCCGCGCCGCCGCCGGCCAGCGGTCCTTTCGCCGGCGAGACGCATCCCTGGTCGGGCTTCTGCGCCATGCGCCGCTCCTTTCCCCCCGGCGCGGCCCGCCCCATCGCGGGGCCCGCCGAGTTTTCGCCCAGCGTAACCTCGCCGAGGCTCGCAGGCAAGGGCATTCGAATCTATAACATATTGTGACAATGTGATATATGCGACCGCGGGCTCGAGGCTAGCAGGGCGGAGCGGGCCGACTCCGCGCCGGGAATCGGCCCGCCGGCCCTCAGGGGTAGATGTCAGTGGAAGAGGCTCTTGATGTGGCCCCAACTGGCGTCCTGGCCCGAGACGGACTGCAGGCTGATGTCCCCGCGGATCTCGCCGCCGGGGTAATTGCTGGTGTGGATGTTGACGTAGACGCGGTTGTCGAGCAGCTCGGCGACCTGCGGCGCCGTGACCGGCCAGGTGCCGATCTTCGGGCTGCCCGCGGGAAGCGGGAACATCACGGGCCCATTGACGCCCGGGGGCGCGTTGTGGAAATGGGCGGCGGTCTCGGGAGCTGTCAGGCCCTCGAATTCAATGACGTAGGCCACCTCGGTCTGGTCGTCGTTGAGTGTGAGGGTGGCGCTGCCGGTGGCCGGGGAGGGATTCGGCGGCACCTCGTGGGCGCCGCTCAGAACGGCCGTGAACACCATCTCGGCGCTCGCGGGTATCGCGCCCGCCAGTATAGCGAAGGCGGCGGCGGCGAATAGAATTGCGAAGTTTCGCATGGTTGATCCTCCAGCACTTGGGTGGAGCGGCTTCCGACTGTGGGGCATGCCCCATCAGGGGTGCAGGGGATTGTAGTATATATAATACATATTTTATCCTATTAATTCCCTCTCCGGCGATATTTTCTTAAGTCACTAAATATCAAAGGATTATAAGGTGTCACGTGCCGGATCGACGCTGGCGACCGGTCCGCCCGCCATGAATGGTTCACCGCGCGACTTCGGGCCAGCTCGTCTCGCCGGCCCTTGCGTGCGCCGAACGCAACCCGATTGCCGTGTCCCGCGTCTTGGCGATATCATCGGGGCATCCGGCTGCCCGCGGCCCCGCGGACGGACGGCGCCTCCACCCCCGGCGGGAAGGATCGCCATGGCCAGCGCCAAGAAGAACACGCCCTGGATCCTCTGGCCGCTGGTCGCGGTCTGGGAACTGCTCGCCTTCGTGCTGCGCCTGACCGGCCGGCTGGTCGGGATCGTGCTCGGCCTGGTGCTGATGATCGCCGGGCTGGTCCTGATCTTCACCGTGGTGGCGCTGCCCGTGGGGATCCCGCTGGTCGTGCTCGGCTTCGCCCTTATGCTCCGGGGGCTGTTCTAGCGCTCCGTCCGACCGGTTCCGACCGCCCGCGATCGCATCCCGCCGCGCCGCTCCTCACGGCTCCGTCCTCAGCATTTCCAGGTGCAGCGGTCCGTCCGGGCCGAGCGGCAGCCCGCCCAGCATCCAGCCGATCAGCAGCAGGGTCCAGAACAGCGTGAAGATGATCGTGTACGGCAGCATGGTAGAGATGATGGTGCCGATGCCGTAGCGATCGTCGTATTTCTGAGCGAAGGTCACGATCAGCGCGAAGTAGCTCATCATCGGCGTGATCAGGTTGGTGACCGAGTCGCCGATGCGGAAGGCGGCCTGCGTCAGAGCCGGGTGGTAGCCCAGCAGCATGAACATCGGGATGAACACCGGCGCCATGATGGCCCACTTCGCCGAGGCGCTGCCCATGAACATGTTGATGAACGCCGACAGCATCACGAACGCCACCACCAGCGGCACTCCCGTCAGCCCGATGCTGCGCAGCGATTCGGCGCCGTTGATGGCCAGTATCAGCCCCAGGTTGCTGTAGCGGAAGAAGTAGACGAACTGCGCGGCGAAAAACACCAGCACGATGTAGCCGGCCATGCCGCTCATCGAGTGGGTGATGTGCTTGACGGCATCCTTGTCGTTGCGGATCGTGCCGACCGCCAGGCCGTAGACCAGGCCGGGGATGAAGAAGAAGACCAGGATCGCCGTGATCAGGCCGTCGAAGAAGGGGGAGTGGAGCACCGAGCCGGTGGCGGGATCGCGCAGCAGGCCTCCGGCCGGGACCACGCACGCCAGCAGCAGCATCACGGTCAGCAGCAGCGCCCAGCCCGCCAGGCGCAAGCCGCGCTCCTCGCGCGGGGTCAGCTGGTCGACGGGGATCCGCTCGGCCGCTCCGCCGTAGGTCCCCAACCGCGGCTCGACGATCTTCTCGGTGACCCAGGTGCCCAGGAGCACGACCAGAACGGCCGACGCGAACATGAAGTAGAAATTGACCGCGGGGTTGATGACCATCTCCGGACGCAGGATCTGCGCCGCCGAGGTCGACAGGCCGGCCAGGATGGGATCGACGGAGCCGATCAGGAAGTTGGCGCCGAAACCTCCGCTGACGCCGCAGAAGGCCGCCGCCAATCCCGCCATCGGGTGGCGGCCGAGCGCGTGGAAGATCATCGCGCCGAGCGGGATCAGGATGACGTAGCCGGCCTCCGACGCCAGATGCGAGATGATGCCGGCCAGCACGATGGCGCCCGTGATCAGCCGCCGCGGGGCGTTGAGCACCAGCGCGCGGATCAAGATCGCGAACAGCCCGGAGCCCTCCGCCACGCCGATGCCGATCATGACCGCCAGCACGTACCCCAGCGGCGGAAAGTTGACGAAGTTGTGGGTGACGTTGCGGTAGATCCAGCGCAGCCCGTCTCCTCCCAGCAGGCTCTGCACGGAGATCGTGGTCTGCTCCACCGGGTGGGTGGCCTGCAGCCCCAGCAAATGGCAGAGCCAAGACGCCACCGCCACCAGCAGCGCCAGCAGCGCGAAGAGCGTGGCGGGATGCGGTAGCTTGTTGCCCAGGACCTCGACGATGTCCAGTGACCTGCTGAAGGCGCGCGCGGCGGCGCGGCCCAGGGCTGACCAGAACGACCTCATGCGGCTCCTGTCCGGGCTGGATGGTGGAAGCGCCATGCTTAGCAGATGCGGTGGCGCAAGGCAACCGCGGGCGTGTTTCGTCGGCGTGTTTCGCGGGCGTGTTTCGCCGGCGCGCGTCAACGGCGCCGCGGCGGCCGCCAGGGGAGCAAGGCGGGGACCTCGCGCCGGTAGTCATCGTACGCCGGCCCGAAATCGGCGCGCAGCTTGCGGTCCTCGAGCGAGGCGCCGATCACGAAATAGGCTGCGAAGACGCCGCGCCACGCCAGGCCGACGTCGCCGACGTCGGCGTGGAAGATGGTCCCCAACAAGCCGGCGCCGTAATAGGGATGCCTGACTCGTCCCAAAATGCCGTGGCGCCGCAGCAAGGGCGGCGCCGGAGCGCGCCCGGGCCTCTGCTGTGCGATCTGCCGCAGGCCGAGGAAGGCGCAGTTGTCATGCGCCATCACGCCGCCGCCCGCCAGCACTGCGGCGACCGACAGGGCGGCCCATCGCAGGACAGCCCAGCCGCCCTCCCAGCGCCACAGCACAACCTGTGGCATCCCGTGCCACCACCACAGCAGCACCGAGACGCTGACCGTGCTTCCCAGGACATAGAGCAGTCGGTTGTAGGCCTGGAGCGGCCCCAGCAGACGCCGCAGGCGACTTTCGATCCCGGGGGCGATGCAGAGGCTGTGGGCGGCGCACCAGGCGGCGGCGGTCAGGGCGGCGAGGAAGGAGGGATGGTGCGGCCAGGCGGACATGCAGGGCGCTTTCCGTGCGACGGCGGCGGTCGCGGCCGCGGTGGGGAGTGTTAGGCTGCGGTCCCGTATCCCTGAAACGATAGCCGATGATGTCGGCGGCGCCGAAAGCGCCCTGTCACAGCATGATGCCGGCACAGGATATCATGAATAGCCGTTCGGGGAGACGGCGCGGCACGACTTCACCTGCGCGGCGGCCGTGCTCAGGGCGGCTGAGCCGACCGCGAACCTCAGACGCGGTACGGTTCGTTGGGGCGGTTGAAGACCGCCGTGTCCAGTTCGCCCTCGCCCTTGGCCACGATGGCCGTGGCGGCCAGGTCACCGGTGATGTTGACCGCCGTGCGGGTCATGTCCAGCAAGCGATCGACCCCAAGCACGATGCCGATCCCCTCGACCGGCAGGCCGATCTCGGTCAGCACCATCGACAGCATGATCAGTCCCACGCCCGGCACGCCGGCCGTGCCGATCGAAGCCAGCGTCGCCGTCAGCATCACCTTCAGGAAGTCGGCGCCCGACAAGTCGATGCCGTAGACCCCGGCGATGAACACCGTGGCGACTCCCTGCATGATGGCGGTGCCGTCCATGTTGATGGTGGCGCCCAGCGGCAGGGTGAAGGAGCTGACCGCCTCGCGGGCTCCCAGTCGCGTCTCGGCAACCTCCATCGTGACCGGCAGCGTGGCGTTGCTGGAGCTGGTCGTGAAGGCGACGATCAGCGCCGGGTGAACGTTCCGGTAGAACTGCAGGGGACTGAGGTGCGCCAGCAGCACCAGGGCCAGCGGGTAGGTCAGCGCAGCGTGCAGCGCCAGCGCCCCGAGCACGCAGCCGATGTACTTCAGCAGAGGCAAGAAGACGTCCAACCCCTGCGAGACGGCGACCTGCGCCATCAAGCCGAAGACGCCGAAGGGGGCGAACAGCATGATCATACGCACCATGCGGTGGATCACCTGGTCGGCGATCTCCAGGCCGGAAACCAGGCGCGCCGCGCGTTCACGCATGCTGGCGACTGCCAGGCCGGCCAGCAGCGCGAAGAATATTATCTGCAGCATGTTGCCCTCGGCCAGCGAACGCACCGGGTTGGTCGGTACGATGTCGACCAACAGGTCGACGACCGCGGGCGGCGCGGCGGCCTGGAAATCGACGGCCACGGGCAGCGACAGCCCCTCGCCCGGTCTCACCAGGGACGCCAGACCGTAGCCGAGAGAGATCGCGATGGCGGTGGTGGCGAGATAGATCGCCAGCGTGCGCCCGCCGATACGCCCCAACTTCCGGAGATCGCCGATGGCGGCGGTGCCCAGCGTCAGCGACACCAGCACCAGCGGCACGACCAACAGGCGGATGCCGTTGAGAAAAAGGCGGCCGAGCGGATCGTGCAGGTAGCGGACGACGCGCTCGTTGAAGGCCGGCGGCAGCAGCAGATGCTGCAACAAGCCCACAACCGCGCCCAGCACGAGGCCTATCAGGATGCGAGTGGTCAATCCAAGCGCCGGGCGTCGGGTCAAGGCGGCCTCCCGCGGTCAGACTAAGCGCCGAACCCGCCGCCCGTCAACGGCCGCAAACCGCCCTTCGGCTTCGAGCAGAAAGTAGGCGCGGCCCAGCGCGCCCGTAAAGTGTAAGCTGAGGGTGACTAGCCCGCGCCGTCCTGGCGGGCGAAGGGGACACAGATGGAGACAATGCGACGACTCGGTGCCGCCAACGGACCGACGGCATTTTCCGCCGGCCTCGGCGCGCGCCGCTCGCCGGCTAGGGCCCTGAATCCGCTGCGGGGCGCGGCGGCGGCATGGGCGCTGTCGTTGAGTTTGACGGCGCGGTTGACGATGGGAGCAGCGGCACCGGAACAGCCGGCGCCAGCCGCACCGGCCGCTGCAGCCGCCGGCGCCGCTGCAGCCGCCGGCGCCGATCCGGCCGCCGAACTGCTGCGCGCCCGCTGCGAGGCCCTGCGCGAGGACGGCGCGCTATTCCTGCGCGGAACCTGGCTCTCGTCGCGCACGGCGCTGCCCGCTCTGTACGAGAACGCCGGCTTCCAGCGCCTCTGGGACGATGCGCGCGCCCAGCAACTGCTGGGGGCGATCCGGGTCGCCGATCAGGATGGTCTGGATCCGCAGGATTACCACCTGCAGGCGCTCGATGCGCTGGCGCAGATCGCCGGGGAGCAGCAGATCCCGCCCCCGACGATCGTGCTGATAGACCGCGATCTGATCCTGACCGACGCGCTGGTCCGGATCTGGTCGCACACCCGGTACGGCAAAGTGGAGGCGACGGCGGACAGCGTGCCGCCGCTGCCGCGCTGGAACCTGCGGCGCGCCGCGGGCGCCGCGGCGCCGGCCGATACGCTGGGCCCGCTGCTCGCCGCCGGCGGGATCGATCGGGTGATCGCCGCGGCGAGGCCGGCGCACCCACTGTACGAAGGGCTGCGCGAGGCCCTGGTGGAGCTGCGCGGCGCCGCCGCCGCGGGCGAATGGCCGCGCGTGCCGGCGGGGCCGACCATGCGTCCGGGAGGCTGTTATCTGCGGGTGCCGGCGTTGCGCAGGCGCCTCGCCGCGACGGGCGAGTGGACCGGCGGCCAGGACACCACGCGCGTCTACGCCCCCGAACTGGCCGAGGCGGTGCGCGCGTTCCAGCGCCGGCACGGGCTGGAGGACGATGGTGCTGTCGGACCTCGCACGCAGGCCGCCCTCGCCTTCACGCTGCAGCAACGCATCGACCAGCTACGGGCCAACCTGGAGCGTGCCCGCTGGCTGCTGCGCGACCTGGACGGGCCCCATATCGGGGTCAACATCCCGGACCAGAGGGCCTGGCTCAGCCACAACGGCACGCGGGCGTGGGAGTCGCGCGCCCAGGTCGGCCGGCCGCAGCGCCGGACGCCCGCGCTGCGCGCCCGGTTGACATACCTGGTTTTCAACCCGGACTGGGTAGTGCCCGAGGTGATTCTTGCACGCGAGATCATCCCGGAAGCGCGGCGAGACCCGGCGGCGCTGGCACGTCGCGGGTTGCGTTTGATAGACCGTGACGGTGTCGAAATCCCGTCGGAAACGGTGGACTGGTCGCGTGCCAGCGCGCGCCGCCTGCCCCTTCTCGTGCGCATGGATCCTGGGCCGGAGAATCCGCTGGGCCGCGTGAAGTTCATGTTGCCCAACGATCACCAGATCTACCTGCATGACACGCCCAGCCGCGGTCTGTTCGCGCGGGCCAGCCGCGCCGCCAGCTCGGGCTGCGTGCGGCTGGAGGATCCGCTGGGTCTGGCCGCGCTCTTGCTAGCGGGTCAGCCGTTGCCGCCGGCGCAGCCCTTCGCTCCGCAACGCACGACGCCGCGCGCCCCTCAGTCAGCCAATTCCGGACTGCCCGCGCCCAGCTGGCTCGCGGCAGGGGGCGTCTGGACCCCCGCCCTGATCGACAGCGCCATCGCGGACGGCCGCACTTTGACCGTACCGCTGCGCCGGCCGGTGCCGTGCGTTCTGCTCTACCTGACGGCTTGGCGGGACGACGAGGGCGTGTTGCAGTTCCGCGACGATATCTACGGCCGCGACGCCGCCCTGATCACGGCCTTGGAGGACAGATTCGCGCGGGAGCCGTGACAGCCCCGCGGGCCGGGATCGGGGAGGCGATGAATCACTGCACGCGGCCACTTATCCCCCTGCGCCTTGCGCGTGAGGTCTCTGGCGTGGGATGTGGCCTGGCGAGACACGTTCTCTGCCGGCATCATCATCGCGTCATGCTACGGGGCCATGCGTCAGAGCGCATCTGCACAGCCTGCTCCGCGGGCGAGAGGGATCGCAGCGCACAACGCGCGGCTGAGGTTTTCATGCGCCGCCGCTAAAGTACCGCCGCACGGCCTCGTCGTTGCGGAAGGCAATGTCGTAGGCATCCGCCTCAGCGGCCGTGATCCAGGCGATCGCCGACGACTCGCGATTGAGGCGGACTTCACCGCGCGTTTGGCAGACGAAGTAGAGATTGATGCAATGCATGCCCCCGGATCGGAGTGGCAGGCTGTTCTGCAGAAACAGGAACTGCGCTGCCGTCAGTTGCAGGCCGGTCTCCTCGGCCAACTCCTGGGCCAGCGCCTGCTCGACCGTGGCGCCGTAGTCGATCTTGCCCCCGGGCAGGCACCACCTTCCCTCGCCGTGACCGGTGTGGGCCCGCTTGAGGAGAAGGATCCGGCCCGCGGCATCCGGCACGAGAGCCCGCACAATCGGGACTGGGGTCGGACGTGGCTGATCAAGCTCCATGGCGAACCTCCAGTCCGCGGACCGTGCCAGTGCCGGTCGCGAGGTGCGTTGGCCGCCGGCGGCGTGCTTCCGCCGCGCCCGAGGCGGCGGGCCCCCGCTGCGCCCATCGGTCGAGCCGGCTATGGCAAGCCGCTTTTCGCGGGACCGTCCGCCGTGCGGCAGACGGCAAGCCCCGCGGCCCCGAGCAAATCCGGCAGCGCCCTCACGAACGCCCGCCTGCGAGATCGGTCGCCATCCGGCAAATCCTCCCAGGCCGCCAGCGCCGGTCCTGACCGAGAATCGCCCGCGGCGTCCCCGCGCGCCCACGGGCCGAGCAGGTCTGCGGCGCGTTCGCGCGAGTGTTCCATGCGGGCCATGATATCGGTTTCCTGGTCGGCGAATCCCGTCACCGGATTCGGACAGGCGTCGCGGGGCGCGAGCCGGCAACCCACGGCGCGCAGCTTGATGGGTGTGTGATCCGCCTGCTGGCGGAAGGCATCCTGCCGCACGGTCGCGAGCTGCGACCACGGCGGCGATGCGAACATCTCTCCGGAACCATCCGGGCCGGGTCGCTGCCGCCGCGTCCATTCGTGGATCGCCTCGGCCAGCGCGTCCTGCTGCCGATCGAACAGCATCCTGTAGGTGCAGACACGGCTCCCCATGCCGAAGGGGTGGATGACGGCCGCGCGGCCGGCGGCCTCGCCCGCGGGCGCCAGCAGCGAGGTCAGGCCGGTTACCTCCATCATCCGCGCGCAGATCTGCATGCGTTCCTCGCCCACGAACTCCTGCAGGTGCATCGCGGTCAGGAGATTCTTGGCGTCGTCGTTCATGCAGATCGCGAGCGTGGGCAGGACGGAAGGGTCGTGCGCGATGCGGCGAACCTCCCGCAGTATTGCGATGTCCGCGATATCGCCGGGCAGGAAGGCTGTCTCGCAGATCTCGGTGAATCGGGGATAGCGGCCGCAGAATCCGCCGGCCTTCCGTTCCGCCTCCAGGTCGATCACGGTGACGCGCGGCCTGCGGCCGTTCGCCAGATGCCCGATACGGGCCGCCTGCAGGATCACCGCTTCTCCGGTCCGTCCGAAGCCGACGCAAATGAGGTGCACGGCGCGCGTGTCGGCGGGCGGAATCGGCTGCCAGTCCAGGGGGTGTTCTTCGAACAGGAAACGAGCGCTGCTCTCGTGGATGTTGAAGACACGCACCTCGAGACGGTCGTTGCGGTCGGTGAAAACGAGGTGCTCCTTGAACAGGGCGCACAGCTTCTGATCGATGATGTGCACGAAGCCCGTGACGGTTTCCTGCCGCCGTTTCTTCTCCGCCCGCATGACGCGATGGGCGGCCAAGATGATCTCGACGTTCAACCCCTCATCGCCGCTGATCGCGACGATGCTCTTCGCTCGCGGCACGCGGGCGCGCCGCAGCATCGCCTCATCGACCGCGCTCCCGACCAGCGTCAGAGCCCCCTGGTCTCGACAGAGGCGCACGTGATCGTTGTCGCCGTCCAGCTCGATGGCGACCACCGGGATGCCGCTGGCGCGGAAATCCCTGACCAGCTGCACGCCCTTGCGGCCGAGGCCGCAGACCACGACATGGCCGCGGATGGCATCCAGCCGGCTGAGCCTCAGGCGGTCACGGATGGTGCCCAGGAAGGCCCACACCACGGCCGTGATGGGGACGAGCGGCGCCAGCAGTCGCGCCACCTGCAGCGTCCAGGGCAGCCGATCAGCCTGGCAATCCATCCCCGACTCGAAGAAGAACAGCTGCAAGGAGAGGTAGAGACAGTCCAGTTGATCCTGTAGACGCAGAGGGGAACCGGCGCACTTCCAGAAACCGTGGAAGCCCAGCGCGAAGATGACCGCGGCCGGAAGGGCGAAATGCCACCAACGTATTCCGCCCCGGTGGGCCGCAGCCGGGGACGGTGCCGGCGGACTTGCGTCTCGATGCTGCCTTTTCACGAACTTCCCCCCATTCGCGATCGACGAGTGGCAAGACCGCAGGCGCTGCGGGAGCGTAGCGAGACCGGACGGCGCCGGCAAGGGGTATGGCTCGGGCCAGAGTGTTTGCACGCCGCCGCGTGCCGCGGCGCCGTGCCCTGAGTGCGATCGCCGAATTCGTGATCGGGGCAGGTCAGCGAATAGCCCGGCCTTCGCCAGTGTATACCTGGAGCAGCCCAGAATGTATACTGAGGTGTATCTCGATTTCCTACCGTGCCGGAGTATCCGGGGAACAGGGGGACAGCCATGGACGAACGATTATTGCCGAGCTGGCGGGCTCGCCGGGGTATCCGTTTGCGACGGCCGGCCATCAACGCCTTCTATCCGATCACACTTTCCATGCTTGCGGGCCTGCACAAGACCGGCGTCGAGTTGGAGGCCATGGCGGCGGCCGTCGTTCTGCTCTGGCTCAACGTGGCTGTGCATGAAGCCGGCCATGTGGTGTTCGCGCGCAAGGCGGGCCACCTGGTGCGGCGGGTCATGGTGCTGCCTGGCTATGGCTGCACGAACATTCGCAACCAAGGATTGCGGGGCCGCGTGACGATGATCGTGGCCGGACCGCTGGCCGGCGCGCTGGCCGCGGCGGCAGGATCGATGACCCTGCTGTTCGCGACGGGAAACGCCGTCTCGGCGATTCGACCGGAAATCCTGAGCTGGCTGGGATGGGCCATGGTGGCGGACAATCTGCTCAATCTCGTGCCCTATGGCGTTCTGGACGGCCAGCGGGCCTGGAGCTTCTACCGGCGGCAAAGGGAGTTCAGCCGCTGGCAGGCCGTGCCTCAATGGCATACGCGCGCTGAAACTGCAGAAGCGGCGCCGGAGGAGGCGTCCGGCGAGACAAGCGCCTTCGTCGCGCTGGCACGCCGCGAACTCGATGATCTGCTGGCGTGCGTCGCTAGGGGGGGGCCGGCGGACGCCGACGCCGCCGTCGAGAGAGACGAGGTGCGCCAGCCACCGGCCCTGGTGTCCTGAACCGGAGGGCCGCATCGCCAGCAGGCGTGCGCAGGGGAGGGGGCGGCCCGCGCCGCCCGCAAAGCCGCCGGATCGATCGGGTCGGGCAATCGCGGGCGGGACGGCCGCCCCCTCCATGTGGTACGCTGGCGTCGGCCGGACGGCCGGCGGATCGGCGGCGCGACGAGAGCATCACCGAAAGGCATGGCGACATGGAATTCATGCGGTTACCGGCGGACGCGACCCTGCCGGCGGCTGTGCTCTGGACGATGAGAAATCCCGACTACGGAATGCAGACGCTGCCGGGCCTGAGGCTGAACCACGACAAGGCCGACGGGCTGATGAATGAACGGCCGGAGGCGGCTTTGATCACGGCCGGCTTCCCCGCCAACGACATCGCCCACGCTCCGGCGACACCGCGCGCCGGCCTGCCGTGGCGGAATGATCTGGCGGGGCAGATGTGAGGCTCGATCCCCGCTGCGAACAGGCGATCACGCTCGCCAAACGCGTCCTGCGCCAGGGCGAGAACCTGGATGTCGGCCTGCTGTTGGACGCGCTCTACCACGCCACCGAGGTCAAGACGCTGTTTCCGCAGCTGCGGGCGTACCTGCACGAGCCGCAGCCGGAGCGGGAAACGCCGCTCGCCAAGGTGCCCGTGGCGGAGGCGCTGCGGCCGCTCCTGCAGCAGGCGCTCAACAGCGCGCCCGCCCCGGGACCGCGCGAGTTCTTCCTGCTGCTGGCCGGCAGCGCGGCCGGGCGGAGATTCCTGGAGCAGCGCGGCCTGCCCGGTCAGGAGATCGAAGCGCTGACGGCGGGGGCGGGGGGCGCGAGCCCGCCTCCCGCGGGCGGCGGCTTCGGGGATGGAGGGTGGCGCGGCAGCGTGGCCCGCCGGGAAGCCGTCCAGGCGCTCGGCTCCTACGGACGCCTGTTGACGGGTGTCGATCTGCCTTCGCCCGGCCTCGTGGAACTGGATAAACCCCTCAAGGCGCTCGTGCGGACCCTGAGCCGCATGCGCCGGCGCAACGCCTTCATCATCGGCCACCCCGGCACCGGCAAGTCGGCGTTGGTCTATGAGCTGGCGAGGCGCCTGACGGCCGGCGACCCCGCCCTGCCGCCCGGTCTGCGGGACTGTGACATCTTCGAGCTCTCGCCCGCCTTTCTGCGCGCCGGAGCGTCGCTGGTCGGCCAATACGAGGAGCGGATCAAGAATCTGCTCGATGTCCTGGGCCGCAACCCGCGGATCATCCTGTTCGTGGACGAGGTCCATTCGCTCTTCCAGAGCGGAGTGCACGCGCGCGGACCGTTCAGCGACGCCAACGAAACCCTCAAAGGAGCCCTGGGGCGGGGCGAAATCGTCTGCATTGGCTGCACGACGCTCAACGAGTACAGGCATTTCATCGAGCCCGATCAGGCGCTGGCGAGGCGCTTTTCCGTGATACGCCTCGATCCCCCCTCGGCGGCGGCGACCAGACGGATCCTGCAGGCGAGACTGCCGCGGCTGCAGCAGCATTATGCCGCCATCAGCATCCCGGCCGAGATCTTGGATCGCCTCGTCGAGCTGACGGAGGAGCACCTGCCGTCGCGCGCACAACCGGACAAGTCCATCCAGCTGTTGGATGAGGCCTGCGCATATTGCCTGACCGCCGAGCCGCCGCGACCCGAGGTCGACGAGGAGGCGCTGCTGCAGGTGCTGCAGGACATGATCGGCCACGGTCTGGTCCGACCCGAACGGATCACGGAATCAGGCGTGTTCGACGCTCTGCGCGAGAGGATCCTGGGTCAGGACGATGTGCTGCGCGCAATCGCGCGGGCCTTCGTCGCCGGACTGGGGTCCTGGCGGCGCCGAGGCGGCCCGCGCGGCGTCTACCTCTTCGCCGGTCCGACCGGGGTGGGCAAGACGGAGACCGCGCTGCTGCTCGCGGGTATCCTCGGCAACGGCCGGCAGAGCCTGCTTCGCATCGACTGCAACACGCTGCAGGGTTCGCGATCGGACAGCGGACCGATCATCAACCGGCTGCTGGGTGTACCCCCAGGCTATGTCGGCTACGCGCGGGGCCAGGGCGGCCTGTTGTCGCGCATCCGTGATCTGCCCCAGGCCATCGTCCTGTTCGACGAGTTCGAGAAGGCTGACGCGGGACTGGGCCGCCTGTTGCTGCAGATCTTCGATGAGGGGCGCGTCGAGGATGTGGACGGCTACGTGCTCGATTTTCGCCGGTCCTATCTGATCCTGACCACGAACGTCGGCTGCGATTATGATCGCCGCGCGCTCGGCTTCGATCCGGACGGGAGCGCCGGGTCCGCGGCGCCGCGCATCGACGAGGGCGCACTCCAGCGCGAACTGCTCGCCCGCGGTTTGGGGCAGGAATTCCTGGGTCGGATCGAGCATTCGTTCCTGTTCGCCGGGCTCGAGGGCGAGGTGGTGCGCCGGATCCTCGAGCGCCAGCTCGCCGCGCTGCGCGACCTCGCCGCCGAGCGGGGCCTGCGGCTGGCCTGGTCGGCCGCCCTGGTCGATCATCTCGCGGCGCAATGGCAGCCGCGCCTGGGCGCCCGGCATCTCAACACGATGCTGCGGCATCGCGTGGTCGAACAACTGGGAGTCGCCGAGGCGCACGGCGAGATGAGCGGCGTCGAATCGGTCCTGCTCGAGATCATTGGGGAGAAGTCCGTCGGCGCTCTGCCGGGAATCGTGGGCGTCGCGGAGCGCGAACGCCGTCGGGGCGAACTGGTCATACGCTTGCGTTGAACCGGCTGCGGCCGCGAGGCGCCCGGCGCCCGCCGCGGCGCCCGGCGGCAGCCGCACAGCGCGGTCGGACACGCAGAGAGGAGCGGGCATGGCGATCGGAATGGAAGACCTGAAGAAGCTGCTCGACAACGAAGGCTTGAAGTACTTCGTGGCGCCGGATCGCCCGCTGATCATGCTGGGAGGCACCGGCCAGTTCGGCTTCTACCAGATGACCATCGGTCTGTTCAACGAGGGGCAGTTTCTCCAGTTTCGCTCGATGCAGTACCTGCGCTGTCCGGCCGATCACCCGCACGCCCAGGCGGTGTGGCGCCTGCTCGGCGACCTGAATTTCGCCCTGCGGCTGGTGAAGTTCGGCTGGGATCCCGCCGACGGCGAGATCATGATGTACGCCGACCACATGGTGGCGGACGGCAAGGTCACGCAGCAGCAATTCGGACGCATGCTGCACATCTTCATGCCCTTGCTCGATCTGAATTACATCCGCATCAAGACCGTGCTGGAGACGGGTCGCGACCCGGGCGAGACACCGTTGCCGCCGGCGCCGCCGGCGCCGAAGGTGGACGAGATCTAGCCCGGGTCTCTCGCGGGACGCCGGCGTCATTGCTTCGCCGGGACGATCCGCAGTCTGGCCCGCCAGAGCAGATCAGGCCAGGCGCGCACCGCGAGGCGGTCGTACTCCTTGATGTGCTCCGGCAGCTCGGACCACGGCACGAGGGTGGGATTGGTGCGGCGCTGGACGTCGTTCGTGTCGCCCAGGCGCCAGCCGCTGCTCAGGCGCTCGGCGTTGTAGCGTCCATGCTCCATCTCGGCCATTTGCTCCAGTCTGTCCGCGTACGCCGGCGGCGGCGGCGGCGGGGCCTTCGCGAATCCCTTGAGCGGCACCACGGCGAAGCCTGCCCGGCGCAGGATGACGGCGGCGTAGGCGATCTGTTGCAGGTTGGAACGCTTCAGCGGCGGCGGCAGCTTGCCCCAGGGCAGCAGGTTGTCGGCCACCTTGCCGGGTTTGCTAATGTTCTCCCGCCGGTAGCGCTCGTGCGCCCCGCGGGCCGCTCTGGCCAGTTGACGGGCCACGCGCGGCGCGGGGTTGGCCCAGGCCAGGTTCACGAAGGCCGCGATGGTCGCCCAGTCGCGCGGCAAGGGCGCGAAGGCGTGCGCGGTCTGCCAGAACGGGTCTGGCAGCATGCGCTCTGCCGCCCGGCCCGACCCCTGGACCACGCCGACGACGCCGCCCAGCGCCAGCGCCAGGCGGTATTCGAAGCCTGCCAGGTCGCCGCCGTTGACCCCGAGCACGTGGACATCCTCGGGCGCCACTCCCGCCCGCAACAGGTCGGCCCAGGTCTGCAGCGGGCCCAGCGGCGTGTAGCCGCAGCCACGTGTTTCGATGATCTGATACGCCCTGGCGATGCGATCCTCCGGCGGCCGGTGCTCGCTGGCCGGCAAGTAACCGAGCAACGTCACTCCCGGCATATTACCCAGCATCCTGGCCGTCAAGCCGCTGATGCCGGCGGTCGTGCCGCCGCCAATCACGGTGCCCGTGAATCCTCTCAGAGCCCTGTTCAACAGGCTCCGGCAGGAGCGGATGTCGTCCTGGGCCTCGGGCGCGCACCCACCGGCCACGATGAGGATGGGCTCTGCGAACGTCGACGGTTTTCCAGGGGTGGCGATTCCCGCCAGCAGCCGGCCATCCTGCCAGCGCCGCGCCGCGGCGAGCAGCCGCTTGGGCAGCGCCGCCTCGGCCAGGGGGTCGCGCACGATCGCGCGCGCCTTGGCCACCAGCGCGACCCGCATGAACTCCCTGACCCAGATGAAACCCTGCAGGGATTCGCATTCCTCCAACTCGCCATACTCTTCTCCGGTCTGCAGGGCCTCGATGATGCGCTGGACCGCGGCCAGCTCCGCCTCGAGCTCCTGGCAGTGCCGGCACGTGGCCACGGCGCGCGCGTACGCGGCCATGGCGTCGTAGGGCCTGGCCGGGTCGAGATAGAGCGCGAGCCGCCCGTGTTCGAAATAAGCCTGGGGCAAATGGACCTGGAGTTCGATGCGGCGCTGGCATTCCTCGATCCCCGCCTGCAACGAACCGCGCATGAGCCGCAGCACACGACTGTCGCATTTCACGCGCAGATCGCACTCTAGCAGGGGACACAGCAACTGCGGCTCGTCGGGCTTGAGCTCGTGCGCTTTCACGTAGTGCGCTAGCGCGCCGGCCGGGTCCCCGGCGAGGTGCGCGTCGCCCATGCACTTGTGCGTCAGCCAGTCCTTGTCGTCGAGTGCGATCGCCGCCGCCAGATGGCGGCGGGCCTCGTCGAGCTTGCCGGCCAGGAGGGCGGCACGGCCCAGCTCCCGCCGCAGATCGGCCCGCTTCGATTCGGCCAGAGGTCTCATGATGTTATAGGCGGTGGTGGCGCGCGCCGCCGCGAGGTGCAGACGGCCGATCCGGTGCAGCAGCTCATCCCGCGAGCGGCCGTGCGGATCCGCCGCCAGCACCGCCTGCCAGCGTTCGATCTCCTGCGCCAGCTTCTGCGGCGGCAGCGAGGCCTCGAAAGCGAGCTGATAGCGATCGAGCGACGCCGCCGTGGCGTCGAAGGCGGCGTCGGCCATTTCCAGCAGCGCCGCCGTCTCCGCGGACTTGCGCTCGATCTGGCGCGGGATCCTGAGGTTGGACTTGTAGATCCGATCGTGACCGACGGTGGCCCAGACGTGCTGCAGGAAGGTCGAAACCTGGATCTCGCACCTCAAACCCCGCAAGCCTGGATCGATGCTGATGCCCATCACCGTCGGTCCGGTCAGCTGCACGATGTAGTGCGAGGCGATGTAGCCGAACTCACCGACTCCCAATCGCTGCTGGGTGTGCAGGCAGTTGCGCCAATCGATCGTGATCCCCTCTTCGCGCTCGAGCCAACGGCAGATCGCCTCGGTCTCGGTCCGCGTGTAGGTGACGACGCGTCCCCCCGCCAGGTCCGTGAGCTGTCGCCAGGGCTCGCGGTACTTCTCGTGCTTGCGGATGGCCTTCTCCACGAAGCTCTGGATGGTCTTGGCCCGGGTGTCGACCAGGCAGAGGGGCGCGTGCCGGTCGCGAATCTGTTCCAGCACGAGCCTGAGCGTGCGCGCCAGCAATTCGTACTTGGGCCTCTCCTGCACGAATTTCCGGGTTTGGCCGCGCAGCCAGCGCCGGTCCACGGTGCTGCTCATTTTGAATCCCCTCCCTCTTCGCCCCCCTGGGCCACCGCACTCCGGCCGCTCGCACCGCCGGCCGTTGCGCGCGGACCGGCGATGCCGGCACACGACTCCAAGAAGCTGTCATGCGGATGCACGCCGGCACGCATCGCGGCTGGCCCGCCCATGGCGCAGACTGCCAGACCGGGCGCCAGAGGTCAACCTGCTCAGCGCTCCCGCCGCCGGGCGAGAAGGGCTGTCATTCACACGCCGAACTGGTATAGTTCGCGCCGAGGCGCTCTCCGCGCCGCGGCTGCATGTGCCCTTTCGCTTCTGTCCCCCGAGGTCGCCATGCCGCAGATCTTCCTGTCCTACCATTTCGATCAGAGCCACTCCTCGCCGGAAGGCCTCGTGCACCGCGTCTGCTATCACCTGAATCGCCAGGCCGAGATCACGGCCTATGCGTATGCGGGGGATCGCCAGAATTACGATTTTGCCGAGATGGTGGGCGGCAAGCTGCGCGACGCGGATCGGCTTGTCATGTTCCTGGGGCGCGACCTGGGCCAGGTGCAGATCGATGAGTGCGCCGCTTTCTGCAAGGCGCCGAATCGCCATCCCCTGGCCACATCGTGCTTCCTGGTCAGCCTCCCGGGAGCCTGCCCGTTGCCGGCGTCGCTGCAGCTGCTGGGCGCCGCAGGACAATACAGCCCCGCCCGGCTGCACCAAGAGGCTGATGCGTCGCTTCTCGACGAGGACGTGGCCTGTGACTGCGCGCGCGCCATCGTCGAACATTTTCTGGGTCGGACTGCATGGCTTCCCGCCGATGGTCTGCCCATCGGCTACCCCTTCGATTACGAGAAGAAGATCATCGAGGAGTATGCCGCTGGCGGCGGCAGACTTCTGCAGCCGCATCGCCTGCAGCAGGGATGTCCCCAGACCTGGCCCGTCCCTGTCAAGCGCCGGGCGGACAAGCCCAATCCTGTGCCCGAGGAACTGATAGGCAAGTACCGGGATCAGCCCATGGATCCCCAGATCCTCGTGGACACGCGCAGCGAATATCATCAGCCGATCATCGCCGACGGCTCCGCATCGCCTCACGCGCGCTGTTTGATGAAGCTGGGCCTGTCGTTTCCGGAGGCCAGGCCCCGGCAATTTCTCAGGTATCCAAGAGGCAATCAGCTGCGCGTCGGCATCTTGGTTTCGGGGGGCATAGCGCCTGGCATCAATGCCGTGATCGAGGGCATCGTTCTGCGCCACGCGCTGTACCAACAGCATCACGGCGGCCCCGGAGGGCCGGCGCTCGCGCTGGAGATCCGCGGCTACCGCAACGGCCTGCTCGGTCTGCATCTGAACGACTTCGTTCTGCTATCCCGGGATGGGGGCAACGGCGCCAAGGCCGTGATGGGCACGGCTGATCTGGGAGGGTCGATCATCGGGACCTCGCGTCTCGATGAGCTGATCGACGCCTCGACGCCACAGGCCCGCGCCCGCAGCGGTCAGTTGCTGACGAACCTGGTGAGGATGCTCACCGCGCCAGGAGGCGTGGACATACTCTATGTGATCGGTGGCGACGGGAGCATGCGCGCCGCGCATGCGATCTATCAGTACGCCGAGACGATGCGGCCCCTCGATGCGAGCATGCGCGATCTGTCCGTGGTGGGCATCCCCAAGACGATGGACAACGACATCCTGTGGGTATGGCAGGCCTTTGGCTTTCTGTCCGCGGTGGAGAAGGCGCGCGAATTCGTGTACAATCTGCACACCGAGGCCAGCAGCAATCCGCGCCTGGGCATCATCCAGCTCTTCGGCTCGGATTCGGGTTTCGTGGTCAGCTATGCGGCGCTTGCCAGCGGGGTCTGCGACGCCGCGCTCATCCCCGAAGTGCCGTTCACCCTGCGGGAGCTGTCCGCCTGCATCCGCCACAAGCTGCAGGCGAGAGGGCGGCAGGCATACGCCATCATCCTGATGGCGGAAACCGCCATTCCTTTGGACGTCGCGGATTACCTCGACAATCCGGTGGTGGGTTTGAGCGACCAGGAGAAGCAGGCTGTCAACAAGTACCTGCGCGCGAACCGGCGCGTGCAGGGCCAGACTCCGGATGATCTGCGGCAAGCGGGGCTGAAGATCGTCTCGCGGGTTCTGGAGCACGACATCCGCCAGCTCGCCAGACAGGATACATTCTGGCGGCAGTACCGCGTTTTTTGCAACGAACCGCGGCATGTGCTGCGCTCGATCGAGCCCAGCACCTCGGATATCGTTTTCGGCCAGCGCCTGGGCGCCCTGGCGGTCGATAACGCCATGGCCGGCTACACCGACTTCATGATCAGCCAATGGCTCACCGAATACGTGCTCGTGCCGTTGCCGCTGGTGGTGCTCGGCAGGAAGCGGGTTCCGCCGGAGGGCATCTTCTGGAAATCGGTCCTGGCCCGGACCGGCCAAGGCGCATTGGGCGGGATCGCCCCGCCGCCAGCCTGATCCGTGCCGATGGGGTGGTGCCCGGCGCCGTGCATCCCCGGGCGTCCCTGCGGCGCCCGTGTCGGGCGAGGGCGGCGATTGTCCTGCCGGAAGCCGGTCGGGATAGAACTCAACCTCCTCCTCACATCTCCGATAACAGGGGAAGACGAGGAGGGTCGAGATGCCGGAACTCATACGCGTGGTGGCGCGCTTCGCCGACGGGAAGGTGCTGAAGGGAACGACGCAGGACTTCTTGCCGAACCGGGCCAGCTTCCACCTGATCCCGGCGGACGGCGGGACGCCCGCGGAGGTGCGTTGCGACCAGTTGAAGGCGATCTTCGTCGTCAAGAGCCTGACGGGCGACCCGTCGCGCAGCAGTCTGAGCGGTTTCCTCGACGCCTCCGTGCCCTCCACGCAGGGCAAGAAGATCGCCGTCAGATTCCGCGACGGCGAGTTCATGTGCGGCTATACGCTGTCCTACCAGCCGGGTCGCGCCGGCTTCTTCCTGTTTCCCGTCGACCCGGATAGCAACAACATCCGCGTCTATGTCGTCACGGCGGCAGCGGTCGAGATCAAGGTGGGACCAGCGGCGGAGGAGCTCGCCGCCAGAGCCCTGTCGACCTGACCCGCGCAGGCGTCACAGCCAGACGTAACGAGCCACGAACACCAGACCGAGGATGCAGACCAGCGGCGAGACCTGGCGCCCGCGGCCGGTCAGGAGCTTCAGCGCCGGGTAGCTGATGAAGCCGAAGGCGATGCCGTCGGCGATCGACCACGCGAAGGGGATGCCCACCATCACCAGGAAAGCCGGGAACGCCTCGGTGAGGTCCTGCCAATCGATCTTGCGGATGCTCCCCACCATCAAGCAGCCGACCACGATGAGCGCGGGTGCGGTCATGGGCTGCAGCAAGCCCCCGCCAGCCAGCGCCACGCCTCCTCCGACCATGCGCACCAGGGGCGAGAAGAAGAGCGCCAGCACGAACAGCGTGCCCGTGATCAGGTTGGCCAGGCCGGTGCGGGCTCCCGCTTCCACGCCGGTGGCGCTTTCGATGTAGGCGGTGACCGTGGAGGTCCCGCAGAGCGCCCCCACCACCGTGCCGGACGAATCGGCGAGCAGCGCGCGCGTGGCGCGGGGCAGCTTGCCGTCCCGCAGCAGGCCCGCGCGCTCGGTCACGCCGATGATCGTTCCGATCGCGTCGAAGATCGCCATGAACAGGAAGATCACGATCACCGGAATCATGGCGGCGTCCCACAATCCCTCGATGTCCAGTTTGAACAAGGTCGGCGCCAGGGACGGAGGCGCAGCCACCAGCCCCTGCCAGGCCACCAGGTCGAGGCTCCAGGCGAGCAGGAGGCTGATGATGATCCCGGCGAGGATCGCGCCCTTGATCCGCCGGGCCATCAGCGCCAGCGTGACGAGCAAGCCCAGGCACGCCACCAGGACCGGAGGGCGCGAAAGATCCCCCAGGCGCATGAGCATGCCGGTGTCGGACCTCTCCACGATCCCGGCGCCCACCAGGCCGATGAAGGCGATGAACAGCCCGATGCCCACGGCGATGGCGTGCTTGAGGGAGGCGGGGATCGCATCGATGATCAACTCGCGGATGCGCAAGAAAGTCAGGAGCACGAACACCACGCCCGCGAGAAAGACGGCGCCGAGCGCCGTTTCCCAGGCCACGCCCATGCCGACGCAGACGGACAGGAAGAAGAAATTCTCGCCCATGCCGGGGGCCAGCGCGATGGGGTAATTGGCCAGCATGCCCATGGCGAGCGTGGCGGCGGCGGCGGAGATGCACGTGGCGGTCATCACGGCGCCGAAATCCATGCCGGCGCCCGATAGCACGGCGGGATTGACAAAGACGATGTAGGCCATCGTCATGAACGTCGTCACGCCCCCGAGCACTTCGGTGCGGGCATTCGTGCCCTGCTCGCGCAAGCGGAAAAAACGCTCCCACATGGCGCGGATTCTACACCACCGGCAGCGCCGCGCCAACCAGGGGGCTGAGCGATGCCGGCGCGGGAGCCGATCGCAGGGGGGCGTGCGGCTCCTTGTCCCTGATGATCGCCGGCATGATGTTGGCGGCGCGCGGCGCGCTTTCGCGCGCGGCGAGTTTCGCCAACAGCATCATTGATGCCTGCGAGAGGGCCACGGCTGGGACGCGCCAGGCTCGACGCCAAGTGCGTTGACGCCTCCCGGACGTTGCCCCTAACATGGACACTGGGCGTGCCGGGGTACTCGGGGGCCTGTCCGCCATCGCGGGAGGGGAGTTCCATGAACGGGCTCTTTCGCTTCATCATTCTGCCTCTGTTGCTGGTTTGCGCGCTGGGCTGGGACAGTCCGGCCTCGGCGCAATTGGGCAAGCTGCGCGACAAGGTCAAGAAGAAGACCGAGGAGAAGGTCGATGCGAAGGTCGACCAGAAGATCGATGAATCACTGGACAAGGCGCTCGAGGGACGTGGGCAGGGCGGTGACACGGGCGAGGAGGAGGCCGGAGGCGCCGCGGAAGGCGGCCCCGGCGAGGGGGCGTCGGCCAGCGGCGGAGCCGCTCCCGCCGCCGGCGGCACGGCTGTGGCCGAGGACATGAGGCTCTATACGAAGTACGACTTCGTGCCGGGCGAGAAGGTGATCTTCTACGACGATCTGGCCGGCGAGGAGATCGGCGAGTTCCCCTCGCGCTGGAATCTGGAGCGAGGCGTCTTCGAGGTCGTCAAGCAGCATGGCCGCAACTGGGTGATGTGCACCGATGCGGGCGAGATCCGCCCGCGAGTCAAGCCGGGCTCCTTGCCGGAGAAGTACACGGTGGAGCTCGATTTCTACAACAAGGGGCCGGACGGCAAGGGGCACTGGTACCACATCGTCTGGCTCGACGCCGAGGGCAGCAACATCGGCCAATTCGCCATGCATGACCGGGACAACACCTCCCTGCAAATCGGGAGCAAGACCATCGCCAGCAAGCAGTTGCCGGCTCCGCTGAGCCGCGGCGCGCACACCATGCGCATCATGGCGACCAGATCGACGATCAAGTGCTACATCGACAGCGAGCGCGTGGCGAACGTGCCGGCGGTGGAGGGCTTTGCGCCAGCAGGATTCGCGATCAAGCTGGATCCCTGGCTGGATGACCAGGGCAACCCCATGCTGATGGGTTCGTTCCGCTACGCCGAAGGCGGCAAGACGCTCAGGCAGCAACTGGACGAGGCCGGCCGGATCGTGACGCACGGCATCCTCTTCGATTCCGGTTCGGCCAAGATCAAGGCCGAGTCGTACAAGACGCTGGCCGATATCGGCGCTCTCTTGAGGGAGGACGCGGCGCTGCGGCTATCGATCGAGGGTCACACCGACGCCGACGGAGCGGATGATCACAACGCCAAGCTGTCGCAGGATCGCGCCCACTCGGTGCGGGCCTACCTGACGGAGAGTTTCCAGATCGACGGGGCGCGTCTGGAGGCGAAAGGGTGGGGCGAGGCCAAGCCGATCGACACCAACGACACCGCCGAAGGCAAGGCCAACAACCGGCGCGTCGAGCTGGTGAAGCTGTGATCGCGGCTGGGGGCAAGCACGCCGCCGCTCAGCCGGCCAGCTTGCGGCGCACCTGATTCTCCACGCCGCCCGCGATCACGATCTCCTGCACGGCGGCGCCCAGAGGCGCGAAGGGATAGCTGCGGCCGCGCCAGACGATGGAGGCGGCCGCGAAATCGACCGTCAGGACGTCGCCGGTGACGATCGTCTTCTCGCCGGCCTGCTCCCGCGCCGCGAACTCGCCGCGCATCGCCTTGACCAGGTCCGGGCTTTCCACGCAGGCGTAGCCATTGTTGATGGCGTTGCGCAGATAGGTTTGCGAGTAGCTCCCGGCGATGACCAGGGAGATGCCCGCGGCCTGCAGCGCGGTGACCGCCTGCTCGCGAGACGAGCCGGTGCCGAAATTGACCCCCCCCACGATCAGGTCGCCGCGCTGCAGCGTGCGCGCGAAGGCCGGATCGTAGTTCTCCATCACGACCTGGGCCATCATCGCAGGGGTCATGTCGTCGCGATAGGTGTAGTCCTTGCCGTAGATGCCGTCGGTGTTGAGGTTGTCCATAGGCAGCCAGAGCGCGCGGCCCTCGAGGCGGGCGGGGAAGCCGGGCAGGATGTCCACCTGCACCGGTCCCGCGGCGGGGGTAGGCAGTTCGCGGTACCGGCGCGCGAGCGGCAGGGCGTCCACCGCGACGGGGCCGGTGATGTGGCCGGCCAGCGCGGAGGCGGCGACCACCGCCGGGTTGGCCAGGTAGCACTGCGCGTCGCGGCTTCCCATCCGTCCCTTGAAATTGCGGTTGGTGGCCGAGATGCCCACCTCGCCGGGCTCCAGCAGCCCCGAGCCGAGCCCGATGCAGGGGCCGCAGCCGGGCGGCAGTATGCGGGCTCCGGCGTCGATAAGGTCCTGCCAGACGCCGCTCTCGCGGGCGGCCTCCTCGACCTGCCGGCTGGCGGCGGCGACATAGAAGCCGACGCCTTCGGCCACCTTGCGTCCCTTGACCACCTGGGCCGCCGCGGTCAGGTCCTCCAGCCGGCTGTTCACGCACGACACCAGGTACGCCTTGTGGATCTTGAGGCGGCGAGCGGCCACCTCGGACAGCGGCTGGGCCTTCTGCACCGTGTCTGGGCCGCTGATGTACGGGCTGACCGACGACAGATCCAGCGCGATCTCCGCGGCGTAGACGGCGGCGGGATCGGAGCGCGGCGGCGCGCTCTCCCAGCGGGCCAGATCCTCCTCGCGCAGGCGATCGGCAATCCCGCGCGCGCGCAGCGTCAAGGAGCGCTGGCGCAAGTAGGAGCAGGTGATTGCGTCGACCGGGAACCAGCCGACCAGCGCCCCCCATTCGGTCGTCATGTTGGCGATCGACAGGCGTGCCTCGAGCGACAGGCTGGCCACACCCGGGCCGGCGAACTCCACCGCCGCGTTCAAGACCTCCCCGCGGTTGTAGAGACCGCAGAGCGTGATGATGACGTCCTTGCCGGTGACGCCGGGGCGCAGCCTGCCTTCGAGCACGACCCTGACCGTGCGCGGCACCTGCCACCAGCAGACGCCGGTGGCCCACAGCGCCGCCGCGTCGGTGCGCACGACCGGCGTGCCGACCGCGCCGAGCGCGCCGTACATGTTGGCGTGGCTGTCGCTGGCGACCACGAAGCCGCCCGGCGCGACGAAACCCTCCTCGATCATCACCTGGTGCCCGATGCCGTAACCGGCGGGATGGAAGACGATCCCCTGCGCGCGCGCGAAGGCCTCGATGGCCTCGTACTTGGCCAGGTTCTTGGGATCGGTGTTCTGAATCTCGTGATCGAGAGCGAACACCGGTTGGCGCGGGTCTTGGACCCGCTCAGCGCCCAGGCCCTTGAACTTGCCCAGCACGGCCGAGGTGTTGTCGTGCGTCAGCACGTGGTCGGGCCGCACGGTCACGAAATCGTTTGCGCGCACAACATGCCCGGCCGGCAGGCCGACCGCGTGGGCCTGCGTGATCTTCTCGATGACGGTCTGAGGCATGACGCTCCTCCGGGCTCCGGTTCGAGGTGCGGTGACGCGTGGCCGCCGGCGGCGGGTTTCGCGAAGCCATAAACTTTGGCTCTTAGGGCGCGAAGCGCAACCCCGACCGTGTCGCGTCAACTGCGGCGCCACGCCTCGGGCAGCAGCAGGACCAGGACAGTGTAGATTTCGAGGCGGCCGACGAGCATGAAGGCGCAGAGCAGCCATTTCTCCCAGGCCAGCAGCGCGGCGTAATTGCCGGCGGGCCCGACCTCGCCCAGGCCAGGCCCGATGTTGCCGAGCGTCGCCGCGACGGCGCCCGCGGCCGTGATCAGGTCGCGCCCTCCCAGCGTCAAGGCCAACACACCCGCCAGCCAGATCAGAACGTAGAAAAGGAAGAAGCCCAGGACATTGGCCGGCAGGCCGGCCGGCAGCACGCGGCCGTTGAACCAGAGCGCGATGACGGCGCGGGGATGCAGCAGCCGCCGCAGCTCGTTCTTGGCCTGCTTCAGGAGTATCAAGACGCGCATGACCTTGATGCCTCCGCCCGTGGAGCCGGCGCAGCCACCGACGAACATCAGCACCAGAAGCACGGCGTGGGCGATGGGCGGCCAGGCGCCGTAATCGGCGGTGGTGAACCCGGTGGTGGTGCAGATCGAGACGACCTGGAACAGCGCATGCCGCAGCGCCTCGCCGGCATGCGGGTAGAGGGAGGCCGGCAGCAGGTCGACCAGCATCAGCACCGCGGCGCCGAGCAGGATTCCCGCGTAGAAACGCCACTCGTCGTCGCGCGCGTAGGCGAGCGGCCGGCCGGTCAGGGCGAGATAGTGCAGCGAGAAGTTCGTGCCGGCCAACAGCATGAAGATCGCGACGATCCACTCGATGGCGGGGCTGGCATAGGCGGCGAGGCTGAGGTTGCGCGGCGAGAAGCCGCCAGTGGCCATGGTCGCCAGCGAATGGCAGACGGCGTCGAAGGCTCCCATGCCGGCCAGGACGAGAGCCAGCGTTTCGGCGACCGTCAGCAGCAGGTAGACGCCCCAGAGACGGCGGGCGGTGTCGCGCACCCGCGGCGTCAGCTTGTCGGGGACCGGGCCGGGCACCTCGGCCCGGTAGAGCTGCATGCCGCCGATGCCGAGCAGAGGCAACACCGCCACGGCCAGCAGGACGATGCCCATGCCGCCCAGCCATTGGGTCAAGGCGCGCCACAGCAGAGCGGCGTGCGAGCGGCTCTCGATGTCCGCGAGGATGGAGGCGCCCGTGGTCGTGAAGCCGGAGATCGACTCGAAGGCGGCGTCGGTGAAAGCCGGGATTTGGCCGCTCCACCACAGCGGCAGCGCGCCGAACAATCCGCACGTCAGCCAGCCGAAGGTGACGACCGCGAACCCTTCCCGTACCCGGATGTCGGGGGCGCGTCCGCCCCAGCGCAGCGCCCCGCCGCCCAGCAGCGCCCCCAGGGCGGCTGCGGCCAGGTAGGCGGGGCCGTCGGCCTCCCGATACAGCCATGCGACCGCGGCGGGCACGAGCAGGCTGGCGGACGTCACCAGGAGCAGGAAGCCGAGCACCCCGATCACGCTGCGCAGATTCATGCTCCCGCCTCGTTGAGCTACCGCACGCGGCGGCCCCCGTGGTCAGTGCGCGGCGAAGAACGCTTCCACTGCCTCGACGGCTTCGGGCAGGGCGAACACGAACACCTCATCGCCGGCTTCGAGCACCGTCTCGCCGCGCGGGGTGACGACACGGCCTCGTTTGAGCACCGCGCCCAGGACCGCCGCGCGCGGAAAATCCAGACGGGCCAGGGGACGGTCGAGGCAGCGGCAGCGCTCGTCGAGCCGGAACTGGAGGACTTCGGCGCCGGTGAAGCGCAAGGTCTCGGCGCTGATCACCGCGCCGCGCTTGACGAAAGCCGCGATGCGCGACGCGGCCGACAGGCGGGGAGAGACGGCGGCGTCGATGCCCAGCAACGGCAACAGCGGAACATAGTCAGGCCGGTCGACCAGGCAGATCGTCTTGCGGGCGCCGTGACGGTGCGCCAGCAGGCAGGCCAGGATGTTGGACTCCTCGTCGCTGGACAGCGCGACGAAGCCGTCCATGCCGTCGATGCCTTCGCTCTTGAGCAGCTGCGCGTCCGAACCTTCGCCGTGCAGAACCAGCGCATGGTGCAGCATCTCGGCGGCGCGCAGGCATCTCTCTTCGCTGCGGTCGATCAGCTTGACCCGTATCCCCGCCGCCAGCAGGTCCCGCCCCAGCTCCAGGCCCAGCGCGTTGGCGCCGATGATCATGACCCGTTCAAGCTTGTGCGCTGGGGCGCTGATCAGAGCAAGCGAGCGGTCGACAGCCACCCGTTCGCCCGCCAGATACACCAGGTCCCCGGCCGCGAGCGTGGTGTCGCCGCGCGGGATCAACGTCAATCCCTCGCGCACCACGCTGATGACGGCCGCCGCCGCGGCGCGCCGCTGGAACAGGGCGGCCAGGCTCTTGCCGGCTGCCGGCGCCTGGGAATCGACCCGCGCCCCCGCCACCCGCACGCGCCCGCCCGCGAACTCCAGCACTTCGCTGGCCGCGCTCTGGAACAGGATCTCGCGCGCGGTGTGCACCGCCTCATGATCAGGATTGATGGCCAGGTCGACGCCGTCGAGGGCCAGGCGGCCGTGGTGGTAGAACTCCTCGCCGCGCACGCGGGCCACCTTGACGCGCGCGCCCAGCTTGTGGGCGGTGAGACAGGCGATGATATTCGTCTGGTCGCTGTCGGTCACGGCCGCGAACAGATCGCAGCGGGCCGCTCCGATGCTCTGCAGGAAGGCCGGGCTGATGCCGTTGCCTTCCACCAGCCGGCAGTCGAGCCGCTCGCGGATCTCATCCAGGCGGTCGCCGTCGCGCTCGACCACCACGACGTCATGATCGCGTTCGCTGATTTTTCGCGCCAGGTCCGAGCCGACAGCGCCGGCTCCGATGATCACGATTCTCAAAACGGCATCACCCTGAAGGATCTTATGCCCCGCGGGCGATCGTGGGCAAGGGGCGAGAATGGCGCCGCTCAGTCCGGAATCAGGACGGGGCGGCATCCGGCGCGCAGATGGATCCCGCGGCTGAACGCGGGTCACGTTGTTCGGGATTATGATTGAATCTCGACGGCGTTTCGAATATACTCATCAAGCAAACATCAGCCTTGCATGGTTTCAGCGAGCAAACCAATCGAACCGCGGAAGGGGGACCGCAGAGACTGCTGGCTAAATCATCGATGTGTCTCGCCCAGACGCGCAACCGTTCAATAGCTAGATCACAACCCAGGGGGGTCTAGTAATGAGGAAGTTCATCGTTCTGGGAACGCTTGCGGTCGGCTGCCTGGCGCTGATCACGGGCGCGCAGGCCCAGACCACGCTGCTCAACTTCACGAGCTTCATGTACGAATCCGACAACACGCCCGGCGTTCAGGGCTTCCCGCCCAGCGCGCCCGGCGACGTGCTGCGCGCTGTCGGCTTCGTCGAGAGCATCGTGCCCGATCTCGACTGGGACACCGGCCAGGTGCAGCTGACCGTCTACTTCAACGATCTGATCTCGATCGGTGAGGTGGATCTCGGCGGCGGTGTCTACTACATCGTTTACACCGGCGGCACGCTGGACATCGTGGCTCAGCGCTACGACGCGCCCGACTACACGGCGCCGCAGTACGGCACCGATCCGCCCAACGCAACGGCCCCGTCGACCTTCATCGACGGCGAGGTCTACCTGCGCGGTTCGTTCTACAACTTCTACATGACCTACATGCCGGGCATGAGCATCGGCAACTTCGAGGGCCATCTCAACTGGACCGGCGGCACGCAGCTCAACAGCCTGTTCACCGATCCGCAGGGCTATACGGTCGCCGGCACTGTCGACGCCTCGGCCGCACCTGTTCCGGCCGGCTACGATCTCGAAGCTGACGGCTACATTTCCTTCGACGCGGCCATCCCCGCCGACGAGGCGACCTGGGGACAGCTGAAGAATCTCTACCGCTGAGTCCGGGGCTGAAGGACAGAGGGAGGAACGGCAGATGACGACCAAGAAGTTAACGGCTCTCGCTGTCGCCGCGCTCATCGCGACCGCCCTGGCGGCGCCGGCCCTGGCTGGCAGCGAATTCCTGTTCCGTGGGTACGCGAAGTACTGGGACGGCCAGCCGCCGGACGTGGTGGGCAGCACCATGGAAGTGTACGGCATCCTCGGCGCGGTGGGCGGTTTGACCTTGCCGCTGCCGCTCGACCTGGACAACTACCAGTACACGATCTACATCGCCACGATGAACCTTGTGGCCTACAGCAATTCGCCGCCGTCGATCAAGTCACTGGCATTCAATGGCGGTGAAATCCACATCTACGCCGACCCGCTCGTCGGCGGCACGCCTGCCGACTACGCCAATCGGCCGACCTTCATGGACGGCGAGCTGATTCTGCGGGCGCTCGTCGACCCGGGCTGGACCATGGTGCTGTTCGATTTCGACGGCGACGGCGCCTTCGCGGGCAGCGGCAGCGGCTCCTGCGATTTCATCGGCGGCACGCGCCTGGGCGACCTGTCCGCCGCCGAGTACTATCTCAACGACTGGAACTTCCTGGCGACGCCGGTCGCGGACCCGACTCCCGCGCTGCCGGTGCCGCAGGGGTACCACCGGGTCTTCGATTGCAAGCTGACCCCTCCCAACGATCCCACACCCAACGCCCAGGGGACGTGGGGCGAATTGAAGAACCTTTTCCGCTGATCGCGCTTCAGGCGTCTCCGACGACGACGGGGCTCCTCCCAGGAGTCCCGTCGTCGCGTCGAGGGGCAGCCGCGCGGCTCAGGGCCGGGCGGCCGACTCGTCCTCGAAACGGGTGATCAACACGCCCGCGAAACGCTCGACGCGGCGCAAGTAGGTGGCCAGGGGCACCTTCGCGATCCGGCCGCCTGCGTACCAGCCGCCCAGAGCGCTGCTGGCCGCGTGCACCAGCCAGGGCCGCCGCGGCTGCTGCGGCTCGACCGCGATCACCCCGATGTGGCCGATGACCAGCCCATGCTCCTGCCGCAGCCTGCGGGCGGCTTCATGGGCCGGCGACAGCACCAGCCAGGCGATGTCCCCTTCGCGCAGACCGGCGCCGGCCACGGCTGCGGCCGGCAGGTACCAGAAGCTGCCCGGTGGGTAGCGCGCGCTGCCGGCGCGGTCGCGGACGGCGCCGGGCAGGCCGGCGGTTATGTCGCGTCCCCAGTGGCCCGCCCGCACCATGTCGAGGCTGAAATCGAGGTGTTCGGGACGCTCATAGTCGACGCGGCCGTCTTGGGCGACCACCGATTCGGGAGGTGCGCCCGCGAAGCGCAGCGCCAGCGCCAGACGCACCGCGTCGGCGGCGCTCTCGGCGCGCGCCAGCTCGACGACCCGGTACAGCAGGCTGACGCAATCGTGGTGCGCGTCGTCCACCAGCGCGCCCTGGGCCACGTACCCCCCCGGCTCGGGCCCGAAGCGGTACTCCGCGCCGCCGGCGGCCAGGAAGCGGCGCGCCCAGCGGCCGATGCGCTCCGACGTGGGCAGGTCGCTCTCCGCCGCCAGCAGGGAATCGACAGCCGCGGGCGCCAGCACCCAGGGGGCGGCGAGGTTGCGCCGCACGGCGCGCTCCATCGCGCTGTCGGCCGCAGAGCCGGCCGGCGTGCCCGCGGGAACGTATTCGGAGGCCGCCACCGAAGCCGCGCCGGCCAGCAGCAGGGCGCACAACGCCATCTTCTGCACGTGCATCGGGCCTTTCCTGCGCTGGCGGCACGTCGCCACAACCCTTCGGCCCACCGAGCGGCCATGAACACGAGTCGTGGATACGCGGGATCGTGCCATCGCTTCGGGCCAAAGTAAAGCGCCTCCGGACCACTCGTCCTCGCGCGGCCCCGTCGGCCCGCATCACGCCGGCGCCGACCGGCGCCCGGCCCATGACAGGAGGTGGATGACATCTGGCGCCCTGAGTGATTGAATCAAGGAAGCGTGGGCTCGCGATCCAGCGCGCCCGGGCCGGAGGCAGCCTGAGAACGGCGTGCCCCGCAGCGAAGGGAGGCTGGCAATGAACGATCCGCTGCGCATCGGCATCATCATCTGCGACCGCTACCGTTCCTGCGCTGGAGGGAAATGCCTGCGGGCCGTGCGCGAACGCGCAGGCGCGTTCAGCGTCTACCGAGGCAGGGAGATAGAGCTGGTGGGTTTCACGAGCTGCGGCGGGTGTCCGGGTGGCAACATCGAGTATGCGCCGGAGGAGATGAAGAAGAACGGCGCCGATGTCATCCACTTGGCGACCGGCTTGCTCGTGGGTTATCCCCCATGTCCCTACCTCGACTACTTCCGGCGTTTCATCAGGGAGCGTTACGCGATGCCGGTCGTGCTCGGGACCCACCCCATCCCCCAGAAGTACTATCTGACGCACCTGCGCTGCGATACGTGGACGGAAGATGGATGGGAGGAAAAACTGCAGCCTACCCTGGCGGATGAACGGGGGAGGCTCGCGTACGATTGACAGCCAAGGCTGGAGGAGATGCGGCATGAGAAAGGTCATGGTGATCGGCTGCGGAGCTTACATGGACAGCGGCTACGGTTGCCCGGGGGAATGGCGCTGCCTCAAGGCGGCGGCGCTCGGCGAGGGCAAGTTCGCCGAGCCCGTGCAGGTGATCTCTCTCGTCAGGTGCGAGTGTCCGGGCCGAAGCGTGGCGGCAAACGCCAGCGTCGCGATGAAGCTGTCAGGGCAGGTGCCGGATGTCATCCACATGAGTTCCTGCCTGGCTAACGCCAAACCGGATTGTCCGTACGGAAGCCCCGAGCAGTTCGCGGAAATCATCGCGAAGAAGACCGGCGTGGCCGTTGCGATGGGGACGCACGATTACACTTGATGGCCTGCCTGGTCACGCGCCTGCCGGAAGCTCGGCCGGATCGACCGTGCGCACGGGCGCGGGCGATGCCGGCGGCCGCGGCCACGCGCGCGGCGGCGGGTTCCCCGCGGCCGCCGCCCGAGCGGTCGTCTCGACGTTGGACTCCGCCGGTGTTTCCTGACTCGCAAGCCGGCACTGCCCGGGGCATCGCGATGTGCAGTCGGCTTGCCGCGTCAGGCGCAGATTCGGCCGGGGGTTTCTATGGCTGCCGCTCCCAGACGATGCGGTGGACGCCAATTGCGCGTCGGCCCCCCCTGTCGGCGATGCGATGCGCCATGAACGCATGGTTGCTGGCGTCGTCCAGATGGTTGGGCGAGGCATAGTGCTGGAATCCGGCGATCGCGATCACCGCCATGGATGCGGCCAGCAGTGCGAGCGCCACGGTCGCCCATGGCGGCGCCGGGGCGATTCCCCCCGCCAGCGCGCGAACGCCGGCGTGTCCAGCCCGCGCGTGTGCCGGGAACACAGCGCCCAGCCGGGCAGGGCGACAACAGCGAGGAAACCCGCGAGCCAGCGCAGGAGCAGCGCCGCATCCGCGAACGGAAACGGATTCGACATGGCGATCGCGCTCCCCGTGCAGCCAGCTCGCGCAGACTGCCTTCCGAGCCCGCGGTGTGTCAATAGAGGGCTGGTTCCGTTGCGGCCAGCGGGCTGCCGCTGCCGCCGTCAGCCGTCCGTCCGTCAGGCGACGTTGCCGGGTCCCGGGTAGCCGTCGGCGATGTACTCCTCGAGATACTTGATGCGCACCTCGTGCCGGCGGATGATGTGCTTGACGCAGTCGCCGATGGACACCAGGCCCGCCAGGCGCCCGCCGTCCATGACCGGCAGGTGGCGCACGCGGCGCTCGGTCATGATCGCCAGCGCTTCCTCGATGTCGCAGCTGGAGCTGACGAAGGCCACCTTGCGGGTCATGATCTCCGCGACCGGCGTGTCGCGCGAGGTGCGGCCCAGCAAGGCGATCTTCTGCATGTAGTCGCGCTCGGTGATCACGCCAGCCACGCGGTCGTCCTGCAGGACGATCAGCGCGCCGACGTTGAGCGCGTCCATGCGGGTGATGGCGTCGAAGACCGACGCGGAAGGTGTGATCGTGTGCACGGTCGCACCCTTGGCGGCCAGGATGTCGGCAACCTTGTCCATGTCTCCGTCTCCCTCCACGAGCGACGCCGGCGGACGCGCGCGGCGCGCCGCGACGGTTGGTGATTTCAGGCGCCGGACGGCGCGCCCCCGCTCGAGACGGCGGGCGCACCGGACGCCTGCGCGGCCGGCGCCGCCAGGCGCTGCAGCCACAGCGCCAGCGCCACGCTCAGGGCCAGCAGGACCGCCCCGACCGCCTGGTGCGTGGTGGTGATGATAACGTCGGCGGCGGCGGGGGCCGGCAGAGCGGATCGTCCACCGCTGGCGACCAGCGCGCCCACGCCCAGGAGCAGCTGCAGCGCGATCAGGATCAACAGCCATCGCCCCAGCGCCGACAGCAGCCCCGATCCGGCATGCCCGGGCTGACCGCCCTGCCCGCCGTACCGGCCCCAGGTCCGCAATCCCACCCCCAGAGCGGCCAGCGACACGAAGACGGCGAAGGTGATGTGCACCAGCAGGCCGTCGTTGAGATGGCGTTGCAGCGCCCCCAGCACCAGCTGAACCACCAGCAGGCCCGCCAGCAGGCGCGCCAGGGCGCGGTCGGTGTCGACGCCGCGCAGCTCCACCGGAGGCGGACCGGAGCGCCAGGCGCTCGAGGTGACGACCGCCAGGGCGATCAGGGCGCAGAAGAAGAGCTGCCCCAGCACGCCGTGGACGACGGCCAGCGCCAGGCTTGGCGAGGTTTCGAGCGGCGAAGCGCTCAGCGTCAAGCGCCCGGTCACCCGCAGGCCTCCCAGCACGCCTTGCGCAATCACAAGCGCCAGCGCGAACAGGGCGAAGCGACGCACGGGCGGCCGGGGGTCGGCGCGCTGCAGATGCAGCGCCAGCGCGAGAGTCGTCAGTCCGACCAGCGCTCCGAACAACCGGTGCGCGTGCTCGTAGTAGACGCCGCCGGTCATCCGCGACAGCGGGTACAGGAACATGTTGTAACCGAAGGAATTCGGCCAATCCAGCACGGCCAGACCCGCTTCCTGGCCCGTCACGACCCCGCCGACGATCAGCAGAAAGAAGGTGGCGGCGGCGGCCACGGAGGCGAAGATCGACGTCCAGTCGCGGCTCGCTCCCGGGGCCGGCTGCGGCCGGGGTCCGCGGGCGGCGGCCGCGCGCCGCGCCCCCAGAATTCCGCCGGCGGCCCCCAGCAGGGCGCCGGCGAGGAGCGACCCCGGCAGCCACCACAAGGCCGACGGCACAACCTGCCCGGGCTGTTGCCCGCCAAGCAGGCTGCCCAGCACCAGCATGTTCAGCGCGGCCGCCAGCAGCCCGGCCAGCAGGCCGCCGCGCCAGCCTCTCGGACCCAGCCGTCCGGCGGCATATCCGCCGCCCAGCAATGCCAGCAGCATCAGGGTCAGGAGCAGCTGGCTGGGAACGGCGAGGGCAGGCAGCCGCAGGAGGTATCCCAGGGCCCACATGGCCACGGACGTCCCGAAGCCCAAGGCCAGGATGTCGGCGCCGCCGGCGGTGGCCGGGGTCCTGTGCTGAATCATGGCGCCACCTCCCGCGGGCGGTCAGGGCGGATCATGCCTAGATTGAGGCCCGCTCGAGAGCTTGGGGGTGGAGATAATGGTCCGCCGACATCGCGACTCGCCGGAACAGGATAAGTCCAGCCGGCGCAGGCGCTAACCATTTTTCTGGGAGATGCCGTCGCCGTGATCGACCAGGCCATCGCGCCCCGCCGTCGCCGGGCCCTGCCGCTGCTTTACATGGAGTTGGCCAAATTCCGGCTCAGCCTTCTGGTCGTGCTCACGGCGGCGGTCGGTCATCTCCTCGCGGGCGGGGTGGTGCCGGGAGGCGGCGGTCTGTTCTGGACTTGCCTTGGCACGGCGCTGGCAGCGTTCGGGGCGAACGCGCTCAATCAGAGGATGGAGTTTCGGCGCGACGGTCTGATGGACAGGACGCGGGGGCGTCCGCTGCCCGCCGGCCGGCTTTCGCCTCGCCATGGACTGTGGTGGGGGTTGGGGTTCGCGGCCGCGGGCGTGGGGCTGCTGGCGGCGCGGGTCAACATGCTGGCCGCGGGTCTGGCGCTGGGGGTCGTGCTGCTGTACACCTTGGTCTACACGCCGCTCAAGACCCGCACCAGCCTCTGCACGGTCGCCGGCGCGGCCTGCGGAGCGATCCCGCCGTTGATCGGCTGGGCCGGCGCGAGCGGCGGCCTGGCCCTGGGGGCATGGCTCTTGGCGGCGATCCTGTTCGTCTGGCAGATCCCGCACTTTCTCTCCCTGGCCTGGCTCTACCGCCGCGACTACGAGCGCGGCGGGTTCCGCATGCTGCCGTACTACGATCGCGAGGGGCACCTGACCGTGCGGCTGCTGGTGCTCTACAGTCTGCTGCTGCTGCCCATCGGTGCGGCGGTGTCGCTGGCGGGACTCGCCGGAGCCTGGTTCGCCGCCGGCTCTCTGCTCCTGGGGCTGATCCTGGTGTCGCCCGGCCTGCATTTCTACCGCGCCCGCGGCGAGAAGCAGGCCCGGCGAGTGTTCCTGGCCAGCCTGGTCTATCTGCCTCTGCTGCTGGGCCTGATGGTGGCCGACCGCCATCCGCGCGGCCCCTCCGCGCCGGCGCTGCGATCCCCCGGCGCCGTGCTGGCCGGCGCCTCGGTCCACGATCGGCCGGCGCCCGCCGCGCCGGCGGGCACGACCGGCGCGGCCTCGACGGCCGCTCCCCGGCGGTGAGCGGCGGCCGCGAGAGACCGCGCCGCGCCGCGCGGGGCAGCACCGCCGGTCCCACCTGGCGCCATGCGGCCTGGATCCTGGCGCTGGCCCTCCTGCTCAGCGGCGCCGTGGTGGCGTGGCGTCTGTCCGCGGTGCTCGGGGGCCGCGGCGGGCGCGCCGTGGGCGACGGCCGTGACCCGGCCACCTACGGCTTCGTCCTCGAACCCTGCCTCGTGCCGCGCGAGAGCTTGACGGGCGGCGGCCTGCCCAGAGACGGCGTGCCGGTGCTCGACCATCCACGGTTGATGTACGCGTCGGCGGTCGATTCGCTCAACCGCGCGCAACGCGGCAAGTACCTGGTCAGCAGCGATCGCGTGATCGGCCTGGAGATCGGAGGCCGCGCCCGCGCCTATCCTGTGCGCGTGCTCTGCTGGCACGAGGTGGTGAACGACACGCTGGGTGGCGTCCTGATCGCCGTGTCCTACAATCCGCTCTGCGACAGCGCCGCCGCCTTCCACCGCGTGGTGCCGCCTCCGCCCGGCGCCGGTTCCGGGGGCGCCGACACCCTGCGCTTCGGCGTCAGCGGTCTGCTCCTCAATTCCAACCAGCTGCTCTATGACCGGCGGCCGCCAGGCCGGGAAGCGAGCCTGTGGAGCCAACTGCTCGGCAGGGCGATCGCCGGTCCGGCGGCGGCGGCAGGCCGCGCGCTCGCCCCGCTGCCCCTGGAGATCGTGCGCTGGGACGACTGGCGCGCCCGCCATCCGGACACGGACGTGCTGCTGCCGGCCGAGGCGATGCGCGAACGCTACAAGCGCAGCCCCTATGGGCATTACTATGGCGATGATCTGCTGCGCTTCCCCGCGGCGCCGCTTCCGGCCGGGCCGACGGCCGCTTCCGGCCCGGGCGCCGGTCTGGCGTTGAAGGATCCGGTGCTGGCGGTGACCGCGGGCGGCCGGCGGGTGGTCTACCCGCTGCGGGCGATCGCCCGTCGGGCGGCCCCGGACACCGCCGGCCCCGCCTCTGCGGGTGGCGTCTGGACCACCCGGCAGGGGGATGCAGAACTGGTGTTCCACCATCGATCCGATCCGCCGACGGCGCGCGTGCGGCCGGTCAGGCCCGACGCCTCCTTCACCGTGGTCCAGTCCTTCTGGTTCGCCTGGCACAGCCATCACCCGGCCGACGAGCTGCTGTGGCCGTGAGCAGGCAGGTCCGGGCCGGCCCCGGCGCCCTTGAAAGAGGGCCGACTATCGATCTCAACTAGTTGTCAAGTCCGCCCTTCCCGCGTCGATATCCTCACTCAGCAAGCCCCGTGGAGACGCCCGATCCCGCATCGGGGCGTTTCTCCCCGGAGCCTGGAGGGAGGACATCCACACCATGAGAGACGGGCCGCGTCGTCCTGGAGCACGCGACCTTCGCCGGCTGCTGGCGGCGCTGACGATCAGCGTCACGGCAGCGTCGCCATGCATGGCGCTCTCCCCTGACTTCGTCGCCACGCAATACGTCCACGATTGCTGGCTGATGGAGGACGGCCTGCCGCAAGACATGGTGTCCGCCGTGGCGGAACGTCCGGACGGCTACATGGTGTTCGGCACCCAGGAAGGCTTGCTGCGCTTCGATGGGACCGTGTTCACCCTCCACGACAGCCGCGGCCCCTTCCCGCTGCCCTACACCCACATCCAGTGTCTGCTGCAGGCGCCCGACAGCACGCTCTGGCTGGGAACCGCCCGGGGGCTGGTGCGGTGGCGCGGCGGGGCGTTCACCGCCTGGAACCGCGAGCACGGCCTGCCGGACAACGTGGTCAACGCGCTGGCGCCTGATACGGCGGGAGGGGTGTGGGTCGGGACCAACTGCGGCCTGGCCCGTTTCGACGGCGCAGGCTTCCAGACTTTCGACGCCGACTCAGGTCTGCCGGCTACCATGATCAAGGCTCTGCTGGTCGATGAGGAGGGCGCGCTGTGGGCCGGCACGAGCCATGGCCTGGCGCGCCGCTCGGGGCTGCGGTTCGAGTCCGTGCCCATGAGCGACGGTCTGCCGCACCGCTCGGTCACGGCGCTGGCTGGCGGCCGCGACGGTTCGCTGTGGGTGGGAACCCCGCATGGACTGGGGCGGCTGCGGGACGGCGCCTGGCGGATCTACGGCCCCGCCGACGGCCTGCCCTCGGGCGCGATCACGGCTCTGCGCGAGGATCGCGACGGCGTGCTGTGGATCGGAACCGAAGGCGCCGGTCTGGCACGCCTGGCGCGGGGCAGGGCCGCGGCCGCGCACATCGGCAAGCGGCTGGACCACGCGACGATCATGGCGCTGCATGAGGACAGCCGGGGCGATCTCTGGATCGCCACCTTCGGCGACGGCGTGCACAGGCTGCGGCAGGGCATCTTCGTCACGACGTCGACGGCGGAGGGGCTGGACAACAGTTCGGTGACCACCGTGCTGGCGACGCGCGACGGGGCGGTCTGGGTGGGCGGGCGCAGCGGCCGCCTGGCGAGGTTGCTTGACGGCGAGATCACGCAGATCGGCGAGCGCGAAGGTCTGCGAGCCGGCTACGTCTCGAGCCTGCTGCAGGACCGCGCCGGCGACCTGTGGATCGGCACGGATCGCTACCTCTACCGCTACCGCGACGGGCGCGCGCTGGTGTTCCGCGATGCCGAGGGCGCTTCGCCCGAACAGGTGCGCTGCATGCACGAGGACCGCGAGGGCGGCGTCTGGTTCGGCACGCGCGACACCGGCGTCTACCGGCTCCACGGCGGCCGGCTGCAGCACATCGGCGCGCGGGACGGTCTGGCCGGCGACGCGGTGCGCGGCGGCATCGTCCAGGATCGGGAAGGGGCCGTCTGGGTGGGCACGGACGCCGGCCTGAGCCGCGTCACACCGGAAAGCATCACCAGCTGGGGCGAGCGCGAGGGCCTGCCCGCGTCGCTGATCCTGGCGCTGCACGCGGACGACAGCGGCGACATCTGGATCGGCACCGTGGGCGGCCTGGCGCGCTGGCGGCAAGGTCGCATCCAAGCCGTCCGCACGGGCGACGGACTGCACAGCGATCTGGTGATGGCGATCCTGGAGGATGGCCGAGGCTGGCTGTGGCTGACCAGCAATCGCGGCATCCAGCGACTGCGCCGCGCGGACCTGGCGGACGTGGCCGACGGTCTCGATGGGTCCCTGCGGGGAGATGTGTTCGGCCGGGCCGACGGGCTGAAGACCCCGGAGTGCAACGGGGGCACGCAGCCTTCAGCCTGGCGAGACGACCGGGGCCGCCTGTGGTTCGCCACCAACGATGGCGTGGCCATGGTCGACCCGCGCGCGCTGCCTGCAATCGCCGCGCCGGTTCCGATCAAGCTGGAGAAGGCGCGGATCGCCGGCACCTGGGCGGATCTGGCGAGGCTGCTCGAGGCGCCGCCCGGCGACGGCGGCCTGGAATTCCACTACGCGGCGCTGGATTTTTCCGGCCAGCGCAAGGCGCGGTACCGCTACCGGCTGGAGGGCTTCGACGAAGCGTGGCGCGACGCGGAGGACCGGCGGTCGGCCTACTACACGAACATCCCGCCGGGACGCTACCGCTTCGTCGTGCAGACCGGTGACACGCGCGGCGAGTTCGGCAACTCCGAGGCGGCGTACGCCTTCGTGCTGCGACCTCACTTCCGGCAGACGATTGCGTTCCGGCTGCTGCTCGCGCTCGCGGCCGGCCTGGCCGTGGCGGGAACATATCGCTGGCGCATGCGAGTGGTCAGGCGGCACGCGGCCCGCCTCGAGAGGCTCGTGCGCGAGCGCACCCAGGAATTGCAGGCGGCCAAGGAGGAGGCGGAGCACGCCACGCGCGCCCGCGGCGAATTCCTGGCGCAGATGAGCCACGAAATCCGCACGCCCATGAACGGCATCATCGGCCTGACGCGCCTGGCGCTGGACACCGAGAGCGCGGAAGAGCGGCAGCAGTATTTGCAGCTGGCCGAAGGCTCGGCGGGCGCGCTCGTCGACCTGATCAACGACATCCTCGACTTCAGCAAGATCGACGCGGGGCAGCTGGAGCTGGCCTGGGCGCCGTTCTCGCCGCGCGGCTGCGTTGCCGAGGCATTGCAGCCGGTCACGTTCCGCGCGCGCGAGAAGGGCATCGACCTGCGCCGCGAGATCGCCCCCGACGTGCCCGCCTTGCTGATGGGAGACGCGACGCGCCTGCGCCAGGTGTTGATCAATCTGCTGGGCAACGCCGTGAAATTCACGGACGCCGGCGAGATCGCCGTGAGGCTTTCCGTCACCGGCTCCCTGCCGGCCGACGGCCGCGGCGGCCGGGCTGTCCGCCTGCGCCTGGCGGTCAGCGACACCGGCATCGGCATCCCCGCGGATCAGCAGACGCTGATCTTCGCGGCGTTCAAACAGGTCAACGACGCCGCGCACCGCCGTCCGGGCGGCACGGGTCTGGGTCTGTCGATCACGGCGCGCCTGGTGTCGCTGATGGGCGGCCAGCTGCGCGTCGAAAGCGAAGTGGGACGGGGCAGCATCTTCTGGTTCGAGTGTCCCTTCACGGTCGCCGAAGGCGAATCGGCGGAAACGGTCGCGTCCGCGGCGGCCGAGGCGGGGAGGGCGCCGGCGGCGGCGCACGAGCCTGCCGCGGCCGATGCGCGACCCGCCCCCGCGGGGGACGGTAATCCGCCGCCGGGGCTGCGCATCCTGGTGGCGGAGGACAACGGCGTCAACCAGCTGCTGATGCGCCGGCTGCTGGAACGGGCCGGTCACGCGGTCACGATCGCGCACAACGGCGAGCAGGCTCTGCAGGCGTGCGCGGAAGACGCCTTCGACGTCGTGCTGATGGACGTGCAGATGCCGGTCATGGACGGTCTGGAGGCCACGGCGCGGCTGCGGCGGAGGGAGGAAGCGGGCGGCGCCCGCCTGCCGATCATCGCCTTGACCGCTCACGCCATGGCTGGCGATCGCGAGCGCTGCCTGGCGGCCGGCATGGACGGGTACGTCACCAAGCCGGTGCAGCCGGCGCAATTGTTCGCGGCGATCGGCGAGCTGCTGGCCGAGCGGGTTGCGACCTGACCCTTTCAGGTCGCGCCGGCGCGCACGCGCTCCAGCCGGAGCCTCAGCACGATCTTCTTGCCCAGGCGCTGTCCCTCGGCCCTTATCGTCAGCCCGCGCGAGCCTTTCGCCTCGTAGACCAGACGCTGCGGAAAGTCGTGCGCGGGGTTGGTGAACACCGCCTTGCGCTTGCCGCGCTCGACCAGACGATAGACGACCGGCGCCTGATCCTGCGGCATGACCACCAGCTCCATGCCGGCATCGTCCTGACGGATCTCGAAGAATTCGCGGAACAGGGTGCGGCCGTCGTCGGTGACGCGGCTGGCCCCCAGGATGGTGCCGCCGGCCGGCCGGCTCCACATCTCGTCGATCCGCCCGTTCTCGTGCTCGCCCTCCCAATGCCCCGTCAACCAGCCCAGGTCGGCGAGTTCGGCCCGATCGCGGCGGGCGCAACCGCCGGCGGCCAGGAGGGCGGAGCCGAGAGCCGCGACGAGCAGCAGCCCGGCGGCTCGGCAATTCCGGGGCGGTTTCCTGGACATGCTCGCTGGCTCCCTTGCCGCGCGGCGGAGGGCGTCCCGCCGAAGATCCTCGCCGGCCGTGCAAACGCCGGCGGCCGGCTGCGTCGGTTGCCAATAGATACCGCATGGGTATAGAATATCCCAAGGGGTTTTCGCATCACCGTTCTCGCCCAGCGTGGTCGTGCCGCCGGCGTCGCCTCCCGCGCCGCGCGGTCGTGGAGGGCGCTGCATGCGGTCGCGATGGTCATGGCTCGGTGGCGCGTTGGCGGCGGCTGCGGTTCTGGCCGCGCTGGCGGTCTGGCCGGATCTGCGCCGGCCTGCCGGTCCTCCCGCCGGCGCGCTGGCCTCGGTGGCAGCGGCCGACGCCCCGCCGCCGCCGGCGTCTGCGCCGCCGGCCGAACTCGAGCCGGAAGCTCGTGCGCAGGTGGAATCGTCGCCGGAGCAGGCGGCCGCCGCGCTCGCCGCGCTCGCGCCGTGGCTGGAGGCGGTGGAGCGTTGCCTCCCCGACGAGGCGTCTGTCCTGTTCGCGCTCGCCTCGCCGGCGGCGCGGTCGGCGATGTACGAGCGCGCTCCGCCCCTGCTGCGCGCCGCCGCCCTGCGTGGCGCGGGGATCGAGGCCGCCGCGTTCGCCATCTCGCCGGTGGCCGACCGTGCCGCGTTGCTCGGGCAGGCCGACGCGCAGACCAAGGCCCTGCTGCTGGCGTGGTCTTCGCTGGAGGAGAGAGCAGCCATGCTGCGGGCGGCGCCGCGGGATCTGCGCTCCAGGCTGACGCCGCAGCAGGCGCCAGCGACCAGCGCCGCGCGCTAGGGCGAGATGCCGGGCGCATAGCCCGGAATGATTTCCGGCCGGTAGCTCTGCGTGTCCACCAGCGCCAGGCCTATGAACAGGGCCACGAAGAGGATCGCAGCGACGAAGACCACGCCCAGGAACGGCCGATCGTAGCGCAGGTGCATGAACCACAGCGCGACCGCCCCTGCCTTCACCACCGCGATTCCCAGCGCCAGCAAGAGGTTGCCAGGACCCAGGTCGATCCAGGTCGCCGCCACCGTCGCCACCGTCAGGACGACCAGCGCGCCCCAGACGGCCAGCAAGACCGGCGCTGGCACGACATGGACGTGCAGCTCGGCGGGGTCGTCGTTGGCGGACGCGGTTTCGGCATCTTTGCGGGACATCGTCGCCACCTCGCGCCTTCTCAATGGATCAGGTAGAGCAGGGGGAACAGGAAGATCCATATCAGGTCGACCAGATGCCAATAGAGACCAACCAGATCGACCGGGGTGAAGTACCCGTCCACGAACTGCCCCCGGCCGGCCCGGATCAGCAGCCAGCCGATCAGCCCCATGCCGGCGATCACGTGCAGTCCGTGCAGGCCGGTCATCACGAAGTAGATGCCGAAGAAGATGTGCACGTTGCGCGGCGAGACGGGCCGGCCGTGGGCGGCGCCATCGCTCGGCGGGCCGGCTTCGGCGTGCGCCGCGGAGTGCTCGACCGGCGCGTAGAGCTTGCCCCACAGCAGGCCGTGCTTCCACTTGTGGTTGTACTCCACCGCCTTGACGCCCAGGAACCCGCCGGCGAACAGCAGCGTCGCCGCCAGCATGCCCAGCAGCAGGCGGCGCTGGCGCAACTGCGCCGCGCGCACCGCCCAGGCCATGGTCAGCGAGCTGCAGATCAGCACCAGCGTGTTGACTCCGCCCAGGGTCTTGTCCAGGAACTGGTGGGCGTAGATGAACACCTCGGGATGATTGGCGCGGTAGACCGCGTAGGCGCAGAACAGGCCCCCGAACAGCAGGATCTCGGTGACCAGAAACAGCCACATGCCCAGCTTGCCGGCGTCGAACTGCTGCGCCAGCGAGCTGTAATGATGCCCCAGATGGGGGATGTGCCCGTGGGCGCCGTCGCCCGCCGCTTCGCTATGGCTCATCGCGCTCCGTTCCGCCGGCGCCGCGCGGGGCCGCGGCGGTGCGTTTCACGTAGCCGCCGCTGCGCGGGTCGTACTCCAGGCCGCTGAAATCGTAGGGATCGCCGGGCGCCGGCGGCGTCGGGAAGTTCTCGACCGGCGGCGGCGACGTCGTCTGCCACTCGAGGGTGGCCGCTCCCCAGGGATTGGCCGGCGCCCGCGGCCCCTTGATCAGCGACCGCGCCAGGTTCACCGCCACGATCAAGAAGCCCACGCCCATCAGGTATGAACCGATGGTCGACAGCTCGTGGTAGGGCTGGAACCGCTCCAGGTAGTTGAAATAGCGGCGCGGCATGCCGTGGCTGCCCATCACGAACTGGGGGAAGAAGGTCAGGTTGAAGCCCAGGAAGATGATCAGCGCGCCCAGGCGTCCCAGCGCCTCGCTGTACAGCCGGCCGAACATCTTGGGCCACCAGTAGTGCAGCCCGGCCAGCAGGGCGATCATGGTGCCGCCCTGCATGACGTAGTGGAAGTGCGCGACGACGAAGTAGGTGTCGTGCAGGTGGATGTCGGTGGCCAGGGCGCCCAGGAAGAGGCCGGTCAGGCCTCCGATGCCGAAAAGGAACAGGAAGGCCAGCACGTACAGCATCGGCGTGTCCAGGCGCAGCGACCCCTTGTAGAGCGTCGCCAGCCAGTTGAACACCTTGATCGCCGAGGGGATCGACACGCTGAAGGTCAGGGCGCTGAAGATCATGTTCGCCAGCGCCGACTGCCCGCTGGTGAACATGTGGTGCCCCCACACCAGGAAGCTGAGGATGGCGATGGCGATGCTGCTGTAGGCGATCGCCTTGTACCCGAAGATGTGCTTGCGCGCCAGGGGCGAGATCACCTCGCTGATCACCCCCATGGCCGGCAGGATCATGATGTAGACCGCCGGGTGCGAATAGAACCAGAAGAAGTGCTGGTAGAGCACCGGATCGCCGCCCAGGGCGGGATCGAAGATGCCGATGCCGAAGGTGCGCTCGAGGATCAGCAGCAGCAGCGTGATGCCCAGCACCGGCGTGGCCAGCACCTGGATGATGGCCGTGGCGTAGAGCGCCCACAGGAACAGGGGCAGCCGGAACCAGCCCATGCCGGCCGGCCGCAGCTTGTGGATCGTGACGATGAAGTTGATGCCGGTGAAGATCGAGCTGAAGCCCAGAATGAAGGCGCCGAAGGTGGTCACGACGACGCTGGTCGCGGTGGTCGTGCTGTAGGGCGTGTAGAAGGTCCAGCCCGTGTCGGCCGCCCCCAGCAGCAGGGACGCCAGCAGGCACAGCGCTCCCGCCACCCAGAAGTACCAGCTGGCCAGGTTCAGGCGCGGAAAGGCGACGTCCTTGGCGCCCAGCATCAGCGGCAGGGCGAAATTGCCCAGCGCCGCGGGAATGCCGGGGATGATGAACAGGAAGATCATCACCGCGCCGTGCAGGGTGAAGATCTGGTTGTAGGTGTCGGCGTCCATGATCGTCCGCCCGGGCGTGAGCAGCTCGGTGCGGATCAGCAGGGCGAACACCCCTCCCAGCAGGAACGAGGAGAGGATCGAAATCAGGTAAAGCACCCCGATCCGCTTGTGGTCGAGCGTGGTCAGCCAACCGCGCAGGCCGCCTCCGGCGCTCAAGTAGTCGGCGCCGCCGTGCGGCGCCGCGGCTGCGGCGTGTGTGCTCATCGCCTCCCCCGGTGGCTAGCGGCCCAAGGATTTCAGGTACTCGATGATGGCCGTGATCTCGCGGTCGGTCAGGCGCCCCTTGTAGGTCGGCATGACCGGCTCGTAGCCGGCGACGATCCTGGCCATCGGCTCGAGGATCGACTCGCGCAGGTAGTTCTCGTCGGCCTCGATCCGCGATCCGTCGCTGAGCAGGACCGCGTGGCCGAACACCCCTTGCAGGCTGGGCCCGATGCCGGCCGCGCCGTCGACCGCGTGGCACTGCTTGCAGCCGCGCTGTGTGAACAGCCTGGCGCCGGCCTCGGCCGGGGGCAGCGTGTCCAGGAAGCCGCCGGCGTCCTGCAACCATTGGGCGAACTCCAACGGCGGGTGGACGATCACCCGCGCCAGCATGTCCGAATGGCTGGTGCCGCAATACTCGGCGCAGAACAGGTCGTGTTCGCCCGGCCGCAGCGCCTGGAACCAGGCCTTGGTGAACCGGCCCGGCACGGCGTCCTTCTTGATGCGGAAGTCGGGCACGAACAGGCTGTGGATGACATCCTCCGAGGTGATCACCAGCTGGATGGGCGTGTCGGCCGGCACGTGCAGGTTCTCGTCGACGTAGCCGTTCGGGTAGGTGAAGAGCCACTTCCACTTCTGCCCGGTCACCAGGATCTCGTAGGCATTGGCGGGCGGCATGCTCATGTTGAGGAAGCTCTTGAAACCGAACCAGAAGATGATGACGACGAGGATCGTCGGGACGATGGTCCAGGCGATCTCCAGCGGCAGGTTGTGGTGGGGGGAGGGCTGAGCGTCGTGCCCCGGCCGGCGGCGGTAGCGCACGACGAACAGCACCATCAGGCCCACGATCAGCGCGAAGAAGATCAGCGCGATCCACAGGATGAAGTAGAAGAGGCTGTCGACCTCGCCGGCCTTGCTCGATCCCTGGACGGGCATCCAGAAGGTCGGCTCGGCCGCCGCCGCGCCCACCTGCGCCGCCAGCGCCGCGCAGAAGGCGCCCGCAAAGCGCCGCGACGTCCGCCACATGCCGTTCAAGACCGCGCCCGCCTCCCACGCTTCTCGCGCCGCCACAGCGCGAACAGGATGATCCCCAGCACCGCCGCCGTCGTCAGGCCGGCGGCGCGCATCAGCTTGACGGCTGCCAGGACGAAGCGCCCTTCGTGGGCGTCGTACTGGAAGCAGAAGAGCAGCACCTGGTCCAGCGGCGACCCGATCTTGCCCGCCGCCGCTTCGACCAGGGCCAGGCGCAGCGTCTGGGCGTCGAACTGGATCCCGTACAGGTAGCGCGACACCCGGCCGTCCGGCGTCAGCACCAGCAGCACGGCCGCGTGGGCGTACTCCTTGCGCGCCTCGTTCCAGCGGAAGCCGAAGCCGACCGTCTCGGTCAGGGCCAGGATGTCCTCCTCGCGGCCGGTCAGATAGGGCCACCCGGCGGCCGCTTCCGGACGATTCAGCTCCTTGATATAGTTTTGCTTTTTCAACTTCGCCAGTGCCGGCGATTCCGTGTGGTCGATGCTCAGGGTCACCACGCGAAATTGCCGGCCCGGCGTCCAGGAAAGCTGCTTGAGGCCGTCGGTCAGGCCGTTGAGCACGAGGCCGCACAGCATGGGACAGCCGTAGTAGCCCAGGTTCAGGATGACCGGCTTGCCGTCCCGGAAATACGCGCCCAGCGGCACCTCGGCGCCGGTCTCGTCCCGGAAGCGCAGCTCGAGCGGCACCTGGGCGTCCAGCCGCTCGGTGACCCCGACCCCCTCCAGCTCGTGCGGCAGCGGCTCGGCGCGCTGCGCCGCCGCGATGCCCGGCGGCAGGCCCACGGCGGCCATACAGGCCGCCAGGCAGGCGACCAGCGCCGCCGGCCAGACCGCGGGCAACGCCGGACGAGGGAGTCGGCCGCCAGGAGCGTGCAGCCTCATCGCGCCTCCCCGCCGCTCGGGGCGGCGGCGCCATGCTCGCGCGCGACCAGCTCCATGGCGCGCTCGATCGGGATCGCGACGACGCCCCGTTCGCGGTCGACCCAGCGGTAGCCCGCCAGCCGGCCTTCCTGCTCCGCCCAGGCATCGGCCGCTTCGGTCGCGCGCACATCGACGACCTTGCGCCTGAACTCCTCGCGCTGGGCCTGGGCGAACCAGGCCTGCAGCACGACGATGATGACGAACAGCAGCACGGCGGAGACAATGCCGATCGTTGTGATCAAGGGAGTGTTCAGGTCGTCTTTTTGGGCCTGCATCGTTCACCTCGCAGGTGCGCAGCCGGCCTGCGGGCCGGTCGCGGCCAAGAGCGGTCAGGCGTTTTCGAACCGCAAGGAATCGTGCAAGCGCGGGTCGCCGCGCGGAATCAACGGGTGCCGCCCCGCCACCCTCGCCAGGGCGGCGATCCACAGGCCGATCAGACCGAGCAGGCACAGCAGATCGACCGCATGCAGCGGGATCCGCTCGGGGCTCAGCTCGGGCATGATCACCCAGTACAGGTCCGCCGCGTGGACCACCAGCAGCCAGGCGGCCCAGAAGCGCAGCATGGCGTGGCTGCGCTTGGCGTAGCGCGAAACCAGGCCGAGGAACGGCAGCAGGAAGTGGCCGAAGATCAGGACCAGGCCCAGGCCGGCCCAGGGGCCGGTCTGCCGGCGCAGCAGCCAGCTCGTCTCCTCGGGCAGGTTGGCGTACCAGATCAGCATGTACTGGGAGAAGGCGATGTAGGCCCAGAAGAAGGTGAAGGCGAACATCAGCTTGCCCAGATCGTGATAGTGCTCGGTGGTGATCACACCGGCCAGTCGCCCCGAACGCTGCAGCCCCTGGCTCAGCAGCGTCAGCAGAGCGAAGAATCCGACCGCGCAGCCGGCGAAGAAGTAGACGCCGAAGATGGTCGAGAACCAGGTCGGGTCGAGCGACATCAGCAGGTCGAACGAGGCCAGGGTGACGGTCAGGCCGAAAGCCAGCAGCGTCAGGCCGCTGGCTCTCTCCAGGCGCAGCGAGACCGCGGGATCGGCGCTGGCGTCCTGGCCCAGCGAGCGGCGGTGGAAGTAGCGGGCCAGAAGGCTCCAGAGCAGCAGGTAGAACACCACGCGCGCCGTGAAGAAGGCGGGGTTGAGGTAGGGCCGCTTGTGGGCCAGCAGCTCGGCGTGGCCGGCGGCCGCGGCGGGATCGGCCCAGACGTACAGCCGGGGCAGCAGCAGCAGGATCGGCAACGCCAGCACGGCCAGCAACGGCAGGGCGGCGGCCGTCACCTCGGCCAGCCGCCGCACCACGACGCTCCAGCTGGAGCGCGTCAGGTGCTGCAGTGGGACGAAGAACAACGCGCCCAGCGAAAGCGACAGCACGTAGACGTAGGCCCACAGATAGGCGAAGCCGAAGTGTCGCAGGCCGTCGCCGCGCGCCAGGCCCAGCAGCAGGGCGCCCAGCAGGGCCGCCGCGCCCAGGGGCGCCGCCAAGCGCGGCAGGCGCGAGGCGAGATCGTCCAGCGACAGGCGGGCGGCCGCCAGGCGCGCCGCGGGATCCAGATGAGCCGTCGAGGCCAATTTCCACGCTCCCCGGTGTGCGGGTCGTCGTCGGCCGCGCCTCAGCGCAGGGCCGGCCGCTCCTGCGCCGGCACGTCGGCCAGCGTCGCGTTCTGGCTGCGCTGCAAGGCCCGCACGTAGGCCACCACGGCCCAACGGTCCTGCGGCGCGAGTTGCGGCCCGTAGGCCGGCATGTTGCGGATGCCGTTGGCGATCGTGTTGTACAGGTGGCCGGCCGGACGCTCGCGCACCACGTCGGTGTGCAGCGATGTCGGCGGCGTCCAGGTTCCCTCCTGCAGCCGGTCGGCGCGCCTCGCCACCGGCCCGTCGCCGCCGCCGTCGAGGCCGTGGCACGGCGCGCAGAAGATGCGGTAGCGTTCGCGCCCGCGGGACAGCAGGCTCTCGGTCACGGGCAGCGGGAAACCGGCCGCCCAGTCGCCGTCCCGGCGGCCCTCGCGCAGGTGCGCATCGGCCCGCGGCTCGTCTCGCGCCACCGTGCCGGCCGGCGGCGCCCGCATCGCCCGCCCGTCGGCGAACAGCGGGTTGGCGCTCTGGGCCTTGTACTTGGCCTGCTGGTCCATGTCGGGAATGAGCTGCAGGCGCGGCCGCGGCGAGGTCGTGGTGCGCTCGCGCGCGATCAGGGCCAGCGGGATCAGGCCCAGCACGAAGACGATGATCAGGCCGTAGACGATCGCGCGCGGCATGCCTTCACTCCTCCACGGCTTCGACCGCGGCGCCGCCGAGCGAGGCCAGGAACGCCTCGGTGCGGGAGCGATCGAACAGCGGATCGCCGGCTTCGATGACGATGAAGAAGCGGTCGCTGGTGGCGCGGCGGAAGCGCCGGCTGGCCAGCAGCGGATGGTGCCAAGCGGGCAGGCGGTTGAGCACCAGCATGCCCAGCACGGCCGCCGCCGCGCTCAGCAGCACGGTCAGCTCGAAGGTGACGGGGATGGCCGCCGGCAGGCCGAACAGCGGCTTGCCGCTGATCACCAGCGGGTAGTCGTGCGCGTTCATCCACCACTGCAACAGCAGTCCGGCCGCGCAGCCGGTCAGGCCGCCGCCGAGCACCAGCCACGGCAGGCGCGTGCCGCGGATGCCCATGGCGTCGTCCATGCCGTGCACGGGGAAGGGCGAGTGGGCGTCCCAGCGCCGGTAGCCGGCCTGCCGCACCCGCTGGACCGCCGGCACGAAGGCGTCGACGTCCGCGAACTCGACCAGCAGCCCATGCAGGCGCGGCGCGCCCGTCGCGGCGTCCCCGCCGGTCCGTTCCCGGTCGGTCATCTCGTCCCTCCTCCCGCCCTGCTCGCCGGCGCCCGGGCCGGCGCGCCGTCAGCGTCCAGCCCCGTGGCTGCGCGGAATGTCGCCGTGGTAGTCGCCCACCGCGCGGTGCACGCCCGGCTCGTGGACCGCGGCCGGCATCACCGTCTTGACCTCTGCCATCGCCACCATCGGCAGGTAGCGGATGAACAGCAGGAACAACGTCATGAACAGCCCGATGCTGCCCGCCAGCGTCAGCAGGTCGACCCAGGTCGGCACGAAGTGGCCCCAGCTCGACGGCAGGAAATCGCGGCTGAGCGAAGTGACGATGATCACGAAGCGCTCGAACCACATGCCGACGTTGACGCACATCGCCACCGCCAGCATCGCCCACTCGTTCGTGCGCACGCGCTTGAACCAGAAGAGCTGCGGCGCCAGGACGTTGCAGGACACCATGATCCAGTACGCCCACGCATAGGGTCCCAGCGCGCGGTTGAGGAACGCGAACATCTCGTGCGGGTTGCCGCTGTACCAGGCGATGAAGAACTCCGTGGCGTAGGCGTAGCCGACCATCATGCCCGTCGCCAGGATGATCTTGTTCATGTTCTCCAGGTGATGCAGCGTCACGATCTCCTTGAGCCCGAAGAACTTGCGGCACGGCACCATCAGGGTCACGACCATGGCGAAGCCGCCGAAGATCGCGCCGGCCACGAAGTACGGGGGGAAGATCGTCGTGTGCCAGCCGGGCAGCTGCGACACCGCGAAGTCGAAGCTGACGACCGAATGCACGCTGAGCACCAGCGGCGTGGCCAGGCCGGCCAGCAGCAGATAGGCCTTTTCGAAGCGGTGCCAGTGGCGGTGCGAGCCGCGCCAGCCCAGGGCGAAGAAGCCGTAGACGGCCTGCCGCACCTTCGAGCGGGCGCGGTCGCGCAGGGTGGCCAGGTCGGGCAGCATGCCGGTGTACCAGAACATGAGCGACACCAGCATGTACGTGCTGACGGCGAAGACGTCCCAGAGCAGCGGGCTGCGGAAGTTGGGCCAGATCGCGTTGAAGTTCGGCAGCGGCAGCAGCCACCACACCAGCCAGATGCGCCCGACATGGATGGTGGGGAAGATCAGCGCGCAGATGACCGCGAAGATGGTCATCGCCTCGGCGAAGCGGTTGATGCTGGTGCGCCACTTCTGGCGCATCAGGAACAGGATGGCCGAGATCAGCGTGCCCGCGTGACCGATGCCGACCCAGAAGACGAAGTTGGTGATGTCGAAGGCCCAGCCGACCGGGATGTTCAGACCCCAGACGCCGATTCCCTTGCCGACCAGCAGCGCGATCATGGCCAGCAGCACGCCGGTCAGGGCCAGGGAGATGGCGAAGGCCACGTACCAGCCACGGGGCGGCCGGGGGCGCTCGACGATGCCGCTGACCTTGTCGGTCAGGCTGGTGAAGTCGTGCCCACCCAGCACCAGCGGCGTGGGCCGCGTGGGGTCGTCGACCGTGTTGTCCAACGGATCAATGACCGCCGTGTTCATCGGCAGGCTCCGCGAGCTCCGGGTTGGGGTTGCGCAACCGGGCCAGGTAGGCGGCGCGCGGTTTGATCTGCAGCTCCGCCAGCAGGGTGTAGGCGCGATCGTCCGCGTGCAGCCGGGCCACCCGGCTCTGCGGATCGTTCAGGTCGCCGAAGACGATGGCCTCGGCCGGACAGGTCTGGGCGCAGGCCGGCGTGATCTCGCCGTCGCGCAGGGGCCGCCGCTCGTTCTTGGCCGCGATCTTGGCGGTCTCGATGCGCTGCACGCAGAAGGTGCACTTCTCCATGACGCCGCGGGCGCGGATGGTCACCGCCGGGTTGCGACCCATCTTCTCCACCGGCGTCTCTTGGCGGTGGTAGTTGAAGAAATTGAAGCGCCGCACCTTGAAGGGACAGTTGTTCGAGCAGTAGCGCGTGCCGACACAGCGGTTGTAGACCATCACGTTCAGGCCCTCGCGGTCGTGCACGGTGGCGGCGACGGGGCAGACCTGCTCGCACGGCGCGTTCTCGCAATGCACGCAGGCCACCGGCTGGTGCAGCACGCGGGGAGTCTCCGCGTCGCCGGCGAAGTAGCGGTCGATGCGGATCCAGTGCATCTCGCGCCCCTTGGCCACCTGCTCGCGGCCGACCACGGGGATGTTGTTCTCGGCCTGGCAGGCCACCACGCAGGCATTGCAGCCCAGGCAGGCGTTCAGATCGATCGCCATGCCCCACTTGTGGCCCTCGTAGGCGTGCGTGCCGAAGAGCTGCGCGTCCTTGACGTGGTGGTCCGGTTCCTGGGCGAAATGCGGGTGCCGCCGGTAGTGGTCCCAGGTGGCCTCGCGCACCAGCTCGTGGGTGGCGCGGTGCTCGCGTTCGCGGGCGGCCTGCGCGTCGATGGCGTGATGCTCCTGCGTGCAGGCCAGGCGATGCCGGCGGCCGGTGCGGACGATCTCCACGCCGCTTGCGCTCCAGACAGAGGCGGCTTCGCGCAGGCGGTAGGCGTCGGCGCCGGCGCCGTTTCCCACCCGGCCCGCGGCGCGGCGGCCCTGGCCCAGCCACACCGTGGCCGACCACGGCGCCTGCCCGGGGACCACGTGCACCGGCAGCTCGAGCGCGCGGCCGCGGCAGGCCACGCGCACGATCTCGTCCTGCGCCGTTCCCAGCGCCGCGGCGGTGGCGGGCCCCAGCAGCAGCGCGTTGTCCCAGGTCAGCTTGGTCAGCGCGTCCGGCAGTTCCTGCAGCCAGGCGTTGTTGGCGAAGCGCCCGTCGTACAGCTTCGGGTCGCGCGCGAAGACCAGCTCGACATCGGCCGGTCCGGGCGGCGCGACGTCGGCGTCCAGACCCGCCACGACCGCGCGCGCGGCGGCGGCCGCTTGCAGGCGCGGCGCCGGCGCCGCCCCCGCCGGGCCCGCCGCGGCGCCGCGGGGCAGGAAGCCCGCGTGCAGCAGCTCGCGCCAGCGCGCCTCGAGATCGGCCTCGCGCGCGCCGCTCCAGGCGCGGAAGCTGCGCTGCGTCAGCTCGTGCGCCTTCAGCCCCGGCTCATCGACCAGCAGCGACAGCACCTCGGCCGGCGTGCGGCCGCCGTAGAGCGGCTCGATCAGCGGCTGGCAGACGGTGTACGTGCCGTCCCAGGACAGCGCGTCGCCCCACGCCTCCAGCGCGTGCGCGCGCGGCAGATGCCAGGCGCAGGCGCGCGTGGTCTCGTCCTGGTGCAGGCTCAGGTGCGCGGCGGCGCCGGCGCGCGCCAGAGCGGCGCCGAAATCCAGATCGGCCGGGGCGTTGAAGACCGGATTGCCGCCCAGGATCAGCAGCGTGTCGACCGCGCCGGCGCGCAGGGCGGCGGTCAGCTCGGCCAGGCCGGCGACGTGACCGCGGCCACGCCCCTGCGGTTCGGGCAGCAGCTCGATGGCGGCGCCGTGGTTGCCCAGCGCCTCGTTGAGCAGGTGCAGCAGCGCGTGCGCCGCGGCCGGCTGCCGCGGCCCCGCCGCCAGCACGCCGGCGCCGCGATGGCGCAGCAGGTCGCGCGCCACCGCCGCGCACCAGGCCGGCCTCAGGGGATGATGAGCGAAACGCTCGAGATGGGGGCGCAACGCCGCCGCCTCGCCCGGCAGCGCCAGGCCCTGCGCCACCAATTCGGCCGCCAGGCAGCCGGCCGCCAGCGGCACCAGGCGCGCCGCGGTCGGAAAACGGTGGTCGGCCATGGCGCCGGTCAGGCTCAGCGCCGGTTCGGCGGCGTAGAGACGGCACGGCGGGCCCGGGTCGGGCCGCCGGCCGCGGGCGAAATCGCGCGCGTTGCGCACGGCGGCCGGATGCGCCCCCAGCAGGTCGGCGTCCAGGTCGACGACCACGCGCGCCCGCTCCAGACGAGGCGCGACCCGCACGGGCACGCCGAAGGCGGCGGCGGCGCCGTCCAGCTCCCGGTCGCGCGACAGCGGCTCGTACTCGACCCAGGCCGCGCGGGGGTAGGCGCCGAGCACGCGCGCGCGCAGCCCCGCCACCGCCGGCGACGACGTCGCCTCGCTCAGGATCGCCAGCCCCTCGCCGCCCCGCGCCCGCAGAGCCGCCAGGCGCGGCTGCAGGAAGGCCAGGAAATCGTCCCAGCCGCGCGCGACCGTCTGGCCGCCCTCGCGCTGGGTCACCGCCCGGCTGCGATCGGGATCGTAGAGTTCGAGCACGCTGGCCTGCGCGAAGATATCGGCGGCGCCCAGGCTGGCGGGGTGGTCGGGGTTGCCCTCCAGCTTGATCGGGCGCCCGTCGTAGCTGGTGGCAAGCAGCGCCGCGGCGACGCCCCCCATCTCCATACAGGTGGCGTACTGCTTGGCCACGCCGGGCACGTAGCCTTCGGGGCGGCGGGCGAACGGCAGGATCGTCTCCTGCGGCCAGCGGCATCCCGCCATGCCGGCCAGCGCCAGCGACGCCCCCATCATCTGCAGGAAGCGGCGGCGCGACACCCCGTCGGCGGGCACGTCGGCTTCGGCGGGGAACTCGGCCGCCAGCGCGAGGCGGAACTCCTCGCTGTCGGCCAGTTCGGCCAGGCTGCGCCAGTAGGCGGGGCCCTGGTTCTGATCTAGCGATGGCATGTCGAACAGTCCGTGGAGGGGTTGATGTCGTTTTCCCGGCGCAACCGCCGGCCGAGTTCGAGCTGGTCCTCGGCGGGGACCCAGTCAAGCTGCGTCACGAAGTCGCGCGGGCGCAGGTGGCGCTCTGGCGCGCGGTGGCAATCGAGGCACCAGGCCATGCTCAGCGGCTCCGCCTGGTAGACCACCTCCATCTTGTCCACCCGGCCGTGGCACGAGACGCAGCCCACGCCGCGCGCGACGTGGGCGCTGTGGTCGAAATAGACGTAGTCGGGCAGGTCATGGACCTTCACCCACGGCACCGGCTGCCCGGTCGCGTGGCTCTCGCGGATCGGCAGCAGCTTGGGGCTGTCGGCGCGGATGGTCTGGTGGCAGTTCATGCAGGTCTGCGTGGGCGGGATGGCGGCGAAGGCCGCGGTTTCAACCGTCGTGTGGCAGTAGCGGCAGTCGATGCCCAGCTGGGAGACGTGCAGATCATGGCTGTAGGGGACCGGCTGGGCCGGCATGTAGCCGACGGCCGTGGTGCGAGGCGACAGGCCGTAGGCGATCAGCAGCACCAGATAGAAGGGCACCAGAACCGCCCCGGCCGCGATCAGGGTGCGCAGGTTGTTCGTCCACTTGGGAAAGACGAAGAACCCCGGCTCGTTGTCCTTGCCCTGCAACGCAACCCTCCGCGGTGTCGAAGCGGCCGCGGGCCTCTGCGGGCAGACGCCGGCCGGGGCGCAGCGCCGGTCGCCGGGCGCCGGCGCGCGCGGCCGGCGTGATCAGACGCGGAACGAGGTTCCGCAGCCGCAGGAGCGCTTGGCGTTCGGATTCACGAACTTGAAGCCGCCCCCCATCATGGCCTTGGAGTAGTCGACGGTCAAGCCGTCCAGGTAGGCAAGCGACTGCTCGTCGCAGACCACCCGCACCCCACCCAGCTCGAAAACCCGGTCATTGTCGCCGGTATTGGCGTCGAAGTCCATCGTGTATGTCAGTCCGGAGCACCCCCCGCTGGCCACGCCAAAGCGGACCAGGGGCCGCGTGTCCTGGTGCTCGGCCAGCAGGCGCTTGACCTCGGCCAGCGCGGTGTCGGTCAGGTTGATCATTTCCACTCTGCTCCTCGTTTCCCCGGCGCCGCCGCCGGGTCCGGGGCAGGCTCCCGCCCGCGGTCCAGCCGGCGCCGCTATCGTCCGCCGCGCGCGGCCGCGCCCGGCGGTTTCAGGTCGCCATCTCTCAAGTGGTTAAATTGTGTCCGAATTATTAAGAGACGTCACCGCAAACGTCAAGTTCACGGCGGCGGCCCGACCCGCGCCGGCGCGTGGGGCAGGGGGGATGCGGGCCTGGCATCGAGCCGAAAATCCCGTTGGAATCATCCCGGCCGTCTCCTGTATCAAGGAGTCCGCACGCGCCGACGGCGCCGTTTCAGGGAACGACGGGGGGAAAGCCGATGAGAAAGCGTCTTCCAGTCTGGGCATGGGCGATCCTGCCGCTGGCCGTCACGGCGGCGCTGGTCGCCATCACCGCCGGCGGACGGGGGCCGCAGCCCCCGGCATACGCCGCCGGCGAGGGCGGCGCCGGCCTGGCCGGCGCCTACAACCGCCTGGGCATCGAGCTGTTCCGGGAGATGGCGGGCGCCGGCGCGCCGGCGACCGTGTTCATCTCCCCCGCCAGCATCGCCTTCTGCCTGGGACTGGCGTACAACGGCGCCGGCGGCGGCACCGCCGCCGAGATGGCCGGCGTGCTCGGGGCGGCGGGCATCGACCTGGCCGCCTTCAACGCCGCCAACCGGGAGCTGCTGCGCGGGCTGGCCGCGGCGGACACGGCGATCCGCCTCGACATCGCCAACTCGCTCTGGCTGCGCGACCGCTTCCCCTTCCGGCAGGAGTTCGTCGCGCGCTGCCGCGAAGCTTTCGGCGCGGACGCCTTCCCGCTCACCGGGGCCGATGCGATTAATGCCTGGGTGAGCGAGCGCACGCAGCGGATGATCCCGGCGATCGTCGGCCAGATCGACCCGCGCGACATCGCCGTGCTCGTTAACGCCATCTACTTCAAGGGCCGCTGGGCGGAGCCGTTCGATCCGGCGCGCACGCGCGACGGGACGTTCCATGCGCCGGGCGGCGACCGTCCCGTGCGGTTGATGGCGCGCGGCGGCGAGCTGCCCTACCGCGAGCACGAGCTGTTCCAGGCGGTGAGGCTGGACTACGGCGACGGCGGCGCGGCGATGTACGTCCTGCTGCCGCGAGCCGGTCGCGACCTGGCCGAGTTGCGCGCCGCCTTGACCCCCGACGCCTGGAGCGAGTGGACCGCCCGCATGCCGCTGCGCCCGGGCCGTCTCGAGCTGCCGCGCCTGAAGGCGTCGCACCAGGCGCGCCTGAACCAGGCGCTGGCGGCGCGGGGCATGCCGGCGGCGTTCTCGCCGCGGGCCGATTTCGGGCGGCTCTGCGCCTGCGCCCCCGGCGACGTCTTGATCAGCGACGTGCTGCACAAGGCCGTGGTCGAGCTGTCCGAGGAAGGCACCGAGGCCGCCGCCGCCACCGCCATCATCATGAAGGTGACGTCGGTGTCGCCGCCGCTGGAGCCGTTCGAGATGATCGTCGACCGGCCGTTCCTGCTGGCCATCGCCGACGCCGGGACGGGCCTGCTGCTGTTCCTGGGCCAGATCGCCGACGTCGAGTGAAGGCGTGTCGCGCCGCCGCGCGCGGTCCCCGACCGCCATGGAGGCCCGGCTAGAGATCTGCTATGGTGCCCTGGCGGGCGGGCGGAGAAGCCATCTCTTGGGGTCGCGCTTGCAGGAGTGGCCCGCCTGCGCGAGGGGGGCGCGTCATGGGCACCTTGCCGGCGGCTCTGCTGTTGAGCGGAACCTACGCGGCGCGCGACGTCCTGCCTCTGCTGGCGCCCGCCGCAGGGTATCCGGCCATCCCGGACGCTGGCAATCCACGGGTCCTGACGTTTCCGCTCGCCTCTTCGTCCGGCGCGTTGGACCGAGTCGTCCTCCGCCTCGACGTCGACGGCGAGGATCCCCTGAACGTGGCCAGCGGCGAATTTCACCTTGGTGGCGGGCGAGTCCTCTACTGGGTGGCGCCGGTGGCGGCTCTGGGAAATGGAATGTGGCGGGGCACCGCCGACTATGCCTATGGGTTCGGATCGGATTGGTGTGTGCTCGACATCGTAATCGAGGTCGCGTCGACCATGACGCCCGCGCCGCGCGCCAAACTCGCGGTCACCGCGCGCGGTCTTGCGCGTTTTGCGTTTGAGCTGCCGCTCGTCTCCAGGTCGTTCCGCAAGGTTCACGTCCAGATCGACACGGAGAACGCCAAGATCGTGGCGCCCCTTCATGCCAGACCCTATGAGATCGACGGCCACCATCCCGACGAGGCCGAGGCCGGGCTTCCCGCCGATCTGAGCCTGCAACGCGTTTGGGCCCTGGCGGGCATCGGGATTCGGCACAACGCCCCTCCGGTGGTCATGGACGCGGCCAAACAGCAAGAGGCGCAGAAGGAGAACGGCTGGGGCAAGGCCTGGACTGACGACGAGTTGCACGCGGCCATGGAGCTTGTCTGGAGACCCTTCGGCGAGGCTCAGTTCCAGGACATCCCCAGATGGGCGTTATGGGTGTTCTTTGCCGACCAGTACAAGCAGGCGAATACCCTCGGCGTCATGTTCGACAGCGAGCTGGGCTGCCAGCGTCAGGGAGCGGCTGTCTTCCACGAGGCTTTCACGCTGCTGCATGCGCCGAACGCCGGTTGGCAGGCGGTGTACGGCGAAGGGCAACAAGTGACGCAGGAGCTGCGCGATCAGTGGACGCGGCGCCACAAGTTCTTCACTCTGGTGCACGAGATGGGCCATGCGTTCAATCTGGCGCATTCCTTCGCGAAGACCGTGACGGTGCCCTGGCGTCCTCTCGTCGATGAGCCGGATGCGTGCAGCTTCATGAACTATCCCTGCCGCGGGCCTCTCGCTAATGCTCTCGCCCAAGAGGCTGCCTTCTTCGAGAAATTCCTCTATCGCTTCAGCACGCAGGAGCTGCTCTTCCTGCGGCACGCTCCCGAGCCCTTCGTGCAGATGGGCAACGAAGCTTGGGGCAGCCAGCACGCCTACGCCCTGGCCGAGACGGTGGAGGCGAGGAAGGCCGGCGGCGAGCTGAGGCTCACGGTGGCGCGGGCGAGACCCGTCTACGATTTCCTGGAGCCCGTTTATCTGGACGTGACGCTGACGAATCGTCGCGGCGCCGCCATGGACCTCGATCCGGGCGCGCTCAGCGGCGGGCACGGTCTGGTCCTGCTGATCAGGCGTGACGGCGCCGCGTCGCAGCGGCTGTCTCCCCTGGTCCGCCGGTGCGAACTCGTGGAATCGATCGCGCCGGACGGCGCGACCTTCGGCTCCGCCCTGGCCTCGGTGGGAGGGGGGGACTGGCTGATCGCCGAGCCTGGCGTCTACACCTGCCAGGCCTTCCTGAGCCAGGCCGGAGAAATCCTCGTTTCCAACATCCTGCATTTGAGGGTTCTGCGGCCGCGGAATTCCGCGCAGGACCGCTACGCCGCTGATTACTTCTCGCAAGCTGTCGGACATATCCTGGGACTTCAAGGCGGCAGCGCGCCGTCTCTGAGCGGCGGCCTGGACACGCTGCAGGAATTGCTGGAACGGCCGGAGCTGAATGCCGGCGCCGCCGCCCGCCACGCGGTCTTCGCACTGAACTGGTCCAGAACACGCGCCGGGAAGCGCATGGTGATCCCGGACGCCCGCACGCTGCAAGGCAGGCCCTGGCGCGAGGTGTTGGCGGCGCGTGTCATCCAACCCGCCGGCGCCGTCGAGCCGCAAGCCCTGGAGCGCATCGCCGGCGTGCTGGGCGCGGAGGGGACGATAGCCTTCGGCCGCGTCGAATCCACGCAGCGCCGCCTGCTGCTCCAGCAACGGCTGCGGGCGCAGGGAGGCGTCCAACCGTTCACCGAGCTGATGCACGCCATCGCGCCGGAGCTTGACGATCCGCTGCTGGCCGACATCCGGCGCGTTCTCGAAGCGCGCCTGCATCCTACCGTCCAGCGCGGGCAGTGACCCGGCGGGGCGGTCAGGACACCGCCGGACGGCGGCCGACGGCGGCGAGCCACGCCAGACGCTGCCGCTCGAGCATGGCGGGCTGACAGAGCAGCTCCACCGGCGGCGTCTGCGCCGGGAAGCTCCGGCGGCTGCCGACGGCGGCCCGAACGAAGGCGCAGACGAATCCTGGCACGAGCGCGTCGTCGCCGGGGGCAACCCACATGATGGCGTAGGGACAGATCTGGCACTCGGCCCGCACGTCGCACGCGCGGCAGGAACCCCAGACGGAACGCCGACGATCGGGCGACGACAAGGGAGGCAGTGCCGCCAGCGCGCCAGCGCTTGCGGCGCGGCGCAAGGCGAACTCCGGGTCGTCCACCCGACCCCAGAGCGCGGCGGCCATGACACGATTCCGCCAGCGGCGGGGCAGCCGGGCGTGAGAGCCCGCCAGCAGCGCGCAGGCGCTGAGGCGGCCGTCGGGGGCGAGGGCGGGCGCCACGCCGGTGACCGCGTTGCACGCGATGCCCGCCTTTCGGGGCGTCGAGATGTCCGGCTCGTATCGGCGCAAGAGACGCACCGGTACCTGCCCCATGCGCCGCCAGTGGTCGAGGCTGAGCGCTGCGATCTCGGCGAACTGCGCGCGCAACTCGACCTCGGCGCCTGCGTCCCAGCCTGGCGAGGGCGTCAGCGCAGGCGACAGATGGATCTGCCGCACATCGTGATCCAGCAGATGCCGCACCGATGCGGACAGCAGGGCGACATTGCCGGGATGCACGGTGACCGCGACCGAGAGTCGATTCCGCCAGAGATCCTCGCTGAATCTCCGCAAGCGGTGCAGCAGAGCGTCGCCGTCGCCGGGGGCGCCCGGACGGCGGTGCCGCTGCGCGTCCGGAACACCGTCGTGACTGAGCTGGACATGCACCTCGTGCCGCTCGAGCAGCTCCATTGCGGGCGGGTCCAACCGCGATCCGTTGGTCAGGAGACGCAAGCCGAGCTGGCGGCGCGGCATGCGTGCAGCGGTCAAATGGGCCAGGGACCGGCGCAGCATCTCAGGCGCCAGCAGCGGTTCGCCGCCGGAGAACACGACCTCGAACCGCGGCCCCGCGAGCGACAGCGCCCAGTCCAGCGTCCGGCGAACATCCGGCCAGCTGGCGTCGCTTCCCGGCTGCGCGCGCCGAAAGCAGTAGCCGCACCGCCAATCGCAGCGCGAGGTGAGCAGCACGCTCAACCGCTCCAACACAATCGCCGCCGCCGCTGCCGACATCAGAGCACGTTCTTGCAGTTGCGCACCCAGGTGTTGAGGATCATCAGGGCGTCGCCGACGGTCTGGTCACTGAACTCCTCGACGGATCCGCCAAGCGCCGCACATCTGCCGCCCGTCACGGCGTTGAACTCCTCGACCGCGCCATTATTGGTCATGTCGAGCTTCTGCGCGCGGCACTCGGCGGGAAGCGCATCGTGCAAGAAGGTCAAGACGTCGGCAATGATCATCAGCGCCGACTGGATCTCGTAGAGGATTCCACCGGCAGTGGGACAGGCTTCCTCCTCTGCCGGAGGAGACATGCCGAACGGCGGCCTGATGGCCTTGTCCGGATCGATGCCCTGCTGGATCCTCCAGATGATGCGGAGGCGATTCCATTCGTCGCCGCCGACCAGGTACATCGGCCGCTTCCTGTCTCGGCTCTGCATCGCGATCTCCTTTCCCCCGGTTCTAGAAGGCGCCCGCCGCGAGCTCGAGCAACCAGATGTTGCCCGTGCGCTTCGGGCGTGAGTAGACGATCAAGCGCCCGTCCCCGTTGATATCGAACAACCCTATCTCCACGGCGGCGTGGAAGACGAAGGGCGGCTCCAGGTCACGAATCGTCGACAGGTCCGGCGCGACGGCCCGGATGGTCAAGGCTCCATCGTCGTCGGCATGGCTGATCCACAGTTCCCCCGTGGTCGCGTTCCAGCGCAGCCGGTGCGCGTCGACGACTCCCGCAACGCGGACGGGGGGAGCGGAACCGTCACTCGGCACGACGAAGGGGTAGTTGTGACCCTCCAGGTGCGCGATGTAGGCGATCCTCGCTCCATCGGGCGAAAAAACCGGGTAGCCGGCGGTCAGCTGCGAAGGGGAGACGCGCCTCGGCTCCGCAGCGGGACGGCCGTCCCGCATCGCCAGCGTCCAGATCCCCAGACGCGTCCCGTCACGATCCGAGGCGAACGCCAACCGCGCGCCGTCGGGAGACCAGGCAGGGTGGATGTTCGCGCCGGAGCCCAAGGTGATGCGCCACGGCTGGCCTCCGGCGGAGGGGACCGCCCACAGGTCGCGCCGATCCCCCACGATGCGATAGTACGCCACCCACCGTCCATCGGCGGAGAGCGCGGGGTGGCTGGCATTGCCCTGCTGGTCCGTGAGCCGTCGCGGCTCGCCGAGCGGCCGTTAGCCGGTCAAGGTTTGCAGCCAGACCTCGTTCCTGCCGTCTTGCCGGTTGGAAACAAATGCCATCGAGCCGCCGTCGGCCGACAGGGTCGGCTGGAAGCTGTCGTGTCCCTCGCCCGCGATGCCGGCGGCGCTGCCGGCAAGGCGATCGACGATGACGATGTCCTCGTCGCTCAGCGCAGTGGAGGTCGCGTAAGCCAGGCGGGATCCATCGGCTGACAGCGATGGGTGGCACTCGCCGGCGGCGCCGAGAGTCAGACGTTCGGGCTTGCCGCCGCTGCTCGCCACCCGCCAAAGAGCGACGGAGCCGCCCCGGCAGGAGCCGAAGTAGACGAAACGGCCGTCGGGCGACCACACGGGATGATCATCGGCGCTGCCGCCCTGCAGAAGGGGGCGCGTCTGGGCGCCGGCTAGCGTCAGGAGCCAGAGATCGTGTCCCGTGGCATAGCAGATCCGGGAACCGTCCGGTGACCAGGACGGACGGCGATGATGATCGGGCCCGTCCGCCGGACCGGTCAGCAGTTGCGGCTCCCCCGCATCGCGCAGCGGGGCGACCGCGATCCTGTAGCGTCCGTCCTCGGCAACCCGCGAGCATGCAAGCCGGGTTCCGTCGCGGCTGACCGCGGGATCGCGCGCCTGCGTCAATATGAGCTGGGGCTCTCCGCCGAGCTGATCCACGCGCCAGATGCCGGCCGCCCCGTCGCGATCGGAAGTGAACAGCACCGCGCTGCCATCGGGCAACCAGCACGGATCATGGTCCGCGGCCGGATGGCGGGTCAGGCGGAGCGGCGGACCTCCTCTTGCGTTGATCATGTAGATGTCCACGTTTCCGCCCACGCTCTTGGCGTAGGCGATGCGTGAGCCGTCCGGCGAAATCGCCGGCTCGCCTTCCCAGGCCTCATCGCTCGTCACCTGCATGGGGATCGCGTCGCGGAAGGGATTGCGCCGCTCCCCCGTGCGGTCACGGATGATGACGGCGGTCATGATCATCGCCACCAGCACCAGCGACACGGCTCCCGCTGTCCAAAGGCTGCCGCGTCCGGCCAGAATCCAGGATGGAAGAGCCCTGGGGCTGGCGACGACCGGCGCGCGCGCTGCCCTCAGGTCCGCCAACAACGCTCCGGCGTCGGCGTATCTGTCCTCGGGGCGCTTGGCGAGACAGCGGTCGACGATCCAGCCGATCTCGAGCGGCGACTCCGGCGCCGCCGTTCTCAATGGCGAGTGCGGCTCGTGCACGACCCGATAGAGGACCGCCTCGCCGTATTCGCCTTCGAACGGCGCCCGCCCGGCCAGCATCTCGTAGAGAACCACGCCCAGGGACCAGATGTCGGTGCGGGCGTCGACCTCGCGCCCGGTGGCCTGCTCAGGAGACATGTAGCGGCTGGTCCCGACCGTCATGCCTGTCCGTGTGAGCTGCGAGCCGTCGCGGATGCGAGCTAGGCCGAAGTCGACGATCTTGGCCTGCCCGTTCTGCCCCACGATGATGTTGGAGGGCTTGATGTCCCGGTGCAGGATGCCTTGCGCATGGGCCGCCTGCAGTCCTTCCGCCACCTGGATGGCCACGAGCAGCGCGTCGCCAACCGGCAACGGCCCCTCGCTCAGGCGTTCGCTCAGACTGCGCCCCTCGACATAGGCCATCGAGATGTAGGCATGCTCTTCGCTGTCGTCGTAGTCGAAGATCGGGCAGATGGCGCTGTGATCGAGCGCGGCGGCGGCGCGCGCTTCGTTCATGAAGCGTTGGCGGCAATCCTGGTCGGTCAGACTCTCGCGGCGCAGGAACTTGAGCGCCACGATCTTGTGCAGCTTGGAATGCTCGGCCTTGTAGACGACGCCCATCCCGCCTTCGCCCAGTCTGGCGATGATGCGGTAGCTCCCCACGGACCTGCCGATGATGTCATCGGATCTGTCCCAGGGCGTCATGGCCCCCCCATGCATCGGGGCCGCGCGCCGTTCAGCGCTGCGGCAGATCTTCGGGAGGCCTGTCCTGGCCTTGCGGTGAGATGTGCGTGGTGCCTTGACGATGGCGCTCAGGCTGCCCCTTCGCGATTGTAACCCATCTCGCCGCCCGCGACAATGAGGCGCCCGGCCGCCCTTTCACCCGTTCAACCAGCCCGCGCACTCCTCCGCTTCCAGGCGTTCTGGGGCCCGCATCGCCATCGCGCGGCCATTGCACACGGTGTGCTATAATCCCCGCTCCGCTAGGACAGTGGATGCCGGCCGCCGCCATCGGCGCCGGCCGGCGGAGCGGGCACGCCGCCCGGCGCGCCAGGGCAGGAGGTAGGGAGATGAGGAGAAGCCGCCCATACCGTGGCGGGCCCGCCGCGGGCGCCGCCGGTTTCGCTGTCGCCGTTTTCGTCTGGACGCTGCTGCTCGGGGCCGTCATGAGGCCGCCGGCCGCGGCGGCCACCGACTACCGCTGGAACAACCCGGCCGGGGGAACGTGGGGCCAGGCCGCCAACTGGCTGCCGGCGGGGGTGCCGGCCACGGCCGCCGACTCGGCGTACGTGCCGATGGAAGACGCGGCCTTCAACATCGATCTGGACCTGAGTCCTGCGCTGCGCGGCTGCCTGCTGGAGAATCCGCAGGCCGTGGTGCGCCTGCGCGGTCGCATGCTGGCATCGTACGGGGCGTTCGTCAATCATGGCGAGCTGCTGGCCGAAGCAGGTTTCCCATCATCGCTGTGGGGCGATCTGACCGTCGCGCCTTCGGGGTCGGTGCGCGTCCAGGGCGGCACGACCCTGACCATGTACGGGACGAACTGGCGCAACGACGGCGTCATCAGGGTGCACGAGGGCGGGCCAGAGTCGGCCTATCTGCGCCCGGCCACCCACCTGACGCTGCTGGGCGGCGGCAGCCTGGTGCTGCAGGATTCGACGCGCGCGGTCGTCGAAAATCCCTGGGGCTACTGGCTGACCAACGCCGCCGGACACACGATCCGCGGCGCCGGCACCCTCGCCGCGCCGCTGGTCAACCACGGCCTGGTGGAGGCCGACCGCGACGGCGAGTGGCTGCTGCTGGCCACCGCGTCCAAGAGCAACGACGGCGTGCTGCGCGCCGCCGGCGGCGGGTGGCTGCGGATCCATGGCATCTCCCTGACGAACACGGACGGGATCATCGAGGCTCTCGGCGGCCCCGTGCAGATCGATGGGGCGACCGTGGCCGGGGGGACCTTCGGCAGCGACGGGGGGCGGGCGGTCACGACCCTGGGCGCGGTCACCCTGGTCGATGTGGGCAACACCGGCCGCCTGGAGATCGGCGCTGGCTCGACGACCACCATCAGCGGCTCGAGCCTGCTCAACGAGGGGGTGGTGGCGCTGCCGGGGCCGGGCGCCGGGACCGCCACGCTGCGCCTGGGCGGGCACGTGACCGCCGGCGGCGGCGGCCTGATCGCGCTGGGCGATTCGACACGCGCGGTCGTCGACAGTCCCTGGGGCTACTGGCTGATCAACGCGACGGGGCACACGATCCGGGGCGCCGGCAGGATATCGACGCCAATGGTCAATCATGGCCTCGTGGAGGCGGATCAGGCCGGCGCCTGGCTCCTTCTGTCCACGGCGCCCAAGAGCAACGACGGGATGCTGCGCGCCACAGCGGGCGGCAGGCTGCGCCTGGAGGGTTTCGCGCTGACGAACGCGTACGGCCTGGTGCAGGCCGACGGCGCGACGGTGCTGATCAAGGACGCGACGATCGGCGGCGGCATGCTGGGCTGCGAGAACGGAGGCGCGATCGAGCTGCAGGGCACCGCGATCCTGTCGGCCGTCCACAACACCGGACGCCTGGAAGCGGCGGCCGGGGCGGTGGCGCAGCTCACCGGCGCCACCATGGTCAACGAGGGCATGGTGGTCGTGGGCGAGCGGCCGGGCCTGACCGCGAGGATCCGGATGGCCGACCATGTGATCGTCAGCGGCGGCGGAGAGGTCCTGCTGGCGGACGCGGCGCGGGCCGCGATCGAGAGTCCGTGGGGCTACTGGCTGGGGAACGGGGCGGACCACGTGATCAGGGGTGCGGGCGTGGTGTCGACGCCGCTGAACAACCTGGGCGTCGTGCGCGCCGATCTGCCGGGCCAGGCGCTGCGCCTGACGATCGCGACCAAGGCCAACCAGGGACTGTTCGAGGCCGCCGAGGGGGGGATCCTCCGCTGCGAGATCCCGCCCACGAACTACGTCGCCGGGCTGCGCCGGCTGGACGGCGGGCGCTGGCGCGCGGGCGCCGGCAGCGCGTTGGAGCTGTGGGGTTGTCCGATCGACAGCTGCGCCGCGGACATCGAGCTCGACGGCGACGGATCGCGGCTCTGCCGGGACGCCGCGGGCGCCGACGCCCTGGCGGAGCTGGTCAGGATCGCGCGCGCCGGCAGCCTGACCATCCGGGGCGGGCGCGAGCTGACGCCGGCGGACGGCTTCGTCAATGCCGGCCGGATCGTCATCGGCCAGGGCAGCGTGCTGCGCACCAGGCCGTCGGGCTTCACCCAGGAGGCGGGCGGGACGCTCAGGGTGGAGATCGGGGGCGCGCAGCCGGGGCAGTGCGGCGTCCTGGAAGCGGCGGGACACGCGGAGCTGGCAGGCAGGCTCGAGGCGGTCCTGGTGGACGGCTTCTGGCCCGCGCTCGACGACACCTTCCTGGTCATGACCTTCGCCTCGCGCAGCGGCGCCTTCTGTCCCTCGCTGCCGATCAATCTGGGCGCGGGGCTCTTCCTGCTCTCGGAGTGGCGGCCGCAGAGCCTGGTGTTGCGGGTCGTGGGGCCGACCGGCGTGGACGAGCGACCGGAAGCTCGGGCGCCGGCGCAGCTGCGCCTGGCGGCGGTGGGGGCGCGCGGCGGCGCGCCGGTGCTGCGGCTGGAGCTGCCGCGCGACGCTCAGGTCGAGATCTCGCTCTTCGACCTGGCAGGCCGCAGGTTGGCCACGCTGGCCCGCTCGCACCATGCCGCCGGCTGGCACGATTTCGTCTGGACGGGCCGTGACGCCGCCGGCCGGCACCTGGCCAGCGGCGTCTTGCTGGCGCGCGCCAGGGTGGCGTTCGCGGACGGCGCCACCTCCACGCTGGCGGCCAAGGTCGTGCTGGTGAGGTAGAGCGCCCCGGCGGCGGGTCGGCCAGCCTCCCTCGCCTTGCCAGGCCGGCGGCCGCGATGCGATACTGTCGCGTCGCAACCGGCGCGCGCGTGCGCCGGATGTTCCTCGAACGGGCGCCCGACCCGCCGCGCGGGGCCAGGCCGCCATGGGGTGTGCATGAAGACGGCGGCGGCGGGCCGGATTCCCGCGGTGGTGCTGGGCGGAGGGATCACGGCGCTGGGCACGGCGCGCGTGCTGGGGCAGGCCGGCATCCCGGTGCTCTGCGCGGACAACCGCCAGGATCTGGTGCGATGGAGCCGGTGGGCCTCGCCCCTGCCCGGGCTGACCAGCGGCTCCATGCCGCCGGCGGATCTGTCGGCGTTGCTGAAACCGGCGCTGCCTGACGGCGCCGTGCTGGTCCCGTGCTCGGATCCCTGGGCCCTGGTGGTTGCCGAACTTTGCCAGGGCGGGGTCTGCGGTCGTTTCCACGCCAGCACTTCCCCGCCGCAGATCATCGAGACGCTGATCGACAAGGACGGTCTGCGCGAGCACCTGGCGCGCCTCGACATCGCCCATCCCCTGACGATCCGCGCCACGCGCGACACCGATCTGGAGGCGGCGCTGCGCGAATTCCCCGCCGGCGCCTTCCTCAAGCCGGCGGATTCGACCGCCTTCTTCGATCGATTCGGCGTCAAGGGAATGCACTTCGCCGGTGCAGAGGAAGGGCTGGCCCGGCTGCGGACCTGTCTGGACCACGGCCTGGAGATGCTGGTGCAGGATTACATTCCCGGACCGCCGACGGGCCACGTCTTCGTGGACGGTTTCCGCTCGGCGCGCGAGGGCGAGACCAGGCTGCTCGCGCGCAGGCGCCTCAGGATGTTCCCTCCCGATTTCGGCAACAGCACGGCCATGGTGACCATTCCCCTGGACGAAGCGCGTCCGGCCGCAGAGGCGATCCGCAGTCTGGTGGAGGCGCTGGACTATCGCGGCATCTTCAGCGCCGAATTCAAGCAGGATCCGCGCGACGGCGCTTTCCGGCTGCTGGAAGTCAACGCCCGGGCGTGGTGGTACGTGGAGTACGCGGCCCGCTGCGGCCTGCCGACCCCGCTGTACGCGTATCTGGACGCGCTGCTGCGCCCCTTGCCGGCCGCGACGCCGTACCGCGTCGGCGTGCGGGGCACGTACCCGCAATCCGATTTCGAAGCCTGGCGGCTTGAGCCGGGCCGGCGGCTGGCTGACCTGGCCCGGCGCGCGGCGTCGTGGAGCGTCTCGGTGCAGCCGGTATGGTGCCGTCAGGATCCGCTGCCCGCGGTCGTCGACCACGCGCGCCTGGCGCGGCGGGCTCTGTGGCGCCGCCTTCGTGGCCTGGGCCGCGCCCGCCGGCCGGACTAGCGCCCCGCGGCCGCCCCCCCGCCGCGCAGGGCGAAGAGAGCCCTGAGCAACCCTCCGTAGGGCCAGCGGACGAAGGGATCGAGACGCAGGCTGCGCAGATAGCCGCGGATGGCGCGCCGGGGATCGGAACGCTCGAAGGGCAGCGCTCGGATGCGGTGGGTGTAGGCTCGGGCCCGGCGGATGTCGCGCGGCTCCAGCGCATCGGCGTGGTCGCGCACGAAGGTCTCGAAGATGCGATCGCAGCAGGCGTGTCGGATGTCGAGCTTGCGCGACATCTGGTCGGCGTGTCCCGCCCGGTAGTGCAGCAGCGGCGCGGCGACATAGTCGAATTCCCAATCGAGCGAGACCCGCAGCCACAGATCCCAGTCGATCGCCATCGCCAGATCTTCCTTGAAGCCGCCGGCCTGCAGCAGCGCCTGCCGGCGGGCGACCGACGACGAGAAGGGGATGAAATTGTCGAACAGCAGGTGGCGCGTGATGCGCCCGCGACGCGGGGATCCATGGCCGTGGAACCGTGGCGTGAACGCCGGCCGCCCTTCCTCGTTCATCCGCTGCCTGTCGCTGTAAACCACGCCCACCGCCGGGTTGTCCAGCAAGGGGAGCTGGCGCGCCAGCTTCTCCGGCGCCCAGGCGTCGTCGGCGTCCAGGAAGGCCACCAGCTCGCCCCGCGCCTCCGCGATGCCCCGGTTCTTCGCCGCGGCCTGGCCGGCGTTGGCCTGCCGCACGTAGCGCACGCGCGGTTCGCCGGCGAGAGTCGAGGCGATGTTCGGCGTGTCGTCCGTTGAGCCGTCGTCGACAATGATCACCTCGAGTTCGCCGCTGGTCTGGGCCAAGGCCGACGCGACCGCCTGGCGCAGAAAGCGCCCGTAGTTGTAGCAGGTGACCACGACGCTGACGCGCGGCACGGCTGCTGCTTGTGGCTCCCCGGCGTCGCGGGCGGCTTCGTTCTTCATTGTCCTTGCGCTTTCTCCCTGGCGGCGCGCGCGCGCCCGCCGGCCAGAGCCAACAGCTTCAGACCCAGCACCGCGGCCGCGCCGGTCAGCGAGCGCGCGTTGAGCAGCCATAGGGTCTGGTGCCGGCGGTGATGCGTCGCCCACTTGGCTTTCTCTTCGGTGGCCTCGCCCACCAGGTCGATCTCGGCGCAGCCCGCCTTCGTCAGATGCTCGGAAAGCAAAGCCTGGACCAGGACGCCTCCGCGCAGATGCGCCCAGCGCGGATCGAAGCCGTACTTCAGCATGAAGGCCCTGTTCCGATATAGGCAGCCCAGCTCGTAGGCGATGTCCTGGTTTCCCAGCCGCAGGAAGCCGATGACGTTGCGATAGTCCCTCGGCGCGCCTCGCGCCAGGCCGGAATAGAACGCCCGGCAGGAGGGATCGGAGAAGAGGCCCGATCCCTGCGCGTGCTGCCAGGTGGTCCGGTCCAGCGCCTCGAGCCGGGAGACCGTGGCGTCGTCGCCCGGCAGCTCGACGTAATCCAGGCTCAGCGTGCCCTCCCGCTGCGCGCGGTTCTGGGCCTGGCGGTACCGCTGCCGGAAGTTGCGCGAGCGCGAGGCGAAATACACTTCCCAGCCTCTGCTCACGTCGTAGGCCGGGGAATCATAGGCGTTCTCGACCTGCAGGCGGATGCCGTCGCGGCATAGCCGCAGCGCGGCGCGCGCGGTGTCGGAACCGTCGTGGATCGCCGGCAGAGACAGAAGATCGATCCGGCCGCCGTCGGCGGCCTCGAACGGGTGACGCAGCGCCGCGGTCACGGCCGCCAGATCTCCGGCGCGCGCCAGGACGAAGAAGCGCGGCGAGTGCCCGTTGACGGCCGCGGAGAAGGCGCGCAGCTTCAGGCCCTTGCGCCGGATGGTCTCCTGGAGGCAGGGGAAGATCGCGCGCACGGACGCGCGGTCCCTGACCACGATGACGCGCGCGTCCTCATCGCGGCAGAAGGCCGCATACCAGTTGTCCAGCCAGTCCCAGCTCATGAAGGGATGGTCGGCGGCCGCCTCGGCGCACAGCCTTTCCCAATCGGGCCGCAACGCGGCGGCCGCCTGCCTGGAAGGCAGCGTCTCGCAGCTCAGGTCCTGGTGCATGGCATCCCCGTTCTCGTCCGGCGCTCGCAAGCGAACGCCTGGCCAGTATAGCACCGCCGCAGCCGATTGGCGCCCTCGCCCCCCGCGGCCTACATTGGACGCTGCGCGAACGCCCGCGCCGGCCGCCGCGCACAACGCGCTCGTCCACTCACCCCCCTCCAGGAGCGACCATGGCCGACAACTCCGCCGATCGGTCCGCCGCGCGCACGCCGGCCGAGATCCGCCGCGACGGCAACCGCCTGCGTGACGAGCCCTCGCTCTACCTGCGCCAGCACGCGCACAACCCGCTCGATTGGCGGCCGTGGGGGCAGGAGGCGCTGGCCGCCGCGACGGCCGAGGACAAGCCCATCTTCCTGTCCATCGGCTACGCGTCGTGCCACTGGTGCCACGTGATGGAGCGCGAGGTGTTCGACGACGACGAAGTGGCCGCGCTGATGAATCGCTTCTTCGTCTGCATCAAGCTCGACCGCGAGGAGCGGCCCGATCTCGACGCCGTCTACATGGAGGCGGTGCAGACACTGACCGGCCAGGGAGGTTGGCCGCTTTCGGTGTTCCTGACGCCGGCGGGTCAGCCGTTCTTCGGCGGCACCTATTTCCCGCGCGACCGCTTCCTGGCCCTGGCCAACCGCGTGCGCGAGGTGTACGCCGAGAATCGCGACGAGCTGCGGCAGCAGGCCGCTCAGGTGGCGGCGCGCATCGCCGCCTTGCCGGAGCAGGCCGCGCGCAACGAGCGCGGCACCGCCGTCGACGCGCAGCTGGTCGCGAGGGCCGCCGAGCAGGCGCCGGTGCAGTTCGACCTGAAGTGGGGCGGCTTCGACGCCGAGCAGAAGTTCCCCGTGCCGGCCCGGTGGCAGTTCTTGCTGCATCATCACCGCAAGACCGGCGACGCGCGCCACGCGCGCCTGGTCGAGCTGACCCTGGCGGCGATGGCCTCGGGCGGCATCTACGACCATGTGGGGGGCGGCTTCCATCGCTACACGGTCGAGCGCACCTGGCTGATCCCGCACTTCGAGAAGATGCTGTACGACAATGCCCAGCTGGCCAGCCTCTACCTGGAGGCGGGGATGGCCCTGGAGCGCCCGGAATTCCTGGCCGTGGGCCGCGACGTGCTCGATTTCCTGCTGCGCGAGATGCGGCTGCCGGACGGCGCCTTCGGCGCCAGCTTCGACGCCGACAGCGGCGGCGAGGAAGGCAGCTACTACGTCTGGGACGCGGACGACCTGGCGCTGGCCGCCGGCGGCGACGACGCGCGCGTGCTGGCCGATCTGCTGGGCGTCTCGCCCGAGGGCAACTTCGAGCGCGGCAAGAGCGTGCTGACGCGCCGGGCGGACGTGGCGCGGGTCGCGCGCGAGCACGAGCGCGACACGGCCGAGGTCGAGGGCCTGTTCAACCGCCGGCGCGAGGCGCTGCGCGCCCACCGTGACCGCCGCGCGCGTCCTTCCTTCGATCCCAAGGTCATCGCCTCCTGGAACGGCATGGCGATCGCGGCGCTGGCCCAGGGTTACGCCGTGACCGGCGAGGAGCGCTTCCGCGACGCCGCCGTCGGCGCCGCCGACTATCTGTGGCGGATCCACATGCGCCCCGACGGCGCTCTGGCGCGCACCAGCCACGACGGGGTAGCGGGGGCGGACGGCGTGCTGGACGACTACGGCTTCCTGGCCGGCGGGCTGCTGGACCTCTACCAGATCACGGGCGAGGTGGAGCAGCTGCGTCGCGCCCTGGCGCTGATCGCCACGGCCCGCGAGCGGTTCGCCGCGCCCGACGGCGGCTTCTATCTGACGCCCGCCGGCATCGAGTCGCCGCTGGGGCGCAAGCTGGAATTGTTCGACAGCGTGATCCCCTCGGGCAACGCCGCGTTGCTGCAGGCGCTCCTGCGCGGGGCCGCCGTGACCGGCAGCGAGGTCTGGCGCGCCGACGTCGCCCGCGCGCTGGACCGCCACGCCGAACTGATGCGGCGCGCCGGCCTGGAGATGGCGTGGTGGCACGACGTCGCGCTGCGCTACCTGGGACCGTTCCATGAAGTGGTCGTGGCCGGCGACCCCGGCGATCCCGCGGCCGCCGAGCTGGCCGCCGCTGTGATCGGCGCGCTGCCGCCGCACGCGGTGCTGCTGCGCGTGCCGGCGGCCGGCGCCAGCGGGCTGCTGGCTGATCTGGCCCCGCCCGCCGCGGGCAAGACCGCCCCCGACGGGCGCGCGGTCGCGTACGTCTGCCGCCACGGCGCCTGCGAGGCCCCCGTGGCCACCGCCGCCGAGGTGACCGCCCTGCTGCGCCGCGAGTGGCCGCGGTGACCGCCGACCTGCTGCTGGGGCTGGGCGTCGGCATCGGTCTGGCCGCGGCCTGCGGCCTGCGCGTCTTCGCGCCGCTGCTGGTGATGAGCCTGGCCGCGCGCGCGGACCAGCTCGATCTGGCCGGCGGCTTCCAGTGGATCGCCGCCACGCCGGCCCTGATCGCCTTCGCCGTCGCGACCGCGCTCGAGATCGCGGCCTACTTCATCCCCTGGGTCGACCATCTGCTCGATGTCGCCGCGGCGCCGCTGGCGGTGGCCGCCGGCAGCCTGGCGATGGCCGGCGCCGCGGTCGGCCTCGATCCCTTCCTGCGCTGGTCGCTGGCCATCATCGCTGGCGGCGGCATCGCGGGCCTGCTTCAAGGCGCGACCGGCGCGACGCGCCTGGGCTCGACGCTGCACACGGGCGGCCTCGCCAATCCCGTGCTGGCCGGTGTGGAGACGGGGGGCGCCATCGCGCTGGCGGTGCTGGCGGTGCTGCTGCCGCTGGCGGCCCTGCTCGCGGTCGCCGGACTGGGCGTGCTGGCGGCGCGGGCCGTCGTGCGCGGGACCCGCCGGGTGAAGAATTGAAGAAGAGGTCCATTCTTATGGCATAATAGTGTTCCGGCGCGCCGGCCAACGCACGGCGAGGGTCACTCGGCGGCCGGCGGGGAGGTGCCCATGATCCGCCATCGCATCGTCGTCGCGGCCGCCCTGGCGGGCGCGCTGCTGTCCATGGCGCCCATCTGCGCCCGTGCCTACGAAGTGGGGTTCAGCTCCGTCACCTGGCAGGATCCGGCGCGGGGCAACCGCTCCATCGGCACTGATCTGTACTACCCCGCGACCGCGGCGGGCCAGGACACGCCGGTCGCCGCCCCGCCTGCCGGCGGTTTCCCCGTGGTCGCCTTCGGCCACGGCTACCTGATCGGGACGTCGCACTACGACTACCTCGGGCAGTCGCTGGCGGCGGCCGGCTACGTCGTCGCCCTGCCGCGCACCGAGGGCGGTCTCTTTCCCAGCCATCAGGCGCTGGGTCTGGATCTGGCCTTCCTGCCGCGCCGCCTGCGCCAGGCGGGCCAGGAGCCAACGTCGCCCTTCTTCGGCGCGATCGGCGCCACCGCCGCGCTCATGGGCCATTCCATGGGCGGCGGCGCCAGCTTCCTGGGCGCGGCCTCCGATCCCACGGTGACAGCGTTGGCCAATCTGGCAGCCGCCGAGACCAACCCGTCGGCCATCGCCGCCGCCGCCCAGATCGGCGTGCCGGCCCTGCTGTTCAGCGGCGGCAACGATTGCGTCACGCCGCCGTCCCAGCACCAGATCCCCATGCACGTTGCCCTGGTCTCGCGCTGGAAGACCCGCGTGACGATCACCGGCGGCAGCCACTGCCAGTTCGCCGCCGCCAACACCACCTGCTCGCTGGGCGAGGGCGGCTGCCCAGCGCCGACCATCAGCCGCGCCCAGCAGCAGCAGCTCGTGCTGCAACTGCTGCGTCCCTGGCTGGACCTGACCCTCAAGGGAGATGCCGGCGCCTGGGACGAATTCGCGGCTTTGCTCGACGCCCAGGTCGGCTTCTCCTATGAGCAGAGCGGCTGGCCGACCGGCGTCGCCGAGGGCGACGGCGGCGGCGATGGACCGGACGGCGGGGAGGGGGCGCTGGCGGCCGCGGCGCCGGGCCGTCCCTTCCTGGCGCCGGCCCACCCCAACCCGAGCACGGGCATCGCCAGCCTGCGGTTCCGCCTGCCCGCGTCCGGGCCGGCGCGCCTGGACATCTTCACGCTGGACGGGCGTCACCTGCGCACGCTGCATGACGGCGCGGCCGCGCCCGGCTGGCACAGCGTCAGTTGGGACGGCCGCGACGGCTCGGGACGCCCCGCGCCCGCGGGCGTCTACCTGGGCCGGCTGCGCCAGGGCGGCGCCGAGAGCGTGCAGCGCCTGCTGCGCCTGCGCTGACCGGCAGTTGCGCTCCCCGGGGTTGCTCTCGCCGCGCGCTCGCCTGTTCCGGCCCGCCCGCGGGTGCTATGCTGCCGGGCATGGAACTGATCGAGACCCACTGCCACCTCTACGCCGATCCGCTGGCCGCGGACGCGACCGGGGTGCTGGCGCGCGCCCGGGCGGCCGGCGTGGCGCAGGTGGTGGTGCCCGCCTACGACCTGGCGTCGTGGGGTCCGACGCTGGCGCTGGCGCGGCAGCCCGGCGTGCGGCCCGCCCTGGGGCTGCACCCCTGGGTGGCGCACGAGCCGCTGGACGCGCAGCGCCTGCTGGCCGGGCTGCGCGACAGCGGCGCCGTGGCGGTGGGCGAGATCGGCCTGGACCACAACGTGCCCCAGCCCGAGCCGGCGGTGCAGGCGGCCGCGCTGAGGCTGCAGCTGCGCGCGGCCGCGCAGCTGGACCTGCCCGTCATCCTGCACTGCCGCGGCGCCTTCGAGCCGCTGCTGGCCCTGCTCGAGGCGGACGCCGCCGAGCGCGCGGCCGCGGGCGCCGCGCCGCTGCGCGGCGTGGTGCACGCCTTCTCGCGCGGGCCGGAGCTGGCGGCGCGCTTCCTGGCGCTGGGCCTGCACCTGGGATTCGGCGGCGCGCTCACCCGCGACGGCAGCCGGGCGCGCCGCGCCGCCGCGACCGCGCCGCTCGAACGCATCGTCCTGGAGACCGACGCGCCGTCGATCGGCCTGGCCGGCGTTCCGGCCGAGCAGACCGAGCCGCGCCACGTGCTGGAGGTCGCGCGGGCCCTGGCCGGCCTGCGCGGCGTTGACGTCGCCCACATCGCCGAGGTCACGACCGCCAATGCCCGCCAGCTCTTCCGCCTCTGACGGCGGCCCGGCCGGCCCGTCCGCGCGGCCCGGCCCGGCCGCGCCCTGGCCGGCGCGCTTCGGCCGGCTGGTCGATTTCTACGGCGAGGCTGGCTTCGCGCGCATCCGCGCCGCGCGCGTGGCGGTGATCGGTCTGGGCGGCGTGGGAGCGCACGCCGCAGCGGCCCTGGCGCGCAGCGGCATCGGGTGGCTGACCCTGGTCGACTTCGACCCCGTGACCGCCTCGTCGCTCAACCGCAGCCCCTTCGCTGGCCCCGCCGACGTCGGCCGGCCGAAGGTAGAGATCGCGGCCGAGCAGCTGGCGCGTGTCTGTCCCGACACCGCAGTCGACGCGCGCCGAGCCTTCTTCGACGCCGCCTCGGCCGCGGGCCTGCTCGCGCCGCGTCCGGACTGGGTGATCGACGCCATCGACAGCCTCAATCCGAAGGTCGAGCTGCTGGCCCACTGCGTCCGCCACGGCCTGCCGGTCGCCAGCAGCATGGGGGCCTCGTCGCGCCGCGCGTGCGATCAGGTGCGCTGGGGCGACCTCTCCGAGACCTCGGTCTGCCCCCTGGCCCGCCAGGTGCGATCGCGCCTGAAACGCCGCGGCATCGCCGGCGGCATCCTCTGCGTCTACTCCCTGGAGACGCCGATGGCGCCGCTGCCCCCCGACCTGGGCGACCGTCTGCTCGAGCGCGGGCGCGTCCGCAACCGGCTGCCCAGCCAGATCGGCCTGCCGGGCACCTTCGGCTACGCCCTGGCGGGCCTGGTGCTGGATCGGCTGGCGGCAGGGCCGTCAGCGTCGGCCTGAGCCGAGGCGCCGCTCTGTTGCCATCTCCCCGTGTTTGCGATTGATTGACAACGACAATCAATCTCGTTGTTGAATTGCTGGATTCGAAGCCGCGCCACGGGGGTCTCGCCATGGCATTTCTTCACCTGCGCCACACCGCGGCGCGACGCCGCTCCACCATCCTCGCCAGCCTGTTGATCATCCCGGCCCTTGCCGGCGCGGCTCCCGCGGCCGCGACCGAGATGGTGTTCGAGGCGATCATGAGCGGCGCGCTGCACGTGCCGCCCACCAGCTCGCCCGCGGGCGGATTCGTGCGCCTGGTGCTCAACGCCGAGCGCACGCAGGTCGCGTTCACCATCGAGTGCTGGGACCTGGTCAGTCCGGAGTTCGCCTCGCACGTCCACAACGCGCGGCCGGGTGTCTACGGGCCGATGCTCTTCGAGCTGCCGCTCGGGTCGCACAAGAGCGGCGTCTGGCCGGTGGGAGAGTACGAGGTCGAGGAGCTGCTGGCCGGCCGCATCTACATCAACGTCCACACAGATGCGTTTCCCCTGGGGGAGATCAGGGGCAATCCCGCACCCGTGCTGGTCGGCGCGGACGCGGGCAGCTGGGGGCTGGTCAAGGCCGTCTTCCGGCGCTAGCCGCCGCCGGGGGCAGGGCCGGCCGCGCCGGTCTCGCGGCGCCAGATCTCGAGGAAGCGTTGCACCGAGCCGGGGGCGAAGCCGGCGAAGTGATTGTTGAAGTAGGCGAAGACATCCAGCCCCCGGCCGAGCAGCTCGCGCGCGGCCGCCACCCCTTCCGCCGTCTCGGCCGTGCGGTCGACCAGCAGCTCGTCCCAGTCGCGCCGTTTGCCCCGCTCGCGGCGCGCCGCGCGCGCCAGCGCGTCCATCCGCTTGTGGTCGCCCAGGAAGCGCAGGTAGGCGAAGCCGCCGGTCGCCAGGCGCTCGCCGAAGCGGTCGAGCAGCCGGCGCGGCGACGGCATCGTGAAGTAGAGGACCAGCGCCAGCGCCGCCTCGTGGGTGCGCAGCAGATCGAGCAGCGGTCCGTCCACCCATTTCTCGTTGCGGATCTCGACCACGTGCCGCCGGCCGCGCGGCAGCAGCGGCAGGAAGGCGGCCAAACGGCGGCGGAAGTCGTCGCCGGTGGCGTATTCATGCGCGTCCTTGCCCTTGGCCACGTAGGGGAACTGCAGCAGCACCGGGCCGAGCTTGCGCTCCAGCGGCGCGAGCAGGTCGAGGTAGCGGCGCCAGTCGTCCGCGCAATCGACCAGGTAGCGGTCGTGCGTGACCGCGCGCGGCGCCTTGAGGCTGAACGTGAAGCCGTCGGGAGCCTTGCGCGCCCAGCCCTCGACCGTCGCGCGTGAGGGCAGCGCGTGCCAGGTGGCGTCGATCTCGACCGTATCGAAGACGCCGGCGTAGCGGCTCAGGTAATCGGCCGGCGCCGTTCCCGGCGGATAGAACGGGCCGACCCAGTCGTCGCAGCTGAACGACGAGGTGCCGAGGCGCAGGCCGCGGGGCAAGCCGCCGAGATCGAGCTCGAACATGGGGGTACGAACGCCCCGTTCGCTGAAAGGCGCCAGCGTTGCGTGCGGACGGTCGCCCATGGCGCCGCCGATTCTGCGAACAACCCGCGCCCGGCTGCGTATTGTCAAACCGTCCGGCGAGGGCCGGCGCCCAGGTGCCTGATCGGGCGCGGCTCGACCGGCAAGCTCGGCGGCGGGTGCCATGGAGCCCGTGCGGCTCCGGCAGGCCGGCCGCAGGACGCGTCCGCGGGAGACGGCCTTGAAGAGCCCGCAGCGATCATTGGCGCCGGGAATGATCGGCCTGCTGTGCCTGCAGCTGGCCGCCGCCTCCGCCCAACCCACCGATCTTTACTTCAGGCACCTTTCGATCGAGCAGGGGCTGTCGCAGAGCATCGTGACCGCCATGCTCCAGGACCGGCAGGGATTCATGTGGTTCGTGACCGAGGACGGTCTCAACCGGTTCGACGGCTACTCTTTCAAGATCTTCAAGCACGACGCGCGCGATCCGTCCTCGCTCATCCACAACGAGATCAAGTGCATCCACGAGGACCGCGAGGGGATGCTCTGGGTCGGCAGCTTTCACCGCGGGCTCGAGCGGTTCGACCCGAGCACCGGCCGGTTCACGCATTTCCAGCACGATCCCGGCGATTCCAACAGCCTGGGCAACGACATCGTCTGGGCCGTCCTGGAGGACCGCCAGGGGCGGCTGTGGGTGGGGACCGGGGGCGGGGGGCTCGATCTGCTGGACCGCGGCCGGGGCGTCTTCTCCCATCATCGCCACGATCCGCTGGACGCCGGCAGCCTGGGCCATGATGACGTGCGCGTTCTCTGCCAGGACCGCGAGGGCGCCATCTGGGTGGGCACGGCGGGCGGCGGGCTCAGCCGGTTGGACCCGGCGACGGGCCGCTGCTCACATTTCCGTCACGACCCCGCCGATCCGCGCTCCCTGAGCCACGATGATGTGCGGTCCCTGGTCGAGGATCGCGACGGTGCCCTCTGGGTCGGGACCCGGGGGGGCGGTCTCTGCCGCCTCGCTCGGGGGGCCGAAGGCTTCGACCGCTTCCGGCACTCCCCGGACGATGAGCAGAGCCTGGCCAATGACGTCGTCCTGGCGCTGCAGATCGATGCCGCGGGCGTGCTCTGGGTGGGCACCGACGGCGGCGGGCTCAACCGCCTCCACCGCGCCCGGGGAACGTTTTCCCGCTATCGGCACGACCCCCACCGGCCGGCTAGCCTGGCCGGCGACCGCGTCCATTCGCTCTGCCAGGACCGCGCGGGCGTGCTCTGGGTGGGCACGTACGGCAACGGGTGCAGCCGGTGCAATCTCAACCGCAAGCCGTTCCGGCACCATGCCAACGATCCCAGCGATCCCGGTTCGCTCAACGACAACATCGTCTGGTCTTTCTGCGAAGATCCGGCGGGGATCCTGTGGATGGGCACCAATGACGGCGGCCTCAATCGCTTCGATCGCGCCGCCGGGCGCTTCACCAGCTACCGGCACGACCCGGCCGATCCGCGTTCGCTCGGCCACAATTCGATCCGCATGGTGATCCGGGATCGGGAAGGCAGACTCTGGCTGGCCACCAACGGCGGCGGGCTCGACCGCTTCGATCCCGCAACGGGCGCGTGCAGGCATTACCGCCACGATCCTCGCGATCCCCGCAGCCTCAGCCACGACGAGCTGCGCATGGTGTACGAGGACCGCGAGGGCGTGATCTGGGTCGGCACCTACGGCGGCGGGCTGGATCGCTGGGACCCGGCGACCGACGGCTTCGCGCACCACCGCCACGACCCGCGCGACTCCCGCACCATCAGCAACGACTATGTGCGCGCCGCTTGCGAGGACGCCGCGGGGATCTTGTGGTTCGGCACCCACGGCGGGGGTCTCAACCGCTTCGACCGCGCCGCGAGCGCGTTCACCACCTACCGCAACGACCCCGAGGATCCGGCCACGCTGTCCAACGACTTCGTCTTTTCCCTGCACGAGGACCGCGCCGGCAATCTCTGGGTCGCGACCTATGGCGGCGGTCTCAATCTGCTGGACCGGGAAAACGGCGTCTTCACGACCATCCGCAAGAGCGACGGCCTGCCGGACGACGCCGTCTACGGCATCCTGGAGGATGGGCGCGGCCACCTCTGGCTGAGCACGAATTCCGGCATCGCACGTTTCGATCCGGCAACGCGCGCGGTCAAGACGTACACGATCGCCGACGGGCTGCAGAGCAACGAGTTCAACGGCGGCGCCTACTACCAGAGCGCCCGCGGCGAGATGTTCTTCGGCGGCATCAACGGCTTCAACAGCTTCTTTCCCGAGGAGATTCGTGACAGCGACTACCAGGCCCCGGTCGTCTTCACGGACTTCCAGCTTTCCAACCAGACGGTGCCGCTGGGGCCGATGCCCGACGGCCGCGTGCTGCTCGAGCGAGCCGTCTCGCACGCCAACCGCATCGAGCTCACGCACCGCGACCGGGTCGTTTCCTTCGAATTCGCCGCCCTGGACTACACCGCGCCGGAGAACAACCGCTACGCCTATCGGCTCGAAGGGCTGCAGTCGGAATGGGTGGATCTGGGCACGCGCCGGTTCGTGATGTTCACCACGCTGCCCGCAGGCCGCTACTCGCTGCGCGTCAAGGGGACGAACAGCGACGGGGTCTGGGACGAGGCCGGGACCGCGCTCGCGATCCGGGTGCGCCCGCCCTGGTGGAACACGGCCTGGGCCTACTCGGCTCTCGGGCTGGCGCTGATGGGCGCCGTGCTGGGCATCGTCCGTTTCGAGAAAGCGCGCGAGAGGGCGCGCGGCGAGCTGGTGGAGGCCGAGCTGCGCGCGCAGGCGGCGGAACTGCAGAGCCGGGCAGTGCAAGCGGAATCGCACGCGCTCAAGGCGGAGAACGAGCGCAAGACGGCGGAGCTGGACGAGGCCCGCAAACTGCAGCTGTCGATGCTGCCCGCGCACCTGCCCCGCCACCCGCTCTATGCCGTCACGGCGCTGATGCGCACCGCCACCGAGGTGGGCGGGGACTATTACGACTACCACGTCGAGGCCGACGGCACGCTGACCGTGGCCATCGGCGACGCCACGGGACACGGCACCCGCGCCGGCATCATGGTGGCCATCATGAAGGGCCTCTTCGTGCGCATGTGCAGTGAGCCGCATCTGCCGGTCATTCTGAGCGAGTGCAACCGCACGCTCTGCCGCATCAATCTGGACCAGATGTTCATGGCCCTGGGCCTGCTGAGGCTGAAGCGCTACGAGGCCGCGGCCGTCGCGGCCGCCATGCCGTCGATCTTCATCTGGCGCGCGCAGACCGGGGAAGTGGAGGAGGTCAAGGTCATCGGGCTGCTGTTGGGCATGGACTTCGAGCTGCCCTATCAGGAGGTGCGGTTCACGCTCCGGCCCGGCGACAAGGTGCTTCTGCTGAGCGATGGATACCTGGAGCAGAGGAACCGGGACGACGAGATGCTCGACTTCGACCGTTGCCGCGCCTACTTCGGCGAGGCGGCGCACGGGGCGGCGGAGAGGATCATCCAGCATCTCTTCGCGCGTTTCGATGCCTGGCGCGGCCCCGTGCCGCAGGGCGACGACGTGACGCTGGTGATTCTGGAGGTCAGGCCCGAGCGCCGCCCCGTCTAGCGGAATGCAAACACCACCCAGCAGCCGCCAGCAGGAGAGCCAGGGGGACGGCCAGCTGGGTGCAAGCGCGGATCATGGGTTGCCCTTTCTGTGTCTCGACTGCATGACGAGTTCATCGCGGCGGCGCCTTCGCGCGCGGGGGCGTCGCGTGCCCGGCCGCGTGTCAACTCTGGTCGGACCGCCTCGCCGCGAGGCGGGCCAGCTGCACGTCCCGATCGTCGATCTCGAAGCCCTGCTGGTCAACCAGCCAGCTCTGCCAGCGGCCCTCTTCAGTCACAACCAGCGCCTGCCTGGCACGCGCCCAGGGATCCTCCCAGCCGGGCGCGCTGCCCGGGACGATTTCGAGCGGGACGCCCAGTTCGTGCGCCCGCTCCTTGAGCGTGCACAGCTTCGGTTCATCGGGGTGCACCCAGGGCGCCGGGATCATCTCGTCCAGAAAACCCCAGCGCAGGCGGAGCGCTCCCTGCGTGCGCCCGTACTGGTAGAGCGCGAACAGGGACTTGGCGTCCGCCTCCAGCCTGCGTCTGAGCTTGGACAGGTCGCCGTCGCGGAGATAGCGCTTCAGCACCGCCACGTCGCCGAAGGGACGGTGGATGCCGCAGGAGCCCTGGACCAGCAGTTCCAGCGTGATCCGCAGCGTGCGACCCTGCCGGTTGAGCTGTCTGGTCTTCTGCGGCGGCCCCAGCTCCGCCAGGAGGCGTCGTCCGGGCTCGAAGCCCAGGATTCGCAGCAGACTCCGCACGTTCACGCCGGCGATGATGTCATAGCCCTCGAGACTCTCAACGGCCGCGGCGATCTGCGCGCCGAAATGGGTTTCCAGCACGCGGCGGCCCACATCCAGCAGCACCAGCGCCTGGGGGGCGGCGGCGGGAAACGCGTGCGCGATGACGCGCCGCATGGCGGCCAGGCGCGCCGCGTTGTCGGCTCCTTCTCTCTCTCGGCGCAGCTGGTAAGCCCTGATGACTTCCGGGTCGGGCCGGTCGTCGCCCCGGCGGCGCAGGGCGGCGATGCGCTCGCGCACCGCCGCGCGGGCCGCGCGGACGGCGGGGGAGGTCAGGTCGAGTACCCAACGGCCGTCCTCCCGCGCGCGGATGGCGGCGCCATGGCGCCAGAACTTGATGGTATCGGCGGAGAGGGGACAGTACTGGGCGCGCGCGCGGACGAACGCCACAAGCGATTCCGGCGCCATGATGCCGCCGTGGGCGTCCAGGACGCAGATCGCGGCCCTCTGTGCCGACCAGTTGCTCGGCAGGCCGTCGCGCCAGGCCTCGGCGATTTCCGCGACGCTCAGCGCGATCTCGGCAGAGGGCAAAGGGGCGGCAGCCGGACGCACGACGCGCAGCAAGGGCACCCGTGGGGGACGGAGCCCAAGCCGGAACAACCAGAAATCCGTCTCGTCGTCGTGGGGATCGAGCGCGTAGAGGTCGCCGTCGCGGTAGATGGGCGGGCGCCCCGGCTTGCAGCGCTTCAGGGAAGCCAGAGCCCGGTCGGCGGGGGCCACCCCTGCTTCCGCAAAACAGGCGGCCGCCTCCGCGAGCGTCAGGGGGCCGCCGCGCTCGAGCAGCGCCACGATCAACAGCGCATAGTAGTTCGCGGCGGGGCTGTCCTTGGCTTTCTCCAGACGGGGCGGGGCGATGCCGAGCGCTGCGCAATAGGGATTGGTCTCGTTCATGTCGGGACGGTCGCCTTTCCCGCGCCGCGCGGCGAAGCGGTGAGCCGCCGAGAAGGCGCAGGCGCGCTGTCCGGGTCGCCCCGGCCAACACCGGTTTCGCCCGCCCGGTCTCGGCCCCATGATAAGGGACCGACTCCGGCGTGTCCAAGTAGGAGCCCACGGTTCGCGTGCACGGACCGTGCGGATGCCGGCCGGCAGTGCGGCCGGGCGCGCCGGCGCGGCCGAGGCTGCTTCGCCACCGGCACGCCCAAGAACTAACGCAGGATCGTCACTTTCCTCGTCAACAGCTGGTCGATGCCGGGGCCGCGCACCCGCAGGCGCGCCAGGTAATGGCCGCTCGCCAGCGGTTCGCCCCCCTGTCCGCGACCATGCCAGGCGATCGTCTTGCCACCCGGTTCGGTTTCCTCGCGGTAGACCGTGGCGACCCGGCGGCCGCGCAGATCGAAGATGTCCAGCGACACGGCGGCGCGCACCGGCACGGCGAACGCGAACGTCGTCGTGCCCTGGACCGGGTTGGGCGTCGGCGGCGCGAAGCGGACGCGCGTCAGAGCCGCGCCGTCGGTTTCATCATCGCCGGGATCGACCGCGGTCACCACGTCTTCCGGGCAGTCGGAGCACCCGGTGCGGCGCGGGTCGTGGCCGTACATCGGCCAGGTCCGGAAGGCCTCGGTCTGGGTGTTGTTGATGTCCATGACCAGCAGCTGCGTGTCCGTGAGGAACACGACCTCCACCGACCCGTCCCGATCCAGGTCGCCCATGGCCGGGCTGACCCGCACATAGCTGCCGGCGCTCTTGGGCCAGCCCTCGATGAGCGCGCCGAAGTTGTTCCAGGCCCAGCATTGCTTGTCGCGAGCGCCGACGACGACATCGGCCGAGGTCCCGTCGACGCGGCCGATGATCGGCGCGCCATAGAGCCACCAGCCGCTTCCGGTGTGCTGGGGGTAACCGTTGGCCTGCGTGCCGTTGTGGTGCAGCAGGTGCACTGTCCAGTCCTGGCGCCCGAAGGCGATCTCGGGTTCCCACGTGCCGAGGCACTGGGCGATCGCGGCGCTCGTCAGGTTGTAGGTCGTGCCCGTGTTGAACGGAAAGCCGGATACGACCGCCCCGTTGTGGTGCCGCACGTGCAGGACTCCATCGATGGTGGGACAGATGATCTCGAGGTCGCCGTCCAGATCCAGGTCGCCCAAGGTGACGGCGTCGGACAGGTGATTGCCCAGGTTCAGGTGGAGTTCGTAGGCTGTGCCGCGCATCTCCATTGCGGCGACGTAGGGTCCCAGCCCGCACACCACCTCGGCGACGCCGTCGTCGTCGATGTCGCCGATCGCGGCGGGCGTGGTGAAGGCGTGAGCGACGCCCAGGTTCCAGAACGGCGCCCCCGGCGGCGTCGTGCCGAGGTGGCTGCGGAAGTGGACCAGATTGCCCGAGCAGGCGACGACGGTCCGCGGGAACGGCCCGCCCAGCGCGCCGATCGAGACATAGACTGGCTGGCTGGAGCCGGGAAGGACGGCTGGCCAGCCGGGCAGAAGCGCGCCAGTCTTGTCGTAGGCGAAGACCCTGCCGTCCGCCGTGCCCACGACCAGGGTCATCTGTCCGTCGCCGTCGAGGTCGCCGATCGCGACCGGCCCGTTCGAGAGCGGAGTCCCCACGTCGACCGGCCAGCCCTGCGGCGAGCTGCCGTCGTGGTCGATGACCTGGATCTTGTTCAGGCCGTCGGCGAAGACGATCTCAAGATCGCCGTCGCCGTCCACGTCGACCAGCGCGGGCGCCGAGCGCGGAGCTGCCCAGATCCCGAGCGGAAAGCCCGGCTTGAGGTTCGGGTAGCCCGGATCGCTGCGCCAGGCGGCGTCGAAGCAGATGCTGGATGGGCTCATGCCGGATACGTTCCACGCGACGGCCGGACGATTGCCCTTGGCGGGATTCAGGGCGAAATCGGGCGCGTGGTAGTACCCGAGCGGATAGCTGATGTCCGCGAAGTTGCCGGCGTACGACCAGCTCGTCAGATCGGCGGCGTTCGCGGTATAGAGCAAGGGGCGGTAGCCGCTGTGCGTTCCCATCATGTACCAGACCCCGGTATCGGGATCTTCGATGACCTGCCCCCAGTTCCAAGAACCGACGGCGATCTGTCCGGTCGCGGGCCAGGTCGAGCCGGCGTCGCTCGAGGCGCGCACCGTGGTGCTGGCATTCGAGGGATAACTCACATCCCATCGACGGTAAGCTAGCATAACTTGATCAGACGCCCGGCCGGCCTCGATCCGGGTCGTTACGTCGTCCCACCCGTCGTTGGTCGGGGTCATGGAGACCCAGTTGTCCCAGGAGGAAAGGCCGGAGTTGGCCCAGTTCGAAGCTCGGCGGTACCGCACCGAGGCGTCGAACGATCCGTCCTCGGACGAGAAATGCCAGCTCGTGTGCAGACGCCCGCCGTAGCCGTACGCGATGTCGGGGAGCCAGTAGTTTCGGCCTGCCACGGCCAGCGTCGCCAGCATGTACCGCGATTCGAAGCTGGCGCCCTGGTTGGTGCTGCGAGCGAACCAGATGTCATGACCGGTCGCGCCGCTGACCTCCTGGCCCTGGGCGACGACGTAGACGTAGAAATCGGCGTAGCTGCTGACGTCGGTGTCGAAACGCGGCCGAACGAAATCGATGCCGGGATCGGCCATGACGATCGCCGGATCGCTGAAGCTGGCCGCGCCGCCGCCGAGCGGCGACCACCCCAGCCAGATCTGCCAACGGCCGCCTGTGTCCGGGGTCCTTGCGGAAACAACCAGGAAACAACCGGAGACGTCGCCTTCGACCACCTGCAAGTGCGGATATATGTAGTCGTATCCACTGCCACCGCCCTCGAGCGCGCCCCAGTGCTGGAAGGTGTTGCCGGCGTCCGTGGAACGGTAGACCTGGATGCTGCAGCCCGGATGGCCGCAGCCTACCAGCTGCTCGACAGCGACGTAGATGTCTCCGTTGGCGGCGATGTCCATCGACACGTGCCGGACGCAGTTGTCCTGCATGACCAGGACATCGTCGCCGCCGATGGTGTCCGGGTCGAAGGCCTTGGCGCCAGGCGGCATCGGCGGGGCCGCCTCGAGGTCACGGTCCCCGCGGAAGACCGGCACCGTGCCCGGTGTTCCCAGAGGCTCGTTGTCGGGCGGGTAGACCGTCTCCCCCAGCCCGCCGTTCGCGGGGGCGGGCACGACCTCGCGGGCCGGCGCCATTGAGGCCAGCGCGAGGACCGCCGCGCAGCCGGCCAGGAGGATCAGGGTGGTCCTTTGCCATCGAGCGTTCATGGTTTGCAACCTCCTGGATCTGAATCGGCCGGCCTCGGAGGCGTCCCCAGCGCGCGGCGGTCTCTCACCCCGGCGTCAGCTCGGTTTGTGCACTCCACGAGGCCAGAAGCGGTTTCTCGGACATTGGCGTGTCCCCAAAGACGACTGGCAGGGAAATGGCTCCTGGGAGTGTCTGATTCTCGCTGGTGTCCAGGCTCCGTTGTCCTTGGACCTTGGCGCGAAGGGGCATGACACATCGTTCTTCTGGGCGGCGCTGGATCCGGATTTCACCCAGCTCCGGTCCGGGATGCGATAGTATTTCCAGCAGCCCCATGCGGGAGGCGGCCGAGACGTTGCCGGCGCTTGCCTGGGGCCAGGGGGGGCGCCGTGGACGCCCGCGTGGCAGCAGGGCCGGCATGGGGGTGGATGCACCGCGGGGCGGGAGCCGGCGCGACCCCGATCGTCCTCGTGCTTGTCCTGCTCTCCCGCGCCTGTCTCGCCGCCGTCGCGCCGGCCCACGACGCCACGCTCGGAGCGCTGGCCGGCTGGGAAAGAGCCGAAGCGAAGCTGGATGCCGAAGGTCCGGCCGGGGCGGGGGCGGCCTATTTCGATCTGCTGCAAACGGATGGCGCGGCGCTTGCCGCCGCCGAAGGTCGCGCGCTGCTGCGAGAGGCGAGCTGCGGCGGCCGCGGCGCTGCGCAGGCGGCGATGGGCGCGTCGGATACCCGGGCCGACAGTCATGCAACGCATGTTGGCGTCGCCGGAGCCCGCCGCGACGCGCTTGACACCCACCGGAAAGCCGACGCTCTGCGCTGCCAGGGAAAATTGCGCGAGGCGGCGCCCCGCTTCGCGCGCGCGAGCCGGCTGGCCGTCGCCGCCGGCGACCGCCTGGCCGGAGTCCTCTACCTGCAAGCCGGTGCGCGCTGCGCAGCGCGCACCGGCGACGCTGCCCGCGGCGCGGCGTGGGCCGAACGCGCCGACAGTTTGCTGGCGGCGCTGGCGGCGTCCTGCGGCGACGGCGCGGTGCAAGATCCCGAGCGCATCACCGTCGGCGCCGCCTTGCGGCGCCTGGGCGGCGATTCGCGGCTGCTGAGGGCTCATCTGGCAAACGTCGCCGGCCAGCACGCCGCGGCCGACACTCTCTACCGCGAACTCGTCGCGACGGCGTTCGCTCATGGCTGGACGCGACTGCGCTGCGACGCCCTCGTCGGTCTGGGCTCGACCCACAGCCGCCGCCGGCGCGTCGACGCGGCCAGCGGGTATTTCCACGCCGCGCTGGAGCTGGCGCTGCGGCTGGACGATCGCCACCGGCAAGCGCTTGTGCTCACGCATCTTGGTTACGAACAGACACAGCAGCGCGCGCTCGACGCGGCGGAGGCCACGCTGCAGCAGGCACTGGCATTGATCGACGGCTGCGGCTATGCCTTCCACCGCGGCTATGTGCTGGCGGGCCTGGCGGCGGCGGCGGAGGCCCGCGGCGAACGCCCACGAGCCGCCGAGCTGTTCAGCCGCGCGGTCGCCGAGCATGCCGCTCTGGGCAACGACGCCGGCGAACTCGGAGCGCGTCAATGGCTGGCGTACAACCTTGTGGTCCAGGGACATTACGTCGAGGCGATCGCGCACTATGAGCGCTGCTTGCAGATCCTGGACGCCCAGGACAGCCTGGTGATACGCAACTGGGTCCTGGGCGGCCTCGCGCTCACCTACCACAAGCTGGGCCGGCTGGATGCGGCCGCGGATCACTACCGGCGATCCCTGGAAGTCAACCGTCGCCTGGGCAACCGCGTCAACGAAGCCTGGGCGCAGCGGTCGCTCGGCATCCTCAGCACGATGCGCGGAGACTACCGGCGCGCGCTGGTCCAGCTCGAAGCGGCTCGCGCCCTGTCCGATTCCATCGGCGACGCCGAGGGAGGGGGCGAAGCCCAGGTGGCGCTGGCTCACGCCCATCTGGCGGTGGGCGATCTAGAGAGGTCCCGCGAGCATTTCGAGGGGGCGCTGGCGCTGGCCGAAAGCGGACGCCACGAGGAGCTGCTGCGCCGCGCCGCCGCCGGCGCCGCCTCGGTGTGCCGGGAGGCCGGCCGTCTGGACGAGGCGCAGCGCTACGCGCGGCGCGCCCTGGCCCTGGCGCGCAAATGGAGCGATCAGAGCGGGACGCTGGAAGCTCTGGCGGATCTCGCGGAGCTGCACCTGGATGCCGGCCGGCCCGATTCCGCCCGTGCGATGCTTGCCGCTTGCAACCGTCTGCTGGCCGAGCGGGGATCGCTGCTGCAGGGCGCCCGCGTCGCTCTGCTCGAAGCACGGGCCGCGCCTGCTCCCGCGCTGGCGGTCGAGCGCGCGACGGCGGCCCTGAATCTGGCCGTTGATAGCGGCTTACCCGAGCGCGAATGGATGGCCCGCCACGCTCTGGGCCGGGCACGTCTGGCTCTTGGCGACACGGCGGCCGCCATCCGCTGCCTGGAAGGCGCGCTCGAGGTCGTCGAATCGCAGCGGCGCGGCGCCGGCAGCGACGAGCTGCGCCGGCACATGCTGCGGCCGGCGCTGGCGCCGTACGAACTGCTGGTCGCGATCCATGCCGCCGCGGGCGGGCAAGGCGGAGCGTTGCGGGCTCTGGCGGTGACGGAACGTTCGAGGGCACAGATCCTGGCATCGCACCTGCGCGATGCCCGCGCACACGCTGCCGTCGGCCGCGGGCCTGCGCCGGAGCCGGAGGACGATGCGGCCGAAAGCGAACGGACCCTGCGGGCGCGTCTCACCTTTCTCCAGGCGCGCCTGCAGGACGGGTCGTTGCCAGCCGCCCAGCGGGAAGAATTGCGTTTGGAGGCTCAGGAGCGGGAGAACGAGGCTCGACTGCTGCGTTTGCGTCTTGCCGAGCGGGACGCCGCCTACGCCGACGCGGCGTATCCGGTCGCCGGCGAACCGTCGTCGCTGCTGGCGGCGCTGGACCCCGGGGAAGTGGCGGTGTCGTACTTTCTGGGCGCCGACGCATCGTATGTTTTCGCGGCGAGGCGATCCGGTGTCGTCGTGCGGGTCCTGCCCGCGCGGCACGTCGTGGAGGAGCATGTGCGACGCTTCCTGCGCCTGCGTGCGGGCGCCGCGCTGTCCGCCGCCGCCGCCCCCCCCTCCGCCGTGCTGGAGCGAGCCGGCCGCCAGCTCCATGCGCTGTTGCTCCAGCCGGTCCTCGCCGCCGCCGACTCGTCGGCGACCCTGATCGTCGTTCCGGATGGACTCCTGCATCATCTGCCGTTCTGTGCCTTGAGCGATGGACAGGGAATGCTGCTCGGCCGCTGCGCGCTCTTCCACGCCCCGTCGTTGCGCGTCCTGGGATTCCTGCGCCAGCGCGAGGCTGCCCGCCGGCTGGCGGTGCCGCCGCGCGTGCCGATCATCGCCGTCGGCTGCGACGGCGGCGCCGAGCCCTCAGGCATCGCGGCCCGCTTGCACCCGTACGATGACAGCGCCATGACCTTCTTGCCGAGCGCGGCCGTCGAGGCGCGGCAGGTGGCGAAGCTGTTCTCCGGCGCCATCCTCCTGACGGGGACGGCCGCGGGCGAGCTTTCGTTCAGAAGCAGCCCGCTGGCTGAGGCGGCCGTTCTGCACGTGGCCGCCCATGGCTATGCCGACGAACGAGATGTGCGCCGTTCTTTTCTGGCGTTGAACCCCCCGGACGCCGGCGCCGCTCGCGCCGTCGCCGGCGAGCGGACCGCGGCGAGCCTGGAGGACGGTCTGCTACAATGGGACGAAGCGGCGGCGCTGCCCCTGCGCAGCACGCTGGTGACGCTGGCCTCGTGCCATTCCGCGGGCGGCATGCTGGCCGCGGGCGAGGGGGTGATCGGCCTGACCCAGGCGTTCCTGCACGCGGGCGCGAGCAGCGTGTTGGCGACGCTCGGCAAGGTGCCGGATGCCTGCGCCCACCGCCTCGTGCTGTCGTTCTATGAGCGGATGCTCGAGGGAGACACCGCCGCCGAGGCGTTGCGCTCGGTGCAGGCCGCGGCGCGCGGGCAGATCGCCGCCGACCAGCGGGCGGCCGCGGAATTCGTGCTGGTCGGCGACGGCGGCGTGCGGCTGCCGCTCCCGGATCGGAACCGCGGCTCCGGAACCATTGCCGGCGCGCTGGGTGCGCTGGCCACGGCTCTGATCGCCGTGGGCGTGCTGATCTCCCGGCGCCGCCGCGCAAGGGCCAAAGGATAGCTGTGTCAGTCTCCGGATCACAGGAGTCTCAACCTTCGCGGCGCGACCTCGCGTCCTGGCGCGACGAGGAATTGGCGGAACTCGTGGCCCGGACGAGGGACGAGGCGGCCTGGGTGGAGGTGTACCGTCGCTACCGCCAGCGGATCTACCTGTGGTGCTACCGGTACACGCATGATCTGGACGAAGCGGTCGATTGCGCGCAGGAGGTCTTCATTCGGATACACCGCGGGCTCGGCGGGTACAGGCGGGGCGCCAGGCTGTCCACGTGGATCTACCAGATCGCCCGCAACCACTGCCTGAGCCTGCTGGCCCTGCAGGGCCGCCGCTGGCGGCAGCGTCTGGAACCGCTCGACGAGGTCGATCCTGCCGACGACGCCTGGGAATCGCGGGTGCAAACGTTCGAGCAGGACGACGACCTGCGGCGACTGCTGGACGCGGCCAGCCGCTGGATGCCGGCCCAGGAGCTGGAGGCCTTCGTGCTGCACTACCGCGAAGGGCTGACGGTCAAGGAGATCACCAGGACGCTCGGCTGCGTGAACGTGACGGGAGCGCGCAGCCTGATCCGGAACGCGCGGCGCAAGTTCCAGCGGCTGATCGAGCGCAAGGAGTTCGCCGATGAATGAGAAGCGGCCCGCCGGTCATCCCGCGACGGAGGACCTCGAGCTTCTGGCCGGCTATCTGGCCGGCGAGCTGGGTGAGGAGCCGACCGCCCGCGTGCGCGAACACCTGACCGGCTGCGCCGCCTGCCGGCTGGAACTGCGCAGCCTGGCCCGTTTCCTCGGTCTGGACCACGATGACCAGCTGGCTGCCGACGCCGGTTGGCAGCAGGCGCGGCCCGCCCTGGACGCCCGCCTGCGCGCGCGGGGGCTGCCGGTTCCGGGCCGGAGCGGCCCCATCAGCGCCTGGGCCGGGGCCGGCCGCAGACCGCGCGCGGCGCCGGCAGCGCGCTGGTGGATGCCGGCGGCGGCCGCCGCCGCGGTCGTGCTGCTCCTCATCGGGATCGAGCGCGGCGGGCTCGGCCCGGAGCGCCCCGTCGCGGACGCGGCCGGGCCGGCGCGCGGCGGCGAGACGCCGGCCTTCATCCTGGCGCCGCTGCGGCCGCGCGGCGACCTCGCCGCCGCGCCCGACAGCTTCGTCTGGCGCGCCGCGTCGCCCTGCGACCACTACACCCTCGAAGTCTACACCGCGGACCTGAGGACCCTGTTCCGCCGCGAGCTGATCGCTCAGCCGCGCCTGGCCGCCCCCAACTCGCTGCGCGCCCTGCTGCTCCCTGACTCGACCTACCTCTGGAGCGTGCAGGGCTTCCGCAAGCTCGACCCTGCCGGCTCGATGCCCGAGACCTGGTTCCGCATCGCACGGCAGACTTCGCCACGGTGAACAACGCGCGGCGGCTGGGTCGCCGGCACGGCCGTCAACCAGCCGCCCGGCGACCGCGCGGACCATCGACCGGGGGCGCGGTCGAAGGCGCCCCATCTCATCGCCCGCCGACTGGCGGATGCCTCACCTGCTCAACGGCGACCGTCTCGCTCTGGCGCTGCGCGAGTTGTCCCCGCTCTCCAGGCTCTTGCCAGGCGCTCTCAAAGTCGGCGGCGCGTCGATGGCGTCGAAGCGTGCGTCACCCGGAGGCGGCGTCCTGCCGGCAGCAACAAGCCGCGCCAGCTGCGCCGGGCTCAGCACCGTGTCGGGCGGGGGCGGTTCGACCGCGTCCTGCCCTCGGAGGTTGGCAATCCAATTCAAGGTGGGTTGCCAGGTCGTCTCGGCGGCGTTTCCCGCCGTGAAAAGGTCGATGTGGCCGTAATCGAGCAACACGTCCTCCGCGGGCTGCAGCTGGACGACATGGCGCGTCACCGCTGCGCTGGTCAGCCGATCCAGCGTCGCCGCCATGCCCGGGCCATAGCCTCCCGAGGCCTCCAGACTGAGCACGGGCAGGTCGATCTGGCCGAGGTGCGTTTCCCAGCGCGAGTCCTCGCAGTTGATCGCGTAGAGATCGGCCCAATAGCGCGTGGGCGGATGCATGGGCGCCCAGCGGATCCAGAATTCGGTGGCCATCAGGCGTGCGGTGTATGTGAAGTCCTGAGGCATACCCTCCTCATCGAAGCTCGCGGCCCACCAGTGTGCGGTCGAGGGGGGCGTCGCGACCGCCGTGTAGAACAGGAACACCTGCAGGTTGGTCAAATCGTCGTAGTAGGGCGACGGTCCATCGGGTTCGGTTTGCGCCAGAAAACCGAGGCTGGCGAAGAAGCCGTCCGGGTCGTCGTAGAAGCCATAGACGCCATCGGCCAGCAGATCCACGTAGCCACCCAGGAATTCGCACTCGCCCTGCTGGACCTCCGGGTCGTCGAAGGCCAGACCCCAGTCGACCGGGACGAAGGCCGATACGCTGCGCAGTCGCGACGGCAGCTGGGCTTCCCGGTTCAGGCAGCCGTAGCCCATGATCGCGCCCTGGCTGTAGCCGATGAAGACCATTTTGCGCAGGCCGTTGCCGGTGAAGAGCCGCGTGGCGCGCGCCACCGCGATGCCCGTGCCGATGTCGTTCAAACACATGTCCATGCCCCAGCCGGCCGCGAAGCCGAAATCTTCCAGGCCGGTGGGAACGAGCGTGTACCTGCTGTCGAGCCCCCAGACATCGATGTCGTTCTGCGCCATGAACACCGCGAAACCGAGATCGTCGGGCAGCAGCGGCGATTTTCGTCCAGGCAGAAAGTTACCCACGAAGTCCTTGCCCATGCCATGCATCAGGAAAACCGATTTCGGCGCTCTGATCGGCGCGCCGGGACGCCGCTCGCGCACCACGCGGTGCAGGCCGACGACATCGTGCACCCCTGGTCCCACGGACAGGACGACGCTGTAGTGGACGATGTCTCCCGTGAGCACCTCGCGCTGAAAACATTGCACGCCGCCGGCAATATCCTTGTCGGCGAGCGACCCCAGCTTGGCCGGCAGCGGCGTGGCGGCGTCGAATTCCCAGCCACCCGCGAGAATCATCTCCCCCGCCGCCAGCTCGGGATCAACGCTGCTTTCGGATAAGAAGAAGGCCGATTCCGTGGGCGATGTCGGCGTGTCGCTGCGGCTGCAGCTCAGCAGCGGCACGACGGCCGCGCACAACAGACCGCAAATCAGCATCTTGCGCATCGTAACCCCCCTTGTGCTAGGCGTCCGGCGGCCTGCGCGCAGGCCTGATGGATAAGCTTTCGGCTGCACGGCAAGTCTTGTCGAGTGTCGCGCGGCAGGCAGCAGCTCCCTCCGCCGGTTGGAACGCCGGCGGACCAGGAACTCATCTGCCCATTGCTCAAGAATGAAAAGCGTGCAACCCCCGTGATATGTGAAGTGGGATCCTACCATCAGCAGGGCGTCACGTCCATAGTCTCGCCACCGTCCCCCGGTGTTTACGCCGCCGCCGGGGGCCACTACAATGAGCCGCCCGGGGCGCCGCGGGAGCGCCGCGGGGATGCGCCACGCCACGCGCGAGGAGAGACCATGAGCGATGCGCAAGGAGGGCGCCGCGCCGGCCGGACCTGCTGCCGCCTGCTGCTGGCGGCGGCGTTGGGGCTGGTGGGATGCGGCGGCGGAGGCGGCGGACAGGAAGGCGGCGGCGACGAAGGGCCGCTGATCGGCGTGTCGCTGCTGACGCGGACGCACCCGTTCTACCAGGATCTCGAAGGGGGGCTGCGGGCGGCGGCGGCGGAGAACGGCTACCGTCTGCTCGTGCAGACCGCCGAGTTCGACGTCGCCCGGCAGAAGGACCAGGTCGAGGATTTTATCGTGCGGCGGACCGCGGCGATCGTCCTCTGCCCCTGCGACTCGAAGTCGATCGGCACCGCCGTGCAGGCGGCCAACCGCGCCGGCATCCCCGTCTTCACGGCGGACATCGCCGTGCTGGCGGAGGGGGCCGAGGTCGTCTGCCACGTCGCCTCCGACAACGTCGAGGGAGGGCGCCTGGCGGCGCGCGCCATCGTGCGCGCGCTCGAGGGTCAGGGCGAGGTGGCGATCATCGACCATCCCGAGGTCGAATCGGTCATCCAGCGCGTGCGCGGCTTCGAGGAGGAGCTGCGGCTGACGCCCGGGGTGCGCGTGGTGGCCAAGCTGTCGGGCGGAGGCGTCAAGGACGGCGCCTTCCGCACCGCGCAGGACATCCTGCAGTCCCGGCGGGGGCTCGACGCCATCTTCGGCATCAACGACGACTCCGCGCTGGGCGCGCTGGCGGCGGTGGAAAAGGCCGGCCGGCAGGGGCGGGTCGTGATCGTCGGCTTCGACGCCGTGCCCGAGGCGCGGCGGGCGATCGCCGAGGGCAAGATCTTCGCCGATGTCATCCAGCAGCCGCGCTCGATCGGGCGGCAGACGATCGAGATGATCGCCCGCTATCTGGCGGGCGAGGCCGTGCCGAAGCAGGTGCTGATCCCGTGCACCCTGTTCACGCAGGCGGAGGCCCGGGCCGCCGCCGCTGATGAAGCCGCCGGCGGTTGAGACGCCGGCGGCCGCGCCGGCGCCGCTGCTGCGGCTGCGTGGCGCCGCCAAGGCGTTCGCCGGCGTCCCCGCGCTGCGGCGCGCCGACCTGGAGGTGCGCGCGGGCGAGGTGCACGCGCTGGTCGGCGAGAACGGCGCGGGCAAGAGCACGCTGCTGCGCGTCGTCACCGGCGCGCACGCGGCGGACGCCGGCGAGCTCGAGCTGGCCGGCCAGCGCGTCCGCTTCGCCGGGCCGCGGCAAGCGCTGCGCGCCGGCGTCGCGGCCATCTACCAGGAGCTGAGCCTGGTGCCCGACCTGTCGGTGCGGGCGAACCTGTTTCTGGGACGCGAGCCGGGGCGGGGCGGGCTCGTCGACACGTCGCGGGAGCGGCGGCTGGCCGCCGCGGCGCTGGCGCGGCTGGGGGCCGACATCGACCCGGAGCAGCGGCTGGGCGAGCTGCCCGTGGCCGGCCGCCAATTGGTGGAGATCGCGCGGGCGCTGCTGCGCGAGGCCCGCCTGCTGATTCTGGACGAGCCCACCGCCGCCCTGACCCCGCGCGAGGCGGACGCGCTGCTGGGGATTCTGGACGATCTGCGCGGGCGCGGCATCGCCGTGCTCTTCGTCAGCCACCGCCTGGACGAGGTGCTGCGGATTGCCGACCGGGTGACTGTGATGCGCGACGGCGCGACCCTCGGGACGTGGCCGGCGCGCGCGCTGACCCGCGCGGCGCTGATCGAGCTGATGGTCGGGCGGCCGCTGGACCAGGAGTACCCCCGGCGCCGGGGCGCGCCCGGTGCGCCGCGGCTCGAGGCGCGCGGCCTGCGCGGCGGCCGCGTGCGCGGGGTCTCGTTCGCGGTCCACGGCGGGGAGGTGCTGGGCGTCGCCGGCCTGGCGGGCGCGGGCCGGACCGACCTGGCAAGGCTGGTCTTCGGCGCCGAGCGCGTCGCCGGGGGCGAGCTGCGGCTGGACGGGCGGCCGGCGGCCATCCGCTCGCCGCGCGACGCCATCCGGCAGGGCGTCTGCCTGCTTACCGAAGACCGCCAGGGAGAAGGGCTGGCGCTCGACCTGCCGGCGCGCGACAACTTCGCGCTGCCGAACCTGGCCCGCTGGTCGCGCGGCGGCTGGATCGACCGTCGCGCCGAGGCGCTCGCCTTCGCGCGCCAGACCGCGGCGCTGGGCATCCGCCTGGCCTCGCCGCGGCAGCCGGCGCGCCAGCTGTCGGGCGGCAACCAGCAGAAGCTGCTGGTGGCCCGCTGGCTGGAGAGCGACGCGCGCGTGCTGATCTTCGACGAGCCGACCCGCGGCATCGACGTCGGCGCGCGGCACGACATCTACCGGTTGATCGACCGCCTGGCGGCTCAGGGCAAGGCGATCGTGATGATCTCGTCGGACCTGCCGGAGGTTCTGGGGATGAGCGATCGCATCCTGGTGATGCGGGAGGGCCGCGTGGCGGGCGAGCTGCCCGACGCCGCCGCGGCGACGCAGGAGCAGGTCATGGCCCTGGCGGCGACATGACGGCCGGTCCGGCGGGGATCCCGGCCCGCGCTCATTCCGGCAGATTCAACCGGCGGCGCAGCCGTTTGAAACGCGGGGTGTCCCGAATCGAATCGAACGCGGGGTCCAGGAGCGCGTGCACGAAGAGCAGGGATCGGCCCTCGGCGGCTTTCTCCATCCAATCCATCGCGGACTCAGACCGGCCTGCCCATGCGTAATGAAGCGCGATGGTCTGTGGATCGACGTGCTCGGAGCGCGACTTGGTCTCGAGCAGCTCGGCCAGAGCCAGCATGACCCCCGGGGGCCCGCCCGCCGCGTATCCTAGGTCCATCGCCTCCCTGAACTGCGGATCGCGCCCCCAGCCGGTCTCGCGGAGCATCTCGACCGACTCCTCGAGCTTGCCCATTTGCCAGTACGCTTCGCGCATGAACATGCTCGCCCCGGGATACTTGGGGTCGATGGCGAGAAGCCGCTTCGCTTCGGCAACCGCCTCACCGTACCGGCGGGCGATATAGAGATGCCCTACCACCACGAAGTTTGCTATCGGCGAGAGCGGATTGCTTTTCCTGCCCAGCAGGACCTGTTCCACGGATTCGTCGAGACGACCCTGCACCACCAAATAATCCGCGTAGCCATGCCGCGCCAGCGAGTTGTTGGGATCGATCTCCAGGGCCTTCCGGAAGGCCTCCGCGCCGGCCTGCCAATCCCGATCGAAGTAGAGCGAGACATAGCCCGCCGCGGTGTGAGCGTCCGCGAGGCCGTCATCGATCTCCAGCGCCTTTCTCGCCGCCTCTCTCGCCTTCGGTATGTGTTCTGCCGGCAGGTCGCCCAACACGGCCCACACCACATACGCTCCCGCCAGACCCGCGTGGGCCTCCGCCAGTTTGGGATCGATCGCGATCGCCTTCTCGAAGAACGCGATGGATTCCCGGACGCTCATGAGCTTGAACGTGTTGAAAAGCTGCATACCTCGGAGCAACGCCTCGTACGCATCAGGATCGACGGAGCGCGCCCGGGCGAGCCGATCCTCCTGCCGCGGGGTCAGCGTGGCGTCCACTTCCACGGCAACGGCGCCGGCAACCTCGTTCAACAATGAGAGAACATTTCGTAGATCTCGGTCGTAGCCGTGCGCCCAGAGATGCTCGTCATTCGCCCCATCGATGAGCTGAACCGTGATCCGCACTTCGTTACCCACGCGAAGGACGGACCCTTCGATCAGCACATCCACATCCAGCTCGCGGGCGATCTCCGGAATGGGTTTCTCCGTATCGCGGTACCGCATCACGGACGTCCGCGATATGACGCGCAGCGAGCCGAGCTTCGACAAACCGGTGATCAGTGCATCGTGCATCCCGTCGACGAAATACTCCTGTTCCGGATCGTTCATCAGATTGTCGAAGGGGAGAACCGCCAGGGATTGGATCTTTCCCCCCTCGCCTCCCCGCGCCGAACGATCCCAGCGCCTTTCGCCGCCGTGCCAAAGAACGAGCGTTAGCGCAGCCGCGGCCGCGATGAGGACCACCGCCGCCGCCATAACCCCCGATCGTTTGCGGTTCTTCTGCGCGACACGAACCGTCGACCCAGCCGTGACGGATCCGGCCGGCGCCGCCAGTTTCCTTTCGACCGCCTTGAGGTCCACGAGCAAATCGTCCAGGTGCTGGTACCGATCTTCCGGACGCTTGGCCATCGCCTTGTTGACGAGGCGCTCCAGCTCCATGGGAACGTCAGTACGGAGCGCCGTGAGCGGCTCCGGTTCCTCGTTGAGCAGGGAGTAGAGGACCGCTTGCTCGTGTTCGCCCCTGAACGGCAACCGGCCGGTGATCATTTCGAAAAGGGTTACCCCCAGCGACCAGACGTCCGTTCGCTGGTCGACCGTGGCGCCGCGCGCCTGCTCCGGCGACATGTAGGCGGCCGTTCCCATGGCCGCGCCGGATTTGGTGAGCCTCGTCTGCCCTGCGGCGCGCGCCAGGCCGAAATCCATGATCTTGACCTGGCCGCTCCTGGACAGCATCAGATTCGCCGGCTTGATGTCCCGGTGGAATATGCCTTTGCTGTGGGCCGCGGCGAGGCCTTCGGCGGTCTGTCTTGCGATGTCGAGGGCTGCTTCGAGGGCGACGGGTCCGGCCGCGATCATTTGTTTGATGCTCGATCCTTCGACGATCGTCATGACGATGAAGGTGTGCTCGCCGGCTTCTTCGATCTCGTGGATTGTGCAGATATTCGGATGATCGAGGGCGGCGGCCGCCTGGGCTTCGTGCAGCAGCCGAGATTTGGCGGCCGGATCGGCGAGAGCATCGCGGGGGAGAAATTTGAGGGCGACGATGCGCTTGAGCCTGATGTCCTCGGCCTTGTAGACTACTCCCATCCCGCCGGCACCGAGCTCGCCCAGGATATGGTAGTGGGATATGGTTCGGCCGATCATTCACCCCTCCGTATGAGATCTCAACGCTTCGGGCAAGACCCGACGCTGCGGCTGGAGTAACGGTGCCATTATAGCCTCCCCATGGGTTGGCTTGTGCCGCGAAGATTGTTTCCAGCAGGATGCCGACGGCAAGGGGAACTACAAAATCCATTATGGGACAATAACTTGCTTTCAGATGGAGCGGGAGCCATAGGATCACGTGCCGCGAAGGCAAGATCAAGTGCGCCAATGCGATCCGTCACCCGCCCGGTCCGGACACAATCTTCGCGGCACAAGCCATCCTATCCCACCACCCATCATCCCATCTGTTGATTTGTTGAATACAAAACGATAAGATCAACAACCGAGAGTGAGAGCGGCAGGTCGGCGTCGCGGCCTGCACAGAGCGCGTGGATCTCGATTCACAGCCCGGGAGCCATATCATGAGAGTCCATCCTGTTGCGTCGGGGTCGCCGGGTTGCTCGTGGTGCGCGAGCCCGGCGTCGACGCTCGCCGTGCCGTTTGTCGCGCTGCTCGCGCTCGCCGCCGGTTGCGGGTCCGACGACGCCACCGGTCCCGAGCCGCCGCCGCCGCCGCTCGCCGTGCAGACCATCGGGCCCGCGGGCGGCGTCCTGGCCGGCGCCGAGTGCGAGCTCGAGGTGCCCAGCGGCGCCTTCGCCGCCGCCGCGACGCTGACGCTCCATCGGGAGGCGGGGGAACTGCCGTTCGGCGCCGACCAGGCGGGACAGGGTTACCGCATCGAAGGCCTGCCGCCCACCTGGGGCTCGCCGCTCGAGCTGCGGGTGCGCCGGCCTGCCGGCGCGGAAGCGGCGGACGACGAACCCGCCCTCGCGTTCGGCGAGGTGACGCGGGTGCCGAGCCTCGACGCCCGGCACGTGGTCTGGCGCATCGTCCCGACGGAGGTCGGCGCCGAATGGTGCGCGTGCGAGGTGCCGGCGCCCGAGCCGCCCGACGACGAGGCCGCCAAGCTCCAGACCTGGACCCAGGAGGCGAGGGTCGCGATGCTCCTGCGGCACGGGATCTACGCGACGCCGGGAGGCCGCTTCGAGATCCATTTCGCCGGCGGCGCGGTCCCCGATGCGCAGGTGATCGCCCTCGGCGCGAGGCTCGACGAGGCTTACGCGCTGTGGTTCGGCAAGGGCTACCGCGCCGAGGCGCGGGAGAGCTGGCCGGTCAACGTCACGCTCCGGGCGATGGCGCCGCAGACGCACGGCAACTTCGTGGCCTCGGGCTGGGGGATCAGCTTCTGCTTCCTCGAATTCAACACGTTGCTGCTGGCCGACCCGGTCGAGACGCGCCGCACGGTAGGCCACGAGGTGTTCCACTTCTTCCAGTACTTCTACGACCCGCGCAGCGCCTGGGCCAAGGCCTCGCGCGGCGGGCCGCTGCTGTGGTTCGACGAGGCGACCGCTTCCTGGGCGGAAGCGCTGTTCAGCGACGATGCGAACGACATCCCGTTCACCCGCCGCAACTGCGAGCTGACGCCGCTCGACGGCGCCGCGAACGCCTACAACCAGGGCAAGGCCGCCGTCTACGGCTACGGCATGTCGGCGTTGATCAAGCGCCTGGTCGCGGGTCAGGGCGACGGGTTCATCCTCGGGACGTACCAGGACGCCCAGCAAGGCGCCGATCCGTGGAACGCCTTGCTGGCGCGCCTCGCCCAGCCCATCGACGGGTGGTGGAACCTCTTCCTCGACGAGCTCATCTGTGGCAGCATCTACGACGACATCACCTATGAGCGCCTGCGCGATGAACGATCCGGCCTCTTCCAGATCGCGCAGCCGACCGACACTTTGGCGGTGTTCAACAAATCCTACGCCGACCTCAGCGGCCGCCTCTACTGGGTGCGGCCGCGGCGGACCGATTTTCCGGCCACCGCCATGCTGACCGCGAAGGTCGCGGGCGCGGGCGCGGCGGTCGCGGCCTTCGGCTTCCGCAGCGATGCGCCGCTGACCGGGTATGGCGGGCACGCCGACAGCCTGGCGGTGCCCGGCCTGCGGCAACTGGCGGCAGCGGGCACCGATCTGCTGCTCCTGGTCGCGCACCCTCGTCATCAGGCGCCCTACACCGCGACGACACCGCTCACGTTGACGCTGCGCGTCCGGCAGGCTCCGGACTTTTCGGGTTTCGAGACCGGAGCGATGAGCCTGCGCTATGCCGCGCAATGGACCAACGGCAGCGTGCCCCAACAGGGTCTGCTCATCACGACGCGCAACGGCCAGTTCGCCGGCGCCACCTTCAGCGCGGCCTGGGATTCGGTCGACACGAGCAACGGCATGCGGTACGCGGGTCATTTCCTGGCCGTGCTCGACGCGACGGCCTCGGCGATCGTGCAGTGGTCGGCGGAGAACCGTTGGATCTACCCGACTCCCGACACGTACAACCTCTACCGCGCGCGCGGCGGTGCGCTGCCGCTGGTCAGCCGCACCGCGACGGCGGCCACCTTCGCGCTCTACGGATCCACGGCCTGCGCCGGGATCGACTCCATCGGGGTCGAGACGGTCGTCGAGGGCGCGGTCACGCGCCGGCTGCTTTCGTTCGGTTGCAACAACGAGAGCTACGCGGAGGTGTCGCTGCGGAACGATCTGCCCTGAGCCGGTATTGGCCGCCAAGGCTCGTGGCGGCGAATCCCTGCGCGTCTTCACCTTGATCCCGGCCTTCATTCTCGAGCGCGAGGTGAGTTCGGGTTCGGCCGGGACCTGCCGGTCGAATTCAACCAGCACGCCGGGCAGCCTCGCTGACCGGATCTGGATCGGCATTTCGATTCCAACGCTCACGAGCGATCGCGTCAGGGCTGCCGGACCAATGGGCGGACGCCGTGCCGAGCGTTCCTGGATCACCGCGAGGCCATGAATACCCAGGAGGTGACGGACAAGGTCGCGTGAGGCATAATCACGAAGCGCCGGAGGGGACCAGTGTCTGCAGCAAACCCGCCAAGAAGACATGATGCGCGATGGCGCGACCCTCGGGACGTGGCTGGTGGCAGCGCTGATCCGTGCGGCGCCGATCGAGCCGGTGGTCGGGCCGCCGCGGCGACGCAGGAGCAGGTCATGGCCCTGGCGGCGACATGACGGCCGGCGCCGGCCGGCGGGCGGCGCTGGCGCGCCTGGCCGCGCGCGGCGGCATGCTCGGCGTGCTGCTGCTGCTGGCGGCCTTCTTTTCGCTGGCGACGCTGCGCGACCAACATCCCGAGGGCGAGGCCGCCGCGCGCGCGGTCGCGGCGCGGCTGGCCGCGGCCGCGACCGGCCTGCCGGCGCCGGCCGGCGCCGCCCTGCTGATCTACACGCGGGCGGGCGAGGACGACGAGCGCTTCGCGCGGGAGCTGCAGCGCCGTCTGGCCGCCGCTGGCCGGCCGGCGATTGATGCGATCGCCGGCGATCCGGCAGCCCTGCGCGCCCGGCTGGAGGCGTGGGCGGCGGGCGGAGCGCCCGATCGCGCGCCGCCGCCGCTGGCCGTCGCCACGCTCGAACCGCACCGGCCCGCCGTGCGCGGCGTGCTGGCGGCGGTGCCGGCGCTGGCGGGCGCCGCCGTCGTCACGGCCCCGCCGTACCGCTGGCCGACCTTCCTGCTGCCGGGCAATCTGCGCAACATCGCCAACCAGATCGCGGTGATCGCCATCCTGGCGATCGGCATGACCATCGTCATCCTGACCGGCGGCATCGACCTGTCGGTCGGCAGTCTGATCGCGCTGGCGGCGGTCGCCGCCGCCTGGCTGATCGGGCGCCTGGGCGGCGAAGCGGCCGGCGCGCCGGCGCTGCTGGCCGGCGGCGCCGGGGCGATCGTTCTCTGCGCCGCCGTCGGAGCCTTCTCGGGTCTGATGGTCACCCGCTTCCTGGTGCCGCCGTTCATCGCCACCCTGGCCATGATGCAGGTGGCCAGCGGCCTGGCCTACATCGTCTCGCAGGGCAAGCCGATCTACCGTCTGCCCGAGCAGTTCGTCGCGCTGGGGCGTGGCGCCGACCCGTGGCTGGGGCTGCCGTACGCGGTGCTGTTGATGCTCGCCCTCTACGCCGCAGCCCACGTCCTGATGAGCCGCACCGCCCTGGGACGCTGGATCTACGCGGTGGGGGGCAACGCCGAGGCCGCGCGCCTGGCCGGGGTCGGCGTGCGCGGCGTGCTGATGTTCGCCTACACGCTGTGCGGGGCGCTGGCGGGGCTGGGCGGGGTGCTGGCGGCCTCGCAGCTCAAGAGCGGTGCGCCGACCTACGGCCTGATGTACGAGCTGTACGTCATCGCCGCGGTGGTCGTCGGCGGCACCAGCCTGCGCGGCGGTGAGGGCCGCGTGCTCGGCACCCTGGTCGGCGCTTTCATCATCGCGGTCATCCAGAACGGCATGAACCTGACCAATGTCGAGAGCTACACGCAGAAGGTCGTGCTGGGGCTGGTGATCCTGGGCGCCGTGCTGCTGGACCGATTCAAGCCGCGGGTCCGCGCGCGCGGCGGCGGCAAGGAGGATACCGATGCGTCGCAGTGAGATGCGCAAGCCGGCGGCCGCGGCGGCCCTGGCGCTGCTGGTCCTGTCCGCGGCGGCCGGGAGGGCGGACGCGCCCGCGCCGCCGGCGGGCCAGCTCTACGTGGTGGCCACGTCGCACCTGGACACGCAATGGCGGTGGACCATCCGCGAGACCATCGATCAGTTCCTGCCCGCGACCCTGCGCGACAACTTGGCGCTCTTCGCGCGCTACCCGGACTACGTGTTCAGCTTCGAGGGCGCCTTCCGCTACATGCTCATGCGCGAGTACTACCCCGAGGAGTACGAGCAGCTTAAGCGGCATATCGCCGACGGCCGCTGGCGCGTGGCCGGCAGCTGGCTGGACGCGGTCGATGTCAACCTGCCGGCGCCCGAATCGCTCATCCGCCACGCCCTGCTGGGCAACGGCCACTTCAGGCGCGAGTTCGGTGTCGCCAGCAAGGATGTCTTCCTGCCCGATTGCTTCGGCTTCGGCCACGCGCTGCCGTCGCTGGCGCGCCATTGCGGCATCACCGGCTTCTCGACCCAGAAGCTGACCTGGGGCGCCGCGGCCCCGGTGCCGTTCGCCATCGGCCTGTGGGAGGGGGTCGACGGCCGTGCGGTGGTGGCGGCCTTGCAGCCCGGCGACTACGTGGCGCGGCTGACCGGCGACCTCAGCGCCGACTCGACGGCGATCGCCGCCATCGACCGGCAGGCGGCGGCCGGCGGCCTGCGCGCGGCGCTGAGGTACTTCGGCACCGGCGATCAGGGCGGCGCGCCGGCCGAATCCTCCGTGGCGTGGCTGCAGCGCAGCCTGCGCGGGCGCGGGCCGGTGGCGGTGCGCAGCGTCTCCTCCGACCAGCTGGCGCGCGACCTGGAGCACCTGCTGGAGGAAGGAGCGCCGGGGCCGGAGCTGCCACGCTACCGCGGCGAGCTGCTGATGACCGACCACGGCGTCGGCTGCTACACCTCGCAGGCGGAGATGAAACGCCTCAACCGCCGCAACGAGAGGATGGCCGAGGCCGCCGAGCGCGCCGCCGTCTTGGCCGACTGGCTGGGGGGCTTGCCCTACCCGCGGGCGACTCTGCGCGAGGCGTGGATCCGCTTTCTCTGGCACCAGTTCCACGACGATCTGACCGGCACCAGCATCCCCGAGGCGTACGTCCATTCCTGGAACGACGAGGCGCTTTCGCTGCGCCAGTTCGCCGCCGTCTACGCCGCTGCGGCCGGCGCGGTGGTCCGCGCCCTCGATACCCGCGCGGCCGGCGTGCCGATCGTGGTGCACAACCCGCTGGCGATGCAGCGCGAGGAAGTGATCGAGGCCGCGGTGGTGTTTCCCGGCGGCGCGCCGTCCGCCGTGCGCGTCTACGATCCGGACGGACGCGAGACCCCTTCGCAGCTGGTCGCGGCCGCGGGGGACACGGCGCGGCTGCTGCTGCTGGCGCGCGCGCCGGCGGCCGGCTTCGCGGTCTACGACGCCCGTCCGGCGCAGCGCCCCTGCCGGCTCGACACCGGCCTGGAGGCGGCGGCTGGCGGCGCCGGCGCGGTGCTCGCCAACAAGCGCTACCGCGTGCGCCTGGGCAGCGACGGCGACATCGCCGCCATCGAGGACCTGCGCCACGGGCGCGAGCTGCTGCGCGCTCCGCTGAGCTTGCAGCTGCTGGACAACGAGCCGCGCGAGTGGCCGGCCTGGGAGATCGACCACGACGACCTGATGGCGCCGCCGCGCGCCGTCGTGGGCGGTCCGGCGAGCATCCAGGTCACCGAACGCGGCCCGGCGCGGGTGGCCGTGCGGATCGAGCGCCAGCTCGACGGTTCGACCTTCGTGCAGCACGTCCGGCTGGCGGCGGGCGAGGCGGGCGACCGCGTCGAGATCGAGCACGATCTCGACTGGCGCACTCCCGGCACGCTGCTCAAGGCGGCCTTCCCGCTGGCGGTGAGCGCCGATTCCGCCGTCTACGATCTGGGGCTGGGGGCGATCCGCCGCGGCGTCAACACCCCCCGCCTGTACGAGGTGCCGGCGCAGCAGTGGGCCGATGTCAGCGACCCGGACGCCGGGCCGGGCGGCGGCTACGGCGTGACCGTCATGAACGACGCGCGCCACGGTTGGGACCGGCCGGACGCCGGCACCCTGCGGCTGACCCTGGTCCACACGCCGCGCATCGCGCCCGGCTGGGGATGGGTGGGCGACCAGGTGTCGCAGGATCTGGGCCGCCACCGCGTGCGGGTGGCGCTGAGCGGCCATGCCGGCGACTGGCGCGCGGGCGGCGCGCCGCAGCAGGCCGATCGTCTCAACCAGCCGCTGCGCGCCTTCCGCGCCCCGGCGCATCCCGGCGCGCTGGGGAAGCGTCTCGCGCCCTTGCGCCTCAGCGGCGCCGGCGGCCCCGACCCTTCCGAGGCGATGGTGAGCGCGCTGAAGCTGGCCGAGGAGAGCGACGAGGTGGTCGTCCGGCTGCAGGAGCGGCACGGCCGCCCGTCGGGCCCGCTGCGGCTGGAGTTCGCCGCGCCCGTGCTGGCGGCGCGCGAGATCGACGGCGCCGAGCAGCCGCTCGGTCCCGCAGACGCCGCCGGCGGGGTGCTGCGCTGCGAGCTCGCTCCCTTCCAGATGCGCGCCTTCGCGCTGCGGCTCGGGCCTGCGCCCGCGCGCCTGGAGCCGCCGGTCTCGGTGCCGCTGGCGCTGCCGTACGACCTGGACGGCATCAGCGACGACGCTGCGCGCACTGACGGCGACTTCGACGGCAGGGGGCGAAGTCTCGCCTCCGAGCTGCTGCCCGCCGAGATCGTCGGCGAGGGCATCACGCTGCGCACCGGGCCGCGCGCGCCGGGCGCGGCCAACGTCCTGGTCTGCCGGGGGCAGGAGCTGGAGCTGCCGCTGCTGGCCTGCAACCGCGTCTACCTGGCGGCGGCCTCGGTGGGAGGCGACCGCGCCGCCGTCTTCACCGTCGATGGCCGGCCGGTCGAGCTGTGGGTCCAGGACTGGGCCGAGCCCATCGGCCAGTGGGACAGCCGGCTGGTCGGCGGCGCGCTGACGCACGATCCGGGCGGCGTCGTGCCCGGCTACCTCAAGCCGGCGCCGCTGGCCTGGATCGGCGCTCATCGCCACGACGCGCGCGGGCGCAACGAGGCGTACACGCCCACCCAGATCTTCAAGCTGCGGCTCGAGCTGCCGCCCGGCGCCCGCCGCCTCGGCCTGCCGGACGACCCGCGGCTGCGCCTGCTGGCGGCCACGGCGGCGCGCAACGAGAACGATCTGGCCGTGCCGGCGGCGCCGTTGCTGGACCTGCCGCCCGCGGCGGCGGTGCTGATCCGCGCCGCCCGCCGCGCCTTCATCGATTCGCTGCGCGTCGAGCTGGCATCGCCCAACCCCGGCGCCGAGATCCGCTACACGCTCGACGGCAGCCGGCCGGGCACCGGCGCGGCGCTCTACAGCGCGCCGCTGCTGCTGACCTCGTCCACCACCGTCACGGCGCGCGCCTTCGCCCCTGGCCTGGATGATCGCTTCGCCGCCGCGGCCGATTTCCGGCGCCTGAGGCCCAGGGCGCCCGACGCGGCCGTCGGCGCCGCCGGACTCGTACCCGGTCTGCGCTGCCGCTATTTCGAGGGGCGCTGGGATCGGCTGCCGGACTTCGCGGCGCTGGAGCCGGCGCGCGAGGAAAGGGTCGCCGCGGCCGCGACCCCGCCGTTCGCGCGGCCCGAAGAGTTCGCCTGCGAGTTCACCGGCTGGTACCTGGCCCCGCGCGACGGGATGTACACGTTCTCGCTGCGCAGCGACGACGGCAGCGCGCTCCATCTCGGCGGCGAGCTGCTGATCGACGACGACGGCCTGCACGGCAAGGGCGACGCGCGCGCCGAGACGGCGCTGGCCGCCGGTCCGCACCGGCTGCGGTTGCTGTACTTCCAGCGCGGCGGCGATCAGGCGTGCGAGCTGTGGGTCGAGGAGCCGGGCGAGGAGTGGGCGCCGATCGCTCCGGAGCGCCTGGCGCACTGAGCGGGCGGCCGGCGGTCAGCGGTCGATCACCTCCACCGGATCGCCCCGGCGCACCGGGCCCTCGTTCTCCGCGATCAGGTTCTGGCCGAACCAGATCTTGCCGTCGCGCCGGCGGTAGGTCGCGAGCGTGCGCAGCGGTTCGGCGCCGCGCTCGCCGGTCGCCTGGTCGACCGTGGTCACCGTGCAACGCGCGCAGGGCGCGGCGACGCGGAAGACGACCCGGCCGGCGCGCAGGCGCCGCCAGCCGTCCTCGGCGAAGGGAGTGCAGCCGCTGACGACCAGGTTGGGGCGGAAGCGGTCCATGGGCAGCGGCGCGGCCAGGCGGCGGTTCAGATCTGCCAGCGATCCCGCCGACAGCAGCAGATAGGGGTAGGCGTCGGCGAAGCTGACCTGTCCGCCCGGCGCCGCCGTCAGGGGGCGGACGACGTCGTCCGCCATGTGCGCCAGGCGCGCCGGCTCGCCGAGGAAGACGCTCAGCCAGGCGGCCGCCTCGTCGCCGGCGTCGCGCGCGGCGACGGCGTCGTTCCAGATGCGGACCGGCGCGGCGAGGCCGCCCGGCGCTGGCACCTCGAGCGGCGACAATCCCGGCGCCTCCAGCCAGAGCGGGGCCGCCTCGCCGCCGGCGATCGTCGCGCGCAGCAGCGCCAGCCGCGGATGGCTGCGCTGCGACAGGAAGCCGCCCCGGGCGTCGACGACCATCCAGCGCCGGTCGCCGTCGAAACCGCGACCGCCGGCGTGCGCGGCCTCCAGCTCGACGCCGCGCGCGCCCTTCAAGGGGTAGACGTGGATGGCGCCGACGACGATGGTCATCCCCTGCCTCCCCGGCCGCCGGCGGGTCGCAGCTCGTAGTCCAGCCCGCGCATCGCCGCGGCCACCTGCTCGCTGTAGGCCGCTGCTGCCAGCCATGCGCGCAGGCCGCTGCTTGCCGGCACGACCGCCGGCGAGGGCTCCCAGACCGCCGCGCGGCCGGCCGCCCGGTCCCACACCCTGCCTTCCGCCAACGCGCGCGACGCCTCGGCCACCGATAGCCCCGCCAGCACGTGCCGCAGCGCGCGCATCCGCGCCTCGGCCGGCGGCGCCAGGAAGCCGAAGGGGATGTCGATGTGCGCGGCGATGTGGTAGTGCGACGGCACGAAGACAACGCCGTCCAGCCGCAGCTGCTCGCAGATCAGGGACAGCACGGCGGCGAAATCGCGCATCAGGCCCAGGCCGGGATGCTCCTGGCCGGCGAGCGGCGGCCGATCCGGCGCAAACGGCAGGCGCGGATCCTGGCTGAGCAGCCACTCGACCGACAGCAGCTCGCGGCCCGGCACCGTGCCGCGGTCGCGCCGCAGCCGGAACTCGATCAGCGTGTGCAGCGTGTCGCCGACCGACTGGATGCGCAGCGTGTGCCCGCGGCGGTCGTGCAGGTCGAAGTCGACGGTCAGGTTGGGAAAGCCGCGCGCGCGCAGCCGGTCGAGCAGCCCGAACCGTTCCAGCGCCAGCTCCACGCCATGCCGCGAGTAAACGTCGAGGAAGCGGGTGGAGACGCGGCCGCCGGCCGGGTCGAGGTCGGCCGCGCCGAGGGTCCAGCCGTCGCTCCCCGGTTCGACCGACAACTCCGGCAGGCGCAGCAGCTTCGCCAGCCGTCGATAGCTGGACAGGGTCGCGGCCGAGGTCGGGGGCGGCTGGTGGACCCGCCCGCCGCTGAGCAGGCTGGAGAGAAAGCGGGCGTTGTGCCGCCAGGCGTGCGCGCCGTAGCCCCCGGCCAGCAGGATGACCAGCGGCAGCCGCGGAAAGCGCGCCCGCACCTCCCGCATGACCAGGCGGTCGCGTTCCAGCAGGCCGGCGGCGCTGATACGCCAGTCCCCCAGCCGGTCGTCCGCCGCCGGATCGACCCCGGCCAGGTAGAAGACCAGCCCGGGCCGCCCCTGGTCGAGCAGCGGCGGCAGATGCGCCGCCACAGCTTCCAGGTAGGCCGCGTCCTCGACGCCGCTGCCCAGCGCGATGCTGGTGGAAGCGACGGCGGGGGCATCGTCCAGATCCCGGTTGTGGATGGAAAAGGTGTGCACGCTCGGGTCGGCGGCGAAGATCGCACGCGTGCCGTCGCCGTCGTGCAGATCGAGGTCGATGACGATGGCCTGCTCGGACCAGCCCTCGGCGCGCAGCGCCGCCACCGCCGCCGCCACGTCGTTGAAGGCGCACAGGCCGCCGCCGCGGTCGCGCCGCGCGTGGTGCAGCCCGCCGCCCAGGTTCACGACCGTCGTCCGCCGCGACAGCGCCAGCCGCGCCGCCAGCAGCGTGCCGCCGGCCATCGCCCTCTGGCAGGCCAGGAATGCGTCCTGCAGGGGGTCGGGCAGCTCGAAGCCGATGATGCGCGCCAGCGCAGCCGGCTCCTGCAGCGTCTGCAGATAGGCTGGATCGTGCACGCGCGCCAGCGCCGCCAGCGGCAGCCGTCGCGCGCGGTGGACGGTGCGGCGCCCGACCAGCCCCTCGTCGTCCAGGAACTCCAGGATGCGGCGCCCGCGTTGCGGGTCCAGGTGGACCTGCGGCAGCTCCAGCTCGTAGCGCGGGTTGTAAACGAAGTGCGCCGCAGCGCGCGCGCCGCCCGCCCAGGGAAGATGCCGTCGCCAGGCGGCGCGCAGCGCGCCGGCCGCCTGGCGCCAGCGACCTCGATGATCTGGCCGATCCATGCGGTCATTATTGGCGATGGCGGCGGCGGCGGCAACGATTGAGCGCCCGGCGAGCGCCCGGCGAGCGCCCGGCGGCCCGCCTGCGGGCGACGCGGCACGCCGCCTGCCGGACCGGCCGCCGTTGCGCCGCCGCTCGTGCCGGCGCGACTCGCTCCCTCCCGGAAAGCAGCCGCCCATGTCTTCGGGTTGGACCGCCTTGCGCCTCGCGCCGGTTCTGGCCGCCGGTCTCTGTTCATGGCTCGTCATGTCGCCGCCGGGTGGCGCCGCCCGACCCCCGGCGTCAACCTGCGGCGACGCGTCGCCGCCCTCGATCCATCAGCTCGAACTGCAGGCGTGGCGTGCGCGGGAGAGGGACGGCTGGTTGCCCTGGAGCGATCCGCCGGGCCCGCCGTCCGCTCCGCCGGGCCAGGCGGTCCCGGCGTTCAGGCTGCCGCGGCGCGAGGTGCTAGGCTTCCATCCCTACTGGCGCGGCGGCGCCTACCTGGGCTACGACTGGTCGCTCATCTCTTCGGTGGCTTTCTTCGCGCTCGAGCTGGACGCGGACGGCGCCATCGCCGACGCCCACGGCTGGCCGTGGGCGGGTCTGGTCGCCGCGGCGCACGCGGGCGGCGCCCGCGCTCTGGCGACCGCGGCGCTTTTCGACCCCGCGAGGCTGGATCTGCTCCTGGGCGACCCGGGCCGGCGCGCGGCGGCGGCCGGCGCCCTGGTCGCGGCGGTGCTGGCCGGCGGAGCCGATGGCATCTGCCTGGATTTCGAGGGGGTGCCGAGGGCGCGCAGGGATGACCTGGTCGCCTTCGCCGGGGAGCTGCTGGCGGCGCTGCGGGCCGCATCGCCCGGCGCCTACCTGGCCATCGCCACCCCCGCCGTCGACTGGCTGGGCGCCTACGATTACGATCAGCTGGCGGCGCGTTGCGATCACCTGCTGGCGATGGCGTACGGCTACCGCTGGCCGGGCAGCGCGACGACCGGTCCGGTGGCGCCGCTGCAAGGCTGGGGCACCCACAACGTGGCCTGGACAGTGGAGGATCACCTGCGCTGGGGGACCCCGCCCGGCAAACTGCTGCTGGGGGTGCCGTACTACGGCTGCCGATGGCCGGCGGCGTCCGCGCAGCCGGGCGCTGCGACTCTGGGCACGGGCCAGGCTCTCACCTACGCCGAGGCCGCGGCGGCCGTCCAGGTGCACGGCCGCCTGTGGGACGCCGCCGGCTGGACGCCCTGGAGCCGCTGGCAGGAGGGGACCTGGCGGCAGCTCTGGTACGACGACCAGGAGAGCCTGGCCGCCAAGTACGCGCTGGTGCTGGCCGAGGGGCTGGCCGGAGTCGGCGTCTGGGCGCTGGGCTATGATTCCGGGCGCCCGGAACTATGGGCCGCCCTGTCGGCGGCATTCGGGCCGGTGACGGCCCTGGAGGACGAGACCGGCGGCGGCGTGCGCGGCGGGGGCGTGCACGGCGGCGAACAGGCCGAGGCCGCGCTCGGCGGCGCCGCGCGGCCGAGCATCGCGGCGGCCGGAACGCCGGGCCGCGGTGCGCGCCTCCGCGTGACGCTGCCGCAGCCAGCGCATATTCAATTGTCGATTCATGACTTGAGAGGACGCAAGCTGGCCGAGGTGGCGGCGGGGTCCCGCGCGGCGGGGCGGCACGAGGTCATCTGGGACGGGCGCGATCCTCAAGGCAGGCGCCTGGCGGCGGGGACGTACCTGGCGCGGCTGTGGGCCGACGGCCGGACCGCCGCCGCCAAGTTGTCGCTGGGCGACTGACGGCAGCGCCCTTACCGGCCGCAAGCGTGCGCCAGCCATGCGGTTGCAGCACCCAGGGCCTCCATGGTGTTTGTGGTTGATCGACAACGCCTTCCAATGGTATGATCCGACGTTAGAGCCCGCTCCGGTTCGGCCGATCGACCGGGGCCGCGCGCTACCCTGGGCCCGCACCCCTGCTGCGTTCTTCTCGCTTTCTCTGGAGGTCACTTATGTCAAGGCGCTTGGTGCTTCTCGCTGCCCTCTTCGCGCTGACGGCGTGGGGGGTCGGCGCCTCGGCCGCTCTGCCGCCCGGCTACGAATACGAGCCGGGCGAGATCATCATCAAGTTCAAGCCCGGCATCAGCTCCGTGCAGAAGGACAACATTCTGTCCGAGCTGCGCAGCGAGCAGCTCAAGGTCTTCCCCGGCATCAAGGCCGAGCACAGGCGGCTCGAGGGCTTGACGGTCGAGGAGGCGGTGGCGCGCTTCGCGGACCACCCCCACATCGAATACATCCAGCCGAACTGGCACTGGTACGCGGTCAACATCCCCAACGACCCGCGCTTCCCGGATCTGTGGGGCATGCTCAACACCGGCCAGACCGGCGGCACGCCGGGGGCGGACATCCGCGCCACGCAGGCCTGGGACGTCTTCACCGGCAGCCATGACGTCGTGGTGGCGGTGATCGACACCGGCGTCGACTGGAACCACCCCGATCTGGCCACCAACATCTACGCCAACCCAGGCGAGATTCCCGGCAACGGCATCGATGACGACGGCAACGGCTTCGTCGACGACGTGCGCGGCTGGGACTTCCGCAACGAGGACAACAACCCCACGGACGACAACGGCCACGGCACGCATTGCTCCGGCACCATCGGCGGCATCGGCAACAATGCGGTCGGCGTGGCGGGCGTCAACTGGAACGTCAGCATCATGCCGCTGAAGTTCCTCAGCTCGGCCGGCTCGGGCACCACCGCCGACGCCATCGAGTGCATCGAGTACGCGACGATGATGGGCGTCGACATCATGAGCAACAGCTGGGGCGGCGGCCCGTTCGACACGGCGATGGAGCAGGCGATCACCAACGCCTACAACGCCGGCATCTTCTTCGTCGCCGCGGCGGGCAACTCGGGCGTGAACACCGACAGCACGCCGTTCTACCCCTCCTGCTACACGGTGCCCAACGTCATCTCCGTGATGGCGACCGACCACAACGACAACCGCGTGAACGAGCCCGGCTGGTGGGCCAGCAACTACGGCGCCACGACCGTCGACCTGGCGGCGCCGGGCCTGCACATCTGGAGCACCACGCCCAACAACACCTACGACGACTATTCGGGCACCTCGATGGCCTGCCCGCACGTGGCCGGCGCGCTGGCGCTGCTGCGCGGGCGCTTCCCGACGATGTCGGTCGACGCGGGCAAGGAGCTGCTGCTGACCCTGGGCGTGGACCAGCTGCCGCAGCTCAACGGCCTGAACGTCAGCGGCGGGCGTCTGAACGCCTTCATGCTGATCGCCGATCCCGACACCATCCCGCCCGGCCAGATCATCGACCTGGCCGTCACGCAGGTGGCCTCGAACTGGGTCGATCTGGCCTGGACCGCCACCGGCGACGACGGGGACGAGGGCACGGCCAGCCGCTACGACCTGCGCTACTCGACGTCGCCCATCGACGAGACCAACTGGGACAGCGCCACCCAGGTGGCGGGCGAGCCCAACCCGCAGGTGGCCGGCTCCGCCGAGTCGATGCGGGTCAGCGGCCTGGTCCATGACACCACCTACTACTTCGCCATCGTGGCGCGGGACGAGTACGGCACGCCGGGTCCGCTGTCAAACAACGCCTCCGACACGACCCTGGGCGCGCCGATCATCGCCCTGTCGCCGCTGGCGATGGAGGAGACGCTGCCCACCGGCGGCACCGCCAGCCAGACGCTGACGATCAGCAACGTCGGCGAGGGCGTGCTGGACTTCACCATCCCCGGCGCCGAGTACATCATGCCGGCCAAGCGGGCCCTGCCGGCGCAGGCCGAGTACATCGAGCTGCCCAAGGGCGCGGCCGATCCCTTCACGGGCGAGCCGGTCGTCAACGGCTCGGGCGGCCCCGACGCCTTCGGCTACCGCTGGAAGGACAGCGACGATCCGGGCGGCCCCGCCTTCAACTGGATCGACATCTCCGGCGTGGGGACAGCCCTGACGATGACCGACGACACCAACCAGGGGCCTTTCGACATCGGCTTCACCTTCCCGTTCTACGGCAACGACTTCACGACCTTCCGGGTCTGCTCCAACGGCTTCATCAGCTTCACCAGCACCGCGACCGCCTACAGCAACAGCGGGCTGCCCAGCAGCGGCGCGCCGGTCAATCTGGTGGCGCCGTTCTGGGACGACCTCAATCCCGGCGGCCAGCCCAACATCTTCTACCACAACGACGGCACGCGCCTGATCGTGCAGTACCACAACGTGCCCGCCTACGCCTCGGGCAGCGGTCCCTACACGTTCCAGGTGCATCTGTACCCGAGCGGTCTGATCGAATACCACTACCTGACGATGAACGCGGGCCTGACCAGCGCGACCGTGGGCATCCAGAACGCCGACGGGACCGACGGCCTGCAGATCGCCTACAACGCCGCCTACATCCATGACAACCTGGCGGTGCGGATCGGCGCCATGCCGCCGTGGCTGTCGGCCTCGCCCAACAGCGGCAGCGTGCCGGCGGGCGAGAGCGCCGACGTCACCGTCGGCTTCGACGCCTCCGGGCTGTGCGGGGACCAGTTCCTGGCCAACCTGCACGTGCTGAGCAACGATCCGGTCACCCCGGACGCCGTCATGGCGGCGACCCTGAACCTGATCGCCGAGCCCGACGGCCTGGTGACGCCGGCGGCCCTGGACTTCGGCGATGTCTACGTGACCGGCACCGCGGTGCTGCCGGTGACCGTGACCAACAACGGCTGCGCCTCGCTGAACGTGACCGAGATCGCAATCACCGGCGACTTCAGCGTGGACACCACGCCGTTCGCGGTCCCCGCGGGCGCGGGCCAGCCGCTGCCGGTCACCTTCGCGCCGACCTTCGCCGGTCCGCACACCGGCGTGCTGACCATCACCACGGACGACCCGGACACGCCGGTGTTCACGGTCGATCTGGCGGGCGTCGGCCTGGACTACCCGGCGATCGCCGTGTCGCCGGAGTCGCTGACCGAGACGCTGCCCACGGGCGGCACCTCGACCCAGATCCTGACCATCAGCAACACGGGCGCGGGGGCGCTGAACTTCACCATCCCCGAGCCCGAGTACATCTCCGGCGACAAGGCCGCGCGGCCCGACTCGCCGCCGATCGAGCTGGGCAAGGACGACGTCGATCCGCGCCCCGGCATCCCCGTGGCCAACGGCGCCGGCGGGCCGGACAACTTCGGCTACCGCTGGGTCGACAGCGACGAGCCGGGTGGTCCGGCGTTCAACTGGATCGAGATCCGCAATGTCGGCACCCAGGTCACGCTGACCGACGACAGCAACCAGGGGCCGTTCAACATCGGCTTCACCTTCCCGTTCTACGGCAGCGACTTCACGACCTTCCGCATCTGCTCCAACGGCTGGATCAGCTTCACGAGCACGCTGTCGTCGCTGACCAACTACGCGCTGCCGTCCACGAGCGCGCCGGAGAACCTGCTGGCGCTGTTCTGGGACGACCTCAACCCCGGCGCCGGCGGCTCGGTGTGGTACCACAACGACGGCACCCGCCTGATCGTGGAGTACTACCAGGTGCCGCGTTTCAGCAGCGGCGGTCCGTACACGATGCAGGTCCACCTGTACCCCAGCGGCCGCATCGAGTACCACTACCTGTCGATGCAAGGCACGCGGCTGAACGAGGCCACGATCGGCATCCAGAACGCCGCGCGCGACGACGGTCTGACCGTGGTGTTCAACGCCAACTACGTGCACGACAACATGGCCATCCGCTTCCAGGCCCAGGAGCCGTGGCTGTCGGCGACGCCCAGCGCGGGCACGGTGCTGCCCGGCGACAGCGTCGAGATCACCGTCGGCTTCAACGCGGCGGGACTGTGCGGCGACCAGTTCCTGGCCAACCTGCACGTCCTGAGCAACGATCCGACCTCGCCGAACGTGACCGTGCCGGTGACCCTCAACCTGATCGCCGAGCCCGACATCATGGTGGCGCCCGCCGCCCTGGACTTCGGCGACGTCTACCTGACCCAGGACGCGTCGCTGCCCCTGAGCGTCGCCAACGCGGGCTGCGCCACCTTGACGGTGAAGAACATCGTGTCCGACAACGAGGTCTTCACAGTCACGCCGGCCAGCTTCACGGTGGCCCCGGGCGCGACCCAGGTCGTGACCGTGACCTTCACGCCGGACGCCGTCGGCGCGGCCGCGGGCGAGCTCACGATCACCAGCAACGACCCGCTCGATCCGGCGGTGACGGTCGCCCTGGCCGGCAACGGCCTGGCCACGCCCGGCATCGCCGTCTACCCGACCTCGCTGACGCAGGGCGTGCCCTTCGGGGGCCAGCGGCAGCGCACAGTCACCATCAGCAACAACGGCGACGGCGAGCTGAACTTCACCATCCCGTCGCCCGATCTTTACAGCAAGCTGGCCGCGGCGCCCGCCAAGGCGCAGCAGCCGCTCGACCTGGCCAAGGGCGAGGCCGATCCGCGCGTCGGCGACCTGCTGGCCAACGGCTTCGGCGGCCCCGACGCCTACGGCTACCGCTGGAAGGACAGCGACGAGCCGGGCGGTCCGGTGTTCAACTGGATCGACATCTCCGGCTACGGCACGCCGCTGACGATGGGGGACGACACCAACCTGGGGCCGTTCCCGATCGGCTTCACCTTCAAGTTCTATGGCAACCAGTTCAACACCTTCCGCGTCTGCTCGAACGGCTGGCTCAGCTTCTCGAGCACGATGACGTCGTACACCAACCAGCCGCTGCCGTACGCCAGCGGGCCGTTCGATCTGGTCGCTCCGTTCTGGGATGACCTGAACCTGACCAGCAGCGGCTCGGTGCACTACCACAGCGACGGCACCCGCCTGATCGTGCAGTGGACCAACGTGCCCCATTACGGCACGGGCGGCCCCTACACCTACCAGGCGATCATCTATCCCAACGGCAGCATGGTCTTCCAGTACCTGACCATGGCGGCGCCGCTCAACAGCGCCACCATCGGCATCCAGAACAGCAACGGCACCGTGGGTCTGCAGGTGGTGTTCAACGCCGAGTACGTGCACAACAACCTGGCGATCCGGATCGCGGCCATGCCGGAGTGGCTGACCGTCGAGCCGACCGCGGGCGTCGTGCCGGCGCACTCGAGCGTCGACGTTACCGTCACCTTCAACGCCGAAGGCATGGATTACGGCATCCACGAGGGGATGCTGCGCATCCTGAGCAACGACCTGGTCACGCCCATGGTCGAGATCCCGGTGACCATGAACGTCAGCGATCTGACGGCGGTGGAGGACGAGCTGCCGATGCCGACCGCCAGCATGCTGCACCAGAACATCCCCAACCCGTTCAACCCGGCGACGACCATCAAGTTCGCGCTGCCGGCGGCGGTCAGGGTCGACCTGCGCATCTACGACGTGCGCGGCACCCTGGTGCGCGCGCTGGTCGACGGCGAACTGCCCGCCGGCAACCACGCGGTGCTGTGGGACGGCCGCGACGGCTCCAACCAGCAGGTCGCTTCGGGCGTCTACTTCTACCGCCTGAAGGCCGGCGACTACGAGTCGATGCGCCGCATGGTGCTCGTGAAGTAACCACCAACCGCCAGCCGCCAGCGGCGGGCGAACGCAGCAGGGCCCCGGCGCAAGCCGGGGCCCTGGTGCTTTGGCGGGGCGTAACGAATTAGGCGCCCTTGGCCTAGGCGCTCATCGGCTTCTGTTCCGGCTGCTCCCCCTGCTGATCCCCCCGCCGGCGGTACAGGCGGGTCAGTTCCGCCAGGCGGTCGCGGGGGGCGTCGTCGTCGAGGGCGCGCGCGGACAGGCGCCAGGTCCAGTTGCCGGAGGGGGCGGCGGGGGTGTTCAGGCGCGCCTCGGCGCCCAGGCCCAGGATGTCCTGCAACGGAGCGATGAACGTGTGGGCCACAGACATCATGCCCAGGCGGATCAGCGTCCAGTGGGGCTGGTCGATCTCGCGGCCGAGATAGCCGGTCAGGAAGCGGCGCAGATCCGCGTCGGTCTCGTCGCGCCACCAACCCAGGGTGGTGTTGTTGTCGTGCGTGCCGGTGTAAACGACGCTGTTGGGCAGGTGGGCGTGCGGCAGGAACGGGTTGCGCGGGTCGCTCCAGGCGAACTGCAGCACCTTCATGCCGGGCAGGCCCCAGGCGTCGCGCAGCGCCTCGACGTCGGGCGTGATGACGCCCAGATCCTCGGCGATGATCGGCAGCGCGCCCAGGGCGTCGCGCAGGGCGCGGAACAGGTCGTCGCCGGGCCCGGGCACCCAACGCCCCTTGACCGCGGTCGGCTGGGCGGCGGGGATCTCCCAGCAGGCGGCGAAGCCGCGGAAGTGGTCGACGCGCACGACGTCCACCAGCGCCAGCGCGGCGCGGAAGCGCGCGCTCCACCAGTCGTAGCCGCGCTCACGCAGGCGGTCCCAGCGGTAGAGCGGGTTGCCCCAGCGCTGGCCCGTGGCGCTGAAATAATCCGGCGGCACGCCGGCCACGACGACCGGCTCGCCCGCCGAGTCGAGCTGGAACAGGTCCGGATGGGCCCAGACGTCGCTGCTGTCGTGGGCGACGAAGATCGGCAGGTCGCCGCAGAGGCGGACGCCGCGGCTGTGAGCGTAGGCCCGCAGGTCGCGCCATTGCCGGTGGAACACCCACTGCCGGAAGCGGTGAGCGTCCAGGCGGCCGGCCAGGTCGCGCCGGGCCCGGTCAAGGGCGGCGGGATCGCGTCGGCGCAGAGGTGCCGGCCACTGCGTCCAGGGGCGCCCCGCGTGTTGCTCCTTGAGGGCGGCGAACAGCACGAAGTCGTCCAGCCATCCGGCCTGCGCGGCGCACCACGCTGCGAAGTCCGATCGGTCGGCCGCGTCGGCGCCCTGGGCGAAGGTGGCGGCGGCGCGGTCCAGAAGCGCGGCGACGCGGGGGATGACCCGGCCGAAATCGACAGGGCCGCCCGTCGGCCCCGCGGCCCCGCCCTCGGCGAACTCGCCGGCTGAGTCCAGGTCGGCGTCCGCAAGCCAGCCGGCCGCGCGCAGCGGCGCCGGGTCGATCAGCAGCGGATTGCCGGCGAACGCGGACAGAGTCTGGTAGGGGGAGTCGCCGTAGGTTGTCGGCCCCAGAGGCAGCACCTGCCATACGCCCTGCCCGGCCGCGGCCAGCCAATCGACGAAGCGGCGCGCCTGCGCGCCGAGGTTGCCGATGCCCAGACCGCCGGGCAGCGAGGTCGGATGCAGCAGGACGCCGCTGGCGCGGGGGAAGATGGGGGCGGCGGCAGGCGTCGTCATCGCGCGGCGCCCGCCCGGGGCCGGCGCGGCCCCGCGGCGGGCGAGGCGAGAAGATACCGCCGGGCGGGCGGCCGGGCCAGAGCTAACTTGCCCCGTCCGACCTCCACGGACGAGCTCGACGCTGGCGCGCCGCGAGGGGTCAGGGCCGCCAGAGGTACTGCAGCTTCAGGAACCACGTGCGCGCCGCCAGCTTCCAGCTCTCCCCGCCGTCATCTGCCGGGAAGCGCGCGTGGTCCCGCGTCGAACCGACGTAGAAGATGGAGAAGGGGCTGAGGCGGTAGGTGACGAGGGGGTCCAGGTCCCAGACCCGGGCGAACTCGTTGTGCTGGACGACCAGCCGCGCACTCAGCTCGTGCGTCACCTGCAGGTTCAGGCGGGCGCGCGCGATGTGGCCGGAGAACAGGCGGGCGCCGGTGTCCAGGTCGTCGCTGCGGGTGTAGCGGAAACTACCTTCGACCCGCAGGCGGTCAAGCGGCCTGAGGTCGACCGCGGCCGCCAGCGAGGTCTCGCGCCCCATGGCCAGCTCGCGCCGCGCGATGCGGTGCCCGCGGCTGCCATCCACCTGACCCGATATCCAGGAGACGGGGGTGGAGTTGAACGACACGCCCCATTCCTGGATGCCGTCGAACCGTTGCCCCCCGAACAGCTCGTCGCTGCGCATGTGGCGCACGCTGACCTGGGTCTGCGCGGCGCGCAGCCGGGCGGTCAGGCTGGCCCATATCCACTCGTCCTTGCGGGCGTCGGCGAAGTCCCACATGCGGGCGACCATCACGCTGGGAGCCACCCATTCCACGAGCCCCTGCGCGCGGCGCGCCAGGTACTGGTTGCGCACCGACACCAGCCGCTGATCGTTGCGCGGCTCGAAGCCCAGATCGGCGCGGAAGGTGGGGCTGCGCTCCCAGTAGTCGGCGTCCAGGCTCCAGGCACGGCCGTCGCGCTCGAAGCTGGCGTGCAGGGCGTGGCCTCCGAAGCGTTCGCCGTCCAGGGCGGCGGTGCGCCGGCCGCGGTCGAACGTCAGATCGGCCAGCGGCGCCGACAGCGCCGCGTCGTCGGGCTCCACGGTCCAGCTCAGCAGCGCCTGGAACTCCAGCTCGGTCGTGCGGCCCAGACGCAGCTGGCCGTCGAGCCCACCCACCGTGCCGGCGCCGCCGCCGTCGAGGCGGCGGTCGGTGGCGACCAGACCAAGATGCGACTGCTGGCCCAGGCTGCGGCGGGCGCGCACGACGTGCGCGGTGCTGCGGCCGCCCGCCAGCAGGGCGCTGGCCTCGGCGAACGGCAGCAGCAGCGGCGTGCGCTCGTCGCGCGCGCTCAGGGCGACGAGGCTGGCGCGGTCGGATCGCCCGATGACCTTGGCCGCCGCCAGCGGCTCGTTGATGGCGCGCGTGTAGATGACGGCGAAGGGTGAACCGAACAGGTCGCCGCCCTCCTGGAAGAACGGCCGCTTCTCCGGGTAGGAAAGGGCGAACGTGGAGTTGACGTCGATCTGGGCGGCGTCCGACTCGACCTGGCTGAAGTCGGGGTTGAGGGTCGCCTCCATGGCCAGGTTGGAGGCGGGGGCGTAGCGAGCGGCGAACGAAGGCTCGCCCTGCACGCGGCCCTCGACGAACGCGCCGTCGGCCGCGCGCGCCCCTGCCTGGGTGGCGGTGAAGGCGGGGATCAGCTCCAGGCCGCGCCCCGGCCTGACGTCGCTGATGCCGAGCAGCGTGCCCCACTGGCACGGCCAGCAAGCATGATCGCGGTCGTAGGCCGCCCACGAGTACTGGCCGCGCCACCGCCGCGGATGGTTGCGCCAGAAGTCGACGCGCCACATCTGCTGCGCGCGCCGCGGGAAGCGCAGGCTGGCGAAGGGAATGGCGAACTCCGCCTGCCAGCCGTCCGGGGTGACGCGCGCCGCCGTGCGGAAGATCAGGTCGTAGCTGAGGTCCTCGCCGCGCGCCGCCGACCACATCAGGTCGCCCTGCACGCCGTAGGGGTTGGCGCAGATCTCGTAGGCCCATTGCTGGTGGCCGTAGGTGTCCAGGGCGACGATGACGTAATCGTCGTTCCAGATGCGGTCGCGCTCGCACAGCGAGGCGCGCACCAGGCGCGGGTCGTCCTGGCAGATGAAGGCGACGTACAGGTGCTCGTCGTCGTAGGCGACCAGCACCTCGGTGTCGACCGGAGGGCGCGTCTGATCGCCCGGCTCGTGCTCGACAAAGCCGCCCGCGCGCGCGGCGCCTTGCCAGCCGGGGTCTTCCAGCTGGCCGTCGATGGCGATCGGGCCCGCGGCGCGTTCGATGGTCAACGTGGGACGATAGGACGGCTCCCACGCCGGCGCGGCGGCCGCTCCCGGCAGCAGCGACAGCAGGGTCAGCGCGGCGGCGCGAGGGGACGGCGGCCATGGCTTCATGCGGATCCTTTCGTCACGGAAAGGCCGGTGAATCATGGCGGTACGCAGCCCGGTGGGCAAGGTTGCCGCGGCGGCGGGCCTTGCCGGCGGCTCGTCAGGCCGGCGGCAGCCCCAGCTCCGACGCCAGCCTGGCCGCGAAGGCGGCCGGCTCGGAGGCCAGGCCGGCGGCGGCCAGCCGGGGGGCCAGCGGCAGCAGAAAGGCGCGGTGCGCGCGGCCGGCGCGGTAGGCCGGCTCGCGCGGCGGGTGGGGCAGGTAGCGCTCGATCAGCGCCAGATCGGGCGCGACCAGCAGCGTGGTGGAGTAGTAGAGCAGGCCCAGCGTGCGGTGGATGCAAGCGCCGCCGATCTTGCGGCCGTCGAGCGCCAGGTCGCTGACGCCGGCCTGGCCGGCGCCGGGCAGGCCGCAGCGCGCCAGCGCCGCCGCCAGCCAGGCCGACAAGGCGGCGAAGGCCGAGGTGATGCCGCCCAGCCCGGGCCGCGGCAGCGCGGCCGAGACGACGATGTTGCCCGGATCTAGCACCACGGCGCAGCCTCCGCCGCTCCGGCGCAGCACCGGCCGGCCGTCGGCCAGGATGGCGTCCAGATGGAGTTCCCGCTCCGGCCGCCCGCCCCGTCCCAGCACCACGGCGACCGGCGAGCCGGCCGCGCCCGCGAAGGCGGCCACGCGCAGCCGCGGCTCCCCGGCGGCGCGCGCGGCGGCGATCAGGTCGTCATCCAGAGCGTAAGGCGGGAAATCAGCGGCGTCGCCGGCCCTCGTCACGGCGCCTTCTTCCGCGGGGGAGGCAGGTGCACCGCCGTGCCGGCGGCGACCTCGGCCGCCTCCATGATCGCCTCGCTCAGCGTTGGATGCGGGTGGATGGTCACCATGAGATCTTCCAGCGTGGCGCCCATCTCCAGGGCCAGCGTCCCCTCGGCGATCAGCTCGCTGGCCTGCGGTCCCACCATGCCGACGCCGAGCACCAGCCCGCTGTCGGGATCGGACAGGACCTTGACCAGCCCGTCGGTGCGGCCCAGGGTGCGGGCGCGGCCGAGCGCCGACAGGGGGAAGCGGCCCACCTTGACCGCGATCCCCTGCTCCTGCGCCTCGCGCTCGGTCAGTCCGGTCCAGGCGATCTCGGGATCGGTGAAGACCACCGCCGGAATGGCGCGGTTGTCGAAGCCGGCCTTGTGCCCGGCGATGACCTCGGCGGCGACCTTGGCCTCGCGGCTGGCCTTGTGGGCCAGCATCGGCCCGGGCGCCACGTCGCCGATGGCGAAGATGTGCGGCTCGGCCGTGCGGCACTCGGCGTCGGTGGGGATGACGCCCCCCTTGTCGGGCACGATGCGCGTCTGCTCCAGCCCCAGGTCGTCCGTGTTGGGGCGGCGGCCCACGGCCACCAGCACCTGGTCGAACTCGTGGGTGGCGATCGCGCCCCCCGCTTCGATGTCGACGCGGAAGAGATCGTCCTGGTACTGCACCGCCGTCACCTTGGCCTCGGTCATGATTTCGTGCAGCCTTCCGCGCACGTGCTTGACCATCACCTCGACCAGGTCAGCGTCGGCGCCCATCAGCAGGCGCGGGAAGAACTCGGCCACGCTGACCCGCGATCCCAGGCCGGCGTAGACCAGGCCCAGCTCCAGGCCGATGTAGCCGCCGCCGACCACCAGCAGCCGCGGCGGCACCCGCGGCAGCTGCAGCGCCTCGGCAGATGACCAGACCGGTTTGCGGTAGGCGGCGGGCAGCTCGTGGATGCGCGAGCCGGTGGCGATGATGCAGTGGCGGAAATCGATCCCGCTGACCGCGCCTCCCTCGATCGCCAGCGAACGGGGTCCGGTGAAGCGGGCGCGTCCCTGCACCACCTCGATGCCGCGCCGCGCCAGCAGCCCGCCGATGCCCTGCACCAGTCCGTCGACCACCTTGCCGGTCCAGGCGCGCAACGCGTCCAGGTCCACCTGCGGCTCGCCGAAACGCAGGCCGATGGCGGCGGCGTGCCGCGCCGCCTCGCGCAGCTCGACGGCGTGGATCAGCGCCTTGGAGGGGATGCATCCCTCGAGCAGGCAGGTGCCGCCCGGCCGCGGGCGCTCCTCGATCAGGGTGACCTCGCGCCCCAGATCGGCCAGGCGCAGCGCCGCCACGTAGCCGCCGGGCCCGGCCCCGATCACGGCGACGTCGGTTTCCTGCCGCAGGCTTCCCATCACCATCGCGCGCGCCTCCCTCGCCGCGCCGCCGCCGGCGGCGCCGCGCTCACGTCTCCAGCAGGAGCAGATTGGGATCGGACAGCTGGCGCACCATCTCCGCCACGAAGCGGGCGGCGTCGGCGCCGTCGGCGATGCGGTGGTCGAAGGCCAGCGTCAGCGGCAGGATCTTGCGCACGACGATCTGCCCGTCTCGCACCACCGGCTTCTCCTGCACGCGGCCCATGCCGAGGATCGCCACCTCGGGATAGTTGATGGTCGGGATCAGCGCCGTGCCGCCCAAGGGGCCGACGTTGGTGATCGTGAAGGTGCCGCCCCGCATCTCCTCGACCTCCAGCTTGCCGGCGCGCGCCCGTTCGGCCAACGCCTCGATCTCGGCCGAGATCTGGATGATGCTCTTGCGGTCGGTGTCGCGGATCACCGGCACCACCAGTCCCTTGCCGGTGTCGGCGGCGATGCCGAGATGATAGTACCGCTTGTAGACGATCTCCTCGCGGAACGGATCGAGGCTGGCGTTGAAGGCGGGCGCGGCGCGCAGTCCCGCCGTGACCGCCTTGACCACGAAGGCCAGCAGCGTCAGCTTGCCGCCGGGCTGCCCCTCGCGGCGTGTCTTCTCGCGCCGGCGAAACTCCTCGAGCAGGGTGACGTCGGCCTCGTCCATGTGGGCCACGTGCGGCACGAGGATCATCGAGGTCACCATCTTGCGCGCCACCTTGCGCCGGATCGAGCGCAGCGGCTCGCGCTCGACCGGGCCCCAGTGCGCGAAGTCGGGCAGCGGCTCGATGTCCAGCAGCGGGATGGCGGAGGCGGCGTGCGCCGCGAATTCGGCGACCGCGCGCGTCTCGCTGGGTGGTGCGGCGAGCGCCTCGGCGGCGGCGCCCGCGCCGACGGCGGCGGCCGCCGGCGCGGGGGCGCCGGCGGCGGCGAAGCGCTGGACGTCGTCGGGGGTGACACGGCCGCCGGGGCCGGTCGGCGGCACAAGGTCCAGGTCGACGCCCAGCTCGCGGGCCAGACGGCGCGTGGCCGGGGCGGCCGGGACCGGGCGCCGGGGGGCCGCCGGGCGCGCCGCGGCCGGCGCGACGGGTGCCGGGGGAGCCGGCGGCGCCGGTGCGGGCGCCGGCGCCGGCATCGCCGGTTGCGGCGCCGCGGCCACGGTCGCCGCGGGCGCGGGCGCGGCCGCCGAAGCGGGCGCCGCCGCGGGCACGCCGTCGTCGATCACCACCAGCACCTGGCCGACCAGCACGGTGTCGCCCGCCTTGCCGGCCAGATTGACCACCTTGCCGCCGCGCGGCGACGGGATGGTGACGGCCGCCTTGTCCGTCTCGACGTCGACCAGCGGCGCGTCCTCCTGGACTGGCTGTCCCGCGGCCACGTGCCACTTGAGGATCTCGCCCTCGTGGATCCCCTCGCCCAGATCGGGCAGCTTGAACTCGAACACGGCGCCCTCCTCTAGAAGTCCAGCGTCTCCTCCAGGGCGCGGCGGATCCGCGCGGGGCCGGGAATGTACAGCAGCTCGCGGCCGAAGTAGGGGGTCACCACGTCGTAGTGCGTCACCCGCTTGACCGGCGCCTCCAGGTGCAGGAGCACGCGGTCGTTGAGGGCGGCGATGATCTCCGCGTGCGGCCCGAACGAACGGGGGGATTCGCTGACAACCACGCAACGGCCGGTCTTGCCGACGGAGGCGGCGATCGTCTCGACGTCCAGAGGCGAAATCGTCAGCAGGTCGATGATCTCCAGGGACGCCCCGCGCTCCTGCTGCAGCTCGGCCGCCGCCTGCAGCGCCGGCCGCATCATCGCGCCCCAGCTGATCAGCGTCAGATCGGCGCCCTCCTGCACCACCTGCGCGCTCCCGATCTCCATGATCTCCTCGGCCTCGGGCACCTCTTCGCGGAAGGCGCGGTACGAGCGCTTCGGCTCCAGGTAGACCACAGGATCGGGATCGCGGATGGCCGCCACCAGCAGGGCGCGCGCGTTGCGCGGTCCCGAGGGGACGACGACCTTGACGCCCGGCAGATGGGCGAAGAGCGCCTCGCGGCTTTCTGAATGGTGCTCCAGGGCCCGCACACCGCCGCCGTACGGCACCCGCACGACCAGCGGGCACGACAGCTGCCCCTGCGTGCGCGATCTCATGCGCGAGGCGTTGCCCTCGAGCTGCGGCAGCATCAGGTAAGAAAAGCCGTCGAACTGCATCTCGGCCACCGGTCGCAGTCCAGCCAGGCTCATCCCCACCGCCGTGCCCATGATGGCCGCCTCGGCCAGCGGTGTGTCGATCACGCGCGCCTCGCCGTACTTGGCCAGCAGCCCGTCGGTGACGCGGAAAACGCCGCCGTCGACGCCGACGTCCTCGCCCAGCACGATCACGCGGTCGTCCTTGGCCATCTCCTGGTCGAGCGCCAGGTTGATGGCCTGCACCATGGTCAGCTTAGGCATGCCCGCCCCCCTCTCCGCGCCGCAGGCTGTCCAGGAACTCGGCGCGCTGCTGCTCGATCACCGCGTGGCGGGTGCCGAAGACGTGATCGAAGGCGGCGTCGGGCTTGAAGTCGGAGCGCGACTCGAACGCCTTGACCGCGGCGTCGACCTCCTTCTTGATCTCCTCTTCCAGACGCGCCTGCCGGTCGTCGTCCCACAGGCCCTTCTGCTCGAGGTACTTGCGGAAGCGGGGGATGGGATCGCGCCGCCACCACGCCTCGACCTCCGCGTCGGGGCGGTACTTGGTCGGGTCGTCGGCCGTGGTGTGCATCATCAGCCGGTAGGTGACCGCCTCGATCAGAGTGGGGCCGCCGCCGCCGCGGGCGCGCTCCAGCGCCTCGTGCGCCGCCGCGTACATCGCCAGGGGATCGTTGCCGTCCACCTGGATCCCCGGCATGCCGTAGGCGATGGCCTTCTGCGCGATCGTCTGCGAGCGGGTCTGCTTCTCGCGGGGGATGGAGATGGCCCACTGATTGTTCTGGCAGATGAAAACCACCGGCGCCTGCCAGACAGCGGCGAAGTTCAGGCCCTCGTGGAAGTCCCCCTGCGAGGTGGCGCCGTCGCCGAAGTAGGTCACGACCGCCGCCTTCTCGCCGCGGTACTTCAGCGCGTAGGCCACGCCGACCGCGTGCAGGATCTGGCTGCCCACGATCACCGCGATGGGCAGCAGGCGCGGCGAGGGCTCCGGCTGCACGTTGCCCTCTTCCCAGCCGTTGTAGTAGAGGTAGGCGTTGGCCAGCGGCTCGCCCCGCATCAGCCGGGCCCCCAGCTCGCGGAAGGCGCCGATCAGCCAGTCGTTCTCTTCCATCGCCAGCGCCGGGCCGCAATTGGAGGCCTCGTGGCCGGTGCTCGGACCGAAGGTGCCGAGCCTTCCCTGGCGCTGCAGCTTGAGCATGCGCTGGTCTCCCTCGCGTGCCAGCACCATGCTGCGGTACAGCCGGCGCAGCTGCTCGTCGCTCAGCTTCGGCTCGAGCGCGCGGTCGAGGTTGCCGGCCTCGTCCAGGATCTGCAGATGTGAGACGCCGAACGTCTCGATCTTCTTCAGCGGCATCGCGCCTCCCCAATGGCCAGCCACACGGCTCGCGCCGGCCCTACCGCCGGCGCAGGTCACGCCAGTATCGCCCAAAAGACAGGTTGATGCCAGCGCGCGGCAGCCCCGATTCGGCTGTTTTGCCGAATTATGACCGCAGCCACCGGTTAAACCGGATTGACCTTGCCCTTTCATGCGACCCGTCATTACCTTGTGCGGTGCTTCGCATCGCCACGGCCCGCGCGGCCGCCCGTTGATGTCCCGTTCCCGCGGAGGTTCGGCGCATGTCCACCAAGGAACTGCAGGCCCAGATCGTCGACAGCATGCATCGCTGGCAGAAGCTGGAGAACGCCACGGTGTCGCAGACCGCCCAGATCATGGGCAAGGCCGACAACCCCATCCTGCGCCTGGTCATGGAGATAATCCAGCGCGACTCGCAGATGCACCATCGCGTGCAGCAGCTGGTGATCGACAGCTTCGAGAAGCAGGCGGTCACGCTCAATCCCGACGAGCTGGCCGGCATCTGGGACATGATCGAATCCCACATCGAGATGGAGCGCAAGACGATCGAGCTGGCCCAGACCTGCCTGCAGGCCATGAAGGGGCGCAAGATGGTGGTGCAGGAGTACCTGCTGCACTACCTGATGGTGGACGAGAAGAAGCACGACGAGATGCTGGAGTCCCTGGAGAAGATCAAGAAAGGGATGTATCCCTACGGATAGCCGCCGGTGACCCCGCGCGGCGAAAGGAGCCGATCCGTGATCAGCGAAAAGGTGCAGCAAGCGCTCAACGAGCAGATCAACGCGGAATACCACTCTGCCTATCTCTATCTGTCGATGTCGGCCTGGTTCGCCTCGATCAACCTGGACGGCAGCGCCCACTGGATGCGGCTGCAGGCCCAGGAAGAGCTGATGCACGGCATGAAGCTGTTCGACTACCTGGCCATGACCGGAGGCAGCGTCGCGCTGCCGGCGATCGAGGGGGTGCCGGCGCAATACAAGTCGCCGCAGGCCGCCTTCGAGGCCGCGCTGGCTCACGAGCGCATGATGACGCGCCGGATCAACGACCTGGTCGGCATCACCATGGCGGAGAAGGACCACGCCACGACCAATTTCATGCAGTGGTTCGTCAACGAGCAGGTCGAGGAAGAGGCCACCGTCGACGACATCTGCCGCAAGCTGAAGCTGGTGGGCCAGGACGGCCCGGGGCTCTTCATGCTCGACCGCGAGCTGAAGGCCCGCGTCGCGGCGCCGCCGCCGGCGGACGCCACCTAGCCGGCGCCCGCGCGCCCGCGCGCCGGGCCGCGCGGCCGCAGACGTCGCGTCAGTATGCGCCCCGGCCCTCCAGGCCGGGGCGCGCGTTTGCCGGCCGGCGGCTTGCGCCTATCTTGTGGCACTCGCGCGACCGGCGCGATCCGTTCCGCGACCGACGCTTTCAGGGAGAGACACGATGCAGATGTTGCTTTTCTTGGCGCTGCTGGCCCTGGCCGCCGTGATGGATCTCTGCGTCCCCCCGCGCTCCGCGCACGCGCAGACGACCGAGCAGGACGCCGCCGCGGCTCGGCCGCGGCCCGAGGCCTCGTTCTATGGCCTGCCCGCGCAGGGTCTGCTGGGGGAGGAGGCGCCGCTTTCCGCCTATCGAGGCAAGGTCGCGCTCGTCGTCAATCTTGCCAGCAAGTGCGGGCTGACGCCGCAGTACGCGGGCCTCGAGAAACTGCACCGGGAGCTGGCGCCGCGCGGCTTCGTGATTCTGGGCTTTCCCAGCAACGATTTCCAGAACCAGGAGCCGGGCACGCCCCAGGAGATCCGCGCCTTCTGCGACGCCGAGTACGGCGTCACCTTCCCGCTGTTCGCCAAGACGCAGGTCAAGGGCGAGGGCAAGAGCGAGATCTACCGCTTCCTGACCCGGGAGCTGGACGAGCCGAGCTGGAACTTCACCAAGTACCTGGTGGACCGCGAGGGGCGGGTGCGGCAACGGTTCGACCCGCGCACGGCTCCCGACGACCCCAAGCTGCGGGCGGCGATCGAGGCGGCGCTGCAGGAGTGACGCCGGGGCCGCGGCGGACGCCCCCGCCGCGGCCCGCGGCCTGGCCGGTACGACCGGCTGGCCTGCGCTGCGCTACTCCGGCAGCGCCTGCGCCGGCAGGCTTAGCCCCTTGCCGGAAAAGACGACCTCGGGATTGAACCCGGCCGCCTCGCTCGCCATGCTCATCATGTTCTGGGAGTTGATCTCCCAGATCAAGGTGCGGCCCTCGGCGCGCATGGCGTTGTGGCTGATCACGTCGCCGGGCACCGTCAACGTCATCCGCACATCCAGCTCGGAGGCGTGGGCCATCAGCTTGCCCATCAGCTCCATGGCCTTCTGCATCTGCTGGGGATCGAAATCCTCCGCGGGCGGGGCGGCCTCGGCCTCCTGCTCTTCCTCCTCGCCGTCCTCTGCGCCGGCGGGCGCGGCGCGCAGCACGTAGTCGCCGCCGGCGTTCTTGAAGAGCGCCAGGCCGCTGGCGGCGCCGCCCATGCTGCCCTGCACGGCGTTGAACTTCTCCAGGCTGGGGAAGGCGAGCGCGATCTCGATGGTCTCCCGACCGTCGGCGGCGCGGCGGTCGAACTTCTTGATGGTCACGCCGTGCTGGCGGGCGGCCGCCTCCAGCTTGTCGCGGTCGAAATCGCCGGGCGACACTTGCTGGCCCAGTTGCTGGTCTGGCATCTCGCCCATCTCCTTCAAGGCAGCCGCAACCTCCTGGGAGACGCCGTAGCTCAGCGTCATCGTGCCCGCGCCGCTTTTCTCGATGACGGTGTCGACGTGCATCTTGATGCAGCCGCCGGCGCCGCACGCCAGCAGCGCCGCGCAGAGCAGCAGCTTCTTCACCACGGACCTCCTCGCACGAGCGGACACGCGGCGCCGGCGGCGATTTCCGCCGGTCGCCCGACCGCGCGCGGCCATTGTGGCACGCGCCGCCGCGAGGGGCAAGCGCCCCGCCGCGACGCCTCGGCGCGACGTCCCGCCGCGGGCCCCCTCATCGCGATCGCCAGCGGCCGAGCCGCAGGCTGTTGAGCACCACGGTCAGCGAACTGCCCGCCATGGCGGCGGCGGCCAGGATGGGGTGCAGCTCCCGCAGGACGTGGGGCAGGCCGGCCAGGCCGTGCAGGGCGCCGGCGGCGACAGGCACCAGCAGCAGATTGTAGAAGAAGGCCCAGAACAGATTCTGGCGGATGGTGCGCATCACGGCGCGGCTCAGATCGATGGCGCGTGCCACCCCGCCCAGATCGCCGCGCACCAGGGTCACGTCGGCCGCCTCCAGGGCGATGTCGGCGCCGGTGCCGACGGCGATGCCGACATCGGCCGCGGCCAGGGCGGGAGCGTCGTTGATCCCGTCGCCGACCATGCCGACCAGGCGGCCGGAGCCCTGGTGGCGGCGGACGACCGCCTCCTTGCCGTCGGGCAGCACACCGGCCACCCATTCCTCGATGCCGACGGCCTGCGCCGCCGCGGCCGCCGCCCGCTCGTGATCGCCGCTGACCAGCACAAGGCGCAGGCCGAGGCGGCGCAGCGCGGCCACCGCCGCGGCGCTGCCGGGACGCTCGCGGTCGGCCAGCGCCGCCAGCCCGGCGGCGCGCCCGTCGACGGCCAGCGCGATGACCGCGCGGCCGGACTGCTGCTGGCGCGCGATCGCCGCCGCGAGCGGCGCCAGGTCGACGCCCCGTTCGGCCAGCCACGCGGGCCGCCCCGCCAGCACGCGCCGGCCGCCGACCTCCGCCTCGACGCCGCGGCCGGGCGCGGCCGCGAACGCGGCGGCCCGCGGCCACGACAGCCCTTCCGCCTCGACGGCCGCGACCACGGCGCGCGCCAGCGGATGTTCCGATGCGGCCTCCGCGGCCGCCGCCAGCCGGCGCAGCTCGGCGCCGGCGATCGGACCTTCCGGAGCCTCCTCCCAGGCCGCCACCTCGGGTTTGCCGGCCGTCACGGTCCCGGTCTTGTCCAGCAACAGCGTCTGGAGGCGATGCGTCTGCTCCAGCGCGGCGGCGTTGCGCATCAGGATGCCGTGGCGCGCGCCGACGCCGGTGCCCACCATCACGGCCGTGGGGGTGGCCAGGCCCAGCGCGCATGGACAGGCGACCACCAGCACGGCGACCAGCCGCAGCATGGCCGGCGTGAAGGCGCCCCCGATGATCCACCAGGCGGCGAACGTTCCCAGCGCGATCACGATGATCGCGGGCACGAACACGGCGGCCACGCGGTCGGCCTGCCGTTGGATGGGCGCGCGCCCCGCCTGCGCCGCCTGCACCAGCCGCACGATGCGCGCCAGCGCGGTGTCGGCGCCGGCTCCGGTGACCTCGACCCGCAGAGCTCCCTCGTGGTTGATGGTCGCGCCGTACACGCGGTCGCCCGGCCCCTTGTCGGCGGGTATCGACTCGCCGGTCAAGGCGCTCTCGTCGACCGCCGATCGTCCCTCCCGCACGAAGCCGTCGGCCGGCACGCGCTCGCCCGGGCGGACGGCGATCAGATCGCCCGGCCGCAGATCGGCGGCGGGCACATCCTCCTCGCCGTCCTCGCGCAGCCGGTGGGCCGTCGCCGGCGCCAGCGCCAGCAGGCCGCGCAGCGCTTCGCCGGTGCGGCGGCGGGCGCGCGCCTCGAGCAGCTTGCCCAGGCGGATCAGCGTGACGATGACCGCGGCGGTCTCGAAATAGAGATGCCCGTGCAGCCCCGGCAGCAACAGGACCGCCGCCGAGTAGCCGTAGGCCACCGACGTTCCCAGCGCCACCAGCACGTCCATGTTGGCGGCCCCGGCGCGCAGACTGCGGGCGGCCCCGGCGTAGTAGGCGCCGCCGGCGTAGAACTGCACCGGCGTCGCCAGCGCGAACATCAGCCAGTCGACCCAGCCGGCGTGGGACCAGGCGCCGAGCAGGCCGAGGTCGCGCCCCATCGCCAGCAGCAGCAAGGGCGCCGTGCCTGCGGCGCCCGCCATGAAGGCGCGCCGCTGCCGAGCCGTGTCGCGGGCGCGCGCCGCCTGTTCGGCGTCTTGCGGCCGTTGCCCCGCGCGCGGGACCACCAGCCCGTACCCCGCCGCCGCCACGGCCGCGGCCATGGCCTCGGGCGCCGCCGCCGCCGGATCATAGGCGACGGTGACCGTCTCGCTCGCCAGATTGACCGTCGCTTCGCGGACTCCCGGCACGCGACGCCGCAGCGCGCGCTCGACCGCGGCGGCGCAGTTGGCGCAGGTCATGCCTGTCACGGGAAAGGTGCCTCGGGCGGCGGCGGGGGGAACAGAAGGGGCAGGCATGCGTGCTCCCGGCGTGGCGCGGCGGCGACGGTGGGCAGGGGATGCGGTTTGTGCTAGTCTGCGACCTCGCGCCGGCTATTCTTCCGGCGGATAGTTGATCTCCCGCAGGCGGGCGGCGATGGCCGGCCAGATGGCGGGGGGCTGCCAACCCAACTTGACGGTCTTCGCGGGAACGTCGATCTCGACGTAGGCGACGCCCTCGATGTCCATCAGTTCCTCGCGCAGAGTGCGCGCGCAGTGATCGCAGCTGATGGCTGGAATGCGGACCGAACGGTTGTCCATGTCAGTCCCCCCTGGGCGCGCAGCGCCGGCGCTGCCCGGTCGGCGGCGCGCCCGCCGCGCGCGCCGGCCTTCGCCTCACGATCATGATAGGCGAACGGCGGCGGGTCGCCAACGGGCGCAGTGGCGTGGGCGGGCCGCTGTCTGGATCATAGCGGAAAGGAGCCGAGTTGGCCAGCCAGGGGAAGCCGGACAAGCCTGCTTGCTTCAAGGCCTACGACATCCGCGGCCGGGTGCCGGACGAGCTGGACGCCGATCTGGCCCGGCGCATCGGCCTGGCCGCCGCCCGCAGCATCGGCGGGGCGCGCTGGGCCGTGGGCCGCGATTGCCGCCTGACCAGCCTGGAACTGGCGCGCGCGACTGCCGCCGGCCTCGGCGCCGGCGGGATCGACGTGCTGGATCTGGGCCTGTGCGGCACCGAGCAGGTCTACCACGCGGTCGCCGAGGGGGGGCTGGACGGAGGCATCATGGTCACCGCCAGCCACAATCCCAAGGACCACAACGGGATGAAGCTGGTCCGCGCGGGCGCCCGGCCGATCAGCGGCGACAGCGGCCTGGACGAGATCGGCGCCCTGGCGCTCGATCCCGGCCCGGCGCCGGCCGGTCGCCGCGGCACCGTAACGCCGCACGAAGCGACAGCCGGCTACGTGCGTTTCCTGCTGGGCGAGATCGCTCCCGGGGCGCTGCGCCCGCTGCGCGTGGTCACCGACGCCGGCAATGGCTGCGCCGGCCCGATCATCGACCTGCTGGCTCCCTATTTGCCCTGCGAGTTCATCCGCCTGCGCCACCAGCCCGACGGCGCCTTTCCCCACGGCGTTCCCAACCCGCTGCTGCCCGAGAACCGCGGCGCCGCCGCCGCCGCCGTCATCGCCCACGGGGCGGACCTGGGCCTGGCCTGGGACGGCGATTTCGATCGCTGCTTCTTCTTCGACGAGCAGGGCGCCTTCATCGAGGGCTACTACCTGGTCGGCCTGCTGGCGGCGGCGGCGCTGCGGGGCTCGCCGGGGGCGAAGATCATCCACGACCCGCGGCTGACCTGGAACACGATCGACGTGGTGCGGCGTGCCGGCGGCGTGCCGGTGCTCTGCAAGACCGGCCACGCCTTCATCAAGGAGCGCATGCGCCGCGAGGACGCCGTCTATGGCGGCGAGATGTCGGCGCACCATTACTTCCGGCGCTTCCATTACTGCGACAGCGGCATGCTGCCGTGGTTGCTGGTGCTGCAGGAGATGTCGCGCACGGGGCGGCCGCTGTCGGCCCTGGTGGGCGACATGCAGGCGGCCTATCCCGCCAGCGGCGAGATCAACCGCCGCCTGCCCGATCCCCGGGGCGCGCTGCGCGCGGTCGAGGCGCGCTACGGCGGCGCCGCGCTGGCCGCCGACCGCACCGACGGCCTGTCGCTGGAATTCGCGCGCTGGCGCTTCAACCTGCGGCTGTCGAACACCGAACCGGTGGTGCGCCTGAACGTCGAGACGCGCGGCGACGCGGACCTGCTGGCGGACAAGACCGCCGAGCTGCTGGCGTTGCTCGACGGTCTGGGGGCCCAGGCGTAGGGGAGAAGGGGGGCGGCGGCGCACGCCGCCGGCTTCAGGCGGGCTCTTCCCCCAGCGGCAGGCGGACCGTGACCTCGGTCCAGGCGCCGGGCTCGCTGGCGACCTCGATCTCGCCGCCCAGCTTCTTGAGGATGTTGAAGACGATCGACAGGCCAAGGCCAGTGCCCTTGCCGGCCGACTTGCTGGTGTGGAAGAGGTCGAAGATCTTGTCCCGCTCGCCCGCCGGGATGCCGACGCCGTTGTCGCGGATCGCCACCGTCACGCCGCTGCCGGCCCGCCCCGCGCGGATCGTCAACGCGCCGCCCGGCTCGTTCTTCTCCTCCACCGCGTCCAGGGCGTTCTTGAGCAGGTTGACGAACACCTGCTGCAGCAGGTTGGGATCGGTGACGATCGGGGGCAGATCAGGCGCGAACTCGCGCCGGACCTCGACGGCGAGCTGCTTGATCTCGGGGGCCAGGAAATCCAGCGATTCGTTCAGCAGCGCCGGCAGATCCACCGGCTGGCGCGAGGCGCCCGACTTGCGGGCGAATCCCAGCAGGCTGTGAGTGATGGTCGTGCAGCGGCGAGTCTGATACAGCAGCCGCTCGGCGGCGCGCAGCAGGTTGGCCTTCGTCCCCTCCGGCAGGCACGCCCCCTCCTCTTCCAGCGTTTCCCGCACCAGGCCCGCGATGGTCTCGATCACCGCCAGGGGATTGTTGATCTCGTGGGCGACGCCTGCGGCCATCTTGCCGATCGCCGCCAGGCGCTCAGCGCGGATCAGATCCTCCTGCAGGCGGACGCGCGTGGTGACGTTGCGGCAGATGCCGAGCACCTCGAGCGGCTGGCCCTGATGATCGTTGATCAACGTCAGCGACACGTTGCAGATCGCGGTCTCGCCGTCGCGGCGGCGGAAAGGGATCTCGAACTGCTCGGCGTGCCCTTCCCGCAGCGACGCCGCCAGGAGCTCGCCCAGGCCGTCCGGCGCGGCGGCGAACTCCAGGATGCTGTGCCCCAGGAACTCCTCCGGCTGTTCCAGTCCCAGCACCAGGCGGGCGCCCGTGTTCAGCGACAGGATCTGTCCGGCCGTGTCGGTCAGGAAGATCATGTCGCGGCTGTTCTCCAGGACGCCCTGCAAGAATTCGCGCGTCTCGACCAGCTTGGCCTTCTGCTCGACCAGCTCGACCTCGCTCTGGTGCAGCTCGGTGGTGTCCTCGATCAGACCGAACAGGCCGATGACACGGTCGTCCTTGAGCACGGGGAAGAGGGTGGCGCTGTAATGCATCTCGTGCGCGGGCAACGGCAGCACCCCGCGGACGTGCAGGGGACGTCGCGTGTGCAGCACCTCGCGCTCGCGCGCCTGCCACTCGCGCGCCGTCGTCTCGGGATAGAGGGCGAAGTCGGTCTGCCCCACCACCTGCTGCTCTTCCCGGCCGAGCAGTTCGAGCGCGCGCTTGTTGATGACCAGGTAGCGCAGGTTGACATCCTTCATGTAGATGAAGAGGGGGGCGATGTCGATGAACTGGTTCAGCCGTTCGCGGGTGTCCTTGAGCGCCGACTCCAGGCGCACGCGCTCGGTGATGTCGCGCGTCGCCTCGACGACGCCAATGACGCTGCCCGCCTCGTCGATGATGGGGGAGGCGGCGACGGCGGCGAATCGTTCCTCGCCACGTTCGCTGCGGTGGCTGACCACCGTGGAGACCACCTGACCCGCGCGCAGCGTTTCGGCGTGTGGGCAGCCGCCGACCGCGATGTCGCACGGCCCCTTGGTGCGGTGCTCCAGATCGTAGCAATACCGGCCCGCGACCTGGTCGAGGCTCAGCTCGTTGGTTTGCAGGAACTTGCGGTTGGCGGTCTCGACCACGTAGTCGGGCCGGATCACCAGCACCTCGTAGGGCAGGCTGTCGAGGATCAGCTGCAGCCGGTTGCGTTCCTGCTTCACGCGCTCCTCGGCCTGGCGGAGGATCCGGTTGCGCTCCTCGGCCAGCTCGAAGAAGTTCCAGAAGAAGCGGGCGGCGTAGTGGTCGATGAAATGCACGTGCGCTGGCAGCGAGCGGAAGACATCCTCGCGCACCTCGGGACGCCCGGTCAGCTCGACCACCAGGTCGATGTCGTCGCGCTGGAAGAAGGCGTGGTAATCGGGGACGGTGAGTTCGATGCCGGCGGCGCGGGCCAGGGCCAGCCCGGGCGAGTCCGGATCGGGATCGGCGACCCCCACCACGGTCAGGCCCAGCCGCGCGCTGTCATCCTTGCCCAGCATGGTCAGCAGCTCGTGGCAGGCGCGGCCGCCGCCGATGATGGCGATGCGCGCGGTGTCCGCCCGCGCCCGCGCGCCCGCGCCGGAGTCAGTTCTGCTCATACTCCAACCGCAAGCGATCGGTGGCGGACATGATCTCGCGCGGCGAACCGCCCCGTTCCATGACCTTCTGCAGCTCGCGCTGGAACATCTCGAACAGCTCCTTGCGCTTCTTCTTGTAGGCCTCCTGGATCAGCGCCAGCAGCTCCTCGTAGTCGCACGGCTTCATCACGTAGCGGAAGGCGTCCAGGCGCCCCGCGGCATGGGCCGACTCCGCCGAACCGTGGCCGGTCAGCATGATCACCTCGAGGTAGGGCTGCATCTCCTTGACGCGCCGCAGCACCTCGACGCCGTCCATCAGCGGCATCTTCAAGTCGACGACGGCGACGTCGAACGCCTGCCGTCTGACCGCCTCCAGCGCCTCGGGGCCGGAGGTCGTGGCGGTGACCGTGATCCCCTTGCGCAGCAGCCGCTGCGCCAGGAACTCGACCAGATCCTGCTCGTCGTCGACCAGCAGGACGCGGATGGACGTGGGGGTGGTTTCCGTCATGTCGCCTCTCCCGCCGGGTGGGGGTTGGAACAACGAGCGCCCGCCGCCGCGGCGCGCGCCCACCGCACATCATTTGTCGCCCGTACCTCCGTGTCAAGGGGGCGGGGCCGGCCGGAGGCGGGCCGGACACGGGGGACAGGGCGCGTGCCGGCGAAACATCAGACCGGGGTCCGGGAAAAAGACCCTTGCGCCCCGGCGCAGATCGGCTACCCTGTCTCGCAGGGAAGCGCGTCGGGCGGGGCCGACACCCCCAGTGCACTCGCCCAAGGTTCCGTTCGGCGGCTTCCCCATCCAGCTCGCGGCGAGATCCCGCGGGCGTTTTTTGGGCCCAGCCTCAGAACAGCCCTGAGTACCGCCCGTCCTTCATGATCAGGCGCTGCCCCTGCGGACCGCTCAGCCAGACCTCCGCCACCGCGATGCGCGGTTGCGTCTCCGGGATGTAGACGCGGTCGATGTGCACGACGCGGTCGGGGCGCGTGAAGGCGCTGGGCCCGACCGCGCCGCCGAAATGGTCGCTGCGCCCGAAGGCGATGTGCAAACCCAGCTTCTCGTCCAGCAGGATGCTGCCGACGGGCTTGAGCGCGAAGTCTCCCAGCACTCCCAGCCCGAACTCCGCCAGGTTGGCGTAGGCCGGCTCCTGCGCGATCAGGCTCCGCTCCTCGTCGCTGACCGGCCCGCTCGAAAGCACCGCGGCCGCGCGGTTGGCGGCGATCTCGTACAGCACGATCTCGCCCCGCAGCTCCACCGGCAGGACGCCGGCGGAAAGGCTCGGCTCGCCCGCCCGTTCGCCTTCGTAGGGGACGATGTATGCCTCGCCCGACGGCAGGTTGCCGGCGGCGCCGTTTCGCAGCAGCAGCCCTCCGGAGGCATGCGCGGTCCGGTGGCGCAGGTCGAGCTGCAGCTCATGGCGGCGCCCCTGCGCCACCAGCACGACGCGGGCGGACTCGGCGGGGTCGAGCAGCTCCTTGAGGATGTCCACCCGCCGGTTGACCTCGCCGTAGTCCACCCGCAGGGCGGGTATCATGGCGGGCAGGAAGCCCGGCATCGTGGCGGCTCGGAACTGCTGGCCGCGCGCCGCAACCTTGAGCGGCGCGGTGGCCGACAGCTCGGTCGGGGCGACGATCAGGCTGTGGGTGGCGAAGAGTTCGCCGAAGGGCACGGCGGGCAGCATCTCGATGTCGCGATGGGACTGGGGCAGCCCGCCGCGCCCGTAGGCGAAGGTTTCCGGCAGGTCAGCGTTGTTGCTGCCGCTGTTGCGGTACCAGGCCAGGGAGACGCGCTGCAGGCCCAGCTCCTCGCGCTCTGCGTCGAGCAGGCCCGCCCACTCGCACGCCAGGGCCCGCCGCGCCCTCCAGGAAGGGTTGTCCGGCACGCGCTCGTCCGGCAGATCGACCAGAAAAGCCAAGGCGTGGTCGCGTTGGCCCGGGGCGAAAACCCGACGCACGAGCTCCACCAGTTCCCTGCCTGTGAGTTTGTCGTCCATGCCGCTCCTTTTCCCGGCCGTCGGACCACCGCCGCGCCCCGGCGCCGGCCGCCATGCCGTCAACCGGCCCAATGTACCACCAGCGGCCGGCGGCTGGCCACCTTTCGGCGACGCCGGGCGCGGCCCCGGAGGTTGGCTTTGGACAGATTCCCGGACACCGGCTATCATCGAATGGCGCGCGGCCGCCGGATGCGGTCCTCGCCCTACCCGGACAAGGAGTGTCCTTTTGCGTCAAGACAATGAAAGCAATCTCGCCCTGTTCGTGGATTTCGACAACGTGGCCCTGGGCGCGCGCGACGCGCGCCAGCGCTTCGAGATCCACCTGCTGCTGCAGCGTCTGCTCGAGAAGGGCAAGATCATCGTCAAGCGCGCCTACGCCGACTGGAGCCATCACAAGGAATACATGGCCGACCTGCACCAGGCCGGCCTGGAGCTGATCGAGATACCGTCGCCCCACATGTCGGGCAAGAACAGCGCCGACATCCGGCTGGTCGTCGACGCCATGGACCTGTGCTACGGCAAGGAACATCTCGACACCTTCGTCATCGTGTCGGGCGACTCGGACTTCACGCCGCTGGTTTCCAAGCTGCGCGAAAACAACAAGTCCGTGATCGGCGTGGGGATGCGCAACTCCAGCTCGCATCTGCTGATCGTCAACTGCGACGAATTCATCTTCTACGACGACCTCTACCAGGAGCGGGTCAGCCAGCAGGTCGAGGGGTTGACCAACGTGCCGGCCGACAAGCGCAAGCTGTTCGCCTTCCTGATCTCGACGATCCAGGGCCTGATGCGCGAGAGCCGCGGCGTGCTGTATTCGTCCCTGATCAAGGACACCATGCAGCGCAAGAAGCCCGAGTTCAACGAGCACAAGTACGGCTACTCCACGTTCGGCGATCTGCTCGAGGACGCCATGACCCACGGCTTGCTCGAAGCGGTGCGCGACTCGCGCGCCGGCGGCACCTGGGTGGTCAGCGCGCTGGGCAAGAACGTTCCGGGGTTGCCGGCCCGCGGCGGCCGCGGCGGCGCGTCGCGCCGGCGCAACGGCCGCGGGCGGCGCGAGGCCGCGGCGACCAACGGCGCCCTGGAGGGCGCCGGCGGCGCGCCGGCCGGGGCGGGCGCGGCGGCCGCGGGCGCCGAGCCGGATCCAGAGTCCGGCCCGACCCCCGGCGGCGAGTCGGCCGCGCAAGAGCGGGGCCGTCCGGAAGCGGCAGAAGCCGGCACGGCCGCCGGCGCCGCGCCCGCCGGTCCCGGAGCGACCGCCGCCGGCCGCAGCCGCTCGTCGCGCCGCCGCCGCGGCCGGCGGCGTGAGAACGGCACGCGCGAGGGCGAGGCGCCCGCCGCGCCGCCTGCCGCCCCCGCGACCGCCGGGGGGCGGCGGGAGCCGGCGCCGCAGATCGAATCCGCGGGCGCCGGCGAGGCGGCTTCATCGGTCGCCGCCGCGCCCGAAGCCACACCCCGCGAAGCCGTCAAGGCGGCCGCAGCGCCCCGCCGTCGCCGTCCGCCGCGCACGGCCGGGAAGGCAAGCAAGCCGGCGGAGGCGAACGCGACGGCCAAACCCGCCGAGCCCGGACCGGCCGCCGCCAGGCCGGCGCCGGCCCGCAAGAAGAGCAGCCGGGCCGGACGCGCGGCCGCCAAGGGCGAGTCCGCCGTGACGGAAGCGCCGGCCGCGCCGGCCGCGCCGGCCAAGAAGGCGGCCGCCAAGAAGAGCGCGCGCAAGAAAGCGCCGGCTCGTGGCAAGCGCTCCGCCGGCGGCGATAAGGCGGATTGAGGAGATGGCCCCCGGGCTCTAAGGGGCGATCCAACCGGCGCCGTCCAGGCGCAGCGTGCCGTCAACGTCGCAGCGCAGCCCCGCCAAGCCGCGGCGCGCCACCAAGTGTGAGCGCGTGGCCACCAGCGGCCGCAGCACCCCGCCGGCCATCAAGCGGGCGGCCGCCGTCGCGGGCAGGGGATGCTCGTCCTGCGCGGCCGGCGCGGCGCCCAGTCCCGCCTCTTGCAGCCAGCCCGCTCGGCAGAGCAGTGAGGCGAGCTGCAGGCAGGGCGAGGCGAAGATCCGCGGCAGGGCCAGCACGGCCGCTCCGGGCAGACCTTGCCGCACCGCCTCGTCGAACGCTGCGCCATCGAGGGCCATGGCGGCGGCCGGCGGTTCAGGATCGTTCCGCGGCGTCCAGGCCGCGATCGCCGCCGCCAGGCGGGCGGCCTCGGTGTCGTCGTCCCGATGCGCGACGCGGTCGCGCCAGGCGGCGACGCCGCCGGCAGACCCGCCGCCGTTCTGGCTGCCGGCCTCGCCACCGGCGACGGCGCCGCCCGCGATGGCCGGGCCGCGCAGCTGCGGACAGGCTCCGGCACCGGGCGCCAGGAAGAAGGGGGAAGACGCCGGCGCTGCGCTGGCCCCGGCGAGCGTGTCGGCTCCCGCTTGCACGGCGCGCTCCCATCCCTGCGCCCAGGGGCGCGCCGGCGCTGCTGGCGGCACCAGCAGCAGATGGACGCGGTCCCAGGGGAGCGCGACAGCCCGCAACCCCGGCGCCGCGCCCGCCTGCCGGGCGGTCGCCGGATCGCGCACGACCGCCAGGTCGGCGGTTCGCGAGCCGCGCGGGGCGGCCAGCAGCAGCGGCAACGGGTCCCGACCCGCCAGCTGCAGGAATCTCAATTCGCGCCAGAGCGGAGCGGCGCCGCCTGCATGAGGATTGGGGCGGCAGATCAGAATGCCGCCGCCGGACTGTTCGTCCGGGATGCACGCGCCCGAGCCTAGCGGCCAGATCAGCCCGGGCCCGGGCTTGGCGACCGCCAGACAGGGCGCCGCCAGCAAGGCCGGCAGATCGGGCTGCGGCTCGGGCAGCTGGATGACCAGCCGGCGCTCGTCGATGGCCTGCACCGAAGCCGCCTCGACATCCAGCCAGGCCCACGGTATCGCCATGTCCTCGCCGCGGGCGCACCGCTGGGTGCGCTGCCAGCTCGCCGTGACATCGACGGCCCGCAACGGGGAGCCGTCCCAGAAACGCGCGCCGGGCCGCAAGGTCAAGACCCACCGCCGGTCCGAATCGGCGGCTTCCCACGCCGAGGCCAGACCCGGCCGCAGCGATCCGTCGGCGGCGGCGCGCACCAGGGTCTCGTAGAGGTTGCGGAAGACCAGCCGTTCGGCGTCGTTGTGGGGGGAAGGGGCGTTTCCGGGGTCGATGGGGCCGTCGAGGGCCACGACCAGATCGCCCCCCGGCGCGGGCTCGCCCGGCAGCAGGTCGCCGCCTTCCCGGTCGGGCAGAGCCTGGAGCGCAGCGGCGGTCCGGGTCGCGGTCCCGCCGCCGGCGCTCGCGGCGCCAGCCCCGGTCGGGCTCTGCGCCTCCGGCGCGCGGCTTCCCGGCGCCGGTGCGGGCGGGGCGCGGCCGGCCGCGCAGCCGCCGGCGCCCATCAGAAGCAGGCCGGACAGCAGCGCGGCCGGCAGCGCCATGGCCGCGGCGGCGCGAGCCGGCGGCGGGGCGCGGCGCGCGGCCGAGCGTGCAGAGGCGCGACGTGACATGGCCCACCTCGACTCGATTGTGGACGCGATTGTGCGGCCGGCGCTCCTCGCCGGTCAAGCGGCGCGTGCTATAATGCCGCCTGGAGATGCCATGATCAGGTCAGCCTTCGGGATCGCGGCGCTGCTGCTGCTCGGCGCCTTCGCGGCGCCGGGCGAGGGAGGGCGAATGGGCGCAGAACCTTCCGGGGCGCGCGCCCGCGAGCGGCACGACATGGTCGCCCGGCAGATCGAAGCGCGCGGCGTGCGCAATCCGCTCGTGCTGGCGGCCATGCGCTCGGTGCCGCGCCACGAATTCGTCCCGCCGGTCTCGCGCGCCGCCGCCTACGGCGACCATCCGCTGCCGATAGGCGAGGGCCAGACCATTTCCCAGCCCTACATCGTGGCGCTGATGACCGAGGCGCTGCGCCCCGCCAGCGGCGACCGCGTGCTCGAGCTGGGCGCGGGCAGCGGTTACCAGGCGGCGGTGCTGGCGGCGATCGTCGACAGCGTTTTCACGATCGAGTTCTTCCCGTCGCTGGCGGCCGAGACGGCCGCACGGCTGCAGCGGCTGGGATACGCCAATGTGAAGGTGCGCGCGGGCGACGGCTGGCACGGCTGGCCCGAGCGCGCGCCGTTCGACGCCGCCATCGTCACCTTCGCCACGCCCGAGGTGCCGCCGGCCCTGATCGACCAGCTCAAGCCGGGCGGCCGTCTCTGCCTGCCGCTGGGCTCTCTCGGCGGCCACCAGGAGCTGATGCTCTACGTCAAGCGCGCAGACGGCACCCTGGACCAGACCCGCCTGGCGGCCGTGCGTTTCGTGCCGGTGCAGCGCGCCCCCGAGTGAAAGGAGAGCTCGCCGATGCCTCCCGCGCGCATCGTCTGTCTGTCGGAAGAAAGCACCGAGGTTCTCTACCGCCTGGGCGAGCAGGATCGCATCGTCGGCGTGACGGCCTACACCGTCAGACCGCCGCAGGCCCGCCGCGAGAAGCCGGTGGTCGCGGCCTTCATCGACGCGCGCATCGAGAAGATCGTCGAGCTGCGCCCCGACCTGGTCATCGCCTTCTCGGATCTGCAGGCCGACATCGTCGCCGAGCTGCTGCGCCGAGGGCTCGAAGTGCATGCCTTCAACCAGCGCACCGTGCAGGAGATACTGGAGTTCGTGCGCACCCTGGGCGCCCTGGTCGGCCGGGCCGAAGCGGGCGGCGCGCTGGCCGACCAACTCGCGGCGCACGTGGCGTTGGTGCGCGAGCGGGCCGCCGCGCTGCCCGTGCGGCCCCGCGTCTATTTCGAGGAATGGCCCGATCCCCTGATCACGTCCATCAAGTGGGTCGCCGAACTGATCGAGACGGCCGGCGGCGAGTACATCTTCCCCGAACTGTGCGGCGGGCGCGTCGCGCGCGAGCGGATCGTCGCCGACCCGGCGGCAATCCTGGCGCGGAAGCCCGACCTGATGCTCGCCTCCTGGTGCGGCAAGCCGCTGGAGCCTGAGCGGGTCGCCGCCCGTCCCGGCTGGGCGGAGGCACCGTTCCTGCGCGCCGGCCGTCTGCGCGAGATCGACGCCGCCATCATCCTGCAGCCCGGTCCGGCGGCGCTTACCGATGGCGTGGACGCGCTGCACGCCGCGATCGCCGAGACCGCGGCTGACCTGGCCGCATCGGGAAGCAAATAAGAATAAAAAAACAAATAGTGATTCCCTGGCCATACGGCTGTATGTCATTCATTTGCATGGCCATTATAGTGCTCATCCGAGCGATGGACATTCTCCAATCCACCACGACAGAGCATAATTAATCAATCATAATTGACATATAGTGTGATATAATTGCGTAATATCCTGAGACCTCGGAGGCTGTCCGTGAGCGCGACACGAATGCTCCTGGCCATCCTTTTCGCACTTGGCGTCAGGCCGGACCTGCTTGCAGGCTCGGTGGCCCCGCACGCGGCGGCCGTTGTCGCGCCCTCCCCGCTGCTTGCCGCCCAGCCGCCCGCGTCGCCCGTTCCGCCGGCCGTCTGGCCGTCCGCGACAGCGGCGCCGACCGCGGCCGCGCCGCCCGCCGGCGCCCGATCGCCGGCGCCGCAGAGGCTGGACACGCCTGGCCGGCCGCGCGTGAGCCATCGGGCCGACCCGCAGAAGGCGGGCGCACGGAAGCCGCTGATGGATGTGGACCTGCTGGCCCCTGACGCCCCTGGCGGGGCCGCGCAGGCCGCGTCCCATCTGGAGGCCACCGCGGAGGCGAACGCCCGCCTGCAACGCCTCCTCGATCGGCGGGCTCTGCGCCTGCCGGGAGGGCCGGCCCTGCTGACCGGGGGGCCGCGCCGCGCCGCCGCCGGCAAGACCGGCCCCGCGCCCATCGCCGCTCCCGCTGGCGAGAAGGCGCTGCCGTGGTCATCGCCCGGGCTGCTGGCCGATCCCAATCACAGCAACGACCAGTACGTCTCGCTGGCCGCCCACCCGACCAACGGCCACCTGTACGCCGTCTTCGAATCGTACGACCTGGGCGCCACCGACCGCGACATCCACATCGCCCGCAGCACCGACGGCGGGCTTACCTGGTCTGTCTGGGAGATGCCGTCGTTCAGCCTGGACGAGTGCATGCCCGATCTGGCCATCGACGCGGCGGGGTTCCTGCACGTGACCTGGATCCGCGCCGACGGCATGGTCGTGCGCGCCCGCTCGGCCAATGCCGACAATCCGCTGACCTGGGCCTGGGTGCGCGGGCTCGCCACGGGCAGCCTGTGCGCCACGCCGTCGATCGCGGTCAGCGGCGCAGGTGATTTCGCGCGCGTCTTCATCGCCGCCAGCATGGTGGATTGGGGAGAGTGGACGCTGCTGTGGATGCACAGCACCAACGGCGGCGCGACCATTGCCTATGACTACTACTACGCCGATGGCTACCCCGATCTGTGGCCGGACGTCGCGATCAACGGCGCCACCGTCTACCTGGTCAACGGCGAGCAGAACGGCTACACGGGCGAGGTCGAGATACTGCTGGCGGCTGATGCGCTCAGCGGCACGTTCGCCCAACCCATCAACCTGACGGCCTGGACCGCCAACAGCTGCGGTTTCCCCGCCGTCGCCGCCAGCGGCGCCGAGGTGTTCTGCGTCTTTCAGCTCGACTACGACGACGGCCTGGGCCATGTCGACGGCGACATCATCTACTGCTTCTCCTGGGACGGCCTGGCCAACGTCTACGGTCCCTACGAGCTGGCCGCCGATCCGCGCGAGAGCCTGGGTCCCGCCCTCTGCACGCGGGGCGGGACCGTGGGCTGCCTCTTCCTGGACGCTCCGCACGGGGGCGACGAGTTCCGGTTGGCGGCGAGGCTGGCCGGCGGCAGCGGCCATCCGGAATCGTGGTTGGGCTTGGAGATCGTCAACGATCTCTTCATGACGGCTCCCACCTTCCGTTCGGCCGCCGCGGCGATCGGCGCGGCCGCCGCGGCGGCGGGCGGCGTGCCGTGGCTGCACGCGGCCTGGATCGATCGCCGCGACTACCCGACGCAGGGACTCAACGTCTATCGCAGCAGGCGCGCGCCGCGTCCCAATCTGACGCCCTACCAGCCTTCGGGTTGGAGCGGGCCGCTCGTCGCCAGCCTGGCGCGCGGCGGCCGCCAGACCGACGCCACCCTGGCGGCCGGCGACACCGCCTGGATCAGCCTTGCCCTCGCCAACGACGGTCTGGCCGCGGCGAGCGGCGACGTCGTCTTCCGCCTGACGCTCGACGGCGCCCTGGCCGGGGCCTGGTACGTGCCCGGCGGGCTGGCGGCCGGCACGTACGCGATGATCGAAGACCACCCCCTGGTCGCCGGCGCCGGCTTCCACGATCTGGCGCTGCTGATCGACCCCGAGGACGCCTGCCATGAGGAGGACGAGGGGGACAACGTCTGGCTCGAGAACCTGTACTGGGTGACCGGCACGCCGCGTTTGCGCTTCAGCCCGGGCGCGTTGCGCCTGCACGCGGCGGCGCCGGGCGCGAAGATGGCGAGCGAGCTGGCGGCCGCGCCGCCGCTGCTGAGCGCGGTCCATCTGCCCGTGGTGTCGCCGAGGCTGGCCGATGCCTGCGCCGCCGCCCCGGCGGACGCCCTGCTGCCCGTCATCATCGAACCCGCCGTCCGGGTCGACGCGCCGGAACTGAAGCGCCGGCTCGACGCGCTCGGGTCCGGCCCGGCGGGATCCCTCGGCATCGACTCGGGCACGCGGCGGGAGCTTGCGGTCGCCGCGCTGCGGGGGCAGACCGAGCGCGCCGGCGCGGCCTTGGCCGCCGCGCACCGCGGGCTGCAGGAACGCGGCCTTCTGAGCAGCCCCGCGCCCTTGTGGCTGCCCGGTCTGCTGGCCGTGCGCGCGAGCGCCGATGCCGTGGCCGCCCTGTCAGCCGATCCGCTGGTGGGTCGCCTCTGGCTGGACGACACGCCCAGCCGCCCGTTCGCTCCCGCCGGCGCTGGCGGCGGCTCGGCCACCGTCGTCGCCCGCGACCACGGCGCAGGCGATGCCCACGTCGCACCTGCTCCCTCCACCCTCGTCTCTGCCGCCCTGGCCTGGCACTTGGAGCGGATAGGCGCCCCGGAGGCCTGGGCCCAGGGGCTCGACGGCGCCGGCGTGATCGTCGGGCATCTCGACACGGGCGTGGCCTGGGACCACCCCGATCTGGCCGGCCGGCTGTGGGACGGCGGTCCTGCCTACCCGCGGCACGGCTACGATTTCGTCGACGAGGATGCCGATCCGTATGACGGCGACACCTCCTGGTGGCACGGCACGCACACCGCCGGCCTGGTGGTCGGCGGCGATGCCGCCGGCATGGCCACCGGCGCCGCGCCGGGCGCCCGGCTGATGGCGCTGCGCTGCGTGCCGGGCTACTTGCAAGACATGAACGAGGCGCTGCAGTTCGCGCTCGACCACGGCGCGCGAGTGATGACGATGTCGGCGGGGTGGACCGATCCCCCGCCCGAGCTGCGCGCGGCCAATCGAGCCACCGCCGAGGCGCTGCTGGCGGCCGGAGTGCCCTGGTTCTGCGCCGCCGGAAACGGCGACAATGCCGGCGGGCATCTGCCTGCGCCCCGAGACGTCTCCAGCCCCGCCGACTGCCCGGAACCGACCTACGGCGCCGGCGGCCACACGGCAGTGATCGCCGTGGGCGCGGTCGACGCCGCCGAAACGGTCTGGAACCTCTCCTCGCGCGGCCCCACGAGCTGGAGCCTGCTGTCGCCCCCCTCCTACGGCGACTATCCCTATCCGCCCGGCCTGACCAAGCCCGATCTCGCGGCGCCCGGCGTCAACATCACCAGCACGCGCGGCGGCGGCGGTCATGTCGCCTACAGCGGGACCAGCATGGCCACGCCGCTGGCGGCCGCAGCGGCGGCGATCCTGCTCCAGGCGCGACCGACCCTGTCGCCCCCCGAACTGGCGGCCGCCCTGGCCGCGGGGGCGGTCGACGTCGATGTCCCCGGCCGCGACGAGCGCACGGGAGCGGGCCGCCTGCACATCCCCGGCGCCCTGGCCCATCTGCCGGGCACGCAGGCGCTGGCGTTCTGGATCTGCAACGACGGCGTGCTGCCGCTGCGCGTGACAGACATCGTCTCGGACGCCGCCTGGCTGGAGGCCACGCCGCGCCAGGCCACGATCGCGCCGGCCGATTCCGCCCGCTTCACTGCACTGCTGGACCCCGCCGGCCTGCCGGCCGGATTGCACCATGCGCTGCTGACGGTCGCTGCCAACGCGCCCGCAGCGCCCCATCGCCTTCCCGTGACCCTGGCCATGGGAGATGTGACCGGACTGGACGACGGATACGCCGACGGGCGCCCTCCCACGCCCGGCGCGACGCCGCTGGCCGCGCGGCCCAATCCCTTCAATCCTCGGACCATGCTGCGCTTCATCCTCGCCGCGCCAGGCCCCGCTCGACTGTCGCTCCACGATCTGGGCGGCCGCCGGCTGCGCGTCCTGGTGGACGCCGACCTGCCGGCCGGCGACCACCAGATCGTCTGGGACGGCCGCGACGGCGCCGGCCGCCCGCTGCCCAGCGGCGTCTACATGGCTCGCCTCGAGGGTCCGGCCGGCCTGGCCGCCGCGGCCAAGCTGACGCTGGTGCGTTAGAGCGCACCACCGCCGCCGCGACCGGCCGGGGCGGCCGCGTGCGGTTCGGTGATTCGCCGTTATCATGTGCAGGCTTGAAGTCAGCCGGCCGCGTCGCGCGGCCGGCTCCACGATACGGATGGCCTGTTGCTTTCCTGTGAAGGAGGGGTGGCTCGATGCAGGGACCGAAAATCGCGGACCGCAAGCCGGCGGTGCTCGAGCTGGAGGCCGGCGCCTACTGGTGGTGCCGCTGCGGTCTGTCCGCGCGCCAGCCGTACTGCGACGGTTCGCACAAGGGGACGGCCTTCACGCCGCTGGAGTTCAAGCTCGACCAGAAGCGGCGGGTGGCTCTTTGCCAGTGCAAGCAGACCGGTGACAGCCCCTTCTGCGACGGCGCCCACAAGGCCCTCAACAGCGAAACCTAGGAGGATCTGCAGATGAAGTGGACCAAGATAGGCGTCTGGCTCGCCCTGTTCACGCTGAGCGGCCTTCCGGCCGCGGGCGCGGCGGCGGCCGCCACCTACGACATCGACCAGTCGCACTCGAGCGTCGGTTTCCGCGTGCGGCATCTGACCGTGGCCAACGTGCGGGGCTATTTCGAGCAGTTCAGCGGCGCGTTCGACTACGATCCCGCCGCGTCCGACGCGTGGAAGGTCGAGGCGACCATCCAGACCGCCAGCATCAACACCAAGGACGCCAAGCGCGACGAGCACCTGCGCAGCGCCGATTTCTTCGAGGTCGAGAGCTTCCCGACCATGACCTTCCGTTCGACGGCCGTCGAGCAGGGGCGGGACGGCAAGCATCTGCTCAAGGGCGACCTGACCATCCGCGACGTGACCAAGCCCGTGGTGTTGGAGCTGGAATTCAACGGCGAGGTCAACGATCCCTGGGGCAATAAGCGGGTCGGGTTCACCGCCACCGGACGCATCAACCGCAAGGACTTCGGTCTGACCTGGAGCAGGGCGCTGGAGACCGGCGGTCTGGTGGTCGGCGACGACGTCGACATGACGATCGAGATCGAGGGCATCGCCAGGAAATAGGGGCGGCCCCGCTTCCTCCCGGCTGCCGGATCGCCAGCCGCTTCCCGGCGCGGGGCTGCTCCCGCGCCGGGACCACTCCCCTCCGCCGGGACCACTCCTGCGCCGCCGGGACCACTCCTGCGCCGCCGGGACCACTCCTGCGCCGTCGGTCGGCCCGCTCACGGTGTCAAGGCTTGACCGCGGCCAGGATTCTCCTTTCCTCTCCGGCCACCTTCTGTCCCATGACGCGCCCCACGCTCCCCCCGAACACCTTGCCCATCAGGCCCAGATTCAATTTCGACATCCACACCTTGCCGGCGTCATCCTCGTACACCGCCACCGCACAGGGCATCAGGGTCGCGACCCGGCGATCCTCTTGCAAGACCTCGGCGGCGTAGCGCGCCTTGCACATCTCGACCAGCCGGACGCGCGGCGCCAGGGTCACGCCGTGCTTGGCCATCATGCCGTTCAGATCGCGCAGGCCGGGGCTGCTCCATCCCTCCACCTGGGTGATTCCATGCTCCAGCGCCGCGACCGTTTCCTCCAGCCCGAGCGGGCTGGGGATCACCTCGATCATGCGTGCGCGCATGGTGGCCACGATCACGACGGTTGCGACCACTGCACCCAGCAGGAAAGCCAGCACTACGGTGGGCAAGCTCGACATGGGGATGCTCCCTTCACGGTCCACGGTGACTGATGCGAATATTCGAATCGTTTTATACATAGCCAGGAATTGCCTCCCCTGCAAGCAACCGGCGGTCGGTTGTCCGGCTTTCCGGCTGTCGGGCTGCTCGACTGCCGGAATGTTCGGCAGAGCAGCGCGATTGGATCGCTCTCGGTCGTCTGCATCCCGATCCCTTGGCGCGCCGAGCGCGGACCGGGCCTGCCCGGCTGGAGGCAAGCGCGCGGCGCCGTTTCCCCGTGGCTCACATCGATCACCTTCCTGGCTCAGCACGCTGCTTCCGAAGGCATTCTCAGAGCCACCAGGATGATCATCAAGCCAAACAGGGCCATTGCCGGCCGCGCATCACCGTGGACCCATCCTGATCCGCCTTGACCGTGCCCTGGCTCGCGAGTCTGTCCGCTGCTATGGCGTTGCCTTCTCCTGCGGCGTCGCCTTCTCCAGTGGCGTCGCCTTCTCCAGTCGCAAGGCCGCTGAATTGATGCAGTAGCGCAGCCCGGTCGGCGCCGGACCATCATCGAAGACATGGCCGAGATGGGCGCCGCAGCGCCCGCACAGCACTTCCTCGCGCACCATGCCGTGGCTGGTGTCGTGCGCTGTCTCGACGCTGCCGGGCTGGAGTGGCTGCCAATAGCTGGGCCAGCCGCTTCCCGAGTCGTACTTGGCTTCCGAGCTGAACAGCGCATGTCCGCAGGCGGCGCACAGGTACGTGCCCTTGTCCTTGGTGTGGTAGTAGGCGCCGGTGAAGGGGGGTTCGGTTCCCTTCTGCCTCATGATGCGATACTGCTGCGGCGTCAGGAGCGCACGCCATTGCTCGTCGCTCCGCTGCAGCTTTTCCTCTTCGCTCGCCATGCTCGCCTCCCCGCAGGCAATCGGTGTTGACTCTGCCGCCATCGCCGCGGCCGTCGTCGTCGTCGTTGCCGGCGCAGTCGTCGCGGCAGTCGTCGCGGCCGGCGCCGCGGCCGGCGCAGTCGTCGCGGCCGTCGTCGTCGTCGCAGGCTGCGCGGTCGTCGGGGTTTGTGCCGCGGTGCGCGCGCCCGTCGTGCCGCACCGGCAGCCGGCGAGCGGCGGGAGCGATATCATGCACAAGGCCAGGATCGCCGCGTGAAGCAAGCGCGCTTGCCGTGCCGGGCGCGGATTAAGGCCCATCAACGATTTCATCGGTCCGCCCTTCGTCGGCTGGTTCAGCCCAGAGAATATCGATCCTGGAATAATCCGCCAGCGAGGCGGGTAGTTTCGCCGCCGATCCGCGGATGGGCGGTCGATTTGGGGTTTCGGGACCCGGCACATGTGCTAGGTTGCCCAAGGACCCAAACCGGAGGGCAACAATGGAAGATCAGGACCGCGTGGAGTTCGATCTGGGGCGCCTGCGCGATTTGCGCATGCCGACGCCCGGCGGGAGGGCGCTGAGGACGGCGGCGCTGGCCCTGCTGGCGTTGATCGCCGCCTTCACCAGCTTCTACACCGTCGATCCCGAGGAAGTCGGTCTGGTTCTGCGCTTCGGCGGCTACGCGCGCACCAGCGAACCTGGGCTGCATCTGAAGCTGCCGTTCGGCGTCGAACAGGTGCTCAAGGTGCCGATCCAGCGCCAGCTCAAGCAGGAATTCGGCTTCCGCACCACCCGCCCCGGCCTGCGCAGCGAGTACTCGACGCGGGGGCTGGAGGGCGAATCGAACATGCTGACCGGCGACCTCAACGCGGCCGTCGTGGAATGGGTCGTGCAGTACCGCGTGATCGATCCGTACAAGTACCTGTTCCGCGTGCGCAACGTGGAAGAGACCTTCCGCGGCATGAGCGAGGCCGTGATGCGCAGGATCGTGGGCGACCGCACCGTCAACGAAGTGCTGACGGTCGGGCGCGCCGAGGTCGCCAGCGAGGTCGAGGTGCAGCTGCAGGCGCTGTGCACCCAGTACGAAACCGGCATCAAGGTCGATCAGGTGGTGCTGCAGGACGTCAACCCCCCGGATCCGGTCAAACCCTCCTTCAACGAGGTCAACAAGGCGCAGCAGGAGCGCGAGAAGCTGATCAACGAGGCGCAGAGCGAATACAACAAGGTCGTGCCCCGCGCGCAGGGTCAGGCGCAGCAGACCATCCAGGAGGCCGAGGGGTACGCGCTGAACCGGGTCAACCGCGCTCGCGGCGACGCCGCCCGCTTCAACGCCCTCTACACCGAATTCCGGCGGGCGCCCGAGGTCACGCGCACGCGCCTCTATCTGGAGACCATGAACGCCGTCCTGCCTCAGGTCGAGCGCAAGGTGGTCGTCGACGACAGGCTCAAGAACATGCTGCCGCTGCTGAATCTGGACGCGGCCGGCGCCAAGGGGGGGAGCCAGCCATGAAGACCCTGATTCTGGCCGTGGGCGGCCTCGTGCTGCTGCTGGTGATCACCGGTGCCTTCTACATCGTGACCGAGCCGCAGCAGGTGATCATCACCCAGTTCGGCAAGCCGGTGGGCAGCCCGGTCAACACGCCCGGGCTGAAGCTCAAGACGCCGCTGATCCAGAAAGTGCACCGCTTCGAGAAGCGGTTCCTGGAATGGGACGGCGATGCCAATCAACTGCCCACCAAGGATAAGAGGTTCATCTGGGTCGACTCCTACGCGCGCTGGCGCATCACGGACCCGCTCCTGTTCTTCCAGCGCCTGCGCGACGAGCGCGGCGCGCACTCGCGCCTGGACGACATCCTCGACGGCGAGACCCGCAACGCCATCGCGAAGTACGACGTGGTCGAGGTCGTGCGCACCAGCAACCGAGAGCCGGTGCGCAGCGAACTGGAGCCGGATGACGAGGCCGTGCTCGAAGGGATCCAGACCGGCCGCGAGAAGATCCGCCAGGAGGTGTTGACGGCCGCGCAGACGCGCACCGCGGATCTGGGGCTGGAGATCCTGGACATCCAGTTCAAGCGCATCAACTACGTCGAGGAAGTGCAGAGCAAGGTCTACGAGCGCATGGTCGCGGAACGCCGCCGCATCGCCGATCGTTTCCGTTCCGAGGGCGAGGGCGAGGCCTCCCGCATCACGGGCGAGAAAGATCGCGACCTGATGCGCATCCAGTCCGAGGCGTACCGCACGGCGCAGGAGATCAAGGGGAAGGCCGACGCCGAGGCCGCCGCCATCTACACGCAGGCGTACAACCAGTCCAAGGAGGCGCGCGATTTCTACGCCTTCCTCAAGACGATGGAATCGTACCAGAACACGCTGGACAAGCAGAGCACGCTGGTGTTGACGACGGACGGCGAGTTCTACCGGTTCCTCAAGCAATCCGAGGGGCGCTGAGCGGACGCCGGCGGCCTAGCGGTAGAGCGACTTCAAGGCGCCCCAGCTGGTGGACGGGGCGCTCACACCGCCCGTGCCGTTGACCTCGACCATCAGGCCGTACATGAAATGGGCCCCGCCGTCGCAGTCGATGGCGGGGCCTGTCGCTCCCGCCGCCAGGGCGAAGCGCGGCGCGCCAGGCATCACCCAGTCGAAAGTGACCTGCGCCAGCAGGATGACATCCTGGTCCAGGCAGGCGTCGCCGGTCGTGACAACGCCCAGGTAGGGATGGCCGTCGCCGACGACGCCTGCGGGGGAGGCGTGATCGACGATCTCGACCGGCGAACCGCCGCAGCAGACGTTGAACACGGCCCATGAGGCGCTGGCGAGGGAGAAGTCCAGCGGCAGCCGGGGGTCCTCGGCCGCGGCGATCACATACAGCGTGAACGGCTCGCCGACCGGCGTGTCGAGCCGCGCCACGTAGGCGTCGGGGGCGGCCGAGAGGCCGAGCGAGCCCAGCGCCTGGGCGCCGGCGTCGGACGCCCCGAACAGCATCAAGGTGGCCGCGGCCGGAAGCAGGGCGGCCGCAGAGCGCGCGCGTGGCATCTGGCACCTCGTCGTTGCGCATGAAGCGGCGGCGCTGACGTCGCAACGCCGGGGGGGATGCGCCGCGTGTCGATCATCTCATAGTAGGCTATTCCTGTCCTCGATGCCATCTCCCTTCAACATCTCAATAATGACGGATCCAGTTCAATTGCAGGCTCGACTGTCCCAGGCGCCCGTACAGGGTGTTCAGGCGCAGCTGGCGCGTCAGGTGGTACTCGAAGTTGAGGCGGAAGGCGTCCTGCTCGTCCAGCGACTGCGTGTAGCTCAGCAGGGCGCGGTTGCTCAGGTACTTGCCGACCACGAGGCTGCCCCGCTGGCCCTCGCCCTCGCCCCGCTCGATCTGCACCAGGTCGATGCCGAGCTGCCGGGAGATGGCAGCCTCCAGCTTCGCGGCGCCGAAGGCGGCCGCCAGCTCACCGGTGCGCCGCTGCAGCAGGTCGACCTGGCCCGTGTCGAGTTCGCCCAGAGGACGTCCGAAGAACAGCAGCGACATGATGTCGCCCTCGGTCATCTCCGGCGTGGAGGTGAGCCCGAGATCGGGGCGCCGCAGGGTCCCTCGCAGCAGCACCTGGATCTCGACGTCGCCCACGCGCCCCAGCATGGACAGATCGAGAGAAGGATCGAAGTCCTCCTCACCGTAGAAGATGACCCGCCCCTGCTCGACCTCGAACCGGCGGCCCAGCAGGATCAGACGGCCGCGAACCGCCTGCAGATCGCCGATGACGGCGGGCAGACCGTCCCGCAGCGCCGCGCGCAGCTCGCCGGCGAGCTCCACCTCGAGCCCCTGGCCGCGCAGCCACAACCCACCGGGGATGTCGAGGGCGATGTCGACAGCCGGCTGGATGGCGGGCCCCGGCCCGGCGCCGGCGCCTTCTTCGAGGCGGCCCGCGCCGCTGTCATCGTCGTGGCTAGCGGCGCGCGCAGCGGGGCGGTCGCCGGGCCGCGACGGCGGCTCCGGCTCCGGGGGTGGGGGGGCGGCGCGGTCGTCTCGGCCGCTCGCGGCAGCCCACAGCAGCGCATGTCCCCGGGCGGGCAGCAGCTCGCGCGGCGGCTCGGGGATGCGGATGACGCCGTTGAGCATCTCGAAGCGGCCGTGGGCTTGCGGCCGGCGCAGGCTGCCGCCGAGCGTCAGGGCGCCGGTGATCCCGATGTCCGTGCCGTCGGCGAGGCCGACGCGCAGGCCGTCGGCGTCAAGGTTTCCGCTCAGCAGGGGGTCTGCAGCGGGCCCGGCGCCGGCGAGCCGCAGCCGCAGCGCACCTCCCAGACCCAGCTCGCGGGGCAGGAGCCCGTCGAACTCGCTCAGCGGCAGCGCCGCGGATGAGACCGTCAACCGCGCGGCGGCGCTGCTGTCGACCGCCGCGGCGGGCGGGCGCAGCGACACCGCCAACGGCCACGACAGCTCGCTGCCGAGCAAGGGAGTCCCGCCGCGCGCCAGCGTGGCGGTTGCGCGCACGCCCGCTGCGGCGCCGGCCGCCTCGGGCAGCGCCGTGGCCAGCTGCGCGATCTCCGGCGCCGCGCCGCCGGTCGGCGCGAGCAGGGCTTCCACTTCGAGCGTGTGGCGCGCCAGCTTCGGCCAGCCCAGCAACGAAGCCCTGGCCCGGGCGTGCGCCGAGGGAGCGGCCGCCGGGCCGCGCAGGGCGAGGCGGCCGGTCAGGCGCACGGCCCGTCCGGGCGCCGCCTCCGCCTCGCGCCGCAGCAGCCCGAGGGGCAGCGGCAGCCCGTCGATCGCGACGTCCAGCGCCAGGGCATCATCGCTCAGCCGTCCGGAGGGGGGATAGGGAACGATGGAGGCGGGCAGGCGGGCCGAGGCGTCCACCAGCGCGCCCAGGCTGTCGGCCAACGTGCCGCGGATGGTCACGCTGTCGGCCGCCGCCGCCGCCGCCAGGCGCAGGGTCAGATCGGTCCGGTCGTGCAGCGCGATCCCGCGCAGCTCGGCCGCGCCGCGCATGCGGCCGCCGGCCGCGGCGCGCAGGTCGAGGTTGAGCGCGCGCGGCCACAGCCCGGGCGGCACGTTCAGAAAAGCGGGCGCGGGGGGCAGGTCGGCGGCGACGGCGACGGTCAGATCGGCATCGGGTGTGGCGGCGAAACCCTCGGCGCTCAGACTCCCCAGCGCGCCCTCCAACTCCAGGCCGGCGACGGCCAGCGTGTCGCCGGCGGCGGACAACCGCAGCGTGAATGGCCGCCGGTTGCGCAGGTCGCGTCCGCGCACCTCCAGCAGCAGCGTGTCGGTGCGCGCGCTCCAACCGGCGATGTCGGCGCCGCCGGCGCCGGTGGCGCCGCGACCGATCCCGCCGGCGATGTCGGCGACCTGGCGCACGCGCAGATCGGGCCCTCGCGCCGCCGCGGTCAGCCGGCCGCGCACCGCCCCGCGCGCGCCGACGCCCACATCGCCCTGAAAACCGACCGCGACCCGGTCCAGGAGAGCCGGCCCGGCGCTCAGTCCGCGGGGCAGCAGGACGGCGGCGGCCAACCGACCGCTGTCCAGCGTCGCCGTGCACGCCGCTTCCGGAACGACCAGGCCGGGAAGCGCCAGCCGCCCCTGCAACTCCGCCGCCAGCCGCGGCCGCCGCGACGCGCCCGACGCGGCCATCCGCAGAGCGCCCGCCATCTCCAACCCGGCGGCGGCGACGGGATCGAGGCGCCGCGCCAGGGACGAACCGGCGATCTCCATCCGCGCGCGCAGGTCGACCGCGGCGCTGTCGAGCGTCCCGGACGCCGTCACGGCAAGGTCTTCCCAGTCCAGCCGGAAGGTGTCGATCGTCACGCCCGCAGGCCCTCCGCGCGCGTGCAGCCGGGCCGCGTCCAGCCATGCCGTCCGCTGCAGATCGGCGTCGAGGGTGAACGCGGAAACGCCCGCGCTGTCGCGCGCGGCCAGATTGGCGCGCAGGCGCAGAGGCCCAAGATCGTCGACCTGAGCGCCGGCCGGCAGCAGCGTCGCGAGCGTGCGCGGGCCGGGCAGCACCGCCTCGCTCGATATGTCCAGGGCGCGTGCGGAGCCGGACGGTCGCAGCGATCCGGCCAGCCGGGCGCCCAGCGGCTCCTCCCTGCCCCAGGCGGCGGCCAGCGATTCCGCCACCGCCGCCGACGGCGCCAGGGTGTGCAGCAGCAGCTCGGGCGGACGCGGCCAGGCGACGGTCACGTTCCAGGTGCCCCGGCCCGAGCCGTCGAAATCCGCGGCGGCTGTCACGTCGCCGCCGGCCCCGATCAGTCGCACGTCTCTGACGGTCAGGGCGCCGTCGGTGGCGCGCCGGTGCATGATACCCGCCAGAGGGGGCGCGTCCGGGGGCAGCGTCAGGTCCTGGTCGCCGGAGGTCGGCGAGCGGTCGCCGGGCGCCGCGGCCGACAGCACCAGCGGAGGCACCAGGACGGTCAGACCGGCATCGTCGCGCTCCAGGACCGCCGCGCCCCGCAGCGAGAGCCGTCCGCTGCGCGCGGCGAAGGCGGCGCGAGCGGGGCCGGCGCGCGGATCGGCCGGCAGGGCGGCGACAGCGCGCACGCGGTCGACGGTCAGCCCGCCCAGCCGCGCGCCGGCCGTCAGCTCGACAGTCGCGAGCAGCGACGCCGGAGCCCCGGCCGCCTCCACCGTCATCTCCGCCGCCAGGCTGTCCGGCGGGGTGATGCCGGGCGCCAGCAGCGCCAGCCACCGCGTTCCGTGCGCGCGCGCGCGCCCGCTCGCCTCCAGCCGACCGCCGGAGAGCACGCCGCCCGCCGACATCTCCAGATCGGGCATCCTCAGCTCGAGGATCTCGAGCGCCACGCGCTCGCCGGCGTGGGCGAGGCGGGCGCGGCCTCCCTCCAGCCACGCGTTGGGACGAAACTCCAGCTCCAGATCGGCGCCGCGCGGGGATTCCAGCCGCAGCTCGCCCCGCACGCTCAGAACGACCCCTTCCAGCTGGGGCCAGCCTGCCGGGTCGGCGGCGATGCCGGGCAGCCCGGCCAAGTCGCGCAGCGCCGGCGTGACGAGCTCCCCGCCGGCGCGCAATCCGGACAATCGCGAGCCTTCGCGCTGCAGCGCCACCTCCACCGCCAGGCCCGGCCCCGCAGGCGGCTCCCCGCCGGCCAACCGTGACAAGCTCAGCCGGAAACGGTCGCGACCCAAAGGCTCCAGACGCAGCGCCAGGGGCCAGTCCGGCGCCAGACGGCCGCCGGCCTCACCCTCGAGGCGGCCTTCCGCCAGGTCGGCTTCCAGCCGCGCGGCCTCGATCGTCCAGGCATCGTCGGGACCGCGGGCGTCGAGCTGCAGAGCGGCGCGCGCCGGCTCGCCCTGGCGCAGCTCCAAGCTGGCCAGCAGGCGCAGCGACCGCACGACCAGGTCGGGGGAAAGGACCAGGCGGTCGGCGGAGACCTCGACGGTCTCGGCCGCCAGCGAAGGCAGGCCGGCGATCGCTCCTGCGCGGGGGAAGCGCGATGGCGTCCCGGCCGCCACGGGCCGTTCGCCGCCGCGGGGCGCCGCGCCTGCCGGCAATCTGGCGCCGATGGCGGGGAAGTCCGCCGTCAGGCCCTCGACCCTCGCCTGCCGCACCAGCAGATCGCCTCGCAGCAAAGGGCGCAGCGCCCAGTCGATCTCCAATCGGTCGGCCGCCAGCAGGGTGTCCGGACCGTCCGTCCAGAGCAGATCCCGCAGCGCCAGGCGCCCGGGCGCGGGCCATGAGGCCGCGGCCAGCTGCAGGCGACCCGGGATGTGCGGGCGGGCCCGCCGCAGCGCCTCCGCCAACGCGCGGTCGCGCACGGGAGGCAGCAGCGCCAGGCCGGCCGCCAGCCCGAGCAGCAGCGCCGCGCCCAGCGCGGACCAGGCAGCAGCCCGCAGGGCACGCCGGCGGCGCCGGCGCCGTCCGGCGACCGCCTGGCCGCCCGCCTCGCGTCTGCTGCGCAGCCACCGGCCGAAAGCCATCGCCCTCGCTCCCTAGAACGGATTGCCGATCGCGAGCTGGAAGACCGCGCGCGGCTGGTCCGGCTGCCCGTCCGTGACGCGCCATCCCAGATCCGCCCGCACCGGCCCGACCGGCGTCAACACCATCAGGCCAGGGCCGAGCGCCAGCTCCAGCCCGCCCAGATCGATCGCGCGGCGGTCTTCCCAGACCTGGCCGGCGTCGGCGAAGACGGCGCCGCGCAACAGCCGCCAGAGCGGAAAGCGCAGCTCCGCCGCCGCCTCCAGCTTCGCCTCGCCCCCCAGCGGCGCGCCGGCCACATCCTGAGGACCAAGCTTGCGCCGGCGGAAGCCGCGCATCGACGTGGAGCCGCCGGCATAGAAGCGCTTGTTCGGCAGCAGATCGACCGACTCTCCCAACGGCGCGCCGGCGCCGACCGCCAGGCGACCGGCCAACACGGCGCCTCCCATGACCGCCCGGTAGCCGGCGAGGTTCATCTCCCCCCTCAGATACTCGTTGCGGGACAGCAGGCCGGGGGGAGCGCATTCCGCGGCGATCGCGGCCACCGTGCCGGACGTGGGGAAGAACAGATCGTCGGCGCTGTCGCGGCTCCAACCGGCCGTCAGCACCACCTGCCGCCCGCTGCGGGCGGAGAAGGCGTCGGTTTGCGCGGTGCGGATGTCGACATCGACGGTGCCGATCACCACGCCGCCGCGCAGCTGGGTCAGGAGAGTGGGGCGATAGCTGGCCGACAGCTCCAGCTCCGCCGCGACGGTGGCGTAGCTTTCCTCCCGTTCGCGCTCCGCCCGCAGCTGCACCGCGCCCCGCGTGCGCGCGCCCAGCAGCGCCGGCCACCAGCTCGACAGCGCTCCCGATTGGCGGAAGCGCGAGTAGGCGGCCGAGATTTCCACGCCGCGACCGGCCTGCAGCAGGTTGCGATGGGTCCAGCGGCCGCCCAGCTTCAGGTATTCCTCGGTCCAGAAGCCGGCGCCGACCTGCAGCGTGCGCGGGTCGCGCGGCGTCAGGTCGGCGTCCAAATCCAGACGCCCTGGCCCGGCCTCGGGCGTCGTCAGTCTGACCTGACGGAACAGCTCCAGCAGGCGCAGATGGTCCTGGGCGGCCGCCACGGCGCGGGGGGAATACACCTGACCCGGCTGAATGTGCACCGTGCGGCGCACCAGCGGCGCCAGATCGTCCGGGACGCCGCGCGTGAGGATCTGCCGGAAAGTGTGCACCTCGCCCGGCGAGGCGCTGAATGAGACCTCTGCGCTCGTGGAGTCGAGCCAGGATACGCGCGTCAGCACGTCGGCGCGCGCATGGCCCGCGTCGGCCTGCAGTCGCACCAGCTCGCGCCGCACCGTTTCCAGCCGCGGCTCGGCGCAGGGCTTGCCTACCAGGCGCGCCGCGGCGCGCCGCGCGCCGGCCGCCAGCGCGGGCGGCAGTCCCGCTGCCTCGGCGCGGGCGACCGTGACCACGGCGCCGGGGGAGATGTCGAAGACGACGGTCACGGCCTCGCGCCCGCGGGACGGCTCCAGACGCGCGGCGACCAGCGCGCGCGGGTAGCCCTGGCGCGCCAGGAAGAGACGGATGCGCGCCAGGTCCTCCTCCAGCAGATGGGGATAGAGGCGCGCCTCGCGCGGTCCCAGGGGGCCGCCGCCGCCCGACAGGGCCAGGCCGGTCTTGATCGCGCCGCCCAGCCCCCGCGGCGCGCCGAGCACCTTGAGCTTGGCCACCCGCCAGCCCTTGTAGAGCACGGGGGCGGCATCGGCCCCGGGCGCGGGACCGGAAGCGGAAGCCGCGTCGGCCGGCGGGGGGAGCGTCGCGGCGGCGAGCGTCAGGACGGCGGTCAGAGCCGCCGCGGTGGCGACGGCGCGCGACGCCGCTGCCTTCCTCATGCGTGGGCCTGCGCTCATGCCTCGCCGCCGGTGGACGCCGGCGGTTCCCAACCGCGCTGGGTCAGCCAGCTCTCGACCTGGTCCCGGCGTTCGCCGAAGATCAGCCAGTGGACGGCGTCGCCCTCCCGCAGGCGCGTGGCGTCGTCGATCGGCGCCGGCGCCGCCGCGCGCTCGAGCACCAGCGGCAGGCAGGCCCCAAACAACTCGGGCGGCCGCAGCACCGCGCCGCCCTGGCCGCCGGCAGGCTGGGGGTGACCACCGCGCCAGAGCCATCGCTCGCTGGCCGCCAGCCCGCGCCGCAGCCTCACCGACCAGTTCTCCAGATCGGTCTCCTGGCCGAACAGCAGGGACGCTCCCGCCGGCCGCAGCACGTTCGTGCCGACCGCGCCATGTCCCCGCTGCATCGCCACGTAGCACCGCGGGACTTTGAATTCGAGACGGGCGCGCTGCACGAACAGCAGGTTCACCGCTTCGTTGGGCAGCACCCCGATGGCCGCCCGGCGCGACTCCAAGTCGGAGGCGAGCAGGGTCGTTTCCTCCAGGACGTTGCCTTGCACCACCTGGAATCTCTCCTGCCGCGCCTCGCGACAGATGTCCGGGTTGGCGTCGATCAGCACGACCGGCTCTCCGCGCGCGCCGAGCAGACGGCCCAGCAGCCTGCCGATCGGCTGCGCGCCGAGGATCGCGTAGCCCACGCCCGACGGGCGCCGCACGCCGAGCCATCCGGCGACCAGCGCGGTGGTCGCGCCTTGCGCCACGACAGTCAGGGCGATCACGAGGAAAACCAGCGCCCGCAGCTGTTCGCCGCCCGCGACGCCCGCCTCGGCCAGGCTGCGCCCGAAGAGCGAGGAGATGGCCGCGGCGACGATGCCGCGCGGCGCGACCCAGCTCAGAAAGGCCTTCTCCCGCCAGGTCAGGCCGGCGCCGCCCGTGCTCGCCAGGATGTTGAGGGGACGCACCAGGAACATCAACGCCAGCGCCGTGGCCAGGCCGGGCCAGCCCAGCGCCGCGACCTCGCGCAGGCGCACATCCGCCGCCAACAGCACGAACAGCAGGCCGATCATCATGACCGTCAGCTGTTCCTTGAACTCGCGCAGCTCGCGCGCGACCGGCGTGCGGGCGTTGCCGACGACCAGGCCGGCGACGATGGCCGTGACGATGCCGGTCTCGGGGATGATGGCGTTGCTGGTCTGATAGAGCGCCAGCGCGATCGCCAGCGTGAAGATGTTCTCGTATCCCTCCGGAACGAGCCGCCGGACGCGCAGCAGCCCCACGATGGCCAGCCCGCCGGCACCGCCCAACGCAAGGCCCAGCAGCAGCCGCGATGGCAGGCCGAACACGCCCAGAGCCATGGAGTCGCCGCTCTGGGCCAGCAGGACCTCCAGCGTGACGACCGCCACGATCGCCCCCACGGCGTCGCCGAAGATCCCCTCCGCCTCCAGCACGGTTTCGAGATTGCGCCGCACCTTGATGCGTCGCAGCAGAGGCGTGATCACCGTCGGTCCGGTGACGATGACCAGGGTCCCGAACAGCAACGCCGGCCGCCACTGCCAGCCCAGGATCAGGTGCGCCGCCAGCATGCCGCCCAGAGCGGTCACGGCGGCGCCAAGGGTGATCAGCCGGCGTATGACGCCGCCCTCCCGGCGCAGCCGCTGCCAATCGAGGTTCAATCCCCCTTCGAAGAGGATGATCGCCACGGCGAAACCGACCAGCATCGGCAACCCGTCGCCCAGCAGCTCCGGTCGGACGATGTCGAGGCCGTCCGGCCCCAGCATCACGCCGCTGCCCAGCAGCAGCACGATGGCGGGGATGCGCAGGTGCCTCGCCAGCGACTGGGCGAGCATGCCGGCGACCAGCGCGAGCGCGACGGTCAGGGCCGGATTTGCGCCGAGGTTCGAATGCATGAGCGCTCCGCTGGACGAGGGCGGCACGGACGCCTCCAGGTTACACCATGGCGGCCCGCGGCAACAGACCGCGGATATTTGCAGAGCTCACCGCTCCGGCCGACAGGAGAGGCTTCGGGCGATTCTAGCAGGGGGGCTTGATGCGGGGGCCCGTGGCGCTCGCGGCGAGTGCCGCGGTGCCCGAGGTCGCCGGCGTCGCCGGGGGGGCGGCCGCGGACGGCTCCGCCCAGTCGCCTGATGCGATGTCGGCCAGGCTGAACGACTGCAAGGCCTCGACCAAGCGGGTGTTGATGGCCGTGTAGACACGGCGGCAGGAGCAGATGTCGGCGAGCAGGCAACATTCAGGCCGCGCGACGCACCTGACGATGCTGACGGGTCCCGCGACCGCTTCGATGATCTGCCCCACCGGGATTTCCGCCGCGGCGCGCGCCAGCAGATAGCCGCCGGCGCGACCGCGGACGCCGCGCAGCAGGCGGGCCGCGCGCAGGGTGGGCGCCAGCTGCTCCAGGCAGCGCCGGGAGATGTTGGTGCGCCTGGACACGCTGGCCAGGCTGACCGGCCGCCCGTCGCGCGTTGCCCGGTCGATCTCAACCATGGAGCGCAAGGCATAGCGCGCTCTCGTGCTCAGCCTCATGGCGGGCCCGTCTCCGTCGGGGGCCCGCCGCGCGGCAAGGCCGCCGTGAAGACCGCCCCCTGGCCCGGAGCAGATGTCACCGCGATCGTGCCGCCGTGCTTGACCGCTATCCTGTGCGCGATGAACAGACCCAATCCCGTCCCTTCCATGCCCTTGGCGGAGAAGAACAGGCAAAAGGCTTTCTCCCTGGTCTCGCGGTCCATGCCGATGCCGTTGTCGGCCACGGTGAAGCGGACATGCCCGCCGTCGCCGGCGCAGTCGACGGTGACACGGTGCGTCCTCGCCGCGGGGTCCAAACGGCAGGCGTCGAGCGCGTTCTGCACCAGGTTGGTCAGCATGACGTGCAGAGCCGCCGCGTCGGCCAGGAAGGGACGGTCGTCGGAGGCTGCCGCGCAGACCAGCTCGACGCCCAGCTCAGCGGCGCGTCGCTCCTGCAGAGCGCAGACATCCGCCGCCAACGCCGCCGGGTCGGTCGGCGCGAAGCTCGGCTCGCGGTCCTTGGCGTAGTACAGCAGATCCAGCACCATCGACCGGATGCGCCCGACGTTGCGCTGGATCATCTCCCAACCTTGCCGCACGCGCGCGACGTCGTCCCGCGCAAAGCCGCTGTTGAGAACGTAGATGCCGCCGTCCAGTCCCGTCAGCAGCCCCTTGACGCCGTGCGAGATCGATCCCACCAGCAATCCCAGGCTGGTCATCTGGTCCTGCAGTCGCCGGATGTCGGTGATGTCGGTGGAGATCTCGATGACGCTGTCGATGGCGCCTTCGGCGCCCCGCAGCGGCGCGGTCTGCACGAGCACGTGACGCTGCACGCCATCCAGACTCTGCACGACCTCCTCGCTCGTGTGGGTGCGCCCGTCGGCAAAGGTCTCCGCCACCGGGCAGCGCAGGCAGGGTTCGTCGCGGTGTTTGTACACCTCGTAACACCGCCCCCCGTCCGCCTCGCCGAAGTCGTCGCGGAAGCGACGGTTGGTCTCGAGCAGACGGAAATCGCGGTCCTGGACCGTGATGTAGCACGGCACCTCGTCCAGCAGCGTTCGCAGCAGCTTGCGGCTGGCGTGCAATTTCCGCTGCAACTGCTTCTGCGCCGTGATGTCGGTGACCATCTCCATCACGGCGGTCACCCGCCCCTCGTCATCGCGCAGCGGCGTGGTCTGCACCAGCGCGCTGAGCTCGCGACCATCGCGCGTGAGAAGGGTCTCCTCGCTCAGGTGTCCCTCGCCGTCGGCGAACGACGCCAGCACGGGGCAATCCGGGCAGATGCTGTCACGACCCTTGTAGAGCTGGTGGCAGAGCGCTCCCGGTCTGTAGCCGAAGATCTCGCGGAACCGTCGGTTGGCATGCAGGACGTTCAGCCCGCGATCCTGGACCGTGATGAAGCAGGGGGCTTCCTCGAACAGCGTCTCGGGAGGGATGCCCAGCTCCCAGGGCTGCAAGCGGCCGGCGGCAACTCCCGCAGGCGCCCGGGGCCGCTCGTCTCCGTTCTCCACGGCCGGGCCCTCCTCTCGATGGCTCACCTGCGCAAGGCCGGCGCCGCTCCCAGGATGCGCCGGATCTGCATCAACAGCAGGCCGGTGTCGACCGGTTTCTCCATGTAGCCGTCCGGGGCCGCCATGCTGCGGTGATACATGAGCTGCCGGAACTCGACGACGCCCGTGATGATGAACACCGGGATGGCTGAAGTCAGCGGATCGCGCCGCAGATCGGCGTACACCGCGACCCCGGATCGCCCGGGCATCGTGATGTCGAGCGTGATCAGGTCGGGCCGGCGCCGCCGCGCCAGGTTCAGCCCCTCGGCGCCGTCGCGCGCGGAAAGCGTCTGGAAGCCCTGGTCGGCCAGGAAGGTGGTCAGGAAGACGACCACGTCGGGGTCGTCGTCGATGACCAGAATGGTGCGTCCGTCGGTCGCGGCGGCGGGGGCCGCCGCAGGAGCCAGCGCCGCGCGCTGCGGCAGCACCAGCGCATCAGCGACGAATTCGCAGACGTTCTTGACCGGGATATTGATCTGGTAGTGCTTGATCAGGTCGCTCAATCCATCGACGCAGTTGTGGCATGCCGTGGCCACCGCCCGGGCTCCCGTGGCCTTGATCTGATCCGCCTTCACCCGCGCCACCTGCAGCCGCCGCGGCGCGTACTCGGACATCGACATCGCGCCGCCGCCGCCGGAGCAGCAGAAGCTGTCGGCGCGGTTGGGCGTCATCTCACGGAAATCGAGGCAGGCCCGTTTGAGCAAGAAGCGCGGCTCCTCGGTGAGGCCGGCGCTGCGGCTGAGGTTGCAGGGGTCGTGATAGGTGACCGGTTCGGCGTTGGCCGCGGGATCGAGACTGATGCGGCCGCTGTTGACGTAATCGACCATGGTTTCCAGGAAGCTCTCGATCGGAAACGGCAGATCCATCTTGGCCCAGTTGGGCGATTCCCACTTGGTGGCGCGCAGACCGTGGCCGCATTCGGAGATCACCATCTTGCGCACGCCGAGCTTGATCGCCTGGTCGAAAGCCAGCTTGCCCATGTGTCCGCCCAGGTCATCCAGACCCGAGAAGAGGCCGAAGTTGGTGTTGTCCCAGCCGACCGACGGCATCGTCCAATCCTCGCCGGCGGCCCAGAAGATCTTGGCCGCCGCCAACAGCGACAACGGGGCGTACTTGATCTCGCGCGGATTGACCACGAAGACCAGGTTGGCGCCCAGCTTGTCGACCGGGATGGCGGCCGCTGGGTCGCCCGTCTCGGCGCGCAGCTCGTCCTGAAGCCATTCCAGGGTTTCCAGATAGTCTTGCTGGGACACTCCCATCTGGTTGCCGGTTTCCCACTGGTCCTTGTTGACGTCCAGCACGCCCTGCGGCGCCACCCCGACCTGCGTCAGCCGGCCGCGCATGTAGCGCATCATCAGCGCCTTGTCGACGCCGAAGGGACAGTTGAGCGTGCAGCGCCGGCACATGCTGCACTGTCCGAAAACGACGTCCTTCAGCTCCTCCAGGTCGGCCCTCGTGCGCGGACTGTGTCCGCCCACCCAAGCGGGCGCCACCCTGCCCATCCAGTCCACGTTGTCCTTGTAGAGATGGCGGACGCGGTCGGCCTTGTACGCGGGCGTCAGCCTGGGGTCGCCGGTGGCCAGGTAGTAGTGGCACGAATCGGCGCATAGACCGCAGTGCACGCAGGAAGCGAACGAAAGCACGGCCTGGCGGTTGAGCTTGCTCTTGAAGCTGTCGACGACCTGTTGGGCCGTCTCTTCACGGCGATCGCCGTTGCGCGACATCTCTCTGCTCCTTCCTCAGCGCGCGACGGCGCTGGGGGCGCCGGTCGTGACGCGTTCTGCCACGATCTTCTTGGGGAAAACGCCGCGATGGCCGAAGTGCTTGCCCTGGTAGTAGCGGATGAAAGGCCATAGCAGGTAGTGCGAGATCTTGCTGAAGGGGACGTAGACCAGGAAGAAGGCGGTGCTGCCGAAGAAGGCGATGAACCACCCTTCGCTGCCTTGCCCGACGGCGAAGAATGCGCTGACCAGCCAGAGATTGAGCAACGCCAGGCTGAAGTAATCGTCAGGCGAGCTGATCAGGCGCAGGTGTGGCACCGCGATGCGGCGCGCCAGCCGGATGAGGCCGGCCGCAAGCGCCAGCACTACCACCGCGCGCATGACGGCGATCGTGACCTGCCCGGCGATCAGGTGCGGCCAGTACGGCAGCACGAAGGTGGCGAAGATGCAGATTGCCGCGCCGAGATGAAACAGCACGAACTCCGCGTAACGGAGCCACTGCCGGCGCGTGCTCTCCATCTCCCACGGCATCGCCAGGGTCAGGTAGGCGTAACGGATCGCCCTGCTCTCGTCGCCGCGGGCGGGAGTCCGTTCCCGCGCGGCCGGGAAGCGCAGCAGCCAGCGGACTTTGAGCGCGTACATCGTGGCCATGAACAGCAAGGCGGCAATCTGCAGCTGGTCCATCAGCAGACGTGTGAACGGGGACAGGTCGTGTGGTGCCATGCAGCGGCTCCTTCTCGGCCCCGGTTCGGCGGCGCACCGCCGCCGCCGGTTCGCCGTTACACCGTGAAGTGTTTATCCCCTAACATCCATTGCCCCCGGGGAGCGGATAATCACAGTAACTCCATGGGTATTTTATCGCCGGCCCAAGCCGAGAATCCAGCATTTTTATAGGATTATTTTGCCAATTATATAACCGTTATTCTCCGTTATAGATCAATGGCTTGTTGCTCTTGACATTACGCGCCGACAAGGGTGCATTGTTTGATAATCAATCAACAATTGGTGCCCCTATCGAACTGGTTGCCGCCGCGCCATACCGGCTCGGTGTTCCGCGGAGCAGGAGCAGGATGTATCATGATACCGGCGCCCCCGCGCATGCCGATGAGCGGTGCGGCGGCTGTCCGCGTCCGGCGGTCGCGCGCCTGGGCTGGCCCGGCGGCCGAGCCGGTGGTCGAGATGCTGAAGGAAGTGCGATGTCGCTGCGTCGTGATCTGATGCTATCGGGTGCCGCGGCGCTGCTGGTCGCGGCGGCGTACGGGGAGGCGGCTGCGCGCGTCTGGCGCGTGAACGTCCAGGGCACGGGAGACGTCGCCACCATAGAGGAGGGATGCCGGGCGGCGGCCGCCGGCGACACCGTGCTGGTGGCTCCCGGCCGCTACACCTGGTCCGCGCAAGGCACGGGCGATGTCTACGGCATGGTGTTCATCGAGCGCGATTGGACCGGCTTCGCGCTGATCGGCGAGGCGGGCCCCGCGCAGACCATTCTGGATGCCGAGCGCGCCGGACGCGTCTTCTTCGTGCAGGGGTACAACGACATCCTGATCGAAGGCTTCACGATCACGCGCGGGCGCGCGCCGGCCGACCAGTACAACGCCGGCGGCGGTCTGATCGGGCATCTGTCGTCGCCCACTCTGCGCGACTGCGTGTTCCTCGACAACGATGCGCTGGCGGAGCCGGACGGCATGGGAGGCGCCCTCTGGTACGGAGGCGTCAGCAACCTGCGCGTCGAGAATTGCCGTTTCGAGGGCAACCGCGCGGTCTACGGCGGCGCGGTCGGTCTGGTCAACAGCACCGGCGACACGCGGCTTGTCGATTGCACCTTCGTGGGCAACAGCGCCGCGCAGAGCGGGGGGGCGATCGTGGCGGCGAATTTCCAGCTGGCGGTGGAGGGATGTCTCTTCATCGGAAACGAGGCCGTCCTGCGAGGCGGCGGCTTCTATGGGGTGCAGATCCACCCGTCGAGCGTCGCCCGGTGCACCTTCGACAGGAACGGCGCCGCCGACGGCGGCGGCATCCACGTGCGGGGGGAAGGGGAGCTGACGCTGACCCGCTCCATCATCACCAATGCCCCGCGCGGTGGCGCGCTCCGCGCCTCCGAGGCAGGCGTGCTGCGGACCGGCTGCTGTGATCTCCACGGCAACGCCGGCGGCGACTATCCGCCGTTGCCGCCGGGCGCCGTCGATCAAGGGGGCATCTTCTCGGCCGACCCGCTCTATTGCGGCGACACCACGCCGTACCCTCACGCCATCGCCGGGGACTCGCCCTGCGCTCCGGGACGCCATCCCGCGGGGAGCGACTGCGGCCTGATCGGCGCCCGCGCGCCGTGGTGCCGCGTCGACGAGACGCGCACGTTGGGCGATCTGAAAAATGCCTTTCGAGCGCCGCGCTGAGTTCAGAACGCCTCGCCGAAGGCCGCGTAGAAGCCTGACTCGCCGTCCCCGCGGCCATAGTCGAGGCGGAGGTTGATGTTCTCCGACCGGCTGATCAGCAGGCGCAACCCTGCGCCCAGCGACGGTCGATAGCGGGCATCTCCCAGATCGTCCAGGTCGTGCGCCACCGCGCCGGCACCCGCGAACAGCGCCGCGCCGAGCCAACGCCACAAAGGCCGCCGGTATTCCACCTGCCCGGCCAGCAGCTGGCGGTCGCGATAGCGCCCCTCGTATGTGCCGCGCATGATGTTCTGCCCGCCCAGCAGACCCAGCAGGTAGTACGGCGGCTCGCCGCTCTGGAACTGCCCGTAGATCTGGACCGCCAACGTCTGCTCCGGAGCGATGGGGAGGTAGCTCCGCAGATCCAGGCGCCAGGATGTGAAATCATGGTCGCCGCCCAGAGCCCCGCCGTGCGCGGTCCAGGCTGCCTCGTACAGACCGCCGCGCCTGGGGGAAAAGACGTTATCGCGGCCGTCCCAGCGGGCCGCCAGGCCCGCGCCGCGGGCGGTGGAGGCGCCGGTGCCCGGCACGTCCGTGCCGGCGAGCAGGCCGCCGGCCTCGGTCTCGGTCAGCTTCTGCTGGTGGTGCATGAACTGCGGTCCCGCGTAGAGATCGGACACCAGGCGCCTCGCCAGGCGCGCGGCGAAGACGACCGCCCGCGGCGTGTAATCCTCTTCGTCGTCGGCGCGCGTGGAGTTGCCGGTGCCGTAGAACTTGTTGGGGAACTTGCTGTAGGTCAGGAAGCCCTCGGCGCGCCACGCTTCCCGCGCGAGATACAGGTCCGCGGCCAACACGGCCACGATCTGGCTGCGGGTCGTGTAGATGAATACCGGCGCCAGCGTCGAAGGGCGGGCGTCCTGAGTCTCGCCGGCGCCGCGGTAGACGCGCAGCAAGGCGGCGCCGAAGGCGGCCTTGGTCTCGGGCGTGTAGTAGGCGACCGGGATCCAGAGCCAGCGGTTGCGGGGCTGCGGCGCGCTGTCCGCCTCGGCCGAGGCGGTGGCGCCTCTCGTCTCGGAACCATCGCCGGACTGCGGCGAGGGCGGCGCCGCGCCGGCGGCCACCGCCGCGGCCAGGCACGCCAGCGCGATCAGGATCGCGTGCGCGCCAACGGTTGCGGGGGAGATGCTGTCAGGCGTCTTCATTCTTCGCTTCCCATGATCGGGTGCAGGCATGTCGCGCCGCCGCGGCGACCGGCGCGCGGATCGCCTCGACGCTTCTGCGGGCGCGCGCCAAGGCGCACAATCTACGCGACAGCCCGGGCATATGACCAGCGGCAACCGTTGTCTGCCGCCGCGGCCCGTCGCCGCCGCCAGACAATGCTGCCTGCCGCCGCTGCTTGCGCCCGCTTGCCCGATCAGGCTCGCCGGTATAGTCTGGGCGCGGCTGCAAGGCGGCAGAGGCTGGTGATGTTTCCGGGGGGAATGGAACGATGAACGAAGCGCGCGACCGGCTGGCGGGTCCCTTCCTGATCCTGGGCTTGAGCATCGTGGCGGCCGCGCTGATCGTCAGCGGCGCCTGGCGCGACAATCGCAAGGCGGCGCAGACCGTCAACGTTGTCGGCTCCGCCAAGCAGGAGATCGTCAGCGACCTGGGCATCTTCCGCTGCCAGCTGCGCGGCGAGGGCCCGACGGCCGAGGCCGCGTACCGCTCGCTGGCGCAGCAACGGCCGCACCTGCTGGCGCATCTGGCGCAGCAGGGTTTCCCCGAACAGCAGGTGCGTTCGTTCACCGTCTCGACCTGGCAGGTGCCGGAGTACGTGGACGGCCGCGAGACCGGGCGCATCCTCCGCGTCGTCTACACGCAGCGGTTCGAGATCCGATCGCCCGACGTCAAACTCATCGAGAAGATCTCGTTGGAGATTCCGGCGCTGGTCGAACAGGGAGTGGCCGTCGAACCCGAGGCGCCCGACTACCACTTCACCGGGCTGGCGGAGCTGAAGATCGAGGTGCAGGCCCTCGCGGCCCAGGACGCCATGAACCGGGCGCGCAAGATCGCCGCCGCCAGCGACGCGCGTCTGGGGCCGATCCGCAGCGCCCGCATGGGGGTGCTGCAGATCACGCCGCGCCATTCGAACATGGTGTCCGACTACGGCATCAACGACCTCTCCTCAATCGAGAAGGAGATCACCGCGGTCGTCAACGCTTCGTTCTCCATCAAGTAGGCGCGGGCGCCCGGCCCCCTAGCCGTCCAGACGGGCGAACACCTTCGCCACGCGGCGCAGCGCCCAGCTGAGCTCCTTCTTGGCGATGGTCAGCGGCGGGGCGAGCCTGATCACGTTCTCGTGCGTCTCCTTGCAGAGCAGCCCTTCTCCCTTCAGCGCCTCGCAGTAGGGGCGGGCCCGCGTGTTGAGCACGAGGCCGATCCAGAGCCCCTTGCCGCGGACGGAGACGAGGCTGGCGCTCTTGATCTCGGCGAGCTTGGCCATGAACCACTCGCCCAGCTCGAGGCTGCGCTGGACCAGGCCTTCCTCCACGATCACCTGCAGCGCTTCGCGCGCGACTGCCGCGCCCAGCGGATTGCCGCCGAAGGTCGACCCGTGGTCGCCCGGCTGGAAGACCCCCATCACCTCGTCGTCGGCCAGGAAGGCGGACACCGGGTAGAAGCCGCCCGCCAGGGCCTTGCCGATGATCAGGCCGTCGGGGCGGACTTCCTCCCATTCATAGGCGAACAGCTTGCCCGTGCGGCCCAGGCCGGACTGGATCTCGTCGCACAGCAGCAGGACGTTGTGCTGGCGGCAGAGCTCGGCGGCCCGGCGCAGGAATCCCGTCGGCGGCACGACGATGCCCGCCTCACCCTGGATCGGCTCGACCAGGAAGGCGCACGTGCGGGGAGTGATCGCCGCGGCGAGCGCGTCGGCGTCGCCGTAGGGAATGATCGCGAAGCCGGGCGTGAATGGGCCGAAGCCGTCGCGGTACTGGGGATCGGTGGACATGCTGACGATGGTCGTGGTGCGCCCGTGGAAGTTCCCCTCGCAGGCGATGATCTCGGCCTGACCGTCGGGGATCCCCTTGACCTTGTGGCCCCACTTGCGCGCCGCTTTGATGGCGGTCTCGACCGCTTCGGCGCCCGAGTTCATCGGCAGAACGCGCGTGTAGCCCGTCAAGGCGGAGAGGTCGCGGCACAGCAGCGGCAGCTGGTCGTTGCGGAAGGCGCGGCTGGTCAGCGTCACCCGCGCCGCCTGCCGCCGGAAGGCCTTGAGCAGGCGGGGGTGGCAGTGGCCCTGGTTGACCGCGGAGTAGGCCGCCAGAAAATCGAGGTAGCGCTTGCCCTCCACGTCCTCCACCCACACGCCCTCGGCCCGGCGGATGACGATGTCCAGGGGGTGGTAGTTGTGGGCGCCGTACTGCTCCTCGATCTCGATGTACTTCTCGGTCTTCATCAGGCAACGTTCCTCCCGGACCGCCTTGACCGGCGGCATGCCGGCGCGCGGCCGCTAAGATAGCCCGCGCCGCCGCCAAGTCCAGACGCGACGGCGGTCAATCCTCGCCGCGCGCGAAGGCTTCCAGCGCCTGCTCGCAGGTGTCGTGGGTGGAGAAGACACGGTCGAGCTGGCAGACGTACATCACGCTGCGCACGCGATCGCCCAGCCCGCAGATCTTCATCCGCCCCCCCTCGCGCTTGAGCGAGTGATAGGCGGAAATGAGCAAGCCAAGACCGGTCGAGTTGATCCACGACACCTTGCTGAAGTCGAGCAGGATGTCTATCTGGCCTTCCTTGATCAAGTCCTTGATCTCGCCGTGGAACTTGTCGTGGTCCGGTCCGCCCGTGATCTGACCCGACAGCTCGAGCAGCAGCACCTTGTCCAGCGGCTTGCGCTTGATCTTCACGGCACGCCTCCCTCGGAGATAAGAAACCGTGCGCGCCGGCGGCGCGCCTTCCCAGCTTCGCACACGCCGCGCCTCGTCGCAACGGCCGGACGCGCCAGGCGGGCTGTCGCCGCGGAGGGCTGCGCGCAGGGAGAAAAAATCCGGAATATATACTTGACAAAACAAAGTACTTGGTATATTCAAGTAGATGCCGTCGGCGGTCGGACGTTTTTCCGGGCGGACGGCAGGACCGGCGAATCGTGGGTTCATCCCGCAGGACAGCGCCGGGTCCAGACGGAGCAACGGTCAAGGCCGAGGACCCCCGCAAGGGGGAGGGGACGGATCCCCTCCGGCCGCAGCTGGGGGGGCGGTTTTACAGCCTGGGCAGGCGCCGCCCCCCGTCCGGATCGCCCAGCCAACAGTGGCCGGCTGAGCGCCGGAGGCGCTCCCGACAGGCGGGATGGACCCGACTCCGCGGACCGTCGACGGGCCCGCGGGGTGAGGTGGCCAGGGAAGGCCGCCGGCGAGGCAGGGAGGCCCCGCGCCATTGCACGCCGCTCCACCGCCGCCGCCTGAGGACGACGGCGCGATCCTGTCCGACCTCATCCACGGCCGGAGCCGGCTGCTGATCCTCTCCGCGTTGTCGCGATCTGGCCCCCAGCCCTTCACCGAGCTGCGCGCTCGACTCGGCCTGACCGACGGCACCCTTTCCGTGCACCTGGAACGGCTGCGGCGAGGGGGGATGGTCGAGATGCGCAAGGAATTCGTGGAGCGGCGTCCCCGCACGACCGTCAGCCTGACGGAACAGGGGCGTGAGCGGTTCGCGGCCTACGTTGAGGATCTCAAGCGCATCGTGCCCGGGCTGGACTAGCCCCGTTCAGCGCGCGAAAGGCGTGGCCGCGCCGGCCGGGACCGCGCCGTCGCGGGCAGCCGCCGATCCATCCTGATCCCACCAGCGCACCAGCCCGGTTTCGAAGCGGCCCAGCATCAAGCCTTCCTTGTACGGAACGATGCGGATGGTCAGGCCGCGCTGTCCCGAGCGGCGGCAGGGGATCTCGCCGCTGTAGACCAGCACACCGCCCTCGGGTTTGCCGCTGGGCAGCATGGTGGTGGTCTCGCCCTGGATGATGTTGTTCAGCGGATCGAGCGCGCCGTGGTAAATCTCGACCAGGACGTCGCTCGGCGGGACGTCTCCCAGCCGCACCTTGGCCGTCACGGGCAGGCGCGCGCCCATCGGCCGCGCGTGGTCGGTGTCGGCCTTGACCTCCAGCACGGCGACCTGAGACCAGTGCGCCTGCATGAAGGCGCGCCATTCGGCCAGGGCGGCGGCGCCCCCGAAACGATCGACGCCCAGCCGGCCGGCGTTTTCCAGACAGGGGATGTAGAAGCGCTTGACGTACTCCTCCAGCATGCGGTTGGTGTTGAAGCTGGCGATGACGCGGCGCATCGAGTTCTTCATGATGCGCACCCATTCACGCGGCACGCCGTCGGTGCCGCGCTCGTAGAAGGCGGGGACGATCTCCGCCTCCAACAGGTCATAGAGCGCCAGGCTCTCGATCTCGTCCTGGTACGTGGTGTCGTCGTACTCCTCGCCGGCGCCGATGGCCCAGCCGTTGTCCCCCTTGTAGCCCTCGCACCACCAGCCGTCGAGAATCGACAGGTTGATGCCGCCGTTGACCGGCACCTTCATGCCGGACGTGCCGCTGGCCTCGAGCGGCCGGCGCGGGTTGTTCAGCCAGACATCGACCCCCTGCACCAGATAGCGCGCCACCTGGATGTCGTAGTTCTCGATGAAGACCAGCCGGCGACGGAATTCGGGCTGCTGCGACAGATGCACGATCTGCCGGATCAACTCCTTGCCGGGGTGGTCGTGGGGATGCGCCTTGCCGGCGAACAGGATCTGCACCGGACGATCGGGATTGCCCAGCAAACGCGCCAGCCGCTGGGGGTCGCGCAAGATCAGGTTGGCACGCTTGTAGGTGGCGAAGCGGCGACCGAAGCCGACCGTCAACGCCTCGGGGTCCAGCACCTCCTCGGCGCTCTTGATCAAGGCGCGGTTGGCGCCCCGGCGGCGCAGCTGCTCGCGCAGGCGGGCGCGCACGAAGCCCACCAGACGCTCGCGCATCCTTTCGTGGCTGCGCCACAGCTCCGAATCGGGGATGTGGGCCACGCGCTCCCAGATGCTCTGGTTTGTCGGTTCCTCGTACCAGCGAGGTCCCAGGTAGCGCTCGTACAGGCGCGAAATCTCGGAGCAGGCCCAGGATTGGACGTGCACGCCGTTGGTGATGTGGGTGATGGGGATCTCGTGCACCGGGACTCCCGGCCAGACCCTCTGCCACATGTTGCGGGAAACGTGTCCGTGCAGCTCGCTGACGCCGTTGATGCACTGCGCCAGGCGCAGCGCCAGCACCGTCATGCAGAACGGCTCGGCGCGGTTGGCCGGCTCCTGGCGGCCCAGCGCCAGCAGCTCGTCCATCCCGATTCCCAGGTCCGCCAGCAGGGGCTGCAGGTAGTGCGCCACCATCTCGTTGGGAAAGGTGTCGTTGCCGGCCGCCACGGGCGTGTGCGTCGTGAAGACGTTGCTGGCGCGGACCATCTCGAAGGCCACGGCGAAGGGCAGCTTGTCCTCTCGCCGCAGGCGGCGGATGCGCTCCAGGCTGAGGAAGGCCGAATGGCCCTCGTTCAGATGGCAGACCGTGGGATTGAAGCCCAGCTTGGCCAGGGCACGGATGCCGCCGATCCCCAGCAGGATCTCCTGCCGGATGCGCATGTCGTTGTCGCCGCCGTACAGGCGGCTGGTGATCTCGCGGTCGCCGGGCTCGTTGCGGCGCAGGTTGGTGTCGAGCAGCAGCAACGGCACTCGGCCGACCTGCACGCGCCAGATCTTCGCCAGCACGCGCCGGCCGGGGTACTCGACCTCCACGATCTGCGGCTGGCCGCTGTCGTCCAGCTCGAGCATCATCGGCATGTTGTAGAAATCGTTCTCGCGGTACTCCTCCTGCTGCCAACCATCGTGATTGAGATACTGGCGGAAGTAGCCGTGCTGGTAGGCCAGCCCCACGCCCGCCAGGGGGAGGCCCAGATCGCTGGCCGATTTCAGGTGGTCGCCCGCCAGCACGCCCAGCCCGCCGGAATACAGCGGCAGGCACTCGTGCAAGCCGAACTCCAGCGAGAAATAGCCGATGGATTGCCGCTTCAGGTCCCCATGCTCGTTGTCGTACCAGGTCGTGAAGGTCATGTAGCGGTCCAGCTCGGCCCGCACTTCGGTCAGGTGCGCCAGGAAGGCGGTGTCGCGCAGCAGCTCGTCGACCCGTTCGGCGGACAGGTTGCCGAGCACCGCCTTGGGATTGTGGTCGAGCTTCTCCCACAGCTCCGGGTCGACGCGCCGCAGCAGCTGGATCGCCTCGGGGTTCCAGCACCACCACATGTTCTGGGCGATCTCCAGCAGCGGCTGCAGTTTGGCGGGCAGGCTGGGCGTGATCACGAACCTCTTGATGATGCGCATCGCGGCAAGCTCCCCTGGGCGTGGGCGACGGATTGCGTCTTCGTCCCCTGGTTATCGGTACCGCGGGCCGGAGGTAAAGCGCCGCGAGCCGCAGCCGGCGGGCCGGCCTCGCCGACACGATAAACCGGACACCCCGACCTGTGCTAGAGTCCTATCCCGGCCAAGCGGCGCTCAGAACAGGCGGGGCGCGATCACGCGCGCGGTCTCGCCCAGGGTGTGCCCTTCCAGGCGGAGCAGCTGGGCCTTGAGCTCCATGCCGCCGCCGAAGCCGACCAGGGCGCCCCGGCAACCGAGCACGCGATGGCAAGGCACCACGATGGCGATCGGGTTGGCGCCGACCGCCTGACCAACGGCCCGCGCGGCGCGGGGGCGGTCGATTTCCTCGGCCAGTTGCTTGTAACTGCGCAGCTGGCCCCAGGGGATGCGCTGCAGCCGCCGCCACACCGCCAGCTGGAAGGGCGTGCCTCGCAGGTCGAGCGCCAGGTCGAAGCGACGCCGGCGGCCGCTGAAGTACTCGCCCAGCTGGGCGGCGAGATCGTCGAAGGCGCCGCGGTCATCGAGCGGCGCGACCTCTTCGCCTTCCCCGGCTGTCAGTTCGCGCGCCAGGGCGCGCGCGCGCGGCAGGTACTCGTAGGCCTCGTGCAGAAACTGCAGGGCGATCAGGCCGCGCTCGCCGGCGGCGGCCAGCAACGGCCCGGTCACGGTCAACAGCAATGCGTGGCGCATGATCATGACGGCCCTCGACCCCTGCCGCCGCATCCGGCGCGGCGGCAGGGTGAGATCCTAGCAGATGGGAAGGCGGGAGACCATGCCTGAACCGCGCGCGCCACGGCTGCGCGCCGGCCTGCTGACCTCCGCGGAGCTGCCGCGCCATCCCGCCTGGGAGGCGGGGCACCTGCTCGATGTCCGCCCCGCCGCGGAATTCGCGATCGGCCACGCCGCGCCCGCCGCCAGCCTGCCCTTGGCCGCCGCCGATCTGGATCGCCTGCCGGCGGCGCTGCCATCGGCCCTCCTGCCGCCGCGGGCCTCGCCGCTGGTGGTGATCGCCGGCGACGCCGGCGCGGCGCTGGCGGTGCGGGACGAACTGCGCCGCCGCGGGCGCCCCGCCGACGCCTGCGTGCTCGATGGCGCCGCGCTGGCCCCCGGCGGTGCCGCGGCGGGCTGGCCGGATGGGGGGCTGGCGCAGGGCGCGAGCCGGCACCGGCTGTGGCGGCCGCCGCGGCTGCTGGTCGAGCAGGCCGCGCTGCTGCCGCCGCCCGCCGCCGGCGCGGCGGTCGATCTGGGCGCCGGCTCCGGCCGGGCCGCGGTCTGGTTGGCGGAGAATGGCTACCGGGTGACCGCGGTCGACCGTCTGCCGGACGCTCTGGCGCTGGCCCGGCGGGTGGCCGAGGTCCATGGCGTGCCGCTGGAGCTGCTTCGGCGCGACCTGCGCGATCCGGCGCAGGTCCCCGGCGGCCCCTGGGCGGTCGTCTTGATGATGCGCTTCCTGCACCGCCCGTTGCTGGCGCGGCTGCCCTCGCTGCTGCAGCCGGGCGGCGTCGCCCTGGTGCAAGACCATCTCGCTGGCGCGACGTCCAGCGCGGGCGCGTCGACCCGCCTGCTGCCGCGAGGAGAACTCGGGCGGCTCCTGGCAACCGCCGGTCTGGAGGTTCTGGCGCAGAGCGAGGAAGACAGCGAAACCGGCGGGCGACTGGCGGGTGCCGTGGCGCGGCGGCCGGACGCATGAATTCCCAGCCCGCCGCCGGGGCGCTATATTGCCCTTGGCCGGGCCGCGGAGATCGTCGCGGCCGGGCGGGCAAACGAGGCACTGGGGTCAGGGAGCGCAGCGGTGCGGATCGGCATCATCGGCGTCAAGTACACGGGGAAGACAACCCTCTTCAATGCGATCACGGGTCAATCCCTGCCCACCGGACAGGGAGGCGTCGAGCCGCATCGCGCGGTGGCGCAGGTGCCCGACCCGCGCCTGGACCACCTGACCGAGATTTTCCGGCCTCGCCGCACCGTGCCCGCACAGGTCGAATGGGTCGACATCCCCGGTTTTCAGCTGGACGCCGCCGCCGGCGGCCGGGAGGGAACGCGCTTCCTCGAACACGGGCGGCGGGTGGAGGCGCTGGCGCTGGTCGTGCGCTGCTTCGACGCCGGCCTTGGCGCACCGCGGCCGGGCGGCGAGATGGAGGCCGTGGACACCGAGCTGGCGCTGGCCGATCTGCAGGTGGTGGAGAACCGGAGGGAGCGGCTGGCACGGGATCGGCAGAAGATGGGACGGCTGGCCAACCCCGGGGAAGCGGAGCTGCTGGCACGTTTCCAGGCTCACCTGGAGCAGGGTCGGCCGCTGCGCGAGATGGCTCTGACCCCGGAGGAGTCGAAGCTGATCTCGGGGTTCGGTTTCCTGACCATCAAGCCGCTGCTGACGGTGCTCAACGGTCCGGAAGAGGGCGTGCCGGCTTCCGTTTCGGCCCTGGCGACGGCACGCGGGGGCGAGACGCTGGAGCTCTGCGCCAAGCTGGAGGAGGAGATCGCCCAGCTGGCGCCGGCCGAACGGCTGGAGTTTCTGGCGGGGATGGGCATCGCCGAGCCGGCGCTGCACCGGATGATCCGCGCCTCCTACCGCGCCCTGGGGCTGCGCAGCTTCTTCACCGTGGGCGAGGACGAGTGCCGGGCCTGGACGTTGCGCGCCGGCGCCCTGGCGCCGGAGGCGGCGGGAGTGGTGCATTCCGACATGGAGCGCGGCTTCATCCGCGCCGAGGTCTGCACCTTCGAGGATCTGGCGGCGGCCGGAAGCCTGGCCGCGGTCAGGAAGAACAACCGCTTGCGGCTGGAGGGCAAGGCCTACGAGGTGCAGGACGGCGATGTCCTGAGCATCCGCTTCAGCGTCTGAGGGGTGGGCCATGACCGGCGGAAGGCTGCTGGCGCCCGCGGCGGCGCTGGTCTTGCTGGCCGTGGGCTGGGCGGCGGTCTGGACCGATGTCGACCGCAGCGTCCTGTCGCGCGTGCCGGTGCTGGACGAGGCCTTCTACCTGCGCGAGGCCGCTGCCATCGCCGAGGGGCGGCTGGCACCGCAGCAGCCGTTCATCATGTCGCCTCTCTATCCCTACCTGGTCGCCGCCGCGGGCGGCGGACGGATGCTGGATGAGGCCGGCGTGCGGAGCGGGCCGCCGCCGACGGGGCTGCGCATCGTCCAGGCCTGCTGCTGGCTGGCCATCCTCGTGCTGCTGCACCTGGCCGCCCGCATGGTGCTGCCGCCGTGGGCGGCGCTGGTGCCTCCGCTGCTGTTCGCTCTCTATCGACCCGCCGCCATCTATGCCACCACCGTCCTGCTGGAAATCCCGTTGACGCTCTGCGTGACGGCGGCGCTGCTGCTGCTGACCCTTTGGGAGCGGGCACGCGCCGGCGAAGGCGTCCACCTCGGCCGGCGCGGACTCGGTCTGGCGGCAGGCGTCGGCCTGTCCATTGCCGCGGCGACCCTGCTGCGCCCGGTCGCCTTGCTGCTGGCGGCGCCGGCCGGCGCGCTGCTGGGGCGCGGACCGCGGCGGCGGGGGCGCCTGATCGTGATGGTCGCGGCCGTTCTGGTGCCGCTGCTTCCGGTGATCGGTTTCAACTCCTGGCGGGCGGGGCGGCCGGCGGGCATCAGCCTCAACGGCGGCTTGAACCTCTACCTGGGCGTCGGTCCCGAAGCGGCCGGTCTGTTCACGACCTTCGCCGGCTTCGATTTCGAGTCCGACCCGGCCGGCGTCTCCTACCTGAGCCAGCGCCTGGGTCGTCCGGTCGGCGGCCCGGGCGAGGCGGACCGCGTCTGGGCAGGTCTGGCCTGGGAAGCGGTGAAGGCCGACCCCGCGCGGGCGGTGGCGCTGTGGCTCAAGAAGCTGTGGCTGCACTTCGTGGGCTGGGAGATCGACCAGGTCACGCCGCTGGCAGCCTGGTCGCGCGCCTCACCGCTGCTGCGCGCGCTGCCGGTGCCATACGGACTGCTGGCCGCCGCGGGTCTGGCCGGCGGGTGGACCTTGATCGCGCGGCGGCTCCGCCGGCGCGCTCCGGGGGCGCGGGAAACGACGGGCGCGCCCGCCGAGCCGGGCGGGGTCTGGTCACCGGGACTGGCACCGTGGCTGTCGGCGCTGGCTGTGCTGGCGGCCGGTCAGAGCCTGTTCTTCGTCGTGTCGCGCTACCGCCTGGTGCTGGTGCCGGCGCTCTGCCTGCTGGCCGGCGTCTGGGTGGCCGAGCTGGCGCGTCGCCGCGGCCGGGCCCAGCTGGCCGCCGCGATCGTGGGCATGGCGGCCTTCATGCTGACGCGCCCATGGGGTTTCGAGCCGGCACAGGCTCGCTGGGAGGCGCTGGGCGCCGCGAACGAGGCTGCTCGCTGGGAGCGTCTGGCCGACGCGTCTGCTCAGGAGCGCGCCGAGCAGCTCTATCGCGCGGCGCTGGAGATGGACGCGGGCCTCTACCCGGCGGCGAGGGGGTTGGCCGGCCTGCTGCAGCGCGCCGCGCGCGGCGAGGAGGCCGAGCGCGTTCTGCGTCGGGCCGTCCTGCGCAGCGACACGCCGCAGCCGCTGCGCCGCGATCTCATCCATCTGCTGCTGGCTCGAGACCAGGTCGAAGCGGCGCTGCCGCACATGGTGGAGTACTTGCGGGACAGTCCCGCGGACCCTGACATGCTGCACAACCTGTCGGTGGGCATGGCGCGGCTCGATCGTCCGGAGCAGGCGATGCAGGTGGCGCGCCGGCTTATCGAAGCCGCGCCGGACGATCCTCGCGGCTATGCCGATCTGGGCACCTTGCTGGCGCGCGCCGGCCGGCGAGCTGAGGCGCGGGCGGCGTTCCAGCGGGGCCTGCAGCGTTTGCCCGCTGACGCTACCCTGCGGAGTAATCTGAGACGACTGGATGCCGAAGCCGAAGCCGGCGGCGCTGCCCGCGCCGCCGAAGGATCCGCCGCCCCCGCGCGTTGAGTCCGCCGAAAGCGGTCGGCCGCGTGGGCCGACCCGCCGCGAGAAGCGAGCAGGCGAAGCAAGGAGGTCAGGACGATGTGGCAAGCGCGTGGAGGCAAGATGGTCGCGGCGCTGGTGGGCGCGGCCGTGCTGGCACTGTTGATCGGCGCAATGACGGCCGCGGCTCAACCGGGCCCGCAGGCAGGCGAGCGGGGCGCCGGCATCGAACGCATGGCGGAGAGGCTCGGGCTGAGTGAACAGCAGCAGGCGGCGATCGTGAAGCTGCGGGAGGACGGCCGGCGCGAGCGTCAGACGCTGCGCAAGGAGATGGCGCGGGTGCGCCATGATCTGCGCGGCGAACTGCTCAAGGACCAGCCTAGCCGAAAGCAGATCGAGAAGCTGTCGGCCGACATCGGCGCCTTGCAGGCCAAGCTGCGTGCCAATCGCATCCTGCAGCAGATGGCGGTGCGCGACGCGCTGACGCCGGCGCAGCGCGAGCTGCTGCCGGCCCCCGGCATCGGCCTGGAGCGCGGCGAGCGCGGCTGGGGCGCTGGCGCGCGCGGCGAGCGGCGCGCTGCGCGCTGCTGGCGGGACTGCGACCGCGGCGACCGCTTCGACCGCGGCAAGCCGCGGGGCGGATTCAGCCCGCGGCAGGGCGGCGTCGGACCCGGAAACCTGTGACAGCTTGAGCGCGCGGGCGCCCGCCATGCGCGAGCGATCGCCAGGCGGCGCCCGCGCGCCGGCGGATCCGGCGCGCCGGCGCCGTCAACCCGGGAGCGCGGCTTGACCGAGCACGGAGCCCACGACGACGAACTGATGCGCCGGGCCGCGGCGGGGGACGAGACGGCTTTCCGGGAACTGGTGGAACGCTGGGAGCAGCAGGTGTTCGGCTTCCTGTACCACATGACCGGCTCCACGGAGGACGCGCTGGACCTGCGCCAGGACACCTTCGTGCGTGTCCACCGCGAAGCGGAACGCTATCGGCCGGAAGGGAGGTTCCGCCCGTGGCTGATGCGCATCGCGGGCAATCTGGCGCGCAGTCACCTGCGGCGTCGGCGCGTGATCGGCTGGGTGGGCTTCGATCCTCGTCGCCATGACCGCGCTGGCCAGACGCCGTCGCCCGAGATGGAGCTGGAACGGCAGGAGCAGAGGGAGCTGGTTCGCCGCGCGCTGGCGGCGTTGCCGGCCCGCCAGCGCGAAGCGGTGGTGCTGCGCCGATATCAGGAGCTGAGCCAGCGGGAAATCGCCGCGGCGATGGGCATATCCGAGGGGGCGGTCGAGTCGTTGCTGGCGCGCGCGGCGGCGACCCTGCGCCGGATGCTGGGCGATGCCGGCGCGCGAGGGGAGAAGCGGATATGAAGCACGTGGAAGAGCGGATCCTGGCCTGTCTGGAAGGACGGCTGCCGAAAGAACAGGCGGAGACGGTGCGCGCGCACTGCCGGGACTGTCCGCATTGCGCCGAGGCGTGGGCGCGGACCGAGACGGCCTGGGCGGCGCTGGCTGCCTGTCCGGCCCCGCCGGCGCCGGCGCCGGCCTGGCCGGGCGTGCGCGCTCGTTTGCGGCTTCCGGAACGCCGGACGCGCGGTTTCGCGTTCGGAGCCGCCGCCACGGCTGCCATCGGCCTGGCGATCGGCCTGTTGCTCAGCGCCGGAACCGCGACGCAGGCGCCGCCGGCCGGGGACGCGGCAACGGCGGTGGAGTTGCTGGCCGAGGGGACGTTGTGGTGGGAAGGCCGCGAGACAACGCTGGACGTCCTGTACCTGGCGGCGGGCGCGAACGGCGACGATGGAGGTGTCCAGTGATGAAGCGAGGCTGGATCCTGCTCCTGGTGGCATCCCTCGGTCTGAACGCCGGGCTGCTCCTCGGTGGTCGCGGCGTGCGGGGGGACGCCGCCGCGCCCGGCCCGTCCCGCGGTCCGGCCTGGAGCGGGGCGGCCGATGCGGCGGGCGGCCGCGAGCCGGACGGAGCCGACTGGGACAGCCTGGCGCAGCGCCGTCTGGGGCGGCTGGCGGCGATGCTCGAGCTGAGCCCCCAGCAGCGCAGCCGGCTGCAGGAGTGCCGGCGCGCCGCTTGGCCGGGCATCTCGGAGCGCCGGGCCGACGTCCGCGCGCTGCGGCGCGCTCTGCACGAGGCCTATCATGCCGACCCGATCGACAGCGCGCGCGTGCACGACGTGGTCGCGGGCCTGGCGCTGGCGCAGGGGAGCCTCGACTCGCTGGTGGCCGCGGCCTTGCTGCGGGAGCTGGATCTGCTGACGCCGGCGCAGCGCGCGGTCTACCTGGCGACCATGCCCTGGGAGAGCGGCCGGGCGCACGGACCGGGGCGCCGGACGCCGCGAGGAGGCAGGAGCGGACGACCCTAGGCCTTGCGTGTATTCCCTTGACAGACAAGCCGAGCCGACGCTATCTATTGGATAGGCTTTCCCGGCTGAGCATCCCGTCAGCAACGTGCCTGCCCTGGGCTTCTCCGGAGTGGTCGCCCGAGCCCCACCCTTGGCAGGAGCGACTTGGTCTCCTGCCATGCCGTCTGAACACCTCGAGGGGGATTTTCGCATGACGAAGGCGCGCGCAAGCATGCTGGCCGGCGTCCTCCTGCTCGTGGCGCTAGCGGGATGCCGTTCCGCCCAGACCACCAGCGCCATCCTTTACATCGATGAGCAACGCTACGACAAGGCGGTGAAGGTCCTGCACGAGGCGCTGGAGTACAATCCGGAGGAAGCCGACGCCTTCTTTTACCTGGGCGAGGCGCACAGCAAGCTGGCTGAACAGGCCATCGCCGACAACGATTACGCCGAGGCCAAGAAGAACTACGAACTGGCCTACCGCTATTACACTCGGGCGCGGGAGCTGAAGCCGCAGCAGTTCGGCGAGAACGTCGAGTTGTCCCTGCTGCACAACTACACGCTGCGCAGCAACGACGGCAAGAATGAGTTCTCCGCCGGCTATTACGAGGCGGCCGAAGGCTTCTTCCGTCTGGCCTATGCGGCCCTGCCCGACTCCACGGCGCCGCTGCGGAACATCGCCCGCATGAAGATCAAGCACGCGGCCGAGAGCGCCAACGACCCGGCTCTGCTCAACGAAGCGCTCGAATTGCTGGATCAGGTTCTCGCCGCGCGGCCCGAGGTGTACGAGCTGCAGGCCGACAAGGCGAACGTGCTCAGCCGACTGGGCCGCAGCGCGGAAGCCAACGCCATCTACGAGCGCCTGCTGGCGGAACATCCCGACGACACGGGCTTGCTCATAGACATTGCCAACCTGGCCGTGCAGGACCGCGATCTCGAGCGCGCCGCGGATCTGTATGTTCGGCTGGCGCACCTGCTCGAAACCGACGGCAAGCCGGAGAACGACGACCAGATCAAGGATCTGCTGGTGCAGGCCGCGGACTGGTATGGCGACGAATCGCTGGCGCGTTACGAGGACGCGATCGATCTGTACAAGCGCGCTCTGCAGCTGGAGCTGGTGCCGGAAGAGGCGACCATGCTCGGGCGGCTGGCTGCCCACTACCGGCTGGGCGATTCGCTGCGCAACCAGGCGCAGGCGGAGGCGGACCCCGTGCGCCGGGCCGATCTCGAGGCCAAGGCGGCCAGCCAGTTCCGCGACGGCGTGGACGTGGGCAACGCGCTGGTCAGCTCGTACTTCACCAGCCAGCTGGGGTACTACTTCCTGTCGCGGTGCCAGGAGAAGCTGGGCGACATCAGGGCGGCGGAGGCCAATTTCGCCCAGTACATCAAGCTGCGGGAAGAAACGAACCCGTAGCCGGGATGCGGCGGTCGCCGGCAGCGGCGGCGGCATCTGGTACGGCTCTTGCAAGTCGCTGGCGTCGCGTTCTCGGCGGCGTTTCCTGTTGGGGGAACCCAGACAAGTGTAGATGTGTCATCGCGCAGGCTCGTGCTCGTCACGCCTGCCCCACCGCCCAACCCAGAGCTGAGCACGGCGCGTCGTCCGGCGGCCGAGGAGCGTCATGGACATCAAGGAACTGCAGGACAAGAACATCCACGAGCTGGTCGAGGTCGCCCGCGGGATGAACATCGAGGGCGTCAGCACCATGCGGAAATCCGAGCTGATCTTCAAGATCCTGGAGGGTCAGACCGAGAAGAACGGCCTGATCTACGCCGAGGGGGTGCTCCAGGTCCTGGCGGAGGGCTACGGCTTCCTGCGTTCGGCGAAGTACAATTACCTGCCGGGGCCGGACGACATCTACCTTTCGCCGTCGCAGATCAAGAAGTTCGACCTCAAGACCGGCGACACGATCTCGGGACAGGTGCGGCCGCCCAAGGACAACGAACGCTACTTCGCGCTGCTGAAGGTCGAGTCGGTCAACTATCAGGACCCCGAGACGGCCAAGAACGTCACCCTCTTCGACAACCTGACGCCTCTGTATCCCAACGAGCTGATCAACCTCGAGACCAGGAACGAGGAGCTGACCACGCGCCTGATTAACCTCATGGCGCCGATCGGCAAGGGACAGCGGGGGCTGATCGTCTCGCCTCCGCGCGCGGGCAAGACAATGATACTGCAGAAGATCGCCAACTCGATCACCGAGAACCACCCCGAGATCCACCTGATCGTGCTCCTGATCGACGAGCGTCCCGAGGAAGTGACGGACATGGCGCGGTCGGTCAAGGGCGAGGTCATCAGCTCGACCTTCGACGAGCCGGCCGAGCGGCACGTGCAGGTGGCCAGCATGGTGCTGGCCAAGTCGCGGCGGCTGGTGGAGAACGGCAAGGACGTGGTCATCCTGCTCGATTCGATCACCCGTCTGGCGCGCGCGCACAACACGGTGGTGCCGCATTCGGGCAAGATCCTGTCCGGCGGCGTCGACTCGAACGCCCTGCAGAAGCCCAAGCGGTTCTTCGGCGCGGCGCGCAACATCGAGGAGGGCGGCTCGCTCACCATCATCGCCACGGCGCTGATCGAGACCGGCAGCCGCATGGACGAGGTGATCTTCGAGGAGTTCAAGGGCACCGGCAACATGGAGCTGGTGCTCGATCGCAAGATCGCCGACCGGCGCATCTACCCCGCGGTGGACATCTTCAAGTCGGGCACGCGCAAGGAAGAGCTGCTGCTGGACAAGAAGGATCTGAACAAGATCTGGGTGCTGCGCAAGTACCTGAACGACTACAACCCGGTCGAGGCCATGGAGTTCATGATCGACAAGCTGAGCAAGACCAAGAACAACAGCCAGTTCCTGGCGGCCATGAACACCTGACCGCCGCGGCCGGGGGAAAAAAGACCTTGCCCGCCGGCCGGAACGGTATTTCTTATTCCTCGCTCGCGTGGCGTGAGATTTCCAGGGCCAGAGGATCGGGAAAATGAAGAAGGACATCCATCCGAAGTACGTCGATTGCGTGATCACCTGCCTGTGCGGGAACGTGATCCGCACCCGCTCGACCACGCCGAAGCTGAACGTGGAGATCTGCTCCGCCTGCCATCCGTTCTTCACCGGGCAGCAGAAGATCGTGGACACGGCGGGCCGCATCGAGCGGTTCCGCAAGCGCTATTCCGGCGTCAACTACGGCAAGAAGGCTTGAGTGGCGCCCGCGGCCGGCGCGGAGCCGGGCCGCGGCGGACGATGCACGGACGAGGGTGTCGGGCGATCCCGGGAGACACCCTCGTCGTCGTTGGGGGGCGTCGCCGGCGAGCGGCCGAGCGAGCAACCGGGGAGGATGCATGCAGCAGCAAGAGCCGCGGCCGGCGGGGCCGCCGGCGCCCGCCGCGAAGGCCTGCGACCCGCGGCAGCTCGATCTGGCCGTCGGCGGCCAGGCGGTCATCGAAGGGGTGATGATGCGCTCGCCGGCGGCCATCGCCACGGCGGTGCGCGCGCCGGACGGCCGCATCGTCATCCGCAAGCAGCCTTTCCGCAGCGTCGTGCGCCGTTTCCCCGTCCTGGGAATCCCGGTGCTGCGCGGCGGCGTGCATCTGCTGGAATCGATCGGGCTGGGCATCGGCGCCCTGATGTTCGCGGCCGATCAGTCGACCAGCGAAGAGCGGATCGACCAGCGCGCCCGCCGGCCCGGCGAGATGCTGATGATGTGGGCGACGGTCGTCTTCGCCTTCGCGCTGGGCCTGGGGCTGTTCTTCTACCTGCCGCTGGTGCTCACCGACCTGCTGGGCGTCGAGCACACCGTGTGGTTCAACCTGATCGACGGGGTGTTCCGCGTGGCGCTGTTCCTGCTGTACCTCTGGGCGATCTCGAAGCTGCCGGACATGGGGCGCGTCTTCCAGTACCACGGCGCCGAGCACAAGTCGATCCACGCCTTCGAGAACGGGCGCGAGCTGACCGTGGCGCAGACGCGGCCGTTCACGACTCTGCATCCGCGCTGCGGCACCAGCTTCCTGTTCTTCGTCATGCTGATCTCCATCGTGGTCTTCGCCTTCCTGGGCAAGCCGTCGACGGTGGGCGAGCGGCTGCTGCGCCTGGCCTTCGTGCCGCTGATCGGCGGGCTGGCGTACGAGGCGATCAAGCTCTCGGGGCGTTTCAAGAACGCGCCCCTGCTGCGGCCGCTGATCTGGCCCGGCCTGATGCTCCAGAAGATCACGACGCGGCAGCCCGACGACAGCCAGCAGGAGGTCGGTCTGGCGGCGCTGCGGGCGGTGCTGGCGCCCGAGGCCGCGGGCTTCCGCGAGCGGGTGTACTACGAACCGCAAGAGGCCGGCGCGCCGGACCTGGCCGCGGAGGCGCCGTGAGATGAGGGAGATCATCGCCGGCTGGCGGCAGCGCCATCGCGAGCTCGAGGCGCAGCTGGGCGACGCGGCCCTGCTGAAGGACCGCGCGCGCTACCAGGCGGCCGCCCGCGAGCACGCCCGTCTGGAGGAGATGCTGCGCCTGGGCGATCGCTGGCTGGAGCTGCGGCGGCGGAGCGACGAGGCGCGGGCGATGCTGGCGAGCGAGCGCGATCCGGAGCTGGTGCAGATGGCCCGCGAGGAGCTGGCGGCTCTGGAGGAGCAACAGGCGGCCGCGGACGCCGAGCTCGAGATCGCTCTGCTGCCGCACGACCCCAACGACGATCGCGACGCCATCCTCGAGATCAGGGCCGGCACGGGCGGCGATGAGGCGGCGCTGTTCGCCGAGGAGATCGCCCGCATGTACCTGCGCTACGCCGAGCGGCGCGGCTGGCGGCACGAGCTGCTGTCCGGCACCCCGGGCCAGGCGGGGGGCGTGAAGGAGGTCATCCACGCGCTGCGCGGAGAAGGGGTGTACGGCGTGATGCGCTGGGAGAGCGGCGTGCACCGCGTCCAGCGCGTGCCGGTGACGGAGAGCCAGGGGCGCATCCACACCTCGGCGATCACGGTGGCGGTGCTGCCCGAGGCCGACGAGGTGGACATCGAGATCCGGCCCGAGGAACTGCGGATCGACGTCTTCCGCGCCCGCGGGCCGGGCGGGCAGTCGGTCAACACCACCGACTCGGCGGTGCGCGTGACGCACCTGCCCACAGGGCTGGTGGTCAGCTGCCAGGACGAGAAGTCGCAGCACAAGAACAAGGCCAAGGCGATGTCGGTGCTGAGGTCGAGGTTGCTGGAGCAGGCGATCCGGGCGCAGGAGGAGGCGATCTCGGCCGAGCGGCGACTGCTGGTCGGCAGCGGCGACCGCAGCGCCAAGATCCGCACCTACAACTTCCCGCAGAGCCGCGTCACCGACCATCGAATCGGATTGACCACGCACAACCTGGAAGCGATCATGGCGGGCGAGCTGGACGAGATCGTCGCCGCCATCCAAGCCCACCGCCGCGAGCAGGCCCTGCTGGCAAGGCGCGGCGGCATGTGAGATCCCGCGACGGCGCCCCGCGGGGGCCGCCGCGACGCTGTCCGCCTCGGGAATCGGCGCGCCCATGCCCGCATCACCGTCCACCATCCGCGAATTGCTGGCGGCCGCGGCCCGCTACCTTGCCGACAAGGGCGTCGCCTCGCCCCGCCTGAACGCGGAGCGCCTGCTCGGCGACGTGCTCGCGCTGTCGCGCCTCGATCTCTACCTCCAGCACGACCGCCCGCTCGACGCCGCGGAGAAGGAACGCTTCCGCGGGCTGTTGCGACGCCGCGCCGCCGGCGAGCCGCTGCAGCTCCTGCTGGGAGAGGTCGAGTTCTTCGGCCGCCCGTTCCAGGTCGCGCCCGGCGTGTTCATCCCCAGGCCCGAAACCGAGGTGCTGGTGGAGGAGTGCTTGCGGCTGCTGGACGGCGGCGGTCGAGGGAGCGCGGACGCCCCGGCGCTCGCGCTCGAGATCGGGTGCGGAGCCGGCGTGATCGGCGTGACGCTCGCCGCGGAACGGCCGCGTCTTCGTGTCCGCGCGGGCGACGTCGGCGCGGCGGCCGTGTCGCTGGCGGAGCGCAACGCCGCGCTGCTGGGCGTCGGCGGTCGCTACCAGGCGTCCGTGGGCGCGCTGTGGGAGGCCTTCCCTCCCGAAATGGCGGGGACGGCGGATCTGGTGGTCAGCAACCCCCCCTACGTGAGGCGGGACGAACTGGGCGCCCTGCCGGTCGAGGTCGCGCGGCACGATCCGCCGGCGGCGCTGGACGGCGGACCCGAGGGGCTGGACTGCCTGCGCGCCCTGGCCGAAGGGGCCGGCCGCTGGCTGCGTCCCGGGGGCGGCTTCGCTGTGGAGATGGGCGCCGAACAGGCGGAGGCGGTGCGGCGGCTGTGCGCCCTGGCCGGCCTGACGGAAATCGCCGTGCGCCGCGACTACGCCGGCCGGGATCGCGTGGTGACCGCCCGGCGGGCGGCGGCGGCGCCGGCCGAGACGGCGGCGGAAGGAGAGGCGTGGACCGCTTCGTGATCGAGGGCCCGACCCGCCTGGAGGGCACCGTCGTGGTCGGCGGAGCCAAGAATGCCGTGCTGCCGCTGATGGCGGCGGCGCTTCTGGCGCGCGGCGTCTCCGTCATCGACAACGTCCCGGACCTGCGTGATGTGCACACCTTCATGCGCCTGCTCGACCTGCTGGGCGCGCGCTGCGGGCTGGAGGCCGGGACCCTGCGGATCGACACCCGCGACGCGGCCGGGACCGAGGCGCCCTACGACCTGGTCAAGACCATGCGCGCCAGCATCTACGTGCTGGGGCCGCTGCTGGCGGCGCGCCGGCGCGCGCGGGTATCGCTGCCCGGCGGCTGCGCCTGGGGCCCGCGGCCGGTGAACCTGCACCTGGAAGGGCTGCGGGCGCTGGGGGCGGTCCTGCGACTGGACCAGGGCTACATCCTGGCCGAGGCGCCGGGCGGCCTGCGCGGCGGCTCGTTCCGTTTCAATCCGTCTTCCGTGGGCGCGACCTGCAACGTCCTGATGGCCGCGGCGCTGGCGGAAGGCCGCACCGAGCTGCACAACTGCGCCTGCGAGCCCGAGGTCGAAGTGCTGGCGCAGGCGCTGGCCGCCGCGGGGGCGCGCATCGAGGGCGTCGGCACACCCCGCCTGATCGTCTCGGGCGCGCGCGAGCTGGCGCCCGTGCGGCAGCGCGTGATCCCCGACCGCATCGAGGCCGGCACGCTGATGGCGGCGGCCGCGGTCACGGGCGGCAGGCTGCGGCTGGAGCGGTGCCGCCCCGACCATCTGGCCGCCTGCACGGCCGCGCTGCGGCAGCTCGGTTGCGAGATCGCGGCGCAGGAGGAGGCGCTGACGGTGGCGGCGCCGGCGCGGCTGCGGCCGCTCGAGCTGGTCACGCGCGCCTACCCCGGCTTTCCCACCGACATGCAGGCGCAGCTGATGGCCGCGGCGGCGCTCGCCGACGGCGTCAGCCACATCACCGAAACCATCTACCCCGACCGTTTCACCCACGTCGCCGAACTGCGCCGTCTGGGCGCCGAGATCCGGCTCGACGGCGCCACCGCGATCGTGTTCGGCGTGCCGCGGCTGCAGGGGGCGCCAGTCATGGCCACCGACCTGCGCGCCAGCGCCGCCCTGATCCTGGCGGGCATGGCGGCGGCGGGCACGACCACGGTCGACCGCGTCTACCATCTGGACCGCGGCTACGAGCGGCTGGAGACCAAGCTCGCGCCGCTGGGGGCGCGCATCCGCCGGGTGGCGGCGTGAGCGGCGCGGTGCGGCATTTCGTCCTGGGCACGGCGGGCCACGTCGACCATGGCAAGACCGCGCTGGTCAAGGCGCTGACCGGCACCGACACCGACCGTCTCAAAGAGGAGCAGGCGCGCGGCATCAGCATCGAGCTGGGCTTCGCCGAGCTGAATCTGGGCGATGACCTGGTGCTGGGCGTGGTCGACGTGCCGGGCCATGAACGGTTCGTCAAGCAGATGGTCGCCGGCGCGGGCGGCGTGGACCTGGCGATGCTGATCGTGGCGGCGGACGAGAGCGTGATGCCCCAGACGATCGAGCACCTGGAGATCCTGGCGCAGCTGGGCGTCAAGGGCGGCGTGATCGTCCTGACCAAGCGCGATCTTGTCGACGGCGACCTTGCCGCGGTGGCCGCGGCCGAGGCCCGGGACCTGGTGGCCGGCACCTTCCTGGAGGGCAAGCCGGTCGTGGAGGTGTCGGCGCCGACCGGGGCGGGCCTGGAAGCGCTGCGGCGCGCCCTGCGCGCCGAGGCCGGCGCGCTGCCGCCGCGCTCGCGCGCCGGCGCGCTGCGCCTGCCGGTCGATCGCGTCTTCACGTTGCCGGGGGCGGGGGTCGTGGTCACGGGCACCTGCTGGAGCGGCGAGGTCGCCGCCGGCGACATCCTGACCCTGCAGCCGGGCGAGCGCAAGCTGCGGGTGCGGGAGGTCCAGGCGCACGGGGCGGTGGTCGCGCGCGGCGGTTCGGGGCAGAGGCTTGCGCTGGCCCTGCACGGCGTCAAGCGGGAGGAGGTGGCGCGCGGCGATCAGGTGATCACGCCCGGCAGCCTCGCGCCCAGCCGGCGCCTCGACGTCCGCATCAATCTGGTCGCGCACTACAGGGGAGCGCTGAAGAACCGCCAGCGGCTGCACGTGCACCACGCCGGGCGCGAGGTGCTGGGGCGGATCACGCTGCTGGATCTGGCCGAGGCCGGCGGCGAGGCCGGCCCGCGCACGGCGCTGGCGCAGCTGGAGCTGGAGGCGCCCCTGATCGCCGCGCCCGGCGACCGGCTGGTGCTGCGGTTCTACTCGCCGGTGACCACCATCGCCGGCGGCGTGGTGCTGATGGCCGGCGCCCCGCGCCGCAAGCGCCTGGACGCCCAGGCCCTGGCCGAGCTGGCCGTGCGCGAGCGGGGCGATCCGGCGGCGCTGCTGCGCCAGCGCCTGCGCGAGGCGGGGCTGGCCGGCCTGCAGCGCGCCGAGGCCGGCGACCACGCCGGCGACGAGGCGGCGCTGGCGGTGCTGGACCGGCTGTACGATCGGGCGCTGATGGAGGAGCTGGCGGCGCGCATCGGCGAGCTGGTGGACGAGCACGCGCGGCGCTTCCCGCTGCGTCTGGGCATCCCCAAGGAGGAGGCGCGGCGGCGCGTGGGCTTCAACGGCGGCCGCAACGAGTGGAGCGCGCTGTGCGAGGCGCTGGCGGCGGCGGGCGGCTGGGTGGTCGCAGGCGACCGCATCGCCCGCGGCCCCGACGGCCCGCCGGTGCCGCCGGCGCTGGCCGAGCCGCTGCGCCGCCGCGAGGAGGCGCTGCGAGGCTTCGGTCTGCAGTGGCCCGGGCTGGCCGCCTTCCGCGAGGAGGCCGGTCTGGAGGCGGTGCCCGGCCTGGGCGAGGAGGAGTTCCTCAAGCACCTGATCGACCGCGGCCGTGCGGTGCAGGCGGCCACCGACTACTATGTGCACGCCGAACCGCTGGCGGCGCTGGCGGCCTCGCTGCGTGCGCACTTCGCCCGCGAAGCCGAGCTATCCTTCGGCCGGTTCCGCGAGCTGAGCGGGCTGTCACGCAAGCTCGGCATCCCGCTGCTCGAGTACCTGGACCAGAGCGGACTGACCAGCCGGGAGGGCGATGTCCGCGTGGCCGGCCCGCGCCTGGCTTCCTAGCGTGAGGATAGAAACCATGGACGAGATGCAGACGCGACGGCCGCCCGTGACCGCGCCGCGCCGCGCGACACGGCAGGTGCAGGTGGGCGGGCTGGCGATCGGGGGCGGCGCTCCCGTGCGGGTGCAGTCGATGCCCGGCCCCCGCACCGGCGCTGTCGCGGCGCCCCGGGCCCAGATCCGCGAGCTGGCCACGGCTGGCGCGGAGCTGGTGCGCGTGACCGTCAACGACGAGGCCGCGGCCGCGGCGTTGCCGCGCCTTGTCGCCGAGGCGGGCGTGCCGCTGGCGGCGGACATCCACTTCCAGCACACCATGGCCCTGGCCGCGCTGCGGGCAGGCGTGGCCAAGCTGCGCATCAACCCCGGCAACATCGGCTCCGCGGACAAGGTGCGCGAGGTCGCCGCCGCCGCCGCCGACCGCGGCGTGCCGATCCGCGTGGGGGTCAACCGCGGCAGCCTGCACTCGCGTTACGAGGAGCTGGGCCGCCGGGACATGCCGGGCGCCCTGGTGCAGAGCGGCCTGGACGAGGTCGAGGCGCTGGCGGCGGTCGGGTTCGCGGACGTGGTCGTCAGCCTCAAGAGCAGCGATCCGGAAGAGGTGATCGAGGCGTACCGCCGCTTCGCGGCGGTGTGCGACAAGCCGCTGCACCTGGGCGTGACCGAGGCCGGCACGCTGAAGGCCGGCACCGTCCGCTCGGTGGCGGCGATGTCCGTGCTGCTGGCCGAGGGGATCGGCGACACCGTGCGCATCTCGCTGGCCGCCGATCCGATCGAGGAGGTCGTGGCCGCCTGGCACATGCTGTCGGCGCTGGGTCTGCGTTCGCGCTACGCGCGCGTGGTCGCCTGCCCCACCTGCGGCCGGGTCGAGGTGGACGTGATGGCGCTGGCCGCGAAGGTGGAGGAACTGGCCAAGGACCTGCCCGCCCACCGCGTGATCTCGGTCATGGGCTGCATCGTCAACGGGCCCGGCGAGGCGAAGGCGGCCGATCTGGGCATCGCCGCGGGCAAGAGCAAGGTCGCGATCTACCGCGACGGCAAGATCCACCGCCAGGTCGCCAAGGCCGATCTGGAGCGGGTGCTGCTCGAGGAGATCGAGCGGCTGCGCAAGGAATAGCTTGTGCCGTTGAAATTGTATCTGGTCTGACTGTCGCCGTCCTGCCATGCGTTCTTGCAGGTCGGC